>JBKAGZ010000003.1:0-993488 GCA_046290645.1 Hyphomicrobiales bacterium
GAGAGGGGAATTTGGCGTGTCAGACATATGGCTACCCTAATTTTTGCCATACCTAGGCGAAAGCAGCCACTCGTGCAAAGCGCAGCACTGGTCAGTCCGGGGCTCCAACCTGCCGTTCGATCACGCCACCTTGCGGAACTTGTTCGCCAGCAGAAACGGTGCACCGGACGCAAAAACCTCAATGTAACGCTCCTGCTGAAAGTCACCGTTCAGCGAGACGCGGGGCAGGCCAAACATATGATCCCTATGATCGGCATAGATCATGCCTTTGCGTGTGGTAACCGCCGTTTCAAAGCCTGCTTCGCGCGCCAGTTGATAATCGCGCGTGCCGGCTGAGCACGGGTCTCCATAGGGAAAGGCGAAGTGTTTTGGTCGTGACCCTAGCGTTTCTTCCAACCAGTCGGCACCGCCCACCATCTCTTGCATGGCCTCATCGGGCGAAAGCCGCGCAATGGAACGATGGGTAACCGTGTGGGCGCCGATGGTGATGAGCGGGTGGGCGCTGACGTCTCGAAACTCTGGCGTTGACAGGATCAGGTGACGGCAAAGCGCATCAAGATCGTAGCCCCGGGTCTGTGCCATCTGGCGAATGCAAGCACGCTGATCGTCTTGGCTCATCGCACGCAGCTTCCAGTAAACGTCTAGATAGAAGGCAAGCTTCTCCTCGGCAGTACGAACCGACTGCTCCCCCATTTCTGGTTGACCCGGGCGAACCAACGTATCGGCGGCACGGATCATCTGCTCCAGCGCAACCCACCATAACTCGCCCTTGCCCTGCGGAAAGTCGGACGGCATGTAAATCATGGCTGGCGCGTTATGCGCTTCAAGAACCGGCAGAGCGTGATCACGATTGTCGATATAGCCATCATCGAAGGTAAAAACGGCAAAACGCCCTTTTCGAATGACGGGATTTTTGATCGCCTCCACCGCCTCATCCAGGCTGATGATGGCAAGGCCCTGGGTCTTTAAGGCCTCAAGGACTGCATCGAGGAAATCCGGGGTAATCTCCAACAGTCCATTGGGATTGAAGGCTGGAAACGGGCCAAGGTCAGCATCCAACGCATCAGCTGGGCGCACGCGGTGCAGCGTGAGGATCATGCCCAAACCCTCTGATAGTGGGCGCAACATGGAGTGGACGCCAAGCGCATGCATGGTGCTAAGAGCACCCTTCATGAGCTTCACGCGTGTCGATATCATCAATTCGTCCCTGCCCGGTAATGCCGTGGCGTAACCTATGACATACCAAGCGTTCCAGCCGTCTTAAGGCGTGTGGTTGCCAAAACGTTGAGACATTGTTTAAGCCGGAATTGCAGCCTGCAAAGTGGCGTGGGCATTCGCTCGCACCGCCAAAATACGCTCGCGAGAGACAATGCTGGCCAGCGTATGAGCCAGTGCGTTGACGCGCCCCAAATCGCCGGAGAGCACCATGCCATCATTGATGTTAGCGCACTGAAGCAGAAGCTGAGGATCAGACCCGGCATTGACGATGACCGTGTCATAAGCTTCGGCGAGCGCGGAAACCACCAGATCGGCAGCATCATCGGCAATCATCGATTGCTCGGCTTGGCTGAAGCCGGACGGCACAAAGTGCAGAGCGCTTTGCGGGTCTTTGTGAAGCGCTGCATCAAAGCCAGCAGTTCCCGTCACCAACTCATAAAAACCGGGCCCGTCGGCACTGATACCAGAGCCACGCAGATCGCCGACGCAATCCATCATAACAACCGAGCGTCCGGCATTGGCCATCGCACGGGCAAGGCGCAGAGCCACGTCACCGGCAGATGTTTGCCCGTCTGCGGCACCCACGGTGATCCGCGTGCCCGCACCGGGCTGCGCAAGGCGGCTGAGATGGGTGAAAAGCAACCGGCATTCCTGCACATCAGAAAGCGTGTAGGTGCGTACCGCGTTGTGCAAAGTCGGGGCAACGGCGTGAGGCGCCGCACTGTTCTGCGCCATGGCTTGCATGCGCGCAACGGCATCGCGGCCTGTGTGAGAGGGCACAGCTTCGTAGGCGCCGGCTTCCGGATCAGGTTCAACCGCCACGAGGTGGTCAGGTTGCGTGCGCGTTGCCATCTGCGGTTCGATTGCACCCGGGCTGTCGTCTCGTACGGCTCCGGCAAGGATAGCATGACTGGTGACGCCAAGCAGGGCCAGCGCTACGCTGCCCACAAAAGCGATCATGACCATCGGTAGTGTTTTGGGAAAGACTGCGTCGCGGTCGACCTGCGCGGTTTGGATGATCCGCGCATTGGTTGGCAGATCAGCGGCTTCATCGCGGGTTGCTGCTTCACGGAACCGAACCAGATAGCTGGCAAGCAGATCACGCTGAGCAGCAGCTTCACGCTCTAGGGCGCGTAGTTCTACCTCAGCTTCTGCCACGCGGGAGGCTTCGGCGCTCAAGCGCGCCAGTTCATCTTGCAAGGCAGCGGCACGGGCTGCAGACACGCGTGCCTCATTGTCGAAACGCTGGGCGATGCGACCTGCTTCAGCGCGCAATTGCCCACCAAGGTCAGCGAGCTGCGCGTTCAATTCCTGCAAGCGTGGATGAGCTGGCAGCAAAGTGGCCGAAAGCTCAGCGATACGGGCGCGCAAAGTTGCCTGCTCTTCCTGCAAACGCTGGGTAAGCGGGGTGGAAAAACTGTCCGGCAGGGCAACGCGTGTGCCCTGCTGGGCAATCAACGCACGAATTTCTTCAGCCCGTGAACGCGACGTGGATTCCTCAGCGCGGGCGCGTGTCAACTCGCTGGACAGCTCCGAAAGCTGCTGAGTTGAGAGCGTGCGATCATTGGTGTCCAAGAAAAGGCCAGAACCAGAGCGATAGCGCGCCACGGCAGCTTCGGCTTCGTTCACCTGCTCACGCAGTTGCGCGATTTCGGTTTCCAGAAACGAAGTGGCTGAGCGCGTATTGGTGGCCTGCGTCGTGCGCTGCGCCGCTTGATACACTTCAACAACGGCATTTGCGATGCGCGCAGACAGTTCCGCATCTGTGCTTTCATAGCGGACCGCGATGACGCTCGACTCAACGATGTTGTAAACGCTCAAGCCACGGTCAAAATTCTGATACACACGCTCCTCAGCCGACATCAGCATCGGATCCTCAGACAGCCCGAGAAGCACCAGCACGGATTTGACCAAGGACAGGCCATCAAGGGCCGGATCAAAACGGCGATCATCGCGCAAGTTGAGCTCAGCAATCACCTGCTCGGCCACATCGCGCGAACGCACCACTTGCACTTGGCTGGCAACCGCACGCTCATCAATGCTCGGCGCAGATTCGCCCTGCTGCACCTCTGGCCGCGTGAACGCTGTTTCCTGCGCCTCGATCAGGATCTGAGCTTCGGCCCCATATTTCGGCGTGGCCGTTTGGGTATAGAGATAAACCAAGCCCGTCATAAGGAAGACGAACAACGCCATCCCAAATTTCATCGCCCAGAGGCGACCCAAAAGGTGGGAAAGGCTTATTTCTTGGGGGGCTTGTACATAAGGGGACGCCAACGCTCTACTCCATGGGTCCAGATCACAACGAGAAGACCGTTGCAGTGTGACCGAGTATGGTAAGCAAGCGGTTAACTGCCAAACCCGCCAACAATGCTTGACGCAACGTAGCTTGGAGCTGGGGAGATTTGAGGCGCCCCACACAACGGTTGATTAACCTTGTTCGGTTACCTTTGCCGACGATGGAACCGTTGCTTGAACGCCTTTTGCCGCTGCACAGCAACGCTCTCTTTGTTGGTTGTAAGGCGTGGCGCGTTATGGTGTTTGGACAGAAACCTCGGCTTGTTGGCCTGTTGGCGTCACTTGTCTTTCTTGGCGGGTGTGCGAGCAGCGCGCCGCGCCCCTCTGATTTCAACCCGCTTCTTGTTGAACCCTATGCGCTGGACTCTGGCGATGCTCTACGTGTGACTGTGTTCGAGCAGCCGAGCCTGTCGGCCACCTACACGATTGACGTTGAAGGCATGATTTCCATGCCGTTGATCGGGGATCTGCCCGCACGTGGCCTGACGACGGACGAGCTGGACACATCGGTCACCACCGCTCTTCGCGAAGGGTTCTTGCGCAATCCTGACGTTAGCGTTGAGGTGGCCACCTATCGTCCGTTCTTCGTGCTCGGTGAAGTGGGCACATCGGGCCAGTTTCCTTATGTGGCGGGTATGACCGTACGCAGTGCTATCGCCATTGCTGGCGGGTTCTCACCGCGTGCTGTGCGAGAGAATGTGGATATTTCCCGCGTCATCAACGGCGAAGTGATGGTGGGGCGCATCGACCTCAATGATGCGGTACGTCCCGGCGATGTCATCACCGTGCGGGAACGCTGGTTCTGATGACGGATAGCGACAGCAAACCCTTGCGGGTTTTGCTGATCACGCGTGCGCCCGTTGGCGGTCTCTGGCGCCATATTCTTGACCTTACCGATGGCTTGCTTGATCGCGGTTTTGAACTTGGGATTGCGGTGGATTCGCTGCGCGCTTCCGAGCATGTTCGGGCAACGCTGGAACGCTTTGCACCACGGTTGGAGCTCGGCGTTCATACACTTGATATTCCACGCTTGCCCGGCTGGGGTGATGCGCGTCTTTCCATGCAATTTCGCAAGCTCATCAAACAGGTGCAACCGGACATCGTGCACGGCCACGGCGCCAAGGGTGGCCTCTACGCGCGCCTGTCAGCCTGGCGAACCGATGCACAAGCTGTTTACACGCCCCATGGCGGTTCGCTCCACTATGACTGGAAAACCATGGGCGGGAAGGTGTTTTTGACCGCCGAACGGCGACTCATTCCCCTCACCCATCAATTCCTCTTCGAAAGCCAATTCAGCGCTGACGGATTTGCTGAGAAGATCGGGGACACGCACGGTCGCGATAAGGTTGTGTTCAACGGCCTTGGCAATGGTGAGTTTGCTGGCGGCCCAGTTATCCTAGACAATCCAACCCATGATTTTGCCTTTGTTGGCGAAATGCGAGCGATCAAAGGCGTGGATGTTCTGCTCGAAGCACTTTGCCAGGTGCGGCATCCTGAGGGGCGGCCCTTGAAGGTCCTGATGCTTGGTGATGGACCGATGCTCAATGACTATCGCGACTATGCTGAGCAGCTGGGGTTGGGTGAAGAAGTGTGCTTTGTGGGCAGACGACCCGTGCGCGAGGCTTTTGCGGCCACCAACACGATCCTGGTGCCCTCACGCGCTGAATCCCTGCCCTACATTGTCATAGAGTCCATCGCGGCGGGCAAACAAGTGATTGCCAGTGATGTTGGTGGCATCGGCGAAATCTACGGTCCAACCCGCCATGCATTGGTGCCCGCTGACAATGTTGATGCGCTTGCCCAGGCGATGCGTGAGGCCTTGGAGCCGCGCTCTGAAGGCACAGTGAATGAGTTGGAAACCCGCTACGCTTATCTTGCAGAGCACTTTCACGTCGACACAATGGTCAACCAAATCGCACAAAGCTATCGCGATCTCTCGAAGGCCGGTTAACGCTTTATCAGCGATTGTGGCAAGATATCGTTCACCACTTCCCTTAAACGAGCGCAAAGATCACTGCGCTACAACAGGCCCTAACGACAAGGCGCTGGACCAATCCTGCGCCAGACAAGGGTGCCGTCATGTTGATCGATAGTGGGAGCGTTGCGCGCGAGGCCATTCAAGCCGCCAGCGTGGATATAGACCCCGCAGCCAGTTCCAACCTTATTGGTGGTGATAGTGATGTTAGCTCGCTTTCTCAAGCGGCTATGGACGCTGCGCGTGCGCTGAAAAGCCATGCCATGTCGCCGGTTATTCTGGCTGGTTTGGTGCGCCTGTTCGAGTGGATCGTCATCGCGGGAACCGGAACAGCAATCTATGCAAGCTATTTGGGATCACAATTTGGGTTCTCAGTCCTTTATCTGAGCATCATTGCTGGCGTCTCAACGGTTGCGGTTGCCATTTTCCAACTGCTTGGCCTCTACACGCCCTACGGCTTGCGCGCCATTGTGCACCAAGGGCTGCGTCTTGTTGGCGGCTGGACGGTGCTGTTTGCCTTGATGCTGGCCTTTGCCTTCTTCTCCAACGTTGGCGATGATCTTAGCCGTGTATGGGTTGGTCTGTGGTTCGCCGTTGGCTTGCTCGTGTTGATGCTCTACCGCAGCGCGGTGGTCGCGCTTGTTGGTCACTGGACCAACGCTGGCCGTTTGCAGCGCAGCGTTGCGCTGGTTGGCGGCGGAAAAGAGGCTGAAAAGCTGGTTGAAGCTTTGCGCAGCTCTCCCAACAGCGATCTCAACCTTATTGGGTTTTTTGACGATCGCGGCGATGAACGCAGCGATCAGACCTGCGCCGGACTGCCCAAACTAGGTTCAGTGAACGATGCAGTGGCGTTTGCCCGTATGGCGACGCTCGACATGATCATCGTGACACTGCCTGTGAACGCTGAAAAGCGCGTGCTCGATATGGTGCGCAAACTTTGGGTTTTGCCCATCGACATTCGTTTGTCGGCTCACACCCAGAAATTACGTTTCCGCCCACGTGCTTACAACTATATCGGCAACGTGCCGTTTCTGGCGATCCTCGACCGGCCTCTTGCCGACTGGGACTATGTTGCCAAGGCTGTTCTTGACCGGGTTCTTGGCTTTGCCATGCTTGTGGCTTTGGCACCTGTGATGGTCGCAACAGCAATTGCGGTGAAGCTCGATAGCAAGGGGCCTGTGTTCTTCAAGCAGAAGCGGTTTGGGTTCAACAATGAGCCCATCGGCGTCTACAAGTTCCGCTCCATGTACACCGACATGTGCGATGCTAAGGCGATCAAGCTGGTCACCAAGAATGACCCACGTGTCACGCGGGTCGGACGGTTCATCCGTGCAACCAGCCTGGATGAGCTGCCGCAGCTGTTCAATGTGGTGTTCAAGGGCGATCTGTCGCTGGTCGGTCCGCGCCCGCATGCCATGGCGGCCAAGGCAGCCGGTGGCCTCTACCATGATGTGGTCGATGGCTATTTTGCGCGCCACAAGGTGAAGCCTGGCATCACCGGTTGGGCCCAGGTGAACGGCTGGCGCGGCGAAACCGATACGCTGGAGAAGATTGAACGCCGGGTGGAGCATGACCTTTTCTACATTGAGAACTGGTCGATCCTTTTCGATCTTCAGATCATTGCCATGACACCGTTGGCGTTGCTCACCAATAACGAGAATGCATACTGATATGCCAGATGAAACTTGGGTGACGACCCGTCTGCATATGGGTCGTCAGGAACAGCGCAATGGCTGACGTTTCAACATCCTCGTGGGATGCCTCGCGCACGTTTTGGCATATCAGGTCGTATTTGTTCTTCCTCGGCGTGATTGCGATGAACTACACATGGATGCGCCCGTCGCCAGTGGATCTCATTTTCCTTAGCGCTCTTGGCGTGTGCATTGTCATCAACCAACCCATCCGCACGCACTTTGTTGCGGTGTTCGCCATCATTGTGCTGTGGGTTTTCTCGTACATGAATGCATCCCTGCCCTATGCGGGGGACAGCGATGTGCAGCATGAATTGCTGGCCAAAACATTTGTGGCCCTGCTGGCCATTTTGGCTGCCTACATTTCCTCGACATGGCGACAAGCCGACTTCGCCACGTTTTTCACCGTCTACATGATATCAACGACCATCGCTGCGTGCATTGGCATCGTCGCGTTCGCCATAGGACATCCCCAATTGACCTGGGATGGTCGTGCGATGGCGTTTATCGACGATCCCAACATGTTTGCATCGTTCCTCATTCCCGGTGCTTTGGCGGCGATATTCTTGGTCAAACACCGCCGTATTCCCTGGATTGTCGGCATGATATGCGTGCTGATCATCATGACAGGCGTCACAGTGGCGTTCTCGCGCATTGCCAGCGCCGCGCTTATTTTCGTGGTCGTGGGCTATCTTATATTTCTCAATCGCCACAAGCTCCCAATCTTCATTCCCAAGCTGATTATCGTCACGCTATTCGCTGTGCTCGGCCTTGCGGTGGCGTTGTCTCTATCCGAGGAATTTGCGACAAAGTTCTTTGAACGCCTTACATTCGTCAAAGCCTATGACGCAGGGCGTGAAGGCCGCTTTGGCCGATACCTTCTTGTGCTGCCGATGATCCTGCAAGATCCCATTGGCGTTGGCGTGTTGCAGCTGGAACGCATCTTTCCTGAACCCATTCACAACATTTTTCTCAGTGCCTTTGTGAACTACGGCTGGCTGGGCGGCGTTTCGTGGCTGTTCCTCTTCTTTGGATCTCTGGTTGCAGCCTTGCGTGGGTATCTGCGCAGCGGTTCAGATGTCCCAATAACGTTGATGTTCAGCGTTATCGGGATCGTGATGTGCGCCAGCCTTCACGAGGCTGAACACTGGCGCCATATGTGGCTGTTTCTAGGATTGGCGTGGGGATTTTCAGCAACCAGCTTTGGGTGCTTGCACAAAGCACCACACACAGGCTATGTGCGACCCGTCGGGGCGTAGCGCAGCCTGGTAGCGCGTTCGTCTGGGGGACGAGAGGTCGTGGGTTCGAATCCCGCCGCCCCGACCATTTCCACTATCTGCGAAGCCGCTGTCTGCGGGCGTTCATTCGAAAAGCACCACATCTTCGATGTGGTAGGCATCGGTATAGGAACGTGCTGCCGGCGCCAGATCTTTGGTATCGCGGCTTTCTTCAGCCTGCAGCTCCTGCCGGCGTAACTGATCGGTGATCAGTGGATGCTGCGGTCCGAAATAATGTTCCGTGCGCAAATAAGGCCGTGGATGGAGGATGGTCT
The DNA here is from genome assembly GCA_046290645.1 of Hyphomicrobiales bacterium. GTDB lineage: Bacteria > Pseudomonadota > Alphaproteobacteria > Rhizobiales > MH13 > MH13. Next base: position 8,732 of record JBKAGZ010000003.1, read on the forward strand.
GGCGGATTTGCTCGTACAGCGTGGACGGCGCAACCGGCTTGGCGACATAGCCGTTCACACCAAACCGCAAGGCACGCTCAATCCGGCGTCGCTCATCATGGCCGGACATCATGATAACCGTCTGAAACGCGCCAGGGTGCCCAGGGGTTCGAATGGCGCGCATGACGGACTCACCGGATCGATCGGGAAACTCCCAGTCAAGCAGCACGATGTCATGGTTGCCCAGGCGGATGGCGTCATACGCCCCTTGGCCGGTGGCAACTTCCTCCACCCGGCGAACCCCAAAAGCTTTAAGCACTGAGACCACAAGTCTGCGCATGAAGCGGCTGTCATCAGCGACCAGAAACTGGACGTAGGAGAGATCGAGGCTGGTTTTCAAAGGCGTTTTCACGTTTCAACTGCCTGCGAAGATGGTGAGGCGGTTGGCGCGGGCCGCGCCTGATCCAGCTGTGACTTGCACTCCATGAGTGTGCGAAGTGCCTGTACCAAAGATTCCGTTTGATGAGGAGCAAGCTGGCCACCAACGTCAGATGCGCCCGGCGGCAGTGTTGGCTGAGCAACAGAAGGCGCGGGCGTTGCGGTGTCCAAAACCGGCGGTGCGGCAGGCGGCACCGGATCTGGCAGCGGTTGGCTCGCGATGGGCTGTTGAGGTTGCGAGACGGGCTGAAGAACTGCCTGCGATAGGACTGGCTGTGGCGAAGGATGCAACGGCACCTGCTGGGGCTGGGGTTGGGGCTCCGGTTCAGGCTCGGCAACAAAGCGTAAGCTAGAGCTTGACGAAACTGGTGGTGGTGCAACGAGGGTTTGAGGCGCAACCGGGGCTTGTTGTGCGGGTTGCGGTGGCATCGGTTGCTGAAGCTGATGAGGCTGCGGACTGGCCAGGGCCGCCCGTACAGGATCTGGGTGGGTTGGCTGCTGCGCTATTGGCTGTTGGCGAACCGGTTCAGGGCTTGGCTGGGCGTTTGGCTGAGTTGGCGCCGGCGCAGCGCTTTGTGGGGACACCGGATGTGATGCGGGTGCCGCGGGTTTCTGCTCGGCAAAGGACACAACGTGGGCAATGCCTTGCTCGCGCAGAATGCGCTGCACACCCTTGATGGTGTACCCTTCATCGTAGAGCAAATGACGAATGCCCTGCAAAAGCGCGATATCACTTGGCCTATAATACCGCCGACCGCCGGAGCGTTTCATCGGCTTTATCTGACTGAAGCGGGTTTCCCAAAAACGCAGGACGTGCTGCGGCAAGTCCAAAGCATCCGCCGCTTCGCTTATTGTGCGAAACGCTTCCGGGCTTTTGGCCGAGGCACGCGCCATATCGCTGCAACCCCCTCTACAATTCCGATTTGACGAACTTTTTATTCCTATATTTCAATGACTAATGAGGTTTTCTGCACGAATCATTGAAGAAGCCAGACTCTACGTCATGTCTGTAAGCGTACCAACAGGTCTGCGGAGGAATGATGGCAAAAAATTCAACAATCGGCATAGTCTGTTGCGCGGTCACAACAACCACGTTTCTAACCGTCGATTGTAAAGGGTTTCAATGCTAGGTTGGGAAGATGCCGAACGGCTTGCTTAGCCCTTGTGGCCGTTGTCGACCTGCTCTTTGAGAATGTTGGATGGCTTAAACACCATCACCCGGCGTGGTGTGATCGGCACCTCTTCGCCGGTCTTGGGGTTGCGCCCGATGCGCTCATCCTTATGGCGCACAACGAACGTGCCGAAAGAGGAAAGTTTGACATTTTCGCCAAGAACAGCTGCCGCCGCAATTTCCTCAATCACCGCCTCAACGAGATCGGCTGCTTCAGTACGCGACAGCCCCACTTGTTGATAAACGGCTTCGCACAAATCAGCACGCGTAACGGTTCCACCAGCCATAACCCTCTTGGCCCTCTTCCTGTTCGCTCCAACGGCCCCTCGCCTTGGAGGACAAGTCTTAAGCGATGACTTTGCAGCGGGTCAATTCGGCGGAGGACAAAAATAGCTAGAAATATCAGCATCAAGCGCAATAGGCGGGCATTCTTATGCAGTGGGTTACATGCGCAACAGGCAAGCACCCCAGGTGAAGCCGCCGCCCATAGCTTCCAACAACACCACATCGCCTTTCTTGATACGCCCATCAGCAACCGCCTCACTAAGCGCAAGCGGGATGGACGCCGCCGATGTGTTGCCGTGGTGATCGACGGTTGTAACAACCTTGGCGGGGTCAATCTTCAACTTTACCGCTGAGGCATCAATGATGCGCTTGTTGGCCTGGTGCGGCACGAACCAATCGATCGTGTCGCCATTGAAGCCTGACTGATCAAACACATCTACAATCACATCCGTGATCATGCCAATGGCGTGCTTGAAGACCTCTTTGCCTTGCATTCGCAGATGGCCAGCAATCTGGTTGGTGGATGGGCCACCATCGACATAGAGCTTTTCACGGTGGTTACCGTCTGAGCGCAGCGATGAGGCAATGATACCGGGGCCATCGGAATCCATCGGCCCATCCACCGCATCCAGCACCACGGCCCCTGCCCCATCGGCAAAAAGCACGCAGGTCGTGCGGTCTTCCCAATCGATGATGCGCGAGAAGGTTTCAGCACCGATCACCAGGGCACGTTTGGCAAGGCCGGCCTTCAACTGGCTGTCAGCATTAGCGATTGCATAAACAAACCCAGAGCAAACGGCCTGCATGTCAAACGCATAGCCGTGGCGGATACCAAGCTTTTGCTGAACTTGTGTCGCGGTGGCAGGAAAGGTGTAGTCCGGCGTCGCAGTTGCCAGTACGATCAGATCGATGGACTGGGCATCGACACCAGCGTTGGCAAGTGCGGCCTGGGCAGCCTCAAAGGCCAGATCGCTGGTGCGCTGATCGGGGCCCGCAATATGGCGTGACTTGATGCCAGTGCGCTGGACAATCCACTCATCAGAGGTATCGACCGTCTTTGCCAAATCATCATTGGTGAGGATTTTTTCAGGCAGATAGCTGCCCACACCCAGAACGCGGGTGTGACGGGTGGAAGAAGCTACAGACGTCATGAGGCCTCGGAGATTGGGGCGTCTTCCTCGACCGAGGGAGAGGGTGTGGGATCAGCTTCTACGCTGCCTCGCCCAGCTTGGGCAAGCTGCGCTGCAATCTTCTCACCAAGCTCGTTGATGACCATGGTGCGCGCGAGGTCGACAGCCGCAGCAAAACCAAGCGCATCGGCGCCGCCATGGCTTTTGATCACCGTGCCATTCATGCCCAAGAATACCCCGCCATTCACCCGGCGTGGGTCCATTTTCATGCGCAGCGCATTGAAGCCAGGACGCGCCAAAAGCGCGCCGAGTTTGGTGCGCAATGTTGCGGTCATCGCATCGCGCAAATAGCTGCCGATTTGCCGGGCGGTGCCTTCAGCGGTTTTAAGGGCGATGTTGCCGGAAAAACCTTCGGTGACGATTACATCGACATTGCCAGACCCGATGTCGGTGCCTTCGACAAAGCCGATATAATCCATGCCCTCATAGGCGGCATCTTTCAGGCGTTGGCCGGCCTCGCGGATCGGCTCCAAGCCTTTGACTTCTTCCACACCTACATTGAGAAGACCGATGGTGGGACGTTCCACGCCAAATAGAGCGCGGGCCATGGCAGAGCCAAGCAGCGCAAAATCAACCAGCATGTCGGCATCTGCGCCGACGGTTGCACCAACATCGAGCACAACAGACTCGTTGCGTGCCGTTGGCCAGATCGCAGCGATGCCTGGGCGTTCAATGCCCTTTTGCATTTTGAGACAGAATTTCGACATCGCCATCAACGCGCCAGTGTTGCCAGCTGACACGCAAATGTCGGCCTCACCGGTTTTCACCTGTTCGATGGCTTTCCACATGGATGAGGTGCGCCGCCCTTGGCGCAAGGCTTGTGAGGGCTTGGCATCCATGGCGATGGCAACATCGGTGTGAACGATGGAAGTGCAGTCTTTGAGATTGGGATATTTGGCCAAAATCGGCGTGATCATAGCCTCATCGCCCACCAAAACAAAGGCCAACTCCGGATGACGCTGCCGCGATATGGCAAGCCCAGGAATGACATCGACGGCGCCCTTGTCGCCGCCCATCACATCCACTGAGATCGTTACCGTGTTGTCTGCGCGCGTCATTGATACTCCGAAGTGCTTTGGTTCCAGCAATCGCTAAAGACTGCAGGAACGAACGCATTCCTATAGCCGAATCTTGCCCGGATAAAGGGCAGATCATGGTGGTGGGGTACGGCGGGCACCTTGGTCACCCGACCGAGAGATGTCAGAGCTTAAGGTCTTTGAGCACAGCAAAAGGTGAGGCCTTTTCGTCTGCTTCTTCATCAGCCTCATCATCTTGTTCGGCGCTTGGCGGTGCCAGGTCAGGGTGCCTGGGATAGGGGTCAAGGGCCAAGCTGAACAGTTGATAGCCCAGGTTAGAGATCGAGGCTTCGCCGTGAACAAGCGGCTCAATCTCATTGTCATCAAGCGGATCGAAATCAATAAGGTCGCGAGCGCTTTGTTCTTGGCCGAAGAACTGTTCAAACGGCACATCCAGAGAGGCCGTGTAGGGTTTGAGAGAAACACCGCACAGATAGGTCACATCGGCAGTCAGATGACCTTCAACGCGAAGCTTGCGCCCCTTCATGCCCAAAGCCGTAGCTTTGAGGTGAAACGCTTCCACTGACACCAAGCCGTTTTCTTCGGCAAGGGCAGCACGCTGATCAGCCGATAGGTCAAGTTTTACCCGCACTGGGCTGCGGCGGGCATCATCGGCCAGAATCCTCAGCGATGGCAGACTAGGCCCTCGGTTATCTTTCTCGTCTGTCTTGGTCGAAGTCATTTTTCTACGCCGCCGCCTGATCGGGATGGGCTGGCCAAGCAAGTGTTCCGCCGAGCACGGCTTCATCATCCTGACTAATCAACGCTTGATCGGCTGCTTGCAAATATTTGGCAAAGGCTGCGGCGTTGATGGCGTAGGGTTCGGCCTCATCATCAGCGGCTGTCTTATCAGCGCCAAACACAATACCACCAGCATTGCGCTCAATCGCAGCTACCAGCGCGTCCTGATCATCGCCATCCAAAGCCTCAACAAACGCTTGGCCACGCCCCAAATAGGCAGTGGCGAGCGTTTTAAGCCGCTTGGGAACGTTACGGTCGCTGACCCCAGTATCACGCAACGCACGGTCCAGATCTTTGAACATCAAGTCAGAGAACGCTTGCGAGCGGGCCGCAGCCTCATCCGCACGGGCACCCTCGACCTTCTTCAATCGGCGGAAAACCAAAATGGCATGGGCGATCAGCATATCAAAGCGACCACCTATGGTGTCAGGCACACCCCACGCTTCAAAAAAGATCGGTTGGCGCGATTGATCCATCACGCTTTGATAAAAAGCGTAAGGCGTCATATCTTTACGCCGTTTCCATAAACCGAACACCATCGTGTTGCCCTATTTGGTCATCTTGGGTAGGTCCGGACGCACAAGGGTCTTTGGACCATTCGCTTAAGCCCGCACCCATGTGCGTATGCTTTGTGTATTGAGGAGGTATAGGGTTGGCACAGGTTGGATTAAAGGGGGCAGTCCCGATTGGCACTGCACAAGTCGGGGGCAAACCGACACGCCGGTCGCTGATAATGGGCGCGGCAGCCCTTGGCGCTGCGTTCGCGCTGTCAGCCTGCAACACCACCGAGGTGCGCAATCACGGCTTTATTATGCCAGATTCGGGCCTTGAGCAGGTGCCGGTTGGCTCTTCGAAGAACCAGGTCCTGATCGTGCTTGGTACACCGCAGACCACAGCGACGCTGGACAATGAGGTGTTTTATTACATCTCGCAGCGTAGCGAACAGAGCTTTGCGTTCTCGCGGCCCGAAATCACCGATCAGCGAGTGCTTGCTGTCTATTTTGATGAGAATGAGCTGGTTGCACGCATTGCCGATTACGGCCTGCAAGATGGTGTGATCTTTGACTTTGTCAGCGAGACAACACCAACCGGCGGTGCCGATCTTACGTTTATCGGTCAGATCCTTGGTGGTCTGGGCTCAACACCGACCAACATCTTCTAGCGCACGTTTCTCTGCTCAAACAAAAACCCCGCCAACCGATCTGGTTGGCGGGGTTCTTTTTTGCCCGGCAACTAAGCTCTAGCTATGAGCCAGAACGGCCAGCAGAAGAAGCGCCACGATGTTCGTGATCTTGATCATCGGGTTCACAGCCGGGCCAGCGGTATCCTTGTAAGGATCGCCAACCGTATCGCCGGTCACAGACGCTTTATGGGCGTCGCTACCTTTTTCATGTTTCACGCCGTCTTTGTCGATAAAACCATCTTCAAAGCTCTTTTTGGCGTTGTCCCACGCACCACCACCCGCGGTCATGGAAACGGCCACATAAAGCCCGTTGACGATCACGCCGAGCAGCATCGCACCAACGGCCGCGAAGGCCTGGTCTTTGCCAGCAATCGCGTTGATGGCGAAGAACACCACAATCGGTGAAAGCACCGGCAGCATGGATGGTACGATCATCTCTTTGATCGCAGCGCGGGTCAGCATGTCCACGGCACGGGCATAGTCCGGCTTCGACGTGCCTTCCATAATGCCTGGATCCGCTTTGAACTGACGGCGCACCTCCTCCACGATGGAACCGGCAGCGCGGCCCACAGCGGTCATCGACATGCCACCAAACAGGTAGGGCAGCAGACCACCAAAGAGCAGGCCAACCACGACGTAAGGGTTGGAGAGCGAGAAATCGACCGCCACGCCGTCGAAGAACGAGCCTGGCGCCGCGTTGGCCGCGAAGAATTTTAGATCTTCTGTATAGGCCGCAAACAGCACCAGAGCGCCAAGACCGGCTGAGCCAATGGCATAGCCTTTGGTGACAGCTTTGGTGGTGTTGCCCACAGCGTCCAGCGCATCGGTTGTCTCACGCACGGAGTCCGGCAGGTTGGACATCTCTGCAATGCCGCCAGCGTTGTCGGTGACAGGACCGAAAGCATCTAGCGCAACCACGATACCGGCGAGCGCCAGCATGGTTGTCACCGCAATCGCGATGCCAAACAGGCCAGCCAGCAGGAAGGTGGAGATGATGCCCGCAATGATGATCAAAGCAGGAAGCGCTGTGGCTTCCAGCGAGATTGCCAGACCCTGGATCACGTTGGTGCCGTGACCGGTCACAGACGCCTGGGAGATCGAACGCACCGGGCGATAGCCAACACCGGTGTAGTACTCAGTAACAACGATGATGCCGCCGGTGACCACAAGACCGATCACGCCGCAGAAGAACAGGTCAATGCCGGTGAAACTCGTGCCGCCGGAGGTGGTGAACACCTGGTCGGCACCGAGCCAGCCCCAAACGATGGCGGCCAACGCAACAATCGAAAGGATCGCCGCACCCCAGAAGCCCTTATAAAGAGCACCCATAATGGAGTTGTTAGAACCAAGGCGCACAAAGAAGGTGCCGATGATCGAGGTGATCACACAAGCACCACCAATGACCAGCGGAAGAAGCATCAGCTTTTCGCCGTCAGCACCGACAAAGAAGATCGAAGCCAGCACCATGGTGGCAACCACGGTCACCGCGTAGGTTTCGAAAAGATCGGCCGCCATACCGGCGCAGTCGCCAACATTGTCGCCGACATTGTCAGCGATGGTGGCCGGGTTGCGGGGGTCATCCTCAGGTATGCCTGCTTCGACTTTACCGACAAGGTCACCACCAACATCAGCACCTTTGGTGAAGATACCGCCGCCAAGACGGGCGAAGATGGAAATCAACGAGGCACCAAAGCCAAGCGCCACCAGCGAGTCGATCACAACGCGCGAGGTGTTGTCGAAGCCCATTGGGCCAGTGAGCAAGTAGTAGTAGACAGCAACGCCCAGCAGAGCGAGGCCAGCCACCAGCATGCCTGTCACAGCGCCGGATTTGAAAGCGATCGAAAGGCCAGCGGCCAAGCTTTGCGAAGCGGCCTGGGCGGTGCGCACATTGGCGCGTACCGACACGTGCATACCAATAAAGCCAGCAGCAGCCGAAAGCACGGCACCGATGAGGAAGCCAATGGCAACCTGGATGCCGAGCAGGAAGATGACGAGAACGAAGATCACCGCGCCGACAATGCCGATGGTGATGTATTGGCGGGTCAGGTAGGCCGAAGCGCCTTCCTGAATGGCTGCAGCAATTTCTTGCATGCGTTGGTTGCCCGCGTCGGAGGCCATCACCGATTGCGCGGCCCAGACGCCGTAAACAATCGATAATATGCCACACGCGATGACGAAAATAAGTTCCATGGAACAGATCCCTTGAAGCGTTTATGTGCGCAGTACGCGCCCGTTTCCAGCGAGCCAGCGCGCGATAACGCGCACGGCTCTTTTTTGTTCTTGATAGGCTGAAGAGGGACGCTTCCACCTCGCGGGTGAGCGGGTCTGGCCGCCCCTAGCCGTGCAGGTCATGCCAAAAAGGCCAACCATAAGCAAGCACTGGTGCGTGATGGTCCACGCATGGCAGCCGGGATTCAACGAAAGTCTAAAGCATTGGGACCGGCTTACGCCACCAAGCCTTCGGCTTTGCGCCCGCGCCAAAGAAGGAACAGAGCAGCAGCAGCCAGGATCGGCAGGAGCAACCAGTTGATGACGTCCCAGCCAAACAGGTGCAACAGCCCACCAGAGGAGAAGCTGGCAAACGCGACGAACCCAAACAGGATGAAATCATTCCAGCCTTGAACGGTGTTGCGCTCTTCGGGCCGGTAGCATTCGGTGAGCATGGACGTGGCGCCCAGGAAGGCGAAGTTCCAGCCGACCCCGAGCAGGACCAGCGCGATCCAAAAATGACCGACGGAGATGCCGTTAAGAGCCACGGCTGCGCAGACGGCCAAGATCGCAAAGCCTGCAAGAATCACACGTTCGACACCAAACCGGGTGATCAGCGAGCCAGTGAAAAAGCTCGGCGCGAACATGCCAATAACGTGCCACTGAATGCCCAATGCCGCCTCGCCCACAGAGTGGCCACAGGCAATCATCGCAATGGGCGCCGCTGTCATCGCCAAGGCCATCAGGGCGTAAGAAACGATGGCGCTGGTCAGCGCGGCCTGAAAACGCGGCTGCCGAGCAATTTCTGACATCGGGCGCGTGCGCGCTTTGCTGGCCGGGGTTTGAACAACCGGTTTGGGCAGATCGACGAAGCTTACCACAGCTATGGAAAGCAGCGCCAAACCCGCCTGCCCCAAAAAAGCACCGGCAAAGAGAATCGGATCAAAGAAGTCGTTGAACGCAATGACGATCTGCGGGCCAATCAGGCCTGAGGCCACACCGCCCGCCAGAACCCAGGAAATGGCTTTTGGGCGAAATACAGGCGAGGCCGTATCCGCAGCCGCGAACCGGTAGGAGTGCACCACCGCACCAAACATGCCTGCCATGAAGGTGCCTAGGCACAACATCCAGAAAGCGCCAATCAACACGCCTTGCATCGCGACCAGGCCAGCAAGCACACCGAAGGCGGCGGCGCCGAGAAAAACCGGACGGCGACCGACGCGGCCCATCAGCTTTTGTGCAGGAAGCGTGCAGAACGCTGTGCCCAAAATGAACAGAGATACCGGAATGGTGGCAAAGGCGGCCTGCTCAGCTGGCAGCACATACCCACCGGCAAGCCCGGCGGTTGCTATGACGATGGAGGCATTGGCGCCGCCAAACGCTTGCGCCACCGCAAGGATCAGGGCATTGCGCTTGGCACGAGGGTCGTCGTGCGTTTCTACGGGTTCGGCTGAAGCTATTGTCATGAAACGGGTATCGCGCGGCGCACGCCGTACGTCCATGTTGGAAAACGCTTATGCGCGCACTTGTCGTCGCGTGACTACGTGTCAATGCCAGCTAAGTGCGAAAACGCTTCACCAGCGTGTTGAGCACACCGTTCGTCAGCCGTACTTCCTGATCTTCATAAAACGCCTTGGCCACGTCGATATACTCGTTGAGGATCACTGGCGGTGGAATGTCCTGCCGCTTCATGATTTCAAAGGCTGCCGTGCGCAAAATGGCCCGCAGCAACGTGTCCAGACGCGTCAGTGGCCATCCATCAGGCAGTGCGGTGTGAATGGCCGGATCAAGAATTTTTTGGCTTTCCACCACCCCTTGAACAAGGTGGCGAAAATAGCCCTTGTCGGCCGGTCGATACGCCCAGCCATCAACCTCTTCGGCCAGGCGAAACATCTCAAACTCGGCCAGCGCTTGCGGCAGTGTCGTGCCGCCAACATCCATTTGGTAGAGCGCTTGAACAGCTATCAGACGAGCGACACCACGCGCATTGGCAGGTTTGGGTGTGGCCCCTTTTGGCGTAGAATTGGGGCGGGCCGGTGCAGCCATCATTGGGTCCCCATCGTGTGGCGCAACGCAGCCAGTGCCATCGCCGCGTGGGCTGCGCCGCCACCTTTGTTTTTGTCGGAACGGTTGGCGCGGGCCCAGGCTTGATCGCGGTTTTCAACCGTTTGGATACCGTTGCCGATGGCAAGGCCCGGATCGAGTGTCAGATCCATTAAGGCGCGGGAGGATTCACCGGCCACAATATCGTAGTGCGACGTCTCCCCGCGGATGACCACACCCAACGCGATGTATCCATCATAGGCTTTGGGATTGCGGTAGCCGATCATCATCGCGCCAGGAATTTCCAGCGCACCAGGCACAGAAACCCGCTCATAGGTATGGCCTTTAGCTTCCAGTGCCTCGATGGCGCCAGCGGCCAACTCGTCTGCAAGGTCGGTGTAGAAACGTGCTTCAGCGATCAGGAAATGGGCCATGGGTTACCGATTTGTTTGAACTGCGCGCCGCTTATACGCCTTTTGCTAGCCAGCGCTACCCATCAGTCGCTCAGCATAGCGCGCCATAAGGTCGATCTCGATGTTCATCGCATCGCCCACCTGCCGGTCACCCCATGTGGTGACAGCCAGTGTGTGTGGAATAAGCATCAGTGTGAAACGCTCACCGTCGACATCATTCACGGTAAGCGAGGTGCCTTGCAGACAGACAGACCCCTTCTTGGCGATGAATTTGGAAAGCGCGGGCGGCGCTTCAATTTCAAAGAACGATGTGTTCTCGCCATCCTCGCGCTTGGTGACTTTGGCCATGCCATCCACATGGCCAGTGACCAGATGACCGCCCATTTCATCGCCCAGCTTCAAAGACCGTTCCAGATTGATGCGGTTTCCCGTCTGCCACTGACCGAGGGTTGTCAGCCGTAGCGTTTCGCTTGACGCATCAATGGTGTAGCGGGCGCCATCAGGCGTTTGCTCAAGCGTGGTGACAGTCAGGCAACAGCCATCATGGGCGATGGATGCGCCCAGATCGATGGTGTCCGCATCATAGGGGGAGGCGATGGTGAAGCGCTTGTCGGCACCCATGGTTTCGACAGCCTCAATGGAGCCCATAGCGGTGACGATGCCTGTGAACATGGACTCAAGCCTTTCTGTCTGGCGCAAAGGTTACGATGCGATCAGGGCCGCATTGCCGGAGCGAGCGCACCGTGAAGCCAGATAGTCCGCTGTCAAAAGGATCTGTTTCGAAGGGTCTTATGGCTTCAGCACCCAACAGAGGCGCACCCTTGATCAAGATGACCTCGTCCACCAGATGGGCATCGAGCAGGCTCGAGGCAAGTTTCGCGCCGCCTTCAACCAGCAGGCTGGTAAAGCCTTGCTCGCCGAGCTTTTGCAGACCGGCTTCCAGGTCGTGCCCTGGCAAATGGATGAAGCCCTCTGGAGCCTCAGTTCCGCCAAAAACAACGCGCTGTGGTGAGCACTCGGCAAGCCCCTCAAGGCGCACGGTCAGCTGCGGCGCGTCTGCCTGATACGTGCCCGCGCCCACCGCGATGGCATCGAAACGCGACCGCAAGCCATGCATCAGCCGGCTTGTGGCAGGCGCGGTAATGGCAACTTGGCCCTTACCTGGTAAACCGATGCCACCATCGGCGCTAAGCGCCAGTTTCAGCGTGACATGTGGGCGGCCCTTGGCAAGGCGCGTGATATGGCCGCGATGGGCTTGGACGGCGCTGGTGCGCATGTCGGCAAACGGCTCAAACAGCACCTCAATGCCTGCCTCGCGCAGCCGTGCAACACCTGAGCCGGAAACGCGCGGATCAGGGTCACCCAAAGCGATGACCACGCGCGCGATGCCTGCCGCAATCAATGCCAGCGTGCACGGGCCAGTTTTTCCGTGGTGATTGCAAGGTTCCAGCGAGACATAAGCCGTGGCGCCCCGCGCGGCATCGCCAGCTTCATCCAAGGCGACCGTCTCGCCATGCGGGCGACCGCCCTGCCCTGTTGCACCAGCGCCAACGACGATGCCGTCTTTAACAATGAGGCATCCAACGGCGGGGTTCGGCCATGTGCGACCCAGTTGGGCCTTACCGAGTCGAAGGGCAGCGGCCAGATAGCGACGATCAGTTTCGAGGGTCATCGCCGATGCGATCACTCGGCCGGATCGACGCGCTTGGCGGCAACGCCGGAGGAACTGGCAAGCTCCTCGACAAACTCTTCAAAGTCGCGCGCTTCGCGGAAGTCCTTATAGACCGAGGCGAAGCGCACATAGGCCACATCATCCAGGCCCTTGAGCGCATCCATAACCAATAGCCCGATCTGATCGGACTGAACGTCGGTTTCACCGGTGCTTTCAAGCTGGCGCACAATGCCAGACACCAACCGCTCCAACTGTTCTTCGGCCAAAGGTCGTTTGCGCGCGGCAATACGCACCGAGCGCAAAAGCTTTTCACGATCAAAGGTTTGGCGCTTGCCTTCGCGTTTGACGACGGTCAGTTCGCGCAGTTGCACACGTTCAAATGTGGTGAACCGACCGCCGCAATCGCCACACACGCGGCGCCGACGAATGACAGCATTGTCTTCGGCGGGCCGTGAGTCTTTGACGTGCGTGTTCGGGCTCTGGCAGAAGGGGCAGCGCATAAATAGTCAGAGGTCTTTCTAGCCAAGGTCAGGATAGATTGGGAAACGATCTGTCAGCGTGACCACTTTCTCGTGGACGGCTTTTTCAACCAATGAATCTTCGTCTGTCTGGTTCTGCGACAGCACATCGAGCACCTCAGAAATCAGGTGACCTACTTCCTGGAACTCCGCAACGCCGAAACCGCGTGTCGTACAAGCAGGTGAGCCAAGGCGCACACCTGAGGTCACAAATGGTTTTTGCGGATCGAACGGCACGCCGTTCTTGTTGCAGGTGATGCCCGCGCGCTCCAACGCCTTCTCAGACACTTTGCCGGTGAGGTTCTTCGGCCGCAGATCGACCAGAACGATGTGATTCTCAGTGCCACCGGACACGATATCGTAGCCATGGCTTTTCAGCGTTTCAGCCAATGCAATCGCATTCTCGACGACGTTCTTGGCATAGATCTTAAATTCTGGGCGCAGAGCTTCACCAAATGCAACAGCCTTGGCGGCAATCACATGCATCAGCGGACCGCCCTGGAGACCTGGGAACACAGCCGAGTTCAGCTTCTTGGCGATATCGCCATCGTTGGTGAGGATCATGCCGCCACGTGGGCCACGCAAGGTTTTATGCGTCGTCGTTGTCGCCACATGGGCGTGCGGGAACGGGCTCGGGTGCTGACCACCGGCCACCAGACCGGCGAAATGCGCCATGTCCACCAGCAGCAACGCGCCAACAGAATCGGCGATCTCACGGAACCGCGCGAAATCCAACTGCCGCGAATAGGCAGACCCACCGGCGATGACGATCGTGGGTTTGTGTTCCTGCGCCAGTTGCTCGACTTGATCATAGTCCAGCAAGCCGTCTTCTTTGCGCACACCATACTGAATAGCGTTGAACCATTTGCCTGACAGGTTGGGCGCCGCACCGTGGGTCAAGTGACCACCAGCGTCCAGGCTCATACCGAGGATCGTGTCACCTGGTTTGGCCAGCGCCAGCATCACCGCCTGGTTGGCCTGACTGCCAGAATTGGGCTGAACGTTGGCGAACTCGCAATCGAACAGTTTGCACGCGCGCTCGATGGCCAATTTCTCTGCAATATCAACAAAGTGGCAGCCACCATAGTAGCGGCGCCCTGGATAGCCTTCAGCGTATTTGTTGGTCATCACCGAACCTTGCGCTTCCATCACGGCGCGGCTGACGATATTTTCCGATGCGATCAGTTCGATCTCATGCTGCTGACGACCAAGCTCGCCCTGGATTGCGGCGGCCAGTTCTGGGTCGGTCGTGGCAAGATCATCGGTGAAAAAGGTCGGGTACAACGCCTCTGCGTCGTGTTCGGTCATAGCCATGGATGAAGGCCCCCTGGTGATGGATCGGCGATGGGTGGGCGCGGCGATGCGCGCGCGTTACAGGCAATCGGCAGCTGAGCTGTGCAGCTAACACATTGCGCGGCGCTGTCCAACACACCAATGGCGCGTGAAAAGCGCACGGGATTTTGTGCTCAGACGAGCTTGCCGCGCCCAGGCGCTGCGTCGGTCTTCGATGCCTTGGTGTCTGGGCGCTCGCGCGCGATTCGTGCCAGCAATTTGCGGCGTGCCAGCTCGTTGATCCGCTCACGCGCTGTGTAGCTGGGGGCGGCAAACACCACCTCCAGCCCTGTTACCGGATCAATCGCTGTGACGCGCAGCGCCTTATCGACGGGAACAATTTCGAGATAAATCTCGTCGCTCACGCCGCCAATGCTCTAGCCGTTGGAGGCGACAGTCGGCAGGCCATCGCGGTTGTAGATGTCTTCACGGAAGTTGACCGTGCCATCCGATGCCGCCCATGCCGTGACGTAATTGATATAAAGCGGAGCTGGATCGGGAATGCGCAGATCAACGCGCTCACCGGTTTGAATCACCTGATCAATGCGCTGGCGCGACCAACCATCGGTGCTGGCAAGCAGCCATGTCACCAACTCACGAATGTTCTGCACGCGCACGCAGCCTGATGACAGGAAGCGGTAATCATCGCCAAACAGAGATTTATCCGGCGTATCGTGCAGATATACCTGGTGCTCATTGTGGAAGTTGATCTTCACTGAACCGAGTGAATTGATCTCACCTGGATCCTGGCGGAACATGTAGCGCGTGGCCTCTTCGGTGTTCCAGTTGACCTGCTCAGGCGCCAATTCCTGCGCGCTGGCACCCCAGCTGTTGAAGATGCGGATGTTGTTTTCGGCCAGATAGCTTGGGTTTTCCTGCATCAACGGGATTAAGTCACGTCGAATGATGGAAACCGGCACCGTCCAATAGGGGTTGAAGTTCAGCTCATGGATGCGGCTATCGAGGATCGGTGTGGGTCGATCCACCTTGCCGACAATCGCAGTGTGACGGGTGGTCACCTGTCCGGAATTGATCGCTTCCAGCGCTGCGGCTGGAATGTTCACCATCACATAGCGATCACCCAAGAAGCCGGACATGGAGCGAATACGCACCAAGTTGGTTTCCATTTGGCGCACGCGCAAACCAATCGGCACATTCATGGCAGCGTAGCCTTCGGCCCCCATAATGCCGTCGACAACCAAACCGTGACGAGCCTGGAAACGCTTGACCGCTGAATCGACATAGCTGTCGAAAATATCTGAAATGCCCCACTGCTGGGCCAAGTCACCGCCAACGATCAGACGTTGGCGAAGCTGCTGCACATTGGCATGGCGTACACCCAAGCGAAGCACGGTATCTGCAGGCACCTGATTCCAGCCACCGCGGGCCATCATGTCGGAGTGCTGGCGCAGCGCCGTTTCAAGGTTCACGGCACTGGCAGGTGAGAACATTGGTTCAGGCGAGATGACCGGGGCCTGGCCCTGCGCGGTCGAATCGAAACTGTCGCCCCATCCGGAATTGTGCTCGCGCAGGCGCTGATCGAGAAGCGCATCAAGAGCAGACTGCTGAGCGTGCGCAGCGCGCATTGCCAGTGCCGAGGCACCGAGACCAAGTCCGGCAGCGAGAACCTGGCGGCGTGTTTTCATTTTGCGGGTCGTATCATCCATCACAGCATCCTACAGAAATCGAAAGGCCACGCCTAGCCATGCGTTCACAGACGGTCTGAGCGGGAGCGAGCATTTGTAACCTATGTTGGTGATCGTGACGCCAATGCAATGTGGCTCTTTTGTGGTTGGCCATCTAAGCCGCATTCACCTAACGCATTTGTGATGAGGTGCGGCAAAAACCACACATAAGAACGGGCGACTGGAGCCTGCGCTAGGCCGCAAACGAAAAACCCCGCACCATCGAAAGTGATGATGCGGGGTTTTGGTTAGCAAACTCTTGCGCTGGCACATGCCAGCCTCGCCGTTTACAAACGATAAAGGATCTGATCGGTCCAAAAACGTTCAAGGCGATGCAGCGACTTGTTCAACGATTTGAATTCATCGGTGCCCAGGCCGCCGACTTTTTCAATAGAAAGCAAGTGGCGCTGGTAAAGATCACCCACGATCTTGGCGATCTCTTTGCCCTTGTCCGTCAGGCTGACGCGAACCGAGCGACGGTCCATGCGTGAGCGCTGATGGGACACAAAACCCAGATCAACAAGCTTCTTCAGATTGTAAGAAACGTTCGAGCCAAGATAGTAGCCACGGGTGCGCAGCTCCCCTGCCGTTAGCTCCGAATCGCCGATGTTAAAGAGCAAAAGCGCCTGCACGGAGTTGATGTCCGAACGACCCTGGCGGTCGAATTCATCTTTGATCACATCAAGTAGGCGGCGGTGCAGCCGCTCCACAAGGTGCAGCGATTCCATATAAAGCGGTTCAATACCCTGGTCTTCATCTTGATCGGCCAGGTACGTTGCCATAGCGGCACTGGTCTTGGTCATTGGTAAGCCTCACTGTTTTTTTGCCGGATGTTTCCTCCGGTCGTGAGAGCAACCTAGCAGTGAGCTCTAAAACCTCGCTTAAAGTCTTTGATTAATTTCATATTTCTTCTCGTATTGGTGCAAGAAGCTGTTCACCAATTGCGGTGAGGAACGCCTAACCAGTGCTGGTGACGGAGCGTTGAGGCTAACTGCGGCAGGCCAGAGGACCGCACAACGCTAGCGCAGCGGCGGCGCCTCATGGGACAACCGGCGAACCTGCAACAGCATGCCCAAATAGACAGACACGAGCCCGGCATTGATCAGCACAATCGTTATGCTGATGATGCCAAGATTGGGCAGCAGGAAAAAAATCAACGCATCAGCGGCCACGATTACCAGCCACAGCACCGCGCCCCAGGGGGCAAGCAACCAAAGCCCGACGCAGGCAATTATGCTGGCAACGGTAAGAATGCCGAACAGCGCAAACCGCACATAGGGATCCGCGAGCAGCAGGCCTCCCAGTTCAGGATGGTCTAGCAGCCCAACGATCAGTAGCCAGCCGTAAACAGCGCGCACTAGCAGCACCAAGGCGATAACGCGCAAAACCACAATGAACCAACGCTCGATGGGGTCGAGCCGCTGCTTGGGTGGAGGCGTGATCCAAATCGGATCAATGGGCTCAGGGGCGGATGTTCGCGCCATCGGGTTGCGGCGATCCTTTTCATAGGCTGGCAGATGATCGGTTGGGTTATGCCGAACACCTTTGGCAAGGGCAAGGCGTGCTTTCCAGCTTGATGAGCTCGGCTACATCAGGCCTTCCACGACATTGCCCGGCCTGCGACCCGCTGGTAGCAACAGGCAAGAACAGCGTTTAGCGAGACAGGGCTGATACAATGGACAAACACACAGCACGCGGCCTTGTGAATGAGGTAACCGGCGGGCGACGTATGCGACGGCGGCGGCTTCAACCCTGGCTGCGTGACCTGACGCGTGAAAACGTGTTGACGGTCGATGATCTCATCTGGCCGATCTTTTTGACCGACGGTGTAAGCACCCGTGAGCCGGTGGCATCCATGCCCGGCGTATCGCGGATGTCGCCCGATTTGGCTGTGGATGCCGCCAAGCAGGCTGAAGACCTTGGTGTTCGCGCACTTGCTTTGTTTCCCAACACTGACCCAGCGCTGCGCGATGAAACCGGCACTGAGGCGCTCAACAGCAACAATCTGGTCTGCACCGCTGTGCGGGCGATCAAGGCTGCGGGCGTTGATGTCGGGCTGATCACCGATGTGGCGCTCGACCCCTACACCAGTCATGGCCATGACGGGGTTTTTGGCGGCAATGATCAGCAGATCGACAATGATGCGTCCGTCGCACAACTGGTGCTGCAGGCGCAAACGCTTGCCGAAGCCGGATCGGACATGATTGCCCCATCGGATATGATGGATGGGCGCATAGGGGCAATTCGCACCAGTCTGGATGAAACGGGGCACACCGATCTGCCAATTATGGCCTATGCGGCCAAATATGCCTCTGCTTTTTACGGGCCGTTTCGCGATGCCGTTGGTGCATCCGGCACGTTGAAGGGGGACAAGCGCACCTATCAGATGGACCCGGCCAATGGCCAAGAGGCTGAACATGAGGTGGAGTTGGACATCGCCGAAGGGGCCGACGTGGTGATGGTGAAACCCGGTATGCCGTATCTGGATATCGTTCACCGGGTGAAATCCACCTTCGGTGTGCCAACCACGGTCTATCAGGTCTCCGGTGAGTTCGCGATGATCGAAGCGGCGGCTGCCAATGGCTGGATCGACCGTGACAAAGCCATTATGGAAAGCCTGCTTGCGTTCAAGCGCGCGGGCGCAGATGGCATTTTGACCTATTTTGCGCCTGAAATCGCTGCAAAACTGGCCAAATAGCACCTTTTGCCTTGAAGGGCGCTGCTGGCATGCCCACGTCTGGCGTACACTTTCGCACAGGACTGGAGCCCCATGACCACCGCCTCATCATCACAGTCGTCTTCCCCGCGCCCGCCGATCATGCCGATTGATGGAAGCGACCCAAAACGCGACCGTTTCGCCTTTGATCCGGTCAGCGAGCCGTGGCTTTTCGATGGTGTGCGCACACGGCGTATCTTTGCTTTTGTGCTCGATCTGATTGTGCTGTCGATCTTCGTCACCATCGCAGCGGTGGTGATTGCGATCCTTGGCCTACCGACATTCGGCCTTGCCTGGCTGCTCTACCCCATCTTGCTGCCGCTGATTGCGATTGCGTATATTGGCCTCACATTGGGTGGCGCGAAATCCGCGACACCTGGCATGCAGGCGATGGGCATTGAGATGCGGCTTTGGCACGGCGCGCCAATGTACGGCCTTTTGGCCATTGTGCACGCGCTGGCCTTTTACTTTTCAGCCGGAACGGGCTTGCTGCTCTTCATCATTTTGGGTGCCAGCCTGTTTTCCTCTACCAAGCGCTGCCTGCACGACGTTTTGCTCGGCACCGTTGTCATCAACAACCGCCAGCGCGCGGCGTTGCTTGGCGGCTCGTAAGCGCAGCTTCTGGTCCTCGTCCACAGCGTGCAATCAAAAGCTGGTTGCTAACTCCTGCCCTCTCGCCGCATGGTTGCTCTGCACAAAAGCGGCGTGAGGGTTTTGCCTTTGATCGGACTTGATGTCTGGATGGTCTATGCGGTGATCGGCTTGGCCATCATCGCTTATGCGTCCGACCGCTGGTCAATCGAGTTTGTCTCGCTTGGCATCATGGCCGCGTTGTTGCTGGTCTTTTCCATTCTATCGATGGTTGGCTCAACGCTGAGCGAGCAGTTCGGCATTCCCGTCGGGGCTGCGGTGCAACAAGGCTTCATCGACCCAGCCTTTCTGCTTGATGGCTTCGCAAGCCCCGTTCTTTTTACGATCCTAGCGCTGCTTGTTATCGGGCAAGCGCTTTTCCAGACCGATGCACTGGCGCCGGTTGCCCGCCTTGCCACACGCATTGGCGGCAAACGCGAAGTGCTGGCGATCCTGCTGATCATTTTGATCGCCGGTGCGTCCAGCGCCTTTCTCAACAACACACCCGTTGTGGTGATGCTGTTGCCGGTGATTGGCGCCATGGCGGCCAAACTTCCGGGCGGTGCACGTCCGTTTTTGATCCCGCTGTCGTTTGCGACGATTTTGGGCGGCACCACGACGCTCATCGGCTCATCGACCAACCTGCTTGTGGCCTCCACTGCCGAGCGCAACGCGGGTTACATGCTTGGCTTTTTCGACCAGAGCGAATTTGCGATGCTTCTCGTGATCGCGATGCTGCCTTATCTGCTTTGGGTCCTGCCGAGCATTTTGAAGAAGGACGCGGCATCTGCGCCAACCACAACGTTTCGCGGCAAGCAGTTTATTGCCGAGCAGCGCTTGGTGGCAGGCGATACGCTGGTGGGCGCGCGGGCAACGCAAGGGCTTTTCACGGGTCTCAAAGACATCACCGTGCGCTCAGTGCGCCGCGGACCGCGCCTGTTTCTGCCGCCCTTTGACAATCTGGAACTGATGCCCGGCGACACCGTGGTTGTCGCGGCCAAACGCGATGAGTTGGTGAAAGCCTTCGTGGCCTCCACCCCGGCCGAGGAAGAGGATCGCCGTGGCGTGCTTTCGGTGAATGCCAGTGAGGCTATGCTTGCGCCCGGTGCACGGTTTGTCGGTCAGAGCATCGACGTGATCGCCGCCTATCTGGGAGGTGAACACAAGCTTTTGGGCATTGAACGTCGCTCGCGCATGCCGCGCGTTGCACTGGATGCGCTGCGCCTGGAGGCTGGTGATGTGTTTCTGCTGGCTAGCACCGATGATGGGCTGGAAAATCTCCGCGGCCAGAGGGAACTCTTGATCCTTGAGGAAACGCGCGCCGAGATTGGCAATCGCGAGCGCGCGCCGATGGCCATCGGTATCTTTGCCGTGGCGATTATCTGCGTTCTGTTGGGCTTTGCGGACCTGATGGTTGCGACCGTCGCTGCCGCTTTTGCGATGGTGGCAACAGGATGTCTGAACATTCGTCAGGCAACGCGCGCCATCGACCCACGTATCGTGATGATGATCGGCACCGCGCTCGCCATGGGCGCCGCGCTTCAGGTCACCGGCGGCGACAGGGCGATTGCGGCGGGGGTTATGGCTCTGGCGGCTGATGCCGGGCCAACCGTGATTCTCTCAGCCTTCTTCTTGGTTGTGGCGGTGCTTACCAACATTCTTTCTAATAACGCAACGGCTGTGCTGTTCACACCCATCGCCTTGCAACTGGCCGGCGATCTTTCCCTGCCGCCAGAACCCTTTGTCATGGCCGTCCTTCTGGCTGCCAACTGCTCGTTCGCCACACCGATTGGCTATCAAACCAACCTGTTGGTTATGGGACCTGGCCACTATCGCTTTTCGGACTATGTCAAAGCAGGTGCGCCTCTTGTTTTGCTTTATTGGCTTGCGTTCACTTTTCTGGCGCCATGGTATTTTTCGCTCTAGAATGCGTAAACTTCGTTTGTTGCATGCCCTGATTGGCTACCCCTGATGACCAAGCATCCGCTTGATACGCCAACCTTTTATCTCACGGCCCCCTCGCCGTGCCCGTATCTGTCGGACAGGAGCGAGCGGAAAATCTTCACCCATCTTGTCGGCTCGCAGGCGCGCGAGTTGCACGCCATGCTGTCAGCCGGTGGTTTTAGGCGCTCGCAGAACATTGCGTATCGGCCCGCGTGCGAAGGCTGTAGCGCGTGCGTTTCGGTGCGGGTGAAGGTGGATGAATTTCGACCGACCAAATCGATGAAGCGGATCATCAAACGCAATCTTGATCTGGTGGGCCGCGATGAAGCCAACCGTGCAACATCAGAGCAATACGCCATGTTCCGCGATTATCTGGACACGCGCCACGAAGATGGCGGCATGGCACAGATGAGCGTGCTTGATTACGCGATGATGATTGAAGACAGCCACATCGACACGCAGGTCGTGAGCTACCGCCAGCGCCAACCCGGTGCGTTGGCCGGTGAAGATGGTGGGCCGCTGGTTGGGCTTTGCCTGACCGATCAAGTGGCTGATGGTCTATCGATGGTGTACTCGTTTTTCGACCCGGACCCATCGTTAGAGGTCCGATCACTGGGCACCTACATGATCATCGATCATATCGAACGGGCCCGCAAACGTGGCCTGCCCTATCTCTATCTTGGCTATCTGGTCGAAGGCTCACAGAAGATGGCCTACAAGGCCCGTTTCAAGCCGCAAGAGCATCTGACCCCAAGTGGATGGCGGGCGAGTAAATAGGTTGCAGTATTCAATTTTTATTTATTATAACATAATTTTATTTTCTCTTTTATAAGGTCATGTATTTTAGAAAAATTTAAAATTCCTCATGAAAAGCCTAAGCCAACTCGCCTTCAACTGTAAAAGTCACGATTCCTTTGTCTAATTCTGTAATTCGCATGCTAAAAAATCCAACACTCTGCTCGGTAACTTCTGCAACACCACCTCCCACTTTATTGACCGACACATGGTAAAATGAGTTTTGAAAATGTGAAGCGAAGTTAATTATACAGTTTTGTCCAGCATCAATGTAAGATGATATGTTCTGGCCTTCCCCAGATATAATTGATCCTTCCATTCTGATATGCCCAAAAACGGGCGTGCTTAGCGACCGGGAACCTCGTTCAATATGATCATTTATTGATCTTATTTCCTCGGCAATGATTTCGTGAAATTCCTGAACGCTTAAATCATATTTAGACGGATGCGTGGACTCATAAATTCGTGCCAACGCGGCCGTAACTGGCGAGAGTTGAGCAAGAGCTTCTGCAATTGCTCTGCGCCCTTCAGCTTTTTTATCTCGTTGCGGCGCGACAATCATATCATCTTTCGATCCATAAGACCTTTGTTAAGTACTTTAATTGCCACCCAAATTTCAAGCGTGTGACGTTCTTTGCAACGCAAGCCGGGCCTCAGCCCCAGCGCAATACACCTCAATCGCCGCTTCTGCACCCTCTTGCCAGATTATTGGCAACCAATGCGCAAAGGCTGCCGTGAACGGCTTGGCCTGCGCCAAGTCACCATAGATCGCGCTTTGCTGGAGCCAGGCCGAAGGGTCGGTTTTGCTGGCGCGCGCAGCGGCTTGCAGATCGGCCCAATTGGGATCGTTGGCCTCGATCGTTGATCCATCTTCGCGTGTGCCAAAGCACATGCGCGCCCAAAGCGCTTCAACCAAAGCCAGGCCCGTTATATCGGCGTCAGCCTGCATGGCATCGCGAACAATGGGCAGCACAAACCCGGTGTGCCGGGCAGAGCCATCAAACGCGACGCGGCGCGTGGTGTCTTTAATCGACGGGTTGGCAAAGCGCTGCGTTATCAGGTCCAAATACTGGTGCGGTGACATGCCGGGCACCGGTTCGACAAAAGGCAGAATTTCCTCCGTCTGGACCTTCTCAAAGAAGCTCCGGACAGCAGGTTTTGCCATGCAATCAGCAATCGTTTCGAGGCCCAGAATTTCGCCAGCATTGGCCAGTACCTGATGACCGGCGTTGAGCATGCGCAGTTTCATAGCCTCATAGGCATGAACATCGCGCGTGAGGGTTGCGCCGACCTTCTCCCAGGCCGGTCGCCCGGCGCAGAAATCATCTTCGATCACCCACTGACGAAAATTCTCATGGGTCACGGGCACCGCATCGGCAATGCCCAAATCGTGGACCATCGCAAGCTCTTCGGGGCCGGTGGCAGGCACGATGCAATCGACCATCGCATTGGGGAACGCGCAGTTCGTATCGATCCAACCGGCCAGATCGGGATCGCTTAGCGCTGCCAGCGACACAACGGCCTGGCGGGTTATGGCACCGTTTCCTTGCAGGTTATCGCAACTGAGAACGCTAAAGGGGCCTAAACCTTGATCGCGGCGCGTTCTTAAAGCGGCAATGATGGCCCCGAACGTCGTGATCGGCGCGTCGGGCTGGTCGGCATCATGTTTGATATCGCCATGGCCTGCATCAAAGGCATTGGTTACCGGATCGATGTAATACCCGCCCTCGGTCACGGTGAGCCCAACGATGCGAATGGCCGGGTCAGCCATCGCTTGAATGAGTGGTCTATTGCCCTCTTCAACCGGTATGTAGTCAATCATGGACCCGATAATTTCGGCTGAGACGCCAGATGGGTCCAATTCGATGAGCGTGGTCAAGCAGTCTTGCGCCAGAAGCTTATCGCGCATCACGGCATCGTAATGGCGCACACCTGCACCCAGAATGGCCCAATCAGCAGCCTCTCCGGTTTGCATCAAACGGTGCAAGTACCAAGCCTGGTGCGCGCGGTGGAAATTGCCCACACCAATATGGACGATGCCGGGCGTGAGTTTGCTGCGCTCATAGCTCGGTCGCGCCACAGAGCCAGACAGGCTGCTCAGATTGGCGTGCGACAGTGGTATCAACTCATCCATTGGCCGCCATCAACATTATAGGTTTGAGCAACGATGTAATCGGCCTCATCAGAAGCGAGAAAAACGGCCATGCCGGTCAGGTCGTCGGCCCGCCCCATGCGCCCAAAAGGCACGCCATCGCCAACTTCTTTTTTCTTCTGGCCTGGCACCTTGCCCTCAAGCTCAGCAAACAGGGCGTCCACACGATCCCAATGTTCGCCATCGACGACACCAGGCGAAATGGCATTCACATTGATGCCGTGCTTGATGAGATCGAGCCCTGCTGATTGGGTCAGGCTAATCACAGCCGCTTTGGTCGCGCAGTACACTGCAACCAGCGGTTCACCGCGCCGGCCAGCCTGACTTGCCATATTGATGATCTTTCCGCCGCCACCCCTAACAATCATGTGGCGCGCGACCGCCTGCAAGGTGAACAGTGTACCGGCAACATTGATGTCAAAGGCTGTTTGAAAATCGTCCGGCTCGATGTCCACAATCGGCGCGGCGGTGAAGATCGCAGCATTGTTGATGAGAATATCGATCGAACTCATCGCATCGATGGCCGTCTCAACACCTTCGGCAATGCTTAGCTGATCGCTTACATCCATACGCACGGGAATGGCTGCAGAGCCGATACTCTTGGCGGCAATCTTCGCAGCATCCTCGTCGATATCGGCAACAGCGACCCGCGCGCCCTCACGGGCATAGGCCTTCGCAAAGGCAAAGCCAATTCCGCGGGCCGCGCCAGTAATCAGCGCGCACTTACCCTGTAATCGTGTCATGCGATGCGCAGTCCTTCAGCATCAAACTTATGGATGCGCGCAACATCAGGCGTCATGTAAATCGTATCGCCGTGATGCATATCCACCTCGCCGCCAGCACGCACCGTCATGGGGTCGGCGCGGCCTTCCATATGCACGTGGAAAAAGGTGTCAGACCCCAGGTGCTCGGACACGCCAATAGTGCCCTTCCAGGTGCCTTCTTTGTCTGATGTTGTGATGTGCTCAGGGCGGATGCCAATGGCATGGGCGTTGTGCTTGGCAGCCTCCTCGCCCTCCATGAAGTTCATTTTTGGTGAGCCTATGAAGCCTGCGACGAAACGGTTGCGCGGTGCTTTATAGAGCTCCAAAGGGCTGCCGACCTGTTCAATACGGCCAGCCTGCAGCACCACGATCTTATCGGCCATGGTCATCGCTTCCACCTGATCATGGGTCACGTAGATCATGGTTGTCGTCAGCCGCTTGTGCATCTCGCTGATTTCAAGGCGCATGCCCACGCGCAGCGCCGCATCTAGGTTCGACAATGGCTCATCGAACAGAAATGCCGATGGCTCGCGCACAATCGCCCGGCCAATGGCAACACGCTGGCGCTGACCACCCGATAGGGCTGCCGGGCGACGATCCAGATAGTCGGTCAAGTTCAGCACAGAGGCTGCTTGCTCCACGCGGCGGTCCTGTTCGGCTTTGTCCATCTTGGCCATGCGCAGTGGGAAGGCGATGTTCTTGCGCACGCTCATGTGCGGGTAAAGCGCATAAGACTGGAACACCATGGCCAGCCCGCGCTTGGCCGGCGGCACATTGGTTGCATCATCACCATCGATGCGGATTGCCCCGCCAGTCATGTCTTCCAGGCCTGCAATTAGGCGCAAAAGTGTGGACTTGCCGCAGCCGGAAGGACCGACAAAGACGACAAACTCGCCATCATTGATTTCCAGGTTCAGCGGGTGGATCACCTTCACGTTGCCGAAGGACTTCTCCACTTGGTCGAGAACGATATTTCCCATGGTTTCAGGTCCTTATTTGACAGCGCCGAAGGTGAGGCCGCGTACAAGTTGCTTCTGGCTAAACCAGCCAAGGATGAGGATTGGCGCGATGGCCATGGTCGAAGCCGCGCTGAGCTTGGCGTAGAACAGGCCCTCGGGGCTTGAGTAGCTGGCGATAAATGCCGTCAGCGGTGCCGCGCTGGCGGCCGTCAGGTTGAGGGTCCAGAACGCTTCGTTCCAAGCAAGAATGAAATTGAGCAGGATCGTGGATGCAATCCCGGGGACGGCCATCGGGGTGAGGACATAAAGAATTTCTTCCTTCAGACCTGCGCCATCCATCCGCGCAGCTTCGAGGATCTCGCCGGGGATCTCGCGGAAATAGGTGTAGAGCATCCACACAATGATCGGCAGGTTGATCAGCATCAGCACCATCACCAGACCGATGCGGGTGTCGAGCAGGCCAAAATGCACAAAGATCAGCGAGATCGGGTACAGAACACCAACCGCAGGCAGCATCTTGGTGGAGAGCATCCAGAGCAGAATGTCTTTGGTGCGGTTTGAGGGCACAAAGGCCATGGACCAAGCAGCTGGCACAGCGACAATGACGCCAAGCAGTGTCGACCCGCCGGCGATGATCACCGAGTTCCAAAGGAACTGCATGTAGTCCGAACGCTCTTGGACCACGGCGTAATTTTCCAGCGTCCAATCGAAAAAGAAGAACAGGGGCGGATCATTGATCGCCTGGGCTTCGGTTTTAAAGCTGGTCAGGATCGTCCAATAGATCGGGAAGAAGATCAGGAGGCCCACAGCCCATGCCAGGGCAGTCCAAGCGATCTTACGGCGAGTTGTTGTTGCGCGTGCCATCGTCTTTTCCCCTATTTGTCCAGGTTCTTGCCGACGATGCGCATCAGGAAAATGGCAACGATGTTCGCAAGGATGATGGCGTAGACGCCGCCTGCCGAACCAAGCCCAATGTTCTGGCCGTCAATGACGCGCTGGAAGATTAGGTAGGTCAGGGTTCGTGTGCCAAAGGCTCCGCCGGTGGTCACAAAGATTTCTGCAAAGATCGACAACAGAAAAATCGTCTGGATGAGGATCACAATGGTGATGGCCCGCGAAAGGTGCGGCAAAGTGATGAACCAGAAGCGCTTCAGCGCCGGGGCCCCATCCATTTCAGCAGCTTCCAGTTGCTCGCTGTCGAGTGATTGGATCGCTGTCAGCAGAATGAGCGTTGCAAACGGCAACCACTGCCAGGAGACGATCATGACAATGGAGGAAAGCGAGGCTTCCGATAGCCAGGAAATCGGTTCGGCGCCAAACAGTCGCCATAGATGCGCCAGGAAGCCGTTCACTGGATCCATGAACATGTTCTTCCAGACCAAAGCTGTGACGGTCGGCATCACGAAAAAGGGCGCGATCACAAGGATGCGCACGACGCCTTGGCCCCATATTGGCTGATCGAGCAACATGGCGAGCAATACACCGAGCACAACCGTGATGATGAGAACGCCGCCAACCATGATCAGTGTTGTCTGAATACTCGGCCAGAAGGCACTGGAAGAGAGAAAGCGGGCGTAGTTTTCGAAACCCACCCAATCCAGTCCACGTTCGAGGCTATCACCGCGCAGCGGCAGATATCTTTTGAACGAGAAGAACAGCGTCATCGTCAGTGGCACCAACATCCATCCCAAGAGGAGGATCACAGCGGGCGCCATCATGATGCGGGCGGCAGATCTGGATGCTTTGGTAGCCATGGATACACTTCTTCCGTTGACGGACACTGCCACGCAGATCACCTACGTTAACTGTGTGCCGCCTGAGATGCGATCAGGGGGGCTTAGAATCGGGAAGCAAAAAGGACGAGGGGCAGCGGAGGTACCGCCCCTCATCATCTCACGTGATACGCTTAGCGGTAGCCGGCGGCTTCCATTGCGTCGTTCGTGATAGCCTGAGCATTGGCCAGCGCTTCTTCCACGGTCTGCTGACCGGCGTAGACCGCTGAGAACTCCTGGCTGACTTCCGTCGCAATACCAGCAAACTCAGGGATCGCAGCGAACTGGATGCCCACATAAGGAACCGGATCAACGGTTGGGTTGGTTGGGTCCGCCGACAAGATCGAGTCGAGTGTCATCTGAGCGAAAGGCACTTCGATGTAGTTCGGGTTCTCGTACAACGAGGTGCGTGCACCCGGAGGCACGTTGGCCCAGCCTTCATTCTCAGCGACAAGTTCGATGTAATCGGTGGATGTCGCCCACTCAATGAACTGCGTGGCTTCATCAGCCTGCTGGGTGCCGGCTGGAATAGCCAATGCCCATGCCCACAACCAGTTGGAGCGTTTGCCAAGGCCAGTGTCTGGCGCAAGAGCGAAGCCAACACTGTCAGCAACGGTGGAATCATCGCCCGTCACGAACGAAGCTGCCACCGTGGCATCAATCCACATGCCGCACTTGCCCTGGTTGAACAGGGATAGGTTTTCGTTGAAGCCATTGGTTGCGTAACCAGCAGGGCCAGACTCTTCCATCATGCCGACATAGAAGTTGAGCGTGTTTGCCCAAGCTTCAGTGTCGAACTGAGCATTCCAGTCCTCATCGAACCAGCGTGCGCCAAAGGAGTTGGACATGGAGGTAATGAAGGCACCGCCCTCGCCCCAGCCAGCTTTGCC
The DNA here is from genome assembly GCA_046290645.1 of Hyphomicrobiales bacterium. Taxonomy (GTDB): domain Bacteria; phylum Pseudomonadota; class Alphaproteobacteria; order Rhizobiales; family MH13; genus MH13. Next base: position 37,288 of record JBKAGZ010000003.1, read on the forward strand.
GCGCAGGCAGATGCCGTTGATGTCATTGTCGCGGTCGGTCATGGCCGCAGCCGCTTCACGGATGAAATCCCAGGTCGGTGCAGTGGGCATTTCCAGGCCAGCAGCTTCCATCAGGTCCGTGCGATACATGACCATCGAGCTTTCGCCGTAGAACGGCGCAGCATAGAGCGTGCCATCGTGCGAAAGACCACCGCGCATGGCTGGCAGGATGTCGTCGACATTGTACTCGTCAGAAAGATTGTCGAGTGGGACCAGCCAGTCGTTGGCACCCCAGATCGGCGTTTCGTACATACCGATGGTCATGATGTCGAACTGGCCACCATTGGTGGTGATGTCGGTGGTCACGCGCTGACGCAGAACGTTTTCTTCCAGCGTCACCCACTCAACAGCGATGCCGGTCTGCTCAGTGAAGTTGTCTGTGTAACCCTGCATGCGAATCATGTCGCCATTGTTCACAGTGGCGATGGTAATCGTGGCGTCTTGGGCGATCGCTACGCCGCCAGACATAGTCAATGTAAGCGCTGTGGCTGTGCACAGCTTCGTTGCAAAAGACATTGTGTCTCCTCCCGGGACTTATGTTTGTTTTTAGGGGTGCAGCGTACCGAGGAAAATTCGAGCGTGTCAATCAAAAATTTACGCGCGTAAATTTTAAGGTCGTTGTCTACGCAGAAGCTCGTATGACCAACTGGCCATCAAAAAGCGTTGTTGTTCGCTCGGTTTGGCGCTCATTGTTGTGATCGATAAGCGCTGTCAAAAGCTCGACGCTTTTGGACGCAATGGCGCTGAAATCCTGCGATACCGTTGTCAAAGGTGGGCAGGTGAAGCGCGAAAAAGGGTGGTCATCATGTCCAGCGACCCGCAAGGCGCAGCCATCACCTCGTCCGACGCGCAAGCCTTCCTCGTAGGCGGCAGCTAAGAAGCCAACCGCCAAACGGTCATTGCCACAGAGGATTGTATTGGTTGGGAAATCACGCGCTTTCAACGCACGAATCCCAGCGTTGTAGCCAATCGCTTCAAAGTCCCAACCTTCACCGTCGGCGTAAACGATATGCGGCTCATGGCCCAGCTGTTTCATCGACTGGGTATAGGCCTCCAACTTGGATTGCACGTTGGGGTTGGGGGCCATGCGGCCTTCAAAGAAACTGGGTGGCTGGCCTGAGTCACACAGGTAGCGAACAATGGCGCCAATGCTTTGTTTGTTGTCCAGGCCAACAAAGCCCTCGCCAATGCCATCCATGTTGCTGTCAAAGAGGATGGACGGCACCTCGGCACTGAAGCTGGAGAGCGCCGAACGGTCAGACAAGCGCCCCAAAGGAGCCAACAAGGCGCCTGAGGGCTTCATCGCCAGCAAGCTTTTCAGGTTGTCAGCTTCCAATTCAGGTTCGCCGTGCGAGCTGAAAACAATGGGTCGGAAACCAGCATCGATACACAGGCGCTCAATGTTTCTGGCGATTTCGGCAAAGAAAGGGTCCGCCAGAAAGGGAACGACAATACCTAGCGTGCGCGTCAGCCGCCGGTTTTGGTTCATGGCATAGATGTTGGGCCGATAATCGTAGCGCTCAAGCGCGTCTTCGATCCGGGCGCGTGTTTTCGGGCGAACGCTGTTGGCATCGAAAAAATATTTCGAAACCGTCGGCCGCGAAAGCCCACTGACAGCGGCAAACTCTTCCATCGTTTTGATTTTGGTATCAGACATTATGAACCGCAGAGGACACACATGCCTCTGATTTTAAACCTATTTGTGACCAACATACCAACCCCATTGTGCAAACGCTGGCGGCTTGCTTTGCCGGCTCTGCAATCGCGCATCGATTGAAACTGCCACGTGTATCGTCGATTCCACATAGGATGAGACCCGCACACGACAAACCAGCTTCACCCAAATTTGTTGTTTCTGGGAAAGCCCTGTGGCGCCATGCGACCAGCTTGCGCCCGCTCACCACGCCACTCTGTCATCTCATCGAGCGAGCGATTGTACTGCCGCCCGGCACTATCAGCCCAGGTAAGGCCTTCTTCGCCTTTGAACGTGATGAGATCGCTTAAGCCACCATCCTTGTAGCGCTGTAAGCGCACGCCTTTGCCGCGACCCATCTCGGCGATCTGCGCCAGCGGGAAAAGCAGTAATTTCCGGTTCTGGCCGATAACCGCGACCATATCGCCATCGACCGGTACTGCCATTTGAAGCTCGGTTGGTTCCGATAGGTTCATCACCTGCTTGCCCTTGCGGGTATTGGCAACAATGTCCTTTTCCGGTGCAACGAAGCCATAGCCATCGGTGTTGACCATCAGCAGCTTGCGCTTTGGATCATGGACGAACAGCGCGACCACATCCTGCCCTGCTTCCAGATCCACCATGATACGCAGCGGATCACCGTGGCCGCGCCCGCCGGGCAGCTTGTCGGCAGTCAGTGTGAACACTTTGCCACCGGTTGAAACCGCCACCAGCTTGTCCGTGGTCATGGCTTCGAGGGTCAGCTTCAGTCGGTCGCCCTGCTTGAAATCGAGCTTTGAAAGGTCAGCGTTGTGGCCTTTCAGCGCCCGCACCCAGCCCTTTTGAGACATGACCACAGTAACCGGCTCGCGCTCCACCATCGCAGCATCAATCTCGCTGAGATCTCGATCCGGTGCGGAGGCAAAGGTTGTGCGACGGCGACCCAGATCGGTGTCTGGACCATAGGTTTTGCGCAACGCTTTGATGTCCTTGCCGATCCGCGTCCACTGACGGGCGTTGGAGCCAACCAACGCTTCAAGCCCAGCCTGCTCTTCCAGCAGGGCATCGCGCTCTTTGCGGATTTCTATCTCTTCAAGCTTGCGCAAGGCACGCAGGCGCATGTTGAGGATAGCATCGGCCTGGGTATCGGTGAGGCCAAAGGCTTTCATCAGCTCCTGTTTGGGCTCATCCTCGTATCGGATGATCCGGATCACCTCATCCAGGTTGAGGTAGACGATGATGAAGCCTTCAAGCAGCTCCAGACGCGCGGCGATCTTGCCAAGGCGGAAATTCGAACGGCGCACCAGCACATCACGGCGGTGATCGAGCCAAGAAACCAGCACCTCGCGCAGGCCCATGACGCGCGGTGTCAGACCACCATCCAGCACATTCATGTTCAGCGAGATGCGCGATTCCAGCTCGGTCAGCCGGAACAGTGACTCCATCATCAGTTCCGGATCGACGTTACGGTTCTTTGGCTCAAGAACCAGGCGCATATCCTCAGCGGATTCATCGCGTACATCACCGAGCAGTGGTAATTTCTTTGACAGGAGAAGATCGGCGATGCGTTCCACAAGGCGGCTTTTGACCACCTGATAGGGGATCTCAGTGATGACAATCGCCCAGGTGCCCCTGCCCTGATCTTCCTTGTGCCAGCGCGCGCGAACCCGAAAACCGCCACGTCCTGTCTCATAAGACTGAATACGGCTCGCCTCATCCTCGACCATAATCCCACCGGTGGGGAAATCCGGGCCCGGCACGAGCTTCACAAGCTCCGGCGTTTCCATATTCCGGTTGTCGATCAGCGCCAGGGAGGCATCGCATAGCTCGGCGACATTGTGCGGTGGAATGGAGGTTGCCATGCCGACCGCGATGCCTGTGGAGCCATTGGCAAGAAGGTTCGGGAAGTCCGCCGGGAGCACCACCGGCTCTTCTTCCGAGCCGTCATAGGTCTCGCGGAAATCAACCGCATCCTCGTCAATGCCATCGAGCAACCGCGTGGCGACATCGGTCATGCGGGCTTCGGTGTAGCGCATGGCGGCGGCGCTATCGCCATCGATGTTGCCGAAGTTGCCCTGGCCCTCAACGAGCGGGTAGCGCACGGCAAAGTCCTGCGCCAAGCGCACCAAAGCATCATAGACCGACTGGTCACCGTGTGGGTGGTACTTACCAATGACATCGCCGACGACGCGGGCAGATTTTTTAAAGCCCTGCGCCGGGTCCAGCTTTAGCTGGCGCATCGCAAAAAGCAGACGGCGATGGACGGGTTTCAGCCCGTCGCGCACGTCCGGCAACGCGCGTTGCGTGATGGTGGAAAGGGCATAGGCAAGATAGCGCTCACGCAAGGCCGCATCGAGGTCGATGGCCTCAATCCCGTCATCACCACCATCATCACCCGCGCCGGGTGGCCGAATCGTCATGTCGCTCATGCCTTTGGACGTACCCAAGGGCGCTCATGGCTTCAAGCAGTACTGACCTTTGGTTGTGCAGAAAGCCCGCAAATCCGGCGAATAAGCGCATCGCGACCCTCTGGCGGACGTACAGCGCGCGGCCCCCAGACGTTGCGCTCCAAAAAGAAAGCCGTCAGCGCAAAGGCATCTGCGGTTTGATCTGGCGAGAGTTTGTCCATGGAACCGGTGAGAAAAGCCGGCAAGGCAAGCAGTTTGTCTTTGTAAGGCGCGCCCGCATCGGCACTGACCGCGCAGCCTGATTTTGGTGACACATAGATCAGCCCGGATTGTACGCCGGTGCCAGCGCACTTGGTGAGATCCAGGCCAAAACCAAGCTCTTCGAGCAGCAACACTTCAAAGCGAGCCACCAGTGCGGCGATGGTTTGCGGTTCATCGTAATGATCCAAGATGAGGCCCAGCATGTCGTGTAGGCGGGCGTGTGGGTCGCGCTCGGGCAGCAAGCGCAAATGGGATGCGCAAAGCTGGGCGGCGAGCAGCGCCACCGGTTCATCCATCAGCTGGGCGCCGCGCAGCGTTTCGCCATCCACTTGGAAGAGGCCCAGATGCTCATCAAGGCGTGCGCGCCAGGTAAGCGAAAGCGTGTTGCCGACTTGCAAAAGCGCTGCCATGCGGCGAGACCGCCCGCCGCGCACCAAGCCCATATGGCGACCACGCTCGCGCGTCATCACCTCAAGGATGAGGCTCGATTCACCGTGCTTTTTGTGGCCAAGAACAATGCCGCTGGAGGTCCATTCCATGGGCGCAACTCTGCGCTACTTGGTGGGAAAGTCCAAGCCTATCTCGTTGTAACGCTCTGGGTCTGAGGCCCAGTTCGGTCGTACTTTGACGAACAGAAACAGGTGCACCGGCGCATCCACCGCGTGGCTTATGGCTTTGCGGGCATTCATGGAAATCCATTTGATCGTCTGACCGCCCTTGCCGAGCACGATCTTCTTTTGACTGTCGCGCTCTACGTAAATCGTCTGTTCCACACGGTGCCCCTTGGGCGTGGTCTTCCAATCTTCGGTGACCACGTGGGAAACGTAAGGCAGCTCTTCGTGCAGGCGCTCGTAGAGCTTTTCGCGGGTTAGCTCTGCCGCCAGCATACGCATTGGCATGTCAGAGATTTGATCTTCTGGGTAAAGCCAGGGCCCCGGCTTCATTGTCTTGCGCAGCGCATCAATGAAGACATCGACGCCCTCGCCGGTAATGGCGGATAGTGGAAAAGTCTCGTCGAACTGCAGCTTGTCATTGATCGCTGCGATCAGCGGCAGAAGCTCAGATTGGTCCATCTCGTCGATCTTGTTGAGCACCAGCCATTTGGGCTGACGGATACCCTGCAGTTGCTCAAGCGCAGCCTCAACGATCTCAGACAGGCCTTTGCGGGCATCGATCACGAAGCAAACGCACTCGGCATCCTTGGCACCCGACCAGGCGGTGTCGACCATTGCACGGTCCAGGCGCCGTTTGGGTTTGAAGAGGCCGGGCGTGTCGACAAACACGACCTGCGTTTCTTCCAAAATCGCGATGCCGCGCACCAGCGCGCGCGTGGTCTGCACCTTGTGCGACACGATGGCGACTTTTGAGCCGACGAGACGGTTGAGCAAAGTCGATTTGCCAGCGTTGGTCGGGCCCATCAACGTTACGAAGCCCGCGCGGGTTTCTGCTGCTGGTTGAATTTGCTCAGTCATCATCGGGTTTCCACACGCCCTCACGCATCAACATCGCCATGGCGGCGGCCTGCTGCGCGTCGCGCTTTGATTTGCCTTGCGCTTCCAGCGGGTCAATCCCATCCACGGAAACGGAGATTTTGAACACTGGCGCATGGTCCGGTCCGTCGCGGCCAACTTCGGTGTAGGTTGGCGTGGCCTTGCGTTGGGCGTGCGCCCACTCCTGCAAGGCGGTCTTCGGATCGCGGCGGGCGGCACCCGCCTCATCCATGACCGGCTGCCAATGGGTCAGGATGAACCGCTTGGCCACCTTCATCCCGCCATCGAGAAACAGCGCGGCGATCAGTGCTTCGCATACATCGGCGAGCACGGCACGCGCGGCGCGTGTGGGTTTGGTGACATCCAGATCATCGGTGCGCACATCGCGATCGAGCCCAAGCCGTTTTGCAATCGCCGCGCAGGTTTCAGCGCGCACAAGGTGATTGAGACGACGGGCCAACTCGCCTTCATCGGCACTGGGAAAACGAGCGATCAAGGCATCGGCAATGACCAGCGCTAAGACACGATCACCGAGAAACTCCAGGCGCTGATAGGTCTTGTTGGCATCGCTCTGCCCACCGCCATGGCTTGCATGGGTAAGCGCGCGATCAAGCAAGGCTGGGTCGGCAAAGGTATGGCCCAGCACACTTTCAACGGCGCTAGAGGGTTTTGCGTTTGAATCGAATCGCAATTCGCTGCCTCTCACTTTGCTCGAACGCGATTTACGATGAGACTATGCTGGATGAAACACACAACACCCTAAATGCCGTCAAACATCCGGTCGAAACGAGCATCGGAAGGCCAGCGCCAAACCTGCCAAGGCGACGAGCCAGGCGCGATCGAGAAGAAGATCAGATCAGCGCGCCCAACAAAGTTTTCCAGCGGGACAAACCCGACCAACGCTGTGCGGCTGTCGGAAGAGTTGTCGCGATTGTCGCCCATCATGAAATAATGGCCCTCGGGCACGACGAAGGGCTGTGGCGAAGTGTCGAGCATCGAGTTGTCGATAAGGTCGAGAACATTGTAGCTGATGCCGTTGGGCAAGGTCTCGCGGTATTGGGCGACCCGTTCACCGGTTTCAGGATGAACGAAATCATCAACGCGCTCGCGCTCAATTTCCTCACCATTGATGAAGACAACACCATTGCGCACTTCAACACTGTCACCGGGAAGACCGATCACGCGCTTGATGTAATCGGTGGACCCATCCGACGGCAGTTTGAACACCGCAACATCGCCGCGCTCAGGGTCGGAACCCAGAATACGGCCGTCAAAGAGATCAGGGCTAAAAGGCAGGGAGTGTCGAGAGAAGCCGTAGGCGAACTTGTTGGCGAACAGATAATCACCAATCAGCAGCGTGCCGACCATCGAGGAGGATGGGATAACAAAGGGTTGAAACAGAAAAGTGCGGATCACCAGCGCGATGGCAAATGCCTGCAAGAGAACGACAATGGTGTCCCACAGTTCGCTCTTCTTCTTTTCCGGCTCGCGGGCGGTCGCCTCGTCTGTGGATCCGTCCTGCGCCATGCGATGGGTGCCTTCTTGCTTCATCAAAAATGGTCGATTCCAGGCGCGCGTTGCAGCCTTCGTGTCGCCCATGTCGGGGGTCAGCGGGCACAAGTCAACCTTCGCCCTGGGAGAAGGCAAGCCTTTGGTGGGCAATTGCGCCACAATCGTGGCGCTTTGGCCACGCGTTCACGGATAAAGGCTTAAGTCTGCGGCAAGGCTTCGATGATGACAAACGCCTGCGCGTAAGGAAAATCATCGGTGATAGACAGATGGATCACTGGCGTGTGGCCGTCAGGAACCAGGCGTTGCAACTGATTCTGGGCGCCACCCGTCAGCACCATTGTGGGTGCGCCGGAGCGCAAATTCTCCACGCCCATATCGCGCCAGAACACGCCGTTGCGCAGCCCTGTGCCGAGCGCCTTGGCGCATGCCTCTTTTGCGGCAAAGCGTTTGGCATAGGATGCTGCGCGCTGCTTGCGCCGATCAGACTTGGCCTGCTCAATTGACGTAAACACGCGCTGAGTGAAACGCTCACCGAAGCGTTCCAGTGTTTGTTCCACTCGCCGGATATCACACAGGTCACTGCCAAGTCCGATGATCATTGGGCGACCTTCATGGCAAAGCTTTCACGACCAAAACCTCATGATGCATCGGCGCTTTCAAGCAATGCCTCACGCTTTTTCGCCATCGCCATCGCCTTGGCCGCTCGGGCCTTTTGATACCCCACAACGGTACCATAGGTGAGAAAAAAGCAGGCCACCGCTGCGGTTAGACCCAGCGGGATGCCGCCAACCAGCATGGGCTTGATAACCGGCCAAGTGCGCTCAAGAAAACCTGTTATCGCTTCAACGGTGTAGGCGCTTGGGCCATCAAGTTGGGGCTCGGCGTTGCGTTGGACAGGGTCGTTCAACATCACCCGACCAACGCGATACGTGGACGCCCAAATGAAGGGAAAGGTGATCGGGTTACCAACCACGGTGCCGACGATGGCAGAAAAGTAGTTGGCACGCAGCAAGTAAGCCAGCGCGAAGGCTATAAAAAAATGCAGACCAAGCAATGGCGTGAACGATACAAATGCGCCGATGGCAACACCCATCGCAATGGCATAGGGAGATGCGTTGATCCGCAAAATACGTTTGAAGAAATAGCGGGCCGAGCGCGTGAAGCTGCGTGTCGGCCACGCCATAGCGCGGGTTCTCTTAGCCCAGGAAGGTTTGGAACGGCGCTTAAAGAGCATGACGTTTAGACCAACCCGCGTGAACCAGGTTTGGTGGCAGGAATGGCCTTCAAACTGTCGGGTAGAGCATCGGCTGGGTATGCGGGCACTTCATAGTTGGCCAACGCGACCAGCGGCATGCCGATGTCAGCCTTGCCGGCTGAGCGATCGATGATGCAGGCGCAGCCGACAACCTCGCCGCCCAAATCGCGAATGCATGTGGCAGCCTCTCCCACCGACAGCCCCGTCGTAATGATATCTTCGACAATCAGCGCGCGAGCACCTTTTTCCAGCGTGAAGCCACGGCGCAGGGCAAATTTTCCGTCTTCGCGCTCCACCCACATGTAGGGCACATCCAAATGCCGCGCAGTCTCATAGCCAGGCACAACCGCGCCCATGGCTGGGGCGATGATGCAATCAATTTGGCCCAAGTCGCTTGCCCGCACTTTGGCGGCAAGCGCGCGGCAGAGGCGTTCAGTTTTTGCTGGCGAGCGGTAAACCAACGCTTTTTGAAGGAAAACCGGACTGTGCAAGCCGGAAGACAAGATGAAGTGGCCATCCAGGATGGCATCTTCCGAACGAAACACATCCAGCACATCTTCATCGCTTAAGATGGAATCGCTCATGGATGTGCCCCTTGCTGCCTGAAATGCCAGTTGCCACGGACCTAACCTTCTCGGCCAGCAAGGGCAAGCAGCAGAATGGCTAGGTCGAGGACTCATAGTCCTGATGTGTTTGGCGTCTGAAATGGCTAAGAGCTGGGCGAGCTTTGGGTGCAGAGCGTGCTGGCGGCCCGGTCAAACCCAAATGCGCGTTCAGATCAACGCCATTTCGCCGTCCAAAGGATGGGGCATCTAGGCGCGCCTGCTGTGTCGCAAGCCTTTGAAAGTCAGACGACTTCCTTCAGGCTTGCTTCGTGCAGGCAAGCCAATCTGCTCCCACCAAACGCACCAGGACTATGAGTTCTCAACCTAGTGTCGTTAGCTCTCGGCGCGGGCGGCGCTGCTGATTACCGGGCTGGAGCGAAGCTGGGCTATGATCCGGTGGAGATGCTTCACGTCACTGACCTGAAGTTCAATCAGAAGGTCATGAAAGTCTGGCCCACGGCGGGTCATGATAAGGTTTTCAATGTTGCCACCATGATCAGCGATGATGGTGGCTAGCGTTGCCAACGACCCAGGCTCATTGAGCGCCGTGGCACGGATTTTGGCCTCAAACAGCTGCGATTGGCTGGGATCGATATCCCAGCGCACGTCCAGCCAACGGTCCGGCTGGTTTTCAAAATCAGCCAGTGCCACGGCATGAATGGGGTAGACGGTCACACCCTCACCGGGCGTCACAATGCCTACAATGCGATCACCAGGAATGGGCGGTTCGTCGGTGGAAAAGCGCACCGGCATCGCTTTGTCCAACCCACGAACTGGCGCGCGCTTTCCGTCATGCCCATTTCCAACCTGTCCATCGGTGCTGGTGTGGAAGGCGTCAGCCTTTTCGCCGGGAATACGAAACTGCAACGCTGTCATATCCGACAGACCGAACCAACCATCTTGGGCAGTTGGCGCTGGGCCGGGTTCAACGTCTTTGGCCTCAGGATGCACCGCCGCCAGAACCGCGCGGGAGGCCAGTTCACCACGACCGACTGAGGTAAAAACATCATCGACACTCTTGTGGGCAAGCTTGTGAAGCACGCTTTCAATGGCGCCGGGCTCAAAGCTTTTGCCGACACGTTCAAAGGCGCGCTGAACAACCTCTTTTCCAAGGCCTAAATATTGCCGACGCACAGCCTGGCGGGTGGCGCGGCGGATAGCAGCGCGCGCCTTTCCGGTGCGGGCAAACTGTTCCCAGGCTGGCGGAGGAACTTGCGCGCGCGAGGTGATGATTTCCACTTGATTGCCGTTCTTGAGCTCGGTGAGCAGCGGCATCAATTGGCCGTCAATTTTTGCGCCAACGGTCGTATCGCCGACATCGGTGTGGACGGCATAGGCAAAATCAATCGGCGTAGCACCACGCGGCAGCGCAATCACCCGACCCTTGGGCGTGAAACAGAACACCTGATCGCGGAACAGCTCCAGCTTGGTGTTTTCTAGAAACTCCTCCGCCGTATCGTCACCATCAAGCATATCGACGGTGTGCCTGATCCAGGCAAAAGCGCGACTGTCACGGCGAAGGGCATCAAGTTGCGTGCTGCTGGCCGTCAATTCATCCTTGTAAAAACCATGTCCGGCGATCCCATACTCGGCAACGGCGTGCATGGCATGGTCGCGGATTTGCAGCTCAACGCGGCGTGAATAGGGCCCGATCACCGTGGTGTGCAGCGATTGATAATCGTTCTGCTTGGGCACGGATATGTAGTCTTTGAAGCGCTCGGGCACACACTTCCAGGTGGTATGCACAATGCCCAGCGCGCGGTAGCAGGCGGCAGGATTGGCAACGATGATGCGAAAGGCATAAAGGTCGGAGAGCTGCTCAAACGACAGGCCCTTGCGCAGCATTTTTTGATAAATCGAATAGGCGCGTTTTTGCCGCCCTGTCACCTCTGAGGCCAAGCCATATTCAGCAAGTTTAGCCTGCACCGTTTCGATGATGGTGCCGATGATGGCGTCAGATTGCTCCATCTGCTCAGCCAGGCGATCCAGCACCATTTGCCGGTTTTCCGGGTCGAGAATTTCAAACGACAGATCCTCAAGCTCATCGCGCATGGACTGCATGCCGATGCGGCCGGCCAGCGGCGCATAGATCTCCATGGTCTCGCGGGCGATGCGCTGGCGCTTGTCCTCGCGCATGGACCCAAGCGTGCGCATGTTGTGCAGGCGATCTGCGAGCTTCACCAGCAGGACACGCACATCATCTGAGATGGCCAAGAAAAGCTTGCGCAGGTTCTCGCCCTGCTTGGCTTCAGATGTGATGAAATCCAACCGGTTCAGCTTGGTCAGGCCGTCGACCAGTTTGCCAATCTCCCCACCGAACAACCGATCGATTTCATCGCGCGTGACGTCGGTGTCCTCAATCGTGTCGTGCAGCAGCGCGACGGCGATGGTTGCATCATCAAGTTTCAGATCGGTGAGGATCGCCGCCACTTCCAGCGGGTGGGAGAAATAGGGGTCACCCGAAGCGCGCGTCTGGCTGCCGTGTGCACGCATGGCATAGACGTAGGCCTTGTTGAGCAAGGCCTCATCGGCATCGGGGTTGTAGCGGGCGACCCGCTCAACCAACTCGTACTGACGCATCATGATGTTGGCTCGGATAGGTACCGCTCAGCCGGCGGTGGCCGAGCGTGTTCTTCAAATACAGGGTGACCCCATAGAAGCCTGAATGCAAACGCAAAACGCCGACTTGGTTGATCCAAGCCGGCGCTTTACACAACAGTGCTGGAGGCCAAAAGCCTACATATCGTCTTTGCGCTCTGGCGGGACAATACCTTCCAGGCCAGCAAGCAGCTCTTCCTCGGTCATGCGCTCAAACGACATGCCTTCGTCAGGCGCGTCGCCGCCAGAAGATGAAGCAGCCATTGCTTCAGGCGATGGAATCATCGGCACCACATCGGGCTCTGGCTCATCCACCTCAACCTGCTTCTGCAGGGAATGGATCAGCTGTTCTTCCAGATCACCTGGCAGAATGGTTTCGTCAGCGATCTCACGCAGCGCCACGACTGGGTTTTTATCCCGGTCACGATCGATGGTCAGCTCAGCACCCGATGAGATCAAGCGCGCGCGGTGAGCGGCCAGAAGCACCAGGTCAAAACGATTTTCGACTTTGTCGACGCAATCTTCGACAGTCACACGAGCCATGCGGCCCTCCTCAAAAAATTTTCGGATTAGATGTGGCTATACGCAGCTTGGCTGTGAAAGGCAAGCAAAACGCAAACACACAGCTGAGTGCGTGTCTCCTCTTGTGTCCGCTGCCGTTTCTGCGTAGCCAGAGAGGGCTGCAGTATAAGCAGCGCGCTTTCCAATATTTGATTCCTTTTTTACAGATCGGAGAAGACGATAATGCCGTCCAATTATCCTTTTGACATGCGTGAACGCGTTGCTTTCTTTGTTGATGGCGCCAATTTTTATCAGACAGCGCGTAATCTCAACGTCGACATCGATTATCGACGCATGCTGACCAGTTTCGTTGGTGAGGCGTATCTGCTGCGCGCGCATTACTACACCGCGATGGCTGACGACCAGGAATTTTCCTCGCTGCGCCCGCTGATCGATTGGCTAGATTACAATGGTTTCCAGATCACCACCAAGCCGATGCGCGAGTTCACCGACAACAGTGGCCAGCGGCGGCGCGTTCGCCCTTCGCTTGACGTTGACCTAACGGTTGATGCCATGACCCTGGCCGATTCAGTGAACCATATCGTCCTCTTCTCAGGCGACGGGCAATATCTGGCTTTGGTTGAAGCGCTGCAAAAGAGGGGCGTGAAGGTCACGGTCGTCTCCTCGCTGAAAACCACACCGTCCATGGTGTCCGATGATCTGCGGCGCACAGCCGATCATTTTCTGGACCTTGCAGATTTGACGGATCGTCTTGGCCGTGATCCTTCAGAGCGTCCACCGCGGCGCGAGCGCCCGGACGAAGGCTACGACGACGATGAGTATGACGATTACGATGACTGATCAGCAAGGTGTGGTGGCTGGCTTTCCCGCCAGCAGCGAGCCCCCCCTTCCCTGCACACTTTGTCCGCGCCTGCATGACTTCATCGTCTCGCATCAAACCAACCACCCTGATTGGCACAATGGGCCGGTGCCGACCTATGGCGATGCCAATGCAGAATTATTAATTGTCGGTCTGGCGCCTGGGCTTCGCGGCGCCAACCGGACCGGACGGCCCTTTACCGGCGATTATGCTGGCGATCTGCTCTACGCGACGCTTGGCAAGTATGGCTTTGCCAAAGGTACTTATGATGCACGGCCCGACGATGGCGTGACGCTCCACAATGTCGCGATCACCAATGCGGTGCGGTGTGTGCCGCCACAAAACAAGCCGGTTGGTGCGGAGATCGCGACCTGCAACGCGTTCCTGCAAGACCTTCTTGGCGGTATGGCGAACGTGAAAGTGGTGATGGCACTGGGACGCATCTCGCATGATGCGGTGTTGCGTGCGTTCGCCACCAAGCGATCAGCGCACGTTTTTGGGCACAATGCCATTCATACGCTAGAAAACGGGCTTACTCTGATCGATAGCTATCATTGCTCACGTTACAACACGAATACGGGCCGCCTGACGGTGCCGATGTTTGAAGCTGTATTCGATAGCATTGCAGCTGAATTGAAGCGCTAACGCCGGTTAAAGCGTTTGGCGTTTGACATGAATCGCAAACGCCTTAGCCACGCTCACGCATAAGGCGCGCTTTGTCGCGCTGCCAATCGCGGGCTTTTTCGGTCTGGCGCTTGTCGTGGATCTTCTTACCCTTGGCCAGCGCGATCTCGATCTTCGCGCGACCACGATCATTGAAGTAGATTTTGGTCGGCACCATCGTCATGCCTTCGCGCTGCGTGGCACCGATCAGCTTATTGATCTGCTTGCGATGCAACAGCAGGCGACGTGGGCGACGCGCCTCATGGTTGAAGCGATTGCCCTGCAAGTATTCAGGAATGTAAGAGTTGACGAGAAAGATCTCATCACCCTCAGCGCTTGCATAGCTTTCAGCGATCATCGCCTTGCCTTCACGCAAGCTTTTAACCTCGGTGCCTGTCAGCTGCAGGCCCGCTTCAAACGTCTCGACAAATTCATAGTTGAAGCGCGCTTTTCGGTTGTCGGCTACGGTGCGCCGTGGGCCGTCATTCGCGCCTTTTTTCTTAGGTGCCATGGTAATTAAATGCGCTTAGGCCGCTAGCTATTCAAGAGGCCAGCAAACTGCATCGCCTCTCGAAGCTGTGCGCGTGTGGCCTCGGAAACCGGCACCATGGGCAGGCGCACATCGGCTTTGCATTTGCCAAGCATTTCCAGCCCAACTTTCACTGGCGAGGGATTGGTCTCAACGAACATCGCGGTGTGCAGCGGCATCAGCATGTCATGGATCTCAAGCGCCTTGGTGTAATCATTGGCCGCGCAGGCAGCCTGCATTTGCGCGCAGAGTGCTGGCGCCACATTGGCCGTGACGGATATGCACCCCTGCCCGCCATGGGCATTGAAAGAAATGGCCGTGGCATCTTCACCGGACAGCTGGATGAAATCACGACCCACCGCAGCGCGCTGCTCAGAGACGCGCACCAAATTGGCTGTGGCGTCTTTCACGCCAGCAATTGCGCGCCCCTCTTTGTGCAACCGCGCCATGGTCTCAACGCTCATATCGATCACCGAGCGACCAGGAATGTTGTAGATGATCGTCGGCAGGTCAACGGCCGCATCGATGGCCATATAGTGGGCGTAAAGGCCTTTTTGGCTCGGCTTGTTGTAGTAGGGCGTGACGACCAAAATCGCATCGGCGCCAACGCTGTGCGCATGGCGGCCAAAATCGATGGCCTCTGCGGTGTTGTTGGAGCCCGCACCGGCGACCACTGGCACACGACCAGCGGCACGATTCACCACCCGCTCAACAACCTGCTTGTGCTCTTCATGGCTGAGCGTTGGCGATTCACCGGTTGTTCCGACCGGCACAAGGCCAGAGGATCCTTCGGCGATCTGCCAGTCAACAATTGCATCCAGCGCGTCAAAATCGACGGTATCACCATCAAATGGTGTGACAAGCGCTGGAATTGAGCCGCCCAGGGTGAGCATGGCCAAGTCTCCTTCAAAGGCAAGAAAGGCCGCCGCAGATTTTTGAGGCAGCCTTGAATAAGGTTGCCGGACCATAGGTAGACAGTTGCGATCCGGCAAGCGGGCGCGGTGCGAATGGTTAGTCTACCAACATGGTTGATGGAACGTTGATGAAGGTCATGTCCGCACCAGCATTCATCTTCACCTCGTTTTCACCAAGAGCAGTGCATGGTGAACCAAATCTTGTCGGCTACATTCCAGTCTTAAACGACCAGACTTTCGCCACTTTGTGCGTCAGGTTGTCAGGTGTTGGAGTATTCGCGCAGAACACGTGTTGAAGGAACTTTGCTCCCGTGTCGGTTTTTCCGCTTTCTCGCTTTGCCATTTCCGCCGTTTCAGGCGCCCTGGTTTTGATTGCGCTTGGTGGCGCGCAGGCCGCTCAAAGGTATTCTCCGCCCAATCCGGTAGCTCATCCGGCAGGCGGCACCACCGCGCAGCCAGCATCAACATCGGCTTCCTCGTCCATTGGCACAGCACACGCGCTTGCCCGCCAGGCCCAAGCTGACGCTGCGCCTTTGTTCACCGGCAGCATTGGTGGCAATGCATCGGCAGCCGCGCGCGCTTTGGAACCTGTCTCCCAAGCTTTGGCGAATGATCAAGGCCAGCGCGCCTATTCCATTGCGCAAGGGATTGCTGACCCAGCGACGCGCGATCTCGGCCTTTGGATGATTGCGCGCACCCGCGCTGATGATTTGCCTTTGGAGCTGCGTACCGCTTTTCGCGACGCGTTCGCGGGCTGGCCTGGCGCTGGTGTCATTGCCCGCCAAACCGATGTCGCGATGATGGAGCGTTACGGCAATCAGGTGCCGCCTCTTTCCCTGTTTGGCACACGCGATGCTCGCACGCCGGCTGCTCAACTCGCTCAAGCGCAAGCTTTTGCCCAAGCCGGACGTACACAGGATGCCCGACGCATTGCTGTTGCACTCTGGCGAGGCGACATTCTAGACGATGGTTTGGAAAGCCGCTTGCTTTCTACACTTGGTAGCTTGCTCACCCAAGATGACCATCGCCATCGTGCCCATTGGCTGCTTTATCGCGATCGGGTAACGGGCGCAGAGCGTGTTGGCCAATATCTCCCCTCTGCTGATCAAAACTCCATCGCGGTGCGTGGCCGGGCCATCCGAGATGGTGCCAGCGCGCGCGATGTGGTGCGCCGCGCGCACGAAGCCAACCCCAGCGATATTCACATAACCTACGAGTTGGCGCGGCTTTATCGCCGGGCCGATCAGCCCCGTGAGGCAGCACGATTGCTGCGCTCTGTGCGCCATAGCGGTGATGCACTTGTGCGCCCCGATGTTTGGTGGCGCGAACGACACATCGTGGCACGCGACCTAATTGAGACGCGGCAATTCGATGGTGCTTACCAGTTGACCACAGCGCCAACTGGCTCAAGCGCCGGGGATGAGGCCCAGCGGTCGTTCCTGGCTGGTTGGATTGCCCTACGGTATCTGAACGACCCGAGCCGAGCCGAACCACACTTCCGGCAAATCCTGGAAATCGGCACAACGCCGATTACCCGCGCCCGCGGCTATTATTGGTTGGGCCGTGCCCTGTCGGCGCGTGGTGACACAACCGGCGCCAACCAGGCCTATGCACAAGCCATGACCTATGGCGAAACCTTTTATGGTCAGGCCGCCTCAACCATCACAGGTTTGCCCATTCGTTTTGAACAGGTGCCCAGAGCCCAAGCTCCGAGCCACGCCTATTTCTCTTACGCCGATGCGCTCTACATCATGAACCGACGCACGGACGCGCGTTTGTTCCTCTACGCTTTGGCACGCGATGGTGCGACCCCTGCACAGATTGCGGCGATGGCCGAGCTGGCAGCGCGTCATGGCGATGCGACAAGCGTGGTTCAGATCGGCAAGATTGGCGCGCTGCGTCACCGCTCGCTGGCACTGCTTGGCTACCCCACTGGCGCCTTCCCGCAAGATGCCCGCATTCCTGAGCGTCTGCCGCAAGCGGTTGCCTATGCCATTTCGCGTCAAGAAAGCGGGTTTGATGCGCGCGCCCGCAGCCATGCTGGGGCCCTTGGCCTTATGCAGTTGATGCCGGAAACAGCCCGCCGCATCGCTCGCCAGGTTGGTGTGTCGCACTCCACCGCGCGGCTCACCTCAGATCCGGCGCACAATGTGACGCTTGGCGCCTACCACCTTGATGAGTTGATCGCCGAGTACAACGGCTCCTACATCCTCACTTTCATCGCCTACAATGCCGGCCCGCGCCGTGTGCCACAGTGGATCGAGCGCTTTGGCGATCCGCGCGCAGGACAGGTCGATGTGATTGACTGGATTGAGCTTATTCCGTTCTCCGAAACCCGCAGCTACGTGCAGCGCGTGCTTGAAAACATCTTTGTCTACCAGCAACTTACGGCGAATGGCTGACATTAGTGGGTGATGTTCGCCATCTATCGGTTTTGGCAAGCGATGGGCTGCGCCTGGCGGTTGAAAATGCCGGTCCGCGCCATAGCTCTGGTCGTGCACCTTTGCTCTGTCTAGCTGGGCTGACGCGCACAAAGCGCGATTTCTACGATTTGCGCGATCATTTTGCCTTCCATCCCGATACACCGCGCCGGGTGGTGTTGATGGACACGCGCGGGCGTGGCGAATCAGACCATGCGCCTGACGCTAGCCATTACACTGTACAGCGCGAGGCCGACGATGCCGCGCAAGTGGCCTGCGCATTGGGCGTGCACAATACCGTTGTTGTCGGTACATCGCGTGGCGGCATTCTTGCCATGGTTTTGGCTCTAACGCGGCCGGGCCTGCTGGCAGGCAGCGTGCTAAACGATATCGGTCCACGTATTGCGGGCGCTGGGCTTGCGCGCTTGAAACGCCAACTGCCCTCCTCCACCTTGCCTGCCAGTTGGGATGAAGCAACTGCGCGGGTGAAAGCCAGCATGGGGCCACAATTTACCGCGTTCAGCCATGAAGACTGGCAAAAGTATGCCCGCCTGACCTTTCACGAGAAGGATGGGCGACCTGCCCTTGCATTCGACCGGAAACTGCTTGAGCCTCTCTCAGCAGTACCAGATGGCTTGCCTTTCATTGACCTTTCCGGCCCCTTCAAAGCTTTGGTGACACGGCCAACACTGATGCTGCATGGCGAGCATTCGGACCTGCTGGATCAGACGATTTTGGACGATGCCATTTCCATGGGCGCAACAGCTTATACCGTTGCTGGCCAAGGCCATGCGCCCAGCCTTCGTGGTGATGTGCTGGCTGAAGTGAAGCGGTTTTTGGCCAAGTTCGGCTTTTAATGGAACCCTGCGTTTTAGCTGTCGTCAGCTAGCGTTTTCGCCTGACCAATCCAGTCTTCACGCTCGATACGCCCTGAAAACGAAAGAAACGTGCCAACCCAGCGGGCTTCAGCCGGTTTCCAGTCGCGAATCTGGCTGAAATGAAAGATGCCTAGATCGTTGAGCTTGCCTTCATTGACCTTACCAATACCCTTGATGCGCTGAAGGTTATCCTTCGCACCGCCAGTCGGTCCTGTCAGCCCGGCCGGGCGCGTGCCGACGGCGTTGGCCTTGTCCTCATTGCTTGCATCAGCAGGCAAGGCTGCCAGAGCGGCCTCCACCGCATCATCATCCATATCGGCGGGCACTGCTTCTGGCCTGTCTATGGTTGGCGCGTCGGCAGACAGTGTTTCAACCACCTCTTCAACCCTGTGGGCTGCCTCTTCAACCGCATGTTCGGCGGACTGCTCAAGAGACTTAGTGCGCGCAGCGACGGTTGCTGCAGCGGCGGCTGCCGCCGATTGGGCCGGCGTTGAGCGCTTTCTATCAGCGGCGTTTGTGCTGTACACGCTGCCACTAGACAGGAAACGCTTCAGCAGACAACCAATGATGGCGCCGAGAACAAACGCGGCAAGAATGAGCAGCGCCGTGTGGAGAACCAGATAAAACATGATGCCCCCTATGCGCGATCATCGCCTGACGAACGGCTGGTGAACCAGCCGGTCGCGATGCCGATGACGAAAGCGATGAGAAGGAACAGCCATAGCTGTGTGATGAGATAATACATCGGCTTGCCTTTATGCGTTTGACGCCAGAGAGGTGATCAACCCTTAGCGCTGAACGGTGAACTCAATACGTCGGTTTTGTGCCCGGCCATCTTCGGTTTCGTTGTCAGCAACCGGATCGGTTTCACCATAACCAACTGCGACCAGACGGTTGTCCGGAATGCCGGCATCGGCGATGTAGGCGCTGACGGCCTCAGCACGGGCCTGAGACAGCGCCAAATTGGACTCATCGGAACCCTGCGCATCGGTATGCCCACCAATTTCCACCGTGGCATTGGGACAGCTTTGCAGGATGCGCACCATGCGATCCAAAAGCCCGTTGGACAGCGCATTGATAGCGGCACTGCCAATTTCGAAGCGAATGCTGTTGCCAGAAAGCAGCCGCCTCAATTGGATTTGGCACGCCTGCGGAAAGATAGTGCCGGGCGGATCGAGCGTGCCGATATCTGCCGTGAGGTTGAAGGATTGCGGTGATGCGCCTGAAACCGTTTCCGCAATGCGATCCACTGAACTCTGGTAAAAGGCGTCGCCAGAGAAGGTAGCCTCAGCGTCGCTAATCTGAAGGTTGCCACTGGCCAACCGGCCAAGGCCGCGCAAGCTTGCTTGCACCATCTGCAAAAAGCCTTCCGGCGCGCCATCGGCGATGGTCAAATCATCGGTTACGTCCCCTCCGGGATAGAGCGCAGCCAAGTCCGCCAGGATGGCGTCTCGCGCCTCTTCGCTGGGCACAAACCCCTCGAGCGTAACCGCAGCGTCATCGACTGTTGCGCCAAAGGTAAACGGCGAGGCTGGCCCCGGCGTAATATCGGTGACAACCGATACATCGCCGGTGGCAAGCGCTGTTAATGCGGCTTCGGCGCCCGAAGCAGCGGAGAAGCTGGAAGCTGTACCGGTTACCACCAACTCGGTGCCTGTCAGCGTGGCTGTGGCGTTAGAAAGGTCGCCAAGCGAGCTGGCGATGGATGTGAACAGATCGCCCAGTTCGACATTCTCTGCCGCGCCACGTGCCACAGTTGATGTGTCGGTCACAGGTGTACCAGCGAGCGCATCTAAAATGACGGCTCGGGCCGTTTCGTCCGGCAGAACGCCGGAAAGCGTGAAGCCCTCGCCTGTTTTGGTGAGCATCGTGACAAACGGATCGGCAACGGGCGGCGCGATACGGCCCGAAATGCTGTCAAAACCGCTGGGGAGCCCGCCGAGAAATGCATTGGCCGCATCATAAGCGGCGCTATCAGCGGCATCACCCTCCAATGTCAAATCGCGATCGGTCAGGGATGCGGACGCGTTGTCCAAGCCCCGCATCTGAGCGAGGAGCGAGAAGGCGGCGTCAGCAAAACCGTCCGGTGCTCCAAAGCCCAACTCCATAGAATCCGTAACCTCACCCAAGGACGCGGCGGCGTCCAGGATCATTGAGCGCGTCGCATCATCGGGCACAAAGCCTGACAGCGTTACGCCGCTTTCCGTTGCATCCGCCGACCAGGTGTAAGGCGAGACCGTTGGCGGATTGAGTGCGATATCGCCAATGGTCAATGATGATGGCGGTTCGGCGAGACGCGAAAGCTCGGCAGTGTAACTATCAAGCGTTGTAGCATCGCCAGCAACGGAAAGCGTTGATTCGTCGAGTGAAATCGTTCCAGACTCCAACGCAGGCAAACCAGTGGTAGCGAAGGACGCCAGATCATCGAAGCCAATCGGTGCGCCGCGAGCAAGCGCTGTTTCATCCACCAGTGTCTTGGTTCCGATCATCGCGCGCACATCATCAAGCAGCGACGCGCGTGTGACGCCATCGGGAACGCTGCCCGTTACAGTCACGCTCTGCGGATCGACTGCTAGCGATAAGGTGTAAGGATCGGCGAGTGGCAGAACTGCAAGGCTGGCCGTGTCGATGCGATAAACACCGGCCACCCGCTGCGCTGCGGTTATCGCCGCGTCACGCGCTGCAAGCGTTGATGCGGTGCCGGAAAGCGTGACATCACGGCCATCGAGTGATGCCGAAGCCCACGGCGTGCCGTCCGTCTCTAGCATATCGATAGACCGCGCGGTGAGATCAGCTTCAATCGGCCCGCCTCGCACCAAAACGGCAATGGCCGTCAACAAAACGAGGGTCAAAAGTCCTGGAAGAAGCCAAGCACGCCAATTGCACATGTGATGTTGTTCCCTTCGTCACCCTACTTGGCTGCAAGAAAGCCGGTTTTGCCAAGGGGTGCAAGGGGCGCGGCTTGAATGCAGGGTACATTCAAACGACCGGGCGTGCGGAAACCCAATAGCTGGATTGCCGGATCAAGTCCGGCAATGACGATAGGCAAAGGAGTCACAGCCAAATGCAAAACCCGGCAAATGCCGGGCCCTTCCGATGTCATTTCTAAGTCTGAACGGGCGAACCCGCAGTCAGATTAGAAAGAACGAGTGATGCGGAAACGACCTGTGAAGCCAGAGTCGAAACCAGTCGTCAGCGCAGTGTTCACATCGTAGTCGGTGTAACCAACGCCAGCACGCAACTCAAGGCCAGATACTGGACGATAAGCAATCGAACTACGAACAGCCCAAACATTGTAGTCACCAACCACGCCGATAGCATTGCCGTGGTCGACATCAGCATAGTAGCCGTCGAACTCAAGATCGGTCATCGCATTCAGACCAAACTCCAGACCGGCCCCCAATGCCCAGGCAGTCGTCGTCTGCAGAGAACCAGTCGCAGCGTCGTAGACGGCGTCATAGCCGAGATCAAGGCCCTGAGAAGTCAAACCACCGCCCATGTAGGAGATGGCGCCATCAGTGTAGATACCGAAGATACCGAACTCAGAGTCATAGCCAACAGGCAGGTTGAACTCAGCAGAAGCCTGCACAGCCCAACCCAGCTCGTCGTCATCAGCAAGCGGGCCAAAAGCTGTACCATTGGTCCAAGCCTGAAGCGTTGTTGCGTCAGTCTGAACCTGTGTCAGGGCACCAGCAAGTTTCGCCGAGCCCCAGGCTTGATCGACACGGACTGCAGCAACAAATGCCAAGCCATTATCTTGATCCTGGAAATCAACAGAGGCTGTGCCGAGTGTTGCAGCAGCTGGTGTACCAACTGAACCGCCGACGATGCTGCCAGCTCCCAAAGCAAGTGTGTTGGCTGTATCGATAACCGCAATACCGCCATAGCGGTTGTTGCCATCGTTGTCTTCAATCGAAGCCATCAGTGTAACGCCATTGCCCACGGCATAGGAGTAACCGAATAGTGGCAGGTCGTCAGTGCCGCCATCAGGCGCACCAATCGCGGCCATTGCATAGTCGGTGTAGACCGGATCGAAGAACGAGTCGGTAAGACCAGCAGTCAAACCACCGATCTGAACGAATGCTTTAACCAGGTTCACACCATAGTCTTCAGTCTCAGCAGAAGAACCCATGCGAATGAAACCACGGAGGAGGCCCCACTCAGTCATGGTGCGAGCGTCAAAGTTCAGCTCATATTCGCTCGAGAAATCGACATCGTCGTAACCAGCAGCTAAGCCGTATGGGTTCGCAACACCGAAGTCAGCCTGGAAACGAGCAAAACCTGAGATATCAAAGCATACATCAGAACCAGGAAGAATCCAACCGGTGAAAGAACCGATCGAACAGATCTGCACGTAGTCGACAGCCGGTGCAACCGGCAGGCCGAGGTCGGCAGCTTGAGCCCCAGTGGTTGCAACAAGAGCTGCAGCCGAACCGAGGAGAAGGCGTTTTGCCAAAGTCATAAGAGACCTCCAAATCATCAAACAAAAGATCAGTGCGTGTCAGACCACATCTGATCCAGCTAAGCCTGCTTGGGATGCGGGAGCTTTAGAAGCGAAACCAAAAACATCCGAAACAGGCCGAGTCGGGCGAACCCTTCTCGTGATCCATGCCTATCAAACGGTTTTGCCCATGCAAGCGACAAGTGCGGTGTTTGATCGGCTGGCGATGTGATTGGCAGATTGTGTTGCAAGGATGCCACGGTGTGGCCCTTGGGCGGCGGTGGATGGTTAAGTGGTGGTTAAGGTGGAGACAGGCCCACGCGGTCCGTGATCCTCACCGGTCCGCGAGCCGCAGGTCTTGCCTCCATGGCGAGGATCCATTCCAAAAAGGTTCTCCGCACTCGTGATCTCGCGATAGTCATAGGAATGGATCCCGGACAGCTTTTGGCTTCCGGGATGACGACTGGTGTTACGGAACCTTGAATATTGCAGCGCGGCATGGGAGAGACTGCCCCACCTGTTCCCAACCTCTCTGGTGACATTCTTATAGGGGAGCGCAATGCGCAAAATTTATGACACGGCAGACAGTGCCCTGGATGGCCTGCTCGACGACGGCATGTTGATCGCCGCTGGGGGCTTTGGCCTGTGCGGCATTCCAGAGCTTTTGATCGATGCGCTGGTGAAAAGCGGCGTGAAAGACCTGACCATCGCTTCCAACAATTGCGGTGTGGACGGTTTTGGCCTCGGCAAGTTGCTCGATACACGGCAGATCAAAACCATGATGTCATCCTATGTCGGCGAGAACGATGAGTTCATGCGCCAATATCTGGCCAAAGAGCTGGAGATAGAGTTCAACCCGCAGGGCACACTGGCTGAGCGCATGCGCGCTGGCGGAGCCGGTATCCCGGGCTTTTACACCAAGACGGGTGTGGGCACAGTGATCGCCGAGGGCAAAGAGCATAAGGATTTCGATGGACAGACCTATATTATGGAGAAAGGCATTTTTGCCGATCTTGCCATCGTCAAAGCCTGGAAAGCCGATGAGACGGGCAACGCGATTTTCCGCAAGACGGCACGCAACTTCAACCAGCCTGCAGCCACGTGTGGCAAAGTCTGCGTGTTGGAGGTTGAAGAGATCGTGCCGACAGGCTCGCTCGACCCGGATGCGATCCACCTGCCGGGCATCTATGTGCACCGCCTGATTCAAGGCGATCATGAAAAACGTATCGAACAACGCACTGTGAGGGCTGCATAAATGGCTGATGAGGCTAAGGGCTGGGATCGCAACCAGATGGCTGCCCGTGCAGCGCAAGAGCTTGAAGACGGCATGTATGTGAACCTTGGCATCGGTATTCCGACGCTGGTGGCCAATTACATTCCCGATGGCGTGGACGTTACGCTGCAATCAGAAAACGGTATGCTGGGCATGGGCCCCTTCCCGACCGAAGATGAGATCGATGCCGACCTTATCAATGCCGGTAAGCAGACAATCACCGAACTGGATCGCACAGCCTATTTCGATTCGGCTCAAAGCTTTGCCATGATCCGCGGCGGCAAAATCGCCATGGCCATTCTCGGCGCCATGGAAGTTGCTGAAAATGGTGATCTCGCCAACTGGATGATTCCGGGCAAGCTGATCAAAGGCATGGGCGGCGCGATGGACTTGGTTGCTGGCGTAGGCCGCGTGATCGTGGTCATGGATCACACCAACAAGAAGGGTGAGTCCAAGCTTCTCAAAGAATGCACTTTGCCTCTGACCGGCAAGAGAGTCGTCGACCGGATCATCACCAATCTGGGTGTTTTGGATGTGGTCGATAGTGGTTTGAAGATTGTTGAAACGGCGCCTGGCGTTAGCGAAGATGACATCCGAGCCGCCACGCAAGCCGCGCTTGTTTGACTGTCTTGATTGAGCCTTACTAGGTGTCATCGATATTGATTTAAGCGCGAAGGCCGGTCCCCATGGTGATCGGCCTTTTGCTTGAGAAGGAAGCCTATGGACACCATTACGCCCATTCTGCTCAGCGGTGGTGCTGGAACGCGGCTTTGGCCGGTGTCCCGCAAAGCGATGCCCAAGCAATTTGCTCAACTGATCGGCGAAGAAAGCCTGTTTGTCGGCGCAGCGCGTCGCCTGGCCGCCCTCAGTCTCTCCCCGCCAATCATCGTGACGGGTGAAGACTATCGTTTTTTGGTGCGCGACCAACTTGCCCAAGCGCAGGTAGAGGCTGGTCATGTGCTGATTGAACCGGATGGGCGTAACACCGCACCGGCAATTCTTGCTGCGGCCTTGACTGCACAAGAGGCCAACCCAGAAGCTCTGCTGCTTGCAGCACCGTCCGACCATCTGATTGCCGATACACAAGCGTTTGGCGAGGCGATCGCGAAGGGTGTTGCGGCGGCGCAAAACGGTGCCATTGTCACGTTTGGTATTGCCCCCACGCGGCCTGAAACAGGTTACGGCTATTTGGAATTGGTGAGCCCGACCGACGACACGCCTGTCGTGCCGCTCTCCCGGTTTGTTGAAAAGCCTGATGCAGAAGCCGCCGCGGCTATGCTCGCCAGCGGGACCTATCTCTGGAATGCGGGTCTATTTCTGTTTCGTGCTGACACCCTGGTCGACGCGTTCGCGAGCCACCAACCCGCGATGCTCGAAAAGGTCCGTGCCGCTGTTAAAGGTCGGACCGAAGACCTTGGGTTCGAGCGGCTCGCCGTGCAGGCGTGGAGTGAGGTCGAGAGCATCTCCATCGATTACGCGATCATGGAAAAGAGCGACCAAATTATGGTGGTTCCTTACAACAGCAGCTGGAGTGATCTGGGTGACTGGGATGCCCTCTGGCGGGAAAGCACACCCAATGAAGATGGTGTGGTGACCGTCGGCGATGCGACAGCACTTGATTGCACATCCACCTATCTGCGCTCTGACAGTGATGATTTAGCGGTGGTCGGCATCGGCTTGGACAACGTGATGGTGGTCGCCACCCAAGATGCTGTATTGGTGACCGACAAATCCAGAGCCCAGCACGTCAAAAAGGCTGTTGATGTTCTTAACCAAAAGGGCAGCAAGCAGGCGGAGTCCTTTCCTCGCGATCACCGCCCCTGGGGTTGGTACGATGTTCTGGCCCTGTCGGATCGGTTCCAGGTCAAGCGCATTGTGGTCAATCCTGGCGCAGCCCTTTCGCTGCAAAGCCATATGCACCGCGCCGAGCATTGGATTGTTGTCTCTGGCACAGCGCGGGTGACCGTCGATGACACCGTCAAGCTGGTGGGTGAGAATGAGTCGGTCTACGTGCCGCTTGGTGCCAAGCATCAGCTCGAAAATCCGGGCAAAGTGCCGATGGAACTGATCGAAGTTCAAAGTGGAACCTATCTGGGCGAGGATGACATCGTTCGCTACGATGATCCGTATCGACGCTCCTAGCGACCCTCTCCTCAGCGCTCACGCACCCATTTTTCTCCGGTTAATCAATCCTTTAAGGCGCGCGAAACACTCTTTGAGGCAAAAATACAATCGTTTGTATTGATTTGTCGTTGAGAATGCTGTTTCCTTTCCCAAAGGGCCAAAAGGCCCAAACTTTGGGAGGAATTAGCATGACCCGTACGACCCGCTTGGCGCTTGCCGCCTCTGCTTTTGCATTGCTGGCTGCCGCACCTGCCGCCGCACAAGATGCATGCTTGGCCACGGCTGAAGATCTACACCTGAGCGACGCGCAACTGGCCGATGTGGCCGAGCGCAACCTCACCTTTGGCTTTTTGACCAACAACATTTCCGATGATTTCAGCCGCACGCTTGTTGCAGGCGGTGAAGCCTATGCTGAAGAGATCGGCGTGGAACTTTTAGTCAACAATGCCGATTTTGACGCCAACACGCAGCTTTCTCAGTTCGATGCGCTGCTTCAACGCCAGGTGGACGGCATCTTCCTTACCGCCGTTGACGCCAGTTCTATCGGCCAGGCCGTGAACCGTGCCAACCAGGACGATGTGCCGGTATTCATCGTCGGCGGCGCCCCTGCCCGCGGCGAGGTGATCGCGGTAATGAATGCGTCCTCGTATCAAGGCAGCTTTGATGCAGGTTCGGCGATGATGGACGCCATTGGCGAAGCGAACGCACAGGTGGCCATCTTAGGCATACCGTTCGCCCTACAAACCATCCGCGACCGTGAAAAAGGCATTTTGGATGCTGTTGGTGCCAGTGGCGGCCAGGTGATCTCTATGCAGTCGGACTTCAGTCAGGACCGTCTGCTGGAGCTGGCGACCAATGTCATCCAGGCCAATCCGGATCTGAAAGGCATTTTTGCAACGTGGAGTCTCGCCGTAAACGCCGCCACGGAAGCTGTGGAACAGTCCGGCCGCGATATTGTGATCGCTGGCTATGATTCTGAGGTGCCGGGCTATGTGGAACTTGCCAGCGGCGACACCAACATCGTGGCGCTTTCAGGCCAGCAGGCAGCGCTGCAAGGTCGAGCGGCCATTGAGGGTCTGGCCCAAGCTGTCCTCGGCGGCGAACTCTGCGATGAAATCATCACCCCCAACCTGCTCGTTACAGCCGACAATTACGAAGAAGCTTGGGCAACCCAGTACCCAGGCGCCGAGCAGCCCTGGTGAACCAATCCCTCCCGAAAACTTGAGCAGGCTCCGCCAAAGAGCCTGCTCTTTTTCTGTGAGCCTCCTGTGACCTCACCCAACCCCACTTCGCCTCGCCTCTCTCTGCACGGCATCACCAAGCGCTTTCCTGGCGTAACGGCACTGGATGATGTGAGTTTCGATGTGCGTGCTGGCGAGGTGCATGCCTTCATGGGGGAGAACGGGGCTGGCAAATCCACGCTGATGAAGATCGGCGCGTGCATCCATCGACCCGATGAGGGCCATATTGAGGTTGAAGGTGAGCGGGTGGCACTGTCCGCACCATCGGACGCCACCGACCTTGGCATCCATACGGTCTTTCAAGAGCTGACCGTTCTGCCCAATCTTGATGTCGGTCAGAACCTGTTGATTGGTCAGGAGCCGATGCGCGGCGGCGTGTGGCTGGATCGCGGTGCGCTCTACGAAGAAGCGCAGGCGATTCTTGATCGTTTGGACATCAAGCTGAATGCCCGAACGCCCATCAGCGCGCTGTCCGCCGGGCAGCGCCAAATGGTGGAAATCGCCCGCGCGTGCGGCGAAACCCCAAAAGTTCTGGTGCTTGATGAGCCGACATCCTCGCTTGGTCGCCAAGAGGAAGAGCTGCTTTTCGATTTGGTGGATCGGTTGCGCGCCGATGGCGTTGGCATCGTCTACATCACCCACCGCATGTCCGAAGTGTTTCGCCTGGCCGATCGCATCACGGTTCTGCGCGACGGCAAGCACGTTGTGACCGGCGATGCACACGACTTCACGCGAGAAAAGCTGATTGCGGCGATGGTTGGACGTGCGGTGGATGAACGGCGCAGCGGTCTCGTGGTTTCCGATCTGTCTGTTGCTTTGCGGGTCAACGGTCTATCGCGCGGTACAACGGTGCGCGATGTCTCTCTGGATCTACACGCTGGCGAAGTGCTGGGCGTTGCCGGGTTGATGGGCGCTGGGCGCACCGAGCTTGCACGGCTGATGGCGGGCGTGGATCAGGCCGACGGTGGGTCGATGGCCTTGTTCGATAAGCCTTTCAAGCCAAGCAATGTGGCCGATGCCATTGCCGCCGGCGTTGCCTACCTACCCGAAGACCGCAAGACCCAAGGTTTGGTGCTCTCACTTTCGGTTGCTGACAACATCGCATTGCCAAGCCTCGGTTCACTCAGCCAATCAGGCTGGCTTTCCATGGCCAAGCTGAAAGCGTTGGCTCAAGAATGGTCGGGCAAGCTCGGCATTCGCGCGGCCTCGCCCGATGTGGCCGCTGGTACGCTTTCGGGCGGCAACCAGCAAAAAGTGGCCATAGCCAAATGGCTGGCCATCGCGCCAAAAGTCATTCTGCTCGATGAACCGACTCGTGGCGTCGATGTCGGCGCTAAGGCTGAGATCTACGCCCTTATCCGCGATCTGGCCGCACAAGGCACAGCCGTGATGGTGATATCCTCTGAGCTGCCCGAAGTGTTGCAAATCAGCGACCGGATCGCTGTGATGGCGCTAGGGCGCGTTGCAGGCGTGGTGTCAGCAGTTGAAGCGAGTGAGGAAAGCCTGCTTGAGCTGGCCTTCACAGAACATGCAGATCAAGAGGCCGCAGCATGAACAGGTCGGCTGCAAAGCTGCTGCGCGATTTGATGCCCTATCTGGGGCTGATCTTGCTCATCAGCTATTTCTCGCTGTCCTCAGAGTTCTTTCTCAACGCACGCAATTTCCAGCGTCTGGCCACAGACAGCGCGACACTGATGCTGGTGGCCTTTGGCATGACGCTGGTGATTTTGATCGGCGAGATCGATCTCAGCGTTTCGGCCGTGGTGGGCCTGCTCTCAGTCATCCTAGCGCAGATGATGATCGCAGGCATGGCCTGGCCCATCGCGATGGTGCTGGTGATCCTGATCTCCGTTGCCATCGGTGCGCTGAACGGCGCTATGACTGTTTATGGCCAAATCCCATCTTTCATTGTGACGCTTGGGATGCTTGCCATTGCCACTGGCCTCGCTTTCGTTTTCACCGGCGCGATTTCGGTGGCCATTCTGCAATATGATTTCCTCGATCTGTTCTACTCCGACCAAATCCTTGGCCTGCCAATCCCGCTGATCATCGTGGCGCTGGCTTTCATCGCCTGCCTACTAACGCTCAACCGAACACGCTTTGGCCGCGAACTTTTCGCCGTTGGCGCCAACATGGAGGCCGCGCGACTTTCCGGCGTACCGGTGAAGCAGCGCAAGGTGGCGGTGTTCGCCATTATGGGGTTGCTCGTGGGCCTTGGCGCGGTTTTGAGTGCCGCTCGCTTGGGCAACGGAGCGCCTGGTTCGAGCCCTACCCTGACCCTTGATGCCATTGCCGCTGTCATCATAGGCGGGGCGAGCCTTTTTGGTGGCTGGGCCTCGGTTTTACGAACACTATTGGGCGCCTTGCTGATCGCGGTGCTTAACAACGGCATGGTTCTGATGAACGTCAATATCGACGTGCAGTACATCGTGAAAGGCGTGATCATCCTCTTTGCGGTGGTGCTGGAGCGATTGGCATCGGGGGTGCGTACATGACCCGTGCGCAGCTTGCCAATTATGGTATCTCTTTCGCCTTCGCGCTGGTGGTGATCGGTATGATGATTGCCAGC
This sequence comes from Hyphomicrobiales bacterium, assembly GCA_046290645.1. Taxonomy (GTDB): domain Bacteria; phylum Pseudomonadota; class Alphaproteobacteria; order Rhizobiales; family MH13; genus MH13. The sequence continues at coordinate 67,561 of JBKAGZ010000003.1, forward strand.
CCAGCCTTCCGCGCGCCGGAAAACCTTATCGCCATTGGCCGCCAGGTCGCGGTGCTTGGTATCGCGAGTTTTGCCATGACCTTCGTGATCTTGGCCGGAGAGATCGACCTTTCCGTCGGCGCAGTGGCCTCGGCATCAGGCGTCGTAACAGCTATGGCGCTTGCTGCCGGGTTCGGCCCTTGGGCAATTGTCATCGGTGTGGGCGTCGGTGCAGGTTTCGGTCTGATGAACGGGCTGCTGACGGTCTATGCCGCCGTGCCGTCGTTCATTGCGACCCTGGTCAGCTTTTTCATTGCCCAAGGCGTCGCACTGACGCTGACCGGCGGGCGCACGATCCTGTTTGATGCCGATTGGTTCCGCGACCTTTTCGCCACCGGATCAGTATTCGGACTGCGCAGCGCCTTTCTGTGGCTGTTGTTTGCGTTTCTTGCTCTGTGGTGGCTGCTTTCGCGCACCCGCTTCGGCGCCCATGTTTACGCCATCGGCGGCAGCCAACCCTCCTCGCGCATGCTCGGATTGGCGGTAGACCGCATCAAGCTCATCATCTTCACCATGGCCGGGGCGCTGATGGGCCTTGTCGGCATGATTCTCATCTCGCGCATTGGCAATGCCCGCAGCGATGGTGCGATTGGCTTGGAGTTCGATGCCATTGCTGCCGTGGTGATTGGTGGCACGGCGCTGGGCGGTGGCACAGGATCACTGGTGCGTTCACTGATTGGGGTGATGCTGATCGGCGTGCTCAACAACGGCTTGGCCATCTTGAACGTGGATTTCAACGCCCAACAGGTGATCAAAGGCGTGTTGGTGATCGCCGTTGTGTTGCTTGACCGGTGGGCACGAGACCTGAAAGGAGCTTCGACATGACCGCGATTGCCAGCGATGTGAAACAGCTTGCGACGGGCTACGCTTTCACCGAAGGGCCGGTATGGCTGCCCGATCATCAGACGCTTCTCTTCACTGATATTCCTGGCAACGCGATCCACGCTTGGCATGCGCAGCGTGGCGCAACGCTTTGGAGCGATGATGCGCATTTTGCCATCGGGCTTGCGCGCGCGACCGATGGCCGTGTGCTTGCCTGTGAGCACTCCACACGTTGTCTAAGTGCGCTGAGCATTGATGCCGATGTTTCCTATGGTGGACGCAATGTGCTGGCCCACTCGCTCGGCGGAAAAGTGCTCAACTCCACCAATGATGTGATCTGCGCATCGGGCGGCACGATCCTCTTCACCGACCCACCATTTGGTGTGCGCACTGAGGACGGAGAATTGCACGGCTATCAGCAGGCAATGGAGATCCCGGGTTGCTATGTTTTCAAAGTTGGCGCGGATGCGGATAGCCCGATGCCGGTTCTGACCGACGTCTACCGGCCCAACGGGCTGTGTCTTTCGCCGGACGAATGCACACTTTACGTAAGCGACAGTTCCGAGCGGCACCACAAGGTGCTTGCCTGCGACATCTCAGAGAATTGGCAGGCTTCCAACTTGCGCGACTTCGCGGTGATGCCCGTTGGTGTGCCCGATGGCATGCGTGTGGACACAGGCGGCAATCTCTGGGTAGGCGGCGGCGATGGCGTCTATGTTTACGCGCCTGATGGATCGCAGATCGACCATGCACCGGTGCCAGAAATGGTGACCAATGTGGAGTTTGGCGGACCGAACCTGGATGATCTTTTCATCACCGCTGTTTCGTCGCTCTATCACCTCAAAACCAACCTGCCTGGTGGACGGGCCTGGAGCTACGCCTAGCGCAGCGCCGCCTGGGTTTGGCTGTCGAACAGGTGCACTTGGTCCGGTGCCACCGATAGCCCAACTGTCTCACCGGCTTTGAGTGCGCTGGTGCCCGCGGTCACAAGCACCAACTCCGGCTCGCCATCAGTAAAGAGATAGCTGGAAGAGCCTGTTGCTTCGACCGCTGCTATCTGCACTGGGATCGCGCCTGATGCCTCTGGGTCAGTCATAGTAATATGTTCGGGTCGCAGTCCAACGATGACATCTCGTCCCGGCTGCATGGCCACATCCGTTGGAATTTCCGCATCGAGGAGCCGCACAGACGTACCATTTTCAGCCACCACGCCGGTCGCAAAGTTCATTGCCGGAGACCCAATGAAACCTGCCACAAACTGGTTGGCTGGGTGTTCATAGAGGTCCAGCGGGGCGCCCTGCTGCTCGATGACTCCGGCGCGCATCACCACCACATGATCGGCCATTGTCATGGCCTCGATCTGATCGTGGGTCACGTAGACTGACGTGGCACCGATCCGGTCATGCAGCCCGCGAATCTCTTTACGCATTCTGACGCGCAGAGCAGCATCGAGATTGGACAGCGGCTCATCGAACAGAAAAGCTTTCGGTGAGCGGATAATCGCCCGGCCCATGGCCACGCGCTGGCGCTGACCGCCAGACAAAGCGCGGGGAAAACGATCGAGCAGATTTTGAAGTCCTATGACCGCCGCAACCTCTTCGGCGCGTTTGGCGCGCTCGGCTTTCGAAACGCCCTTTAAGCGCAGCGCATAGGTGAGATTGTCGCGCACATTCATGTGGGGATAGAGCGCATAAGACTGGAACACCATCGCCAAGTCGCGGTGGCGCGGGGCGAGCGTGTTCACCAACTGATCCTCGATCCACATGTCGCCAGAGGTAATCTTTTCCAGCCCGGCAATGGTGCGCAAAAGCGTTGATTTCCCACAACCAGACGGGCCAACCAGAGCGACGAACCCGCCTTTGGGAATAGTCAGATCAATGCTTTTAAGGGCATGAAATGCCCCATAGTGCTTGTCGACCTTTTCAATGCGGATTTGGCTCGGTGTCATTTCAAGGCCCCGGAGGTCAGACCGTTGACGATCTGGCGTTGCAGAAGGACGAAGGCCGCAAGGATCGGCGTCACATAAGTGGCGGCAAACGCCATGATGGCATTCCAATTGACGACGTTCGGCTGAAGGAAGTTGGTCATGCCGATGGAGGCTGGTTGCAGACGATTGTCGGCGATCAGAGAAGCTGAATAGACGTACTCGCCAAAGCCCTGCATGAAGATCAAAAGCGCCGCGACGAGGATGCCGTTGCGGGCCAGCGGCAGGACGATGAAGAAGAACGCCCCTGCCCGCGAGTTGCCGTCCACCAGCGCTGCTTCTTCCAGCTCACGCGGGATGGTCATGAAGGTCGCGCGGCACAGAATAACGAAGAACGGCATGGTTTTCGCCGCAATAGCAAGCACAGCCGCCGTGCGTGGGAAATCCAGCAACCCAATGGTGGCAAAGCCAACGAAGATGGGCGTCACCATCAAGCTTGGCGGCAGCACTTGCAGCATCAGAACAGTGAACAGCGCCACATCGATCCAAACATTGCGGTAGCGCGCCAACACGTAGGCAGCCCCTGCCCCCAGGATCGCCGTGACGGCTGTCACGCCGGTGGCGATCAGCATGGAATTCCAGAGATAGCGCGGGATGTTGGTGGTGGCCCAGACCTCTGTGTAGGTGCCCCATTGTGGATCGGTGGGCAGGATTTCCGGCGGAACGGCGAAGATGGCCGAGCCGGTTTTCAGGCTCGTCACATACATCCAGTAGAGCGGGAACAGATAGATCGCCGCCAACACCAAAGCGATGAGAAAGAGGGCGCGGTTGTGCCAATCCGATCTCATGCGAAGGCCCTCACAACCTGGTCTCCGCGCGGGTGGAGCGCACATAGACAAGCGATACCGCGAGCACGACGATGATCATCATGACCGAGATCACGGCGCCACGGCCAAAATCGAATTCGCGGAACGAGAGTTGCCAGGACCAGTATTGCGCCACAGTCGATGAACCAGCCGGCCCACCGGACGTAATGGCAGCAAAGAGGTCGAACTGCTGTAGCGTGAAAATGGTGCCCAGCGCTAGAACCGCGCCGATGGTGGCACGCATCATCGGCAATGTAATGGTCCAGAACTTCTGCCAGGCGGTTGCGCCGTCCAGTTCAGCGGCCTCGTAAAGATCATCGGGGATTGCCGCCAAGCCGACAGAGAGCAGGATCATGTTGAATGGCATTCCGTACCAGATGTTGGCAAGGATCACCGAGTAAAGTGCCACATCGATATCGGAACGCCAGAAGATCGGCTCAGCGATCAACCCGGTGGTCAGAAGCACATGATTGATGACGCCGAAATCGCCCGATAACAGCCAGTTCCACAGCACACCAACGACCAGTCCGGGCATCACCCAAGCGGCCAGAAACAATCCGCGGAACCAAGTCGCGCCGGGGAATTTCTGGTGGAAGAAGAGCGCGAAAGCGAAGCCAATGGTGAACTGGAAGGCAACCGAACCAACGGTGAAAATGACGGTGTTCCAAAACACCATGTTCGCCAACGGATCGCGGAAGATCGCAAGATAATTGTCCCAGCCCGCTGAGGGGTGAAAGAGCGTGCCGAGCGAGAAAACATCCACCTGCTGAAACGAGATGATGACGTTGTAGATCAGCGGCAGGCCGGCAAAGGCAAACAGGTAGAGCAGCGCAAAGCCGATGAGCAGCATGTCGAACCCGATGCCATCGCGGAAGCTCTTAAAGAGGGTCATGGGCGCGCCCTTGCTGAAGAGTCAGGCGGCAGAACTGCCGCCTGACCATATCGCGGTGATCGAAAGCGATCAGTTCAGGATACCATCGATGACGGACTGCGCGTCATCAAGCGCTTCCTGCGGCTCTTTTTGACCGGTCAGCGAGGATTGAATGGCATCTTGGATGGCACGTGAGATGCGTGGCCATTCAGGGTGTGGGCCACGATTGGCCGCGTATTGGAGCTGCTCGGTGAACACGCCTGCGGCTTCGTCAATCCGCGCATCACCCGTTGGTGCCAGCGGCACATCAGGTCGTGGTGGCATGCGGGTGAATTCCGGCCACAAACGGTCCATCTGGCTGTCGAAATACTCCAAGAAGGCAAAGGCTTCTCCTGGATGTTCTGTGTTATCAAAAATCGCCAGATTGAAGTCACCCAGCGCCGACGCACGTGGGCCGCCTTCTTCGCGCACCGGAAGCAAGGTCACGCCCCACTCGAACTGCGCATCAGATGCCATGCGGTTCAACTCCCAAGGGCCAGAAATCACCATGGCCGAGTTGCCGCCATTGAAGGTGCCGGTGGAATCCCATTGCCCACGGGTTAGCGTATCTGGACTGGTGAGGCCCTCGTCCAACAGGGTTTTCCAGAAGGCAAGAGCATCGGCGGCGCCATCACCATTGACCTCTTCAAACGAGCCACCGGTCATTTGCAGCCATGGCAGGAACTGGAATGTGCCCTCTTCCGACGCTTTGGCCGAGAACGCGATGCCATAGACATCATTGTCCGGATCGGTCAGCGCGGTGGCTGCTTCATACAGTTCATCCCATGTCGTTGGGGGGCTGTCAGGGTCCAAACCAGCGGCCTCGAACAGGTCTTTGTTGTAGTAAAGCGCGATGGTGTTGGAGGCTCGCGGAATGCCGTAAACGCCATCGTCCCAGGTGAGCGAGGAACGCGGGCCGGGGAAATAATTGTCCATATCGATCTGATCCGATGCTGCCGCCAGATCCGTCAGATCAAGGAACGCACCACGCGCTGCAAACGCTGCGTGATCAGGGTTGTCGATGGCAATGATGTCCGGATTGCTGCGTGTTGCAAAGGCGCGCAGTGTTTCGGTTACGATGTCGTCAAAGCGAATTTCGCGCACATCAATTGTGATGCCATTGTCCATCTCGGAAAACTCGTCGGCAAAGGTGGCTTCGGCACCTGTTGCGCTTTCCGTCCAGAGGGTGAGCGTCACATCTTGCGCCAAGGCGGTTGACGTGAGGAGCGCTGAGAAGGCCAGCGCTGTGAGTGTATGTTTCATGGGTATCTCCCTTGTTGAGTTTGCGTGGGGAGCGCTGCGCGGCGCTCTTCTTTTGGTTTCAGGGGATTAGCGCGGGGAATGCCTGTGTGAACTGGGGGGCAGCATTGGCGCGCGCAAAGACGCCGGGTTGACCGAAAGGCGCATCGACCGTTGTTTGGCTTCCGCCGGCATGCGCTTTGCCGGACCAAACATGAACCCATGTTTCGCCCTCGGGCAGATCTACGGTCACGGAACGCCTGCCAGGGTTCAAAACAGGCGCAATCAGCAAGTCTGGGCCAAGCATGTAGCTGGTGCCATCGGCGCCTGCGTCAGTGTCGAAATGATAGAAGAGCGGCGCCATGACAGGATCGCCGGTTTGGGCATAGGTGGCAAAAACGCCTTCCAGATAGGGTCGCAGTGCCTCACGAACACGCAGCAATTCGGTCAGGGTAGCTTCAACGTCTTGCCCGTAGGACCAGATTTCGTTTGGTCCGCCTGTGTTGGTGAAAATGTTGAAAGTGTCTTGGCCGTAGGTCACCTCTTCGCCGGGCCCAGGCGCAGGCACACCCTCAGGCACGCGGAAGCCATGCAAGCGGCAAATGGGGGAGAAGACACCAAACTCGAACCAACGAACGAGCAGTTCGCGGAACTCTTCTGACTCACCATGGCCATCATAAAAACCGCCGATATCGGTGGTCCACCAGCCGAGACCCGACATGCCAGCGTGCAGACCAGCGGGCAGTTGCGCGCGGAACCAATCCCAGTCCGACCAGACATCGCCAGACCAAAGGATCACGCCATGCTGTTGCGACCCGGCCCAAGCTGAACGACACAGCAGCACGCCATCTCCGTGCCCGGCTTCATTGAGGCCCTTGCGATAGTTTTCTTCGTGCAAAAGTGGGTAACCGCAGAGCATTTCGGCGCCGTTGCCCAGAGATGTGCGCACATTTTCCGGGTGGGCTGGGCGCATCTCAGGCTCGCAGGCGTCAAGCCAGAAATGCTTGATGCCATAGTCGACATAGTTCTCTTTGACCAAATCCCAGTGAAAGGCACGGGCGTCTGGATTGAAGGCGTCGTAATAGGTGAAGAAACCCGCGCCGAATGGATCTTTATCCGGGAACGGGATCATCACTGGCGATCCGCGTTCTGAGGTAAAGATCAGACCGCGTTCGGTCATCTTTTTGTAATGTTCGGAAGAGGCTGACACGGTCGGCCAGATGGAAACCATCAGCTCTACATCCATGGAATTGAGCTCATCGACCATGGCTTTGGGATCAGGCCAGTCAGCGGGGTCAAACTTCCACTCGCCCTGGCGTGTCCAGGCGAAGAAATCAATCACGATGCAGGAAAGCGGTAGGCCACGTGCCTTGTATTCTCGCGCGACGGACAACAGTTCGTCCTGCGTGCGATAGCGCAGCTTGCACTGCCAGAACCCCAGCGCCCAGTCGGGAATGTCGGGCGACTTGCCGGTGGCGGTGATGTAACTGCGCAAAATCTCTTGCGTCGTGTCGCCTGCAGTAATCCAGTAATCGAGGCCGTTGGTGGCGTCGGCTGTCCAGCGAGTGATGTTCGAAGCAAATTCAGCGCGCCCAACAGCGGGATTGTTCCACAAAAAGCCATAACCGCGGGAGGAGACCACGAATGGGATCACCACATGGGCGTTTTGTTGAAGAAGTGTTGTCGAGACGCCTTTCAAGTCCATCTTGCCGTGCTGCGGCTGGCCAAGACCCCAAAGTTTCTCACCGTCATAGGCCTTGAACTGCTGCTCTAGCTTCCATGAACCCGAAGATATGGCTTTGAAGTTGCGTGGGCGTGGTCCGGCAAAATGCGAGCGCGTTTCTGACAACAGCTCTTCGCCGGTGTCGGACCGCACGAAGCGCAGCATCAGCTCACGGCGCACTTCAGCGCCATAGCGTACCTTAATCCAAAGCTCAGCGCGCATACGGCCACGCGTGATGGAGGCTTTTTCGCCGTCGATGGTTATTTGAGAGCTTTGGCTCCCGACAGGTAACAGGGCATCGACATGCGGATCAGCGAGCGAGCGACCTGGCCGAGAGCGCACGCGCAGGGCATCAGCACCCCAGGGCTCGATACGCAGCGTTTCAGCCTGGAAATTGCAGACAAGTGCATCCCCATCTTGGGCGAACAAAGGGGTCATCACTTATCCAATCGCAAGGTAGGCACCATCAAGAATGACGGCTGTGCCAGACATGTAATCGGCCTCGTCTGAGGCTATGAAGGCGGCAACCGCAGCCACTTCTTCGGGCTGCGCTGCGCGGGCCGCGGGAATTCCGGCGATCACCTCATCCATCACATCCTCAGGAATGGCTTTGACGGCGTCGGTCTCAATCAACCCTGGCGCTATGGCCACAGCGCGAATGTCTGGGGCGTGGTCCAGCGCCAGAGAGCGAGTCATGGCCAAAACTGCGCCTTTGGTGGCCTGGTAGGCAGAGAAACCTTTTTCGCCGACAAAGCTCTGCACTGAGGCGGTGTTGACGATGACACCCTTACCGCCTTGAAGCCGCATCTGTTCGACCGCGACTTTCGCGCCCATCCAATAGCCGCGAATGCCAACGCCGGTGATGGCGTTAAACTCTTCGAGGGTCTGTTCGTGAATGGGTTTGAAGACGGCGGTGAAGGCATTGTTGTGCCAGATGTCGATCCGGCCAAAGCGCTCCACGGCGGCGGCGGCAAGCGCCCTCACCTGCTCTGGCTGCGCCATATCGGTCAGTTTAAAGGCCGCGCCAATGCTATTGGCAACCTCCGCGCCCTGAGGATTGATATCGGCGATCACCACCCGCGCGCCCTCTTGGGCAAACCGCTCAGCACAGGCACGGCCAATGCCTTCGGCGCCACCGGTGATCACATAGACCTTACCCTCATGGCGGCCTGAAACGGGAAACATGCGCGCTGCCATCAAGCGGCATCCTTGGGAAGGATCACGTACTCGTCAGCAACCAGAAACTCCAAATGCTCAAGGAAGTTTTCTGTGTCTTTGGCGGCGACATCGTTTTCTGGGGACGACAAGCCAGCGTCCATCGCTTCGCGGCTGTCGAACCAGATTTCGGCCGAGCCGTCGTAAGCAGCAGCGGGCATTTCACCAGTATCGCCAGCAATGTTGATACGGTAACCGCGCATGCCTGGAATGGCGGCTGCGAGCGGTGCATGAACGTTGACCCAATAGTCGGCAAACGCCTGTTTGCTGAGGTCAGGTCTGCGGCGCACAAGGGCGACGAGTTTGATCATGCATCCTCCCATTTATCGGTGGTCATACTTCACGATAAATGCGCGTTTGCGTCAATACAAACCTTTGTATTTTTGCTAATTGCGTCATTTCCGGTGTAAAAGACGCAGCTTGTCGAGGTTGCAGAATCTCTGATTTGGCGGGCTTTTGGGGAGAATGCATGCATGCCAAACCGCGTTGGTCTGAAGCATATCGCTGAACATCTGGGCCTGGATGTCTCTACCGTGTCGCGTGCCTTGCGTGCGGACCCGAGGGTTAAGCCTGAAACGTCTGACGTTATTCGCGATGCGGCGCAGCGCATGGGCTATCGCCCCAACGCCATGGCGCGCGCTTTGAAAGGCGGAACCACCAACCGGGTGGCGGTGCTTCTTTCTCCACCGCAGCAGCGTTTCGCTTCGCCTATCTTTTTGGAGTTGCTGTCCACTTTGGATCAGCGGTTGCGCGGCACCGGGCGAAGCCTTGCAGTGTTTGCTGCCCAAGAGCGCGATGAGGAAATCGATATTGTGCGCGCGGTGGTGGAAGACCGGTTGGCTGATGCCATCGTGCTTGGACGCACACGGCAGGACGATCCGCGCGTTGCCTATCTGATGGAAACGGGCTTTCCGTTTGTGACCTTTGGTCGAACTGGATGGGAGCGTGAGCACCCTTGGGTGGAAATCGACTATGCGCGCGCGGGTGAAGTGGCTGTTGAGGCGCTTGCTTCAGCCAAGCCAATTGCATTGCACATTCTCTCAGCGCCGGAAGGTCTGCGCTTTGCCGACAATTATGTCGCTGGCGCCAAGCGTGCCGCGCTGAAAGTAGGTTTGGCCAATGTGCACACCCATCGCATTGAGATGACCGAAGCGATGGGCGAGGAAACTGCGATGGCTCTGCTCAAGCCAGGCGGCCGCATGGCTTTGGCCTGCATTCAGGATTCACTGGCTTTCGGCGTCTACCGCGCTGCAGCCAAGCTTGGCGTGAGGCTGGGCGAAGACGCCGCGGTGTTTGGTGGCCAGAACTTCCCAGGGTCAGAGCATACCGCCCCGCCCCTTTCTACATTCTCCACCGAAGACAGCCGGGTCGCAGAATTGCTGAGCGATATCATGCTTCGGCGGCTCGACGGGCCGCACAATGATGGCGACCTTGAGGGGCAAGTGATTGAGCCGCGCGCCCTGTTGCGCGGCTCGCATGTGTTGCGCGCTTAGACGAACCGGTTCCAGAGATTTTCCAACCGCTCTTGCTTGCCCGAACGCGGCTCGGGGTTGATATCTTTGTCCCGCACGCGCTGTTCGATACTGACCAAGTCCGAGGTCAGCATGGCGGCGTTCTCTGGCTTATCCCAATCGGCATAACGCGCATCACGAGCAGCTTCCAAGCCGCCATTGTCCAGCAAGGCATAAGCTGATTTCAGCGCTCGTGCGCAGACGTCCATCGCTCCAGCGTGCGCGAGCACCAAATCTTCTGGGTCAAGCGACTGGCGGCGCAGTTTTGCATCGAAATTGGTGCCGCCTGTTGTGAAGCCGCCAACTTTGAGAATTTCATAATAGGCGCGCGCCATCTCTGGCACAGAGTCGGGGAATTGGTCGGTGTCCCAGCCTGATTGATAGTCGTTCCGGTTCATATCGATGGAGCCGAGAATTCCGAGCGACGCAGCCAGCGCCAATTCATGCTCAAACGCGTGACCGGCCAGGATGGCATGCCCCTGCTCGATGTTCACCTTCACCTCATTTTCCAACCCGAAGCGCTTAAGGAAGCCGTAGACCGTGGCGACGTCATAGTCGTACTGATGCTTGGAGGGCTCTTGTGGTTTGGGCTCAATCAAGATCGTGCCGCCAAAGCCTATCTTGTGCTTGTACTCGACCACCATGGTTAGAAACCGACCAGCCTGTTCAGCTTCGCGGTTAAGATCAGTATTCAGCAGCGTCTCGTATCCTTCGCGTCCACCCCAAAGAACGTAGTTCTCACCGCCCAGCTTGTGGGTCGCATCCATGCAGGTTTTCACGGTCGCCGCCGACCAGGCAAAAACATCCGGGTCGGGATTGGTGGCAGCTCCTGCCATAAAGCGACGGTGAGAGAAGAGGTTGGCCGTGCCCCACAGCAGCTTGGTGGAGGAGGTTTCCATCTTCTGCGCAAAATAGTCAGTGATCGCCTCCAAATTGCGGGTGTTCTCGGCAAAGTCAGCGCCTTCGGGCCGCACATCAGCATCGTGAAAACAGAAGAACGGCGCATCCAAGATATCGAACATCTCGAACGCTACATCGGCTTTCAATTTGGCAAGTTCCAACGTGTCGCCGAACCAAGGCCTCTCAAACGTCTGCCCGCCAAACGGGTCACCTCCTGGCCAGGCAAAAGAGTGCCAGTACGCCACGGCGAAGCGTAGATGCTCGCGCATCGTTTTGCCGCCCAACATTTCATCTGGGTTGTAGTGGTGAAAAGCAAACTCGTTTTGACTGTCCGGGCCTTCATAGCGCAGCTTGGGAATGCCGTGGAAAAAGTCCGTCATATCGAGCCCTTTTGTTTCAAAATGCAGCGTTTTTTAAGGATGGCGCGCCATCTCCATCAGGTCAATACAAACGTTTGCCAAAAAGCACCCCTGCCCCTAATCTGCACGCAAATCTGACAAGGAGAATGCAGTCGATGCCAAAAGTTTTTGAGCAGATTGGCGACAAAGTTATCGCCCGTCTGGCTGGCGAAACGATCTGGTTGGATCCATGCGGAACCAATGGCGCGCGGGTTCGCACAACGCGCAATCGCGCAATCAATGAGCATGCAATCTCCGCGCTTTTGGGAACCGATGCGCCGGACGCGTCTTGGGACATCGATGAGGACGCGGCAGTTTTAACCAATGGCCGCCTGCGCGCTGAACTGCGTCTGCTTCCCCGTGGCATGGGGCCGGCGCTCGAATTGCGCTTCGTTGATGCCGTCACCGGCACATTGCTTCTTGAAGAAGAGATACCCCATATTCTCTGGCCCGGCACGCGCCACTTCAGGGCCAAAGAGGGTGATCTTTGGAACGTGAAGCAGCGCTTCAAAGCCCATGACGGCGAGCAGTTTTTCGGGCTTGGTCAACACCAGCACGGTAAGTTCGACCAGAAGGGTTGCGTGATCGATTTGGCGCAGGCGAACACCGAGATCAGTATCCCGTTTCTGCTGTCCTCCCGCGGCTATGGCTTGATCTGGAACAATCCAGGTGTTGGCCGTGTGGAACTGGCTGAAAACCGCACGCTGTGGGCGATGGAAGCAACAGAGCAGCTAGACTATGTCGTCATCGCTGGCGACACACCCGCAGCTATTCTCGACGACTACACCACCCTCACCGGCAAGCCACCTGAATTGCCCGATTGGGCGCTTGGCTTCTGGCAATGCAAGCTGCGCTACAAGACGCAGGAGGAAGTGCTGGAAGTCGCTCGTGAGCACAAGCGCCGAGGTCTGCCGCTTGACTGTCTGGTGATCGACTTTTTCCACTGGACCAAGATGGGCGAATGGCAATTCAACGCTCAAGAATTCCCCGATCCATCAGCGATGGTCGCCGAGCTGCGCGAGATGGGTGTTACGCCCATGGTGTCCGTTTGGCCGTCGGTGAACGCCAACGCTGAAACCTGGGGCGAACTGCATGACAATGGCTGGATGGTGCAAAGTAAACGCGGTGCGCTGGACGGTATGATTTTTTACGACCGCGAACCCGACGCGATGAACGCCCTCGCCTATTATGACGCCACCCACCCTGATGCGCGCGCGTTTCACTGGTCGCGCGTCAAACAAGGCTACGCCGACCATGGCATTCACGCGTTTTGGCTGGATGCCAACGAACCTGAAATGTACCCCATGCACCGCGACAATCTTCGGTTCTGGGCAGGTGATGGGCAGGCGGTGGCCAATGTTTATCCCGTTGAGCACCAGAAGGGCTATGCGAAAGCCTTTGAGGATGAAGGCCTGGAGGATGGGTTGATGCTCTCGCGCTCAGCCTGGCTTGGCACGCAGCGCTATCCGGTGGTGGTCTGGTCGGGCGATGTAAAATCGACCTTTGCTGATTTCCGTCGTCAGATTCGCGCCGGGCTGAATATGGCGATGAGCGGCATTCCTTGGTGGACCACCGATATTGGCGGCTTCAAGGGCGGTGACGTCAACGATCCAGCGTTTCATGAACTGCTGATCCGTTGGTTCCAGTTTGGTGCGCTGTGCCCGATCTTTCGCCTCCACGGGTTTCGTAAGGATGCTTCGCGCGATGAACGCTTTGGAGAGCTGTTTTCATTCGGTGGTGCGGACAATGAAGTCTGGTCGTTCGGTGATCATGTCTATGCGATCCTGGAACGCTATATGCACCTGCGTGAGCGGCTAAAACCCTATCTGAATACCTGCCGTACTGAAGCAAGCGCGACCGGGGCGCCGGTTATGCGGCCGCTTCTGTTCGGCTTCCCCGATGACCCGGCCTGTTGGACACAGGAAGACAGCTATTTGCTTGGCTCTGATCTGCTTGTCGCACCCATTCTGGAAGCCGGTGCAACGAGTCGTGTGGTTTACCTGCCAAAGGGCACTGACTGGGAAGACGCATGGACCGGCACGCGCCATCAAGGCGGCCAGAGCCTCACAGCGGATGCACCGCTTGATCATATCCCGGTTTTCAAACGGGCGGGCAGTGATGTTCGCTTAATCTAACGACATGGAACGCTAACGAAAAAAGGCGACCAAATGGTCGCCCTTTTCCCTTGGTTGGAAGATTGCCTTACTGCGCCATGAAGGCTTCGAAGCGTTCTCTGAAGTCGGTCGCTTCTGGCTGATCAGTGAGGATAACATCCCAGCTTTGACGGGCCGCTTCCATGAACGGACCAAGATCCGGCTCGATGATCTCAACGCCAGCTGCGCGGGCCGTTTCCAGACCTTCATCAGCCAAACGATCATGGGCTTCGATACCAACGGCGATGGCATCATCAGCTGCCGTCTGGATCATTGCTTGCACGTCAGCAGGCAAACCATCCCACCAGCTCTCTGAGAGCACGAACACCGTGGTCGATTGGTGCGCACGGGTCATGGTGTAGCTGTTGACTGTCTCATAGAAGCCATCGGCAACAATCGCATCGGGTGAGATTTCCAGCGCATCAACCACATTGTTCTGGATCGCCATAAACAGCTCTCCGTACGACATTGGGGTCGGCTGCGTGCCCATCGCAATGTAGGCTTCAACGAAACCTGGTGTCGGCAGCACGCGGATTTTCAGGCCCTGCATGTCGTCTATGGTTTCCACGCGCGCTGGCTCTTTGGAGGCCACCGAGCGCTCATAGATCGAGCCAAAGCCTAGGCCGTACATGTCGAACTCGCCAAGCAGGTCAAGCATCTCGCGACCCATCTCGCTTTGCAAGATTTCATAGGCCTGTGACTTGTCCTCAAAGAGGTAGGGCAGCGACAGAACGCGGTAGGCAGGCACCACATTTTCCAGCGTCGAGCCACCAACAAAGCCGCCGGTTAAGATGCCAGTGCGCATGGATTGAATGGCACGGGTTTCATTGCCTGCTTGGCCGCAACACTGAATTTCCACAGCGATGTCACCGCCGGAACGCTCTTCGATCAAGCTTTTGAATTCTTCCAGGATCACCTGATACGGGCTTGAGTCGCTGAGGACGTGGGCAAGCGTCATGGTGTAGGTCTGCGCCTGCGCGGCACCCGTGGTGCAAGCAAGCGCGACAGCGGCCCCGATGAGGGTCGTTTTGATGGTCATGCGGTCGGTACTCCCAATGGTTGGTTTTAGCGGAGCAGCGCGAGCGAGATGCTCGGCACATAGGTGATGATCAGCAGATTGATGATGAGCACACCTAGGAAGATCGCCAGCGGACGCATCAGTTGCTCCATACTGATGCGCGCTATACCGCAAGCGATAAACAGATTGACCCCGACCGGTGGTGTCACCATGCCGACCGCCAGATTGACGATCATGATGAGGCCGAAATGCACCGGATCGATGCCGTAACTAACGGCGATGGGCGAAAGGATCGGGCCGAGGATGACGATGGCCGCAAACGTCTCCATGAACATGCCGACGATGAGAAGGAAGAGGTTGACGAGCAGCAGGAACAGGATCGGGTTTTCGGTGATCGTGGTCAGCAGATTGCCCAGCTGTTGCGGCGCGCGCAGCAGGTGCAAGCCAAAGGCAAACATGGCCGCGAAGGCAACGATGATCATCACCACCGAGGACGTGATGGCAGCGCTAGCAAAGATGCGCGGCAAGTCGCGGACACCGATTTCGCGGTACACCACAAGGCTCAAGAACAGCGCGTAAAACACCGCGACGACCGCAGCTTCGGTGGCGGTGAAGATGCCGCCAAAAATACCTCCGAGAATGATCACTGGCATGAAGAGCGAGAGCGAGGCACGCCAAAGGGCATGGCCGACATCGCGTGCCCAGGGACCAAGACGGAACGGCTGGCGTTCGCCATAGCCCATGATCCAGGCAATGAGGATCGCTGTGGTCATCAGTGAAACCGCAATCATCAAACCGGGCAAAAACCCGGCGATGAAGAGATCAGTGATCGAAACGCCAGTGATAACGCCGTAGATCACCATCGCAACCGACGGCGGGATGATCACGCCCAACTCACCGGACGATGCCGTAACGGCGGCGCTAAAGGGGCGCGGATATTTCTGTTTTTCCATCTCCGGGATCAGCATCGAGCCGATGGCCGCAGCGGTTGCCGCTGAGGAACCAGAGATAGTGGCAAAGAGCATGGATGTCATGACGACGGCGGCGGCCAAACCGCCTCTCACCCAGCTGACGAGCGCTTTGGCAAAATCCACCAGACGGCCAGCGATGCCGCCGTGCTGCATCAACCGGCCAGCCAAGATGTAGAGCGGCAGCGCCATAAGCGCGAAACTGTCTAGCGCCTCAAAAATGACCTGCGGAATGGCGATGAACGGGATGCCGCGATCCATCAGCGTTGGTATCGCCGCCATGCCAAGCGCCATCGCGATGGGAACGCTGGCCACAAAAAGCACTAGAAGAACGACAACGAGCATGACCATTGCCTAGTCCTCCGGCGCGAAATCGGAGGCGAAGCGAATATCGCGGCCTTCAAGGATTGTTTCAGCAATCAGTGCCAGCGAATTTAAGATCATCAGCACCATGCCGACGGGCATCGCCCAGTAGACATAGTCGCGGGTGATGCCGAGCACTGGGCTGCGCTCGGATCGACCAAGCTCCAGGAAGTCCACCCCAACCCAGAACAGTAGACCGAAAAACGCGATGCTCATGATCATCACGGCGTAGCGGATCGGCACGCCAACGCCCTTGGGCAGTTTGCGGATACCAAATTCCAGCGCGATCATGCGGGCGTGACGCACACCGATAGCTGCGCCTAAAAACACCATCCAGATCAGCGTGTAGCGAGCGACTTCTTCCGTCCAAGGGGCAGAGATGTTGATACCAAACGCCGTGAGCACGAACCGGACGGTCACCTGCCCCATTACGGCCAGAGCAACTATGGCGAGCAAAGCCGCGACGAGCACAGTAGCCAAAGCATTCACGCGATCCATGGCCACAACGAACAATCGCAAAGCCTGCCTCCCTACCCAGATAGCCGCAGAGGATAGCCTGCGTACAACTACCTAAGATGGAACACTTAATGATTGTGCGCAAGACAAATTTTTGTGCGTAATGCGAACAACAAGGGCAGCAAAGTGATATCGCTACCTCTGGTTGCGCACCCAGTCTGCAAGCTCAGCGTGGGTTGGGAGCCAGACGTTGCCGCGCGCTTTTGCGTGTTCAATCAACGCTTCCAACAACCAAATGCGCGAGCGGTAGCCAATCACAAACGGGTGGAAGACAAGCTGGCAAACGCCGCCCTCATCAAAGGCCATGTCGAACTCGCGCTTGAAGATGTCGAGTACGTCGGTCGGAGCCGTCCATGGCCTGGTCGCGGGCTCGCGGTTGAACAACAGATAGACCGCATCATCGCGCACCCAATCGACAGGAATCTCGACAAGTCCAGTGTCACGACCTTCGCTCAAAAGCTCATAGCAGCTGTCGTCGGCCATCATGCTGCTGTCGTAGGAAAAGCCAGCTTCAGCAACAAGTTGAATGGTATGGGAACTCAAATCCCAGTTGGCCGCTCTGTGACCGACGGGCGTGATTCCGGTAAGCTGTTCCAGCGTGTCGCGAGACCGTAAAAGCAAGTCGCGCTCAGTCTGACGATCGAGCTTTGAGGTGTTTTCGTGGATCCAACCATGGACCCCAATTTCGTGTCCGCCTGCTATGATCGGCTGGAGGGCATCAGGGTCGATCAGGCCAGCCACCGCTGGCACAAAGAAGCTCGCCTTGACGTCATGCCGCGCCAACACATCGAGGATACGTGGCACGCCGCGCCGGCGGCCAAACTCTCCCCAGCCAAGACGTCCGATAGCCGCCTTTCCCATGCCCAACTCGAAGGTCTCATGGTCACAATCAAACGACAGCGCCATGGCGCACCGCGCACCACCTGGCCATGATTTTGGGCTTAACTCGCGGCCAGCGCGTACCTGGTCGACCAAGCCTCGCCAGGTGGCCTCGTCCGTTTCCCAGGGTCTTTCATGGTTGATTGTCGGCTTCATATCGGTCGGACCTCGTCACTGCTGGTGTGTTTCTCGATGCGCTTGCCAGCCAAGGTCGCCCATGTTCAACATGCGTACAAGTGTTACGATATCGCACATGTTAGGAATTGGAATGATCAAGTTCTTCTACAACGCAGCGCCCAACCCAATGAAGGTTGCGCTGTTCCTTGAGGAATGCGGATTGGACTATGAACCGATCCCCATCGATTCCAAACGCGGCCAACAGCACAGCGATACCTACAAGCAGATCAACCCCAACGCCAAAGTTCCCGCCATCATCGATGGCGATACGCCGGTTTTCGACAGCAATGCTATTTTGCTTTACCTGGCTGATAAAACACGCCAATTCGTGCTGCCAGATGAGCCCAGTTCACGCGGAACTTTGCTCTCTTGGCTGATGTTCATCGCCTCAGGCGTTGGCCCCTATTCCGGCCAAGCTGTGCATTTTCGCAAATTCGCGCCAGAGCAGATCCCCTACGCCATCAAACGCTATGATTTTGAGGCACGGCGCCACTGGCAAATCATCGATGATCGGTTGGCTAAGGGTCGCTATATGATGGGCGACACCTACACGATCCTGGATATGGCAGTGTGGGGCTGGGGCGACCGGCTCACCTATATGCTGGCCGACGACACCATCATGGAAAAATACCCAAACCTTGATCGGCTGATGAAAGAGCTGGATGCCCGCCCGGCGGCGCAACGCGCCAAGGCACTGCCCACCCAACACGCCTTTAAACAGGAGTTTGATGAAGAGGCGATGCGGCACATGTATCCGCAGATTTTTGCGCCAGACCCGGTTTAGGACGTCTTTTCTGCGCTTAGCGCTTAAGCGCTAAGCCACGCGCTCATTGTCGCCTGCCGCTGTAAGACTGGCATTGGTCCAGGCGACAAGTTCATCCAGCTTGGGTGCCAGTTGAACGGCTTCTGACGCGGTGAAGGTGTTGAACGCCTCCACATTGAGCTCGTTCAATCCGCATATGACCAGAATGCCACGCTCCACCGCCATGGCGATTGCTGTGGCCAAACCGCGCCCTTGGGCTTCATGCTTGCCATACTTGTTGATCAGCAGGATATCTGCACCCGCTTCAAGACTGCGCTCGACATCAATGGCCGCCTGTTCCAGCACCGAAGGATCAAGACGGCAGCCGCGAGAGCCCTTACCAAGCGCCTGTGAAATACGATGCTCATTCCCGTCTGGCAGAACTTTGATGTCCATGTCGCATGGATGATCACCAGGGCGCTCCTGATTGGACTGGACCACGCCACACACCCGCAAGCCATTGGCGATAAGATCACTGGCCAAGGTGGAAAGGAGCCGGTCCATATCCCCTCGCCCCGGCATCATTGTGTATGCGATTTTCATGGTGTGGCCTGCTCGGTTGATTGTTGATCAAGATGTCCTGCACTGACAGTGCAGTTGAGGTTGCGTAATCGACCATCGCTCAGACCATAGATCAGGCCGTGTATGGCGATCGGTTCCCCGCGTTGCCAAGCGCGCTGAACAATGGGGGTTTCAGAAACCCTCAACACGCCTTCGACGACGTTGAGCTCGGCCAATTTGTTTTGCCTGTCCTCGTCGGACAGTGTCTGGGCCAGGTCCACCGCATATGCACGAGCGAGCCGGCGAATGGGCTCCAACCAATGGTCCGCAAGGCCGTGCGGCAGGCTTTCGGTCGCTGCTTTCACACCGCCACAACCATAGTGACCACAAACGATCACCTGCCGTACTTGCAGCGCTTCTATGGCGTACTCTAGCGCGCTCAACAGGTTCATGTCCGAAGAGTGAACAACATTGGCCACGTTGCGGTGAACAAACACTTCTCCGGGATCAAGCCCGGCGACAACATTGGCCGGCACGCGGCTGTCCGAGCACCCAATCCAGAAATAGTCAGGCGCTTGTTGCTCGGCGAGCCGGGCGAAATAGCCGGGGTCCTGTTCGTTGCGTTTGACCGACCATTCCGCGTTGCGCGCTAGCAGTCTCTCGACCATGTCATTGTTCCTTCGGCTTGGTTTGATCAGGTTCAATAAGCCCGCGCCGCAGCAGCATCTTGCGGGACAAAACCGCTAAATCGTTTTCGTTTAGGCGCACGCGCGCAAGCCGTAAAATGATGGCGTTTTCCAAGATCAGATAGCGCTGACATAGGCCTGCAAAGTCCTTCAGTTCCGCGCGGTCGGCATCATTGGGCGCATCACCAGTCTCCATGATGGTTTCCAGGATATGGCAGATTTTTTGAGCCTGCACTTCCGCCGCCTCATGGTCACGCAGCAGACGATCAATGATGAGGCCAATCTCATCTTCTTTTTCGCAACGCGCGACCATCATGGGGAACAGCACCGCGCGCTCATCTGCGTTGTGCAACAGAAACTCATGGCGCAGATAACCTAGCGACACACCCATGGACCGGAACTCAGGATAGGGTTGGCTGGCGACCATGTGCAGCATCGCGCATATCTCACGCTGCCGCATATGGTCCTCGGCCAAAAAGGTCAGCGGATCGGTCTTCAGACTCGCGCCGACTAGCTCCATCCCGTCAGCCCGCCTCTCATTCTGGTTCCTGAGCATTGTTTGCTCCTGTCAGCCTCGCCTAGACATCGGCGAGATCGAGGTGAAGTCCTTCTATCGCTGCGTCCCGCACCAAGGTGTTCAGGAAAACACGGGCCGCGCTGGCCCAAGCGGTTTTTTCCATAGCGTCGGCGATCTTGCCGCGCACGGCCTGGAAGGGCAGCACCTGTCCAAGCGCCAAGGCATCCATGCGCACGATGTGAAACCCGTGACGGGTTGGAACGGGCTTGGGCGTGATCTCGCCTTCGGCCAGCCCGCGCAGGGCTTTCTCAAACTCCGGCACGCTATCGCCGGGCGACAGTTGACCGAGCATGCCGCCATTGGACTTTGACCCGCAATCGCTGTGGTCAGCGGCGATGCGCGCGAAGTTTTGCGGCTGGTCTTGGACCAGTTTGGCAAGATCAACTGCGCGCTTGAAACCAGCAACGCGGGCCTCGGGATTGCTCATGTCGCACGCGACCAAGATGTGAGAAACCTCCCACAGGGGCGGCGAGCGAAAGCGGTCTGGATCGCGTTGCCATTCGGCAAGCACTTGATCGTCGGTTGGTGCTGATATGCTGATAGAATCCTCCAGCAAGGCGCGGATCAGCGCTTCCTCGTCGGTTTCGTACCGTCCTGGCCCTACCTCAAGCGGCGATGGCGTGATGCCCTGCCGCTTGGCAACCTGCAAAAGCAGCGTGCGGACAGCCATCGCACGAGCGGCTTGGTTCCAGGCCGTGCCGGGCTTGTTCTTCGGTGCGGTGTGGTTTTGGGCCTCCAAGCCTATGGCTTCGGGTGTAATGGTCTCACCGTTGACGCTGATAGGACCGGTGGTTTGCTGGGCCCCTTTTGGGGCATCAGCATTGGCAAGCGTGTGGGTTGTTTGCCCCATCAGTCTCACTCCGCCGGTGTGGAGGAATGGGAGTCCACCGGCGCCTGGCCAAGTGGGGTCCGACGGCGAGAGCGCACGATCTGGTAACCAGGCCGCCCCAACAGATAGCGGAACGGCGCGGCGAAGCCCGACAGCATGTGCACAAGCCGCGTGAACGGGAACAGTGCGGTGATGAGCAGCCCCAAGAAGATGTGCGTTTTGTACATCCAGTGCACATCAATCACGTTGATCCAAGCGTTGATATTCCAGCTAAGGACACTCTGCGACCAGTTCATAAAGAGAACCATCTCAGCGCCATCCATGTGCTGAAGCGTCAGGAAGATCGTGCCCAGCCCAATAAGAAGCTGCAGCCAGATCAAAACCATGATGCCAATATCAGCAAAGCTCGACGTTTGACGGATGCGCGGATCGGTCAAGCGGCGGTGCAGAAGCATCGTGGCGCCAATCAAAGCGATAACACCAAAAAAGCCACCAATGAGCACTGCGGCCCATTGCTTGAGCGCATAAGGCACGCCGAGCAGATCCAGGATCCAAATCGGCGTGAAAAGCCCTAGCAGATGGCCGAAGAACACGACGATGATGCCGACGTGAAACAGCACCGATCCCAAGATCAGCTGCTTGCGACGCAAGAGTTGGCTGGAGGAACTTTTCCACGTGAAAGGATCGCGTTCGTAGCGCGCGATGGAGCCAACAACCAAGATGGTCAGTGCGGCATAGGGCATGATGCCAAAGATGATGAAGTCGATATCAAAATTGGGAAACATGGTCTTTCCTCCCTATTCGGCCGCGTGCTGCGGCGCGGGATTTGGGTTCACTGGCTGATCCATGCGCGCGAGCATGTCGCGCACCTGCGGACACCCTGCATTGGGGTCAGGACCGAAAAGCACTTCGCTTTCCTCCCAAACCTTATCCAGCGCTTCCAGATCATTGGGATCGACCTCTGGTTCCTCCAGAAGGTCGGCAACGGCTTGCTTGTCCGCGTGAACACCGGAGAGCTGGACCAGCGCGTTGAAAATGCCGGCATAGACGCTTTCGCGGCGCACCAACCGTTCGCTCAGCGCGCTAAAAATATGCGCCGCATCGGCCAGCGTATCGCGTGCTTCAGCGGCTGGTCGTGTGGCCAGGAACTCTAGTAGCACCGGGAGATAATCGGGCAGCTCACTGGTCACAGGATCGAAGCCTCCTTCACGATACGTCTCAATCAGAGAGACCATCGCGCCACCACGATCACGGCTCTCGCCATGCACGTGCTCAAACAGATTGAGCGAGAGCGTGCGCGAGCGATCGAACAGCATGACGAACTGCTCTTCCAGCTCATAGATGTCCCGGCTTGCCAGCTCCTCGACCAATGGTCGAAGGTCACGGCGCGCCGCTGCTGTTAGGCGGTTTTCCGAGGCCAAAACGGCGCCGATCTCTGGCATGGCCTGTTGCAGCTCAGGGGTTGGATAGCTGAGGATCAGCGACAGGGCTTTGAGTGTACGATCGATCATATCAGCGTCCTCCCTGGTCCAAGGCCTCAGGCATCTTCAGCGCCTTCTTCTTGCCGCCGAACAGCGAGCCTGAATCGCCAGTTGAGCAGCCATTGCCATCGGTGAAGCCGCAGCCGCCTTTCAAATCGTAGGCGTCTTCGACCTGCTCGCGGTGGGTTGTTGGGATGACGAAGCGGTCTTCATAGTCCGCAAGAGCCATGATTTTGTACATGTCCTCGATGATGGTCGGACTGAGATCGACCCGCGCGGCGATGGCCGCATCGGTGACACCCTCCACCGTTTTGGCGCGCATATAGGCGCGCATAGCGAGCATGCGCTCCAGCGCCTGCACCACAGGGGCTTCATCGCCAGCGGTCAGCATGTTGGCCAGATACTTCACCGGGATGCGGAGCGAGTTCACATCCGGCATCGCGCCATCCATGCCAATCTTGCCGGCCTGGGCTGCGTTCTGGATCGGAGACAGCGGCGGGATGTACCAAACCATCGGCAGCGTGCGGTATTCTGGATGCAGCGGAAACGCCACTTTCCAGACCATCGCCATCTTCCAGATCGGGCTTTCCTTAGCCGATTTGATCCAGTCTTCGGGGATTCCGTCGCGGCGCGCCGCAGCGATCACCTCAGGATCGTTGGGATCGAGGAAAACGTCGAGCTGCGCGTCATAAAGATCGGTGGTTTTTTCAGCGTTTGCTGCTTCTTTGATCTTGTCAGCATCGTAGAGCATCACACCGAGATAGCGGATGCGACCGACGCAGGTTTCCGAACAGACGGTTGGATTGCCCGATTCAATGCGCGGATAGCAAAGCGTGCACTTTTCTGATTTGCCGGATTCCCAGTTGTAATAGACCTTTTTGTACGGACAGCCGGAGACACACATGCGCCAGCCACGGCACTTTTCCTGGTCGATCAGAACGATGCCATCTTCCTCGCGCTTATAGATCGCGCCGGACGGGCAAGAGGCTGCGCAGGTTGGGTTGAGGCAATGCTCACACAACCGTGGCAGGTACATCATGAAGGTGTTTTCGTACTCACCGTAAATCTCCTTCTGGATGCCTTCGAAGTTGTAGTCTTCTGAACGCTTGGAGAATTCACCACCGAGAATTTCTTCCCAGTTCGGCCCTTTTTCGATCTTCTCAATCCGCTCACCAGTGATTTTCGAACGAGGACGCGCCGTTGGGAAGGCCTCCATTTCCGGTGCCGATTTCAGATGGTCGTAATCGAAGTCGAACGGCTCGTAGTAGTCGTCGATCTCGGGCAGATCCGGGTTGCCGAAGATGTTCGACAAGATACGCCACTTGGCGCCCTGTTTGGGCTGAAGCTTGCCGGATGCTGTACGTTCCCAGCCGCCGTTCCAGCGGGCTTGGTTTTCCCAGTCGGTGGGATAGCCGGTGCCGGGTTTGGTTTCGACATTGTTGAACCAGGCGTACTCAACGCCTTCGCGGCTCGTCCAAACGTTTTTGCAGGTCACTGAGCAGGTGTGGCACCCGATGCATTTGTCGAGGTTCAGCACCATGCCGATTTGCGCGCGTACTCTCATTGGGCTGTCTCCTTCTGGGAGGCGTCAGACGTGTTTGGGGCTTCGCTGTCGAGCCAGTCGACCTTCTGCATTTTGCGAACGACGACGAACTCATCCCGGTTCGATCCAACGGTTCCGTAGTAGTTGAAGCCGTAGGACTGCTGGGCGTAAGCGCCGATCATGTGGGTGGGTTTGAGCGTGGCGCGCGTCACCGAATTGTGGATGCCGCCGCGATGGCCGGTCTTCTCAGAGCCCGGCGTGTTCACGATCTTTTCCTGCGCGTGATACATGAACGTCGTTCCGTCCTTGATCCGCTGGGACACCACCGCGCGCGCCGTCAAAGCGCCGTTGACGTTGTAGAGTTCCACCCAGTCATTATCGACGATACCGGCCGTGGTCGCATCGTTCTCGCTGATCCAGATCACCGGTCCGCCACGGTTGAGAGTGAGCATCAACAGATTGTCGGTGTAGGTGGAGTGGATGCCCCATTTCTGGTGCGGCGTGATGAAGTTCAGCACAACGTGCGGGCTGTTCTTATCTGTGTGCACCTCGTCAGTGATCGTTTTCAGATCGACCGGCGGGCGGTAGGACATGAAGCCCTCGCCGAACGCTCGCATCCAAAGGTGATCTTGATAGAGCTGCTGACGCCCGGTCAGCGTGCGCCAGGGGATCAGCTCATGCACATTGGTGTAGCCGGCATTGTAGCTGACCTTCCCGCTCTCAATGCCCGACCAGGTGGGTGAGGAGATGATCTTGCGAGGCTGCGCAGCGATATCGTGGAAGCGTATCTTGTTATGGTGCTCGCCTTCAGCCAGATGCGCGTGCTCCCGTCCGGTGGCTTTCTCAAGCGCTTCCCAAGCTTTCACCGCCACTTCGCCGTTGGTTTCCGGCGCCAGCATCAAGATGACTTCACAGGCATCAATCGCCGTCTCGATTTTCGGACGACCCTCTGCGGCACCCTCAAGCTGGGTGCCGTTAAGGGCGGCCAGATTGTCGATCTCGGTTTGCGTGTTCCAGGTGATCCCTTTGCCGCCATTGCCGAGCTTGTCCATCAACGGACCGAGCGCGGTAAACCGGTCGTAGATGGCACCATAGTCGCGCTCGACAGCCACGTAAGCAGGAGCGGTCTTGCCGGGGATGAGATCGCACTCACCTTTCTTCCAGTCTTTTACCTGATCTTGGGCGATCTCCCCTGGGGTATCGTGAAGGATCGGCAGCGCGACGATGTCGGTTTCCTGATCCAAATACCCCGGCGCGATATCCTGGAACTTTTTGGCGATGGACTTGAAGATTTCCCAGTCCGACTTGGACTCGTAAGCCGGGTCCACCGCCGCCTGAAGCGGGTGGATGAACGGATGCATGTCCGAGGTGTTCATGTCGTCTTTTTCGTACCAAGACGCCGTCGGCAGAACGATATCGGAGTAGACGCAGGTCGTGGACATGCGGAAGTCGATGGTAACCAGAAGATCGAGCTTCCCGCGTGGCCCTTCCTCATGCCATTTGGCTTCCTTGGGGAGTTGTGCGCCTTCTTCACCCAAATCTTTGCCCATCACACCATGGTCGGAGCCGAGCAGATGCTTGAGGAAATACTCGTGCCCTTTGCCCGATGAACCGAGCAGGTTGGAACGCCAGACGAACAGGTTGCGCGGCCAGTTGGCAGGATCATCAGGATCCTCACAGGCCATTTCCAGATCGCCGGATTTCAGCTGCTCGGCCACATAGGCAGGGATTTCTTTGCCTGCTGCCTTTGCGGCTTTGGCAACCTCCAACGGATTGGTTTTCAGTTGCGGTGCGGACGGCAACCACCCCATCCGCTCGGCGCGGATGTTGTAGTCGATGAGGTTGATGTCCCAATCGCCTTCAGGAGCGGTCGGAGATAGGATCTCATGAGCGTTCAGCGTTTCATAGCGCCACTGATCGGAATGAGCGTACCAGGCCGACGTTGAGTTCATGTGCCGAGGTGGGCGTGACCAATCCAGCGCAAAGGCCAATGGCTGCCAGCCGGTCTGCGGTCGCAGTTTCTCTTGGCCCACATAGTGCGCCCAGCCACCGCCGGACTGACCTACGCAGCCGCACATCACCAACATGTTGATGACGCCACGATAGTTCATGTCCATGTGGTACCAGTGGTTCATGGCCGCGCCGATAATGACCATGGACTTGCCCTGGGTCTTCTCTGCGTTTTGCGCAAACTCGCGGGCGACATGGATGATTTTATCTGCGGACACACCGGTGATCTTCTCAGCCCATTTGGGCGAGCCGGGCACATCATCCTCATAGGATTTGGCAACGTGATCGCCGCCCAAGCCACGGTCGAGGCCGTAGTTGGCGCAAAACAGATCGAACACGGTTGCAACAAGCACCTCACCCTCGGTCGTTTTCACTTTCTTGACCGGGATGTTATGCGTCAGGACATTTGGATGTACCTGATCGGTTGCGAAAGCTTCGGTTGCCTCTCCGCCAAAATAGGGGAAATTGACGCCGACCACATCGTCGTGGTCGTCGTCCAGAACCAGCGTCATCTTCAGGCGCGTGTCCGCTTTTGATGCGCGCTCTTCGAGGTTCCATTCACCATCTTCGCCCCAGCGATAACCAATTGAGCCGTTAGGCGCGACGAGCCCTTCGGAGGTCTCGTCATAGGCAATGGTTTTCCATTCTGGATTGTTGTCTTCGCCCAGCTTGCCATCAAGATCGTCGGCACGCAGGAACCGGCCAGCGACCAGCTTGCCGTCTTTCTCATCCAATTTCACCAGCATCGGGAAATCGGAGTATTTGCGGGTGTAGTCCTCGAAGTATGGCGTCTGCTGATCGAGGTGGAACTCGCGCAGGATCACATGGCCAAACGCCATGGCAAGCGCGGCATCGGTGCCCTGCTTCACATTCAGCCAGACATCGCCAAATTTGGCGGCCTCCGAATAGTCCGGGCAAATGACAGCGGACTTGGTGCCCTTGTAACGGGCCTCGGTGTAGAAATGCGCATCAGGGGTGCGGGTCTGCGGAACGTTCGAACCCCAGAGCAACAGGTAGCCGGCATTGTACCAGTCGGCAGATTCAGGAACATCGGTCTGCTCGCCCCACGTCATCGGGGAGGCTGGCGGCAGATCGCAGTACCAATCATAAAAACTCATGCACACGCCGCCGAGCAGCGAGAGATAGCGCGAGCCGGCTGCATAGGAGACCATGGACATGGCCGGGATCGGCGAGAAGCCAAACACGCGGTCCGGGCCATAGGTTTTGGCCGTGTAAGCGTTAGCCGCCGCGGTGATTTCCGTCGCCTCATCCCAAGTGGCACGTACAAAGCCACCCTTGCCGCGCGTTTCGACGTAGGACGCCCGCAAAATGGGATCGCCTTGCAGCTTGGTCCAAGCCTCGATGGGGCCCAGCGTTTCACGCAGCTTGCGCCACACCTTCATCAAGCGACCACGCACAAGCGGGTTTTTCACCCGATTGGCAGAATAGAGATACCAGGAATAGCTGGCACCACGGGCACAGCCGCGTGGTTCATGGTTGGGCAGGTCGGGGCGCGTACGCGGATAGTCCGTCTGCTGCGTCTCCCAGGTCACGATGCCCGATTTGACGTAAATCTTCCACGAGCATGACCCGGTGCAGTTCACGCCATGGGTGGAGCGCACCACTTTGTCGTGCCGCCAGCGGTTGCGGTATGTGTCTTCCCAATCGCGGTTTTCGCGCGTGACCTGTCCGTGTCCGTTTGAGAACTGTTCCAGTTCCTTTGACTGCAAGAAATTAAGTCTGTCGAGCAGATGGCTCATGGTCGTTTTCCTTACAAAGAATGGGGAGCTGCGCCGCCCGATACGGCGCAGCTAAGGCGTTCAAAAATCAAGGGTTTTTGATGTAGGCGCCTGGTCGCAGGTAGAACCACCAGTTGATGACGATGCAGACCGCGTAGAAGATCGCAAAGCCATAAAGGGCGAGCTCAGGTGACCCAGCGCGCAGCTGTTCACCAAAAATCTGTGGGATCAGGAAAGCGCCATAGGCGGCTACCGCCGATGTCCAACCAAGAACCGGACCAGCCTGTTCTTTGTTGAAGGCCACAGCAATCGTGCGGAACGTGGAGCCATTGCCGATGCCTGTCGCTGCGAACAGCACCAGGAACAACAACAGAAAGGGAATGAAGTACTCTTCCGGCGTGGCCGAGGCGTAGGCCTGCTGAAGGATGTAGGCGAGCGCAACGGCACAGGCGACCATGACGACCGAGATGATCTGGGTCACTTTGGCGCCACCGGCTTTGTCAGCCCAGATGCCACCAACGGGTCGAATGAGAGCGCCGATGAACGGGCCCATCCAAGCAAACATCAAAGCGCTTGGACCGTTGGGGTTGGACGTATCGTGGGTGAGCACGCCATCAACCATCAGATGCTGGAAGCCGAAGACCACCTTGATCGTCAGGCCCATGGCAGCTGAGTAGCCGATAAAGGAGCCGAAGGTCATCACGTAGATGATGGTCATCGCCCAGGTGTGCTTGTTGCCGAAGATTTTGTACTGGCGGGTCAAGTTTTGACCGACCTGGCCAGGGATGAACTTCAGCGCGACTACCGTCAGCACGATCACGATGGGCAGGACGAACCATTTGGAAACGCCAAGACCCGAGCCACCAACAGCTGCAGGGAGCATCAGCCAGAGGCCGAACGCTGCTGCTGCAAGACCGATGGCGTACATAAAGCCAATGATACCGAAGGCACCGATGGGGTTCGGTATGTTGGGAGACACATGTTCATCGCGAATGTTGTTCATGCCGAACCAGCCCAGGAAGGCGAGCGGGATGAGCGCCAGCAACCAGACAAAGCCTGCGTTCTGGATGAAGGTTTCTGTCCCGGCTGGGATACGGCCGATCAGCGTGCCGGAGGTGTTGACCAGCGTCTGCGAGTCTCCGCCGAACAAGCCAAACGTCATGACCAGCGGGATCACGATCTGCATGGTCGTGACACCGAAATTGCCAAGACCTGCATTCATGCCCAACGAGTAGCCCTGGATCTTCTTGGGGAAGAAGAACGAGATGTTGGACATGGAGGCCGCGAAGTTGCCGCCGCCTATGCCGGAAAGCAGCGCCAAAGCCTGGTACTGCCACAGCGGCGTATCAGGGTTTTGCAGGGCTAGGCCCGTGCCAACAGCCGGGATCATCAACAGCGCGGTGGTGAAAAAGATGGTGTTGCGACCACCGGCGATGCGGATGAAGAATGTCGCGGGAATACGCAGCGTTGCGCCGGAAAGGCCGGCGATGGCCGTCAGCGTGAACAATTGCGAGGTTTCGAACGGATACCCCAGATTGATCATCTGGACCGTGATGATGCCCCAGTAGAGCCATACCGCGAAGCCACAGAGCAGCGAGGGAATGGAAATCCATAGATTTCGGTTGGCAATCGCCTTGCCCGATGAGGCCCAAAAGGCCTCATCGTCCGGCGTATAATTTCTAAGATCCTGTCCCATTGTCGTGTCCTTGGTTGGGTCTTGGCGTTTTGGGAATTGGCGCGTGACCGGATGCCACGCGTCATGGTTTGTGGAGGCCTGGCCTATTCAGCCGGGCTTGGCTTTGGCTCACGGTTGGAGATGGCAACCAGACCTTCTTCCAGGTCGGCATTGGCCTTTGCCGCGCGCCGTTTCAGCGTCTCAATGTTGGCCGCTGCAAATGCTGCCCGTTCTTCGTCTTCCTGTTTGGTCGAGAACCGAACGAAGAAGGCTAGGAACGAGGCGCAGGTGACAACGATGCCGAGAATGAGGAAGGCTTCAGACCAATCGATCACGTTCTTGAACAGGAAGCCTGCGAGCACGGCGCCGGCATTGCCGCCCGCACCCACCACGCCAGCCACGGCGCCGAGGGCTTTCTTGTTGATGAAGGGAACGACGGAATAGGTCGCGCCTTCGGCCATCTGCGTGAACAAGGAGAAGACGATCAGCGATGGGAGAGCCAGGAACAAAACGCTCATCTGGCTGAAGACCATCAAGGCGATGCCTTCAAACAGCAGGCAAAGGAACAACCAGAACGCACGCCCCTTAAGCCCCCACAGCGAGCCGAAATTGTCGCCAAAGATGCCACCCATGGTGCGGGCAAAAATGTTCATCAGGCCAAACGAGGCAGCGACGAAACCGGCGGTGACCAGGTTCAGGTCAAAATAGTCCATGAAGTAAAGCGCAGCGACGTTGTTCACCGTCAGCTCGATGCCAAAGCAGGCACCGTAAATCACGAACAGAACCCAGACGCGCGGGTCGGTCAGGGCATGCATATAATTGCCGGTGACCTTCTTTTTCTCTTCCATTTTGCCCTGCGCACGCAGGTCATCGAAGTTGCCGTCAGGCGCATCCTGGGTAAGGAAGAAGTAGGCGATGCCGATCAGCATGATGATCACGCCGACAACCACCATCGACAGGCGCCAGCCAACGGCCTCGGAGAAGCCGAACCCGATGACCATCACCGAGAATAGCAAGGGCATAACAAACTGGGTGACACCGCCACCAAGGTTGCCCCAGCCAGCCGAGGTGGCGTTGGCCTGGCCAACCACGTTTGGCGCGAACATCACGCTGGTATGGTATTGGGTGATCACGAAAGAGGCGCCGATGCAGCCGATCAGCACCCTGAACAGCAAAAACGTCTCAAAGGTCTGGGCCAAGCCAATGCCCATCACAGGCAACGAGCCCAGTAACAGTAAGCCGGTATAGGACTTGCGCGGCCCAATGCGGTCGCACAGCCAGCCAATGAATAGGCGGGCGAAGATGGTCATCGACACCGAGCCAATGATGGCCCAGCCGATTTGATCAGGTGTGAGTTGCAGCTCATCGCGCACCACCGACATCAGCGGTGCGATCCCGAACCAAGCAAAGAAGCAGGCGAAGAAGGCGAACCACGTCATGTGGAACGTCCTGATCTGCACCATGTTCACTTTGAGGAAATTCGACCACAGAGCCGTGGCCTTGTTTTGCAGTTCCATCGGGTTTCTCCGGCAATCTGCTCCAGCCAGATTGCTGAAGCACCGCAATGGGTCTGCGCGTTCTCTCGAAGAACGAATTTGACGTACATCAAGCCAGTCACGCCAGATTACTCAAATAAATCAATGCCTAAGATCGATCATCTTCTCCTTGTGAAAAGGTCATGCTAACGTTTGGGAAAGCGCAATCCGTCTATTGACATTTATCATGTCATGGCTTGATAAATGTTAGGTGTAATGATTTGCCGCGAGCGACCGTGAAACCGACCGAAGAAGCCGACATCCGGGCGCTTAGCCTTTTCAAGGGCATGGCTGATGAGAGCTTTGATGCTCTGTTTCGCGGCGCCTATGTCCAAAATTTTCCGCCCATGATCGAGCTGATCACCGAAGGTGACCCGTGCGACTTCCTGCACGTGATGGTCGGCGGATCGGTGGAATTGTATGCCTCATGGAACGGTCGCGAAACAACGATGGCCACAGTGCTACCGGTTTCAACCTTCATCTTGGCGGCAACGATCCGAGACGCGCCATATTTGATGTCGGCGCGGACAATCGAAAAGTCTCGCATTGTGCTGCTTCCCTCAACCGATGTGCGCGAGGTTTTTTCAACCGACCCGGTCTTTGCGCGCGCCATCGTGGATGAGCTGGCCAAGTGCTATCGCGGTGTCATCAAAAACACCAAGAACCTGAAACTGCGCACGTCGATAGAACGGCTGGCCAATTATCTGCTGCGCGCACGAAAGTTTGGCGATGATGGCGACACGGTTCATCTGTCAATGGAGAAGCGTCGTTTGGCATCCTATCTCGGCATGACACCAGAGAACCTCTCGCGCGCGTTCAAGACCCTGCAAGGGTACGGTGTGGAGGTGGATGGCGCGCGCGTTACCATCAACAACATCGATGACCTAACCAACTTTGCCAAACCCGAAGTCCTCATCGATGACTTCACCGTATAAGGAACGACCATGAGCACGAAGCTTCCCGGTGCCGCCGGTGCTATCGCTGAGCAGTATCCCGATGTTTGGCAGGCTTACCAAGCCCTCGGTGAGGCCAGCGCAAAGGCTGGGCCGCTTTCGGATCGCGAAAAGCGACTGGTGAAGCTTGCGCTCGCCGTTGGCGCTGGTTCGGAAGGCGCTGTGCACTCGCATGCACGCCGCGGCAACGCTGAAGGCATTTCCAAACCGGACATGCAGCATGTGGCAATGCTTGCCATAGGCACGCTGGGTTTCCCTCAAGCGGTCGCTGCGAAAACCTGGATTGAAGACATTCTGGATTAAGACCGCGATAGCTCCGATGTGCTGGGCTTGCTGATCGCAAATTGGCCTTCTGGCGACCGTCTGACTTTAGGGGAACTGAACGCCCTGACGATTGAGCGTTACGCGGTAGAGGCTTGTTGTTGCGGTGATGTAAAGCTCGTGTTTGGCGCGCCCACCGAAGCAAAGGTTGGACACCAGTTCGGGTACAAAAATCTTGCCCATCAGTTCGCCGCTGGGCGCGATGCAATGCACGCCATCTGCCGCTGAGGACCACACATTTCCCTTTCTGTCCAGTCGGATACCATCGGCCTTACCGGGGTCGATGGTGTGAAACAGTCGGCCATTTGAAAGCGTTCCATCGGCGGAATAATCATAGACACGGATATGGGCTGGATCATCGGTGAAAATTCGCCCCGTATCAGTCACATACAGCAGCCTTTCATCCGGCGAGAAGGCAAGCCCGTTGGGGCACTGCATGTCATCAACCACAATATCAAGCGCACCGGTTACCGGATCAGCGCGATAGACATGGCATGGCAGTTCTTGCTCGCTGGCAAAGCCCTCATAGTTTGTCATGATCCCGTAGTGGGGATCTGAAAACCAGATTGTACCGTCCGATTTGACGATGACATCATTTGGCGAGTTGAGCGGCTTACCGCCGTACGCGTCTGCAATAACGGTAATCGATCCATCATGCTCGGTGCGGGTGACGCGGCGCATCCCATGCTCGCAGGAAATCAACCGCCCCTCTCGGTCGCGCGTGTGTCCGTTGGCGTAATTGGACGGCGCTCGATACGTTGAGATGCCTGTTTCAGGCGTCCAACGCAGCATCCTGTTGTTCGGAATGTCAGAGAAAAGAAGGCATCCCGCATCGCCAAACCACACCGGGCCTTCTACCCAATCAAAGCCTGTCGCCAGTTGCTTGACCGGAGCGTTTCCCAATACAAAGCGCTCGAATGCCGGGGCAATCACTTCAAAAAAAGACATGCTTTGGCCCCTCCTTGGGCTCCCCAAATCAATGCAAGTTGGTTATCGATAACATACTCTTGCGTCAAACAGACAGGACCTGCCGATGGAATATTCCAAACCAACCCGCGCCCTTACCCATCATGGCGCTATGGCGATGCTTGCTGCTGCCGTTGCCCGCGCCGAAGAAATGGGCCAGCCGCAATGTATCGTTATTGTCGATGCTTCCGGTGAGACGCTGGGTGAGTTGCGGATGACAGGCGCGAAGTTCCTCAGCCGCAAGAGCGCAAAAGCCAAGGCGCTGACTGCCGCCTCCATAGGCGGGCAAAGCACGACCATCCCTGAGGATGTGCGCCCGCTGATAGGTCTGGCAACGCAAGGCGGCGTGACGGGTTTGCCGGGCGGATTGCCGATCGTTCTTGAGGGCCATCTCGTGGGCGGTATAGGCGTTGGTTCGGGAACGGGTGATCAGGACATAGATGTCGCGCGTGCGGCTCTTTCAGCCATCGGAGCAGAGCTATGAGGATCGGATTTTTGGGAACTGGGCTGATGGGAGCTCATATGGTGCGGCGACTGGCGCAGGCTGGCCATGATCTAACAATCTGGAATCGGACGGAAGAGCGCGCTCAGGGCTTGCGAGATGTTGCGCGTGTGGCCAAGCACCCAGCCGATGTCGCCGAGGGCGCGCAGGTGATCATCACCATGCTTCTGGATGGTCCCATAACGCGATCCACCCTGATCGATGACGGCGTTATGGATGCCTTGGACCCAGGCACAACGATTATCGATATGGGATCGGTTGATCCGAAGACGGATCAAGACTTGGCCAAGCTCTTGGACGAGCGTGGATGCCACCTGCTCGACGCGCCGGTGTCCGGCGGTGTGGTTGGCGCGCAGGACGGCAGCATGTCGATCTTTGTGGGCGGCGAGGTAGCCGTCTTCGAAGCCGTTGCCCCCGTTTTGAACGCGCTAGGCAGACCAACCCATCTGGGGCCTATCGGCGCTGGACAGATCACCAAACTTGCCAATCAGCTGATCGTTGCCAGCACCATCGGCGCTGTGGCTGAGGGTTTACGATTGGCCGAAGCCGGAGGCTGCGACCCAGCCAAAGTGCGATTGGCGCTTGCTGGCGGATTTGCCGACAGCCGCATTTTGGAGCTGCACGGCAAACGCATGGTGGAGGGCGATTTTGTTGCCGGCGGCCGATCGGTGGCGCAGCTGAAAGACCTCAACAATGCGATGTCGGAGGCCGACAGGTTTGGGCTTGAGTTGCCGCTCGGCGCGTGTGTTCGCGACGGATTTCGCGATCTTGTGGAGGGTCGTGACGGCGGAGATTTGGACCATTCAGCCTATTATCTCTGGCTCAAGCAGCGTCTTGATCAAAGCTAATCTGCGCTTTCGTCGCTTGGCTGCGATCCCCGGCGGTTTGGAAAGCATCAACGGCGTTCACTAGCGCAAATGTGTGCGTGATGTAGGGTTTCACATCGATCAGTCTTTTTTGCATTAGGCTGACACCGATGTGGAACTCTTCATGGAACCGGAAAGAGCCTTTGAGCGACAACTCTTTGGCTGTCATCGCCTGAATGGGAAGCGTCATATCGCCCCCAAGGCCAAGCTGCATGATTGTTCCGCCAGGCAGCATGGCTGGGATCGCTCCAGCCAGCGCAACTTGGGCGCCCGTGCATTCAAAAAGGACTTCGAACCGGCCTTTGTCTGTGGCATAGGGCGCAAGGCCCTCTGGGTCCGTGCCTGTGTTGGTTGTGACGTCAGCCCCGGCGTGTTTGGCATGCTCTAGGGTGAAATCGCTCAGATCGGTGGCGACGATTAGATCGGCCCCTGCCCGGCGGGCTGCAAGAATGCACAGAACGCCAATCGGTCCACAGCCGGTGACGAGCACCGACTTGCCCAACATTGGTCCTGCGCGCCGTGTCGCGTGCAGACAGACCGCCAAGGGCTCTGCCATCGCCGCTCCACCCGGAGAGAGGTCATCGGCGGGCGCACATTGTGCAGCATCGGCCACCAACACCTGGCGAAACGCGCCTTGGATATGCGGAAAAGGCATGGCCGAGCCATAAAAGCGCATGTTGAGACAGTGTTTGAATTGCGCGCTGTGGCAATAGCGACAGGTGTGACACGGACGCGAGGGCGACACCGCAACCAGTTGGCCTTCGGTCAGACCTGAGACGTCCGGCCCAAGGGCCGTGATGTATCCCGACACCTCATGACCCAGAACCATCGGCTCCTGCAATCGCACCGTGCCAAAGCCGCCATGGTTGTAATAATGCAAGTCCGAGCCGCAAATGCCTCCGGTGGCCAAGGTGATCTGCACCTGTCCGGGTCCAGGCGTTTCGATCTGCTGCTCTTCGATCCGAAGATCCTTCGGGCCATGGATGACGATGGACTTCATGGCGAAAAGGCCTTCCTAGAGAACCGGTGTCAGCAGAGGCCGACCGGAAAAATGGGCTGAAAGATTGTCGCGAACAAGCTTGCCCATCGCCTTGCGTGTCTCAACTGTGCCGGAGGCATGGTGAGGCTGCAAAAGCACGTTGGGCAGTTTGAGGAAACGCGGATTGAGGGCAGGCTCACCTTCAAACACATCAAGCGCCGCTGAACCCAGCGCCCCTCTCTCCAAGGCATCCAGAAGGGCGTCTTCATCGATGTTGGCGGCGCGTGAAATGTTGACGATCATGCCGTTGCGCCCAACCGCTTCGATGACGTCACGGTTGACGATGTGCCGCGTGGCTGCGGAGGCCGCTAGGGTAACAAACAGAACATCGACATGACGCGCCAAGGCCACTGGGTCAGCGACAAAGGTCCAATCGGATGCAAAGTCTTTTGCGGCAACATCACAATAGGCAATATCCATGTCAAAACCGGCGAGCCGCTTGGCCAGTTCGTGACCAATACGACCAAGGCCGAGAACCCCTGCCCGCTTGCCCCAAACACGTGACGTTAAAGGATACGAACCTCGGCTGACCCAATTGCCGTTGCGCACCCATTGCTCTGCGCCCAACACACCGCGCGTCTGCGCCAGCATCATCGCGACACCCAGATCAGCCATGTCCTTGGTCAACACATCTGGTGTGTTAGTGACACGGATACCGCGCTCCTTGCAGGCGCTCAGATCGACCGCGTGCAGGTGATGCGGCGCGGCAAACGCATCGGCGTCGTCAAGAACCAAGATGTCACCACACAAGACGATTTCGGCATGATTGTCGGCGCGTCCGAAGACGCCTGAGCAGGAGAAGCACGAGATGACCACCAGTCCGGTGACCAATACGACAGTCGCGTCTTCCGCCGACGGCGCCCCAAACCTTCGAACACGGCTGGAGCCCTACATGGGCATCATCGCTCCCGTGGCGATGATCGCGGCCATTCTGCTGGTTATGGCGGTCCTTGAGCCAGCCCGCTATTTCCGCCTGTCAAACCTTGAGATCATCTTGCTGGAATCGGCCCTTTACATGCCGATGGCCATGGCGATGACCTTCGTCATTACCCAGCGTGGCATTGATTTGTCGATTGGGTCGATCGCCTTGGCCCTGATCAGACGTATGCGCTAAACCGCGGTATCCCCGGCATTACCGACAACCAGCGGTCTGGCGATTTTGCCGCCTGCGTTGAAGAAAACGGCAACTGGGATCTGGCGTACGAGCACTATGGCGAATATCGCCGTGAGGGTGGGTTCGACGGCACCAACTTCATCCTTCAATCCTATCCTGAGGCCACGATCATCCACAACGCAAACACCGCGATGGCAATGGGATCGGTTGAAGCGCAGCTGGCCATGGGCGTGGAAGGCGACATCTTCTCGACAGGCTGGGGCGGCACCGGGCTTGAGCTTGAAGCCATTCGCAACGGCGAGTTGGATGCCACGCCGATGCGCATGGGTGACGATGTCGGCGCTGCGGTGGCTGAAGCCATCAAATACCACCTTGAGGGTCGTGAAGACGAGCTTCCACGCATCTTCCTTGGGCGGATCACAATCGCCAACGATGAGATGAGCATTGAAGAAATCGATGCTCTAGAACAGGAAGCCTTCCGCTTTTCCGGCGTTGGCGCTCTGGAGCGCTAAGCGCGACGGCTTTCCTGCAAGCACAGATCAGGCCGGGCAGCCATGCCCGGCCTTTTTGACGTTTTGTAAGCTAGCAACAGCGATGCGGACGTAGCTGGAATTGGCGCTGAGTCATCGTTATCAGGCCTGCTGGACTTGCCTGCTGGAAGATGGAAAGAAACCACCATCGGATACTGACCGGAAACTTCAGGCCTAGGCGTATGGGGACACCTGCATGCAGCGTGCAATAACGATGAAGGATGTGGCCAAGGCCGCTGGTGTCTCGGTGATGACCGTCAGCAGAGCTTTCAAGGCCGATACGTCGGTCAAGCCGCAGACACGCCAGGAAATCCGCAAAGTCGCCGACGATCTGGGCTATGTGTTCGATAGCACGGCAGCCAATCTAAGATCGCAAAAGACGGGCTTCGTGGCCGTCACCGTTCCTTTGATCAACAACGCCAATTTTGCCGACACTGTTGGTGGACTGTCCGACCGCTTGGGTGAGAACGGGCTACAAGTCATCCTTGGCTACACCAATTACAACATCAAAGAGGAAGAAAGGCTTGTGGAGCAACTTCTGCGCCGCAGGCCAGAAGCGATGGTTCTCACCGGTGGTCGTCATACCGAACGCACCCGATGCTTGCTGAACAGTTCTGGTATTCCCATCATCGAAACCTGGGATCTGCCCCCAGAGCCCATCGGCCATGTCGTTGGGTTTTCCAATGCTGCCACCGTGCAGGCCATGGTTGAGCATCTGATTGCAACCGGCCGCCGCCGCATCGCCTTCATTGGCGGTGACACAGATGGCGATACGCGTGGTGCCGATCGGCGCCGAGGGTTTATTGCGGCAATGACATCCCAGGGCATTGAACCAACGAGGTTGATCGGTGCTGGAACACCGCCGATTTCCATGCGCGAAGGGGCCGATGCGATGGCTCGTCTGCTCACAGAGATGCCCGACACAGAAGCAGTGATCTGCGTTTCGGATCTGTCTGCGTTCGGCGCCATGAGTGAGTGCCAAAGGCGCGGTGTACGTGTGCCCGAAGACATCGCTATTGCAGGTTTTGGCGCCTATGAGATTGCCGATATCTGCGTGCCCAGCATCACAACGATAGATCCGCACTCTCGCAGGATCGGCGAACAGTCGGCCGAGCTCATCCTATCGGCTCTCAAATCGGACAAAGGACCGGTTTGTGTCGAGATCGAAACCAACCTTGTCGTGCGCCAATCATCGATGCCAACGCAGTAGTCAATGGCGGACCTGCTGGGAGAAAGTCCGAACCATTCCGACGATCTTTTCAAAGACCTGGAAGCCTGGGAAGCAATTTTGAGTTCGCTGCCTGATTTTGGTGTGGATCAAGATCAGGACAATTGCGAACCGCCCGCGTTGGCTATCGACTAGCGATCGGACGTCAGATGGCAGCGTCGAGCCCTACCCCATTCTGAGCGAGCAAGGAGTTTCGTGCTTAGTCAGTCTTCGAGGGCGAGGCTGAATGGAATAACGAAGGCTTGCCTGGCTCGGCCAGCCGCGATTTCTGCGAGTATATAGGTTGACGTTGACGGCCCCTTTGGTGTGCGATCAGCCTTGCTTGCGGCTGCTCTGGCCCGCCAATGCACAACCATGCGTCCCGCTTCATCGATGCACAACCATGCGTCCCGTTTCATCGATGGAAAAGTCGTTGACGCCAAGCGCTTGCGGCGCGATGGCCCCTCGCGCGTTTACAAAATCTTGCATCGAGGCAGCGTCCATGGCTAAGGGCGCGACCGTCGAAACGTTGGCGGTAGTTGCAAAGTCCCAAACCCCAGGTTTAGCGGGAATCGCTCGAGCAAACTGGTACAGTTCCAGCACATTGCGCCCCTCCTCGCTCAAAAGCACGAAAGAGGGGTTGGTGCCTACGGCAACTAGCGGATTCTCGGAGGCAAGCGCGTTCAGTCCGATCGCCCGAAACCCGGCCACGTAAGTGATTGAACTGTAGGCCAATGACAGCCGAACCTCCTCGATGCTGCGCAGGAAGCCAGCAGCCTCGGCGGCGTGACGTTGTGCCTCGGGGAAGTTTCCGGCGGCAAGCGCGGCGTAGAGAGCGCCGA
Organism: Hyphomicrobiales bacterium; assembly: GCA_046290645.1. Lineage (GTDB taxonomy): Bacteria > Pseudomonadota > Alphaproteobacteria > Rhizobiales > MH13 > MH13. The sequence goes on from JBKAGZ010000003.1 coordinate 106,900, forward strand.
CAGCCTGCCGCCCCTCGTCAGAAAGCTCGGGCAGCACCGCCTCGGTGCGGACCATCTCAGCAAGAAAGCTTTGCCGATCGAAACCCGGCAACCCGTCGCTAAGCGCATCTGCGAAGGCAGCGTTCAGTATCTCCACCCGGTTAGCCTGCATTGCGATGAGCATCGGCGTGGGATCGGTCGAGCAGGTTGATCTGCCCGAATAGCTGCGCGGTATGCTCGCCTCGATCGTAACTGCTCCGTCGCAGGCGGGCAGATCTATCCGGACGCAGCTGTCGTCGAGTGACTGGGGCGTGATCGGGATAACGGCTCCGCTCCGTAGGACTCTAACGTCTGCGTCCATCGTCCAGGCCGGGAGCCCTTCGGGATGGGCGCAGATAGTGACAGCGACGCTATCAGCGTGGCTCGTCGCCGGGACCGCCGATACGATAGCTGAGAAAAACCAGTTCCTTATCCTGTATGCTGGTTTCTTCATCGGTAGCCTCCCTTTCTTTCCAAAAACCGCAGACGATTACACCAATTCCCGTCATGGCAAGGATCGTAGCCGAAACGAGGAGCGCGATTGTGATCGCTGTGAAATAGTGTTGCACAAGGAATGCGTGTGGATCGTGCCGCTCCAACAGAAGTAAGTTGGTGGCATCTGCATCGGCGGGTGCGCAATCTTCGGACCACGGGTCATAGAGTGCCATCAGCGGGGTAGCCATCCCTCCCTCCGGCGCGACGCGAACGGAGGTTCGCGACGATGCGATGGCCCCTAGGCAGACCCGGACGGCAGCAGGGCCCGACTCCCCGCCGTCTATCTGCCTGCCAAAGTTGGGCGGCGTCGTGACCTCAGAGACCGGAGAAGGGGGAATAGCGCCGGGCACCATGACGAAGCAGTTCGTTGCTTGGTCAGCACACATTATGACGAAGCTCGCCGAATCTATACGATTGGTGCGCGAGACATTCACCAAGTGAAAGAAAACGGTATCCGTCTCCGCGTGGGGCTCGAAATAGTGGACGGCGGTATGACCCGAGCGCAGGCTTTCAACAACGTTGGTGATGTAGAAACCAACGAGGCCTGTGAACACCGCAAGGATGCCTGTAAAAATGCTCGGCTTGACTATACTGGCCAGAAATTGCATGGTAAAAGCTTTTTTTAAACTTGCCTATAACACAACCAAACGCGAAAGCCAAAGCGGCGCGGTTGACCGTTGCGGATGCTGGTTGGGCGGCTCCTACCTACATTTGGCCATTGGTAGCAAAGCGTCGGTGCCAAATAACTCTCCAGACTCTGAGAATAGCAGCAAAGTCTGCAAAGCAGTTATCGATTTCACCCGAACTTTGAGACGAGTTAGCCCAAGAACCGCCCAACTATAAAAACAAACAGGCTTAGGGTGAGCTTGAAAATTCAATCATGTTGCTCTGATCCCGCCGAGCGGGTTCGGAGACGCAATCGTTTTATGGAAATGGCGGACATCGAAGTAGCAACTTCGAACCCGCTATTTGAAACCCTCCAAGATTGGAACAAGCAGCTTTCAAGCCAAAAAGATAACATGACAGAAACGGTGACTCCAAAGCCGAAAGCTAAACCGCGCCAGTCGCGGGGGCCTTCGCCATGTTGAACCGGGAGAAGAGTAAACAGAGTGACAAGCTTCAGCCCGGATTCGGTAAAGCCGCAAAGTCCGACAGAGCGAAAACCAGAGCGCCCTCACCGCTTACGATACGTTTGACGGCTGAAGAGCGTAGCAGCTTAAAGAGGCGCGCAGACGAAAACGAATTGAGTTTGAGCGCCTATGTCAGGTCTTGCGTTTTTAAGACTGCAGGTCAGCGCAAAAACTATCCTGCGAAAGATCGTGTTGAACTGGCGCGCCTACTGGGTCTTCTTGGGCAAAGTGAGATTGCCGATAATCTAAATGTCCTGGCTGATGAAGCTACGTGTGGCAGCTTGCTTTTCGACGATCAAACCCAAGCTAAAATTCAAGCCGCGTATGAACATGTTTGTTTCATGCGGGAGAGCCTTATCGCGGTGCTTGGATTGCGTGAGACCGCGAGCAAGTGATCCTCAAAGGTAACAGGCGGGGCGGAGCGATGCAGCTTTCGGCCCATCTTCTCAATGAAGAAGATAATGATCATGTCAGTGTGCATGATCTGCGCGGCTTTGTGTCCGACAATCTGCAAGGTGCGCTCATGGAAGCTTACGGGGTCAGCCGCGGGACGAAATGCCGACGCTTCTTATATTCGCTTAGCCTCAGCCCACCTCAAACCGAGAATATCCCGATATCGGTTTTTGAAGAAACGATAGAACGGATCGAAAGGCAGCTTGGTTTTTCGGGACAACCGCGCGCGATTGTCTTTCATGAAAAAGAGGGTCGCCGTCATGCCCATTGTGTGTGGTCGCGTATTGATGTGCAGAGCATGAAGGCGATTGATCCGTCCTTTGACAAGCTCCAGCTCCGCGATATCTCGCGCTCGCTCTACATGGAGCAAAAATGGACAATGCCGCGCGGCCTGATGAATAGCGAAGAACGCGATCCACTCAATTTTACTATGACCGAATGGCAGCAAGCGAAGCGCCAGGGCATAGATCCGCGAACCATCAAGTCCACCATTCAGGAATGCTGGGCCGTCTCGGATTCCCGCGCAGCCTTCGCATCAGTGCTGTGTGAGCGCGGATACTGGCTTGCTAAGGGGGACAAGCGCGGTGCTGTGGTCGTGGACTGGCGGGGTGAGGCTTATGCCGTCGCGCGCATGGCCGGGGTAAAAACCAAAGAGGTCAAAGACAGGCTGGGCGATTGCACCGATCTGCCAAGTGTAAACGAGACAAACGCAATGCTGGCTGAGCGCTTCACAGACAAACACCGCGAGTTCGCGGAAGAAATCAACGCGCGCCATGACGATGAATCTGCCCACCTGAAGGACCGTAAGAACATCCTAATTAAGAAACAGCGACAACAAAGGGAAGAGCTAAATCAAGCTCAGACAATCCGGCGAACCAATGAAACACGGCAAAGAGCGGTACGCCTGCCCACCGGGATCAAGGCGCTTTGGTTCAGGCTGACAGGGCAATACTCGAAGTTGAAGTCAGAGATCGAAGCGGACGCTCAAAAGTCAATGGATCGTGACCAGGCCGCGCGGCGGAAAATGATCGAAAGTCAAATTGTTGAAAGGCGACGCCTGCAAGCTGAAGTTGGATCACTGCGATTCAAGCGCGAGTTGGAAATCAAGAAGCTCAATCGCGACATGGCAAGGTTCTTTGAAACTGATGGAAGCAAGCCGGACAATTCTGTTCGGAAAATTCTACATCAAAAAAAGCGACCTATTCGAAATCGCGGCCCATACTTGCATTGACCTTTCGATCAAATAGATCGGCTTGATACGTGGTTGCTGGTCGAGAAACCTATGACGAACAGCTCTGAACTGACTGGATTTGGAATAGGCCAATTAGTTTCCATAGCATCCTAACAGCGGAAAGCTTCAATTTTTGCCTTAATATCTTATATCTTTGCTGTGAATTTCTAATTCAGCAATTGGAGACGAGAGTGTTGAACAAGGCACCCGAGGCCATTGGAACTTCCGAGTATGATGCATCGTTAGGTCGATCATTGCAGTCAAGAACGCTCAATGCCGCTTGGTATAATCAGGTTCTTTTCAGGGTCTTTTCTAATGAGGGGGTGCAGGCCCTAAAGGAACGCAGTTGGGGAGTGACCGGGACAGCGCTCATTGGCTTGGGTGTTTTCGCTGACCTTACAGAGATATTCGGAGATGTGACGTTGGAGCTGCTATGGCTAGCAGTAGGTGTATTCTTACTATGTGCGATGGCTGTAATTTTCCGAACGCGTCTCTGCCGTCTATGCGCCTATCCGGCTGCTGCCAGCGGCATGGCGGTTGTGATACTTGCAGGCACACTTTTTGCCCAACGTGCCATGGCTGCTGGCGACGGCATTCTTGCCCTAACGTTTCCAGGCGCTTCAGAAATCCAGCTGGCCACCTACGAGGCGGTGCAAACGATAGTTGTTCAAGTTCAGGACAACAATCAGCGTATCGCGGAGCTCGAGGCGGGACTTGCAGAGTTCGATACGGAAAACGGGTTCCTGAGGACAGCGGTCAATGAGCTGAGCGAAGAACGAGGAATTCCGCGTGTTGCTGTTTTGGAATTTGTCGTTCGGTTAGGAGGAGAAGACGATATCGAGTTGTCGGAAATTCCTCGATTTTTGGAAAGAACTGCTGACGAATATGAAGCGTTTGAAGAGCGAGCAGCTGAACTTTCTGAGCGTTATACCGAGCTCCGCAAACCTCTCATTGACGCTAGGTTAGCCCTCCAAAGGGGCGACGTCGACGCCGCTCGACTTGTGCTTCAGGAGGGTCGAGTGCGAGTTCAATCTGAGCGAAGGGAACGCGCCTCGATTGAAGCGGAATATCTCGTAGAGCATGCTCGAATAGAGACTATTGCATGGCGGTATCAGGACGCTGCCGACCTGTATTTCGAGGCTGCCGATTTATTAGCGTTCGACCAAAATCGTTCGCTTTCACTGCGTTTTTTGGGCGTTGATCGATTGCTAGTTCTTGGTAGTAGCTCCGGCAAAAACGAAGCACTCGACCTGGTGGTAACGATCCTTCAGGAATTGATTGAAAACGACATAGACCAAATTATTACTCCCGTCGGGTGGGCTGAGGCGAACATAAAGCTGGGTGTTGCATTGATGACCCTAGGGGAACGAGAGGGAGACATTGTTAGCCTGGAAGCTGCCGCTACCGCTTTCAGGCTGAGTGGCGCGGTGACATCAAGGGATGTGAATCCGCTTGATTGGGCGAGGATTAAAAACAATGAGGGAACCCTTCTAATATACCGGAGCCAATTGGAAGGCGGGACGGAACGGCTTGAGGAGGCTGTTGTCGCGTTTCGTTTGGCGTTGGAGGAACAAAGCCGCGAGCAGGTTCCATTTGATTGGGCCCTTACGCAAGCCAATTTAGCCAACGCCCTTTGGTCTCTCGGCCGGCGCGAAGGCGGTACAAGTCGCTTCGAAGAAGCAATACATGCACTCCACCTAGCCCTAGAGGAGAGGCCGCGTGATCAGGTGCCGTTGGATTGGGCCTTAACACAATTTAATTTGGGCAATGTGCTTTGGTCTCTTGGGCAGCAAGAAGGCGGGACGGAACGGCTTGAAGAGGCTGTTGTCGCGTTTCGTTTGGCATTGGAGGAACAAGCCCGCGATCGGGTTCCGTTTGATTGGGCGAACACACAAAACAGCCTTGGTGGAGCGTTGGCGACACTTGCTCGGCGCGACGGTGGGACGGAACGGCTTGAAGAGGCTGTTGTCGCATTTCGCTTGGCTCTAGTCGAATTGACGAGGGATCAAGTGCCGCTTCATTGGGCCAGTGTGCAATCCAACCTGGGATCTGTTTTGCGTGACCTTGGCGAGCGCGCGGGCAGATCGGAACGGCTTGAAGAGGCTGCTGTAGCGTTTCGCCTAGCATTGGAGGAGCAGACGCGCGAGCAAGACCCTCTCGGATGGTCGAGGGTTCAATCTAATCTAGCAAATTTGCTGAGCACACTTGGTCAGCGAGAGCGTGGTACTGAGCGTTTGGAAGGGGCTGTAGCTGCCTACCGTTTGTCCTTGGAGGAAGTTACCCGTGAGAGAGACCCATTAAGGTGGGCAAGAACGCAGTCCAGTCTTGGAGCTGCTCTCATGGTGCTTGCTGAGCGCCAAAGCCGCACGGATCTTATGGACGAAGCCGTTATGGCTTTTCGGCAGGCGTTGGAGGAACGGACCCGTGAGCAATCCCCGTTGGGCTGGGCGAGAACACAGTCTAACCTGGCATTGGCTCTCATGAGGCTTGGCCAGATTCAAAATAGAACTGATCGTTTGGAAGAGGCTGTTGCGGGCTTTCGCCAAGCGTTGGAAGAACTAACGATTGAGCAAGACCCTCTCGGTTGGGCATCTTTGCAGGCAAACATTGGGGCTGCCCTTCTCGCAATTGGCGAGCGCGAAATTGGAATAGATCCCATAGAAGACGCCATCGAGGCCTTTCGGTTGGCGTTGCAAGAGCAAACCCGAGGACGGGATCCTCTAGGCTGGTCCATCAATCAGAGCAATTTGGGATATGGCCTGCTGCTTGCAGGTCAACGGCAGAATGACGCGGAGAAGTTAAGGGATGCTGCAGCAGCCTTTCGGTTTGCGTTAGAGGAGGAGAGCCGCCAGCGAAATCCGCTTAGATGGGCCACACTTCAAAACAATTTGGGCAATGCTCTATGGATGTTGGGACTGGTTGAAACTGATCCTGCAAAGCTAGAGGATGCAGCAGCGGTTTTCCGGCTGGTTTTAGAGGAATGGACACGTGATACGGTTCCGCTCGATTGGGCCATGGCGCAGTTCAATCTTGGCAACGTGCTTGCGACTCTTGGGCAGATTGATAGTGGAACGGAAAGGCTGGAAGAGGCCACCGGCGCATACCGTCTAGCTTTGGAGGAGCAGACACGGGATCGTATACCGTTTGACTGGGCAAGCACACAGAACAGCCTTGGACATACTCTTTTCGCAATAGGTCAGCGCAAGAATGATGCTGGAGCGCTAGAGGAGGCTGTTTTGTCCTTTCGCCTGGCTTTATCTGAGTGGACCAATGATCGCGCGCCATATCAATGGGCCAGAACACAAGGTGCGCTGATGAGAACAGAACGCCTCCTGCAGAGGCTACACGGCCAAACTGTTCGGTAGTCATTGGTCAGTTGGTTATTTGGCGCTTCCCGGTGGGAGAGTTAAGCTGGTTATGACTACAACCGTCTCGTCAGAGTGCTCGACATGCTTGGGGTAGGCACAGGGGTTGGATTTTTGGGGGCTTCTCGCTGCCCCTTTGCGCAAGGGTGCGGTCTCCCGAGGTTTGTAGCCAAAATGCTGCGCCCGCCGCGCTTCTAACCAGTTGAGAGAGCACTTGAAAGGTAAGGACAGAAACAAGCCATGCTGGTGCGGTTCGGGCAGAAAGTACAAGAAATGCCACTACCGCCGCGATACCCAATCCAGGGAAAATCCATGGGCAGCTGTAGCAGCGAACAAAAAAGCGTTCTCAGCGAAAAGGTGTTTTGCCCAAGATGTGGGACTGGGCGAATGCGATGGTAATGTGATCAGAGCGCATACCGTTTCGCGTGGATCAAACCTGTCCGCAATTGCTGAAGAGGGCCATGTCCTTCACTACACAAACGATGTAGCGAAGATGGTCAAAAACGGCAGCAAGCTGACCATTGAAAAAGTGGGCTTGAAAAATGCTTCTGTCTTCAACGGCTTTTGTAGCAAGCACGATCGTGAGTTGTTTTCCTGTTTGGAAAACGAAACTTTTCTCGGCAGGGCGGACCAGTGTCTAGCTGCAACCTTTCGTACTATGACCCGGGAGTTGTACGGCAAGGATGCCGCTTCTCATCTGCGCGAAACGTTACGAAGTGGAGACAAGGGCCTCCATCCTCGCCAGCAGGCGCTTTATCAACAAATGTTAGAGGATGCAGACAAGGGCAATGCAGCAGCGCGACGAGAGTTGACGGCGACACTCGTCGCCCTAACGAAAGCTATGTCGTCCGGCAACACAGACAGCCTAGGCTTTGTAGTACTTGAGTTTGAAACGGACCTGCCGTTTATGTTCGCAGGCGCTTGGACACCCTTCACCGACCTATATGGTGGTGAGCTACAGATAGGGTATCTGGAAGCGCTCCTCCAACAGGTTTGTTTCACTTCGTTCGCGACTTCTGAAGGTACGATGATCTGCATATCTTGGAGCGACAGCATGGACGCCCCAGGAAAAATCATAGCTGAGCAGATCCGAGCGTTACCATCCGAGCAACAGGCTTCTGTGTGCCTTCAGATTGTGACCAAACATATCGAAAACATTTTCTTCAAACCTAGTTGGTTTGAAGCACTAAGTGATGAGCAGAGGGAGCAATTGGATCTGTTAGCTTTCGATGGAATGGACGCCCGTGGCCTCGTACCATCTATACCTCTTCGCTTTGACATAGGATTTGGCCTACCGCTTGCGGCAAAGGTGATCGTGAGTTGATTGCACTTCAAACAAGGCATGGAAATGTTCTGTGCTTTGTACGGACGGCCTGCTCCCCTGAAACATCTTCGTTTCTGTTCCTCAGATGAGTAGACTGTTTGACATCAACTTTGATTGGCCAAACAATACATAGCTTGTGGTCACCTTTGATATGGAGCTTTTGCTATGGTCGACTTTATCGTTGGGAATGGTGATGATGTGCAGATACCGTCAAGGACACATCGCTTCGACAAGTTCATCATTGAAGAACAAGGGCTCTTAACTGTCACGCCAAACTCGAGAACATGGCTGATCATTTCAGCAAATGAAATAAGAATAGCTGGAGAACTGATAGCAAGAGATTTCCTCGCGGTTAAGTATCCGTTGCAAGCAGTCACTCCGGAAGGGCAGCAAGTGGAGCATGAATTCGAGATGTGGAACATAGGTGGGGACGGCGGAGATGGAACTACTAGACCTCCCGCACGGTTTGGCCGGGGTGCTCGTGGAACAAGAGATTATGGCGGCGGTGGCGGTGGAGCAGGTGGATTCAACCCACAACAAAATTGGGTTTTCCACGGAGAAGACGCAGAGGGTTACAGAGGCGGCCGGCGTCAGAACGCCGGAGCCAACGGTGGACGACGAGGTCGATACAGCAACGGTGGCCTGGTTTGCCTGGAAGCAAAACAGCGCCTTTCAATTACCGGAACTATTGATCTTCGTGGCAGGGACGGAGAATCCGGTCACAACGGACGTCCACAGACCCGCGGAGGGAATGCATCGGGGAATGGCGGAGGAGCGCCCGGCGGTGAAGGTGGGCGGTTAATAGTGTTTGGAGCAACCGATAAGACAGCAGCAAATGTCCGGGTAGATGGAGGAATGGGTGGTGCGCCTGGAAAGCACGGAAAAGGGGGTTCAGAAGGAGAGGCCGGCACATACGGGTGGGTCGACTGGTTCTGAACCACATCGAAGTTCTATCCAGTTTCAAGCGGCACGGCGCGAATAGATGGTCTAGCAGTTCGGCCTCGAACAGCATTATCCCCCATACGCGCAAATGTACTCATTGGGCTTTCTGACTGGTGCGAAAGCCATGAGGCTTGAATCGGCCGGTCAGCCCAAAGATACCAGTGGTTTGCATATTTCAGGTGCGAAGGGTCATTTAACACGATTGGTAACAGTGTTAAGTTGTGGTGAGCCTGGGCATATGGAGCGAGAGGCTTAAGCTTGAGATACAGCCTGTCCGTTTAACGGTTCTCCTGCGTAGTGTTAAATCTGAGTGAGATCCAATTTTTTCTGAGTGATGAACCGGCGCAACGGTTGATGGTGCGGGATTGGCTTAATGCCTGCCAAGCACTAAGGCAGGGGGGTGAAACGGGGGGCGGCACTCCCCCCTCATGTCTGCCTATGAAGGCAGACCAAGAAGGTCATGTATTACATGACCACATCTTGCGGTGAGTGGCGCAAAGCGACGCCCGGTCATAATGGCTCTCAAACGCTCCGGGTCAAACAGGTTCACGCGGATCTTCTGTTCACCAGTGAACACCAGCCTCATTCTCTCCGCAGGGAATGGTCGCCGAAGATCTAGTGCTTTATCCAGCGATCCCGTCAAACGTACTCGATCCAAAATGTGGAGCCGCCGCTCGAGTACAGAACGAGCGACGGCCACTTGGGGATGGAAGCTTCAAACGGCTTCCGTGGGAAGGAAGGTGCAGTAGCGGAGCAAAGCAATCAATAGGCCTATCTCAGTCTTTACTATCGCTCAGGTTGTGCCGGATTTAGGCACCAAGCGCAGACACGAGTAAGGCGCCCCTGAAATAGAGCCGCCTTACTGTGCGCAAACATACCGCTATGTGGTGTCGCGTTTCTCCCAAGCCCGAGAAATGGAACTGACCAAACTGCTTACGCCATAGCGCACCAAACTGTCAGGCAGCGCTTCTATTCGCCCTGCAAGGCGCAGGGCTTCGTCCGAGAGCTTGTCCACGCTTTCTTGATGCTCGTCACCACAATCGAGAAAGAATGCAAGCGACACGTCGGCTTCCTTGCTGATTAAGTGGAGACGCTCGGCAGTAATCCGGTTGTCGCCGGATTCATACTTCTGGATTTGCTGAAAGCTCACACCGATAATTTGTCCCAACTCGTCTTGTGTCAAACCTTTGAGTAGCCGGGCCTGCCTAATTCGTTGTCCAAGCCTTTTATCAAACTCCGTTGGTGATCTATTGGTCATGACTGCCCCCTTGTTTTGCGGGCGTGGGACCAGAGGCGTCATTTGCGACAGAGCGCAAAAGCAATGTCACCAAGTCAGCATGGTCCCGGCGGGCATCAAGAAACAAGCTTGCCATGTCACGCGCATGATCTCGCAAATGTGCGCCTTCGCGGTCATGAAAAACTCCGAACATCAGCTTGACGGTGTTTTGCACTTTCCAGCGCCGATACGATCCAATCGCTGCTTTGGCTTGCTCGCGATACCGAGCGACCTGCGCTTCGGCTTCCTTGAGCGTTAAAAAGTCAACGTCCTTAAAGCTACCACCTTGTTTCAAGGTGCGGATCGCTTCGTTGGCCGCGGTTTCTGGAAGGCGGTTGAAGAACCTGTCCCAGAGAGTTTCTTTAAGTATGTCCATAAGTATTCCCCTTTGTAAAAATTGATTATCGAACAATGGAAGCGATTATTAGACATAAATCGTTAAAAATTGTTTAAAATCGAATATAATTATTGCTATATCCTATTTTATACAGTATTGTATAACGATACTACACTGATATTGCATATGACATTTGATGAACACCATATTTTGACCCCCGCCCAGTGCCGCGCCGCGCGCGCCCTGTTGGGTATTGATCAACCCATGCTTTCCACCCTTTCAGACGTGGCATCTTCGACCATCAGCGCGTTTGAAAATGGCAAGCAGCAAGCAGCGGTTAAAACAACGCGCAAGCTGCGCGCAACGCTTGAACAAGCGGGTGCAGCTTTTACGGAAGGCGACGGGGTGCGCCGACGCGAGCTTGACCTCATCCGCGTTGTCACAGGTGATGATGCGAACCTGCGTATTCATGACGATATCTACCACACGCTTAAAAAGCACGGTGGCGAGGTTTTGTGCGCGGGGATCACCGAACTGGATGAGAGCGCTGGAGAGCAATTTACGCTTCTCAAAAACCATATTGCGCGCTTGCAGGATGCGGGCATCACAGAGCGCATCTTGCTCAAAAACGGCGACACAAACCTTGTTGCACCGCGTGAATGGTACCGTTGGATCAAGGCTGATTATTTCGGGGCAACACCTGTTCAGATTTATGGAGACAAAATTGCCCTGAAGGATCATGCGAACAATCAGATCCTTTTGATTGAGCACCCATTGTTCGCAACAACACAGCGCGCAGCCTTTGAAGCGCTTTGGTCGATTGCTTCACCTGTTGATACGGGAGCAATCGACAATGGATAGTTTGCGAACAAGCTATCGCTGTCAGGCGTCCAAACCGCAACTCATCAAGCTTGAATTGGGTGATCTTCCCTATCTGCAACGACTGTTGAACCATGTGCGCCGAACTGATCCCTTCAGTTCGTCTGCGGCATATTTTGGCATGACAGGCCGCAAAGGGTTGTGGCTCTATAAGAACGATCACTCTTTGATGGTTGTTGCCAACCATCCCAACAAGAATAAGACGGTGCTCTTGTTCCCACCCATTGGAAAAGCACCCTCGCACCTGCTCAAAACAGCCCTCGAAAACGCCCGTGACCTGCCGCTCGGTAAGCTGCAGTTGGCACGGCTTGGAGCGGATGACCGGAACTTGCTGACGGCCTTAGGCAAGAGCGTCGACCAAACACAAAAGGAAGCGGTTCTTGACTGGGCTTATCCTGTTCACGTGGTGTCACCAAAAACCATCATTGCGTGTGAGGGCAAAGCGTTCGTCTCGTTTCGCGGTCATATCAACAGGGCTGTACGCCATGGCTATCAAACAACTGATATTGCCGTTGATCGCGACAGAGACGCCATTCTTTCAGTCGTCGAAAAATGGGCGACGGACCGAAAGGGCTCAACGTTCACCCAAGACGATTTAACAGGGCCAACGCGATCCATACTCACAATGATGGAACGCGGCGCATTAAACATCGAAGGCACGCTATCCAAGGATATCGATGGTCAACCCATCGGGTTTTGGCTGTGGCAAAAGCTAGGTGGTCAAGCCGTGTCTCTTGTGCGTGCCTATTTGAAGCAACCGGGGAATGCTGAACTTGGCATTCTGGCCATGGCGCAAACACTCCAATCCCAAGGCATCACTGAAATGTGTCTTGGTGGATCGGAAACGGCTGAGCTTGATGCCTTCAAACGAAAAATGTGCCCCATCAGGTCGATAGCGCTTGAAACAGTCCCGCTGGATAGGTCGGCCCCGAACCACAATTCAAAACCAAGTTGGGTTGAGCGGGTGCCCGTGCTGAGCGGGAGATTACGATAGCAAGACGGTAAGCTGCCTTAGCGCCTCAAACCGGGTACGGATGGTTGGATGGCGGCTGCAAGGTCGGCATCGAGATTGAGATCGATATTCGGCGCTGGTGCCGTCGCGTCGTTTTCAAGGACGGATGCGCGGCCAAGAAGTTCATTGACAGATTGAGGCGCGGCATCACGTAGCTCAGCGCGTAGTTCATCGTATTCGTCAACTGTCAGGTCGCCGCTATCGAGGCGGTCCGTTGCCGCATCGAGATCAGTTTGAAAATCAAGCAATTCTGTTTGCTCGGCTTCCAGCGTTTGGACGTTCTGTTGTCTACCTAAATAATGCTCCCAGCTAGGATATTGATCTGGAATTTCCTCTGGAGTGATCGTATCTGCCGAGAGTTCGTTTCCGAATTCATCAAACACGCGCAAACCATCTTCGGTTTCAAACACGCGGCGGCCATCCTCAAGGACGTACGCCTCGGCCAGTGTCGCCGCCAATTGTTCGCGCGCTAAATCCAAGGCCTCGCGATTAATCTCAAGGGCTTCAACAGTCGCCGTTTGATAGGTGTCCAGTTCGATCTGGAAGGTTGCGGCTTGCTTGTCTGTGATAACGGTTGTTGCAAAATCGCCAAACTCCGCTGCGTCATTGCGCGCTTCATCTTGCTTTTGCCGACGCTCACGGTCTTGTGCCGTTTTATGTTGATGCAACGCACGGCGATAGGCTTCCTCGTTCGCGCCACGGCGAAAGCTTGAACCCAAAAACCCCGATGTCACCAACGCTTGCATCATTCCCCGCACTCCCGATTGATCATCACCGATACGATTATGTTGGGAAAATGCGCAGGATACTGACGAAAAGCCTGTTCAATCTGCATGTGGGTTTCGCCATCGTCGGCAAAATACCATTCATAGATGCAGTTCATGCCTGAATTGTCCCGCTCGCCTGTTGTCTGGCTGTCTTTCACCAGTCGGGCATAGGCCAAGCCTTCAACAATTCCTGAAACATAGATGTAACGATCACGCACGGGCATCTCACGCATGATGGTTTCTGCCGTCATCAGCGTTTCGCCATTGTCATTGGCAAAGGCGTATTGTGCTCCAAACAGTGTTGATCCCGCCAATGCTGCGTTTCCCAGTGTTTTTACTGTTTTAATAATTAACATAAACGACCCTTTTTGTGTTTATTTGATGTTGAGGGTCGTTTTTTGCTAAAATTACATAAGAACGTAGGGAAATCGGGCGTTGTGCCGGATACGAAAATGAGCAGGACAAAAAGGGTCGTTTTTGTGACAACTGGGGAGATGGCAAGCACGGTCTAAACCACTGAAACAGCATGAAAAGACGAGCCTACATACGGGTGTCTACACCCGAGCAACGCCATGATCGCCAGATCGTCGGTTTGCGAGGCCTGTGCGATGAGCTGCATATCGAGACCGTCTCCGCCGTGAGCAAATCGCGGCCCGTCTATGAGACCGTCATGCGCCGTCTCAGACCGGGCGACGTCTTTGTCATCTGGGATTTAGACAGAGCCTATCGGTCAACCCGCGATGCCCTGGATCAGCTTGACCGTCTGCGTGAACGTGACATTTCCATCCATATTGCCAGTCTCGGCCTCGATACGAGCACCCCCTATGGCGTGTTGATCTACACGATCATCGGCGCACTGGCTCAGTTTGAACGCGATCTGCTTTCGCAGCGCACCAAGGAAGGCCTGGAAGCGGCGCGGCGCAATGGCAAACGCATCGGCCGCCCGCCCAAAATGACCAAAAGGCAGCTTCAGAACGCTTCCTTGCGGTTGGTAGGCGGTGCAGAGAGCTTCGACCAGGTAGCCGCCGACTATGGCGTTGCAAGCTGGACGCTCGCCCGATCCCTGCGCCGGGAAGGGATTGAGGTCGAACGATAAAATCTGTGGCATCGGCGGCCCGGAATCTGGTATACTTGATCTATGAGCAAAGCAGAAACCATCGACGGCAAAAAGGCCATTGTCACACCATCAGTTTTCCCGACTGATGCGGATATGGCGGCATGGCAAAAGATGACGCCGGCGCAACAACGCGCGGCAATCATGGGCAAAGTTGAGAAGGGTCTTGACGGACCAGCGGCGACCAAAGCCACCAAAGACGAGATCATGGCTGAACTGCGCGCCGAACGAGGCGCATGAACTATCAGCTCTCAGAGCAAGCCCGCGCCGACGTCAAAGAGATCATTCGCTACACGATCGAGCATTTCGGTGAACAGCAAGCCGATGAATACGCCGATGGCCTGTTCTACAGCTTCGATCTTCTGACCGATAATCCGCGCATGGGCCGCAGCGTCCAGAGTGACCTTAGCGGCAGTCTGCGACGCTACACGTATCGCTCGCACTACGTGATCTACGAAATTCGCGACGACGCGATCTGGATCGCTGCCATCTTCAACACGCGTCAGAGCCTGCCGGAAGACTGGACTTAAACCATCGAGCTAATGGCGCAAAAAGGGCGGGAAGGAGACTTTCTCCGCAAGCGCGAAGGGATAAGACGCCAGCGGCAAGAGCCGACATTTCGTCTCTCAAGCTAGCTGAATCCCAGCCACATCAGGCTCGCGCACGGTAGCGACAGCCGCGCGCAGCAGCTTGCATAAAGTTTGCTGACCTGTGCGGCGCTAGGTAGATTATCTAACTCACGCACTCTTCGGAGCGTGGTCAAATTGACTCTTATGCTGTACGGGCTCAAAGGCCGTTTAAAAGTCGCTAGGCCTAGATAGACAGATAAGTGAAGCATCAAGGCTGAACCTTTATCCTCATTGGGATTCACAGCAACTATATTGTGGGACTGTATGCTTTTTCTACATTTGTCGGACATTCATTTTAGTTCCCAGGAAGTCAGCAGAGACGATGATCCGAACGGTGCGCTTCGTGACGACATTGTCGACGACGTCAAGAAAATGCGGGAGAAAATTGGTCGCCCAGCTGACGCAATCCTAATTTCCGGCGACATCGCCTTTGCGGGCGCGCAGGAAGAATACGAATTCGCTGCGAACTGGTTGAAGGATTTGCTATGTCCCGCGGCGGGCTGCGGTATGGATGATATTTTTGTCATCCCGGGGAATCATGACGTCGACCGGGGCAAGACCGCCTCGCGCATGCATGCCGATGCCCGCGAGACTTTGCGGCGGCTCAATGGAGACGAGGCCGACGATGTGCTTCGTGAGTATTTAAGTGAGCCAACATCATCACAGTTGATTTTTGCGCCATTGGAGAATTTCAACTTGTTCGCGACTCAGTTCGAGTGCGCGATCGGGCCGTATGATCACAATCATCCCGAGGTTAAGCCTTACGTTAGGAAATCCTGGACGTTGAACGACGGGTCGAAGCTGATGTTCTGGGGCTTCAGCTCTGTGCTAGTCTCCGACCGGTTCGACGAGGTCGGCAACATGTTCGTGGATCCGATGGGTGCCCAGATCCTGCGCGAGGACGGTGTCACCCATGCTGTCATGTGTCATCATCCGTATAACTGGCTCCGTAACGGCGGCACCTTCCAGGCGAGGCTTGAGGCAGTCACCCGTCTGCAGCTGTTCGGACATGAACATACCCGGCGCATCGAAGAAGGCCGCCGGTTCACGACTATCAGGGCTGGCGCCATTCAACCAGAAAGAGACGACCCGGATTGGGACCCAGGATACAACTGGATCGATCTCTCGGTCGAGACAAAGCCGGATGAGGAGCGGTGGCTCAATGTCGGCATCTGGGTTCGCAAGTGGGAAGGGCATCGGTTCATGGCAGTGCCCGATCCGGACGACAACGAACAATGGTCGGTTCCGCATCAGCTGCCCCGATGGACGGGGCCCGTCGATGTGCCCGCTGCCACCGCGGGGGCGGTTGCCGATGAGACGGAGCGTGCCATGAGTGACGACCACGGGGCCGCGGGCGGAACGCCGGATGAACCGTTACGCTCGACAACCGTCGTCCGGAACCTGCTCGAGGTGTCGGAACACGACCAGCGGCGGATCATAGGCGAGCTTCGATTGGACCAAGACGGCGACCAGGGACTGAAGCGGTGGCAGTTCGTGCTCGCCGCCGTCAGCCGGGCGAAGGAACAAGGGCTTCTCAAGGCCCTAAACGACGAAGTCAGTAAGATCATCGCGAGGAAGGAATAGAGCATCATGGCGGACGATGACGAGTTTGATTTTGCGGATGCCTTCAGAGAGTTTCATCCCTCGGCCGAGCGGTCGCTGGTGGAGGCCCGGAACGCTGCCTTAATCAAGCTATCGACTGAGGCAAGAAAGTCCGTCGCTAAAATCGTCGGGCTCACGCGCATCACTTACGATGTTCCGCTCGCGGATGGCGATGAGACGGGAGAGTGGCTGCAGGCGACCATTCGTGAAAAGGAAGCGGGCTTCTCGCTGATCCGGGATCGCGAGGATGCCAGGATCATGAGTGCGATTGTGCTCGACAGCATTCTCCAAGCAGGCAATTATGACCGCGTCGCGACGTTGCTCATGGCGGCTATGTTTGCTGGTCAGCGCCGCGCGCCGGGCGACGGCAAGCTTGAGATTGCTGCGAGAGACATCTTCGTCGCCTCGGCGCGGAGCCGGGGTATGATGTTTAATCCCCGGGTCTCGAAAAGCCAGTGGCGCGAGACTGCTAAAACTACGGCCAGTGTCGAGACCACTTTCGACGGCGCTACCGTCAAGACAGCGATCGAAGCGGTCGCTACCGAAGCGAAGGCGGCTGAAGCTCGGGCGATCGAAAAGTTCAATAAGGTGCTTGACCAGTTGACGGCCGAGAACGTCCGCCTTGCCGAAGAAGTGGATCTGCTTTGGTGGCATCTGGGTGGCTGGAGCTACATGTTAGAACGTCCTCTGGACACAATCGAAGCCACGTCGTTGCCTTTCGTGATCGGAAGCGATGTAGCGCAGATGGTGAACAGTCTTCCTGGTCCGCACGGCGCCTTGGGCATCGTCAGAAAGGCCCTCGGCGCCAGCGCAGACGACAGGCAAACCATCGAGGCCACCTTGAAAGCCGTGGAGCCGGACGACCGGGCCAAGCTGCTTGTCGACGCTCGAGATAAGGACGTGATCGCCTCGCTCAATTACGGGCTCGCCCTGCTGGATGACGTAACGATGGCCGACTCTTTCGAAAAGACCTTCCAGAAGCGTACTGCGCTTTCGTCTGGCGCCGAGATGACACGGTTCGACATCGCCGCCCAGGCATATTTCGAACGGCTGTTCATAAATGGAGCGTGGCTCTGATGTCGGAAATTGCGCCGGCTTGCCGCAATCCAGACTGCGATGTCGCGACGACCGGCAAGTGTGCGCTCAAACACGAGCTGCTCGACAGCTGCGAGGAATACGGCGCGACGGAAGTTGATCTCGACATCGGCGACGACGATGAGCCCGACGATGTCGTTGAGATGGCGATGCCAACGCGCTTGCGCTCCAGCGACCTGTTGAAGCCCGAGCAGTTGTGGCCTTTACAGAAAGCGGTTCCAACCAAGACTGTCGCCCTCGTGGGGGACTTCCGGGCCGGAAAGACGACGTTGATCTCGGCGCTGTACGCCTCGTTCTGTAAGGGTCCGTTGGCCGGATACACGTTCCGCTCGAGCCGCACGCTGACGGCGTTTGCCCGACGACACCATGACGCGCTGCTTCAGTCGCAACGAAATTCGCCGGTGACGCTGCGCACCAGCCGTCAAGATGGGCTAGGGTTCTTCCATCTTTGCCTACGTGACACTGCGGGCGACGACCACAATCTGCTGATCGCAGATCGATCCGGCGAAACTTACGCCGACGCTCGCTCGGACACTTCACTGATCGGCGAACTGATCGAGCTCGAATGTGCTGACCGCGTCTGTTTTCTGCTGGACAGCGCCCGGCTCGTTGATGTCGAACAGCGGCATAACTACAAGCGCGCTTTCAAGCAGCAGATCCACGCGTTTCTAGACAACGGTGCGCTGTCATCCAGCACAGCCCTTGAGATGGTGACGACCAAGCTTGACAAGCTGACGCCGGAGATCGCAGGGCGCGCTTCGATCTAAGAGCTCGCTGAGTTCGAGGCCGCGACGCTGGCGGAGTTTTCGGATGTATCGCTGACCGCGCGGCGAGTATGTGCGCTTCCACGAGCCGACTATGCCGTCGGCGTGGTGGGGTTGGACGAGATGCTCCAAGACTGGCTAACGCCTCGATCCAGAGAGTATCCAGGTCTGACCGCCGCGCGGGGACCGTTCCGCCAGCTCGATCGGGTATTCGAATATTGGAGCGAGGCTTAATCGATGTCGGATCAAGAGATCATGGTCTTGGGCTTCCAGGCGTCGGGCAAGACCACATTCGCAGCCGCCCTCTGGCACCTAGTTGACTCCCGCGAGATCAAAGATACAGCGCTTGTAAAGGGCAAGCACAACGGTGACTTCCGGTATCTTGAGGAGATCTCCGCGGCGTGGGCTGCGGGGTGGGTGGTCGGCAGAACACTGTCGGAAGAATGGAGGCCGATCACGATCAATCTCCGACGCCTTGTTTCGGAGACGGACGTCAGGCTTTCATTCGTCGACATCGCGGGCGAAACGGTGGAACGGATATTCGTGACCCGTGAAGTCGACGAGCGTGTCGAGCCGTTGATTCGTGACGCGTCTGGCCTTTTGCTTTTCGTCAGTGCGCTCCGGCCAATGGACGATTACAGTATTGCAGACTTATACCTTGAATTTCCCGACGAGGCTCCGCCGGAACCTACCGATGAGCCGGTCGTGGCCGGGACTAACGACTCGTCGGCAAGTTCGGACGAGACCGTCCCGTTCAAGGTCGAGATGACGCCGCAACAGATTCAATTGGTCGATCTGCTCGATGCCCTTGCCGACGATCCGCTGGAAATGCGCCCAGCACGCGTTGCCGTAATTATATCGGCTTGGGACAAAGCACACGGGGCGTCGACGCCCGAGGCTTGGCTGGAGGATCACATGCCGTTACTTTTTCAGTATCTGGTGACGCATGCTGACGAATTCGAAATCAGAATCTACGGGGTATCGGCACAGGGTGGCCATGTTCCGTCGAAGAAGAACCCCACAGAGCCGAGCGATCGGGCCGAGCTGCTAAAGCAGCCTGAGGCGAGCAGGCGTATCAGGGTGGTCGGCCATGGCGCGGGAGGCCATGACCTTACTCATCCGATCGCTTGGTTGAGCGGCGTGGAAAGCTGATGTCCCTGCCGGAAAAGCTTGAAGTACAACAAGCGCTTTTCGGTTATTCGGAGGGCCATCGGCAGCTGGCCTCGTCGGTCAGCCTGCCTTCGAAAGACGTATACGAGCTTTCAATGCGATCCGATCTGACACCTGGAGCTAGTCTGTCAGAGACTAAGAGTTACATCAGCGGCTTCCAGTTGCCTGAGACTCGCCTCTATGCGCTGATCAAGACATGGCCCGCGCCGGAGATGCCGCGACCGGGCTGTGTCTGGAGCCATGTGCTACTGCTATCGCGTTCGTTCCTGACCAAGCAGGTTAATCTTGGAGTCCTAGAGGATCTTTTCCGCCGCCCCGAAGGACGCGCTGACGTCGCCAGTTACAATCTGACGCTCAAAGTGAGACGGATGGCGAAGTCACCAACTTCTTCCCGCGAATACGTCGCGGATATCATTTCATCTTACTACCGCAACGAGCCAGTTTTGCTCAACAACACGCCGGATGAGGCCTTTGAGCGTGCGATGTTTGATGTGTGGTCGCAGCAATGGCCGCGCTTGCGCTCGGAGTTTTCGTTTCGGACCGTCCAATCCTCGGACTCGGTGCGCGACAAGGGCCTGACGATCAAGGTGTCATCGAATGCGCGCGAAGGTGATGGAGCGGACAGGCCGGAACCGGCGTGGGTCGAAGCGGCGGTCGAGGACGCCATCTCACAGACGATCACGTCGCTAAGGCGCTTCCTGTGGCGCTACGGTAAAGACGTCGCCGCGCCGCGCCGATCGTTTCCGCATCTCGTCGAGATCCATGAGGCCGCGTCGCGGGCACACTCAGGCTTGGCTCTTAGTGTCGCCGAACAGGTTCTGACTCGGTTTCCTAAGGCCTCCGACGCGTTGACCCTCAAGCGAGATCTCCTTGGAGCCTCGCCGCCTGCTCTGGCGATCATACCTAGTGCGCAGCCGTCGGACATGTTCAGGCTTCTGGCGAAGTGGCACGTAGTTGAAGACGGCGTTGTTGAAGCCGAACAACTCAGCCGCGTCATTGCCAGCTTCGACAAGAACAATCTGATTGCGATGGCCCAAGGATTAGGCGAGATAGAAGAGCCTCTCTCTCTAGAGGTCGAGATCGCCTCCGACGCACTGGTGGCCACGCTCGACGTCGACGCGGTCGAAACCGCGAATCTTTGCCAGCCGATCATGCTGAAGCTACTAAAGCGTCGCCCCGATATGCTCGAGATATTCGATGTCGAGCGTCTCGCGCCGCGCGAGGCCATCGACCTGATCAGCGTCGCTTCATCCTCGAAAGCCATTTCGAACCTGTTGCGCCGGATTCTGTCGTTACCGCCGAGCCATGAGGCCAGTGCCACAGCCGCAGAACACGTAGAACTGGCTTTCGGCCAAGCGATTGGTCTGTCGATCAGCGGCGATCTCGCCGAGGGGTGGGAAGGGATGTTCAAGCGTTTGGTCAACGACATCCTGCCGCGTGGCATCGCAATGCTCGTAGGTGGCTCTGATCGTGCAGCTCACGGCTTGTCGCTGCTCGGCTTCCCGATACATGGCTCTCCGTCGGCGGCGATATGGGACGAAGGTCTGGGCGATGCGGCGAATGACGATCGCTCCTGGGACCGATCGACCGTCGATGCTTATCTCTTAGGGTTGTGCCTGAGGGACGGGGTCGCGCAGACGGTCTCGATCCTGGCCAAAACACTTCCGCGGCTTAGGTACCTAGCTCTCCATGACATGCTATCGCCTGACGCTCGTGCGTTGCTCGACAGGCGCCTGCCGTCAGTCGGCGAAAGCTGGGACCTCAACAAGCGGATGCTCAAGGTCTTGCGGAAGGCCACCCGTGACGCCATCGACGTCGGGCCCATCGTCGCCAAGCTGTCACTCACGGAGGAAGAGCTCAGCTATATTTTCGGGGATGACGATAAAAATAGCCATTCGTTTCCCATGACGCGCCTTTTCTGGCCGTGGTGATTATCAGCGGTTCAGCCGGCTTGGGAACAGTCACCCACTACGGTGGCAGTCGGAGAAAAAGATAGTCTTTCCACATAAAATGGGCGTTCGAATGGGACGCAGCGAAGAAGTTTGGTCCTCACCCCCGATGTATCCGATCTAGGTAGTTTCAGCGTTCATGCGTAGACGTCCGCTTTGGGGAAGCTGCGCCGCAGCGCCCGGTTGCATCGGGAAGGTCTCTTTTGGGCCGCGGGCATCCAACTTCGCACCAATTTCGGATGACCTGTTCCCATCAATCTTCATCAGAAGAGATGTGCCGCTCTTGCTCAAGAAGAGGGCCAGCACCTCGGATATGCGGATTTCTCCAGCTGATGCCACCGGACCGGTTGCGCATAAAATGGCCCTGCACCCAGTGAGCTCTTCGCTTAGGGGCGACCTCTTCGTTTGACTGGCTTTTGCCGCTGGTTGCTTCAAGCTGATGCTTGCCTAGTTCCCCCAGCTTGACCTTAATTATGGATCTATTTGGCAGTGGTCGCCCTGACTTCTGGGCTCTTCGTCTTTCGGCTCGGGGGAAAGCGGACACTTCCTCTTTTTCCAGCATGGCTTTGTGTTCGAATAGGATTGACATGCCTACCGCCATTGCCAAGAAGCCAAAGCAAATAGACTTTTCCTGCTTGATGGCTGCCTGTTCTGTGACACCATCTCCAATAGCCTGAGCCAAAGCTAACGTTGGAGAATGCAAAATATCTACTGACGCTCCTTGCGATTTGAAGATCAGGAAGTTCGGGAACAAGCCACTATCGTTCGCAAAATATATCTGGGTGAAGAGCGTGCCGCCATCCTGAGTGATCAGCGCGGCAGGCCATTCGCCGGCCTTAGGTTTCGGAACAGTCAACAACATGGCCGGAAACGGCAAGCGAACGTTGCTAAACATACTATCTAAACCGTCGCTTTGCATCTGAGTTGAGAGATCGCGCAGCATCAACTCCGCACGCTCGTCAATCTGGTAGATCTGCGCATTATCAAAAATATCACGTTGTCGCTGCCCGTGAAAATCAAGCGATTCAATAAGATCGGGATTTAGTGACGCCCGGTCGATACCTTTGAGGTAAAGCAGAATATCCGGGTATCGTTCATAGAAATCGAGCAGCTCGGCAAGCATTGATCGCACCTTAAAATGCCAGTCGAGCAACACTATGCATCCGTTGGTCACACCATCAAGGACATTCGGAATACGCGTTGTTCTGGATGAAACTTACGTTCAAAAAAATTGCTTATATTAAGTCTCCGGCATTGGAAGTCGTGATCTCGTGGCATCTCTCCAAAGTTCAACTTTCCCGCGTGTTGTGAATGACCGAAAAGCGGGCTGTGACTCTAGCACCAAAACACTGGGCTGGATGCCTGCTTTGGGCCGATTCCCACCGAGCCCGGAATTGATAGTCGATACTTGGGCACAACAAAAAACCCGGCGGTGTTTGACCGCCGGGCATTTTTTTTGAGTTGGCTTGGCTTAGGCTGCGTGTTTCTTGAACGCCTTTGCGAAGGGCTTGGTATCCCCAATGACCGCGACCCCGCCGCGCTTGGTGTAGCTTTTCATCGGAAACGCCATGTAGTTAGGTTGCCAGTCTGGTTTGTGCGGCTTGCGCGTTCCATCCAGATGCTGAGCGATGATGCTTTTCTGGACTTTGGCAGTTGAGGTTACGTGTGCATCTGCCGTGGCTTTACCTGCAACCTCTTTGAGCATGGCATTGATCGCTTCCTTGTCACGTAGCAAGTCAAAGAATGTCTCGTCCGGTGTCCAGTGATTGGACATGTTCGTGTTCAGGAGACTTCCTAGCGTCTCGATCAGTCCAGTACCGCAAGCAAGCGTTTCTGCGACAACGAACGTGAGAACGTCCATGGCTTCTTCATCCGTGAGTTTCAGCAGCTTTGCCAAAACCACGTGAACGTCAAATACATCTCCAAAGTCACTTGGCCTAGACACGATCGTATCCGCGGATGTCTCGTTCAACTCCAGAAGCCGAAGTATGAATGCCCTTTCATCAGAAAACGCCTTCGCGTTCGCGCCTTGTACTACACTTTGTGCGATGGCTTCGCTGTTGGCCTTTTGCGGATCGGCATACACCTTCCAGAGGTCTGATCCCGCAATGATCTGTGCGGTTGCAACGCGTAGCGCCAGTCCTTGGTTGGATAACAAATCATGACGCACGGCGGCATGGCGGTGCAGGGCGAGATAGTTTTGCATGGTTTTGGTGAGTTCTGGTTTTTCAGTCGCGGTGTCTTCGCCTGTTTGTTTGGCCTGTGCGCGCTTCTTGGCTTCTTTTTCGGTGATGAAGCCTTCATGAAAGGTCACTTCGCCATTGCTGCGGATTTGGACATAGACCCTGCCGCCATCTTCCTTGGTGGCTTCCTCATGCTCCCATTTTGACCAACGCTCGCCGACATCAAGAACAGTGACGTCTTGCCAACCATCAGCAAGATAGGCGTCCTTGGCTTTTGCAACGGCTTGCGACTGCAAACCCCAAAACACTTCCGCATCATCGAAGTAGCGCTCATCGTCAAACAGATCGGTGATGATGGAGCCTGTGTAGTCGACTTCTTCAAACAGGGCGTTTTCAACGGGGAGATCGTTCCCGCCAAAGAGCCATTCCTTGAGCCTGTAGCCTTGCGGGGCATGAGACTCATCATCTTTGAACAGCGCCCACCATGCCTTTTGTTGTTTCTTGCTTGCCATGGTGAGGTTGCGCACCGTGTCAGCGCAAATGTCTTCGCGGCGATAGGCGTTCAGGATCGGATCAATCAAGTTGGCAATGGCCAACCGTTGTGTGACCAACCGCTCTGTCACGCCAAACTGCAAGGCAATATCCTGTACCGTACTGCCTTGTTTCACCAAAGCGGCAAACGCCTTGTACTGGTCGATTTCATCCATCGGCAGACGGGTGATGTTTTCAGCCAGAGATGCTTCGATGGCTTTGGCATCATCCCCATCTTCCATGATGATGCACGGGACAGGCTCAAGCGTGCATTCTTCAGCCAACTTGGTCAGCGCATTGAAGCGGCGTTGCCCTGCGATGATTTCAAAGCCTTCCCCACGCGTGGGTTCGCAGTTGGGGCGTACAAGAAGCGGCTGGATCAGGCCAAGCGAGCGAATGCTTGGCATCAGGTCAGCAACATCCTTTGCGCCGTGCTTGCGCACGTTCACAGGTGCGATTTTGAGTTGATCGAGTGTTAAGTGAGTGAGTTTCATAAGGTCCTCCATGAGGTTTAAGGGTTCAAAAATTTCAGTGATACGCTTGGGTGCAGACAGGCCGGACGCTGCGGCCTGTCTGCCTTGGTAAAATCGGCGCGGCGTTAATACTCATCTGCCAGCATGATCGTGAGGACACGCTTTGTGACATTTGGGTCGGCAGGATCAGGGCTAAGAAACTTCAGGTCGAAATCGTAGTAATCGATCTTCCAAAAGTAGCCCTGACCGTCCACGTTAAAGCCGCCAAAGTCGCGTTCTCCGTGCGGGTAATTGCCGAGATCGAAATCATCAAAACAGCGCACATGCGTCAAAACCCGCTCGCGTGTTTCGTCCGGCAAAGCTTGAACGCCGTTCGTCAGAACAACTGTTCCGGTCAAAAAGGTATGGCGCAGCACATCGTTGAGATGAGCTATCTTTTCCCTATTTTCCGCATCGCTCATGACGCACCGCCAAGCCGGTCATATCCCAAACCTTGAGGGCGCTTTGAGCCGTATTTCTCGCGGATTTCTTCAAGGGTTGCCGCGCCTCTGGAAAAGCTGCGGTATTGCTCCGGCCTGAAATACCAAGCCGTCTTTTTACGCGCCCATTTAAAGCCCGCGCCTTTGAGCACATCTTTGTACTGCCGCGTTTCGCCAGTGACCCAAAGCCACACACCGCAAATCTCAATGGTCATTCCGGGTAGAGGCAAAACCGCATTCAGTGCATCATTAAACAAGCTGCCATAGTCCGGCTGCTCTGCTTTGAGTGTGCCAGAATACTCGCGCAAAACTTCATAGGCCGCATTGATGACTTTCATCATTTCCTCGCCTGCGGGGTTGATATCAGGATGGTATTTTTTACAGGCCGCGACATAAGCCGCTTTCACCTGCTGGGGAGTCACTTCGCCGGACACAGATAAGATTTTTGCCGCATCATAGACATTCATGTTTGCCTCGCTTGGTTAGGGTTGAACACTCGCGAAGCCCTCAAAAAAAGACCTCGCGCATGAACCCTTGGCCAGCGCCGAGCGTCCGTGATCCCAAGACAAAAAAGCCGCCGCCGGAGATTCGACGGCGGCGACATGAAAAGGACGGGAGATCGCAAACGGACAGCCCCACAGCCTTGCCGCTTGCGGGGCCGCAGGCAGTCCGGGCAACACGGTAGGGCAAGCTTGTCTTGCCCGAATGGAGCGGGCAGACCTGACCAAGGCTATTGGATCAGGCGGTCCGTTGCGATGTAAGCTGAAAGAAGGGTTCCAAGCGCGTGCAAACGCGCGCAGCAGACCAAAGCCAGGTGGCTTTAGCCACCACCATCATTCTACCTGTCAGGGATCGTCACCCGCATGGGCCGAGACCCCGCAGCGCAAGGCGCAAGGAGGCTCGGTGAAGCCGCGCTTACGCGGCGCAATAGAGCCCGCCCGGACAGCATGTGACCCTCGGCCGATTTTTTATATAGAGTGCCTTTTCGTCTATCGTTGATAGAGCAAATAAACACAGAGATGTTCCTTGAGAGGAACCAGCCATGCAGACATTCAGTGGAAGCTACTTGAAGACTAGTAAGCTTCAGAGGTTTTCGGACACTCCTGAGATTTTCCTTTTGCACGAAGAGGGCGACGTAGTGCGAGGTTATTGCGTCAATAAGCTCGCTGGAGATGCGGATGGCAACCTTATCCAACCAAGACAGATCCAGGGTGAGCTGGAAAGGCGAATTGTTACATTTCTGTCTGAGGGAGAAACCCAAAAACTGCCACTATATTACTCGGGAAGCCACCGTAACCTGGATCTGAATGTCATTCATATGGACCCTGGCGGGTCCAATAAAACGCGCGCGATTTTGAAACATTACTACTATGTCTCCCCAACAGATGTGTTCATTGATGAAGTCAAATCAAAGCGATTAAATGCAGGTTTGTATATAGCAGGTTGCTATGGTCATGAATTATTCGAACGACAGGAAATCGAGACGAACGTACGTTTGGGGTCGTGGGAAGTTAAGCTTTCCGACCTTCATTTAACATATGGCCCGATAGTGACGAACAAGGCAGCAGTCTTTGACGCGGCACGTAATGAAAAGCCTAGCAATCAGAGGGTTGGTGACACCGATATAGGCTCGATCGCTGGGTTTTTATTTGACACTGCAGTTGATAAAATGGTGCCAATGATGGCGGCTGTTGCCTGCTTTCACTTCAAAGAAAACACTGATCTAACCGACCAACAGATCATTCGTGCAACCGAGTTGATGTTGACTGTAGCTGATGCCGAAGGCACAGATTTGATGCGTGTTATGCGCAAATATACGCATCAAGAAATAGCGGTTAAATTTGAAACGCTGATACAGGATGGCTTCAAGTCGCGGCTCGTAGCAACATATCACAAGTGGCTCAAAGAGTTCGAGGCGGTTGGCTTGAATCACCACTTCGCTTTCTTGGCGATGGGAATGATACACAGTCGCCAAAACACGCGACCTGATAGACGAGCGGAGAGAAAGCCGAAGGCCAAGCCGCCATCAATTCAGAGGCTTGAGGACAACATGTCTGCTATCGGGCAAATCGTCAGGGACGAAGGTCAGGAAAAGAAATGATGGTTTCCGCAGGTGATCGCGGTGCAGACGTCAGGTCCATGGCAATGCAAAGCTTTTCGTACATCTCGTAATCACCCCAAATGTGCGCAACCGTAATTGCATCGCGGTGGAATACGTCTCGTTGAGATATATTGATCCCGGGCTGTTGAATTAGAAAGTCTATGATGCTGTGGTTTCGATCGCAGCAGGAAATAAGGAGCGCTGTCAGTCCTGTGGCAGGATCTGTATCGTTGATGCATTGCGGGTCTTCGGCTAAAGCCTTTGATATTTCATCAATATCGGCCATCTCCGCCCCGCGAATAATACTGTATTTCTTATCTTTCAAATCATCATCTAAATAGTATAAATTGTCATATATCATGATAATTATATCCAATTCAAATTAAAATTGCCAATATATTCTTTGATTGTGGCCACTTCATCTTGGTTTGATATTCGCTCTAAGTCTCGACGTAATTTTGGCCCGTAGTGCAATTCGAGCGCTTTGGCAAAGTCACCGCCATATCGCGATGATTTATCCAAGCGCCCCTGTTGCCCAAGATCAGTTGTAAATACCTCGTATCGTAGACGATCAAAAACACCTCCTGCCGCATCTACTAGTTTGCCAGGCGTGTATATGAGGCCAACTTGCCGCCGATGATATTTGACTGAGCGGAGGATGACCGGAGACAGTTGATCCCCGGGGATTATAAAGCCAGCAAGTGCGTTATGAGATAGGTTGCGCGTTGACCTGGTGCGTTTGGGAATGCGCGCATCAATGCATGTCAAAAAATCAATTGATGATCCTTCGCGTATGACAAGATAGCGCTCATCGTCCGTCAAAGCTTGGTGAGTGTTGACATCAGTAAATTTGTAGGAGCCGACAAGGGACTGTGTGTAAAGCGATAACTGGTAACGATCGGCCTTCGTCAGCGGTTCTTTTAAAAATGCGGCGAGTGGAAGTCCTGTTGAACTGATGTTGATGAGGTCCTCAAAGTACGAGTTGATGCCGGGCTGGATAATCTGCAGATAGGCGTCAACAAGATTGATGACTTTTAGCGGTTTGCGCTCTCCAGACTTGAAGAAAGACAGCATACGCTTATCGATGCTGGGTCGGCGGTAAATGGCCCCATCCTCGGCGTATCTGATGCTTTCAATGTGGCCGTCTACGGTACGTTCTATGCGTTCGTGCATCTTGGTATCGCTAAGACGAAGTCGTTTCTGTTCCCAATCAATGCACTGCTGATAGTACTCGATCTGCGATGGGTTTGTGTACTCGCGCCTGATCTCAACTGTGCTCATTTGGTCCGGCGAACTTTTTGTCCCAAATCTGTCCCGAAGTGCTTTGTCGCCTGCGCTAGCCTAAAAACAGCAATGGTACGAGCTCAAGCTTTCGAGCCGTTAAGCGCCGTTGTCACGAGCCAATGCTGTATAACACACATGAGAGTGATGATATGTCTAGGCCTCCAGGTTCTGTGGCTGGCGAAGCTCCTCCAAAACTGACCGATCACGAAACCCTCACTCTATTGGGTGAAGGGCAGTCGAATTTCGATGCCAAGACCATCGAACTTATAGCTGCACATGATGATGCGATCATCGAGGCTGAGCTTGCTGAAAAGCAGGTGGATGCGCAGCTTGACGCTCCCATCGAAGGGCGCACGCCCGAAGCGCAAGAGCGCAACCGTGATAAAGCGCGGGACAAAAAGAACGCGGAAGCGCAGATCGCACCGATTGGGTTCACGTCTACACGCTTTGCGGCATTCGCGGCGCTGTTCGCTGGGATTGTCGGCGGCATGGGTGTCGAGTGGACGATGTTTTTTCAAACCTTTGGCGCATTGTTTGCCAACGAGTTTGGCGAACTGAACGCTGCGGGCAGGTTCAAGGCAGCTTTATGGGCATTACAAGCTGTCGGCGTCGTGTTGATCTTTAAGTTGTGGGCCATCAAGGCACAACGCATGGACCGGCTCATTGGGGTCGCTTTTGTCGCTGCTGTATGCTTCATCGTTGGGGCTATCATCAAGCACGCCAATGCGCAGATTGAGCGTGCGACGCTTGAGACCGGAGCGTCCTTTTCATGGGACGCGCTTCCCGGTGAGGCTCTTGCCAACGTTGATCTCTTTGGCGTCAACATCAGCGCCTACTTGCTGGCGCTCGGCTTTTTGGTTGTTCCTATTGTATCAGCGGCGCTCGTTAGCTGGGGTTGGCCGCAGTTGACCAAGGCCATGGAGGGGTTAGCAGCGGCCCGCCGTTACCGCCGGACGTACACCGCCTACAAAAACGCCCAGCGCGCAGTTTTCAAGACACAACGGGCGCTGGAAGCGCACATGTCGCACCAAGAAACCGTTGTCACTGCGTCCTTAAGCGCACTTGTCGCCGAGCACATTGAAAACGCTCGGTACACGCAAGCTCGCGTGAAGAAGCAGCGTGCCGCGGAAGGCAGCAAGCTACCGATAGCAGGCGGCGTTTCTCCGTCCAGTGCGACGTCAAGCAAGCTTGATGCTGAGGATGCCGCCGCGCGCGCAGCGCTTGAGACACTCGGCAATGGCTATGTAAAAAATGCTTTCACCAAATGGCAGGCCGAGCGTCAGGTGCCCCCACCATAACGACCCAGCGCCGCTTCCAACAACCGAATTCTCCTAGCCCGTAAAACCAAGAGGTGAGAACAATGTCTGTTTCTCTCAACGCTACCCATATGTCTGTTTTCGCGATGATAGCGACAGCTACGATGGTGTGCGCGCCGCATCCAACCGCTGCGCAAACGCAAGGCCACCACGTCGTGATTTTGCCTGATGCGTCAGGGTCGTTCGCCGGAGCCACCGATGCGCTTTATGCCCGTCGTGTTGCTGGTGATGTGGATGCCCGTCTTCCCGCATTTCAGATGCGCGATGTGGTGACGATCATGCCATTTGGTGAATACAGCACGCGCAACATGGCAATTGAGGCGGTCATTTCACGGCGCTTTGCGCCGCAAGTGGCGCGTCGCTCGATAGCGGCGATGATCTCAGATTTCCCCGACATGGTAGGCGGCACGGGTGGCGGCACGCAGCAAGCGACCCACATTCTTGCCACGCTAGATCAGATGGCCCGACGCCTGAACTGCGCGGACAAAGCCGGGCATGTGTTCGTGCTCTCTGATGGGCAGGAAACGGGCCAGTCCATGACCCTGCCAACTGCGCCGATTTTTGAGGGCTGTGCCAGTTTCACAATGATTGGACTGCGGGGCCGCACGCCAGATGAAACCCGTCAGCTCTCAGGGTTTTGGATGCGCTGGTGCGAGGCCGCAGGCTTTCAGCGCTGCGATTGGCTTTCCTAGCACCACGTCGAGATTGCTCTGCGCGGCCCTTTACGCCGCGTGGTTCCCATCCTCCACTTTTTAAGGATTGAAATCATGCAAGAAGCAGGTGGTTTGGCCCTCGGCGGTATTGGTTTGGCGGTGGTCGCCTATGCCGCGTTTTCTGTGTTTGTCAGCGGCCCCGAACTCGGCCAGCGCACAATCAACCTCGTGCATGACTGGCCGCGTATTTGTCAGCAAGGCATCGAGGCGCGTGCGCAACCTCAAGAAGCGCCTGAGATTTCGATGCCGAACATCAATGTCTGCCGCATGATCTTTGGGATTTATGGCAGCGATGGTCAGGCTTACTGCGACATGCACGGCCATTATTTTGATAGCGGTGCATCTGACTTTCTAGGCACGCTGGGTGACATCGCAGATGCATTGGACGCGCCGCGCCGTACGTTGGAGCAAGAGCTTCAAGATCAGGCTATCGCAGATGCGCCGGATCGGTGTTCCTGTGCAACCAACCAAGTGCTGACAAACAACAGGTACGCGTTTGCTTGGTTTGCAGGCAGCGCGCGGCTGATCACCCCACCATCCATTGACAACCTTCAAAGTGAACTACGTGCGGCCCTGTCTTCACCGCAGTGCGATTTTGGAGGTTAGGTCGATGATCATTGGTGAACTCGATATTGAAGAGCAAACGGGCGTCCTGCATGCGCCCAAAGACTCTCACACACTCAACCAACTGACGACCGTTTCCGTGCGCCGGCCGTTTCTACCTGGTGCGGTAATTTTCAGCGTCGGGCTTGGGGCGATCGGCGTTTCATTCTTTGACGTCCTGTACCCGCATGAGCGCATTGCAATCATCGTGTTTGTGACCATCGCCATGATCGTGGGTTGGTCGGTGGGTCGGCTCAAATTGCGGTCCCGAGAACTGCGCAGCGGTGACGAACTGGCGGATGCGGTTTGGGGCAGCTTTTCCACGCTCAACAAAAAGCGCCGCGACATCATCAAGGCCGTTGCCGCAACCCGCGGAAAGGGTTCGGAATGACGCAGCAAGACCAACAGAAAGTACCGACCCCGCCCGAGCAGATCAGCGCTGTCAATCGACTGCTCTTAGGCGCGTTCATCTCCGGTTGCACAGCCTTCTTCATTTGGCCGGACACACCTTGGTGGTGGGGGCTCTATCCAATCTCCGTCATGCTTGGCGCGGCATCGTTGTCGCTGACATCCAAAGCCATCGTCAAAGTTCACCACATCCACAAATTCGAGCGTGATCAGGCTCTGTTCACCGAACTGGGTGGGGAGGTCAAACAAGCCCGACTTGCAGACACAGACGTCTTCAAACGCAAGGGAGTCATCCGCCATGTCAAACGCTAAAAAGCCACCTGTTGTAATCGGCCTCACAGACGAGGGTGCACCGATCTATCGGCACGATCCGTCCGATGCAAAACTGGTGTTTGGCGGGACAGGTGGCGGACCGACAAAGAGCTTCAGTCCGGTTTTCCCTTTGATTTTGGAAGATCCGCTCAGCGCGGCCATCAAAAAGCAATTAGAACAAAACGAAAGCGCACGCGGGCTCTCATTCCTCATCATCGATGAATTCGGCGTCTTCAACGATGAGTGAAGAGGTCGACCTGCCACTCGGCATAACTGATGACGGTGAGCTCGTCAGGAATCCGCACCCCAACCTGTCACGGATGGTGTTGGGCGGCACAGGGGCGGGCAAAACCAGCTCGGCGGTAATGCCAACCGCGCAGGCTTTGTTTGGCCATCCTGAAATCGGCGTGATTTTGGCTGATGTCAAAAATGGCGAGTGCTATGCGCAACTGCGCGGGGTGGCAGGGGAGCTTGGCCGGAATTTCGGCTGCATTGATGATTTTGGCGTCTTTGGCTTCGACAATCCTGACCGGATAAGACTGAACCCGTTCGGTTCGGTTTTAGCAGCGCTCAAATATGAACCTGCGACCCTGAACTTTGCCATTGAAGCCGTCACATACATCTTCATTGAAGAAGTTGACGATGGCAAACGTAACTTCACGTTCCGCGAGAGGCCGCGCGCCGAAATTCATCTCGCTATCCGTGCCATGGCCGAGCTCAAGCCAGATCTTTTAACGCCGGGCACGGTGTATGATGTGATGAGCGATCCGCAGACATGGCGCACAATGCGGGAAGTCGCGGCTGAAGAAGGCAGTGCCGCGTTAAAGGCCCGCGCACGCGCATCACTTGATGTTGAAGAGCGCAACGCCGACGACTATTACCGTCACTACACCGCCGCTGTTGCCGCGCTTTCGCCGTACGAAACCGGGTCCGTTTTAGCGTCAGCCGGGGCCAATGCCGACCTTACCCATGAAGAGGTTGGTCGCAAAGGCTGGTTCCTTTGTCACGTACTGCCGCAAGTGCATGCAAAGCGTGTCGGCGTTCACATTGCGCTGAATCATCAATCGCTTATCGCCGCTCAATTTTCGGGGCGCGCTGGTACGGTTAGGGCGATCTATGATGAGGTCTGCAACAGTCCGGCAAGGGGCGCGATTGAGGCCATAACCGTACAAAGATCGTACGGCCTTGCTTGCGATTATATTTCGCAGACGTTCGAAGATATTGAACGGCAGTACGGGAAACAGTTGGCCGCAGTGCTGGCTGATAATTGCGCAGTTCACCAGTATCTGTCCTTCAGTGATGCCGACGCCCACAAAGTTTCCAAGCTTATGGGCGAGGAAATTTCTATTCAGCGTGGAATGAGCGTCAACGCCCAGCGGCTTGAAGTATCCGGCTCTATGAGCATGGGCAAGCAGCCTGTGATGACGCCGGACGAACTCAAGAATCTCGATCCGGCTTATCAGGTTATTTTCATTCGCGGATATGGCTGGCTGATCTGCCGCAAGCTTTATCAAAACCAGATCGCACCAACGTACCTTTGGCTTTGCCCAAATCCTCAAGAAGGCGGCGTTCTTCCGCCTGACCCGAAGATCGAACTGCCCGTTCAGTACGGCGCAGCGTCATGAAGTATCTGCGCTTCTTCCGATGGCTTGTCGTTCCGGTGTTTTGTGTTGCGGCCTACTTGGTGCTCGGGCTGCCGCATGTGCGCTCATCCTACACATGGCGTGATGATGGCCAAGGATACGATCCGATGGCACCGCGATTCTATACGCGGTGCTCGTTCGTTGGCCCATATGGGCGCTTCACGATCTACCATCCGCGCAACGGCGAATGCGCGTGGATCATCTTTCGCAAATCATCTGCAACACAAGGATAAAAGTTATGAGCGAGAGTAATCTCGATGCATTGCAGCGCGCCTTGAAGCTGCAAAAAATCCAGCAAGCCGCACAAAAAGTTCTCAAAGGGCGAGAGCTTTTCGACTTTCACGGCATCAAGGAGCGGCACGATCAAGAACGCGATGCGACCGAAATGCTGTACCGCAACGAGTACAAGCTGCGCGTCGATGTCGCCTACCGGATGCTCTTGAAAAAAGCCGGGTCAAAAGTGGCTACGCTGAAGCCACGCTTTTTTGGGCAAGATAATCTGAACCCGCGTGCGCTCATGCGGAATGCGCAGCGTCTAGTGCGCTTTGAACATGACCGGGCAATGGCCCGGCTGGATGCGCGTGAACTCAAAGAGAGCAACTCCTTCATGGAGAAAAGCAGCCAGCGTACGCGCTACGCGGAAACCTTCAAATCCGCTGCTCGTCCTCGCCCAGCGCAAACGCACAATCCCACCCACACCCCAAGCGAATAAGGAAAGGAAAACACTATGCAAGACGTCATTTTGCCCGAAGAGGCCCACCGAATTGGTGAAGCACGCATGAGCTTTTCCGGGCTTTTGCTCACCGACCGCCAGTTCAAAGACTTCATCGCTTTGACTGGCATAATTAAAGGACGCATCGAGGAGAACGGATCATTCATTGAACCGCTCAATGAATCTGCGAGCTTCATGGCCCGTTCTGAACGTATGGGCGTTGTAAAAGCCGACACGACCATTCGCAACCTCTTCCAAAGCCGCTACGACATGACCATGAACACGATGCGCGATGGATTGTTGAAACGCGAAAAGGCGCTTTTTGACCGCAAGGTCAATCCGGCTGAACAAGAACGCCAAATGGCATATCAAGCGGCGATCGAGGCCGGAGGGCACGTTCAGCACGGCACAAAAATGACGTTCCACCGCGCCCTGGCACATGAAGCCGCGCGGCTGTCTCATGATCTTGGCATCACCCATGTGGGTGCCAAGAAACTCATGGAAGAGAGCTTCAAAGACTTTGAAGGTGGGGCGCTGCGCGCATGGGGCAAAGAACTGGACGAAAAGTTTTACCGCCCGCAGATCGAAGCCGAGAAGCGCCAGCGAGAGTCTAAGAAATCACCCTCGCGCAACCCGCAGCCAAGCTACAGCTAAACCAGAATACTGGTGCATAGGTTCGATGAACACCAGAAAAACGCAAGAATATTACATCGATATTTCTTGCGTTTTTTAGGATAATGTTCCTATTATGTTCCTTTTATTTAACCAGAAAAGGAACGGCAGCAAGGAGAACATCGTGACACAAGAAAAGACCAAGCCACCCCCACATTCTGATCCATCCTATCCAGCGCTGGAAATTGACTACGAGCTTTACATGCGGATGCTCGAAGACTCCGAATGGAATGATGAGCAAAAGCGTGAGTTCATCGAAACCATGTGGTCGATCATCGTCTCCTTCGTTGATCTCGGCTTTGGCGTTCACCCCGTCCAACAGGCGCAGGATGCCTGTGCGCAAATCGAAGATCGTTCGGGTGTTGGCGCGGATGATTTGGTATCCTCTTGGGATGAAGCAAACAGCGAGAAAGACAGCGATCAAGGGGCAGATTGTCTCGACAAGGAGGCGTCATGAGTGAGTGGCAATCCGGCCTAAGAGACGGACGAGATGGGCCGCTGAAAGCAATCCTGTATTGCCGGATCTCATCAGTATCTCAGGGCAAGAAGGGTGACGGGCTGGCTTCGCAGGAATCCCGCTGCCGGGAGTATGCGGAATTCAAAGGTCATCAAGTTGTGAAGGTCGTTTATGATCGGGCCTATTCCGGTGCGTTGATGGACCGTCCCGGCATGAAAGAACTTTTGCAGTTCCTTAAACGCGAAAGGGAGTCTGATCAGTACGTTGTCGTGTTCGATGATGTGAGCCGACTGGCTCGTGATGTTCGCACGCACCTTGATCTAAGAGATGCAATTTTTGCGACGGGCGCGCAAATAGACTGTCCGACCGTCGATTTTAGCCAGGAACCCGAAGGCCAATATGTTGAAGAGATTCAGGCCGTAGGCGCAGCCCATCAACGGCGCATGAATGCCAAACAAACCAGAAGCCGCATGCGTGCCCGTGCCATGAACGGCTATTGGCCGTTTAGTTCCATCCCCGGATACCAAATGATCTTGGTAGAAGGCCGCGGCAAGATACTTCATCGCGACGAGCCGATTGCATCAATCATCCAAGAAGCGCTTGGAGGCTATGCGGCTGGCCGCTTGACAAGTCAGTCGGAAGTGAAGCGCTTTTTAGAAGCGCAACCGGACTTCATGCTGCCCAGAAATAACCCGGAACTGCGATATGAATTTGTGGAGCGTATCCTGAAAGGCGCTGTCTATGCAGGTTACATCGAGATACCCGATTGGGGCGTCTCACTGCGCCGTGGACACCATGAGGGTTTGATTTCACTCGACCAGCACCAGCGCATTCAAGAGCGACTGGAAGAGGGCGTAAGAGGGCCAGCACGCAAAGATTTGAGTGCTGATTTTGTTTTGCGCGGGCATGTTGCGTGTGGTGGATGCGGGCGGCCTTTGACGGGGTATTGGGCGAAATCCAAGACTGGAAAGAAGCACGCCTACTATGAGTGCTTCAATAAAAGCTGTGACAGTCGCCGCAAATCCATCAAGCGGGACAAGATCGAAAGAGAATTTGAAGCGGTCTTGAAAGGGATTACACCGAACAAAGCCACATTCGTTTTTGCAGTTGAAATGTTCAAGAACGCCTGGGGGCAACGCGCAACGCAATTTAAAGCGATGTCATTGTCCTTGAAAAACGAAATCAAACGCATCGACAAACAGATTGACACACTCGTTGACCGGATCGTTGATACAACCGGGGAGTCAGCATTGAGTGCCTATGAACGGCGACTCGGCAAATTGGAAAAAGAAAAGCTTGTTCTGGCGGAAAAGCTGGAGCAAAAGCCCACTGAAACTCGACCCTTTGACGAAATGTTCGAACTCGCCTGTCAGTTCCTGTCAAACCCTTGGAATATATGGGAAAATGGCGATCTGGCAGCGCGTAGAACTGTACTCAGACTGACATTTGAAGACCACCCGGCATATTGCCGAAACGAGGGGTTTCGAACTCCAAAAACCACCATACCTTTCAATATCTTAGGAGATATCACCATGGGAAAGTGTAATGTGGCGGAGAGGGTGGGATTCGAACCCACGGTACGGTTACCCGCACGCTGGTTTTCAAGACCAGTGCCTTAAACCACTCGGCCACCTCTCCGGTGGTTGGGCTTATGGCGTCCAACGGTGAAGCGCGCAAGAGGGAAGCTGCCAATCAATCCCAATATGCAATCATAAAAAGGCCGGGAAACCCCCGGCCTTTCGTATTGTGCACTCGAACGCCAGATCAATTCGGATAGGCGTCGTCGATGCCCTGGATATAGAAATTCATACCCAGGATCATATCGAGCGGTGCTTGCTCGCCCTCGGCAACAACTTCCTCGCCATCTTGGTTGAAGATTGGACCAGCAAACGGGTGGATCTCACCGGCGATGATGCCAGCCATGGTTTCTTCGGCAACAGCGCGGGTTTCATCGGACATGTTGGCAAATGGTGCCATTTGCACCATGCCCGACTCCATGGACCCCATAGCCGAGCCGGTTTCCCAGGTGCCGTCTGCAACAGCTTGAACGCGCTCTATGTAATAGGGCGTCCAGTTGTTAACGATGGCTGTCAGTTGCGCTTCCGGCGCGAAGGCGCTCATGTCGGAATCATTGCCGAAGCCGCGCACACCGCGGTCCTGCGATGCCTGCAATTGGGCCGTGGAATCGGTGTGCTGAACCAAAATGTCAGCGCCCTGATCGATGAGCGCATTGGCCGCTTCAGCTTCGCGCGGCGGATCGTACCAGGTATTCACCCAAATGATCTTCACTTCGACATCTGGGTTCACCGACTGGGCGCCAAGCATGAAGGCGTTGATGCCGGACACTACTTCAGGGATCGCATAGGAGGCGATGTAACCAATGGTGTTGCTCTCGGTCTCAAGGCCAGCGATTTTGCCGAGGATGTAACGGCCTTCGTAAAAATGGCCATTGTAGTTGGCAAAGTTTTCCGACGACAGATAGCCGGTGGCGTGCTCGAATTTCACATCTGGGAAGCGCTCGGCAACTTCCATCACCGACTCCATGTAACCAAAGGAGGTGGCGAAAATAATGTCATGATCGGTGCGAGCAAGACGCTCCAGCGCGCGCACGGCGTCCGCACCTTCGGGCACACTTTCAAGGAAGGTTGTTTCGACCATGTCACCCAGCTCAGCTTCCATAGCCAAGCGTGCCTGATCATGGGCGTAGGACCAACCATGGTCAGAAACGGGACCAACATAGACGAAGGCGGCTTTCACGGTGTGGTCGTCGGTCTGCGCCACCGATGCGGCGCCCAAAGACAGGGCGGCGGCGGCGGCAAGGACTGTTAGAGATGATGTCAGTTTTTTCATCATGGCATCCTTTGGTTCAGTTTCATCGATGGCGGGTGAGAAAAGCGCCGTGCGGAGGGCCATCGCGATCCGCACGACACAGGGTCAGCTAGCGGTCAGGCACGAAGGCTCGGCCAAGCGCCGCAGGTGTGTTTCGGCGCATCATCGCCTGGTTACGCGAGAGCAAAACCAACGCCACGATGGTGGCAATGTAGGGCAACATTGTCATCGCCTGCGGCGGCACGCGGATGCCGAACGCCTGGGCATGCAATTGCAAGATGATCACGCCGCCGAAGAGGTAGGCCCCGGCGAGCGCACGCCAAGGCAGCCAGGTGGCAAAGACCACGATGGCAAGGGCAATCCAGCCGCGTCCAGCGCTCATGCCCTCGGTCCATTGCGCGGTGAGCACGAGGGATAGGTAAGCCCCACCAAGGCCTGCGCAAAGGCCGCCAAAAGCAACGGCGCCCATACGGATCAGACGGACATCACGGCCAAGCGCGTGCGCGGCTTCGGCGTTTTCGCCGGTGGCACGCAGGATGAGGCCGACGCGTGTCTTGAAAAGCGTGTAGCTGACGCCGGCCACGATGGCGAAGGAGAGATAGACCAGGATGTCGCGATCAAACAGCGCCGTGCCAATGAAGGGGATCGCACTGAGCCCCGGTATCGTGATGGCTTCCAGGCGAACACCAGGCGTGCCAACAAAGCTCTCGCCAATAAGGCCAGCGAGCCCAAGACCGAGCAGTGTGAGCGCGAGGCCCGTGGCGACCTGGTTGGAGGCCAGATAGACAGTGAAAAGGCCGAACAACAGCGCCATACCGACGCCGGCTAAGCCGCCGGCCATCACACCGAGATAGGGATTGCCGGTTGTCAGTGAGACGCCGAATGCAACCACAGCGCCCATGATCATCATACCTTCGACGCCCAGATTGAGGACGCCGGACCGCTCCACGACCAGTTCACCGATGGCGGCAAGCACGATGGGTGTGGCGGCCCCAACAATGGTGACGAGAATACCCTCAAGCAGCATCGGCGGCCTCGCTGGCAACAGTTGCTGGAGCAGCCTTCGGCGCGGGTTTCAATCGGAGCTCGTAGCGCACCAGCGTGTCGCAACCGAGGACGAAGAAGAGCAACATGCCTTGGACGACGCGGGCCATCTTGTCCGACAGGCCGAGTGAGATCTGGGCGGCCTCCCCACCTAAGAAGGAAAGCGCCAGCAACAACCCGGCAAACAATATGCCCCACGGGTTCAGACGCCCGAGGAAGGCAACAATGATGGCGGTGAAGCCATAACCAGGGGAAATGGTCGGGCGCAGTTCGCCAATTGGCCCCGCGACCTCCATGATCCCAGCAAGGCCCGCCAAAGCGCCGGAAAACATCAGCGCGCCATAGGTCAGGGTCTTGGAGGAAAAGCCTGCAAACCGGGCTGCTCGTGGCGCCTCGCCGACCACTTTGAAAGCGTGCCCAGCGAGCGTGCGGCTCATGACAAACCACATCACGGGGACAGCCGCGAAGGCGATCAGAATACCGACATGCAGGCGCGAACCAGGCAGTGTTGCAAGTGATTGTTCGTCGGAAAAGTTGCGCGATTCCGGAAAGTTGAAGCCGCCTGGATCACGCCACGGGCCGCGCACCAAATAGTCCAAGATGAGCAGTGCGATGTAGGCCAGCATTAGCGAGGTGAGGATTTCGTTGGCGCGAAACTTCACCTTCAGGAGTGCGGGAATGCCGCCATAAAGCGCGCCACCGATCATTCCCAAGATAAGCATCGCTGGCAGCGTCGCCCAACTGGTCCATTCGGGAAACAAGATAGGAGGAATGGCGCCAAAAATGGCGCCCATTGTGAACTGCCCCTCGGCGCCAATATTCCAAATGTTGGCGCGGTAACAAACCGCCAAGCCCAGCGCGATGAGGATCAAGGGGCCGGCCTTCAAGAGGAGTTCGTAGACTGACCAGAGCTCGGTCAGTGGCGCGATGAAATACTCATAAAGCGCGGCAACCGGGTTGAATCCCATCACCGCAAACATGATGCCGGAGGTGAGGACCGTCAGGCCAAGTGCCATGAAGGGCGCGGCGATCAGCATCCTGCCAGACGGCGCGTCGCGTTTGACCAGCTCAAGCTGCATCGGAGTGCTCCGCCGGTTCGGTCACGGGCGCGGTTGGCTTGGCCGTCGGATCGCCGCCCATCAATAGTCCAAGCTGTTCCAGCGTGACGTGGGCAGCATCGAGAGGTTCCGACAGGTGCCCATGCGAGAGAACGGCGATCTTGTCGGAAATCTGCAAAAGCTCATCGAGGTCCTGGCTGATGACGATTACCGCCGTGCCTTTTTCAGCCAGGTCCATAATGGCTCGGCGAATAAAACTGGCTGCCGCCGCATCCACGCCCCAGGTCGGCTGATTGACGACAAGCACACTTGGATCGCGTGACAGTTCGCGCCCGACCACAAACTTTTGCAAGTTTCCCCCCGACAGCGTCGATGCGGCGGGATCGCCATTGGCCGAGCGGACGTCGAAGGCTTCGCGGATCCTGCTGGAAAGCTTGTGGATGGCCGAAAACCGCATCACGCCCAGCGATCCGAGCGTGCCATCCTCGCGCGCCTTGCGGGTGATCAGTGCATTCTCGCTGAGCGCCATCGCCGGGACAGACGCGTGCCCTGCCCGCTCCTCGGGCACAAAGGCCGCGCCGAGCTGGCGGCGTTTGGAAATCGGCAGCGATCCAATCGGCTTGCCGGCCATGCGCACACCGTCCAGATCGACCAGAGCTTCGCCCGACAGCACGTCGAACAGCTCTTTTTGGCCATTACCAGCCACGCCTGCCACGCCCATAATCTCACCAGCATGAACCCGAAGGGACAGGCTTTTCAGGCTCATGCCAAAAAGGGTGCCGGGGTTGTGGCTCACATCGTTGAGTTCAAACATCAACGGCGCGTCGGCAGGCAATGCGCCGACCTTGCGGGTGACTTCAGAGACATCCGAGCCAACCATCGCGCGGGCCAGCGAGGCTGAGGATTCTTTTCGCGGATCGGTGCGGGCGACCACTTTGCCGTGCCGCATCACCGTCGCATCGTCGCAAAGGGCACGCACTTCATCCAGCTTATGCGAAATGTAGAGGATGCTTTTGCCCTCACTCGCCAGTTGGCGGAGCACGCCGAACAGGCTTTCAGCTTCCTGCGGCGTCAGCACCGATGTCGGCTCGTCAAGAATAACCAGCGACGGTTTCTGCAAGAGGACGCGCAGGATTTCGACGCGCTGGCGCACGCCCACATCCAGGTCGCCCACTGTTGCATCGGGATCGACGGCCAAGCCGTAGCGTTCGGCAAAGGCCGAAAGTTCGGATTTCACCTCTTCCGGCGTCGGTTTGTGATCAAGCGCGAGCGCGATGTTCTCAGCGACACTCATCGACTCAAACAGCGAAAAATGCTGAAAAACCATACCGATGCCCAAGGCACGAGCTTCATTGGGCGAATTCACGACGGTCGGCTTGCCGCGAATGACGATGCGCCCAGCGTCCGGCTGCAGCGTGCCATAGAGCATCTTCACAAGAGTGGACTTTCCAGCCCCGTTCTCGCCCAAAAGCGCGTGGATCGAACCCTCGGCTATCGACAGGTCCACGCCGCCAACGGCGACAAGCGCGCCGAAGGATTTCGTCAGGCCTTCAACGGCCAAAAGCGGAACATCATTGTCCAAACGCAACGTCACCTTGGATGAACGGCATAGCGTACCAACGGCAAGCCCATTGATTGAACATGCCCATCCGCGCGCCACTTCTGGCAATCTAGTGCCTGTTTTACCGTTCCGGCAACTGCGACTTCAGCCAATCCTGCCGTAAAGCTGTGCACATTGTCCGCCCAGGCGTGGCAAAGTGCTCAACCGTTCGGCAGCAAAACCGTAGCGCCGGTCGTCTGGCGGGCTTCCAACGCCTTGTGGGCTTCTATCGCATCGCTGAGGGCAAACCGCTGAGCGATCGGGATTTTTACCGCACCCGCTGCGACGACGTCGATCAAATCGTTGGCTGTTTCTTCAAGCATGGCGCGCGTAGCGATGTGTGCAAAGATTGTTGGCCGCGTGACGTAGAGCGAGCCCTTGGCGCTGAGAATACCGAGATTGAACGCGTCGATGGCGCCTGACGCATTGCCGAAAGAGGCATACAGACCAAACGGCTTGATACAGTCGAGTGATCGCTCAAAAGTCGCCTTGCCGACGCCGTCGAACACAACGTCGCATTTCTTGCCATCGGTCAGGCGGGCGACTTCCTCGGCGAAGTCTTGGCTGGAATAGTTGATGCAGTGGGCATAGCCATGCTTCAGCGCGATGGCGCACTTGTCGTCCGACCCAGCCGTGCCGATGGCGGTTGCGCCAA
The DNA here is from genome assembly GCA_046290645.1 of Hyphomicrobiales bacterium. Taxonomy (GTDB): domain Bacteria; phylum Pseudomonadota; class Alphaproteobacteria; order Rhizobiales; family MH13; genus MH13. The sequence continues at coordinate 149,525 of JBKAGZ010000003.1, forward strand.
GATGCTTGGCCCATTGCCCGGCGATCAGTCCAACGCCACCGGCAGCGGCATGAAAGAGCAGCGTGGTATCTAAGGTTACGTCGTAAGTTTTGCGCAGCAGGTAGCGCGCCGTCATGCCCTTCAGCATCATCGCCGCCCCCGTTTCATCGTCGATGCTGTCTGGCAGCTTGATCGCGATATCAGCCTTAATGATGCGATGGCGGGCATAGCTCCCCAGTGGCCCGACATAGGCGATACGATCGCCAATTTTGAGATTCTGGACCTCACTCCCAACCGCAGTCACTTTGCCGGCGCCCTCGTGGCCGGGCGTAAACGGCACGCCATTTGGAGCAGGATAAAGCCCCGTGCGAAAGTAAACGTCGATGTAGTTGAGCCCGATGGCCGTGTGCTCAACGATGATCTCGTCGGGGCCTGGATCAGGCAGCGTAGCGTCTTCAAACTGCATCACCTCCGGACCGCCGGTTTGTTTGATGATGATGCGCTGCGTTGGAGTGGTCATGATGACTGCCTTCCAGAATGTCGTGGTGGGTGGTCGGCAGGATGCCGCATTGACCCATGCTGGTTGAAGCGTCAGGTAATGCGTAAGCAGCCAAGGAGCAAGGACATGTCCACAGACCAAACCCCATTCGACGTGGTGATTTCTGGGACAGGACCGGCGGGCATGATCGCCAGCCTCAGTGCGGCTCAAGCAGGCCTTTCGGCAGCGCTGGTTGGCCCTGCTATCAACCTTGCCGACAAACGCACCACGGCGCTTCTTGCCCCATCGCTGGATACCCTAGAGCATCTTGGGCTGGCCGAGGCGGTTGCAGAGATCGGCACACCGCTGATGACCATGCGATTGATGGATGGCTCGCGCCGCTTGCTGCGGGCCCCGACTGTTTCATTTGACGCCGAAGAGATTGGTCGCTCGCTGTTTGGGCTCAATTGCCCCAATGCACAGTTGAACCAGATGCTGTTGGATGCTGTTTCTCAGCAAAGTGCCATCAAGCCCATTGAAGCAATGGTCGTCGATTACGCTCTTGGATCGAGCCCGATTGCCATGACATTGAGCGATGGGCAGGTTTTGCAGACGCAGGCTGTTATCGCTGCCGATGGTAAGAATTCACCAGCGCGTGACGCCGCAGGCATCAAAGTGCGGCGTTGGAGCTATCCGCAAACGGCTGCTGTCGGGATTGTGCGGCACGCCAAACCCCATGATTTTGTGTCCACCGAGTTTCATACTGAAACCGGGCCTTTCACCTTTGTTCCGATGCCTGACATGGACGGTAAACATCGCTCTAGCTTTGTTTGCGCGCTTTCGCCGGACGACGCCGATGCGCTTGCTGCCATCAGCCTGCCCGAGGCGAGCCTCTTCTTGGAAAAGCGTTCGCAACATTTGTTTGGCGCGCTGGAGCTTGAGGACAACGTGCAACTTTGGCCGCTTGAAGCACTGGTCGCTGGCACTTTCGCCGCCAAGGGCGTCTATCTCACCGGAGAGACCGCCCACGCCTTTCCACCGATTGGAGCCCAAGGTTTGAACCTCTCCATCCGCGACGGCAGCGATGCTGTTGAGGTTATCGGCGGCGCTCTTAAGGCAGGTGAAGACCCAGCTTCGATGCTTATGGCCTCTCGGTACAGCGCAAAGCGACGGGCTGATATTTGGGCAAGAACCTTTGGCGTTGATGCGCTCAACCGCTCGCTGTTGTCTGGCAATCCGCTGCTGCAAGTTGGCCGTGCAGCTGCGATGTCTGTGACACGCCTCTCACCACGCTTGAAAAAAGGCCTGATGGTGGCTGGGCTGGAACCGTTTGGCCTACGCAATATGGTTGGTGCCATGCGTGATGTGATGCGCCCGGCAGCCTAGCTGGCGCTTCAGCGTGGGAACAGGTCCACCGGCAAATGGCCGCCCGTGATGAGCAAGATCATCACCGTCAGTGTTGGAATGGAGACGATGGTGCCGACAAGCACCATTGATGATGCCCGTTCAACCCAAACATCATACTGCCTGGCCATCACGAACACGTTCAAGGCAGGCGGCAAAGATGCCATCAGAACTGCAGTGTAGACCCAGATCGGATCGTAATCGCCAGCCCAAGATAGCATCACCCAGATGAGCAGTGGGTGGATGGCAAGCTTTACGAAAAGAAGCCATGGCACTTCGGTTGGCACACGAGTTAACGGACGCAGCGCAATCGTAACACCCATGGCAAACAGAGCGCACGGAGCGGCTGCCCCACTCAGAAAATCGATAATGCGTTGAAGTGGGCCTGGCGTTTGGAATTGAAACGCCGCCGCCGCGATGCCCAAAGCGCTGGCCACAATAAAGGGGTGAAAGACAATTTTGCGCGTTACCAACAGCGCGATCTGAAGCGGCCTGTCCTGCGAGGTGCCGCTCATCGCCATGAGAATAGGCGTTAAGATGAACTGCAACGCATTGTCGAAACAGAAGATCAGCGCGGTTGGGACAGCCGCTGGCGCGCCTAAAACAGAAAGCGTAAGGCCCGGACCCATATAGCCGATGTTCGAGTAAGAACCCGCAACGCCCTGCATGGCCGCCTCGCTTAAATCTCGGCCTCGTAAGGCAGCCACCACCGTTGCCAACACATAGACCACGAATGCCGCCAGTGTCGTTACTACGATGAACGACCAGCCTTCCAACTGATCGAGCGGCGTCGATGACAGCAGATCAAAAAACAAAGCCGGTAGCGCCATGTAAATGATGAAGAAGTTAAGCCACGCCAGCCCATCTTCGGGTATTTTGGCGAGACGCCCGGAGAAAAAGCCAAGGAAAATCAAACCAAAGAAGGGCGCCACGAGAGCGAGGATATCGGCCATTCACGAGTCCATCTGCTGGCAGGGGTGTAACTGCCATTCGCTCGCCTACCACGCGCCATCGGCCTTGCCTACGGCGACACTTGATTGATGCGGCAAGCCAATTCGAGCGTTGATTTCATCCAGCTCAACGGCTATCGGCAGGTGCTCATGAAGACCACCCTCTCCCATCGCGCTGAGTTTATGGTTCTACGTTTTTTGCGTGGCCTCATACTGCTTCTTGGCATCGAACGCGGCTCGCGCTTCATGGGCTGGATCTGGCGTACTTTTGCGCCATGGACAAAGCGCCATGGACGGGCGCTCCTTCAACTGGAGGCGTCAATACCAAAGCTTTCAGCAGACGAACGCGAGCGCATAGCGCGAGACATGTGGGATGGCCTGGGCCAAACGTTTGCTGAAGGCTTGGTTCTGGACAAGTTGGGTGAAGACCCCGAGCGCATCCAAGTCGAAAACCTTGATGTTTTGCAGCAAGCACGCCGCCCAAAAGATGATAGTGGCAAACCAAACGGTATTCTTCTCGTCTCCATGCATTCGGGCAATTGGGAGGCTTTCGGCATCGGTGTTCGTGGCCAAAACATCCACGCTGCTGCGCTCTATCAATCCGTTGCCAACCCGCTGGTCGATGAAGACCTGCGCCGCCAACGCACACTTTTCTGGCAAGCTGGCATGATCACCAAAGGGTCATCTGCGATGAAGCGGGTTGTGGGTCTGCTGCGCCAAGGCGACGGCATTGGCATCCTGGCTGATCACCGTGTGAGCGGTAGTGACGTCAAGGTGCCGTTCTTTGGCAAACTTGCGCCTTCCACCCCATTGCCCGCCTCACTTGCGCTGAAGACCAGTTCTGAGCTTGTGCTAGGGCGTTGCAAACGCGTCGGTGTGGCACGTTACGCGGTTGAACTGAAACACATAGTTGCAGAAAACACCGGCGATAACAAAGCTGACGTTGAGCGTGTGACGGGCGCTATCCATGCCCAATTGGAAGCTTGGATCCGTGACCGCCCGCATGAATGGATGTGGGCGCATAGGCGCTGGTCTCGTGAGGTTCGCCGCCCGTAAAAGCCGAGCGACGCGGACCACGCAAGCAACGATTGGGCGTTGGTCTCGAAAGGTTCGCCGACCTTAAAACGAGATGGCTAGACCAAAGCGTGGCTGGCCATTGTGCGGCGCAGCATGTCAGTGTTGCCCCAAACCAATGCTGCACAGGCTCGTCTTATGACCAAAACTCCGCACGCTTTCTTCCGCCCCCTGGCCATTGGCGCTCCTCTGCCATTTCGCGAGCCGCCAGTAAACGTTGAACGCATGATTCACTTCGTGCCCCCTCATATCGATAAGGTGGTCGCGAAACTGGGCGGACTGATCCCCAAAGTGGATGTGGTGCTTGGCAATTTGGAAGACGCGATCCCTGCCGACCAGAAAGAGGCCGCGCGCGCTGGATTTGTGAAGCTCGCCAAAGACAATGACTTTGGAGAAACCGGTCTTTGGAGCCGTATCAACTGCCTTAACTCCCCATGGGTTCTGGATGACATCACGACACTGGTTGGCGAGATTGGTCATAAGCTCGACGTGATCATGTTGCCCAAAGTCGAAGGCCCGTGGGACATTCACTATCTGGATCAGCTTTTGGCGCAGCTAGAGGCAAAAGCTGGGATCACCCGGCCAATCCAGATTCACGCCATCCTGGAAACAGCCGAGGGCGTTAAAAACGTCGATTCCATTGCAATCGCCAGCCCACGCATGCACGGCATGAGCCTTGGCCCGGCTGATTTGGCGGCATCACGCGGCATGAAAACGACGCGTGTCGGCGGTGGTCACCCCGACTATGTGGTGCTTGCCGATGATGACAAAGAAGCTGTCCGTAGCACGTACCAGCAAGATCTTTGGCACTACACGCTCGCCAAAATGGTGGATGCCTGCATGTCGGCTGGCATCAAAGCGTTCTATGGCCCGTTTGGAGATTTCTCCGACCCTGACGCCTGTCGCGCTCAGTTCCGAAACGCGTTCTTAATGGGATGTGCTGGCGCCTGGACATTGCATCCCAGCCAGATCGAAATTGCCCGTGAGGTGTTTAGCCCGCCGGTTGAAGAGGTGAAATTCGCATTGCGCATACTCGAAGCTATGCCTGATGGCACCGGCGCCGTGATGATTGACGGCAAAATGCAAGATGATGCCACCTGGAAACAGGCCAAAGTGTTGGCCGACCTTGCCAAGCAATTGGTTGCGCGCGATCCCTCTCTTGCCGAGCAATATGGGCTTTAAGGTCGCAACCTTGTGTTTACCTAAGCGCTTGAAACTGGGACTCGACGCGCCTAGCTATGGCGGCTGAAGGAGATACGCCCATGCGTACAGCACGTTTTACAATCGGCGATGTCGTCAAGCACCGCGTTTACCCGTTTCGCGGCGTAGTGTTCGATGTCGATCCGATATTCAGCAACACGGACGAGTGGTGGGATGCCATTCCCGCTGATGTTCGCCCGCACAAAGACCAGCCATTTTACCATCTGCTCGCCGAAAACGAGGAGACGGAATATGTGGCCTATGTGTCTGAGCAGAACCTTTTGCCCGATGACAGCGACAAACCGTTGCGCAATGCGCAGATTGCTGAGTTTTTCTATGAAGGGCCAAACGGCGACCTGATCTTTGCAGGCCAGGCGCACTAGGGACTAGCTAGACGCACTTATGAAAAAGGCGGCCTGCGGGCCGCCTTTTTTGTTGCAGGCTGCTTTGCCCACCTATTCTTGCAAGCGCTCGCGCAACTCGCGGGCACGCTCCTCAAGAGCATTTTGAAGTTCATCCGAAGGAGGCGCGGTTTCCGTTGCACTGGTGGCAGCGCGCTCGCGAACCACCTGCTCGGCGGCGATCAGAACAGTTGAATCGTACCCTTCGCCATCATAGGCGGACGTAAATCCCGACAGAGAGAAGGCAAAAGGAACGGCGCGACCGGCCTCATTGAGGGCTGTTACCGTGAACTCGCCACCAGCCTTCATGGAATCGATAAGCGCATCGTTGGCTTCGAACTCTACGAAGCAGTTCTGCGGGTAGCAAATGCGGAACTGGCCGGTGACAGGTGCGCCATCGTCCACTTGGCCACGCACCCCTTCAGGGATCTGCAGCCTGGTGGGCAGGATGGTCACCATCTGGCGCTCGCCGCCTTCGGACTCGATGATCTGCAGGGCCGCGACTGTAACGCCTTCAACCTGAAGTTCGCGGGCGCGAATGTTACAGACCGATTGATTGGCACGCTGATCAACACCGCATACCTTGATCCATGTGATCTCCGGCAGCAGGTCGGCCAGGGCAGCGGCCTCGGCAGGGTCAACACTCTCGATGATCTGTTGAAGGCGTTGCTCGGGGGTCAGCTGCTGCTCGGCAGGCGCTTCTTGAGCATCCTGAGCAAAAACGCCCGTTGGCAACGCCACAACCGCCAGCGCTGCGGCCAGCGAACGGGCACCTTTGTTGGACATAAGTCTTGGCAGCATTCCATCGTCTCCACTGTGCAGCCCAGAAGCCAGGCTGGATTTCATTACTATCTCTTGCCCGCGCAAACTTGCCGTCCAACCCGATTGGATGCCTGACGGCCGCAGGGAACTACGGCGCGGCTTGGCGATGTTGGGCAAATGCGGCGGAGTGATGGCCTAATCCCAAAAGGAATACAGCCAAGGCAAGCGCCGCACGGTATCTCGGCCTTCCTGTAGCCAAACTCGCGAGCCATGACCAGATAGCAATGCCCAGATGACCGCACTTTCTCGACTTTTTGCCGCATGAGGTCGCCAGCAATGCTGGACAGGTGCCCAGCACGGCATTCTACTCACCCTAACGACGAATCGGCGCATCAACGAGGTTTTCATGCTTCCACCACTGGCACCTCAGAGCTGGCCTAAAACAGCCTTGCTTGTCGGCACAGTGTGTATGGGCATGGGGCTGGCGACCAGTCATTCCCTCGCGCAAGACGCAGATGGTCAAACGCATGCCGTGGCCATGCATGGCTCCCCGCTTCACGGGCCTGACTTCCAGCATTTTGATTATGTGAACCCAAATGCGCCGACGGGCGGTGCCATCCGGTTTGGCCTGCGTGGCTCGTTTGACAGCGTGAACCCACTCATTGTGCGCGGATCGCCAGTTTGGTGGGTTCGCGGCTGGGTGTGGGAAAGCCTTGCGACGCGCGGGCGAGATGAGGCGTTCACGTTGTATGGCCTGTTGGCAGAAACCATCATCGTGCCCGAAGACCGCACCTATGTGACGTTTGGTGTGAACCCCGCAGCCAGGTTCTCTGACGGTGAGCCGGTGACGGCTGACGATGTGATCTTTTCCATGGAGTTGCTGCGCGAACATGGTCGCCCGAGCCAAAGGCGAGCCTATGAGCAAATCACCGAGGTTGAGCGCGTTGACGATCTGACGGTGACCTTTCACTTAGGCGATGGGTCGAACCGTGAGTTACCGGTTCTGATGGGCCTGCTGCCGGTGTTGCCCGAGCATGCGACAACAGTTGAAGCCTTCACAGAAACGAGCTTGGAACCACCTATCGGCAGTGGCCCTTATGCCCTTGCGCGCATTGATGCAGGCCGTTTGGCGGTGTTTGAGCGGCGCGAGGACTATTGGGGCGCTGACCTTCCGGTCAACGTCGGCCAATACAATGTCGATGAATGGTCGATTGAGTACTTCCGCGATGAGACGGCTTTGTTTGAGGCGTTCTCGACCGGGCGTCTACACTTCTACGCAGAAAGCGATCCGGTCGCTTGGCTGAACAATTATGATTTTCCCGCTGCTGCGTCGGGCGAAATCGTCCAAAGCGCGCTTGTGGATGAGCGCCCCAAGGCTCCGAGCGGCTACGTCTTCAACACGCGCCGTGAAATCTTTTCAGACGTTCGTGTGCGCCAAGCACTCAATCTGATGTTTGATTTTCAGTGGATCAATCAGACCATTTTTGCTGGTCAATACGAGCGCACCGAGGGCTTTTTTCACGGCTCTGAACTGTCGGCCATTGGCCGCCCAGCATCTGATGAAGAGCTGGCTGTTCTAGGTGATCATGTGGATGCGGTTTTGCCAGCGGTTCTTGACGGCACTTGGCGACCCAACACGTCGGATGGCTCAGGGCGCGACCGCACCAACATTCGCGCTGCCTTGCAATTGCTGCAAGAGGCTGGTTGGCGCCTGGATGGTCGCAGGCTGGTCAACGCTGACGGAGAGCAGTTCAGTTTTGAGCTGTTGACCAGTTCGCCGAGCGCAGAGCGCGTGGCGCTTGCCTACGCGCAAACACTGCAACTGGCGGGCATCAACATGAGCGTGCGCGTTATCGACAGCGCCCAGTTTGAAGAACGCCGCCGCGTCTTTGATTACGACATGATCCCCTATGTTTGGTATCAAAGCCTGTCCCCAGGCAACGAGCAGTATAACCGGTTTGGCCCGTCCACAGCCGATCAAGAAGGATCGTGGAACACAGCCGGTGTAAGGGAACCAGGCGTCACAGCAGCTATCGATGCTATTGTCAGCGCCGCCAACCGCGATGATCTCATTCATGCTTCGCGTGCGCTGGATCGTCTTTTGATTTCAGGCAGTTACATCATTCCGCACTATCACGCGCCGGCCCAGTGGATCGCGCATGCTCGGGAGGTCAATTTTCCGGAGACAAATTCAGTTTGGGGCTATCAATTCTACACGCCCAACGCGATCTGGATTGAGGACTGACTGTGAGCGAGGTCGATTCCACAAACGAGACCGCAAACAAAGCGCGCGCTTGCCCCAGCTGGGGTTCGCTGACCTTTGCACGTGTTTTGGAAAAGTGGGCCACATCACGCGGTGACGTACCCTTTTTGCAGCCAAATGGGGGACCTGCCTTAACATTTGCGAATGTACAAAGCGACGTTGTTCGGATTGCCAATGTGCTGCGTGCGCAGGGTTTTGGCCCAGGCGACAGTATGCTTCTGCGCGCCGGCAGGCGACCTGAAGGCCTGATTATGCTGCTTGCGGCGATCAAAGCCGGATTGCAAGTGTGCCTGGCACCGGAAGGGATGAGCGCGCGGCAAGTTACTGAGGGTGCCGTTTCCTATGCTCCCAAACTTGCCATCGATGCAGGAACGCCCTCGCAAGACAGGCCTGAATCTCTTCGAATTTTGGAGATGGCAGCCAATCTTTTCACCATTAGGTTTGTTGGCTGCTTCGGCGAGGCGCCTGATGGGTTTGTTGATTTGGCATCCATTGATGCTCCGCCGATGGACGACAGCGCGCTGCCCTCCATCAACCCCGATCAAGATGCCGTGGTGCACGTTCTAAGGCACAGTGCCGAGGGTAAGCTTGAACGCTTGTCGCGGACGCAAAATCAGCTTTTGGCCCAGGCGCTTGCCTGCGCCATGATCAGTGATCTTTCGGTCAACAGTCGAATCGGCACCGCTTTCGATCCAATTGGCGCACACGGCCTGCTCACCACCGCGCTTCCCGCACTTCTGGTTGGATGCGGCGTGCAGCTTTTTGAAGCTGTTGATCCCAGTCTTGACGCAAGACTGCAACTCTGGCTTGGTGAAAGCGACACGCACAGATTGGTGTTGCCAGCTGCCTTTGCGAATGCCGTTGGTTTTAAAGCTGAAACCACCAAGGCAAAGCGTATTTGGGTTTCCAACGGCCCGGCGAGCCATGCGGTGCCGAAAGGTGATCATTTGCTGGTTGATTGTGGTGGTGCAGCATTGGTTCCGGCAAGCCAGAACAACCAAGGTCAAACCCAAATGCGCCCCGGTGCTATCACGATTGGGCTGCCCAATGGTGCGGCGATGACGTTTGGTACGCTTCGCTTGGAGGGTGGCGCTCAGGAAAATAGCACCAGCGGAACGCTGATGACTGGCGAGATTTGCCTCGACAGTCCGTTGGTGGCTGCGCGCAACGGTAAGCTATTGCATCCTCAGCCTACCGGTCAGACGGCCCGCCTTGCCGAAAACGACGAACGGCGACCGGTGTATGTGCTGACGGATGCTGATGCTGCTGCCGTTCAGGTTGGCGCACACCGTGTGATGCTTTCCGTTATCAACCGTGCCCTAGGATTAACCGGGCGTTGGCAGGATGCTGCTGTTTTCTCGGTTCCTGACCCTTTGATGCAAAACCGTATCGAAGTGGCTGTTGAGCCCCGCGCTGGTGACGGGGAGGCTCAAACCTTACCGACGCTGGACATGGTGCGCCGGATGCTTTTGGAAAGCGGCATTGGCGATGCGGGCCTGCCGGTGAAGATACATCTGGTCACGCGCGTGCCGCGACGTGGGCGTGGCGTGGTGGACATTGCCGCTCTGCCTGATCATATTTGGGAAGCGCCCCCGCCTCTCGAAGACGACGAAGACGAAATTGGCGTTCAAGCCGCCGTTGCTTAGAGCCAGTTAGGCTGCGACCTGCTCGCCCTCAGCGATCTTGGCAAGCTTGGCCACTAGAACTGCCGCACCCTTCACACGATCATCCACCTTGCCCCAATTGCGCGTGAGCACGATTTTGTGGTCGGGCTTCACCCGCGCTTGGCTGCCCTGCTCTGAGATGAATTTCATCAGCCCGGCGGGATTGGGGAAGGTGTTTTGGCGGAACATAACCACCGCGCCCTTTGGACCGGTGTCGAGCTTTTCAATATGGGCGCGGCGGCACAGAACCTTGATGTAAACCAGCTTCAAAAGACCTTCGACGGAGGATGGCAATGGCCCAAACCGGTCGATCATCTCTGCGCCGAAACCATCAATCTCATCAACATTTTCAAGCGCTGACAGGCGGCGATAAAGCTGCAAACGCAGTTGCAGATCAGGCACATAGTTTTCCGGGATCATCACCGGCGTGCCCAACGTGATCTGCGGCGACCATTGGCCGTCATCTTCCTGCGCACCATCGCCTTCTTTCAAGCTGGCAACAGCCTCTTCGAGCATCTGTTGGTAAAGCTCGTATCCCACCTCGCGAATGTGACCTGACTGTTCCTCGCCAAGCAGGTTCCCTGCCCCGCGAATATCCAAGTCATGGCTAGCCAGTTGGAAGCCTGCGCCCAAGTTTTCTAAGCTTTGCAGAACCTTCAATCGCCGCTCGGCCACCTTGGTGATCTTGTAGTCGGCGGGCACGGTGAAAAGCGAATAGGCGCGGGTTTTTGAGCGCCCTACCCGTCCGCGCAACTGATAGAGTTGGCCAAGGCCGAACATATCGGCCCGGTGCACGATGAGTGTGTTGGCCGACGGGATGTCAAGCCCTGATTCCACAATGGTGGTGGACAGCAACACATCGAACTTGCCGTCGTAAAAGCCTTCCATCACCTCTTCGAGCATCGTCGCTGACATTTGGCCGTGGCCGATGCCAACTTTCACCTCTGGCACAGATTCTTCCAGGAACCGGCGCACCTCTTCCAGGTCCGTGATGCGCGGCACGACATAAAAGCTCTGCCCACCACGGAAATGCTCGCGCAGCAGCGTTTCGCGGATGATCAACGGATCATAGGGCGAGACAAATGTGCGCACGGCCAGACGGTCCACCGGAGGCGTAGCGATCAAGGACAGTTCACGAACACCGGTCAGCGCCAATTGTAGTGTGCGCGGAATGGGCGTTGCGGAGAGCGTGAGCACATGGACGTCCGAGCGCATTTCTTTCAGTCGCTCTTTGTGTGCCACGCCGAAATGCTGCTCTTCGTCGATAATGAGCAGCCCCAAATCCTTGAACGAGACGCTTTTGCCAAGTAGCGCATGAGTGCCGACAACGATATCGACGGTGCCGTCTTTCAGGCCGGCCTTTGTCTCAGCCAGTTCCTTTGTGCCGACGAAGCGCGAGGCTTGCCGCACATTGACCGGGAAGCCTTTGAAGCGGTCCTTAAAGGTGGCGAAATGCTGTCGTGCCAACAGCGTGGTGGGCACCACAATCGCGACCTGGCGACCGGACAAAGCCACCATGAAGGCGGCACGCAGAGCAACTTCTGTCTTGCCGAAACCCACATCTCCGCAGACCAACCGATCCATAGGTTGGCCTGATGACAGGTCTTCAATCACCGACGTGATCGAGTTCAGCTGGTCTTCAGTTTCATCATAGGGAAATCGCGCAGCAAACTCTTCGTACAGCCCTTCAGGTGGATCGATCAGAGGGGCAGTGCGCATGGCGCGCTGCGCCGCGATCTGGATCAGCTTGTCCGCCATGTCGCGGATGCGCTGTTTGAGCTTCGCCTTGCGCGCTTGCCAAGCGCCACCGCCAAGCTTGTCCAGATTGGCCTCGGAGCCATCAGCGCCGTAGCGGGTGAGAAGCTCAATGTTGGTGACCGGCAAAAACAGCTTATCGCCACCGGCATAGTGCAGTTCCAAGCACTCGATCGGCGCACCGGCGATATCGAGGGTCATCATCGCGACAAACTTGCCGATGCCGTGATCGACATGCACCACCAGATCGCCTGGTTGCAGCGTTCCTGCTTCGGTCAGCGCGTCTTTGTTGGTGCGCCGCGTGGTACCACGCACCATACGTTCACCGAGAATGTCGGTCTCTGTGATGATGGCGAGAGCGTCAGTCTCAAAACCCTCTTCAATGGGCAAGACAGCCAAACCAACCAGTGCTTTGGGCGCATCTGCCAGTTCGCTAAGGCTTTCGATGGCACGGGCGTTGGAAAGGTCATGGTCGGCTAAAACCTGCGCCATGCGGTCGCGCGATCCTTCCGACCAGCAGGCGATCGCGACTTTCTTGCCTGCTTTGACCAAAGCCGCGGCATGTTCTCGCACGGCATCGAACACGTTGCGTTCAGCGCTTGCGCGCTCGGCGGAAAAGCTTTTGCCTTGCTTGGCGTGCCCCGTGACTTGCCGACGACCCGCAACATCGTCTTCGGCGAAAGGCGATATATCGAGACGCGCACGACCAACAAGGGCTGTTTCAAAACCCGTCTGGTCCAAATAAAGCGTGTCAGGCGGGGCTGGTTTGTAGCCTGCTTTCTCACCCTGACGTTCCAGCACCTCAATGCGCGCCTGATAATAGTCCTCAATCGTGTCCAACCGCTCAGTCAGCGCGGGAGCGATCAGATGATCGAGCACAATCGGCGCATCGGGCAGATGATCGGTCAGCGGAACCAATTCAGGCTCAAACAGTCCCAGCCAGTGCTCCATACCCTGCACGCGCCGGCCTGAGGAAATGGTCGTGTAAAGCACATCATCGCGCGAGGGCGCACCGAACTGCATGGCATAGGCACGGCGGAACGAGCGGATGGTTTCCTCGTTCAGGCGCACTTCGCTCATCGGCAGCAACTCAAGCGAGCGGCGGGTTTCTTCTGAGCGTTGGGTCTCGACACTGAAGGTGCGGATCGATTCCAGCGTGTCGCCAAAGAAGTCCAAGCGAATGGGAGACAGTGCGCCGGGCGGGAAAAGATCGACAATCCCGCCACGCACCGCATATTCGCCGGCCTCGCGCACGGTGGAGGTGCGGTCGTAGCCATTGGCTTCAAGATACCCAAGCACCGTTTCCATAGGCCGCGATTGGCCAGGTGCCAACGACAGAGCTTGGCTGGCCAAAACCTCTGCCGGTGGTACTTTCTGTACCATCGCGTTGATGGTGGTGATCACCACCATCGGCTTTTTGGAGCGGCTTTCGCGGTACGCGCCCAGCTTGGCAAGCACAGACAGGCGCTTAGCAACCACATGAGCGGACGGCGAGACCCGATCATAGGGCAGACAATCCCAAGGCGGCAGGTTAAGCACCGCCATATCTGGCGCGAAAAACGCCAAAGCCTCTTCAACAGTTCGAGCACGCGGGCCATCACGCGCTACAAACAGGACTGCCCTGCCAGCATCTTGCGCCATTTGCGCCAAGACAAGCGGCGTCAGGCCGTCGGGCACCGCCGACAGGGTGGTCGTTCCTGCTTCATCAAGATGCAGATCAGGGAGCGTGAAAAGGGGGGATGTCATAGATATTTGGCTAGCCGATGAAAACGGCGCCACCCTCCTTGTGGAAGGCGATGATACGCTCGATCAACGGGCCTTGATAGTTCTCTGGCAAGGGGTCTCGCCCCGAGATCCAGTTGTAGAGGTCAGGCTCTGGCACTTCGAGCAACTTCTCAAAGGCATCCAGCTCATCATTGTTCATGGCGCCAAGATGCTTGTCGGCGAAGGACCCCAGAATAATATCGAGTTCTTTTGTCCCGCGGTGCCAGGCACGAAACATCATGCGCTTGCGCCGTGCGTCCAGGCCATCTGATGTACGGCCCATGCCTGTTACGGCGCGGCCAATCGTTTCGTTCATTGTGTAAGCCTTTGTGAGCTGAGGCGCTGCGTTCTAGCGGTGTTTGTCCACACTGTCACGGGCGCAGATCGGTTGGAACACGCGACAATTGCGCGTATTGGCTTTGTATGCGCGATGAACGGTTGCAGCCCCTGTTTCGGCCCGTCTCTGTGCTTTCTGGCATTGGCCCGAAAGTGGAGGCAGCTCTGTCGAAACTGGTCCTTCCGGGTGGGGCCACACCCCCTGCAACGCTGATTGATCTGCTTTTGCATTTGCCGATTGCCGTGGTCGACCGCTCACAAAGAGTTGCCCTGCGCGATGCGCAACCCGGCACCATTGCCACGATGGATGTTCAGGTGGCCGATGTGCGAGGGTTGGACGGTGCGCGGTTCGGCCGCCCGGTTCGCATCACCGCTGAAGACGAAACCGGCGACATCGAAATCGTCTATTTTAACGCGCGGCCCGATTGGCTGGCACCAACCTATAGCGTCGGCAACGCCATCACGATTTCCGGCAAAGTGGAGCTCTGGAACGGCCATCGCCAGATGGTGCATCCTGACTACGCCGTCGCGCGCGATAAAGCGCACACCATACCGGTGTTTGAGCGCATCTATCCGATGACAGCGGGGGTGAGCCCAAAGCTTTTGCGTAAAGCCATCGCAGCAGCTTTGCCTAGCGTGCCCGCACTGCCTGATTGGATCGACAAGAGCTATCCGGCGCTGCATGACCTGCCGCCGTTTGCCGACGCCCTCAATGCCGTTCATGTCGGCGATGATCAGACTGGGCTTGGTGGCAAGGCACGGAGGCGGCTTGCGTACGATGAAATCCTCTCTGGCCAGTTGGCCCTCGCTCTGATCCGGCACTTTTCGATCACCGGCAAAGGTGTTGCGCGACAGGCTTCGGGCGCGCGGGCAGAGAAACTCATCAACGCCCTGCCCTTCGCACTGACAGGTGCGCAGGTTCGTGCTCACCAAGAGCTTCGTGCTGACCTGGCATCAAAAGACCGTATGGTGCGGCTGCTGCAGGGCGATGTTGGCGCCGGCAAGACGCTGGTGGCCCTGCTGGCCATGGCAGATGTCGCCGAAAGCGGTGCACAAAGTGCCTTAATGGCGCCTACAGAGGTGCTCGCCCGCCAGCACTTTGAAACGCTTTCCAGCTTTGGCGCAGCGGCAGGACTTGAGATCGCGATCCTAACCGGCCGTGAGAAGGGCCAGGCACGCAACCGCATCCTGGAAGGTTTAGCTGAAGGCTCCATCGACGTGGTGGTTGGTACGCACGCACTGATCCAAGACCCCGTCGCGTTTCATGACCTCGGTCTTGCGGTGATCGACGAACAACACCGTTTTGGCGTCGCACAGCGCTTGAAACTGGCAGACAAGGGCAAGGCTGTGGATTTGCTGGCCATGACGGCCACGCCCATACCACGCACATTGATCATGGCGTGGTACGGCGATTTGGATGTTTCCAAGCTTGATGAAAAACCGGCAGGCCGCAAACCCATCGAGACGCGTGCCGTGCCCATGGAGCGGCTTGACGATGTTGTGGGTCGACTGAAGTCGGCATTAGAGAACGACACCAAAGGCTACTGGATTTGTCCGCTTGTCGAAGAGAGTGATGAGATCGATCTCACGGCAGCTGTGGAGCGCCACAAGACCCTTCAAGAGGCTATGGGGCCGGGCCTAGCCAGCAAAATTGGCCTTGTTCACGGACGCATGAAGGCGGAAGAAAAAGACGCTGCAATGGCGTCGTTCAAAGCTGGAGACACGCGCCTGCTTGTTGCCACCACCGTGGTAGAGGTGGGTGTCGATGTGCGCGACGCCACCATTATGGTGATCGAACAGGCTGAACGCTTCGGCCTCTCGCAATTGCATCAGCTGCGCGGGCGTATCGGGCGTGGCGAAGACCAATCCACCTGCCTGATGATCTACAAAGGTCCATTGGGTGCGACCGCTAAAGCGCGGCTGGAAGCCCTTCGCGAAACCAATGACGGGTTTGTGCTTGCTGAACGCGACCTGGAGCTTCGTGGCGCGGGCGAAGTGTTGGGCACCCGTCAAAGCGGCTTCAAGGATTTTGAGGTGGCCGATCCTGCGCTGGACAAAGACTTGATAGTACTTGCACACGATGATGCGCGGCTGATGGTCTCCAGGGACCCGCATTTGCGCACAGATCGCGGGCAGGCTCTGCGCTTGGTGTTGCAGCTTTTCCGCCGTGACAGCGCCATCCGATTGATGGCGTCAGGCTAGGAGGCCCGCGCTTTGGATTTGGCGTCTGCCGCCAAGCGAGCGAGTTTTTCCTGATGGTCGGGAACAACCAGGCCGGCCGAAATCACCAGCTTCGCGCCGTCTTCGACGGTCATATCGAGCTGGATCAGGTCTTTGCGCGGCACAAACAGCAAAAACCCAGATGTTGGATTGGGCGTGGTTGGCAGAAAAACACTCGCCAGATCCTCAACGCCGTATTCGCCGACGATTTTTGCGGCAACCTCGCCACGTGTTTCGGTGGACTGAAACACCACCGCCCAAATACCAGGACGTGGATATTGGATAAGCCCTACGCTTTGGAAATTGTCGGAGCGATCGTTGAGAACTGTCTCAAAAATCTGTTTCAGCCCACGATAGAGCGTGCGTACCAGCGGCATGCGGTCCAGCAGGCGCTCGCCAAAGTTCACCACCGAACGACCGACCAGGTTGGCAGCCAGGAACCCTGTCATGGTGACGATAAGCACCCCAGCCAACAGACCAAATCCAGGCACGGCAAACGGTAGATAAGTGTCAGGATTGTATTGCAGCGGAATGAGCGGTTTCACAATCCGATCAACCCACGTGACGAAAGTCCAAATCAGGTAGCCGGTGATCGTAATCGGTGCGACAACGATGACGCCGGTGAAGAAGTAGTTGCGTAAACGTGCCATGGGATGGGCGTTGCGCTGGCGCTCGTGATGGTCGTCGTCGTGGGTTTGCATAAACTTCAGGCAATAATGTTGAGGTCATACACCGCTCAAAGCGGCTCTCCACACATGAGGTCTCACACCGGCAAATTGCAAGGGCTTTGGGCCAGGAAGTGAGCAAAAGCATCTTTACGAAAAGCGCAGAACACTTACCTAAGGTAGGACGCACCGCGCGGGTAAATAAACACCCAAAGTTTCTACGACCGGCTGTAGATAGGTCCGTTCTGTTGGCCACTTTGTGCGAAAAAGGATCAAAACCATAGAAGACCCATCGCCCTCGCGGTTGCCCGGCGATCCGCCGCTTTCCATGCGCGCTTTGATTGTCATGCGCGCCTACAGCCTGCTTGGTCTTGTGCTGTTGGCGGTGGGTATCATTGGTGTATGGGTTCCAATTTTGCCGAGCACGATCTTCTTTATCGGAGCGGCGGCTTGTTTTGCCCGGTCCTCACCGCGCCTGCATGCCTACCTCATCCGCCACCCACAGTTTGGCCCGCCCTTGCAACATTGGTTTGATGAAGGCGCTATCTCCAAGCGTGGTAAGGCCGCCGCGCTTTGGGGCATGGGTTTGGGCATGGCCATTGTTGTCTTGACGATCCAAGACTTGCGCTGGGTCGGACTGGCCGCAATCATCATACTTGCCAGCGGCTGGTATGTGATGTCGCGCCCGCTTCCAGCCGACGATCTGGCCCAAGACGCAAAAGATGCCGCCCGTATGCGTGCCAGCGACGATGATCGCCCGCCAAGATGAAAACTATTCCACCGTTACCGATTTGGCCAAATTGCGCGGCTGATCAACATCGGTGCCGCGCATAACGGCGGTATGATAGGCCATCAACTGCAACGGCACCGCATAGACCAGCGGTGTGATGGTGGCTGGCATGTCCGGCATGATGATCTTGGAAACCGCCTCTGAGGATACCGCATCAGCCCCCTTCTGATCGGTGATCAAGATTATTTTGCCACCGCGCGCAGCGACCTCTTCCATATTGGAGACGGTTTTTTCAAACACCCGGTCGAACGGTGCGATGACGATAACCGGCATGTCCTTGTCCACCAGGGCGATGGGGCCGTGCTTGAGTTCACCAGCGGCATAGCCCTCAGCGTGGATGTAGCTGATCTCTTTGAGTTTCAGCGCACCTTCCATCGCCAGCGGATAGTTGGTTCCGCGGCCTAGGAACAGCGCGTGCGAGGCGTGCTGAAGCTGCTCGCGGCAGATCGTCTCGATCTGCGGCCCGAGCGCCATCGCTTCGCCCATCAGGCGCGGTGCTTCGACTAGGGCCGTCACCAAGCGGTCTTCGTCATCCTCCGTGAGCACACCTTTGGCGCGCCCCAACCCAATGGACAGGCAAGCAAGCACGGCCAACTGGCATGTGAAGGCTTTGGTGGATGCGACAGATACTTCAGGGCCGGCCAGGGTTGGCAGCAGCATGTCAGAATCGCGTGCAATGCTGGATTCAGGAACGTTGACGATGGACGCGATAGTCTGTGCGCCATCCTTGCAATAGCGCAAGCTCGCCAGCGTGTCTGCCGTCTCGCCGGACTGTGAGATGAAGACGCTCATGCCGCCGGGCGACAGTGGTATCTCGCGGTAGCGAAACTCTGAGGCGACATCGATATCAACGGGGATCCGCGCAAAGCGCTCGCACCAGTATTTTGCTGTCATGCCTGCCAGAAAAGCTGTGCCACAGGCGGTCATCGTCAGTCGGTTGATCGAAGAGAGGTCCAACGGACCATCAGGCAAAGCCATCCGATTTTTGGTCAGGTCGATGTAACGCGCGAGTGTATAGCCCACCACTTCGGGCTGCTCGGCGATCTCCTTGGCCATGAAGTGGCGGTGATTGCCCTTGTCGATGGCATAGACTTGCGCCTCGGAGATGGCACGTGGTCGCGTGATGGGCGCGCCGGTCACATCGAAGATCGCAACGCCGCCGCGTGTCAGTACCGCCACGTCGCCATCTTCAAGGTAGGTGATCTCGTTGGTAAGCGAGGCAAGCGCGATGGCATCAGAGCCTATATACATTTCGCCCTTCGCCTCGCCATGGCCGATGGCAAGCGGGGGACCGTTACGGGCGGCCATCATCAGGTCGGGGTGATCATCGAAGATAAAGGCGAGCGCAAAAGCGCCCTCGAGTCTGGGAATGACGTCCTTGACGGCGGCGACGGCATCAAGTCCGTCGCGCATACGCGCTGCGACGGCCTGCGCGACGATCTCGGAGTCTGTTTCGGTTTCGAAGTTGACGCCTCTGGCTGAAAGCGCATCGCGCAATTCGCGGTAATTTTCAATGATGCCGTTGTGGACGACCGCCACCTTACCCGCTGCATGAGGGTGCGCGTTGCGCTCGGTTGGGGCGCCGTGGGTTGCCCAACGCGTGTGGCCAATACCGGCATGCCCCGACAAGGGCTGCGCGGCAAGTTTGGCGGCTAGATTTTTGAGCTTACCTTCGGCCCGCAACCGCGTGAGGCTGCCATTTTCGAGCGTTGCCACGCCAGCAGAATCGTACCCGCGATACTCCAAGCGACGCAATGAATCGACGATGTCTTCAGCAACCGGTTCGGTGCCCAATATCCCCACAATGCCACACATCAGCATCAACCCCTGGTTGGAACGTTTTTATCGAACGTTTTGATGGAATGAAACTCGTCGCCAGAACAGGCGCACAAACTGGTTAGCGCTAGGTCACGCGCCACGCCAATCACGTGGTCTTTCCTAGTCTATCGTTAAGGCACGCTTATTTCTTGGTCAGTTTGGGCGCACGACCGGCCAAATTCACTTGCCGCCCACGCCCGATGGCCAGATCGCCACTCGGCACATCTTTGGTGATGACACTGCCAGAACCAACATACCCGCCATCTTCAACGCTCACCGGCGCCACCAACGACGAATTGGAGCCGATGAACGCATTCTTGCCTACCGTGGTTTTGTGCTTGTTCACACCATCATAATTGCACGTGATGGTGCCCGCGCCGATGTTTGCCTTCTCGCCGATGGATGCATCACCGATGTAGGAAAGATGATTGACCTTCGCGCCAGCGGCGATGTCAGCGTTCTTCACCTCACAGAAATTACCAACTTTGGCTGCATCGCCAATGTCAGCGCCAGGGCGTAGCCGAGCAAATGGTCCGATGGTGGCGCCACTGGCCACATGGGCGCCCTCCAAATGGCAAAAGGCAAGGATGATGGCACCGCTCTCAATGGCGACTTTTGGGCCAAACACGATGTTTGGCTCCAAAATCACGTCCGGCGCTATTTGTGTATCGTGGGCAAGCGTGATCGTATTAGGTGCGAGCATTGTGACACCGCTCAGCATCAACTCGTGCCGCCTACGGCGCTGAAACTCAGCTTCAACGAAGGCGAGATCTGCCCGGTTGTTCACACCTGCCAGATCGGCCTCATCAGCAAGCGTATAGGTCACCTTTTTACCGGCCTTGCCGGCGATGGCTATCGCGTCGGTCAGATAAAACTCACCCTTGGCATTGTCATTGCGAATTTCGCCAAGCAGTGGCTCCAGTGTTCCCGCGGAGAAAGCCATAAGGCCGGAATTGCAGAGCGCGATTTTCCGTTGCTCCGCCGACGCGTCCTTCTCCTCAACGATAGCATCCAAGCTGTCACCGGAGGTTATGAGGCGTCCATACCCAGTTGGGTCGGCGGCTTCAAACCCCACGACCACAACATCGGCGCCTTGTTCCAATCGTTGGAGGGCATCGCGGATCAGGCCGGGCTTGATAAGAGGCGCATCACCCAGAAGCACCATCACAGGCCCATCGGGCAAATGGCCCGCGTCGCGCACCATCATCACCGCATGCCCCGTGCCACGGCGCTCTGTTTGTTCAGCAACATCAAAGGCAAAACCACGGGCCTGCAGGTCGGCCTCAACCTGAGCGCGGCCATGGCCTAAAACAAGGCGCGGATGGGAGAGACCAGCACCAGCGGCCGCGTTCATCACATGGGCAATCAGCGGAAGGTGGCCCACTTTGTGAAGAACCTTCGGCAGGGCGGAGCGCATACGGGTGCCCTCACCTGCGGCAAGGATGATGGCCTGGGCCGGTGTGTTAGATGATGACATCGCTTCTCTCACCATATGTGCAGCATCGTCTGCATTGGACCGAACGCCTGGCTGTGTGAGCCCGGCGAAACGCGGTATGCTTAACAGTTGTTAACCAATTGCAGCGAGGATCACGATGAATTTGACCGTGAGTCGTTGGCGCAATTGCCCGACTCAGGCATCTATCACGGTTAGGCGTTCGGGCAACGGCGCTCTGCAAGAGGACTAAACACGTTGGCAAAACGCGGCTTCTCTTTGAAAGAACCGATGTCACGCAAAGACCAGCGCATGGCTCTTATGGGCTGGGGTGCGGGTGCTTTTGTGGCTATAGGCGCTTACTTTGGCGCGTTGCAATTCTACCCCGCTGAGCCATCCATGCCCTTAATGGCAACGTTTCAAGACGCAAACCCCGGCATCGATCCCATCATGACCGGCTCGATTGGCGGGGCAGACAGCCAGCCCATGCCCACGCTGCCATCCCCGCTTCAGGCACGCCTTGATTCGATCACCATGGAAATGGCCGCACTGCGCGATGCCCTTGCGGCCGCGCAGGCATCCACCGTCAGCACCAATCGTCGTCTGACAGATATTGAGCAGAATCTTTCATTCATGACGGCAAGCATTGGCAGCATTCCAGGCGAAGCCAGCGAACAGGCTCTGCCGGACGCCATCGAACCACTGACACTAGCCGTGACGGAGCCACGTGTTGTGCTGCCAGCGCCCACGCCAGCCGATGGCGGATCAATCGCTGTCAGTATGAGACCGCTGACCATCAGCTCTGATGAAGCCGCATCGGAAGAAACTGCCATCGAATCGACAGATATGCCGCTGCCAAGCGAGCAACCGATGTTGGCCGTATCGCAAACTCCGTTTGCTATCGATATCGGCGGCGCGGCAACCCTCGAAGAGATCGATGCGCTTTGGATGGACCGTCAAAACAGCTTTTCCCAAACACTCGGTGGCCTTACGCCACGCATTCTATTGCAGCAAACCAGTACGGGAACGCTTGATCTACGTTTGGTTGCCGGGCCAATCAACGATGCCGCCGATGCCGCCATTTTGTGTGCCCAGCTTGTTGCAGCCGGTCTGGACCGCTGCTTACCGGCCATTTTTGATGGTCAGCAGTTGGCTCTGAGGTAAGTTTCAAGGCGCTGCAGAGTGGCCTTTGCAATTGGGTAATATGTGGATGTTACCCGTTAAAGAAAGCGCGCTGTGCATAAGGTTGAGAATTGGGCCTTGAGCAACGATGATGAGCCTGTTAGGCAGCGCTTGGTGAGAGCCGGTAGCTCAGCTGGTAGAGCATTCGACTTTTAATCGAACGGTCCAGGGTTCGAATCCCTGCCGGCTCACCACTTTTCCCCTAATTGATCTCGTCTTCGATGAAATACACATCATCACCCGTGCGTAGGGCCGATGTTTGCGGTGTCGTGTTGCGCGCTGTCGGGGTTGCCGCGAAGTGCGTCTTTTCATCCGGCGCAACGCCAGCGCGGCGCGAGATACGATAGATCGTGTAGAGCAGCACACCAGCATGCGTGACCAGTGTCACCATAAACAGACCAGATGGCCCGAACTGCCCCATTGCGGCGCCCGCTGCCAGCGGTCCGACGATTGATCCCAAACCAAACAACAGCAGCAGGCCGCCAGACGTACGCACAAAGCTGTCGGGCGTGGCGTGATCGTTAGCGTGGGCAACCGCAAGCGGAAATAGCGTGAAGATTGCCATGCCGAACATCAGCGCGAAGCCAATGAGAAACTCCGGCGATGGATCGACATAGGTGATGAAAAGAATGTCGGCCAGAATCGCTAACAACGCCATGCCGATCATAACGTAGCGACGGTCCACGCGGTCCGACAACGCACCGATGGGCACCTGGATAATGGCGCTCGCAAGCACCGGCATGGCCACAAACAAAGCCACCAAAGAGATCGGAAGCCCCACCTGAGCGGCATAAACAGCCGCCAGTGTGCCGAAAGCACTGTTGGAGGCACCAAGAAGCACCACGGACACCACTGCAACTGGCGAATTTACCCAAAGCTCTTTGAGATTAAGCTTGGTGGCCACTAGCGGTTTGGGAGCGCGAGAGGAGGAAACAGCGGTCGGGATAAGCGCCAACGAGTACCCCATCGCCGCGATCACAAAGAACAGATAGCCCCGCGTATCGCCCACCGTCAGCAGCAACTGCCCAGCAGTTGTCGAGGTCAAATTGACCATCTGGTAGACGCCAAAAACCTTGCCGCGGGATTTGCTATCGACTTGCTCGTTGAGCCAGCTTTCCACGATCATGGCAGCGCCCGCAAAACAGAAGCCTGAGAGCGCGCGCAGCGGCACCCACGCATATGGCGTAAGCAGCAAGAGCGATGTGAGAACAGCCAGCGAGGCGAGCGCAGCCATCACCGAGTATGAGCGGATATGGCCAACCCGCGCCACTAGCCGGGAGACAACCAGGCACCCGGTTACAAAACCAAACGCCCAACCAGTGCCAAGCAAGCCAAGAGAAAGCGTGGAAAAACCCTCCTGCCCACCACGAACTGGCAAAAGCAGTGCGTTCATGCCACCGGCAAAGAAGAGAAAGCCTGATCCCATAAGAAGGGCGGCAAGGGGGAGAAGGTGGCGCACCATGGCGAAAAATCAGTTCTGTGGTTGTCTGCACAATAGATATGACGGCGCGGTGCGCGCCAATGGTGGCAGAGACATGGCATGGACGCACCATCGCCGGGCGGCTGCTATGCGCCAGGGGAATGGCCGTCTAACAATCGCATCTGTTGTACCCTACATGCTTTGTAACGCCCAGCTACTGTGATCGGTGAACCGCTCAATGTCCGACCTCTCGCCTTTTCCGCGCTATGACACCAGCTACGCGCGCTTGCCCAACTCGTTTTATTCGCACGTCCAACCCTATGGCGCGTCCGCACCAAAACTGTTGAAGCTGAACGATGCGCTCGCTGAGGTGTTGGGTTTTGATCTCGCAGGATCGCTCGATACCGATATCGCGCAAATTTTTGCTGGCAATCGCTTGGCCGAGAGCTCCCAGCCACTAGCCATGGCCTATGCGGGTCACCAGTTCGGCGGATTCAATCCTGGTCTTGGTGATGGAAGGGCGCTGCTTCTGGGTGAAGTGGTCGGCAGCGACAAACGACGTTACGATGTTCAACTGAAAGGCTCAGGCCAAACGCCTTATTCGCGCCAAGGCGATGGTCGCGCTGCGCTCGGCCCTGTGTTGCGCGAATATGTCATGAGCGAGGCCATGGCAGCGCTTGGCATACCTACCACGCGTGCTCTGGCTGCGGTTCTCACCGGCGACCCCGTGCTGCGCGAAGGCATGTTGCCGGGCGCCATGGTCACCCGCGTGGCGTCGAGCCATCTTCGTGTTGGCACCTTCGAGTTGGCAGCTTTTCGCGGCAACAAAGATGATTTGGCTGCACTGGTGACCTACGCGCTTCATCGCCACTACCACGATGGGGCAGATGATACCTCGCCCGCCTTGCAGCTGTTGAACAACGTTATTGATCGCCAAGCGGCTTTGATTGCGCGATGGATGGGCGTTGGGTTCATCCATGGTGTGATGAACACCGATAATTGCACTATCTCCGGCGAGACCATCGACTATGGGCCCTGCGCTTTCATGGATGGTTACAACCCGGCGCAAGTTTACAGCTCCATCGATCATCAAGGCCGCTACGCCTTTTCCAATCAGCCGCCCATCGCCCATTGGAATATGGCTGTACTGGCGCAAGCTCTTTTGCCCTTGATCGACGACGAAGAAGCATCAGCGGTCAAGCTGGCACAAGAGGCAGTGGATCGGTTTCCTATTGTCTTCCAAGACGCGTACTTGGATGGGATGCGCAGCAAGCTTGGGCTTAGCGATGGTCACGAGGACGATGGCCAATTGGTGCGCGATCTTCTGCAAGTGATGACAGATGCTGAAGCTGATTTTACAGGAACGTTTCGCGCGCTCAGCGAGGCTGAGAATGATGCTACGAAACTGCTGGCGTTTGTCGGAGAGGATGGAAAGGCCTGGCACGAGCGCTGGCTCGTGCGACTGGGCGCACAGTCCAATTCGTCTGAAGACCGCAGAACGATGATGCGTGCTTCAAGCCCGGCTATCATTCCGCGCAACCACCGCGTCGAAGCTATGATTGCTACGGGACTTGAAGGCGATTTCGCGCCGTTCCATGCCATGGTTGATGCGCTGGCTACGCCTTACGAAGATGCACCCTCTTCGGGTGAAGGCGCGGCGCTGGCCCATCGACCTAAGCCGGATGAGGTGGTGCACGCCACTTTCTGCGGCACTTGATTAGTCACATTATCGATCCACCCCACGGCTCTTGAAACTGGCGCGCCGATTGCGCACACAGAAGACCTAGTAAAGGCGTGCAGCAACCGCTGCGCAGTTGGAGATTTGCATGGCTGAGGAAACGCCAACAGGCTTACTGGTAGGTGATCGCAGCCAGGGCTATGAAGTTACCGGTTCAGGCGACATTACCGGCCTCAATGCCACCTATGCTGGTAAAGACACACGCGACCGCGATGCGGTGGTCACATTGATCCAGCTCTCTGACGATCAAGATACCTCCCCGTTGTTCGATCTGGCGCGAACGTTTGAACAGATTGATCGCGACGTTCTGGTTGGCCCCCGCACGGTGGTGCGGTTTGGCACAGGCTCTGCTGTGGTGGTTGGCAAAGAACAAGGCGCCCCACTTGCCGGTGAGACACTGGCGATTTGGCTGCAAAGACGCGCACCGTTGCCGCTGAGCCAGACAGCGAGGCTTTTCTTACCGCTGATTGAAGCTTTGGGCGCGCTGCACGCGCGCGGCATTGCTCACGGTCGGATTTCTGCAAGCCAAGTGCTGGTTGATCGCGATGATAAAGCCCGACTTCTTGGACCTTGGCTGGCCTATGGCGGCGAGCCGCTGGAACAATTCCAACGAACTCAAGCGCCTGAATTGGTCTCTGGCGAGGCTCCAAGCCCCGTTAGCGATGTGTATTCGCTATGCGCGCTGCTGCGCTGGTCGTTGACCGGCAAACCGCCACCTTCTGCCGACGAGCGCCTGACCTCCAAAGCGCAACGTGATGAAGACCCGCTGACATCCATGTCGGAGGCCTTGCCCGATCTGGATACAAGCGTTGCCAGGGCTTTAGAAACGGGGCTCCGCCTGCACCCAGCAACCCGCCCCCAGTCTATGGCTGCACTCGGCGAGGTTCTGGAACCACACGTTGGCGAGGCTGCGCAAGGTGTCTCAGCGCCACCGCCTCTGCCGTCTAGTCCATGGCCGCAAAAAGGTGGAGATGCACCATCTGACTCGGCCGCCTCACCGCCACCGATACCTGCGTCCCGGCCACGCACAGGCGGCGTTCCGCCAATCCCGAAGGCCAGCCGGACAAGCACAATTGGGCAAGCGCCACCGCCGATACCCCCTTCAGGTGGTTCAGGTGGTTCTGTGGCCAAACCAAAACGCAAAATCGGCATCGGCACCATCCTGAGCTTTGCTATAGCGCTGGGCATTGCCTGGGCCGTGGCATCTGGTGGTCTGTTTAGCGATGATCAAGGCAGTTCAGTGGACGCGCAGCGCGATAGCAACCGCCCGACGCAAATCGACGTGGATGATGAACCGCGCAAAGGCCCGCGAACGGCTGATCGTGAAGACGACAGCACAATCACAGGCGTGCGCCAGCAACTTTGCAACAGCCGTTTTACGTTTGAAACTGCGCGCGATGCCGGGTCAAACGCCTTGCGTGCCTACCTGCAAGAGTGCGATGGCATCGACAGTGACTATGTTGAGGCCGCGCGCGACGCGTTGGGCTTGAACTGACCGTCAGGATTGAATGAAGGAAACGCCATGATCGCCGCAGATGACCCCCGTATTGCCTATGTGAACGGCGAGTTTGTGCCCCTTGTGGACGCCAAGATCTCAGTCCTCGATCGCGGTTTCCTGTTTGCTGACGGGGTGTACGAAGTTACAGCCGTGATTGATGGTAAGTTGGTGGACAATGCTGCCCATCTGGCGCGACTCGAACGTTCGCTTGGCGAGATCGAGATGGCTCATCCGGTGCCGCTCGATACGCTGACTGACCTGCAGTTGGAGCTTGCCCACCGCAACAACCTGACCGAAGGCGGCATATATCTACAGGTAACGCGCGGCGCTGCTGAGCGCGATTTCTCTTATCCCAAGGACGCCAGACCGAGCCTGGTGATGTTCACCCAAACTCGCAATCTGGTCGGCGATCCACGGGCAGAAACCGGCGTTGCTGTCGTCACCACGCCTGATCTGCGTTGGAAGCGTCGCGACATCAAGTCCGTGTCGATGATCGCCCAAACCATTGCCAAGCAAGAAGCAGCCAAAGTTGGCGCGGCAGAGGCCATCATGGTGGAAGATGGGATTGTAACCGAGGGTTCTTCGTCCACCGCATGGCTGGTCAAAGACGGCAAGCTTGTCACCCGCAACTTGAGCAATTCGGTGCTGCCCGGCATCACACGGCTTTCGGTTATGGCGCTTTGTGAAGAACAAGGCCTTGAGGTTGAAGAGCGCACCTACACCGTTGATGAACTGTATGAAGCTGACGAGGTATTCATCACCGCAGCAACCACGCTGGTGATGCCGGTGGTGAAGGTCGATGACCGCATCATGTCGAACGGCGCGCCTGGTCCGACGGCAAGCCGTTTGCGCCAGCTTTACATTGAGACGGCCAAGAAAACTGCCGTTGGCTGACGCGTATTGATCGCTTCGGTGGTCAAAACATCAGCAACTTTTGCTCAAAGAACACCCTTGGCAGCGCAGAATTCTGCTCTACCCTTTAGTCTACCGTTGAACTTGAGGGTTTCACCATGCCGCATTCCATCAATCGCGTACCGAACCAGCGTTCCCGAAAATCCGTCGCACTCGCCGCGTCCATGCAAGAGCATATGGTGCGCAGGTACCGCATTGTTCTTCTCGGTCTGGTGGCGTTTGCGGCACTTGCGTTGGTGATGGCAAGCGTTGCGCGTGCTGACGAGACAAATGCAACGCAGGTTCCATCGGCAACGGTTTTGCAGATGCAAGACATCATCACAGCGCAGATCGATGCCTTTTTGGCGGAGGATGCCGATGCGGCCTACGCGTTTGCTGCTGAACCCATCAAAATGCGATTCCCGACTGCATCCATGTTCGCAAACATGGTGCAGCGTGGATATCCGGCTGTTTACGCGCCGCAAAGCTTCTCATTTGCTGCCTCAGCGCTGACACCCGACGGCCCTGCGCAACAGGTTGAATTTGTTGGTGAGGACGGACAGGTCTGGCGCGGGCTTTACACGTTTGCTGAAGAAGATGACGGCAACTTGCTGATTTCCGGCGTGTTCTTGCGCCGACAAAACGAACGTCAAATCTAAAACGACTAAGACACAGCTGGGATATCGCCGCGTTCCCAGCCTTCGGTGCAGGCCGCCAGATAGTCATCATACTGGCCTGCTTCGATGGCCTCTCGGGCACCGCGCATCAGGTCCTGATAGTAGGCAATGTTGTTCCAGGTGATCAGCATACCGCCCAGCGACTCGTTGCTTTTGACCAGATGATGAAGATAGGCGCGTGAGTAGTCGCGCGCTGCTGGACATGCGCTTTCCTCATCCAGTGGACGCCGATCGTCGGCGTGGCGCGCGTTCTTGAGATTGATCTTGCCGAAGCGCGTGTAAGCCGTGGCATGCCGGCCGGCGCGAGTCGGCATCACGCAGTCAAACATGTCGATGCCGCGCGCGACGGACTTTACCAGGTCATCTGGCGTGCCGACGCCCATGAGATAACGCGGCTTGTCTTCGGGGAGTGCCGGGCACGTATCGTCCAAAACGGCCAACATTTCATGCTGTGGCTCACCAACAGCCAGGCCACCTACCGAGTAACCCCAAAAACCAATATCTGTCAGTAGCCTGGCTGATTGCAGGCGCAGTTCGATATCGGTGCCACCTTGCACGATGCCATAAAGCCCTTGCCCTTTTTGCGGTCCGCCCAAGCCTTCAAACTTCACTTTAGAGCGCTCAGCCCAACGGGCCGACAGTTCCATGGCACGGATAACCTCGGAGCGTTCAGCGGGCAGTTTGATGCATTCATCCAGCTGCATTTGAATGTCAGAGCCGAGCAGACCCTGAATCTCCACCGAACGTTCGGGCGAGAGATAGTGCTTGGAACCATCCACGTGCGATTTGAAGGTAACGCCGTCCTCATTCAGCTTGCGCAGGGCACCGAGCGACATGATCTGAAAGCCGCCAGAATCGGTGAGGATCGTGTGCGGCCAGTGCATAAACGTGTGCAACCCACCCAAGCGCGCAACCCGCTCAGCCGTTGGGCGCAGCATCAGGTGATAGACATTGCCGAGCACAACATCTGCGCCGGTTTCGCGCACCTGGTCGGTGTACATGGCTTTGACGGTGCCTGCGGTGCCCACCGGCATAAAGGCGGGCGTCTCGACCAACCCATGTGGCGTCGTGATCTGTCCACGACGGGCTTTGCCGTCTGTTTTGGAAACTTGAAAGGTGAATGATCCGCTCATGCCTGCGCTTTCTCTGCGTCGGCTTTCCAGAGCAGAGACCCATCGCCGTAGGAATAGAATCGGTAATCATTGGCAATGGCATGCGCATAGGCAGACTGCATCCGCTCCAGGCCACACAACGCCGATACCAGCATAAAGAGGGTTGAACGCGGCAGATGAAAGTTCGTCATCAGCGCGTCGATGGCTTTGAACCGGTAACCAGGCGTGATGAAGATGTCCGTTGCCCCTTGAAAGGGTTGCACGGTTCGGTCGTCCGTCGCGGCACTTTCCAGGATGCGCAGGCTGGTCGTGCCGACAGCAACAATTCGCCCGCCGGCAGCACGCGCCGCATTGATCTGCTCTGCTACTTGCGGGGTGATTTCGCCCCACTCCGCATGCATCGTGTGGCTTTCGGTATCATCCACCTTCACCGGCAAAAATGTTCCCATACCAACATGCAGGGTGACAAAGGACCGCCCGACACCACGCTCATTCAAGGCAGCAAACAGCTTATCGGTGAAGTGCAGACCCGCAGTGGGCGCAGCGACTGAGCCTTCGGTCTGTGCATAGACGGTTTGGTAGTCTTGCTTGTCGTCTTCAAGGTAACCGCGTTTGGCCGCAATGTAGGGCGGCAGAGGTGGCATGCCGACAGCACGCAAAGCATTGGCAAAGCTTTGCGCCGATCCGTCAAAGACCAGCGTGATCAGGCCATCCTCGCCCTTATCCTGCACGGTGCATGTTAGGTGTGCTGACGCATCATTGCCAAAGGTGAGCCGGTCGCCGGTCTTGATGCGCTTTCCAGGTCGCGCCATGGCCTTCCAGCGCAGTTGTTCTTGATCCTGAGCTTCGACAAGGGTGACGGAAACGGACAGGACCTCTGCGCCTTCACGTGTGCGAACCCCGGCGAGCTGCGCCGGGATAACGCGTGTTTGGTTGAGCACCAAGAGGTCATCGGGCTGCAGAAGTGATGGCAAATCGCGAACGATATGATCGGCGAATGCACCATCAGCGCCAACTTGAAGCAGGCGCGCGCTATCGCGCGGATCAGCGGGATAGAGCGCAATCCGATCTTCGGGCAGGTCAAAATCGAAGGCATCAACCCGCATGGGTCAGCAAGTCTTGCAGGCTAGACCAGTTTTGCAGAGTTGATTTGATCCGGGTTACGCACAGGCTCACCGCGCGCAAATTGGTCAACATTTTCCATGCCGTCGGTCACTTCACCCCAAACGGTGTACTGGCCGTCAAGGAAGCTGGCATCACCGAAGCAGATGAAGAACTGCGAGTTCGCGCTGTCTGGATTGGCTGAGCGCGCCATAGAGCAAACGCCGCGCACATGCGGCTCACTGGAAAATTCTTGCTTGAGGTCTGGAAGCTTAGAGCCACCCATGCCCGTGCCAGTGGGGTCGCCACCTTGCGCCATGAAACCGTCAATCACGCGGTGGAACACGACGCCGTCGTAGAAGCCTTCACCGACCAGTGTTTTGATACGCTCAACATGGTTGGGCGCCAGATCGGGGCGCAAATTGATGGTGACTTCACCTTTGGAGGTGTCGAGCACGAGTGTGTTTGAGTCGGCCATAAGTGCGGCCCTTTCTTTCGTAAATGGAGACATGGTTAGCCGTTGAGGTCGGCCAAAAGACGCGCGCGGATCATCGCATCAGGGTCGGTGACGATGCCATTGCGACGGGTGTCACCCATTTTAATGGAATCAACGACATCCATGCCCGCTACGACGCGGCCAAACACTGTGTACTGGCCGTTGAGGCTGGGCGCTGGGCCGAACATGATGAAAAACTGGGAATTGGCGCTGTTGGGATCATTGGTGCGCGCCATGCCGACCACGCCGCGCTCATAGGCGATTTGCGAGAACTCGGCGGGCAGATCAGGATAGTCAGAGCCACCCGTGCCAGTACCGGTGGGGTCGCCGGTCTGCGCCATGAAACCATCAATAACCCGGTGGAACACCACACCGTCATAAAAGCCTTCACGTGCCAACGTTTGAATACGGGCAACATGCTCAGGCGCAACCTCGGGCAGCAGCTCGACATAGATCGGACCGCCATCGACTTCGATAACCAGCACGTTTTCTGGGTTGAGATCGGCGATAGCCGCCGGCATCGTTTCACTTTGCGCCAGCGCGAATGTGGGCGCGGCAAGGACCGTCAAAGCAAGCAGCGCTAGCGCGGCAACAAAAGCAGACATACGGGATACGGACGTGGTGATCATAAACTCTCTCACACTAAGGAAACCAGCGACGCGGCAGGATGATCAGACTAGCTGGTCTCTGCAAGCGCGGCGCGAACGGGTTCTGGCACAAAGGGGCTGATATCGCCACCCATTCCGGCGATCTGACGCACCAGCGTGGCAGTAACGTGGCGATTGGCCGGACGGGCGGGCACAAACACCGTTTCCAGATCGGGTTCCAGAGTCGCGTTCATGCCGGCCATTTGCATCTCATAGGCAAAGTCGGCGGAGTCGCGCAGCCCGCGTAAAATAATCGTTGCACCATGATCCTTGGCAAAGTTCACCAACAGGCCCGAAAAGGCCGTTGCGTGAACACGCCCTACCCCACCAAGATCTTCGGCAAGCTGTTCAACCAACGTCTGACGTTTTTCCACTGATAGCATAGGCGTCTTGGTCGGATTCTGACCGATTGCCACCACCACCTCATCCGCCAATGCCAATCCCGCACGGATGACATCCACATGGCCGTTGGTGATGGGATCAAACGATCCAGGGAAAAGAGCAACTCGCTTCATAGTCTCAGTGCCTTCACTAGCTGTCGTCCGTCCTAGCAAGTGCTTGATAGAGCGCGCAAGCGGCGCGTTTGACAGGCTCAAATGAGTGAAACGTCAAATGGTGATGGCCATCACAGGCGTTAGTGACAGGGTGGTTCAGAGTGGGTTCATCGACGATCTGTTGGAACCAACCAGCAGAAAGAAGCGTTAACAAGTCATAAGAAGACACGGAGCAGACCTATGATCACCATGACCAAGACACTGACCATGACTTCCATCGCCGTTCTCCTGGCTGTCCTGATGGGTATGTGGCTGGCCACAACCTCACCAGCCAACTCAAGCGCCGAACAGGCCGCACCTTCTGTTAATGTTGATGTGCGCCTCAGCGCTGCCGAACTGGACCTTTGTTCAGGTCAGGCTTGGCCACACTTCACGGACGGTTGCGCAGCCTGGATTGCAGCATCCAGCAACAACACGGGCATTGATCGCACCATCTCAATGACGATGCACGATGCCGATCACGGCTTCACCATTGTCACCAAAGCTCAGCCTGTTGAAGTTGCTGCACGCTAAGAAAACATGCCGGAACCGGTAGCGATACCAAAAAGACTTCTTTTGCCAAACTGATTCAAGTTGACCTCCCAACGTCACCGCCTCTCTTGTCAGAAGGAGAGGCGGTTTTTTGTTTTAGATCAGCGCCTTAAAGATGGACGTTGAGGTGTTGAATCAGACGTCGTCGGTTGGGTTTGGCGGCTCATCTTCTGAATCAGATTCAACTGATCCAGTCTCGCCATCCATGTCGATGTCCTCGTCGTCTTCCGGTTCGGAAACGCGCTCCACAGAGACAACAGTATCGTCGGAACCAACATTGAACACGGTCACACCTTGCGTGGCGCGACCAGCAACGCGGATACCATCCACCGGCACACGGATCAGCTGACCGTCGTTGGACACGATCATGATCTGGTCAGCATGCTCCACGGGGAAAGAGGCAACAATGGGACCGTTCCGTGGTGTAACCGCCATCGCCGTAATGCCCTTCCCGCCTCGGCCAGACACGCGATATTCAAAGCTGGACGAGCGTTTTCCGTAGCCGTTCTCTGAGATCGCAAGAATGAACTCTTCGGCCGCCGACATGGCAATGTAGTCAGCTTCGGTGAGTTCAGCGCCACCTTCAGCAGCATCTTCCTCATCCATTGGTGCGTCATCCACCTCGCCCTCCATAAGGCGGCAACGTTTGATATACTCAGAGCGCTGCGCTGGCGTGGCATCAAAGTGGCGTAGCACTGACATGCCGATCACCTTGTCTCCATCAGCCAAGTTGATGCCGCGCACACCGGTGGAATCACGTGATTGGAAGACACGCAGATCAGCGACGGCAAAACGGATGGCCTGACCCATAGCGGTGGTCAGCAGCAGATCATCTTGATCGGTGCAAACGTCAACGGAGAGAATGCTCATGCCCTCGTCGAGCTTCATGGCGATCTTGCCATTGCGATTGATGCGCTGGAAATCCGACAGCTTGTTGCGCCGTACCGAGCCGACATTGGTGCAGAACACCACGTCGAGGTTTGCCCAACTTTCCTCATCTTCTGGTAGCGGCAGGATCGAGGTGATCCGCTCGCCCTGCGACAGCGGCAAAATGTTTACCAGCGCCTTGCCACGCGCTTGCGGTGCGGAAAGCGGCAGACGCCAGACCTTGTGGCGATACACCTGTCCATCGGAGGAGAAGAACAACACCGGCGTGTGGGTGTTGGCGACGAAAATACGCGTGACGAAGTCTTCGTCACGCGTCGACATGCCCGAGCGACCTTTGCCGCCGCGGCGCTGTGCGCGATAGGTCGAGAGCGGCACGCGCTTAATGTACCCAGCATGGCTGACGGTAACGACCATATCCTCGCGAGCGATGAGGTCTTCATCCTCAAAGTCCGCATCGCTTTCAGTGATTTCTGTGCGGCGCGGCGTGGCAAAGAGTTCGCGCACCTCGGCCAACTCATCTTTGATGATGGAACGGATGCGCGCGCGCGACCCCAGAATTTCCAGATAATCGCGGATCTCATCGGCGATTTTGTGCAGCTCTTCGCCAATCTCGTCACGGCCAAGCGCTGTAAGCCGCTGCAAACGAAGGTCAAGAATGGCACGGGCCTGGGTTTCCGAAAGCGTGTACGTGCCTTCTTCGCTCACCATGTAACGTGGATCGGCGATCAGCTCGATCAGCGGTCGGATGTCACCCACGGGCCATGCGCGGTCCATAAGCTGCGCGCGAGCCGTGGCCGGGTCAGGTGCAGAACGGATGAGCTTGATGACTTCATCAATGTTGGCCACCGCGATAGCAAGGCCAGCCAAAACGTGGGCACGGTCACGCGCTTTGGCGAGCAAGAACTTGGTGCGGCGGGTGATGACAACTTCACGGAACGTGATGAACGCTGACAGCATGTCGGTCAGGTTCATCTGCTCTGGCTTACCGCCATTGAGCGCAACCATGTTGGCGCCGAACGTCGATTGCAGTTGCGAGAACCGATAAAGCTGGTTCAGCACGACCTCCGCCACCGCATCACGCTTCAATTCAATCACGACGCGAATGCCGTCACGGTCGGACTCGTCGCGAATATCGCCAATACCTTCCACGCGTTTGTCGCGCACAAGCTCAGCGACCTTCTCGATCATCGACGATTTGTTCACCTGATAGGGGATTTCGGTGATGATCAGCGCAAAGCGATCCTTGCGAACCTCTTCGGTATCCACCTTGCCGCGCATAATGATCGAGCCACGGCCCGTCGCGTAAGCGTTGCGAATACCCGTGCGCCCCAAAATCAAGCCACCTGTTGGAAAATCAGGGCCGGGCATGATCTCCATGAGCTGCTCGAGATCGATTTCCGGATCGTCGATCATTGCATTGCAAGCGTCGATCACCTCGCCGAGATTGTGGGGTGGTATGTTGGTGGCCATGCCAACAGCAATGCCGCCGGCACCATTGGTCAGCAGATTGGGATACCGGGCTGGTAAAACCTTCGGCTCAGACTCGGTGTTGTCGTAGTTTTCCTGGAAATCGACGGTGTCTTTGTCGAGATCCTCCACCAGGGAATGCGCTGGCCTTGCAAGCCGCACCTCTGTGTAGCGCATCGCAGCAGGCGGATCGCCATCGATGGAGCCGAAATTTCCTTGCCCATCAATGAGTTGCAGGCGCATTGAGAAGGGCTGCGCCATCCGCACCAACGCGTCATAGACCGACTGATCGCCATGCGGGTGGTACTTACCAATCACATCACCGACGATACGGGCCGATTTGCGATAGCCCTTGTTCCAGTCGTAGCCAGCCTCCTGCATGGCATAGAGGATGCGCCGATGGACCGGTTTCAAACCGTCGCGAACATCTGGCAAAGCACGCGAAACGATCACGCTCATGGCGTAATCGAGGTAGGATTTGCGCATCTCGCCAGAAATGGAAACCGAGCGAATGTCACTCATGTCGCCACCAGAACCACCGCTATTGTCGGGCAGGTTGTCATCATCTGGGGTGTCGTTGTTCGTGTCGTCGGCCACGTGCGAATCTCATCTTTGTTTCGTCTCGTTTTGTTAGCCGATTCAACGCCTGCACACAAAGAATCCGGGCGGTTTTCAACCGCTCATCTTATCGCGGGTCGATGCTGGCTCTTGCAGCCTTAGAATGCACCTGCCAGTGGTGGAGGATCATGCTGGATTTTGTCTCAAATGCCTTTGTCACTTTGCTGGTGACTATCGACCCGATTGGGCTCGCACCTTTGTTCGTGACGCTAACCCGTGGCATGGACAAATCGGAGCGGCGGGAAGTGGCAATCCGCGGCTGCATCATCGGATTTTGCATCTTGCTGGTGTTTGGTTTGAGCGGCCAGGCGTTCCTGGATGCGCTGGGCATCAGCCTTGCCGCGTTTCGCATTGCTGGTGGCATTCTGCTCTTCTGGCTTGCCTTTGAGATGGTGTTTGAGAAGCGCACTGAGCGGCGCGACAACACCGCCACGCGGGCCATCGACAAGGATCACATCAAGAATATCGCTGTGTTCCCGCTTGCCATCCCACTGATGGCGGGGCCTGGCGCCATTGCCGCAATGGTCCTGCTCTCGCATGAAGCCCATGAGCTGGCCAGCTGGACCGGGACGGGAGCACTGATTGGCGTGCTGTTCTTGATTATTCTGGGATGCCTCACCGTCTTTTTGCTGGCGGGACGTATTGAGCGGCTGCTGGGCAACACGGGTCGTATCATCCTAACGCGCTTGCTGGGCGTTATTCTTTCCGCTCTGGCTGTGCAGTTTGTGGCCGACGGCATCACGCAGTTGGTGGTGGCCGCCAACCAGGTGGTGCTTTAGCGCCTGTGTGGCTCTGACCAATCTGGAATCGATGGTCCAATAGGGATGATGCCGAGCGGATTGCGCTTCTCACTGGCTGAAAAATAGCCGCGTTTGTAGATATCAAACCGCACCGTGTCGGTCACACCTGGCATTTGAAAAATCTCGCGCGCATAGGGCCAGAGGTTTGGAAAATCGCTGAGCTTCTTCAAGTTGCAGCGAAACGCATAGTGATAGGCCACATCAAAGCGGATCAGCGTTGGAAACAGGCGAACGTCGGCTTCGGTAAAAATATCGCCGCAAAGATAGCGATTGGTCGCCAAATGATCGTCAAGATGATCGAGTGCGTCGAACAGCGCCCATGCGGCATTCTCATAGGCATCTTGGGATGAGGCAAAGCCTGCGCGATAAACGCCATTGTTGATGGTGGCATAGATCGTTTCATTCCAGCGATCGATGTCTTGCTCAAGTGCTGATGGATAAAGGTCTGGCTTGCCGCCAAAGGCGCCACCCAGCATGCGCACGATATCGGCAGACTCGTTGCTCACAATGCGCTCGGTTTGCTTGTCCCAAAGCACCGGAACCGTCAGCCTACCGGTGTATGGCTCAGCATCACAGCTATAAATCTCATGCATAGCCTGCGCGCCAAATTCTGGATCGGCAAAAGGTCCGTCTTCGTCAAACACCCAGCCTTGGTCGGTTCGGTTGGGCTTGGCGTAGGAAACCGATATCTGATCCTGAAGCCCCTTTATGGCCCGCACTAGCAGCGTGCGGTGCGCCCAAGGGCAATTCCAAGCGACAAAAAGATGGTAGCGATTGCTCTGGGCTTTGAAGCCACCGTCACCCGTGGAGCCAGGCGCTCCATCGTGCGTGATCCAATTGCGAACAGTGCTCTTGCTGCGTTCCCACTCGCCGGTCGGAAGCGTCTGCGTGACATCATCACCGGTGTGGTAGACACCCTTCACCATGTAGCCCATGCGGCACTCTCCTTGCCCTAGCTAGCCGAGCATTGAAGACTTGGGGTGTCATGATCAACAGCATCGGCATGAACAGACTGTTCAGCGAGCATCGCGTAGCGTTTTAAGACCAAGCATCATCGCAGCACCAAGCAGACACAAAGCGCCGAGGCGATCCAGAACGCGCCGAGCCTTGGCTTTCATGCGTTTGGCAAGCCAATCGGCACTGAACCCATAGCTGGACAAGAACAGGCCGTCGACAATGAGGTAGGTCAGCGACAGTGCGAAGAATTGCGGCAGAAATGGTAGATCTGTGGTGATAAACTGCGGGAAGAGAGCGGCAAAAAACACCACCGCCTTAGGGTTGGCCGCTGATGTGACGAAGCCTTGCAGCCAAAGCGTGCGCACGCTTGTTGCCTTTGCAGCAACTGGCGTTGCATTTGAGCCCGCTGAACGACGCCACATGCGCCACGCCATCCAAACCAGATAAGCAACGCCAGCCCACTTCACAGCCTCAAAAGCAGATCGAGAGGCGAGAAGAAAGGCCGCCAAGCCCAAACCAGCGGCAAGCATTTGCAATGCGTTGGCAGAAAGGTCTCCAGCAGCGGTGGCAAGGGATCGCCTGAATCCGTGGGACATGGAGTTAGAGAGCATCAAAAGATGGCTCGGCCCTGGCGTTACCATAAAGGCGAGCAGGGTCGCCAAATACAAAAGCCAACTGTCAAACGGCATACGGCCTCCGTGCGCGCAAACATTTTGATGAAAGGCGCTTGACCCTCACGTTTGGTGAGGCCCGATAAGAACGCCATGACGAACGAGCATCATCTTCCAAACCAGTCCAACCAGCAAGAACCGCTAACTGTGGGCCAGCTTGCAGACCTGTCTGGCGTTTCAGTGCGCACGCTGCACCACTATGACGCGATTGGCCTGCTTAAGCCGGCCCTTATCCGGCCCAATGGCTATCGGTACTACATACAAACAAGGCGAGCTGCTGCGATTGCAGGAGATTCTGTTTTATCGCGCCGTTGGTATGGCGCTTGCGGACATCAAAGCCCTGCTCAATGGGCCGGAATCGGCGCTGGAGCGGCTGCAAAAGCACCGTGCGAACTTAGCAGAACACGCCAAACGGCAGGCAGAGATGATGGCGACACTCGACGCAACGATTGCCCATCTGACCGGAGAAACCATCATGGCAAACCAAGACCTCTACACCCCGTTTTCTGCCGAAACACAGGCCGAGTACGAAACCTGGCTGATCGAAACATACGGACCGGGGATGGCCGAGCAAATCGCAACGTCCAAAGATGCCATCGCGGCGATGCCCAACGGCATGGCGGGCGCGATGGAAGCTTTGCAGTCTATCGAGGCGCGGCTTGTTGAAGCCTATCAAAGCGGCACCGACGCAGCTCATGAGCATCTGCATGCTGTTCTTGAGGAGCAACGAGCCCTGATGGCAAAGCTTTGGGGCAAACCATGCCCGCCGGAAGGCTTAGCTGGGCTCGCGGACCTCTATTTGGCGCATCCAGATTTTGTGGCGCGCTATGAACGCCTCGCCCATGGCTTCTCGCAATGGCTGCCAGCTGCCATGAAAACTCACGCGGCGCGGTTGAACAGCGAGGCTTAAAACCGTTCAGCGAGCGGATGGTCCGGCACGTGCTGCAGCAGGTCCCAAAGGTTGCCGTAAAGGTCTTTGAACACGGCAACTTTGCCATAATCAAACTGAGTGGGCGGGCGAACGAACTCTACGCCCGCCTCGACATAGCGTGCATAGTCGCGATCAAAATCATCGGTTTTCAGGAATAGGAACACGCGTCCACCAGCTTGATCGCCGATGAAACGTTCCTGCTCAGGTTTTGACGCACGCGCCAACAACAAAGTGCCAGAGGTTCCGCCTGGCGGCGCAACAACGACCCAGCGTTTGTCCTGCTCCGGCTGATACGTATCTTCGATGAGATCAAAACCGAGCTTGCCAACATAAAAGGCCAGCGCTTCGTCATAGTCGCGCACCACAAGCGCAGTGTGTAGGAGCGATTGGCGGATCATACGCTAACCTCCGAAAATGACGGCGTGCATCGCCCGTCCAGGCATGAATGTGAACCCGCCAGCGATCACCAAGGCACCGAAGAACAGCAAGATCGCGCTCTTTTTGTGCTCGCGTACATCATGGCGCCTTGCTTCACGAACCAACGAAACGAGCCCAAATAGCGCTACCAAGGACAGAATGTGGATCCAACTGAACGGCCCCCACATACGGATATCATAGATGAAGAACGAGGTGCCGATGGCCGTAAGCATCAGCCTCACCCAGGTGTAGCCAAGGGTGCGGTGGGGGAGTGTGCCTTTAGGTGCTAGAAGCTGAACCGATCCAAGCAAAAAGGCCGCCATTGCAGCAAAAGCGTGAACGGTCACGATTGGCCCAGCTGTAAAAAGTGGGCCTAAAGACATGTCGTGGCCTCTCCCGAGCGAGCTTAGAACGGAATATCGTCGTCGATGTCTGATCCGATAGCAGGTGCAGGGCTGCGATCTTGCGGCATGGACTGGCCGCCACCCTGACCACCAGAATACCCACCACTTTGGCCGCCATACCCAGCATCGTCACCTTGGCGGTCATTGCGGCCATCGAGCATGGTCAGTTCGCCGCGATATTTCTGCAGCACAACTTCAGTGGAATAGCGGTCCTGGCCATTCTGGTCCTGCCATTTGCGGGTTTGCAGGGCGCCTTCGAGATAAACCTTGGAACCCTTACGCAGATATTGCTCGGCAACCTTCACCAGGTTTTCGTTGAAGATGACGACACGGTGCCATTCGGTCTTCTCTCGCCGCTCGCCAGATTGGCGATCACGCCACGTCTCGGATGTCGCCACCGACAGGTTCACCAGCTTGTCGCCAGATTGCATGCTGCGCACCTCTGGGTCCGCACCCAGATTGCCCACCAGAATGACCTTGTTCACCGAACCAGCCATGCCTTCAACTCCTTGCACTGTTGGGCGCACGCCGGTGCGCCCTGTGTTTTCCGGTGTGACCCTGCGGGCGGTCGCTCGCAAGAGCGGACCCTGTCTCGCCTTAGTTTTCCACACCCTATAGGCTCTTGTGTCAGGAGACAAGAGATGTTCTATGTTTGTTCACTCTTCTGAGTCGTGCGAGATGCCCTACGTTAGAGCGTCGCACAACCCCCTTCCGCATTGAGACAGTCCATGGCAGGCACACCCTCCACTCCCCGCCCCTCGTCCAAACACATCACCGTGTCTGGCGCGCGCGAACACAATTTGAAAAACATTTCGGTCACGCTGCCACGCGATAGCTTGGTAGTGATGACGGGCCTTTCCGGCTCGGGCAAATCCTCGCTGGCCTTTGATACGATCTATGCAGAAGGTCAGCGGCGCTATGTGGAAAGCCTATCGGCCTATGCGCGGCAGTTTCTGGAGATGATGCAGAAGCCCGATGTCGATCAGATCGATGGCCTGTCTCCTGCCATTTCCATCGAGCAAAAAACAACCAGCAAAAACCCACGCTCCACCGTCGCCACGGTGACGGAGATCTACGATTACATGCGCTTGTTATGGGCGCGCGCCGGTGTTCCCTATTCGCCAGCCACCGGACTTCCAATTGAAAGCCAAACGGTCAGCCAAATGGTCGACCGGGTGATGGCCTTGCCCGAAGGCACACGGCTTTACTTGCTGGCGCCCATCGTGCGTCAGCGCAAGGGCGAGTACCGGAAGGATATCGCCGAGCTGATGAAGCAGGGTTTTCAACGGCTGAAGATCGATGGCGAGTACTATGAGATCGCAGATGCGCCTGCGCTTGATAAGAAATACAAGCACGATATCGATGTCGTGGTGGATCGCATCGTGGTGCGCGAAGATATCGCCACGCGCCTTGCCGACAGTTTCGAGACAGCACTGAAACTCGCCGATGGGTTGGCGGTGGCCGAGTATGCGGACCTCAAAGAAGGCGAACCGCTGCCGGAGCGCATCGTTTTTTCCGAACGTTTTGCCTGCCCGGTATCAGGCTTCACGATCCCCGAAATCGAGCCGCGACTGTTTTCCTTCAACTCCCCACAAGGTGCCTGCCCGACTTGCGATGGCCTTGGCACCACGCTGGAGTTCGAAGAAGCGCTGATCGTGCCTGACCCATCTCTGTCGCTGCGCCAAGGCGCCGTGGCGCCATGGGCGAAAACTGGCAACACCTCGCCCTATTACACCCAGACTTTGGACGCGATCTGCCGCCACTACAAAGCATCGATGGCCAAAGCTTGGAGCGACCTGCCTGAGAAGGTGCAGGATGTGATCCTTTATGGGTCTGGCGAAGAGAGCATAACCTTCACGTATGATGACGGCCTGCGCAGCTACAAAACCTCCAAGCCGTTTGAAGGGGTGATTGGCAACATTGAGCGCCGTTGGCGTGAGACTGACAGCCAATGGGTGCGCGAAGAACTGTCCAGGTTCCAATCCAGCCGTCCTTGCGAGGTATGCGATGGCAACCGACTGCGCCCCGAAGCGCTGGCGGTGAAGGTGGCTGGTGAACATATCGGCACGGCCGCAAAGCTCTCCATTCGCGAAGCGAATGTCTGGTTCGATGAGCTGCCAGGCAAGCTCAGCGACAAACAGAACGCCATCGCCAAGGCTATTTTGAAAGAAATTCGAGACCGGCTCCGGTTCCTCAATGATGTGGGTCTGCAATATCTGACGCTGTCGCGTTCGTCCGGCACGCTGTCCGGTGGTGAAAGCCAACGTATCCGCCTGGCATCGCAGATCGGCTCCGGCCTGACGGGCGTTCTCTACGTGCTGGATGAGCCGAGCATCGGCCTGCACCAGCGCGACAATGACCGTCTGCTGGAAACGCTGAAACACCTGCGTGATCTGGGCAATACAGTGATCGTGGTGGAGCACGACGAAGACGCCGTACGCACGGCTGACTATGTGGTGGATATCGGCCCAGGCGCAGGTGTCCATGGCGGTGAGATCGTGGCCGAGGGCACACCGCAAGAGGTCATGGCGAACCCCAACTCGCTCACCGGGCAATATCTTTCTGGCTCCAAGGCTATTCCCGTGCCGGCCAAACGGCGTAAGGGCAAAAAGGGTCAATCGATCAAAGTCAAAGGCGCGCGTGGGAACAATCTGAAAGACGTTTCGGCAAGCTTGCCGCTTGGCACGTTCAGCTGCGTGACCGGTGTGTCGGGTGGCGGTAAATCGACGTTTCTTTTGGAGACACTCTACAAGGTAGCGGCGCGGCGCCTGAATGGTGCGCGCGAAAACCCTGCCCCGCACGATAGCGTCAATGGGTTGGAGTTTCTCGACAAGGTCATCGACATCGACCAGTCACCCATTGGACGCACACCACGCTCCAACCCGGCGACCTACACCGGCGCGTTCACGCCGATCCGCGATTGGTTTGCCGGGCTGCCGGAATCCAAAACACGCGGCTATCAGCCAGGGCGCTTTTCGTTCAACGTCAAAGGCGGGCGCTGCGAAGCCTGCCAGGGCGATGGTGTGATCAAGATCGAGATGCACTTCTTGCCGGATGTCTACGTGACCTGCGATGTATGCCACGGTAAACGCTACAATCGCGAGACATTGGACATTCAGTTCAAAGGCAAATCGATTGCCGATGTGCTGGATATGACGGTGGAAGAAGGCGCGGAGTTTTTCTCGGCTGTGCCAGCCGTGCGCGACAAGCTGGTGACGCTGAACCGCGTTGGCCTTGGCTATATCAAGGTGGGTCAACAGGCTACGACGTTATCAGGCGGCGAAGCACAGCGTGTGAAGCTTGCCAAGGAACTGTCCAAGCGCTCCACCGGTCGCACGCTCTACATCTTGGATGAACCGACGACCGGCTTGCATTTCCACGATGTAGCTAAGCTGCTCGAAGTGCTGCACGAGCTGGTCGATCAGGGCAACAGCGTGATCGTGATCGAACACAATCTAGAAGTCATCAAAACCGCTGACTGGATCATTGACCTTGGCCCGGAAGGCGGCGATGGCGGTGGCGAACTCGTAGCCTCCGGCACGCCGGAACAAGTGGTCAAAGAGCCACGTTCCTACACAGGCCAATATCTGGCCGAAGTTTTGGCGCGCGGCGGCGCGAAGTCAGTGGCTGCCGAATAGTGCTCTCCTACCAACACGCCTATCACGCGGGAAACCGCGCCGACGTGCACAAGCATGCGCTCCTGGCACTGGTGCTGGCCTATATGACGCGCAAGCCCAAGCCATTGAGCTATATGGAAACCCATGCTGGGCGTGGACTTTACGACCTGAGTTCTAAGGAAGCCCGCAAAACAGGTGAGGCAGCATCAGGTGTTGCCGAGCTGCTTGAGCGTTTTCCAACCGGTCACCCCTATCGACACGTGGTTGAAGCCGTTCGTGCTGAGCATGGTGAAAGCGCCTATCCTGGCTCACCGATGATTGCCGAACGGATGCTCACGTCCAACATTGAGCGCTCCGGTGATCGGCTGCAACTGGCCGAACTGCACCCGCAGGAGCACGAAGCTTTGAGCGAGGTGATGCCGCGCTCAGGCGTGCACATCTACAAGGAAGATGGGTTTCCTTGGGCGGCGCGGCGCTGTCCGCCGACGCCGCGGCGCGGGGTGATGATGATCGATCCAAGCTATGAGCTGGCGCATGATTTCACCGGGTTGCCTGGGTTCCTTGAAGGGTTGCACGGTCTTTGGCCGGTTGGCGTGATCATGCTCTGGTACCCGATGCTGCCAAGTGGCGAGCATGACGTGATGATGGACGAGATTGAAGAGATCGGATTTGCCGACACGCTGCGCCATGAGGTGCGGTTCGCTGCCGCTGGTGAAGGCCACCGACTGCGTGGCAGCGGCATGTTCGTGATCAATCCGCCTTATACGCTTGGTGATGAGGCCGCTGAGCTTTCAGCGCTTCTCGAAGCTTGAGCTAAGTTGCGTAGGGCCAGGTATTGTACCAGTCCGACAGCGGCATGACGTCCACGTCTTCGGCATTGGCGTAGGGCCAAGGATCCACCGCC
This sequence comes from Hyphomicrobiales bacterium, assembly GCA_046290645.1. GTDB lineage: Bacteria > Pseudomonadota > Alphaproteobacteria > Rhizobiales > MH13 > MH13. The sequence goes on from JBKAGZ010000003.1 coordinate 194,001, forward strand.
CAGTCTTCGCCGGACGCTGTTTCGGTCATCACGGCTGTGGCATGTGGATAGCGACCATCCAGGAAAAACCCGCGCGCAACCGGATAGCTTGGCGTGTGGTGGGCAAGCAGGCCATTCTCAGCAAGCAAGATCAGCGTGGTGGTTGTGTTAGTGGTCTCATCGAGGCAATCCATCTGCCCGGGCGTGCCAGCGTTCTGGATATCCAGGCCGCCAATATCACCCTGCGATCCAACAATCGGCCCCACCCGCTCCTCCATCCACATAACGGCTTCACGAACCGCAGCGCGTTCTGCCTGCGGGCTTTCGCGCCCAGATTCCATGATACCGGCAAGGACGGCGACATCGGTTTCGGCCAAGCGCACGGTCGTTTGTCGCTGGCAGCCAAAGGCGTGGCAGATGCCCAGGGTCAGCCCATCGGGTGTGCGCGCATCCTGGGTTGCGTACCAACCCAAGGGGCTGGTGCCCGATGAGACACAGCCTGCAAGCGCAAGCGCTGCAAGGGTGGCAAGAAAGGTAGAGCGGCGAGCGGACACGAAGACTTCCTGTGAAAAGACCTTGTTTGGCTAGCAACAGCGGCGCGGCGCGGCAAGATGCGCGCCCTTCACCCTCGTGTGATTGGCTTGCCGCGTTGCAGGTAGGCCACTACAAACAGCGCTTCGAAGAACGAAAGAACGGCGATGGCCATGAAACCTATCCATATTGTTGGCGGCGGGCTTGCCGGATCAGAAGCTGCCTGGCAGGCGGCGCAAATGGGCGTGCCAGTCGTGCTGCATGAAATGCGCGGCAGCTCTGGTCACCCTGGAACAGACGCCCACAAGACCGATGGGCTGGCTGAGCTTGTTTGCTCCAACTCGTTCCGCTCCGATGATGCCACGTCCAATGCCGTTGGTGTGCTGCACGCTGAGATGCGTAAGCTCGACTCGCTGATCATGGGCCAGGGCGATGCCAACCAAGTGCCTGCAGGTGGTGCGCTGGCCGTGGATCGAAATGGCTTCTCTGATGGCGTGTCGCAAGCGCTGGCTGATCATCCGCTGATCAGCGTGGAACGCGGCGAGATATCCGGTCTGCCGCCAGAAGATTGGGACAGTGTAATTGTTGCCACCGGACCGCTCACCGCGCCGTCCTTGGCTGAGGCCATCCTGAACCTCACGGATGAAGATTCTTTGGCCTTCTTCGATGCCATTGCACCCATCGTGCACACCGAATCCATCAATATGGAAAAAGCCTGGTTTCAGTCGCGCTACGATAAGGTCGGGCCAGGCGGCACCGGCAAGGACTACATCAACTGCGCGATGGATGAGGCGCTCTACAACCGGTTTATCGATGCGCTTGTCGAAGCGGACGCGCACGATTTCAAGGATTGGGAAAAAGACACGCCCTACTTCAATGGCTGCTTGCCGATTGAAGTGATGGCAACCCGCGGGCGCGAGACTCTGCGCTTCGGCCCGATGAAACCTGTGGGCCTGACCAACCCGCACGACCCGGATACCAAGCCCTATGCGGTGGTGCAGCTCCGCCAAGACAATGCGCTGGGCACGCTGTTCAATCTGGTCGGGTTCCAAACCAAGATCAAATATGGATCGCAGTCGGACATTCTGCGCATGATTCCAGGTCTTGAAGAGGCGAAGTTTGCCCGCCTGGGCGGCATGCATCGCAACACCTACCTCAACTCACCGGTGCTGCTTGACAAACAGATGCGCTTGAAGGCGCAGCCGCGCCTGCGATTTGCTGGCCAGATCACCGGGTGTGAGGGCTATGTGGAATCAGCGAGCATCGGGCTCTACACCGGGCGCTTGGCGGCGGCTGAGCGACTTGGCCTCTCGCTACCTTTGTTGCCGCAAACAACAGCGCTGGGCGCGCTGGTCAATCACATCACCGGCGGGCACGTGACAGACGATGCAGACCAGCAGAGCAACAAACCGCGCTCCTTCCAGCCAATGAACATCAATTTTGGTCTCTTCCCACCCCATGATGGGCCGCTGGTTGATGCCGATGGCAACAAGGTCAAAGGCAAAGCGAAAGGACTGGCGCGCAAACAGGCGTTGGCACGGCGCGCGCTGGAGCATTGCGATGACTGGGTGCAATCGCTGGACACTCTTCTGCCGCAGGCTGCCGAGTAGTTAGAGTCTGGGCCCTAAAAAACAGGGGTGCTTTTGGATGCCCGCCAAAGCTTGAAAAGCTTCTGCCATCTTGGCCGTGTGAGCGGTCGCACGAACGGATTGAGCGACCAAGACGTGGCGTCCTGCAAGGTTTGACGTGTTAGTGCCAAGGGTAACAAAACCACTTTTGCACCATCCGGGTTGTCAGAAGCTGCGGTTCGCGCCTTGTCCAAATGGCCCAAGCCGTGGCTGGCAAAAGCACGCAAAGTCGCCGTTAGCGGTGGTGTCACGCGGCGCTGGGCGAACATGTCCCGCTCCAGCTTATGCGCCTGCATCAGGTCGACTGGCAGAAAGCACTGCCCCCTGCCCGCCCATTGCGAGAAGGTGACCAGTGTTCGCGCGACACTGAGCGCCACACCGCCATGGCCAGCACTATCGGCAAAGCGTGCGGGGCTTTCGCCAGATAGAACTGATGCTGCCAGCGACATGGGCCCGGACCAAGCCTCACCGCTGTAGCCTTCAAAATCTGCCGTTGATGGCATGGCATCGTCATAGAGATCGAAGGCGCGCGCATCGAGCACGGCAAGCAATGGTGCGGCGGGCATCGCATGGGTTTCCATCGCTTGTAACAAGCTTGCGGCCAAAGGATTGGCCTCAACGGCGCCATGGGCCGTGCCTGAAAGCGTATCACGCCACCATTGCAAGCGGATTTCACCAGGCATGGGGTCAGAAACAAGCGACCTTATCCGCGCGATCTCGGCCAGATACGCGAAAAGCGCTATCAAGGCGGGGCGTTTATCGGCGGAAGCAAATTGAAGTGCTGCGTACCACTCAAAATCATGGGTGCGCAGATGGTCGGTGGCAAAAACGGTTGGATCGGAGGTCACAGTCGGCCCTTGAGGTGAGGTCACCCCTTATGTGAGCGCCATGAGCGCTGCTGCAACCCGTCGATCTTCAGAAAGCAGCACATTGTAAGTGCGAACTGCCGCGCGGGTGGCGCTGATCTCTACCGCCAGACCAGCCTCGCGTAACGCATCAAGCGTTGATTGGGGCAATACGGCTATGTCCGAACCGGTGCCGATAAGCAGGATATCGATCGCATCTGCCATCTCCAAGACAGGCGCAAGATCCTCAGCTGTTATCTCAAAAGCCGTGCAGCGTGGGGTCCAGGCCTGCGTGCGCCCGGGAAGGCCGATCAAGCCCCCTTGGTGTGACATCTCACCAAAACGAAATCCATTGTCCAGAACCGCATCAATGGGCGCCTGGGCAGGTAGAAACTTTTCGGTTGAGGCCATCGGCACTTACGCCGATGCCGTCTCGCCGTCGGTGCCGTCTCCACCCGAAGCGGAATCATCGTCAGCGCTGGGCGCCTTAGCAGGGCGCAGTTTCAAGAACACCAGAACCGGACCGGCCACAAAGATCGACGAATACGTACCAACCAAAACGCCCCAAATCATCGCCGCCGTAAAGGAGCGGATGATTTCGCCACCGAACAGGAACAAAGACCCGAGCGCGATCAAGGTCGTGACCGACGTCATGATCGTGCGAGACAGCATGGAGTTGACCGACAAATCCAAAAGATCATCGATCAGCATGCGTTTGTATCGTCGTAAATTCTCGCGCACCCGGTCGTAGACAACCACCGTATCGTTCAGCGAATAGCCAACAATGGTGAGAATCGCAGCGATGGAGGAGAGGTTGAATTCCAGCCCCGTCACCGCAAAAAGGCCGAGCGTCAAAATCACATCGTGCACAGTGGCGATGATCGCCCCAACGGCAAACTGCCACTCAAATCGCACCCAGATGTAGACAAGAATTGCTGCCAAAGCCGCCACAACGGCGATGACACCAGCGACGGCCAGCTCCCCAGATACACGCGGTCCAACCACCTCAAACCGTCGGTATTCAATGGCTTGGTCACCCAATTCTGCCCGCACACGTTCCACCACAGCCTGCTGGGCACGGTCGCCACCAGGCTGCTGCTCAATGCGGATGAGAACATCGGTTTCATTACCAAAGGACTGAACTTCAACATCGCCAAACTGAAGCTGATTGAGCTGCGTGCGAATGCCGGAAACATCAGCGGGACCATCGAGCGTACGGATCTCGATCACCGTACCGCCGCGAAAATCGATGCCAAGGTTCAATCCCAGGGCACCAAATAGCCCAAGAGAAACAACCATCATGACCACCGAAAACGGAAATGCCCAATTGCGATAAGCCATAAATCGCAGTTTGGGTTCCTGGGGCAGGAATTTGATCAGGGCAAACGACATACGGGGCGGCCTTTAGATGGGAAGCGCGGTTGGGCGACGGGTTTTCACCCATAGCGCGACAAGCAGACGGGTCAGCGTGTAAGCGGTGAACACTGTGGTCACGATGCCGATGGCAAGTGTCACAGCGAAGCCGCGAACCGGTCCTGAGCCGAGTTGGAAGAGAATGACAGCAGCAATCAGTGTGGTGATGTTGGCATCCAAAATGGTGCGTAGCGCCTCGCGGAAGCCAACATCGACGGCCGCAATGGTCTTGCGTCCACGCCTCACCTCTTCACGAATACGCTCAAAGATCAGCACGTTGGAATCAACCGCCATGCCGACGGTCAGCACGATACCGGCAATGCCAGGCAGGGTGAGTGTTGCACCAAGCACGGAGAGCGCGGCGAGAATGAGCGAGATGTTCACAAACAATGCGATGTTGGCGAACAGGCCGAATAGTCCGTAGGACAGCCCCATAAAGACCAGAACGCCGATAGCACCAATCAGACCGGCGATCTCACCGGCAGCGATGGAATCAGCGCCAAGGCCGGGTCCAACTGTGCGTTCTTCAACGATGGTAAGGTCGGCCGGTAGAGCACCGGCGCGCAAAAGAATCGCCAAATCATTGGCAAGTTCGGGCGTGAAATTGCCAGAGATTTGACCTGAGCCGCCCAAAATCGGCTCGCGGATAACCGGCGCTGAAATCACCTCATCATCGAGCACGATGGCAAAGGGCTGACCAACGTTTGCCGTTGTTGCCTGACCAAAGGTGGACGCACCGGAGGTGTTGAAACGGAACGAAACGATAGCTTCCTGGGTTTGCTGATCAAAACCCGGCTGGGCATCGGCCAGTTGGTCGCCGGTGATCAGCGCACGGGTTTGCAGCAGATAAGGCTGTACCGGCTCATCAACCGAGTTGGCAAGATAGCAGCCTGCCGGTGGGCGGGTGCGCAGCGCTTCGTCTACGCTCATATCCTCACACAGCAGGTGAAAGGAGAGCGCAGCGGTTTGCTGCAGAAGGTCTTTAAGACGCTGTGGATCATCAAGACCTGGAACCTGGACAAGCACACGGTCTTGGCCTTCGCGCTGGATGGTCGGCTCGGTGGTGCCCAGTTGGTCAATACGACGACGGATAACTTCGATGGACTGCTGCACGGCCTGGGCAAGACGGGCATCAATGCCTTCCTGCGTTAATGTCAGACGGGCAAGTCCATCACCGGAAACATCCACTTCAACATCGCGAGCCTGAGCGCCGAAGGACAAAGGATCGGCTGGCGCAGCCAAACCATTGAGCACGGTTTCAGCATCGTTCAAACGATCCAAATCGCGGATACGTAGCTGCACCGCCTCGCTCTGAACGCTAAGGCCCGTGTAGCCGATGCGTTCATCGCGTAGAGAGGTGCGCACATCATCGCGCAGCACTTCCAGCCTATCGCCGACAAGGCTTTCGCGCTCCACCTGCAACAGCATGTGGGCACCGCCTTGCAGATCAAGACCAAGAACGATCTGTTTTTGAGGCAGAAAATCCGGCCAGCTCTCAACCGTCTCCTCATCAAACGCATTGGGCAGCGCAAAGGCCACTGACAGTATCGCAAAAGCGACAATCAGAGCGGTTTTCCAAGGAGCAAAATAGAGCATTGGGACCTATCAAAGGTGACTGGGAGTGGATTTTGCGCAAAAACAAGCGCCAGAACGAGCCTGGCGCTTGCCAAAAATATCAGTCGTTGGCCGCCACGGGCTCGGCTTTGGCACGTACATCTTGGATCATGGAGCGCACCACACGGATTTTGACGCCGTCTGAAACCTGCACCTCAATCTCGTTGGCGTCATCATCAAGCACTTTGGTGACTTTGCCGATGATCCCGCCCGATGTCACAATCGTGTCGTTGCGGCGAACATTGGCGATCATTTCCTTATGGCGTTTCATCTGCTGACGCTGTGGACGGATGATCAAGAACCACATGATGACGAAAATGAGGATGAACGGCAGGATCGACATAACAAGGCTGCCACCACCGGCAGCGCCTGCAGCCTGAGCGTAGGCGGGGGTTACGAACATAAGAACTCTCCTTGGGTGGCGCGCCGCGCTTAGGCGGCGGCCTGGCTTGACGCCTTTTCAATGATGGTGACCAGGCCTGGAACTTACCAGGCCAAGTGCCAAAGTGGCGCACCCTTAACTGGTCAGCGTACCGAAAACCCTGCTCCCTGCCTTGGCAGGCAAGCAGCGTGCGGTCTAAACGCGTTTTTCGATTAAGCGTTTCACGGCGCAACCACAAGAGTGATCGCACACGGTTGTGGCGGGTTTTACCAATAAGGGAGGCATGCGCGGACCTTTCATGGATAATTTGAACGATGAAGCGGCTGTTTTGCGCCGCATTGCCGACGCTTTGGAACGGCTAGCTCCGGCCGCTCCAGCCACTTTGTCGCTGGACAGTGCCGATGCGTTTGTTTGGCAATCTGATGATAAAAGCCTGATGCCGCTGGCAAGCGTCGCAGCACTGCCGCTTGATCTTCTCAAGGGCATCAATCGCTCGCGTGACACACTGCTGGAAAACACGCAACGCTTTGCCAAAGGCGTTGCCGCCAACAACGCTCTGCTTTGGGGCGCGCGCGGGCAAGGCAAATCATCCTTAGTGAAAGCGGTTCATGCGCATATCAATGAAAGCCGATCAGGCGAAGAGCGGCTGAAGCTGATCGAAGTGCATCGCGAAGACATTGCCTCGCTGCCGGTGCTGTTGGCACGTCTACGCACAGAACCTTATCGGGTCATCGTTTTTTGTGATGATCTGTCCTTTGATGCGGGCGAGACCACGTACAAGTCGCTGAAAGCCGCCTTGGAAGGTGGTTTGGAGGGGCGCCCAAACAATGTGCTGTTCTATGCTACGTCCAACCGACGCCACTTGCTGCCGCGCGAAATGATCGACAATGAAAGCGGTTCGGCGATCAATCCTGGCGATGCCATCGAAGAAAAAGTGTCACTGTCAGACCGGTTCGGCCTTTGGCTGGGCTTCCACAAATGTTCGCAGGATGAATATCTGGCGATGGTCGATGCCTACCATCAGCATTTTGGCCTGCCGGGCGAAGCCAGTGAGCTTCATCGCGATGCCCTTGAGTGGGCAACGACACGCGGCGCCCGGTCGGGCCGCGTGGCGTGGCAGTTCATTCAAGACGCAGCTGGAAAAGCTGGACTTTCGCTTACTTAGCTAGACGGCAGATACGGGCCTGGATCGACCGGGGTTGTGCCGCGACGGATCTCAAAGTGAAGCTGAGGCGTGTCCACATCACCGGTGGAACCAGCACGCGCAATCACATCGCCACGGCTCACACGGTCACCGCGCTGAACATCCAAGCGGCTGTTGTGCGCATAGGCCGTAACATAGCCGCCACGGTGCTGAACCAGCACAAGATTGCCAAAGCCACGAAGCTCGTTGCCTGCATAGACAACTTCGCCCTCTTCGGCAGCGCGGATGGACGCGCCTTCGGGCACAGCGATGTTCACGCCGTCGTTGCGCACTCCATTGTCCTGGACGCCAAAGCCAGCAAGCACGCGGCCACGGATCGGCCAGCGGAACTGTAATGGTGTTTGCTCCGCGATATCATCGTTGCGCGCGGCAACCTGTTGAATAGCAGCGGTTTGCTGCACAGCAGATTGCGTTTCAGCGGGACGCGGAGGCGTGTAGCTACGCGAGGCAACCACCTGAGCTGGCGTCTGCGTAGACGCTGGCAACTGAGCGACCGGCGGCAAGGCCTGACCGGATGAAGACACCACCAGACGCTGACCGATGCGGATCGCGTTTGGATTGGAGATCGAGTTCGCCGCAATCAATTGCTGGGCCGACATGTTGTACCGGCGCGCAATCGAATAGAGCGTTTCACCCGAAGCCACGACGTGCGTGCCAGCCGTTGGCATGACTTGCGCGGTCTGCGTTGTGGTCTGAGGGCGTGTCGGTAGGCTCGGCTGCGCGGTAGCAACCGAGCGCAGATTGGCAGGGCGCGGCGTTGGTGAAGGCACGCGCCGTGTTGCGGACGTTGTAGGTGTGGACCCAGTGAATGTTGTATCGACGCCAGCGCTGGCAACGCTCGTACCAGACGATGTTGTGGAATAAACCGGGATAATGATCTGCTGGCCCACCCGCACAGACGATGGGTCGGAAATGTTGTTTACCCGCTGAAGAACTTCAACAGGAATGCCATAGCGACGCGACATGGAGAACATGGTCTCGCCCTGCTGCACCTGAACGCGCGTTCCACCCACGGCCGACCATCCAGCTTCCCGGCTGGTTTGGCTGGGAAGCTGCGCTGGCAACATCTGCGGCGTCGGCAGGCTTGTAGGTGCCGGTTGAACCGGGGGAATAGACGCGGTCGTGATCGGATCAGGCGACACGCGCTGCGGCATGATCACCTGCGGCGCACCAATAGATGCAGTTGTGATTGGCGCCGGTTGCGCCTGCGGTACAGTCTGGAATGTCGGCTGCTGATAGCTCACCTGCGGTTGCTGGTAGGTCACCTGCGGCTGTTGATACACAACGCGTGGCGCTTGAACGGTGGCAACCTGCGTTGTCCGCGGAAGCTGCGCGCCAACAAGTCCACCGGGCGTTTGTGCAAGGTGGGCAGTCGGTGCGCTAACTGGCGATCGCTGAACGGCTGTGTATGTGGGCTGCTGAACAACCGGCTGAGGCAACGCCTGGTAGGTTGGCTGTGTTTGAACCGTCGGGCGGCTGATGCTGGCCGTTGTTTGCGGGTATCCAGGCGCTGTGTAGGTAGGCGCGGTGTAAGGAGCAGGCTGCGTCAACGGTTGTGCACCGGATGCCGTAACCTGAGGCGCACTGATCTGCGGAGCGGCTTGGTAGGTTACCTGCGGCTGCGCGTATGTCGTCTGAAGTCCAGGCTGGCTGACAGCAACTGTGGTTGGTTGCGCCTGGTCTACGCCGAAGAAACTGAGCCGGTCGGAGTCAGACGAGCAGGCAGAAACGAAAACTGCCGTTACGGATAACAAGCCAAGCCGAAAAGCCCTGCGACGCATCGAACCGCGTGACATTGTACGCATTACACTTACTCACAACACACAAACTTACAGTGCGCATCAAAACACCATTAATGTTGCCGAAGGCTTAAGGCCGTCGAGAAAGCAAGGATTTGTGAAGCAAAAGACAGCTTGAAGGCACCAGATGCTCTCAGAGCGCGCGGGCCAAACCGCGGTCCAGCGGGACTGCAAACGCTGTTCCAACCACATCCTGTTCGATGGCGCCTTGCGCGTCTTTGGTAAAGCAAACCCAGGTTTGTGCGCTGGTCTTTGGCCCAATGGGCGCTATCAGTTTGCCCCCTGGTGCCAATTGCTCCAGCCAAGCTGGGCTTGGTGTTTCAACGGAACCGGTGACAAAAATCGCCTGGTAAGGCCCGGCAGCGGGCCATCCGCTGTGACCATCGGTCAAAACCAAATCAACGTTAGAGATGCTTTGGCTATCAAGGGCTGTACGCGCGTTCTCAACCAGACTGCGGAAGCGCTCAAGGGCAACAACACGCCGCGCGAGCTTGGCGAGCAGTGCAGAAAAATAGCCAGACCCAGCACCAACCTCCAGCACAGACATGTGCGCTTCAACCGGCACCGTCTGGAGCAAGCGAGCTAAAACGCTGGGCGCTTCCATGATTTGCCCGCAGGCAATCGGGATCAATCGGTCTGCATACGCATCGCCCGCATAGGGTTCGGGTGCAAACACCTCTCGACGCGTCACCTCAAAGGCACTGACCAACCGATGATCGGTGATTCCCATGGAGCGCAGCCCTAACACCAGGCTTGCGCGGCGCAACGCATCATCGCCGCTCATGGGAACGTCCAGAGGCTATTGGCTGTCGGGCGCATCCAGCCCATCCGTTCCCAATTCCAGTGCGCTTGCCACCGCATCGCGGCTAGCATGGTCCGTCATATCCACTGACAGTGGCGTTACCGAGACATAGCCAGCGCGCACGCTTTCCAAGTCAGTGCCGGTATCAGGCTTTGGGTTCTGTCCATTGTAAGCAAGCCAGTAATAGGCGTTGCCGCGACCATCCATGCGCTTGTCTATGGCCAGGAAATCGATATTGCGGCGCCCCTGCCCCGTTACCCGCACACCTTCAACCGCACCCGGCGCGCGATTCGGGAAGTTGATGTTGAGCAGCGTTTCACGCGGCAGTTCAAGATGAAGAAGCTTGCGCAGAATGTCAGGCGCCAGCGCTTCGCCAGTCTCATAGGGCGGCTCGGTATCGGGTGCGAAGGAGTAAGCTTGCGACAGAGCAACGCTGCGCACGCCCAGGATGGTGCCCTCGATGGCCGCGGCAACTGTCCCCGAATAGGTGATGTCCTCGGCAAGGTTCTGGCCTTTGTTGAAGCCAGACAGAACCAAGTCGGGTTGTTCTGGCATCACATGACGCAAAGCCATCAGCACGCAGTCAGTCGGTGTGCCCCGTACCGCAAAGGCGCGTTCGCCGACCTTGCGCAGGCGCAAGGGATCGTTGAGCGACATGGAGTGCGCAACACCGGATTGATCGGTTTCGGGCGCAACTGTCCAAACCTCATCACCGATTTGCTCGGCGACCCGAACAAGGTGGCCAAGGCCTTTGGCGTGAATACCGTCATCATTGGTGACGAGAATGCGCATCACGAGACCTCTTGACCGTCGGTGGTGATAAGCGTTGTGCCACCCATATAGGGTACCAGAACCTCAGGGATGCGAACGCTGCCATCTTCGGTCTGATAGGTTTCCATCACCGCGATCAGTGCGCGACCGAGCGCCACGCCAGACCCATTGAGCGTGTGAACAAACTGCGGTTTGCCATTGTCATCGCGGTAACGCGCATTCATGCGCCGGGCCTGGAAATCGCCGCAGGTGGAACAACTGGAAATCTCACGGTACTTGCCCTGCCCCGGCAACCACACCTCGATATCGTAGGTTTTGCGTGCGCCAAAGCCCATATCGCCGGTGCAAAGCACCACAGTGCGGATATGTAGGCCCAAATCGATCAGCACGCCCTCGGCACAGGCGGTCATGCGCTCAAGCTCAGCATCGCTCTCATCGGGGTGCGTGATCGACACCATCTCAACCTTGTTGAACTGATGCTGGCGCAAATAGCCCTTGGTATCGCGGCCCGCCGAGCCCGCCTCGGCCCGAAAACAAGGTGTCAGTGCCGCTAGTCGATGCGGCAACGTCTCGGCATCCAGGATGCTTTCGCGCGCAAGGTTAGTGAGCGGCACCTCGGCGGTGGGGATCATCCACAAAGTGCTTGATTGTTCGCCATCCTCATCGTCCTTGGCTGTACGGAAAAGATCATCGGCAAACTTTGGCAACTGCCCGGTGCCGAACATCGCCTCATCGCGCACCAGCAGGGGCGGCGCGATTTCCTGATATCCGTTCTTGCCGGCCTGCGTGTTCAACATAAATTGGCCGAGGGCGCGTTCAAGCTTAGCCAGAGCGCCCTTCATCACGCAAAAGCGCGAGCCGGAAAGCTTGGCCGCAGTTTCGAAATCCATAAGGCCCATCGCCTCACCGAGTTCAAAATGCTCTTTAGCCTCAAAGTTGGGGATCGTCTTGGTGCCAGCCTGACGCACCTCAACATTGGCCTCTTCATCAGACCCAACCGGGACGTCATCAAGGGGAATGTTGGGAAGGCTTGCGAGCGCCGTTTCCAAAGCGTCCGTCAGGCGGCGCTCTTCCTCTTCGCCGTCCTGAATGAAGGCTTTGTGCTTGGCGATTTCCTCAATCAGGCGCGCCGCTTCAGCTTCATCGCCCGTTGCCTTTGCCTTACCGATGGCTTTGGAGGCCGTGTTGCGCGCGCTTTGCGCATCCTGAAGTTTTGTCAGATGCTCGCGGCGCGCATCGTCCAGCTTCAAGATATCGGCAGACGCAGGCTCAGCGCCACGCTTTTTCAGCGCATCGTCCAAAGCGGCGGGGTTGTCACGGATCAGGCGAATATCGAGCATAGCGGTACTTGGTGTTGGGCAAAGCGCGTGGCCCAAACCAAATGCGGTTTATGCCGAAGCTTCTGCCTTTGTGTCGGTATCATCGTCTTCCCGTTCAGCGGCTTGCCGCCTTTCCACGAGTCGAACCATCCAGATGGAAGCCTCGTAAAGAAGCAGCGTGGGCACCGCAAGGCCGATCTGACTGATCGGGTCGGGCGGGGTGAGGAACGCGGCCGCCAAGAACGTGGCAACAATGGCATATTTGCGTTTGGCGGCCAGACCTGCGGACGACACAACACCCATGCGTCCAAGCAAGGTCAGCACGATGGGCAGTTGGAACACCAAACCAAAGGCAAAGATCAGCGTCATGATGAGGCTGAGATATTCGCTGGTGCGCGCCATTAGCTGAATGCTGGCCTCGCCATCTCCGCCCTGTTGTTCAAAGGACAGGAAGAAATTGAGCGCCAGCGGCATAACAACGAAATAAACCAGCGCCGCGCCCATCGCGAAGAGAACAGGCGTCGCCACCAAATAAGGGCGGAAGGCGGCCTTCTCATTTTTGTAGAGGCCAGGCGCCATGAACATGTAAATCTGCGTCGCAATCACCGGGAAAGCGATGAACAGCGCGCCAAACAGGGCAATGCGCAGCTGGGTGAAAAAGAACTCCTGCGGCGCAGTGAAGATCAGTTCCAGTTCGGACGTCTCGCCTTTGGCCTGTTCAAACGGGCCAAGCAGAATGTTGAAAATCTGGTCGGCGACAAAATAACAGCCGATGAAAGCAACGCCGAAAGCGATCACAGCATAGAACAGGCGCTGGCGCAGTTCGATAAGGTGGGTGATGAGCGGCGCCCGCGACTGCTCCACCTCATCGTCAGACTCAGTTTCACCCTCTAGAGGATCATCCTCAGTCGGCAATTCCTTGGTCGGTAATTCTTTGGCCGAGGCCTTGGGCTGCTCTGCCTTATCGCCGCCGCTGCTAGTCTTTTCTTGCGATGCGTCTGATTTCGGCGCAGGCGCTAGAGACACGGGCTCATCGTTCGATGGGGTGTCGGCTTCATTCGCATCAGTGGGCGTATTGGGTTTTGCGCGCGGCGCTTCTTCACCAGGGTCCGGCTTATCCGCCATTGTCAGTTCCGGTTTTTTTGGCGGACTGCTTGGTGGCCCCTTTTGCGCCCGCCTTGCTAGCCGCCTTGGTCGTACCCGTTGTTGCTGCCTTTGGAGACCTTTTCGCAGCCACCTTGGCAGGCTTTTGGGCCGCTGTTTTGGTCGCCGCCTTGGCAGGCGGCGGCGCAGTGGCAGCTGGGGCGGGCGTATCAGCAAGAGGGGCAGCCACACCTGCAGAGGCGGCGGCGTTTACGCGCGGTTTGGCTGGTGTGAGTGTTGAACCATCGCCAGCGGTGTTCCCACCAAGCTTGGCGGTTTCAGCAGGAGCGGTAGCGCTTGGCTTGGGTTCAGGTTTGCCAATACTGTTGGCCTGACCGGACGTCTTCAAGCTGTCACCGACATCGGTCAGCGGCTTCATCTCTTTGGCAATGGTCTGGCGAATTTTCGTGGCTGGGTTCAGCGAGCGAACATCGTCGATGGTCTTTTTGACATCATCGAGTTCAGCTTCCTTAAGGGCATCATTGAACTGACGCTGGACGCTGCTGGTCATTTCGCGTGCCTGGCGCACAACTTTACCAATGCCGCGCAGCATCGCTGGCAGCTCGCGCGGACCAACCACAAGGATCGCCACAGCGGCGATCACAAGCAGCTCAACGCCTCCTATGTCGAACATAACGCCTCCACACGCAGGTGCGTTGTCGGTCTATGCAGCGCTATGCTGCACACCCGATTTAGCGCCCCGGCACCAAGCAAAGCAGATTAGCTTTGTTTGCTCTCATCTGCCGGCGTGGTGCTGGCGGTCGTGTTTGCCGTGCTCACAGTTTCTTCGGCGGTGTGCTCGATGGTGCGACCGTCTTCATCTTTTTCATCACCGGCAAGGCCGGTTTTGAAGCTGTTGATGCCTTTGGCAAGATCACCCATGAACTCAGAGATTTTGCCGCGCCCAAAAAGCAGAACGATCAACAAAACCACCAGAAGAATTTGCATCCAACCTGGAACCATAACGCAACTCCCTTAGCGCCTTTTCGGCGCGCTATTTGTGCTCGGCACCCTCGCAACGCCGCGATTGGTGCACAATGGCTGCCTGAGCAGCCGTCGATAAACGATGTCCCCGGACTTGGCCTGCAACCTGGGCCCACGTCAAGGCAAAGGCGCAACCAACCGGATCGGCATTTAACTTATGTAGGTTGTGCATCCGGTTTTTGAAAGATCAAAGCTGCATCGCGGTGAATCGAGATGGTGACCGATTGCCCTTGTTTAAACTGGTCTGTCTGCGTGGTTCGCGCAAACACCGGTCGTTCATAACCTGGCACAGCAAGGTGCAAGAGGTCCGCTTCGCCCAAGAATTGAACCGCGCGCACCCGAGCTGGCAGGCCGTCCGCCGGTCCATTGCCCTGGTCAATGATGACCGCCGACTGGCGCACACCGATCAGAAGCGTGGTTCCATCGGCATGACCGGGCGCTGGGATCAAACCTAGCGGCGTGGCCACCTGACCGCCCCGGGCGATACCCTCGAACTCATTGAGTTCGTGGAAGAAACGCGCTGCAAAAAGATCCGCAGGTTTTTCGTAGAACGTGCGGGCATGACCGTCCTGCACAACCTTTCCGTTGCGCATCAGCACGATGCGGTCCGCGATGCGCAGCGCTTCATCTGGATCGTGAGTGACCACAATGGTTGTGGCCCGCATCTCACGCAGGATTGTTAGCGTTTCGTCCCGCACCCTGTCGCGCGTGCGGCGATCAAGGCCGGAAAACGGCTCGTCCATGAGCATCACGCGTGGGCGCGGCACAATAGCGCGGGCCAGCGCAACGCGTTGCTGCATGCCACCGGACAACATGTGTGGGTGATCATCGGCGGTATGTGCCAGGCCCACTCGATTGAGTGCGCGCATCGCCTCGCGGCGTTGATCTTCTTTTTTCAGCGTATTGAGACCGAAGGTTACATTCTCCAGGACCGTAAGATGCGGGAAGAGCGCAAAGTCCTGAAACATCAGCCCGACTTCGCGTTTTTCCGGCACAACGAACGTGCCCGGCCCAGCAACAACGCGCTGATCGATACGGATGGTTCCAGCATAGGGGCGTTCGATTCCGGCCAGAAGACGCAAAAGCGTGGTCTTGCCGCAGCCGGAATGGCCAAGAAGGCAAACGATTTCGCCTGGCTCCACGCTCAGCGATATGCCGCGCACCGCATCATCGCCGCCATAACTGTGCCGCAACCCTTCAATGGTTACGGCGGTGGCAACGCTGGCCGGCTGAGTGCCCGGTTCGCCCCAGTCAAAATCCAGACGCGTGTTGGCAGAGACGGCCTTATCCATCAGCGTCTCGTTGCTCATCTGGTGTGTCTGGCACCGACTGCTCCAACTCATCCTGCGGCCAAAGCGCCATGGCTGAGCGTTCCGTCGCGGCATCCTCATCGTCTAGCGGGTCTTCATCAGCAGACAATTGATCTGCATCACCCGCTGGCATGGCCGACAAAGCTCCCTGTGGGATGGCTTCCAGCAGACCGGCACTTTTCAGTTCATCAAGACCTGGCAGATCACCGACGCTGGCGAGCGTAAACTGGTCAAGAAACGCTGGCGTTGTGCCATACGTCACCGGGCGGCCCGGCGTTCGGCGGCGGCCACGCATGCGCACCCACCCCGTTTCCAGCAGCACATCAAGTGTGCCTTTGGAGGCCGATACACCGCGTATTTCTTCGATCTCAGCGCGCGTGACAGGCTGGTGGTAGGCGATGATGGCCAAGGTCTCCAGAGCCGCGCGTGAGAGCTTCTTCGGCTCGCTGACTTGTTCTTCGAACAGATAGGAAAGGTCGCTGGCCGTTCGCAGGGCATAGCCACCTGCCACCTCAATCAGGTTTACACCAGATGTCGCGTAACGCGCCTTCAGATGCTCCATCACCGGCTCGAGCGTATCGCCGATATGGTGGGTCAGCACTTTGGCCGTCAAAGGTTCGTCGCTGACAAACAGCATCGCTTCAACGATGCGAACGGCTTCATCAAATGGCACAGAGGGCAACGGCGCGCTACTCTCGTGCGATTCAGTGTGGGTACCGTCCTCTACGAGTTGCACGGCGGTGGCTGCGGGTTGCGAGTCCGTGCTCATGCACCCTCCCCGCCTTGCGCATTCTTGTCCTGACGCGCTGCGCGCACCAAAAGTGGTGCGAAGGCACCATCCTGACGAAGCTCGGCTTGTCCTTCGCGCACCAACTCTAAGCTCGCAGCAAAGGCGGATGCCTTCATGCCCTCGCGAGTGCTGGCCGTTCCTCGCAGCGCATTTTGCGCTGCGAGGACAACGTCGAACGGGGTCCATTGGGCCAGATCGCCAAGAGCTTTCTCAACCAACGCACGCGCATCTGACAGCGACCAGACTTCGCGCCGTGACATGGTGATTGTGCCGTCAAGCTTTCGCGTTTGAATGGCGGCATACGCATCGATCAAATCAAAAAGCTCGGCGGTCCAAGGCGCTTCAGCCTGAACGCCAATCGGCTTTACCCGATGCGTTGGAAACAGATGCACATTCTTCATGGGTTGGCGCCAAAGGGCATTGGAGGCATTGCGAACCGCATCAAGCTTTTGCAAGCGTAGAGCCAGGGCGTCTGCCATCTCCTGCGGATTGGGTTCATCATCAGAGGGTGGGTCGGGCAGCAGGAGACGTGATTTCAAGTAAGCGAGCCAAGCGGCCATCACCAGATAGTCAGCGGCAAGCTCCAAGCGCTTGGTGCGCGCTTCTTCGATGAAATCGGCGTATTGATCCACCAGCGCGACGATGGAAATATGCTCCAGATCGACCTTCTGCGCGCGGGCCATCGCGAGCAGCAGATCAATCGGCCCCTCAAACCCGTCAACATCCACGACGAAGGCATCGCGTGGATCAGGCTCTACAGCCGCAGCATTTGTGTTAAAAAGATCGGGCATAGTGCTCGTTTGGCTCAAAGGGCAGCGGGCAACCCGCACCTGTGGGTACGGCTTCACCGTTGAAACAATGATGCTGAGTTAGCATGGCTTGGTTGCGAAGTTAAAGGCTCGCCACCATTCGTTACGTTTGGCGCGCAAAGACTGTGGGGTCTTGACCGATCTCATCGGCAGCAAAGGTTGCAAAAAGCGTTTCCAGCCGGCTTGTCAGGGTGGCGCGGTCCAAGGTTTGGCGGCCCAAGCGTGCGAGCGCGGCTCCACAGCGCTCTGCTGAACGGCCTTCCAGCAACGGGATAGCCTCGCGGATTGCCTCCATTTCGGTGCGCACGCCGTTGCAATGCAACGCCAAATCGCACCCAGCCGCCAGCGAACGTGTTGCGCGCTCAACTATCGAACCGGACAGAGCACCCATCGAAAGGTCGTCCGTGATCAAAGCCCCATCAAAACCGATCTGATCGCGGATGATGCCGATCATGGTTGGTGACAGAGTCACCGGGTTGTCAGGATCAATAGCCTCGAAAACAAGATGCCCAGTCATCGCCATAGGCGCATCACTGAGCGCTTGAAAAGGCACAAAGTCTGTCTGTTCCAATGTCTGGCGATCTGTTGCGATGCGCGGCAAGCCGACATGACTATCGACCACTGCTCGGCCATGGCCGGGTATGTGCTTGATGACCGGGGCGACGCCCGCTTGCATATAGGCATCCATCGTTGCGCGTCCCAATTGGCAGACCGTCTTCGGCTCACCATGAAAGGCCCGGTTGCCGATGGCGTTCGTGCCACCGGAAACGCGTAGGTCCAGGACGGGGGCACAGTTTACATTGATGCCCACGGACAGCAGATCGTCTGCGATCATCCAGGTGGCGATTTGCGCTGCTTCCACGCCAGCGCCTGGCTCAGCACGTTCCATAGCACCAAAGCGGCTGGCAGCCGGGTATCGGTCCCAGTGCGGTGGCTTGAGGCGCTGAACGCGACCACCTTCTTGATCGATCAAGATTGGCGCATGCCAATTAAGTGCCTGGCGAACATCATCGGTAAGGCGGCGCACCTGATCAGGATTGTTGATGTTGCGCCCAAAAAGGATCACGCCCCAGGGCTTGGTTTCCCTTAAATACGCTCGCTCAAAATCAGTTAAAGTCGGGCCTTCGAGCCCGCAGATAAAAGCGCGCGTGCCAAAGCTCGGCAAGCCGGCATTTGGCAGGCGTTCGCCAGGCAAAGGGGAAATGGTCACGCGATCTCTCTGTTTAACCCGCTTGTGCGCGGTGGGCCTATTGGCGCTGAACGAAACAGTCGCCACCCGCTGACTGATAGCGCTGGCAAAGGCTGTCTGCGGCTGCGCGATCCATCGGCCCGACACGCACACGATGATAGATACCGCGATCGCCAAGGTCAGCGCGTTGAATGTTTGGCCCAAAGCCAGACAGGATGGAGCCAAAACGGTTCTGCAAGCGACCAAATGTGGCGCGTGCCTCGTCTTCTGACCGCAAGCTCGCAAGCTGCACAACAAAATCGCCAGCAGGAACGGATGCTGGCGTGATGGGTTGTGTGGCAGCCGGTGCGGTCGGCACGGGCTGCGTTACAGCTGGCTGCGGCACAACGGGCTGTGGTGTCGCGGCTTGGGCAGGCGCTGTGGCGGGTGTTGCCAGCTGAATAGGCGTCGCAGACTGCGCAGGCGTTTGAGCTGGGGCCACCTGAACAGGCTGGGTTTGCACGGGAACCGTGGCTGGGCGCGCCACCGGCACCGGCGGTGCGGTCGATGCCACAGCCTGCGTGGCTTCAGAGAGGGCCGCCTGGGCTGCGTTCTGGAGCGCTTCTTGGGTTGACGTTTCAACGCCCTGAGCAGCCGTCTGGGCAGCTGAAACAGCCTCTGCGATGGGTTGCGTGTTCACCGAAGCACCAGCCGGGCTGACGGAAACCACCTCGACGGGGCGCGCATCGGCTGCTTCGCCTTGCAAATCTTGTGTTGTGTCGGGTGATGGCGTGGTGGACTCCACAACGGTCCCATCGGCGCGAACAGTAACTGTGCGCACAGCACGGCTGGCCGTTGAACCAGGCGCTGCAGGCGCGATATCAGCGCTTGGCAGGCGTTCACCTGAACGCAGCGGAAGCCCATCATTGGCAGGCTGAGACAAAATCACCCTTGGTGCAGCGTCAGCGGGCGCATCGCCCTCATCCAGACGGCTAAAAACAGCATCTCCGGGCCGCGCTTGGGTGTCCTCGGCATCCACCGGCTCTACTTTGTCGTCACCTTCGGCAGCAGCGATCACTTGCGGCGCCGTGCCCTCAGCATTGTTGCCCGATATAAGTCCAAACAAGACCACACCGCCGACACCGATTAGGGCGACAGCAGCAAGTGCAAACAGGACAATTTTGCCAGGACCAGAACGTCCCTCATCGCCATCAGGTTCTTCAAATGCGCCAAACTCAGGCTGTTGGTCCGGCCCGGCATCAAAGCCAAAGTCATCAGCGTGATTGGCGTTACCCAACTCAGAAGGGTCCGCATGGGCAGCTGCAAAAGCAGGCGGCGCAACATCGGGTTGTTCAAAGGGTAGCGGTGTGGCTGACGGCGCTGGCGCGGCGGCCTGTGCGGGTTCATCAAGGGCCAACGCATCCATAGCGGCGAGCAGATCATCGTCCTGAACAGCGCCGTAGGCGTTTTGTTCAGGCTCAGGATTAAGCGTTGGACGCGGTGTGAGATGATCGGTCAAAGAGGGCATGACCGGATCGTCTGCAACAGGTGCTGCCATCTGTGCTGGAACTGGCGGAGGCGCAGCAGCTTCCGGCACAGGTGGTGGGGCTGGTGCCGCGACAGGGGTTGGGTCATCCAGGCCTGGCAATTCAATCTCGCTGAAGTCCAAATCCTTGAAGAGCGCATCGGCCGGCTCATTTGCTGCGCTATCAAGTTCAGCCTCAAACGAGGTCGCAAGCACGGGATCTTCGTCAAAGCGTTGATCACCAAAAAGTTCGGCAAGGCCTTGGTCACCAAGACCAAGATCCAGCGGGTCGTCCTGTGGCGCAGCAGCGTCTTCAGGGCGTTTGTTCGGGTTTGGGTTGTTCGTGTCGTTCATGATGCGCGCCAACTCTTCCAGCGGGTCCAATTCTTGACCCTCGGCAGATTGCGGGGATGTCTTCGGGTTCTTCATGTGCCTCACCCTCACCCGATTACCTGCGAGCGTGGCCTAAGTGTGGCTCACGCGTGACCCAAGCAATGTTCAATCCTTGAACTTGGTTGGGCGATTTTAGCGCATTTCGTCCGGTGCCCCAACGCCCAGCAAGGTCAATCCTTGCCTCAACGTCTGTGCAAGACCGGTCACCAGCGCCATTCTTGCTCGCGTTAACAATGGGTTGTCATGGTTAACAAAGCGTAAGTTGGGTTCGCCCTTCCCGCGGTTCCAATGGCTGTGCAGCGCGCTGGCGAGATCGTGTAGGTAAAAGGCGATCCGATGCGGCTCACTGTGCGTGGCTGCGGCAGCCAAGGTGCGCGGCCAAGATGCCATCAGGTGAACAAGGCCCAACTCACCACTGTCAGTCAGTAGCGAAAGGTCCGCTGATTTCAACGCTTGTGGACCAAAGTCGTCTTCCGGCAATTCGGATGCCGCCAAACGCAGCACCGATGCGCAGCGAGCATGGGCGTACTGCACGTAGAAAACTGGGTTGTCTTTGGATTGCTCGGTGACCTTCTGAAAGTCGAAATCCAGCGGCGCATCGTTTTTGCGGTAGAGCATCATGAAGCGCGTCGCATCCGCCCCAACTTCGTCCACCACCTCGCGCAGCGTAACAAAGTTGCCGGAGCGCTTGGACATGGTCACCGGCTCGCCAGCCCGGAAAAGCTTCACCAGTTGGCAGAGGCGAATGTCCAGCGAGGCTTTGCCATCGCTCATGGCCGTGACCGCCGCCTTCATGCGCTTCACATAGCCGCCATGGTCGGCGCCGAAAATGTTGATCTGGTTGGTGTAGCCACGCAGATACTTGTCGTAATGATAGGCGATATCGGAGGCGAAATAGGTGTAGCTGCCATCAGATTTCAGCAAGGCCCGATCGGTATCATCGCCGAATTGAGAAGAACGAAAAAGCGTTTGCTCGCGATCTTCCCACTCTTCAGTGCTTTCGCCTTTGGGCTTTTCAAGACGCCCTTCATAGACCAAGTCGCGTGATTTCAGCTCTTCGATTGCCTGCGCAACACGGTCGCCATCCTTGCCATTTTGCAAGCTGGCTTCGGAGAAAAACACATTGTGGTGCACATTGAGACTGGCCAGATCCTCGCGGATCAGGTCCATCATGGCCGCAATAGACGCCTCGCGGACCTGGGGCAGCCATTCGGCTTCGTCCATTGCAAGCAGCGCCTCGCTGTAGGCTTCAGCAAGCTTCGTGCCGACGGGGATCAGATAGTCGCCGGGATAGAGACCTTCGGGGATCGCCCCTATGTCCTGCCCTAAGGCCTCGCGGTAACGCAGAAAGGCTGAACGGGCGAGCGTGTCCACCTGACCGCCCGCGTCGTTGATGTAATATTCCCGCGTTACTGGATAACCCGCTGCCTCGACGATGGCGGCCAGTGCGTCGCCAACCACTGCGCCACGACAATGGCCGACATGCATCGGTCCGGTCGGATTGGCCGATACATACTCAACATTGGTTTTTGGCAAGTCCTCGGGCGTGCCGAGCACGTTGCGCCCATAGTCCTCACCCTCGCTAAGGATCTTGGTTAGGACCGACTGCCAAAAGACCGGTGCAAGGCGAAGGTTGATAAACCCAGGGCCAGCGACATCAACGCTGACGATATCAGAGTCTGCGCCCAGCGCATCGGCAAGCGCGGTTGCGATGGCCCTTGGATTGAGATTCAGCGGTTTGGCCAGCACCATGGCTGCGTTGGTGGAGAGATCGCCATGGGTTTCATCGCGCGGCGGCTCGACCGTTATCGCTGTGAGAGGAAGACCTTCACGATCTGCGCCTTCCAGAACGCCTGATCGATCAAGCGCATCGAGAACACGAGCGCGGAAATCGGCAAACAGGTCGTAGGTTTTGGGCATCATCAATCGCTTTGGTGAAGGGGGAGGTTTTGAGCGCGCAAGCGCTCAGATGGCAGCGCCGTATCGCAGGTCAGGCGTATCGTCAAACAGCCGCGCGTGCATATTCAGCGCATAACGGTCCGTCATGCCAGCAATAAAATCGCAGACTGCACGCGCCAATGAAGCGCTGTCGGCGGTTTGCTGCGGCGATAAACGCCAGTCGGTGGGCAACTCGCTCGGGTGAGCAAAAAAGTGGGCGAACAGCTCGCGCAACACGCGGTCAGCCTCTCCTCGAAGCTCCATCATATGCGTGTTGCGATACACTGTTTTGAAGAGAAATGCTTTGATCATCCAAACGTCCTCGGCGACCGGGTCTGAGAAGACGCCAAGGGTCTTGCCCGCCTGCTTCACGTCTTGTGCGGTTTCGACACCATACTGCGCCAGACGTTTGCGGGTCGTCGCTTCGACGTCCATGATCAGCCGCGTGATCAATCGGCGGGTGAACTCGCCCATCCGGCGTTCGGCAGCAAGCCGCGGGTGGGCGGCATCAATCTCGTTCAAGATGCCCTCAACCAGAGCGACATGCCGCAGATCATCGAGCGCGAAGAAGCCCGCACGCACACCATCATCGATGTCGTGGGTGTTGTAGGCAATATCATCGGAGATAGCAGCGATTTGCGCTTCTATGCTCCCATGCTGGTCAAGGTGAAGCATTTCAGCCGAGAGATCATTGCTGCCCATGAAATCCGTCAGAGCAAATGGCAAAACACCCTTCAGCTTCGGGTCGTGAACCTTGCCATCACCGTCTACCACCGGCCCGTTATGCTTGATGATACCGCTAAGAGTTTCGAGCGTTAGGTTGAGGCCGTCGAACGCGGCATAGCGCTGTTCCAGCTTGGTGACGATCCGCAGCGTTTGAGCGTTGTGTTCAAAGCCGCCATAGGGCTCCATGACAGCGGCCAAAGCGTCTTCACCAGTATGGCCGAAAGGCGTGTGCCCCAAGTCATGCGCCAGGGCCAAGGCTTCGGTGAGATCGGTATCCAGGGCCAGATTGCGGGCCAGAGAGCGAGCGATTTGCGCCACTTCAATCGTGTGGGTGAGACGGGTGCGATAGTGGTCACCCTCTTCGGTGATGAAAACTTGGGTCTTGTGCGCCAAGCGCCGGAATGCTTGGGCGTGGACGATACGGTCGCGGTCGCGCCGAAACGGCCCGCGCTGCGGCGTTTCCGGCTCATCGATCAGCCGATTGTGCTGCGCCAAAGCGCGGGCGGCATAAGGAGCGAGCGGGTCTGTGGACGTATTGGTCACAGGTAGGTTTGGTCCAATGGTTTCGATTGGGTTTGATCTACGCGACGTTCATGCTTACCTCTAGTCAAAAGCTGGTGCGTTGACGAGCGATAACGCCGCTTCGCGCCAGAGGTGAAAACCATAGGACATGATCATGACCATTCAGGTGAGTGAACAGACAGAACCCAACGCGCCACCGATTGAAGTGGACGGCGTTTCGGTGACACAGGCAGCTCTCGATCGCGTTGCCGTACTGATGCAAGATGAACCGGCTGGAACCATGCTGCGCGTCAGCGTGGAAGGTGGCGGCTGCTCGGGCTTTCAGTACAAATATGAGCTCACACAGGAGCAGCTGGAAGACGATGTCGTTCTCGGCAACGACGCAGTGAAGGTTTTGGTGGACACCGTCTCTCTGCCGTATCTTGCTGACAGCATCATCGACTATAAAGTGACGCTGATGGGGGCGGCCTTTGAAATATCCAACCCCAACGCCACCGCATCGTGCGGCTGCGGTACCAGCTTCTCGCTCTAAGGCTGATTAAGCGCCATGGATATCGCAACGTGGAACATCAATGGCGTGAAAGCCCGCCTGGAAACGGCGCTTGCTTGGCTGAAAGAAGCCTCGCCAGACGTTGCGTGTCTGCAAGAGATCAAGTCTGAGGATGCGCCGTTCCCGCGAGATCGCTTCGAAGCGCTTGGCTACAACATAGAAACCCACGGTCAGAAAGGCTTCAACGGTGTGGCCATTCTTTCCAAAACACCGCTTAGCGACGTCACACGCGGATTACCGGGCGATGATAGCGATGAACAGGCCCGTTTCATCACCGCACTTGTCGAACCGCCAGCAGATAGCAACCTTCCACCTGTGAGAGTTGCCTGCCTGTATCTGCCAAACGGCAATCCGTTGGGGACGGAAAAGTTTCCCTACAAGCTCGGCTGGATGGAGCGTCTGATCGCCTATGCTGGCCAGTGCCTTGAAAATGAAGAGCCGCTTGTGTTGGCAGGCGACTACAACGTTATCCCAGACAATCGCGATCTCTTCAGCGAGAAAGCCTGGCTCGACGATGCGCTCTATCAGCCGCAAAGTCGCGGCGCGTTACGCCGGTTGGAAGCGCTTGGCTTTACCGATGCATTGCGCGCAGTGAGCGATGATCAGCATTTTACATTTTGGGATTATCAGGCAGGCGCCTGGCAAAAAAACCACGGTATCCGGATCGACCATCTGATGATGTCACCGCAGCTGGCCGACACCCTCACCGGTGTGCGAGTGGATGATCATGTGCGCGGTTGGGAAAAACCATCGGATCATGTGCCCGTTGTCGGGCAGTTTGCCGCCTAAGCGCAAACGCCAAGTCACGCAGCCGCCCGTTCCAATTCTATATGCGCATCGACGACTGGACGAAACGCGCTCACCAGACCTTTATCGAGTTTTTCGGGTATCGATTGCAGATAGGCGTAGGCCTCATCAGGCTGCATGGCCGTCTTGTAGGAGCGCTTGTCTATCAGTGCGGCGTACATATCAATGATGGTCAGGCAGTGAACCATGTCATTGATTTCCGCTCCTTTTAGGCCACGCGGATAGCCAGAACCATCGAGCAACTCATGGTGTGAGTAGGCCAAATCAACGATCATCGTGTTCACATTGTCGCCAGCCTCTAGGATGCGCTTACCCTCTTCAGGGTGGGTCTCAATGATCTTGCGTTCTTCAGGCGTTAGAGGGCCCGTCTTATCCAGAATTTCTAGCGGAATGCGCATCTTGCCAATATCGTGAAGCAGCGCTCCACGCGTGAACATGTGCAAATCCTTATCTTTCACACCCAACATGCCCGCCCAGATCGATGCAAAACCGGCCACGGCCATACAGTGACGCGCGGTGGATGAGTGATAGTTTTCCACCCCTTTAAGCCATTTGCTTAAGCCGTCGGCATCCAATGCAGTGCAGACATCCTTGGTGGCGGCGCTGAGCGCAAGCACTGTTGTGGCTTCATCACCATTGTCGGCCGAAAAGGCGCTGAGAAACTTTCGTGCCGTGCTCTGCACCGTCGCCGCGGTTTCATTGCGCGCTTGCTTGCGGATTTGCGGCAAGCGTGTGTCCATCCGCTCCACCTCATCCAACATCACGTCGGCACGCACTGGGAGCGGTAAAAGCTTATCGGCAAAAAGCCGCACAGATGCTGAAAATTGGCGCGCAACGCTTTTGGGCATGCACAGTATGCGCGGCTTGTTGGCAAGCCCGTGCTTTTCCAGCCACTCCAAAAGCGGTTTCATCCCGTACTCGGGAAAATTGACAAATGACATGATCACGATGTCGGGCTTGGCCATGTCGTCTGGCAACGGGGCAAGTGGGACGTGCATATCCACCTGCGTCCTGCCATCGAAGGCATCGAGCGCCGTCGCCGACTTAACCGAGCCGTCCGTCAGTGCCAAAATCTTCATAGACAGGTCTATCCCAATCACCATGCACGTGTCGTTGCGCATCAACCAGAGATAGAGACTGTGGGTAATGGAAGGGTTAACCCTGACCTGCAGTTCAACAGTTGGCGTTAAATTGACAGCTGGCAATCAAGTTGCCGCAGCGGCACACCTGTTTGCTATTGACTGGCCACTTCTTCGGCACGGCGCGCATGAAGCACGGCCAGCCCATCAGAGCTGGTCAACCACTCCTCAGCCATTTGCAGCGCACGGGCGCGCAAATCGGTATTGGAAAGGGCAAAATAGCGCTCCTGCACCGTGCGCACGCGCTGATCTTCATCAGGTGTCAGTGCGAACTCGCCAGCAATAAGAAGCCATTTCAAGCCATCGGCGGGGCTTGCACGCATGCCGTCGGCGCCAGCGTATAACAATTCACCGAGACTGAGCTGCGCATCCACATGGCCTTTGAGCGCCGACAAGCGCAGCCAACGCCCAGCCTGACGAACATCCACACCACCGCCTTCGCCGTGCAGAAGCATCATACCAAGGTGATACTGCGCATCGGGGTCACCGAAATAGGATGCGGCGTAGGAAAAAATCTGACGCGATCGGGTGTGATCGGGCGACAGCACACCGCCAATACCGCTGTTGTAATAGCCCGCAATGGCAACAAAAGCGTTGGCCACAAACCGAGCGCGCGGTGTGTCTGGACGATCTTCAGCGTGCGCATTGGCAATTTGCGAGAAATAGGTGAACGCGCGCGCATCGTCTTCTGCCACACCATCGCCTGCGGCATACATGCGTGCCAGCTTCCAGCGCGCTACCGCGTGGCCACCTTCAGCCGCCGCTTCAAGTGCCTGAAGCGCTGTCTGCACATCACCGGAATAGTAAGCCGACGTGCCGGCTGCAAAAGCCGCGCGCGGATCATCAATCCATGTATCGGTTGGTGAGGTTTGCGCGTTTGCTGCCCCTGGCATAATGGCGCCAGCCGCGCCGAAACCCAGCGCAAGCCCAAGGGCAAGCACCGGAAGACGGAACGTTACGTCAGCGCGAGAGGCGCGCAGACGCTGAAGGGCATCAAATATCAGCATAGGTTACCTTTTCAGCCTTGCCGCCGGGGTGCGTCACAGCACCATCACGTGCGGGGCCGACAGTTTGAGCGTACTTCCAAAGCACGCCGGAAGTGTGGTCAGTTTCGCGCGGTTTCCAGGCTTTTTTGCGCTCAGCGAGCACCTCATCTGACAGGTCCACGCTGATCGTGCCTTCAATGGCATCCAGCGAAATCATGTCACCATCGACGAGCAGGCCAATGGGTCCGCCAACGGCAGCCTCTGGCCCAACATGGCCAATGCAGAAGCCCCGTGTGGCGCCGGAGAAGCGACCATCGGTGATCAGAGCAACCTTGTCGCCCATACCCTGGCCATAAAGTGCCGCCGTTGTGGACAGCATTTCGCGCATTCCCGGTCCGCCCTTTGGTCCCTCGTAGCGGATGACCAGAACCTCACCCTCTTCGAAGGCACCGGTGCGCACCGCTTCAAAACACTCTTCTTCAGAGTCAAAGCATCGCGCAGGACCGTTAAATTTCAGGTTGCTCATTCCAGCAACTTTTACGATTGCCCCTTCCGGCGCCAGGTTGCCGGACAGGCCAACCACGCCACCGGTCTTCGTGATCGGATTGTTGGCCGGATAGATCACGTCCTGATCGTCGTTCCACGCAACGCTTTCCATATTCTCGGCGATCGTGCGACCAGTCACCGTCATGCAGTCGCCGTGCAGGAATCCGTGGTCAAGCAAGGTTTTCATCAGAAGAGGAATACCGCCAACCTCAAACATGTCCTTGGCAACGTATTTGCCCCCCGGTTTTAGGTCGGCGATGTAGGGCGTCTTTTTGAAAATTTCGGCGACATCGAACAGGTCAAAGTCGATGCCGATCTCGTTGGCGATGGCAGGAAGATGAAGCGCAGCGTTGGTCGAACCGCCCGATGCGGCAACCACGGTCGCTGCATTCTCAAGCGCCTTAAGGGTGACGATGTCACGTGGGCGAATGTTGTTGGCCAGAAGCTCCATGACCTTCTCGCCGGCAGCGGCGCAGAACCGGTCGCGGATTTCGTAGGGCGCTGGTGCGCCACAAGAGTAAGGCAAGGCCAATCCAATGGCCTCAGCCACGGTGGCCATGGTGTTGGCCGTGAATTGCGCACCGCACGACCCAGCCGATGGGCAAGCAACCTGCTCCAGCTCTTCCAGGTCCTCATCCGACATTTTGCCGACAGAGTGCATGCCGACAGCTTCGAACACGTCCTGCACCGTGACCTGGCGGCCTTTAAAGGTGCCTGGCAGGATCGAGCCGCCGTAGAGGAAAACCGACGGTACATTGAGCCGCACCATCGACATCATCATGCCAGGCAGCGACTTATCGCATCCTGCAAGACCAACGAGCGCATCGTAACAGTGGCCACGCATGGTGAGTTCCACCGAGTCAGTGATCACGTCGCGCGAGACCAGCGAGGATTTCATGCCCTCGTGACCCATGGCGATACCGTCGGTCACGGTGATGGTGCAAAATTCGCGCGGGGTGCCATGCGCTGTTGCCACGCCTTTTTTAACGGCCTGGGCCTGACGCATCAACGCAATGTTGCAGGGAGCAGCTTCGTTCCAACACGATGCAACGCCGACAAGTGGCTGGCCAATCTGGTCTTGCGACAAACCCATTGCGTAAAGGTAAGAGCGATGCGGCGCGCGCTGTGGCCCAGAGGTCACATGGCGGCTTGGCAATTTGGATTTGTCGAAGACTTTGGCGTCCATAAATTCATTCCCCACGAGCGATAGTGTTCAGTTTCAAGGCGACCCTGAAAACCCGATCAGCCGCCCTTTGCGCTCGTTGTGCAGTGGCTGTCCGCGCGAAGTTGGGCCAAAAGGGGGCAAACCCGCCTGCCCTCCTTCTTAGGGCAGAGCAATTGCAAGCGCTGTTGCGTTTGGGTCACATTCGTCCGTTTGCCGGTTGTTCACCATCAGCCAAGCAACAAAGCTCGCGTTTATGGTTACTTATTCGAAGTTTGAGACGGATCATGGCGCAATGCGGGCACATGTGCATTGCTGCAACCTTTAGTGTGCCGAACAGCCTATAGATCGAGGGACAGCATGAGCCAAACACCAAGCGAAACGACCACCTCCGTTCAACCCAATGGAGCCGAACCGACGGGTGACATGCAGCCATCTGTGCCTGATCAATCGCCTCCCGATAAGAACGATCCTGAAAGCATTCGTCGTTTGTTTGAGACCGGCGAGTATCCCTACAAGCATAAAATGCGGAGGCAGGTCTACGAGAGCAACAAAGCTGAACTTCAGGTTGAACTGCTCAAGGTGCAGCGCTGGGTGGAAGAAACCGGACAGCGCATTGTTTTGCTGTTTGAGGGGCGCGATGCCGCTGGTAAGGGCGGCACCATCAAACGCTATATGGAGCACATGAACCCACGCACGGCACGCGTTGTGGCTCTGTCCAAGCCTACCGAGCGCGAGCGCACACAGTGGTACTATCAGCGCTACATCGAGCACCTACCAGCAGCCGGCGAGATCGTTATGTTTGACCGCTCTTGGTACAACAGGGCTGGCGTGGAGCGTGTCATGGGCTTTTGCTCGCCAGCGGAATATCTGGAGTTCATGCGCCAGACGCCGCAGTTTGAGCAGATGCTGTCACGTTCGGGCATTCGCCTGTTCAAATATTGGTTCTCTGTAAGCCAGGAAGAACAGCTTCGCCGGTTCAAATCACGCGAGCTTGATCCACTCAAGCAGTGGAAGCTGTCGCCGATCGACAAAGCATCGCTGGATAAGTGGGATGATTACACCGAGGCAAAAGAGGCGATGTTCTTCTACACCGACACTGCCGATGCGCCGTGGACGGTTGTGAAGTCAAATGACAAGAAACGCGCCCGCCTCAATTGCATGCGGCACTTCTTGGCGTCGCTCCCCTACCCGGACAAAAGCCGCGATGTTGCCCGTGGGCCTGATCCGTTGATCGTTGGGCACTCGGCCCATGTCATCCAACGGGACGACCATATTCTGGGCAAGGTTCTGCATCCCAACGGCGTGACTTAGCGAGATAGAATGTCATCCCGGCCTTGTGGCGGGAATCCAGTTCAATGACCGCTTGTGCCGCCTACTCGTGTGCAGATAGACTTTTGGAATGGATCCTCGGCACAAGGCCGAGGATGACGACCTAACGATAACAACCCTAGGCTGGCAATCGGCCAAGTGCTTCTTGCACTTGGCTTTTTTCTGCCTCGTAGCCCGCGCGTTTCTCGCGTTCGCCCGCAACAACCTCCTCAGGCGCGCGGGCGGTGAATTTTTCATTGCCAAGCTTCTTATCGATGCGCGCAATCTCACCGTCGAGCCGGTCGATTTCCTTGGCCAAGCGCGCACGCTCAGCGCCCAAATCGATAACATCGCCCAGTTGCAGACAAAGCGTTGCTTCGCCAACCACCTGTTGGATGGAACCTTCCGGAGCCATGTCAGCAAGCGTGATCGCTTCGAAACGACCGACGCGTTGCAAAACATTAGACTGGCCTTTGAGACGCGCTTTGGTGGCCTCACTCGCCCCGACCAACACAGCTGATAGCTTTGCGCTCGGAGGAATGTTCATTTCCGAGCGAACAGACCGCGTTTGCGAGATCAGTTCGATCACCCAGTTGAGATCAGCGGCTGCCGTTTCGTTCTCATAGGCAAGGGTTGGCCAAGACGAGAGCGCCAGCACGTTTTCTCGGCCATGGGCGCCTTCGGTCTCCGACCAAAGCTCTTCGGTGATGAATGGCATGAAGGGATGCAGCAACGCCAAAATCGTATCGATGACGTAGGCCATCGTTGCACGGGCTTCGTCCTTCGCTGGACCGTCTTCGCCGTTCAATGTCGGTTTCAACAGTTCCAGATACCAATCGCAGAACAGGTTCCAGGTGAACTTGTAGGCCGCAGCGGCCGCATCGTTGAAGCGATACCCTTGCAGAGCGTCGTTGATCTCAGCAACCGCACGGCTCGCCTCAGTAAGCACCCATTGGTTTACTGGCTCTTTGACGGTTGCTGGATCGAAATCCACCAGATGCTCAGCACCGTTGAGCTGCGCAAAGCGAACCGCATTCCAAAGCTTGGTCGCGAAGTTGCGGTACCCGCCAATCCGCTGCGTGGAGAGCTTGATATCGCGGCCTTGGGCCGCCATGGCCGCCAGCGTGAAGCGCACAGCGTCAGCGCCATACTCGTCGATCAGGATCAGTGGATCGAGCACATTGCCTTTGGACTTCGAC
Organism: Hyphomicrobiales bacterium; assembly: GCA_046290645.1. Classification (GTDB taxonomy): domain Bacteria; phylum Pseudomonadota; class Alphaproteobacteria; order Rhizobiales; family MH13; genus MH13. Next base: position 225,296 of record JBKAGZ010000003.1, read on the forward strand.
ATTTTTTGCCCGTGCTCATCACGCACCAGAGCATGGATGTAGATGGTATGGAACGGCTCAACTGGCTCGCCATGCTCATCTTCCATGAAGTGCAGGCCCATCATCATCATCCGGGCAACCCAGAAGAAGATGATGTCAAAGCCGGTGACCAGCACATCGGTCTGATAATAGCGCTTCAGCTCAGGCGTTTCATCGGGCCAACCGAGCGTTGAGAACGGCCAAAGCGCTGACGAAAACCAGGTATCGAGCACGTCGGGATCACGTGTCAGGATCTCGCCGGGCTTGAAATCATTCATTTTCTCTTCGACCCACGCCTTCCACGGCCCCTCGTGCGAGAGGTAGTGCTGCACGGCCATGTCGAGCGCCACTTCTTCGTCTTCCGCGACAAAAATGTGATCATCTGGCCCGTACCAGGCTGGGATCTGATGGCCCCACCAGAGCTGGCGCGAGACGCACCATGGCTCAATGTTTTCCATCCACTCGAAGTAGGTTTTTTCCCAGTTCTTGGGCACAAACTTGGTGCTGCCATCTTTTACCGAAGCCAAGGCTGGCGCGGCGAGTGTCTTGGCATCCACGTACCACTGATCGGTCAACATCGGTTCGATGACCACTTTGGAGCGATCACCAAACGGCTGCATGATGCGCTTGTCTTCAACTTCGATCATCAAACCTTCGGCGTCGATGTCGGCGATGACTTTCTTGCGCGCGTCAAAACGATCCATGCCACGATACTCATCGGGCACCAGATTGATCAGATCGACTTCGTTTTTGTTGGGCTCGCCACCGGCATCCAGAATGGCTTTGGCCTTTTGCGCCTCCTGCGCATAGGGTTCGCCATCGGCGCGCAAGGCACCCTTTACGTCCATCAAGCGGTAGAGGGGGATGTGATTGCGACGGGCGACAGCATAATCGTTGAAATCGTGCGCACCGGTGATCTTCACCGCGCCTGAGCCAAAGTCCGGATCAGGGTACTCATCGGTGATGATCGGGATCAGGCGGCGGTGCTCTTTCGGGCCAACCGGAATTTCACACAGCTTGCCCAGGATTGGCGTGTAACGCTCATCAGATGGGTGAACAGCCACGGCGCCATCGCCAAGCATGGTTTCTGGACGGGTGGTGGCAATGGAGATGTAATCGCGCGTTTCACGCAGCGTGACATTTCCGTCTTCGTCTTTCTCCACATACTCGTAGGTCTCGCCGCCCGCGAGCGGATACTTGAAGTGCCACATGTGGCCGTCGACTTCGATGTTCTCCACTTCCAAGTCTGAGATCGCGGTCTCAAACTGAGGGTCCCAATTCACAAGCCGTTTGTCTTTGTAGACCAAGCCTTCGCGGTGCAGCTGAACAAACACTTTCAGCACGGCCTTGGAGAGGCCATCATCCATCGTGAAGCGCTCACGCGACCAGTCGCACGAGGCACCCAGCCGCTTGAGCTGATTGATGATCGTGCCGCCGGATTCGTTCTTCCACGACCAAACGTGGTTCAGGAATTCCTCGCGGGTGAGGTTTTTGCGCTGTATCTGCCGCAACGCAAGATCACGCTCCACCACCATTTGCGTAGCGATGCCTGCGTGATCGGTGCCCGGCTGCCAAAGAACATCATAGCCCTGCATGCGCTTTTGGCGGACAAGAATGTCCTGAAGCGTGTTGTTGAGCGCGTGGCCCATATGCAACGAGCCGGTGACGTTGGGCGGCGGGATCACGATGCTGAAGCTGTCGGCCCCCTCACGCGCGCCCGCGCCTGCTGCAAAGGCTTTGGCTTCATCCCAAGTGTTGCTGATGCGCGCCTCGATATCGGCGGGCGCAAAGGTTTTTTCCATCGTCATGGCTTGCCACATAAAAAGATAGGGGGTTGGGCGCACACAGGCGTCTGTGCGCCCGTTAAAGGCGCTCGGCGACGTCGCTGTCAACCGGAACCGTCAGTGCTGAAGTGCTATGGGGTGTTTGCTGAATTAAGGCCGTGGACCGCGACGCGCCACACGCTCGATCTCTTCGCGCACCATCTTCTCAACCATCGTCGGCAGATTTTCATCGAGCCAGCTTTTCAGCATCGGGCGCAGCATGTCCTGCACCAAGTCTTCCAACGTGCGGGCATTGCCTGACAGCATTGTTGAGGCAAGATCGGCAAAGGCCGCGGATACGGCACTGTCGGTCTGTTGAGAAAGCAGAGGCGCAGCAGGAGCCAATGGTTCATGCACAATGGGCTCAGGTTCAGGCGCAGCCGCCACAGGCTCTGGTATAGGGTCAGGCTCAGGTTCTGGCTCAGCGAAATCCAGATCCTCAGGTGGATCAAATGGCTCATCGGACATATCTGCCGATGGCTCAGCCATCGAAGCGAGATCAAGGACATCATCGTCCTCATCAAGCTCCATCTCTGGTTCAGGCTCAGGCTCGGGCTCCGCCGTCACGGCAGCGAATCCATCGTCTAAATCGTCAGAGGAATCGTCTTCAGGCTCAGGCTCTGGTTCAGCAGGTGCTGGATCTGCAAACAGCGCATCGAGATCGGATTCGGAGATTACCTCGTCGGCAGCGCTCTCGAGTTCTGGTTCCGCATCGGCCTCTGCCTCGGGCGACTCATCGTCGGCCGGTTGTTCCGGCTCATCATCAGAGATGATCTGGCGAATGGATGCCAAAATCTCTTCCATCGAAGGTTCGGCATTCGCGCTGGACTTAGACATTGCGCACCGCTTCCCAATACCCCAGATTTCCCGCCACGCCTTACACCCTTTTTCCTGACCGACCTCGGTCTATAGGGGCAGCACTGGCCGCAAACCGACTTGATTCGATTGCATTATGACACAGCGTGGCATTGAGCCATGCGAGTCAATTTTCAATCTCGTGTGCTTTTTTGGGGGAAAGCGCTTAACGAACCGTTAACCATGACCGTCAAGACCGCTGTAAACCTAGGTTTTGCGCGGCTTCAGACCGTCTAACGCTATCAATCGCCGAAGATAACGCCGCCGCGTCCATCTGGCGTGCGCAGGCCATACCATTGGTCACGAACCGCATCATAGTGCTCAACGGGATCGTAACGCGCGACCTGAAGGCCAAGGGTCTCAGCAGACAAGCGCCCCAAAGCCGAAGCCAGCGAGTAAGATGCCACCACAAGATCGCGCCGGGCGTTGATTTCAGCGATGCGCGCGGTGATCAACTCATCTTGGGTGTTCAAAACGTCCAAGGTCGTGCGCTGACCGACGCGCTGTTCTTCAATCGTGCCAGCCAATGCCACCTGCGCTGCGGACACCTGGGCGTTGGACGCATCAATTTGTGCGCGCGATGCTTCCAGACCGCCAAACGCAGCATAAATGGCTGCGCGCACCTGCTCACGGGTTACATCAAGCTCAAGACGGCGCTGGCCAAGCGTCTCAATTTGCTGCCGGACGGAGGACGTGGCACGGCCACCTTGGTAGATCGGCACCGTCAAACGCAACGTTGCGGAAAGCGTATCATTGGGGCCGCCTGCGGTCGTGCCGCCTTCTGTCCATGAACGCTCAGCGTTTCCAACCAAGTTAAGCTCCGGCAACAGCTCGCCTTCAGCCAAAGCAACGGCGCTTTGTGCCACGTCGATATTTGCGCGTGCAGCGACAATCGCCGGGTGCGTGGCAAGGGCATTGTCCAACGCGCCCTGAAGCGTGCTCGGAATACCGTTGGTGAACGGGCTCGGGGTGACCAACTGACGGGGATCTGTGCCGATGACCTGCCGATACACAGCATTGGAGGCGGTAAGCGAGGCCTGCGCAGCGCTGACCTGCGCCAGTGCGAAAGCGCGGCGGGCATTGGCTTGGGCAATATCGGTTCGCGTGCCTTCGCCAACATCAAAGCGAGCTTGTGCGGCGCGAACCTGCTCTTCCAAGAAACCCACATTTTGCTGACGCAGAGCCAAAATCGCCCGGTCAGCCAAAACGTCCATATAAGCCTGGGTGGCCGAAACGAAGATGTTTTGCTCGGTGTTCTCCAACCCTGCGCGGGCGGCTGCAACGCCGGCTTCAGCCTGGGCAACAGCGTTTTGTGTGCGGAAACCTCGAAAGAGAGGTTGGACAACTGTCAGAGATGCGGTGGATGTCGTGGTGCCAAAACTTGAGTTAGGCGCACCATCGAGACGGCGGGATACCTGGCTGGCCGTAACGCTTGCCTCACCAGTTATGGTTGGGCGATAGCCAGACAAAGCCTGCGGTACACCCTCATCGGTTGCGCGCACACCAGCACGGGCAGCGTTCAATTCCGGGTTATGCTGATAGGCACGCGCCAAAGCGCCCGCCAATGTTTCAGCATTGGCCGCGCCGATAGAGCCAGACATTGCCACTGCGACGCCTGTAGCGCCTGCCAACATCATGGTTCGCCAAGTCTTTTTCATGTTTGGAATGCCTGCCCACACGCTTTACAAATGACAAAATCATCGATTGCTCAAGCGCCTAGCATGGCGCGGCAACGTCGACCTTTACGATTTGTTAAGGTTCCAGATCAGCCCATGCAAGTGGCACTTACATTTTGTGATGCCGTCTACTGACACGCGGACAATTTGGTCTACCGCTGCTGCAAATGAGCAACGGTTATGACGTCCCAGTGACGCCTTGGTCGTTTGCTAGGGTCCAGACCCTAGAACGTGAAAGCTTCTTCACGCTCAAACCCTGGCAAAGGTGGCGCTGAACAGTTGAAGAGCGGCACAACAGTGTGGCCGTCGCCATCGCGTTTGATGGAAACAGCGCGGCCTGCACCGCCGAACCCCAGCGATCCTACGATCACACCATCTTCGCGCAACTGGGCGACAAGTTTCTCCGGCACCTCATTCACCGCACCGCCGAGAAGAATCGCGTCAAACGGCCCTTCAGAAGGATACCCGTCAGCCAATGGGCCTTCCAGGACGGCAACCGTATCAATGTCAGCGTCTGCAAGAGCGTCAGTGGCGCGGCGCACCATGGCGTCGCTCGTTTCCAATGCGACCACGGAGCCGCAAAGGCGCGAAAGAATCGCAGAGGAATATCCAGTCAGACAGCCAACATCGAGCACGACGCTATCGCGCGTAAGACCCGCCGACTGAACCATGCGCGCCAAATGCATGGGCCGGATCATCCGGCGAAGGACATCACCATCAGCAACTTCAATCTCGGCATCGCTGTAAGCCAGAGCACGCTTGTTCTGCGGAACGAACACATCACGCGGAACATCCAGAAAAGCCGCCAGAACATCATACTGAAACACATCGAACGGGCGCAGCTGGTTGTCGACCATTTTGATGCGTTGTTCGGTCAGGGATGCGGCGGTCATTGGCATAAGTCTGTTCCTCTCCTAGTCCAGGCAGCGAAGCGCCTGGCGCGCAGGATCATGCGTTGCTGACCTTATGCAAGGCACGTGGCGGCAACGCAAGATGGTTGAATGCTAGAACGTCTCACCTTTTGGCCGCAGTGCTGGCGCTTTGCTGGCACTATCTTGTTACCTTTGTGGGCAATTTCCATCTTTGATTAATATTGGTGTTCTTAAACCTTGCAAGGTTGAGGGGGCCTTGCTAACCGACCTTATCAAGGCCTCGTGGCGGAGTGGTTACGCAGAGGATTGCAAATCCTTGCACCCCGGTTCGATTCCGGGCGAGGCCTCCAACACCACACATCTCGCGTAAAGGTGAGATTTGGGGCTAGCGCACACCAAAACCCTTTGGTATAGCGCCGGTCTCTTAGGTGATCCCCGATAGCTCAGTTGGTAGAGCAAGCGACTGTTAATCGCTGGGTCGTAGGTTCGAGTCCTACTCGGGGAGCCAATTTTTCCATCATTGTCAGGCGCTTATGGGCTATTTTGTGTGATCCACCACGCTTGGTCGCACGTAAAGTTTAGAACCGATGTGCCCATCTGATGGTGTTTGTTTTTGCCTGAATTTCCCCCTTCCGCCTCTTCGGCTGCACCCTCAATTGTGTGGTTTCGCAATGATTTGCGTCTGGACGACAATCCAGCGCTTGCCAAAGTTGCTGCCAATGGATCGCCTGTCGTCGCTCTTTATGTCTTTGACCAAAGCGGCGAGCGACCATTGGGTGGGGCGTCTTTGTGGTGGCTACACCACGCGTTGGCCGCTCTTCAGACATCACTTAGCGATCTGAAAGTGCCTTTGCTGCTTCGGGTGGGCAGTGCTGACGATGTCGTGCCGTCGGTCGTTGCTGATATTGGCGCAGCAAGCGTTTATTGGAATCGGCGCTACACGGCAGGCGGAATCACTCAAGATGCCGCGATCAAAGCGCATCTCAAAGCTGAAGACATTGAGGCTGAAAGCTTCAATGCGAACTTGCTCTATGAGCCCTGGGCACTGAAAACCGGGGCTGGCGGACCTTACCGCGTTTTTACCCCGTTTTCGCGTGCGGCACGAGCCTCGGGCACGCCGAACCAACCCACCCGCGCCCCCAAGGCGATTCAAGCATGGTCTGGCACAGCTGATACACTGGAACTGAGTGATCTGAACTTTCTTCCAACGCATCCCGATTGGGCTGGTGGCCTGCGAGAGGCATGGGCGCCGGGCACAGACGGTGCACGCGCCAATCTGGCATCTTTCGTGGCAGACAAGCTTTCCGGCTATCCCGATGATCGCAACGTGCCCGGCATGGAAGCGACAACACGCCTTTCACCCCATTTGCGGTTTGGTGAGATTTCACCGCGAGAGGTTTGGCACGCAGCCGAAATCGCCGATGCGCCGCGCGATTCGATTTTTAAGTTCCACCAAGAACTGCTCTGGCGCGAGTTCTCCTACCATTTGCTCTACCACTACCCAGACCTTGGCTCAGAAAATCATCAGTCCAAGTTCGATGACTTTCCCTGGCTCGACCATACCAGCGGTAAAGGTGCAGAGCATCTGAAAGCCTGGCACCACGGCCAGACCGGCTATCCGATCGTTGACGCTGGCATGCGCGAGCTTTGGCACACCGGCTACATGCACAATCGGGTGCGCATGATCGTCGGGTCGTTTCTGGTCAAACACCTGTTGATCGACTGGCGAGCGGGCGAGGCTTGGTTCTGGGACACGTTGGTGGATGCCGACCCAGCCAACAACACCGCGAGCTGGCAATGGATTGCTGGCTCGGGCGCTGATGCCGCGCCGTACTTTCGCATTTTCAACCCAGTGCTTCAGGGTGAAAAATTCGACGGCGACGGTGCCTACACCCGTCGCTGGGTGCCGGAAGTTAGCAAGCTGCCGAAGAAATATTTGCACAAGCCCTGGGAAGCGCCGACCACTGTCCTACGTGAAGCTGGCATGACACTCGGTTCGACCTATCCGCACCCCATCGTTGACCACAAATCGGCTCGCGACAGGGCACTGCAAGCCTTCAAGTCCCTCAGCGACACATCAAACGCTGCCTAGTGCGCATCTCCCCAATGAATCGAGACACTTTATGACATCCATTGCCGTTATTGGATCAGGCATCTCTGGCAATACAGCCGCCTGGGCGCTGCATACATTCGCTGGCCATGAGGTGACGCTTTATGAAAAGCGTCTGCGGCCTGGCGGTCATTCGGCAACGGTTGATGTTCACCATGGCGACCGACAGATCGCAGTTGATACCGGCTTTATTGTCTACAATGGCCGCAACTATCCCGATCTTACCGCCCTGTTCGCCCATCTTGGCGTTGAGACCGAATGGAGCGATATGAGCCTTGGCATATCGGTGGGCGATGGAGCACTGGAATGGTGCGGTGACAATTTGGATGCGGTGTTTGCACAGCGCAAAAACTTGGTCTCACCACGCTTTCTGCTGATGCTGCGATCCATCTTTCGCTTCAACAAAAATGCGCTTGTTGACCTCAATTCTGGTGCTCTAGCCGGTCTCTCGTTGGGCGATTATTTGCGCGCCAAGCGTTATCCCGCCGGTTTCATTGAAGACTATTTGGTGCCAATGGGCGCCGCGATCTGGTCAACACCCGATGCTGACATCATGGATTTCCCAGCAGCAAGTTTTGTGCGCTTTTTTGCCAATCATCGCCTGCTGGAACTTCGCCCACCCGAGTGGCGCACCGTCACCGGTGGCAGCCGCGAATATGTGAAAAAGCTTGTCGATCCGCTTGGCGATAAGGTTCTGCTTGGACGCCAGGTGATTGAGGTACGTCGTGAAAACGACGGCGTCGTTGTGACCGATAGCAGCGGCGATACTCGGCGCTATGATTACGCGGTCATGGCATCGCACTCAGATCAATCCCTGGAGATGTTGAAAGATGCCTCCGATGCCGAGGCATCTGTTCTTGCTGACGTCTCCTATCGACCCAACGATGTGTATCTGCATCACGATGAAGCCCTGATGCCCAAGCGCAAGAAGACGTGGGCGGCGTGGAACTACATGTCGGGCGGACGCACAGCTCAAACACGCGCTGGCGTTTCGGTATCCTATTGGATGAACAAGCTGCAAAACATCGACAAAGACTATCCGATGTTCATCACTCTAAACCCATCCAAGGCGCCTGATCCTGAGAAGGTTTTCCTGCGTACCAGTTACGATCACCCCCAGTTCGATGCCAAAGCGCTGGCGGCACAGAAACGTCTGCCAGATGTGCAAGGCTCCGGGCGCGTCTGGTTTGCCGGTGCTTGGACCGGCTATGGCTTCCACGAAGACGGGCTGCGGTCCGGCATCAATGCAGCAGAGGGTCTGGGAGCATTCGTGCCATGGCGCCAAGGCATTCTTGATCCGTTGGAAAGCGCTGACGATGTCGCGGTGCAAGCTGCTGAATAAGTTAGATATCCGGTTTTGCTTGACGAGTGGTCTGGTGCGCCCCAGCCTTAAGCCATGAACAGCGCCGCGCCGATCCGCCACGACACTGCCAAGCCCTTGCCACCGGTGACGCCTCCACCCGATGCAGCACTGACGCTTTATCGCGGTTTGGTGATGCATCAGCGCATGCGGCCCAAATCACACCGTTTTAGCTATCGCGTCTACTCGGTGTTGATGGACTTGGACCGCCAGGCAGACATTGGTCGCTTGAGCCCTGCCCTGTCGCACAATCGCTGGAACCTGTTTTCCGTTCACGACAAGGATCATGGGCCTGCTGACGGCTCAGCCTTGCGCCCTTGGGCCGATGCGATGCTGGCAAAAGGAGGCCTGGAGACGCGCCCCGCAAAGATCATGCTTCTTTGTTATCCGCGCATTTTGGGCGCCGTTTTCAATCCGCTGTCGGTCTACTACGCTTACGATCATAGCGACCAATTGGTCGGCGTTATTTACGAAGTGCGCAACACCTTCGGCGAGCGCCATGCCTATGTGGCGAAGGTTGAACCTGGCCAACACAGCCCCGCAGGCCTTAGGCAAACGCGCGCCAAACTGTTCTACGTCTCACCTTTGATGGACATGGACATGCGCTACCATTTCAACCTGAAGCCACCAGGTGACGCGATCACGATCCGTATCTTAGAATATGACTCAAAAGGGCCCATTTTGTCGGCCACATTTCACGGAGAGGCGGTTCCTGTCTCGACGCGAACACTATTTGGCGAAGCGTTGCGGGTGCCATTTCTAACCGCCAAAGTGGTTGGCGCGATTCATTACGAAGCCTTGCGCCTTTGGTTGAAGGGCATCAAACTAAGAGACCGGCCATCAGCTCCGCCGCGTTTTAGCGTTGTTGATGGAGAGGTGGGTAACGAGACGATGGCGGACGCGACACACCGTGAGTCGACACCGCCACACACACGTTCGGCGCGATAAGCCGGACCCTTTTGCAAGGGATGAAGTCGAGGAGGACGAGAGTATGAGCACCGACATGATGGCTGATCGCAGCATGGCGGAGCGCCCTGAGCGCACCAAGAAGCCTTTTCGTTTGATCGATTACACACCACTGACCAAAGAAAACTTTGCCGAACTCACCCGGCAGTTACCGCGCGCCGTGCGACGTGCGCTGGGGTTTGTGATCGGCTTGGACCATGGAACACTTGCGATAACCCTGCCAACTGGCGAACGCTTTCGCATTGAAGGCCACGCCAAAGACCCTGTGGCGGACCTTGAAATCCATTCGTACAATTTCATTGGCGACGTGATCCGTCATGGCGATATTGGCGTGGCAGAAAGCTTCTTTGAAGGCCACTGGTCATCCAGTGATGTCACCAGGTTCCTGGAGCTGTTCTGCTACAATGAGCGCATCATCCACGAGCGTATCAACGGTAACCCCGTTGCACGTTTACTCATGCGAATGAAACACTGGCTGCATCGCAACACGAAGCGCCAAGCGCAGCGTAACATCTCGGCCCACTACGATTTGGGCAATGATTTTTACCAGGAGTGGCTCGACCCATCGATGACTTACTCCTCGGCGCTGTTTCAGACAGGCGCCAACGATTTGGAAAGTGCGCAGCGGGCCAAGTACAAGGCGCTGGCCGATGCTACCGGCGTGATGGCTGGTGATCATGTGCTGGAGATCGGCTGCGGCTGGGGTGGGTTTGCCGAGTATCTGGCCAAAGAACGTGGCGTCTATGTGCGCGGTCTAACGATCAGCCATGAGCAACATGCTTTTGCCACAGAACGCATGAAACAGCTGGGCCTGAGCGACCAGGTCGATATCGTTTTCCAGGATTATCGCGATGAAAAAGGCACGTTTGACCGGATTGTCTCGGTGGAAATGTTCGAAGCTGTCGGCGAAGCCTACTGGCCTACCTATTATGAGACATTGAAGAAGCACCTGAAGCCAGGCGGGAAAGCTGGATTGCAGATCATCACGATCCAAGACCAGTACTTTGAGCACTACCGTCGGGCCACGGACTTTATCCAGCAATATGTGTTCCCAGGTGGCATGCTGCCAACGCCGACGCACCTTCGCGAGTTGGGTCAATCTGTTGGGCTGGATCTGACCAATGAACTGATCTTTGGCCGCGACTATGCACGCACCTTAAAAGAGTGGCGCGCGACCTTCATGGAGAAGTGGGACACCATCGCACCGATGGGCTTTGATGAACGGTTCCAACGCCTATGGCGCTACTACATGCACTATTGCGAGGCCGGCTTTAAAGCTGGGAATATTGATGTGCGGCAGGTGGTTTACGAGCACGGGCGCTAAGCGCGCCTAGCTGTCGTCTAGCGGCTTGCCATGCCATTTGGTCGCGCGTGAAACCAGCCAGTGGTAGACGTCGAACGGCAGCAGCCGCATGAACTTCAGCTGATAGGTGAAGCGTTTGGGGAACGTCACCTCAAACGACTTAGACTCAAGCCCGTCGGCCATGCGCCGTGCCGCATCATCGACTTTCAGCAGAAATGGCATCTCAAACGGGTTGTCGTCCGTGGCTGGCGTTTCCACAAAACCGGGATTGACCACCTGGATGGTGATCCCCATGCGGTCGGTGTCGAAGCGCAGCGCTTCGGCCATGTTGATCAGGCCAGCCTTGGTTGCACCATAGGCAGCGGACATGGGTAGACCCGAATATCCTGCGACCGATGCCACCAACGCAATTTGCCCCTTGCGCTTGGGTTTCATGGCCTCAATCAAAGGCACAACGCAGTTGGCGGTGCCTTTCAGGTTCACATCAAAGGTTTTGTGGAAAGCGTCCAGATCGGGTTTTGTCCCATCGAGCGGAATGTAAATGCCCGCATTGAGCGCAGCGATGTCGATGCCACCGTGCGCTTCCATATCCTGAACAATGGCCTCCATACGCTCAGCATCGACGATATCGCCGTCAGCGACACGCACCTCAGCGCTTGAGTGCTGGGCCTCGATCTCAGACTTAAGTGCGTCCAACGCGTCGCGCTTTCGCGCGGTAAGCACCAAACGGTAGCCACGCTTTGCCATTTCCAGCGACAGGGCATGACCGAGGCCGGAGCTTGCACCGGTAATCCAGACGAGCGGTTTGGCCATGTGATGATTTCCTTAGTAAGGGGGGAGGAAGGATATTGATCTCTTTACGCAAAAAGGCGGCACCGAGTTCAATCGGCACCGCCTTTTTATGGAAATTGATCCTGCGCTTAGCGGATGAAGGAATTCATCAAGCGACCAATCGGTCCGGTCAATTCCACAGGCGCATCAACAACAGCAAAACAGATGCAAACCTCGCCTGCATCAGCAACTGGTTTGTGATTTACATCATCGTCAGCATAGGCGATGTCGCCAACGCCATAATGGCCGTTACCATCGGAGAACCCGCCCTGCAGAACCAGGGTCACCTCTGAACCATGATGCGTGTGCACTGGCATCGCCTTACCGCCATCAATGCGAAGAAGGCTCACTTCCGAACCCTCCATGTCAGGCAATTTATACTCGGCCAGCCCCGGCATGACCTTTTTCCAAGGCACATCGGCAACCGGCATACCAAGAAACTGCTCGAGCGCCTTTGGAGAGGATGCCTCAGACTTTTCATCAGCATCAATCATCGAGAAGATGGACTGAAGCGCGGATTGGCTGTCCTTGAAGCTCACAGGCTCGATCTGATCGAACACATGCGGTTGATAGGATTTTGCAGATTTGCCTGACTTGCTCGCAAATGTCGAACCGACGGCATGAATATCGCTCAGCCAACGTTCGGCGTGTGGTGAAAGCTCCAAGTGGCTTTCAACGAGCACCCGGGCAGGGGTTGAAAGACCGCCCAGCGCATATTCCGCTAGAAGGCCTGACACCATGTCGCTTTGACGGGTTGCGTTAATATTCACACTTCATCTCTCAATCCTGGTTGCCCAGGGTCTTGTTCACTTCAAAACCGCTCAGTCTTTGCGCCAAGCGTCAGGTGCGATCTTCTTAAGATCAATGGGCAAAATTGCCGTATTAAAAACACGCGGATGGCTACAGAGACCATCCCAACACTTACTTATCTTCGGGCGGCCAAATTGATGTCGGCGGACGTGCTTGCCACGTCAACATCGAACCGGTTTTAGCATGGCTTGGCCAAATTCAGTTGCCGCTTAATTTCGAATACGCGTTGGTCCAAAGATTGGATCAGCCAAGGGTGACAAAACCGGTTTTGACGCTCCCCGATTGATCGGTATTCTGCCAGCTTCACACCATTGTTGGAAGCATCGACGATGGCGATAATGGACGTGGATTGCCCACTATGCGCGATGCAAAGTGTGCGCGGATGTCGCGCTTTCGTTGCCATTTCAATCACGCTCTGATCAAACCGTAGTGGACCTTTGCCAGCACGGAAACTTCATGATCGACGCGCTTTATCAATCCGACTCATATTTGCGCACCGCTGATTTGCCAATTGTTGGCCTGCATGACGATGGCGTTCTGGTGGAACGCAGCATCTTCTATCCTCAAGGCGGTGGCCAACCTGGCGATCAAGGCAATCTGGAGCTTGCTAGCGGCGAGAAGCTGCGCGTTCACACAACCCGTTACGGGCCGGATCGCAGCAGCATTCTTCTGGTCCTGCGCGATGGTGAGGGGCCGTTGCCAGAGGCGCTTGGCGCAGTATCGGTAGGGAACACACTGACAGGCCATGTGGATTGGGCGCTGCGCTACCGCTTCATGCGTGTGCACACAGCCTTGCACCTCTTGTCTGTTGTCATGCCCTACCCCGTCACCGGTGGCCAAATAAGCGATGGCGATGGCCGGCTCGATTTTGATATTGCCGATGCGGCGCTCGACAAGGACGCGTTGAGCGCGCAGTTGCAGGCGCTTGTCGATGGTGACCATCCGGTGAGCCAAGAATGGATCACCGATGCTGAGTTGGATGCTCAGCCAGACCTGGTGAAAACGATGAGCGTTAAGCCACCGCGCGGGTCTGGCAAAGTGCGGCTGGTACGCATTGGCAATGTCGATTTGCAGCCCTGTGGCGGCACGCATGTGCAATCCACTACCGAAATCGGCAAGGTTGAAATTCGCAAAATTGAGAACAAGGGCAAGCAGAACCGCCGCGTGCGCATTCGCTTGTCCAGTGATGATGCCGTTTAGAGCAAGGATATTCGCCGATGCGCCGTGAGGAAGTTTTTGTCACCCCAGAATGGCTGAACGAACGGATCGATCACCCTGATATCTTGCCGGTCGATGCCAGCTGGTATCTGCCAACCATGCTGCGCGATGGCGAACCGCGAAACGGACGTGCTGAGTATGAAGAGGCACATATTCCAGGCGCCGTTTTCTTCGACTTAGACGCGCAATCCGACCCAGCCAGCGATCTGCCGCACATGATGCCCGACCCGGTGCAGTTTTCATCTGGCATGCGTAAGCTTGGCATTGGCGATGGCATGACCTTGGTGGTTTACGATGGAGCAGGCCTTTTCTCCGCACCACGCGTCTGGTGGATGTTCAAAGTGATGGGCGTGCAATCTGTGTTCCTGCTTGATGGTGGCCTGCCGGCCTGGCAGGCGGCCGAATACGCGCTGTCAGACGAGCCGGTAAACCGCTCACCGCGCCACTTCACGGCTCGATTGGACGCCTCAGCTTTGGCAGACCTGCAAACCGTATCAAACGCCATATCCGACGATACAGTTGGTCTATTGGATGCGCGCCCGGCGGCACGATTTGAAGGGTCTGTGCCAGAGCCACGCCCCGGCCTGCGCGCTGGCCACATGCCTGGCGCACGCTCGATGCCGTTTACAGATTTGATTGAAGACGGTCGGCTGAAGTCCACTAAAGCGCTGACGGCGCTGTTCACCGACAAGCAGATCGATCTTAACGCGCCGATGATTACCTCATGCGGCTCCGGTGTCTCAGCGGTGACGCTGAAGCTAGCGCTGGAACTGAGCGGTGCCAAGGATGTGCGTGTTTATGATGCGTCCTGGGCAGAATGGGGCGGCGATGATGATTTGCCCATCGAGACAGGCCCAGAAAGAACCTAGAGCCCGTTAGACGACTGTGTGTCTGCCGAACGTGCTCTATCTCATTGATTTGACGCTGTTTCGGACGGAATACCGGTTCCCACTTTTCCTGAAACAACTCTAGCGAATAGGCGGCGCGTAGATCAATCCGCCCTCAGACCATAGCTCGTTGAGGCCGCGTCCGATGCCCAAATCGGAGTCCGATCCAATGGTGCGTTCAAACACCTCGCCGTAATTGCCCACCTGGGCGATCACCTGAAACGCCCAGTCCTGGCGCACACCAAGCAAAGTTCCGAACTCGCCTTCATCGCCGAGCAGGCGCGCAATCGCCGGATTGTCGCTGCCGCGAAAGCTCTCGACATTCTGCGTTGTTAGACCAAACTCTTCAGCATTGATCATAGCGAACAGTACCCAGCGGGCGACATTGAACCATTGCGTGTCATCGGCGCGCACAGCAGGGCTGAGTGGCTCTTTGGAAATCACTTCGGGCAGAACGATGTGCTCATTGGGCTCCACCAGATTGAGCCGCTGTGCAAAAAGACCTGATGTATCGTGCGCGTATGCATCGCAGCGCTGTGAATCATAGGCGGCCACGACCTCTTCAACGTTTTCAAACGTGACCAACTCAAACGGCATGCCGCGCGACTCAAAAAAGTCGGTAACATTGAGAACCGTGGTGGTGCCAGCATTGGCGCAGATCGTGGTGTTGGAGAGTTCAAGCGCCGATGTGATGCCCATGGACTGGCGCACCATGAAGGCCTGACCATCATAGTAATTCACACCCACAAAGCTGACAGGGCGGCCAACCTCGCGCGTCATCGTCCATGTGGAGTTACGCGACAGGATATCGATGTCGCCGTCGGTCAACGCGTCAAAGCGCTGAGAGGCCGGCAATGAGGTGAACTCTACAGCATCGGCATCACCAAGCACCGCAGCAGCAACGGCGCGGCAATATTCGACATCAAAGCCCTGCCAATTTCCATCACTATCTTGGCTGGAAAATCCTGGCTGGCCTTCAGAGACGCCGCATTGGACGAACCCTTTGGCAAGCACGTCATCAAGGGCGGAACTGGCCTGGGCAGGTGCGCTTGCCGCTGCGGTCAAAGCGCAAGCAATGGCCACAGCGCATAGGTGACTGCCAGAAGATTTGGGCGGGAAGAACATTACCAAACTCGTACGTCGTAAAGGAAAAGAGGCAGACCGCGCACAACCGCCCTTGTGCCACGTTCCACTCCCCTGTCAAAAGCTTTCAGACAGTGGGGAACAAGATAGGCCAAAAAACGGCCTGTTCCCAGCAAAATGGAACAATAACAAAGGATCACGCAGTGGCTGATGAGCAACATGGGCGCAAAACCAAGCCTGATTTGTCAACCAAAGGGATCGATACGCAGCTTTCGCACCTTGGACGCGATTCGCACGCTTATCATGGGTTTGTGAACACGCCGGTGGTTCGGGCCTCGACGGTCCTCTTCGACAGTGTAGAGGCGATGGAGGCGCGCCATGCTGATGACCCCAACAAGCCCAAATACACCTATGGGCTGAACGGCACACCAACCATTGATGCCTTGGTTGATACCATCAACACATTGGAAGACGCTGCAGGCACCGTGCTGGTGCCCTCTGGACTAGCTGCGGTGACCATTCCCATTCTTGCCGTCGCAAAGCCAGGTCTGCGCTTTCTGGTGCCCGACAATGTGTACTGGCCAACCCGTCGCTTCTGCGATGACACACTGAAGAGGTTGGGCGTTGAGACTATCTACTATGACCCGCTGATTGGTGCAGACATATCAGACCTGATGGTCTGTGAAGGCGGCTGCGTGCTTTTCGCCGAGGCTCCCGGCTCCAACACCTTTGAGATGCCCGACCTCAATGCTTTTCTAGCGGCTGCCAAAGCCCATGACGTGATCACTATGATCGACAACACATGGGCAACGCCGCTGATCTACAAGCCCATACCCGCTGGCTTTGATTATTCGATCCAGGCTGGCACCAAATATTTCGCAGGCCACTCAGATCTTTTGATCGGCTCTATTTCGGCAAGCGAGCGAGCCTGGCCTGCCCTTCATCGCACACGCCAAAACATAGGCGTTCAGGCTGGAACTGAGGAGATTTTCCTGACCTTGCGCGGCATGCGAACCTTGCGCGTTCGTTTGGAGCAGCATGAAAAATCAGCGCTTGAGATCGCAAGGTGGCTGGAGGCACAGCCTTTTGTGACCAAAGTTATGCACCCTGGCCTACCCTCTGATCCAGGACATGCGCTTTGGCTTGATCTCTTCAAAGGTCGTGCCAGTGGACTGTTTGGCTTTGAGCTTGCCGGCACACGCGATCAAGGTCGCGCGATGCTCAACGCCTTTGAGCTATTCGGGCTCGGCTATTCCTGGGGTGGCTATGAAAGCTTGGCCGTTCTCGTTGAACTGACCCACTGCCGCACAGCTCGCCCATGGCTAGGCGGGCCGATTGTTCGCCTGCAAATCGGACTTGAAACAATCGATGATTTGGAAGCTGACTTGGTGTCAGCGGCCAAAGCTGCTGGCCTGCCGACGAACTAAGACTGCGAGCCTCAAGTGGTTGCGTCGCCCTCAGGTCGGGCGGCGGCGCGGCGCTCAGCGAAGATAAGCCAAACATTGCGCACGTAAATCAGTAGGCCCAGCGATTGACCAAGGATGAACACCGGGTCCTGCTGCTCAATGGCGTAGGTCAGCAACATCAAGCCGCCGCCAATGGAAAAAAACCAGAACGGGATCGGCACGATGGAGCGTTTGGCGCGCTCGGATGCGACCCATTGGACCACAAAGCGCATCATGAACATGAACTGCGCGGCCAAACCCCAAACAACCCACCAGTCAAACTGATCGACAAAAACGACTTGGAACCAAGCAATGAGCCCGTCAAGCATGATGCGTCTTATCCTTCGTGTGTGTTGTGTGGCGTCATCTCGCTGACCACGGGGCGTTTTTTAAGGCGGCGCTTCAGCCACCAAACGCCAAAAAGATCGATGGAGCCAATGAGCGCGCGATCAAACACACCGTATTTGGAAACGCCGAACTGGCGAGGTCGGTCGATCACATCGACGAAATCAACATCATAGCCTTCGCGCAGAACGAGCGCTGCCATGAAACGATGCCAGCCATCGAAATAGGGCAAACGGCGAAACAGGTCCGCGCGTACAGCTTTCAACCCACACCCTGAGTCTCGGGTTCTGTCGGCCAACATGGCGCCACGCAGACTGTTGGCGAAACGCGAAGCGAACCGCTTATAGGCCGTATCCTTGCGCCCGACACGCTGGCCTCCGATCATGCCAAATGCCGGGCCACGCTCAATAAGTGTGTCCACCAAAGCGGGCATGAACGCTGGATTGTTCTGACCATCGCCATCGGTGCACACGATGATATCACCGGTCGCGTTTTGAACGCCGGTGCGCACGGCGGCGCTTTGGCCAGACGACTGAGCATGCTGCAGAACACGTACCTTCGCGGCGGTCTCTTGGCCCGCTTGCTGAGCCGCGATGGCCGTATCGTCCGTGGACCCGTCATCGATAACGAGAATTTCCAATTCGCGGTCAGCCAAAGCCTGTGCGATCTCGCCTATCAAATTGGGCAGATTCTCGGCTTCGTTTTTACACGGAATGACAACCGAGAGCTTCTGGCCCTGCACAGGCATAGAGGTATTTGGCGTTGGCACGAGAGGTCCGTGGGTTTGGAGAGAGGTCGGCGCAACACGCCGGATGCCGGTTCCCTACCGCTTTGTTGGACAAAGCGAAAGAGGGGCGTCACCGATGGTCAGCATGGACCCATCACTCACCTGCGGCGAAAACATGCATGTTCAGCTCATCACCACCATTGATGTTGATGCCCTGAACACGCGCCAAAAGGCGAACCGTTGCCGCTGATGTGCTTTCCTCCGGGGTGAGACCAGCAAGCTCTTGGAACATCTCTTCAACGAACGGCGCATCAACAAAGGCTGCCCGGCACCCGCCTGCCGCCAGGAAATCGGCAGCGGCTTCTGAGGAATCAAGCACGCGCAGATCCGTGCGCGTCATGAGAACGAGGCTGGGTTCATTGTAACCAAGGGTGGCAAGCTCAGGATTTTCACAGCGAACGCCATCAAGCGCGGTCACAAGTTGCGGCGTCACCCATATGGTTCGCGCTGCGGGAACATGGAAACCAAAGGCACCGGAATATAAGAGCAAAGTGCCTGCTGTGATGAGCACCAGACTTGCGCGCGCGTGTGACCGAACAATGAGCAAGAATGCACCAATCAACAGAACAAGCCCAAGAACCATCACAGCCACGCCAAAGGGGCTGATGCTATCGCCATACACGTAGAGCACGATGGGTAGGCCGATGGTTCCGACAACTGGAATAAGAAGGAAAAGCGCTTTGGCGACGCCAGCCAGCCAGCCTTTGGGAACCTTTTCATACACCATCATCCGCGCGGCTAGGATCGCTAACGCCGGATAGATCGGCAGGATGTAGTGCGGCAGCTTGGTGGCCGATAGCTCAAAGATCACCCATGTGGGCACGATCCAAGCGACCAAGAAACGCGTGCTCTTATCGCGCCAACTGGCAATAGCAAACGGTATGGCAAGGAAGGCAAGCGGCGCCATAGGCCAGCCCAAAGCGGGGAAGAAGCCAAAGGTATAGGCGCCGGGCGGCACAAATGGTCGCTCGCGGCTCTGGCCAATTTTCTCAAACAAATCGCGCCCAATGGATTGGGCGTAGAACTCGCCGCCCGACGTGATCCCGATGGCGATGAACCAGGGAAGCGTAAGGATCAGCATCCACATGAAGCCCAGGCCAGGTCGCAGGCGCCTTAACCACATGATTTTGCGTTCAAAGAGGCTCGCGACCAAGGCTGTGCTGCCAACAACCATCGGCAGGATGGGCCCCTTGATGAGGATACCCGCGGCCACAGCTGTCCAAAACAACCCGGCGTGCCAGAACTTTACCGAACTGTCGCGGCGGCCCAGAAACGCCTTAGCCAGGATCCCCTGCGCGACAAGAATTGTCGCAAACAGCATCGCATCGGTTTTGGCCAAACGTGCTTCAGCGCCCAAAAGTATGGTGAGCGCAACCAGCAAGCCCGCTGCAAACGCAACAGGCGGTGCACCAAATCCAAGCGCCAACCAATAGACAAGGAGCGCTGCCGCCACTGCGCCTACAAATGAGACGGTGCGATAGACCCAAATCGGCGCCTGACCATCTTCGGCGCCATAGAGCGTCACCGCCGCTGACTGCAGCCAATAAATGCCGATGGGCTTTTGATATCGCGCATCATTCTGGAAGCGAATTTCCACATAATCGCCCGTGGCCACCATCTGCCGGGTTGCTTGGGAGAAGCGTGATTCATCGCGATCAATCGGCGGGATGGTGGTGAAGCCCGGCGTGAAGGCCGAGATGGCGACCAAGGCAATACAAACAGCCCCAACGATACGCAGGCGCGCCAGCCCTTCAAAAAGCGGCGTTAGGGCGCGCGCCCAGCCGTCCACCCATCGCCAACCAGGCATCCAGTTTGGCGGTGATTGCTGTGTCAGGCTGGCTGGCTGGGGCGCAGATACAGGGGCAGTTCCCCCGGCAGGTTCGTCGGCAATGGCAGCATTAGGCGCTGATGCGGCCGCTTTGACCTCGTCGTCTACGCCTACCGGCTCAGCCCAAAGGCCTGCGCTCCTTGCTGCATCTGCGGTGATCGCGGAAGCAAACGTTGGTGCGGGGTTCTTGACGGTTGCCTGGCGCTTCGCAGGTGCTTTGGCGACCGTTTTGGGTGTCGTCTCACCAGCCGAGCGGTTACGAGCAGGCGATTTGTCGGTGGATGTGGCGGTTTTAGCCCGCGGTCTGCGAGGGCTTTTTGGCGGCGTGTCCGGCGATGGATCGTTGTCTTTGGGTGGTTTGGCCATCGCCAGAAGAAGCTCTTCGTTGGACGCTAAAATTTGCTGGTGGTGACCTCGGCAGGATTCGAACCTGCGACCGTCGGATTAGAAGTCCGGTGCTCTATCCAGCTGAGCTACGAGGCCGAAGTCAGTCCTGTCGGTGTTGCCCGCTGCAAGCTTTTCTCAGCCGACAAGCTGCTGATCTAATGGGTCCAGGGCACCCGTCGATCATATTTGAAATTATCAGAATAGGCGACGCGGCGGCGAATGCGCTCTTTGGGTTCTTCAACGCGAAAGGCGATGCCATTACGTGTGCAATAGGCCATGGCGTCGTCCTTGGTGTCGAATTTTAGGCTGATCTGCGCCTGCATGTCAGAAGATGATGTCCAGCCCATCAAAGGCTCAACTGAGCGCGGCTGCGAGCGATCATATTCCAAAACCCAGCCTTTGGTCTTGCCAAGGCCAGACTGCATGGCGGTTTTGGTGGGCCGGAAGATGCGGGCAACCATTGGCTTTTCTCTCCACCATCGTGCCGGAACGGCCAGGCCGACCGGCAATGAAAATTTCGTGGTCGGGGCAGCAGGATTTGAACCTGCGACCCCCTGTTCCCAAAACAGGTGCGCTACCAGGCTGCGCTATGCCCCGATACGAAATTGCCTGCCACGAACTGTCTTACATTTGAGCGGGCGTCAAGCCTGGGATCCCAACCAAATGGTAAAAAACGGTGTGACGACGTTCACGCCCCACCAAACCAACACCCGTTAGCGCTGCAGATCGGGGTGGATGATCGTATCACCGGGCTTCAGGCCAATGCGCTCCGCTGTGCCAGCAACAAACTCCAGCACCGCAATAACAGGCCCACGCGAGTGGACTGAGCGCAATGACAAAGGTTCGGTTCCGTGTTCAATGCGATGGACCACCCCGTCTTCGGCAATAAATACCATGTCCAGTGACACGTAGGTATCACGCATCCAGAACGATGCTTCGCGCGCCTGTGCAAACGGAAACAGCATGGCATAGTCGGACGCTAACTCGCGCCGGTGCATCAAGCCCAAACCCTGCTCTTGCGGTGTGCGGGCGATTTCTATGGTGAACTCGTGAGAACCCGTCGAGGTCTCAACGCTGAGCGAAGATTCTTCAAACGCCCACGCGACGCCCGCCCACAAAAGAGCGGCCAACAAGAATGGAAAGGCAAAAGGCAGAGCGGAGCGCGGCATAACCGGTGTATTGTGGATCAATGTGACGCTGGTATGGAACTGCCGTTCACAGGGCGCACTTCCGAAGCCATGCGGCCTTTGGGGCCATCACCAAACCGTACCAGCACATCTTGACCCGGGCGCAACTCCGTAAGCCCATAACGGCGAAGCGTTTCCATGTGGACGAAAATATCTTCGGTCCCCTCGCCTTGGGTGAGAAATCCAAAACCGCGAATGCGATTGAACCATTTCACCGTTGCCGTCTCCAGACCTGAGGTCGGCGTGATCTGCACATGGGTACGAGACGGGGGTAGCTGTGAGGGATGGAGCGCTGTCGATTCGTCCATCGAAAGAATACGAAGTGCTTGAAGGCCACGCGGGCGGTCTAGCACTTCGACGACGATACGGGCGCCTTCATAGGCGGTCTGGTAACCATCGCGCCGCAAGCAAGTGACGTGCAGCAAAATGTCTTTCATGCCGTTGTCAGGCACGATGAAACCGAAGCCCTTGCCAACATCGAACCATTTGATGAGCCCTGCGACCTCGAAAACATCAAGGCCTGCGTCATCGCCCAGTTCGGCAATGAGCTCAGGATCAAGAGGGGGTTTACCCGTCATTCTAACCAGCCCTACCCACGCATTCCGCCACATACACGCGCTGAAATCGCTGCGAATCGGCCGCATGTTTCAGCAAACATCTGGCGAAGCACTTTGATTCCCTGTGTAAAGGATGCCCTCGACAGGCGCGGACGGGCAAGCCCCTTAACCATATGTTTACGATAAATCGACGCTGAGCACGCTTGACGTAACGGATAGCGGCCCCACTCAAACCGGTTGTGGATTGGAACAGGTCCACCGCGCCGGCCTTGCTCAGTTTTTAACTGGTTTAGCCGTCAATTTTGACGGCTTGCAGTTTTTTGGAATCACCGGCTTGAACCCCAATCAGACCCACCCTATAAGGGCCGCCTGTCTGGCACATTTGAGACACACAATGTGCGCCCATCGTCTAGTGGTCTAGGACGCCGCCCTTTCACGGCGGAAACACGGGTTCGAGTCCCGTTGGGCGTACCAAGTCTTTTGCTGCACAAAAGACGCGGACCTGGCAGGTGATCGTGACGCGATCACCGAGAAGGGCATCCCTCTTGCTCTGTTCCTTCGAAACAACCGCGTGACGAACTCGCGCTGCGCGTACTGCCGAAGCCTGAAAAGCCCCTAAGCGACCGCTGACACCATCTGATGACCTTTGAGCAGGTCTTCCAGCGTGTACTTATCCAGCACATCGACAAAACCATCATAGGCCGCGGCGAATATCCGGTTTACCGGCGTAATCTGACGCACCGCGCAATCCACGGGCTCACCAAAGCAATCAACAACGATTCGCGTTGGTTCGGTGATGCGCAGAACACGGCCCAAATTGATGTCGTTTGGCTCCAGCCCCAGCTTGATGCCACCGCCCCGACCGCGGGCCGTCGACAGGATGCCTTCGCTGGCCAACTGAGCAACCAGTTTTTGAATGTTGTATTCGCTGATCTTTTGCCGCTCAGCGATCTCGCTGGAGCGCACAGCTTGCGGCATCGCGTGAGCGCAATCCAACAAAATTCGAATGGCATAAGATGTTTGTTTTGAAAGGCGCATAAGGGTCTCGCTTTACCGTTCGTACAGTATGCCCTTATTCGCGCCGACAGGCAAAACCCTAGATAGACAAAGCCGCTACGGCACAAGCCAGGTTTGGCTCAGCTTGCCGAACTCATCCCAAGCGAAACGCGCTCTGCGGTGGCCCTGACTAGCCAAGTAGAGCCACTCCATCGCGTGCATGTGCAGCGTCACCGCAACAAAGTTCTGTGCGCCCTCTTCAGGATCATCGCCCCCGGTAAACGCAACGCCTAGCGGCGTATCAACCACATCACCGGGCGCAGGAATGACGCGATAGCACTCGCGGGAAAAGTCACGCGTGGCGTCCCATGCCGTTTGACGCACATCACTGTCCCTGTGGACTGTTGCCACGGTATCCAAGCGCAATTGGGTCTTTGCGCGTGGGTCATAGAGATGCACGGCGGCACGAGGATCTTCGGCCAGTTCTGCCAGTTTCGGTGAACGAGCGTCGGTATGAAAGCGCAGCGTGCGCGTTTGTAGATCAAATCCGCGATTAACAACCGTGCGCAAACGCGGCGCGCCATCGGCGCCAATCGTTGCCACGGTGAACGTGTGCATGCCTGATTTACGATCTTTCACGCCGCGCACCATCAGTGCCAACGCTTGGTCACGCGTCGCGTCCAAATCGTTGTAAAAAGGTAGGGTTTCTTGCGCGCTCATGAACCCGTTGGGTGGCCTGTCCGGCCGCAAAAATCAAGGGTTGGCGACATCAACGATGCGCAGTTGCATCGTTTCACGGCCCTGCCAGCTGTTGATCGATAGTGTTCCAGCAACATGAAGCGGCCCGCCGCCCCGCGCCGCCATCAAAGCATCACCCAGCGGCGTTTCAGCGGCGCGAAAGGCAATGGCAGAAAGACCAGGCCCCTGACCTGCCCCCTGCCCGTCGGACAATGTGACCTTGATATGGTTGGTGCCCACCAACCCGGCATAGGTGACACGGTGACTGGCAAAGGCAAACACCGGCTCGGGGAAACCAGTGCCATAGGGCGCGGCGCTTTCGATGGCGTGGGCAAGATCAAGCGATGCGGCAGTCGCGGTAAGAACAGCATCCACATCAAGGCTTCTGGTCGCTGCTGCGCTTACTGAGGCCTTATCAAGCGCCTCGATCAATGCGCTCTGCGCCTCGTTCCAAGCTGAATCCGCCAGTGTCAGCCCAGCCGCCATGGCGTGGCCTCCGCCTTTGTCAGCGTGCCCAGCCTCGACCAGTCCGTGAACAGCCTGCCCAATGTCAATGCCAGGAATGGAACGCGCTGATCCGGTCCAAGTACCATCCGGCGTCAATGTGAAGGCCAAAGCCGGTCGGTGAAACCGTTCTTTTAAGCGCGCGGCGATCAAACCGACCACGCCTTGATGCCAGGTATCGTCGCGCACCATGATGACCGGCGGCATGTCAGCTTCGCGTTCAACCATCGCGATGGCACTTTCCACCGCTTCAGCCTCAATCGCCTGGCGTTGCGCGTTCAGTGTATCAAGTTCAGCGGCCAGTGCCCGCGCCTCATCGGCATCCGCGCTCATCAGAAGACGCGCGCCCATCGCAGCATCGCCGATCCGTCCACCGGCGTTGATGCGAGGGCCAAGCACAAAACCAAAATGGTAGGGTCGCAGCGGGCCAGACAGCCTGGATGCCTCAATCAATGCGGCAAGGCCCATATTGGTTCGCCCTTGAGCCACCTGAAGGCCTTTCACCACAAAGGCCCGGTTGAGACCTGTAAGCGGCACAACATCGGCAACAGTTGCCAGAGCAACCAAGTCTAAAAGCTGAAGCAGGTCGGGCAGCGCCGTCTGCTCATAGCCGCGGTTGCGCAGCTCACGGTTAGCCGCAACCAGCGTCATGAACGTCACGCCGGCAGCACACAAATGGCCAAGGCCGGAGGTATCATCGGGACGGTTGGGATTCACCAGAGCTTCGACTGGAGGACCCAGATCGCGCATCTGGTGATGATCGAGAACCAGGACAGGCAAGCCGAGCGTTTGGGCGTGGGCGAGCGCCTCATTGCTGGTTGCCCCACAGTCCAGCGTGATCAGCAGATCGATACCCTGGTCAGCCAAGCCATCAATCGCAGCTCTGTTAGGCCCATAGCCCTCAGATATGCGGTCTGGGATGTGCACAACCGGCGTTGCCTCTAGTGCCTGCAACCAGCGGGCCATCAGTGCGCAAGAGGCTGCGCCATCCACATCATAATCGCCAAACAGACCCACCGTTGCCTGGGCCTCCACGGCATCGGCAAGAAGGCTAGCAGCATCATCCATCGCACGCAGCACTGAAGGGTCAGGCATTAAGGTGCGCAAGGTTGGGTTTAGAACATCGGCGGCGGTTTGAGCATTTGCGCCACGCCCGGCTAAAACCTTGGCCAGGGTCGCGTTGACGCCTGCGGCTTCCTGAATCGCAAAGGGGCGTGGATCATCTGGTTCCAAACGGCGCAACCAGCGCTGCCCGCCAATGGAGCGCGCAACTTTGAGAACCAGGGCGGGATCATCAGTCGAGATGGAATTTCTCAAGCAGCGAATGCTTGCCTTTGATCCAACGCACAGTGCCCGATGCGGAACGCATCACGACCGTGTCGGTGGTGATGATGTGCGGACCAAAATGCACGCCATTCAGCAGATTGCCCTCGGTCACGCCGGTCGCCGACAAAATGACGTCGCCACCAGCCAACTCTTCGACCCGATACACCTTGTTGGGGTCCGTCACACCCATGCGTAAGGCACGATCGCGCTTGTCCTTGGTGTCGAGGATCAATCGGCCTTGCATCTGGCCGCCAACACAGCGAAGCGCAGCGGCAGCCAAAACACCTTCAGGGGCGCCACCGATGCCGAGATAGATGTCGATGCCGGTTTCTTCGGGCGTCGTGCAGTGAATGATACCGGCAATATCGCCATCCGGGATCAGCCGCAGCGAGGCACCCAGTTGACGGATTTCTGCGATCAGTGCTGCGTGACGCGGACGATCCAGAACACAGGCAGACACCTGTTCCACCGATACGCCCTTGGCGTCCGCAACGGCTTTGATGTTTTCAGTGGCGGTTTTGTCCAAGCTCACCAAATTTTCTGGAAACCCAGGGCCGATGGCCACCTTGTCCATGTAGACGTCCGGTGCATTCAGCAGGCTGCCCTTTTCAGCCAGCGCGACAACAGCCAGTGAATTGGGCAGGTTTTTCGCACAGACCGTGGTGCACTCCAGCGGATCGAGGGCGATATCCACCTCTGGCCCGTCGCCGGTGCCCACCTTCTCACCAATGTAGAGCATGGGGGCCTCGTCTCGCTCACCCTCGCCGATTACCACTTCACCGGTGATCGGCAGCTTGTTGAGCTCGCGGCGCATGGCATCCACGGCGGCCTGATCGGCTTCAGTTTCGTTGCCGCGGCCGCGCCAGCGCGCAGCCGATACGGCCGCGCGTTCGGTCACCCGCACCAATTCCAATGTCAAAATGCGCTCAAGGACGAGTTCGCCCGGCGTCAGAATGGAATTGGTCATGAAAGCTGGCTCCCTTGCAGCAAGTGCTTACCGCTCGATTCGGATAATTTGCGGTGCAGCATTCACATGCCCGTCTGCAACGATCCCGTCCATGGCTTCACGCACAGATAGTTCCATTGTCTCATGGGTGATGATGATCACCGGCTGGTGGGAATGAGGCCCAGTGTCGGTCGGTTTGCGACGCTGCACGATGGATTGCAGCGAGATGCCGTGCTCGGCCATGCGTTGGGCAATGGCGGCAAAGGCGCCGGGTTTGTCCGCCACCGATAGGCGCACATAATACCCGCCTTCATGCGCACGCATGCGGGCCTTTTGGTAGGGTCGCAACGTGCCACGCGGCAGACGAAGCGGTTTGGGCTCCAGCCCGCGCGCAAGATCCTGCAGATCGGCAAGAACGGATGCTGCGGTGGCATCGCCCCCTGCCCCAGGGCCGGAAAGCACAATCTCTCCAAGCAGATCGGTGTCGATGGCAACCGCATTCAGCACGCCATTGATTTGAGCCAGCGTTGAATCCAGCGGCAGCATCGTTGGGTGCACCCGTTGCTCAATGCCCGTGTCTGTCAATTGGGCAACGCCGAGCAGTTTGATGCGGTAGCCAAGCTCAGATGCAGCGGCCATGTCATCCGGCGTGACCGCGCGAATGCCTTCAATGTACATGTCAGACGCCTCGATCTCGGTCCCAAAGGCCAAGGACGTGAGGATCGCGAGCTTGTGCGCGGTATCGAACCCATCGACATCAAAGGTTGGATCGGCCTCGGCATAGCCAAGGCGCTGCGCATCGGCCAGCACATCATCAAAAGCGATACCTTCATTCTCCATACGGGTGAGAATGTAGTTGCAGGTGCCGTTGAGAATACCAGAAACACGGGAGACTTTTTGGCCAGGCACCGCATCGCGCAACGCGCGAATGGCGGGGATACCGCCTGCTACAGCGGCTTCAAAGAGCAGCGGAACAGAGGATTTTTCGGCCAGCGCCGCCAGGTGAAGGCCGTGCGCGGCAAGCAGCGCTTTGTTGGCAGTGATGACAGGCTTGCCGGCTTCCAGCGCAGCTTCAACCACCGATTTGGCAGCACCATCTTCTCCGCCGATCAATTCAACCACCAAATCAACATTGGGATCGCGCGCCAGATCAGTGACATCAGCATGGAAGGTAAGGCCGGAGGCGTCAAAACCACGATCTTTGGACGCATCGCGCGCTGATACAGCGGTCAACCGCAGCGGGCGTGCGCCTTCTGCGCTGAGTTCTTGAGCACGGGTCAAAAGCAGATGAGCGAGCGCGGCGCCAACGGTGCCGAGCCCTGCAACGCCCACACGCAATGGGCTGTCGCTGGATGGTAGA
This sequence comes from Hyphomicrobiales bacterium, assembly GCA_046290645.1. GTDB lineage: Bacteria > Pseudomonadota > Alphaproteobacteria > Rhizobiales > MH13 > MH13. The sequence continues at coordinate 253,514 of JBKAGZ010000003.1, forward strand.
GTCATGCGCGGTACGTCCAAGCTGGCGGGTTGCCCGCCAATAAGAGGGTGTGTCAGCGCATGCGATTGATTGGTTGCTAACCGCGAGCGCTGAGGGCGATCACGTTATGCAAAGTCTCGTCGGCAGTTTCAAGGAAACGGCGCAGATTGCGTGCAGCTTGGCGAATGCGATCTTTGTTCTCCACAAGCGCAATGCGCACATAACCGTCACCATGCTCGCCGAAACCGACACCGGGCGCGACCGCAAAATCAGCCTTCTCAATGAGCAGCTTTGAGAATTCCAGGCTTCCCAAGTGCTTGAACTTGTCGGGAATTGGTGCCCAGGCAAACATGGATGCAGCCGGTGATGGGATGTCCCAGCCTGCCCGCGCAAAACTGTCAACCAGCACGTCACGACGGCCCTGATAGGTGGCACGCATGTCGTCTACACAGTCCTGCGGCCCGTTGAGTGCAGCTGTGGCCGCCACTTGGATCGGCGTGAAAGCGCCGTAATCAAGATAGGACTTCACACGCGCCAGCGCTGCGATCAGGCGCTCATTGCCGACAGCAAAGCCCATGCGCCACCCGGCCATGGAGTAGGTTTTGGACATGGACGTGAACTCCACCGCCACGTCTTTGGCGCCTTTGACTTGAAGGATCGACGGCGGCGGGTTGCCGTCAAAATAGACTTCTGAGTAGGCGAGATCAGACAGGACGATGAGATCGTTCTTGCGGGCGAACGACACCACATCGCGGTAGAACTCAAGGTCAGCTACATGCGCGGTTGGGTTCGATGGATAGCAGAGCACCAATGCCAAAGGCTTTGGAATGGAGTGCTGAACAGCACGTTCGAGCGCATGAAAAAACTCGGGGCCAGGCTCGCAAGGCACTGAGCGCACCGCTGCGCCTGCCATCAAAAATCCGAAGGCATGGATGGGATAGCTGGGGTTGGGCACAAGAATCACATCACCAGGCGCGGTGATGGCTTGCGCCATGTTGGCGAAGCCCTCTTTGGAACCGAGCGTTGCAACAACTTCGGTATCCGGGTTCAGTTTCACTCCAAAGCGGCGCTCGTAATACCCCGCCTGGGCACGCCGCAGACCGGTGATGCCGCGTGAAGCGGAGTAACGATTGGTGCGCGGCTTGCCGACGGTTTCTATGAGCTTTTCGTTGATATGCTCTGGTGTCGGCAAATCTGGATTGCCCATCCCAAGATCGACGATATCGGCACCGTTCGCGCGCGCCTTCGCCTTGAGCTGATTGACCTGCTCAAATACATAGGGCGGCAGGCGGCGAACATGGTGAAACTCGTTCATCTCGACCTCTGAGGTTAGGCACCAAAACGGCGCGGGGCAAAAAAGGCGCCCGTTAAGGGCGATTGTTAGAGCGATGTGCCGTCAAAACAGTGGCTGCTTTGCGGCGCATCATTGCATTGCGCGCGTTGTGTCTCACAAAGGCTCAACCGGGGCAATTGATAGGAACGCCCGAAAAGCCTTTGTTTGGTATCGCCGCAAAGGCGCAAGACCTATGCAAGATGCGATCTTGTCATTGTACAGGCTGCTAGAGCATGGTGAATGAAGCGTTAAGGGAACAAGGGTGCAAACCCGGTTTGGCGGTGATCGTCACCTTGGCTGGCGGGACATAAGGAAACGATCTGGCGATGGCGCAGACAGGCGACAGTACACCCACAAAAGGGCGAACGGCAAAAACAACGCAGTCTAAGCGTGGCACGGCCAAACGCGCGCCAGCCAGCAAGGCTGCGACTGGCAAAGCCGCCGAAGCGTCACAATCGAAGACGCCAGCGCGCTCATCCAGTGCGAGCAAGACCACTCGAAAGCCGGCCACAAAGGCTTCCACCGCAACGAAATCCGCCAAAACAACAGCGTCAAAAGCAGCAACTCCAAAAACGGCTGCGCCCAAGACCACCAAAGCGCCAGCACGCAAAACCACAGCGAAAGTTGCGGTTCGCGCATCAGCTAAGTCGTCCGCCGCCAAAACTGCAAAGCCAATGCAGGCCGTCGTCACACCCGACAAGCCGGTCACGCCGCCTACACCGGAAGCGTCGGCGCACACCAAACGCCGTGCCGCAGAACCTGATGAACGGCCACTGGAAGATTATTCCATCAACGACCCGGAAGCCTTTGCCGAGAACCTTGGCAAGTTCGTTGAACAGTCAGGGCGGGTGTGGGCAGCCTATCTGAAGCCGCGCGAAGAAGGCGAAGTACGGGCCGTGCAGGCTGACGAGATGGGTGAGGTCGTTAAGACTTTGAGTCAGGTTTCAGAGTATTGGCTGTCCGACCCAAAACGCCTTTTGGAAGCGCAAACAAGGCTTTGGTCCGGTTTCTTTGATCTCTGGACAGGGTCCATGGCGCGCGTTTCAGGCGAAGAGACCAAGCCGGTGGTTGAGCCAGATGCGCGCGACCGCCGTTTCAAAGACCCTGAATGGTCGCGCAATCAGTTCTTCGACACGCTGAAGCAAGCCTATCTGCTGATTTCCAATTGGGCCGACGATCTGGTGGACGAGGCCAGCGATCTTGATCCACACACCAAGCACAAGGCGCAGTTTTATGTGAAGCAGATCGCCAGCGCATTGGCACCAACGAATTTTGTCGGCACCAATCCCGAGCTCATCAAGGAAACGTTGGCCAGCAATGGCGAGAATTTGGTGCGCGGTCTTTCTATGCTTGCTGAGGACCTTCAAGAGGGCCATGGCGATTTAAAAGTGCGCATGACCGATACGCGCAAGTTCAAGGTCGGCGAGAATATGGCCACCACGCCCGGCAAGGTGGTGATGCGCAACGATGTCTGCGAGCTGATCCAGTACACGCCAACGACCGACACCGTGTTAAAGCGGCCCCTTCTGATGGTGCCGCCCTGGATTAACAAATTCTATATTCTTGACCTGAACCCTCAGAAATCATTCATTAAATGGGCAGTTGCGCAGGGACACACGGTTTTTGTGGTCTCCTGGATAAACCCCGACGCCACCCAAGCCCAAAAGGGCTTTGAGCACTATATGCGCGAGGGGATCATGGAATCCCTGACGGCCATCGAAGACATCACCGGTGAACGGCAAGTGAACGCGGCTGGCTACTGTGTTGGTGGCACGCTGCTTTCGGTGTCGCTGGCCTATATGGCGGCGACCAATGATGATCGCATTGCCTCGGCCACACTGTTCACCACGCAAGTCGATTTTACCCATGCTGGCGACCTGAAGGTGTTCGTGGATGAAGAGCAATTGAAGGTTATGGAAGAGCAGATGGCCCGCAAAGGCTATTTGGACGGCAAGAAGATGTCGTCGGCGTTCAACATGCTGCGGGCCAATGATCTGATCTGGCCCTACGTCATCAACAACTACCTAAAGGGCAAGGATCCCCTGCCCTTCGACCTGCTCTACTGGAACTCTGATTCCACGCGGATGCCAGCAGCCAACCATCTGTTTTACCTGCGCAATTGCTATCTGGAGAACACGCTATCGCGCGGCAAAATGGTGCTGGATGATGTGAAGCTGGACCTGGCTGACGTCACTGTGCCGGTCTACAATTTGGCAACGCGAGAAGATCACATTGCGCCACCTCAGTCGGTCTTCCTCGGCTCGCAATTCTTTGGCGGTGATGTGCGCTTCGTGCTTTCCGGCTCAGGGCATATTGCCGGTGTGATCAACCCGCCCGACAAGAACAAGTATCAATACTGGACCGGCGATGAACCGCGCGGGCGTTACGAAGATTGGGTTGCCAAGGCCGGCGAAACGCCGGGTTCGTGGTGGCCGGATTGGCAAGCGTGGACCGAAAGCTTGGACGGTGAGCGCGTGAAGCCGCCGAAAATGGGTTCCAAGTCTTACCCACCGCTTATCGACGCGCCTGGCACTTACGTGCTGATCAAAGCGTAGAGGCTCGCCCAACAAGAAAGCCTTATCGGTACCAAGTGACTTGGGTACTGAATTATTTGGCAGTCGCCTCGCGACGTGCCGTCTTGGTGGACGTGTCAGATGCCGTGGACTCAGCGTCATCACTGTCGGACGCAGAGTCATTGTCTTTACTTGCGGCACCGTTTGTGCCTGCCGATTGCCACGCGGGAAGAAGCGGTTTTGGCGTGCCAATGGGATCGCGCCCACTGCCGCTGCGATAGCGGTCTAAGGCGCTGGGGCGTGGTCTGCCCAACGGCTTTTTCGCTTCATCAGCCTTTGGCTCTTTCAGCTCTTTTGGCTCTGTCTCGGCGTCGTCCTTGGTTGCGGCTGGCTTGTTTGCAGTGGCACCGTTGGTGCGCGGCGCGTCATCATCGCGATCTTTGGTCGGCTTATCCTTGACGCTGTCTTTGCTCGCGTCTTGGTTGCCATCCTTGGCCACCGTGCTCTTTTCTTCGGCTCCAGTTTCATTGGCGTCATGTTCAATGACGACGGCCTCGTCCTCTTTGGGCTCAGACACCTTTTTGGTGCGCAAAGGCTCTGCCGGTTTGATCGTTGGCTTTTCAACGCGCTCAGAACTGCTGGATGATGAGGCCGCACTCGCCGCTGACGGCGTCGCAGCAGGGCGAGCCCGCGGACGTTCAGGGCGGGCGGCAAGCGGAGGCGGTGGTGGCGGCGAGGCTTCGGCGGCAGCAGGTTGAGCAGGCCGAGCTTGGGGCTGTACACTGACTGAGGGGGGTGGTGATGCCGGTTCTGGTGCGGCGATGGCAGGTTGTTCAGCGGTGCCCGCCAATGCCTGCTTCTTCAAAGCGATTTCCTGGCCGAACGAGCGTAAGAATGTTGGTACACCAGAGGCTGGAATTGGATGGCCAAACTGGAAGCCCTGGCCGTATTCGCAGCCAAGTTTGGCAAGTTCCACCGCGACTTCTTCGCTCTCAATACCCTCAGCGACAATGTCCATTTCAAGGTCGTGACCCAGCGCGATGATGGCGGCGAGCACCACAGCTGGCTCGCCGGGCACCACGTCGGTGACGAAGGACTGGTCGATCTTGATCGTGTCAAACGGGAAGCGCTGGAGATAGGCCAGCGATGAATAGCCGGTGCCGAAATCATCCAGAGACAAACCGATGCCCAGCTCGCGACACCGGGCCAAAACCTGCGAAGCGTATTCGGGATTCTCCATGACCAAAGATTCGGTCAGCTCAAGCTTCAGGGCTGAGCCAGGCAGATCAGCGCGCGCAAGAATGGCACGCAGATCGTTCAACAGATCGTGGCGCAGAAGCTGTCGGGAGGAAATGTTGACGCTGGTAAACAGGCCAGCGGCATTAGGATCGTTGCGCATCCAGCGATTAAGGTCACGCGCCGCGCGCTCCAGCACAAAAAGGCCAACAGGAATAATGAGCCCTGAGCGCTCAGCAATCGGCACGAATTCAGCCGGTGCCATACGACCGTGGCGCGGATGATCCCAGCGCAACAGCGCTTCAAAACCGGCCAGCTTGCGGTCTTCTAGGCGAATGATCGGCTGGTAGAAGACGGTCAGTTCATCATTGTCGAGCGCCTTGCGAAGATCAGCCTCAACCGCCGCGATGGAACGCCCATGCTCGCGCAATGAGGGCCGGAAGGCCTCGCATCGGTCACCACCAAGGCGCTTGGCATGGGCCATGGCGATTTCAGCGTCGCGCAGGCAGTCTTCCGCACCATCGGCATTGGGATCGTACGTTGCAACACCAATCGAAACGGTGAGATTGACCTCATCATCACCGAACACAACCGGTGTTTTGAGGGCACGGCGAATTTGCTCGGTGAGCCGGGCAACGGAAGCTGGCTTTTGTTCTGACAGCAGCAGAATGCCGAACTGATCGCCGCTGAACCGCGCCAACGTGTCGTTGGGCTTGAGCAGCCGATCAATACGGCGCGCCACCATGGTGAGCAGAGAGTCGGCCGCGCTGGTGCCTACCGTATCATTGTGCTGGGAAAAGTGGTCGATGTTCACGACGACAAGCGTTGGGCGCGCAATCTCTTCAGCGCGCGCACGTTCCAGCGCTGTCTGTGTACGATCAAGGAAAAGCTCGCGGTTGGGCAACCCCGTCAGGCTGTCGTGGATCGCATCGCGCAGCAGGCGTTCCTGCGTCGTCTTCATCTCGGTGACGTCGAGCATGGTGCCAATCAGACGGAATACGCCTTCATCAGCCGCCACGGGCCGCGCCCGCAGGCGGAACCATTTGAAGTGCCCGTCTTCGGCGCGCATGCGCAGCGTCTGATCGATCCTGCCACGACCGGTTTCAACCACGGTCTCCACCACGTGGCGGAAATGGTCGCGTTCGCCGGGATGGATGGCGCTAATCCAGTCTTGAAACGGACCGGCCAGCGAGCCGCGTTTAAGGCCCAGAATATCTTCGGTGGCAGGTGAGGAATACACGCGATCTTTGGCAAGATCCCAATCCCAGACCAGATCGCCGGACCCGCTAAGCGCCAACACTTTGCGCTCAGAGTCCGAAACCAACCCTTCGGCAAGCGTGCCGCCGGCGAAGGCGTGTTGCATCACCGTGAAACCAAGCAACAAAACCAGCAAAACCAATCCACCAGCAAGCGCAGGCGAGACCAGATCGTTGACGATGTAGCCGGAGACGGCAAGCCAAGCGGCCAGCAGCCAGGCCATAAAGACGGTCCAGCTGGGGATCAGATGGACGGCGCGATCATAGCCTTGCAAGGACATCGGCACGATGACCAGCAGCCCACCAATGCCGATCACACCAAGACCCATTCGCGCGATGCCTGAGGCAATTTGCGGATCGAAAACTGCCAAGCCAACCAGCGAAGAAAAGAAAGCCGCCCAGACAAGCCCGATGCGGAAGAACGCGCTGTGGACCGCGCCCAAGCTCAAATAGGCATAAAGCAAAAGCACCAAGGCCGCCGCCAGAACCACTTCGGCAATGGCACGGCTCACCTGCTCATCACCCGGTTGCAGGTCGAAGATTTGGTTCCAGAACCCAAACTCAATGGCAAGATAGGCCAGCACAGCCCAGGCAACACCGGCCACAGCCGGGAACATGGCGGAGCGTTTGACGATGAAAAGGATCGTCAGGAAAAGCGCCAGAAGACCTGCGATACCCAGGACGATGCCCTTGTAAAGCGTGGTGGCATTGACGCTGTCGCGATAGGCATCATCCTCCCAGAGAATAAGCTGCGGCAGGCCAGGCGTGCGTAATTCAACAACGTAGGTAACAACCGCGCCAGGATCGAGCGTGATGCGGAAAACATCGGCCTCCTGGCTTTCCAACCGTTCTGGCGCAAGGCCTTGGCTGGGCGAAATGGCCACCAGGCGCGAGGCGCCAAGGTCTGGCCAAATGATCTTACTGTTGGCCAGGCGGAAATGCGGCGCGACCAAAAGCCGGTCGATCTGTTCGTTAGACGTGTTTGTGAGCGCGAAGACGATCCAGCTACCATTGCCATCGCCTTCGCGTGCCCGGACTTCGATCCGGCGCACAATGCCATCAAGGCCTGGGGCTGTGGAAACCTGAATGCGGTCACCGACATCGACAAAGCGGTCAACAGCACGGGTTAAATCCAGAGCCTCGACATCCAGCGGCACATTGATCGCGTCAAGGGCAGCCGCCGGGGTCGTGACCAGGCAAATCAGGCTCAATAAAAGGGCATGCAGCAGGCGCAAAGAGCGGCTTCTCCCGATGGCGGTCTGATTACGTTACTGATTCAGACAAGCGCGAGTCATCATGGCGCGAAAAGACGTTCGCACCAAGGCCTGGTTCCCTATCGTTTCAAGGCCTTGTGCACAAGCGGTGTCAGTTGCCGAACCATCGACCTTTCGCCGCATGTTGCCCCGTCAAAGCGGGGAGATTTTGGCAAAAAGGCGGTGATCCTGCCAGCGCCCATCGATCTTGAGGTAGGCTTTGGCCAATCCCTCCTCGTGAAAACCAACGCGTTGCAGCAGGTTGATGGACGCCTGATTGTCGGGAAGGCAGGCCGCTTCAATGCGGTGCATACCTAGCTCTCCGAACAGAAAGGGGAACATGGCAGGCAAGACTTCGCTCATATAGCCTTTGCCCGCATGGGACTGCCCCATCCAATAGCCCAAACTGCACGATTGGCTGACGCCATAGCGGATGTTGGAGATGGTCAAACCGCCCAAAAGGTTCACGCCATCTTGATCAAAGACAAAGAACGCATACCCCTGCTTGTCGCGGGCGTCCTGCGCATAGCGGCGTAAACGACGCCGGAAAGAAGGCCGTGTGAGTTCACCAACCGGCCAGCGCGGCTCAAAGGGTTGCAAAAACGTCTGGCTTTGCGACCGCAAGGCGGCCCAACGTTCAAAATCGGCCTCTTCAGGCGCTCGAACCAAACAGCGTTCGCTCTCAAAGACTGGAGGCGATGGTTGCGAAAGAGAACGAAAGAACGTCACAGGCAGTCAGCGTGTTGGAGTATCAAAAGCACAGTTTGGGCGCGTAAAACTTACACCGGCTGTTTTTCCATTACCATCGACCAATCGGCCCAAAGGTCAAGGGCTTTGGCATCGCCGACAGCGGCCTTGGCAAATGTGCCTCGCTGCATGATGGCGAGCCACGCTGCTTTCACATCGCTAAGGCTTGTAGCCTCGATCTCTTGCTCCAGCCGTTCACGGGGGCGAAGCTCACCCAAAATGGCCAACTGGCGGGCGTGCCGCGCTGCAATGCCAGACAAGTTTTCAGATGCCATGGCCAGTGAGGCACGAAACTGGCGTTTGGCAGCACCCAGCTCCTCCTCACGCATATCCTCGCCAAAGCGCAGGAGTTCGTTTTGCAGGCGCTCGATCATCGGGCCAACCGTGTCGGCAGACGTGGCGGTTTGTATGACACCAAGGCCGCAATCGCTGTAGATCATCTGATAGGCATCGACGGCATAGGCCAGGCCCGCTTCCTCACGGATCGACTGGAAAAGCCGGGATGTCATGCCGCCGCCGAGCATCTGAACCACAAAGGCGTGCGCCATAGAACCTTCCGCGCCAAACGCAGGTACAGGCCAGGCCAGCGCCAGATGGGTGTCGAAAGTATCGCGCTTTTCAAAAAAGCGGCCCGGTGCAAACTTTGGAGCGGTGCGTGGGGTTGATTGCAAGGCGGGAAAAACAGGTGCTAGCTCTTCAAGGGCTTGCACCAAATCGGCATGCTGCAAGGCTCCGGCGGCAGAAATAATGATGTTTTGGGGCGCGTAGGTGCGAGCTTGAAACCCTTGCAAGCCCTCCGGACGCAGCGCCCTCACATTCTCTTCAGTGCCCAGGATTGGCTGGCCAATGGCGTGGCCGTCAAAAGCGGCCAACCCGATACCATCGATCAGGCGATCATCGGGCACATCCATGGCACCGGCGATCTCTTGCACCACCACATCCTGCTCCAGCGCGATGTCAGCCTGGCGGTAGTTGGGTGCGCAAACGATATCGAGCAACACATCAAGCCCGATGCGCCAATCCTCAGCCAGCATGCGCACGGTGTAGCTGGTCGCTTCGGGACTGGTTTCAGCGTTGATGTCACCACCAAGCGCTTCGATGTCAGCGACCGTCTGAAAGGCCGAACGCCGCTTGGTGCCCTTGAAGGCCATGTGTTCAAGGAAATGCGCAAGACCATGTTCGTCCGGGCGTTCATCGCGCGTTCCAGCATTGACGAACACGCCGAGCGCGACCGTTTCAACGCTGGGGCGCGTTTCGGTGACGACCGTTAAACCGGAGGCAAGCCGGGAAATATCGGTCAAGCAGCGCCCGCCGCAATGCGCGCTTTAGAAACGACAAACGCTTCAACCGCATCTTGATCGTTTGGAACCTTCTCCATGTGCTCCTGCCGGTCCATGAGATCGGCAAGGTGCGGCGGAAGTGACGGTGCTATGCCTGTTGCGGCTTCGACAGCGGCAGGAAACTTGGCCGGATGAGCGGTAGCCAGCGTGATGATCGGTACCGATGGATCAAGTCTTTCTTCGTCGGCCACATGATGCGCCACCGCAACGCCAACCGCTGTGTGCGGATCAAGCAGATAGCCTTGCTCGCCCAACACACGCTTCATGGTGGTGGCCACGGCATCCTCACTGGCGCGAGCGGCGGAGAAGTCAGCACGCATAGCTGTCAACGCATCTTCAGGCACCGTGAACGCGCCTGACTGCTTCAAGCTGCTCATAAGGCCGCCGAGCGCGTCACTGTCTTTGCCCATGGCGGCGTGAAGCAACCGCTCGAAATTGGACGATACCTGGATATCCATTGACGGTGATGTGGTTTGAACAACGCCATCCGCCTCGTAGCGACCCGTTTCCAGGGTGCGGGCCAAGATATCATTGGTATTGGTGGCGATGATCAACCTGTCAATGGGAAGCCCCATCTGCTTGGCCACCCAGCCAGCCAGAATGTCGCCAAAATTGCCGGTTGGTACGCAAAAAGACACGTTGCGATCCGGCGATCCGAGCGCAACTGCAGAGGTAAAATAGTAGACGATCTGAGCCACGATACGCGCCCAATTGATCGAGTTCACGCCAGACAGCGCCACCTTTTCGCGAAAGGCGGTGTGCGTGAACATCGTTTTCACAATGCGTTGGCAATCATCAAACGTCCCATCAACGGCAAGCGCATGCACATTGCCATCGGCAGATGTGGTCATCTGTCGGCGTTGGACATCTGACACCCGGCCATCGGGATAGAGGATGAACATGTCGGTGCGCTCACGGCCTAAAAACGCATCGATGGCCGCGCCGCCCGTATCACCTGATGTCGCACCAACGATGGTCGCACGCTGGTCAAGCTCGGCAAGCACATGGTCCATGGCGCGGGCCAAGAACTGCATGGCAACGTCTTTGAACGCCAATGTGCGGCCATGGAAAAGCTCCATCACCATATGGCGCTCATCAAGCTGCACCAACGGCGTGATAGCAGTGTGCCGGAACGTGCCATACGCGCCATCAATGATGGTTCTTAGCGTATCATCATCGATTGTGCCGCCGACAAAGGGTTGAATGACCTCAAAGGCAACAGCGGCATAGGGCTTGCACCGCATGGCGCGGATTTGGTCATGCGACAGCGTAGGGATGCTTTCGGGCATATAGAGCCCGCCATCGGGCGCTAAGCCCGCCAGCAAGGCATCAGCAAAAGTCAGGCGCTCAGAACCGCCGCGAGTGGAGTGATACAGCAAGGGGTGCTCGACAGATCGTAAAACAGGGGCTTCGGGATGGTGCGCGCATCTGTTACGCCACCCACGGCGCATCGTCCAGCGACCACTTAAAGAGCGAAATGGTATGAACGATTTCATTGATGCGTATTGCGAGCGTATGGGCCCCGGATTTTGGGCCGAACCCGTGAACGCGCTGACCAATGCAGCCTTTTTGATCGCAGCCTATCTCTTGTATCGAGAGCTTCGCGGCACCGGCGACCGAACGGCGCTAGCGCTCACCGGCCTTGTTGCGCTCATCGGTATTGGCTCGTTCCTGTTTCACACCTTCGCCACACGCTGGGCAGCCATAACCGACGTTCTGCCGATCACGGTATTCATGCTGGCAGCGGTGGCCATTGGCTTGCAGAGGCGCTTCGGCCTGTCGGGGCAGTATGGTGCGCTGGGCGCAATTGTGTTCTTTCTATCTGGTGTGATGGTAGGTTTCTCCCCACTCGTAACCGTCATACCAGGGGGCTCTGCCGGCTACTTGCCAGCGCTTGTTACGCTCGGGTTGTTTGCGCTGTTTCTGGCGCGACGCGGCGATATATTCGCTCGCTTCTTCCTGCTTGCCACGCCGGTTTTTGCACTCTCCCTTACCCTGCGAACACTGGATATGCCGCTGTGTGAAGCGGTACCACTTGGCACCCACTTCACATGGCATATTCTTAACGCTGTGACGCTCTACCTGGTTACGCGCGGGCTGATGCGCGACGGCACTATCGGCGCGCGAGCTGAATAGCGCTGTGGAAGGAGCCGCCAGATCCGCCGAAGCGCTTGACTAGCCAGCCCGCCAGCTTGCGCACTCCAAGCCCTGAGCGGATCTCAAAAGCTTCAAAGGCAAAGTGGCGACGCTTCAGCCCTTTGGCGATCAGGCCCTTACGCAACGTTTCGCGCAGCGCTTCTGGCCCGCAATAGGCCACGCGCGCCTGCCGCCAATCAACATCAACACGCTCAGCGAGGCTATCAGGCGTCAAGCGCTGACCTTTGCTGCTTTCAAACAGATGCAGCGTGAAGCTTGGATGGTTTTGTGCGGCCTCGCGCAACGCATCCAAATGCGCGGCATCGGACGCATCGCTCACGCAATAGACCAGATGAACGGGCCCTTTGTGGGCGTCCAACTCACCAGCAAAGGCTGCAAAAGGCGTGATGCCAACGCCAGCGGCGATCCAAACGGAGGGCTTTTCGCCTTTGTAGGCGCGAAAATGGCCATAGGCGCGCGAGACTTTTGCGCTTTGGCCAACCGCTAGGCGTCTTGCGAAGTTGCGCGTGTCGTCACCTAAGGCCTTCACCGTGAAGCGGAGCGTGCGATCCTTTTGCGGTGCTCGGGAGATGGTGAAGGGGTGAGTTTCTGACACGCCATCATGGGCAAAGCGCACAAATGCAAACTGACCGGCCTGGTGCGCAATGCCCTTGCCCTTGGGTTCAAGCGTGACGGCGAGCGAGGAACCTTCCTCATCTATATGGGCGATGCGGTACGCTGCCCGCCCTTGGAAGAGACCATACGGCAGCAGCGCATACACCCATGAGACGACGCCGAGACCACAAATGATGAGAATGCCGAGGCCCACCGGATCAGTGTTGGCAATCGGTTTCATGATCAGCGCGTAGTGCGCCACTGAGGCGACGAAGAACGCCCCCATCAATTTGTGGGTCCAGCGCCAGAGGTTGTAGGGGATGAAGGTCACGATGGTGATGAGCACCAGCGCCACAAGGCCGTAGAGGCTGACCTCGCCGAGAGTTTCTGCAAAATCGTGCAAGCGTGTTTCACGGCCTAGCGCTGGCAGATCAGCATCGATTGTGTCGTGGATGAGCACAGCCGCAAGCCCTCCAATGCCGAGCCATTTGTGCAGCACGTAGATGCGATCAAGCCCGCCAAAAATCATTTCCAGACCGGCCAACCGGGTGGCAAGTATCTGCGCAAACGCCATCGCGACCAGGGCTACGATGCCAATGTATTGGCTGATAAGCGGGATGACATCATAGCGCGCAGCCAACGGAACGTAGCCAATGAGCGGTGAAAGAAGCGCGAGCGCTATGATCAACAAGCCAAGTGGGCGCATGGTTCTGATCCTTTGAAATATCGATAAATGGAGTGTTTTGGGCTAGCTGGTCGCTAGGCCATCGGCCATGAGGTCTTCGATGAAGACGCTCAGCAGTTGCGGGCGTCCAGTGACACCGGCCTTACGATAGACCGCATTGCATTGCGCTTTGATCGTGCCGTCCCTGGTCTCGCGAAGCCGCGCCATATCAGCAATCGAGAGGCCTTTGATGGCCATCAGCGCCACGTCACGTTCAGAAGGCGTGAGCGCCCAGGCATCGAAGTGGGCTTCAAGAAGTTCGGCAAATGCGCCAGAGGCAATCTGCATTTGCTGTTCCAATCGTTTTTGCCGGGTCAGCAGCGCAAAAAGCTGCCGACCGGTGAAAAGCAGACTGATGACCAAAACGCCGCTGATGAGATACTCCATCAGATCGGATTCGCCCCAATGGGCCAGGCTTTGGTTCCCGATAAGGTCACCGACGGCATCGAGACCAAAGAACAGCGCGCAAATGGCCTGCAGAACAAAGAGAATCCACAGGCCCGGATTTTGGCGAATGAGCGCAGAAAAGTCGGTTGGCATCAGCGTTTCCGTTACAGGTGAACCGGCTGCGCTGGTGAACGCAGCCGGTCGCTAGAGCTTAGTTGCCCATATCGTGGTCATCATCATCATCCTCATCGTCGTCCTCTTCGAGTTCGACTGACAGGATCATGCCGGTTTCTGGCGAAATCTCCAACTCAAGGAGCTGCCCGTCGGCCAGGACGACCGCTTCGAGTTCATCGTCTTCCGCTTCGATTTCGCGGACCTCATAGCCAGCATTGGTGAGGTTGTTCATGACCTCCTCCAAATTGGTGCCGACAGAATCACCAACGCTCGGCGCAGCAAGCGCGATAACGGGGGCAATAAGAACACCGGCAGAGGCGGCAAGCAGAGATTTTTTCAACAAGGTCATTTCCAAAGTTCCTTTCAACAACACGCCGGGCGGGGGTGCCCGTCGCTGTCGAACAGGTGGGCGGTCTGGCATGCGGTTCCCATTGCGCTGAGGTTGATCCGTGACGCAATAAACTTGGGTTTATGGCCCGGTTTGCCAGGGATTTGAGGTTGGGCACCCGGGGAAAGGCTGTTTTTCCCCAAGCAGCGCGATGACGACGCCACGGAGTGTGCTACGCCTGACTCAACACTGATTTGGATGTCTGGGAGCGAACAATGGATGAAGATACGCCGGTGAAAGCCGATAGCGCGCAGAGCGACAAGGATCAGCTCAGCCAAGCGGCGCTGTTTTATCACGAGTATCCTCGGCCCGGTAAGCTTCAGATTTCAGCCACCAAACCACTTGGCAACCAACGCGACTTGGCACTTGCCTACTCGCCCGGTGTCGCGGCGCCCTGCCTGGAAATTGAAAAGGACCCGCTAACAGCAGCCAAATACACCGCGCGCTCTAACCTTGTTGGCGTTATCTCCAACGGCACGGCTGTGCTCGGTTTGGGATCGATTGGCGCGTTGGCGTCCAAGCCGGTCATGGAGGGCAAGGCGGTCCTTTTCAAAAAATTCGCCGGCATCGACGTGTTCGACATCGAGGTTGAAGAACGCGATCCGCAGAAATTCATCGATACCGTGGCGGCGCTTGAACCAACCTTTGGCGGCATCAACCTTGAGGACATCAAGGCGCCAGAGTGCTTCATCATCGAGGAAGCGCTGAAAGCGCGCATGGACATTCCAGTCTTCCATGATGATCAGCATGGCACGGCCATCATCGTATCGGCGGCTGTGCGCAACGCGCTGGAACTTTCGGGCAAAGACATCAAGCAGATCAAGCTGGTTACGGCTGGTGCTGGTGCCGCAGCGCTCGCATGTCTCGGACTGCTGGAAGAAGCTGGCCTGCCGCGCGAAAACATCTGGATCACCGACCTTGAAGGCTGCGTCTATGAGGGCCGCAAGGAACTTATGGACCCGTACAAGGATCGCTACGCGCAGGCGACGGACCTGCGCACGCTTGGTCAGGTCATTGAAGGTGCGGACGTTTTTCTTGGGCTTTCGGCCGGCGGCGTTCTGAAAGCAGAGATGCTTGAAAAGATGGCCGATAGCCCGCTGATTATGGCGTTGGCGAACCCGAACCCGGAAATCGATCCACAGGCTGCGCGCGAGGTTCGCCCCGATGCCATTATCTGTACCGGGCGTTCGGACTACCCCAACCAGGTGAACAACGTTCTGTGCTTCCCCTATATTTTCCGTGGCGCTTTGGACGTTGGCGCGCGCACGATCAACACAGAAATGAAGCTTGCGGCGGTGGAAGCGATCGCGGCGCTGGCGCGCGAAGAACCATCGGAAGTTGCTGCACGCGCTTACGGTGGTCAGTCCTCAACCTTCGGGCCGGACTTTTTGATCCCCTCGCCTTTCGACAACCGTTTGATACTGCGGATCGCTCCGGCGGTGGCCAAAGCGGCGATGGAAACTGGCGTCGCCAACCAGCCGATCGTCGATTTCGATGCCTATATGGATCGGCTGAACCGGTTCGTGTTCCGCTCTGGCCTCATTATGAAGCCAGTGATTGCCCAGGCCAAAGCCAATCCCAAACGCGTCATCTACGCCGAGGGCGAGGATGAGCGCTCGCTGCGGGCAGCTCAAATTGCCATGGAAGATGGCATTGCCGTTCCGATCTTGATTGGCCGACCCACTGTGATGCTCGATCGTGCCAAGCGGTTTGGGCTGAAGCTGAAGCCAGGCGTGGACTGTGAGATCATCAACCCTGAGGATGATCCACGCTACCGCGACTATGTGGATGCATACTTTGAGAGTGTTGGTCGCTCTGGCATCACGCCTGATGCAGCACGCACCGTCGTGCGCACCAACCCCACCGTCATCGGCGCCATCGCTGTCAAGCTGGGGGACGCCGATGCCTTGCTTTGCGGTCTGCAAGGCGGGTTTTCCGGCCATGTGGGCCATGTGCATGATATTCTTGGCACCAGTCCCGGCGTTGCGGACTACTCGACGCTGTCGCTGCTCATTATGGACAAGGGCGGTTACTTCATGACCGACACCTATGTGAGCTACGACCCACCAGCACGCGAGATTGCCGAAACCACAATTCGCGCTGCCCATCATATTCGCCGCTTCGGCATCGAGCCGAAAGCCGCCCTGGTCTCGCACTCCAATTTCGGGTCACGGCCAACGCCATCGGCGCTGAAAATGCGTGAAGCTTTTCAGATTTTGCAGGATTCAGGCATTGATTTTGAATGCGACGGCGAGATGCACGCCGATGTAGCGCTCAGCCAAGTTCTGCGGGATCGCGTTATGCCCGACAGCCATTTGAAAGGCGAAGCCAATCTGTTGGTGTTGCCCAATCTGGATGCTGCCAACATCGCACTCAACATGACCAAGGTTCTTGGCGAAGCCTTACATGTCGGTCCGATCCTGATTGGCCCGTCCAAGCCTGCCCATGTGCTTACCCCGTCGGTGACCAGCCGCGGCGTGGTGAACATGACGGCGCTGGCCAGCGTCGATGCACAGGCCGGCGTGGATCGCGCCGGTTAGACCAGCCCTGCAATGATAGGCACGAGGATCGCGGTGACCAGGCCATTGAAGGCCATCGCGATCCCTGCAAACAAACCTGCTACCGGGTTCACCTGAAAGGCGCGCGCTGCACCGATGCCATGTGCCGCAACGCCAGCGGCAAAGCCGCGAGCGGCAGGATCTTTGATGCGCAAGGCGTTCATGACCGGCGTGACCATGATCGCGCCTAGAATACCGGTCATGATAACGAAAACAGCGGTCAGCGATGCAATGCCGCCAAACTCCACCGAGATGCCCATGGCAATAGGCGTGGTCACCGACTTGGGCACCAATGACCAAAGCACCGGCCCGTCGATCCCAAACAGGACCGCCAGCGTGTAAACGCTGGCAACAGCAGTTACAGCGCCAGCCAGCAGAGCGGCGATAATGGCCGCGCTATGACGCTTCACCTCAGGCCAGTTGGCGACCAGAGGAACAGCGAGCGAGACGGTGGCCGGGCCAAGCAGAAAGTGCACAAACTGAGCGCCAGAAAAATAGGTGGTGTAGCTGGTGGAGGTGAGCAGCAGCACGCCTGCAACACAGCCTGCGGCAAGCACGACCGGGTTGACCAGCGGATGGCGACTGGCGCGTTTGGAAAGCCCGTCACCGATGGCATAGGCGATGACTGTCACCGTCAGCCACAGCAGCGGCGTCGCTTCAAGAAAAACCCAAAGCTCAACAAACTCTTCGACCGGCAAAGCGTCCATCTAGCTGGTCTCGTCCGACGCGTTGGCGGACCCCATCCACCGGTCGACCAGAACGAACACGGTGGCGGTCACTATAAGTGTTAAGAGCGTGGACAGGCTGAGCGCCAAAATGAGCGGCCAGAAATCGTTGGCGAACACACCCAAATGCTGAATGAGACCAACAGCAGCCGGGACAAACAGCAGTGAAAGATGGCCGAGCAGCGTGTTGGCAAGAGGCTCAACAACTTGGCGCAAACTGGGCAAAGCCGCCAACAACAGAGCTAACAGGACCAACCCGATCACAGGGCCTGGAACACTGAACCCAGCGATGCGAGCAATGCCCTCACCGGTCAGTTGCATGCCCAAAACCAGGGCGATGGCGTGGATCATCTGGGGCTCCTAGGAAAACAACATCTCAGACGGTGACCCCAATAACGGACCGATTGGCTGAACCCAACCTCTATGCGCTAGGCAGCGTTGGCTTCATCGGTTGCTTGTTCAACTGCCTTGGCCTTAACCTCGATCTTGGCGTCATCAATTTGCTTGGCTGCAGCACGAATAGTAGCGGCCTTGCGCTTGGCTTCTTGTGCTCTGTTGGCAACGCGTTTGCCGGTTTCGGCCACGCCCAGTTTTTTGACCAAGGCCAAGTACTGGTCGGCTGGAAGCGCTGGGGCAAACAGGAAACCTTGCGCTTGGCGGATACCATAGCGCCGTAAGTGTGCAATCTGCTCAATACGCTCAACGCCTTCGGCAACCACATCCATATCCAGCTCATGTGCCAAATCGGTCAGTGTGTGGGTGATGGATTCGCCAATACGGCCTTTGCCAAGCTGATCGATGAACATCTTGTCGATTTTCACGATATCCAGCCCAAGCTCTTGCAGGTAAGCCAGACCGCCATGACCTGTTCCGGCATCATCAAGCGCCAATCGGCAGCCGAGCCGTTGCAGCTTGCGCATGATGACTTTGGCCTGCGCCAAGCTTTCTAGCGGCGCGCGCTCGGTAATTTCCAGAACCACCTGATTGTAGGCAATTGCCGAAGGGCCAAAAATTCCTTCCACATCCTGGATAATCTCTAGGTCCGTGAAGTGCTGGTTGAACAGGTTGATCGCGACCTTCAGGCCTGGGCGCTCTGCATAGTCTTTCTCAAGATCGCGCACCACGGTCTGCATAAGACGGCGCGTCATGGGTATGGCCAGCCCAGTTTGTTCAGCCAAGCCAATAAAGGCTCCAGGCGAGACGGTTGTGCCATCTGGTTTGATCCACCGCACCAGCACCTCGCAGCCCACCAGTTTGCCGCTGTCTATATCGATAACCGGCTGATAAAAAGGGACAAACTCGCCTTGATTGATCGCTCGCTCGATCTGATTCACCTGGGCAGGCGTGTAATGAATAAGGCGCGTGACGAGGACAACGATCAGCGCACCGATGATGATCGAACCGACGATTGCCCAGTTGCGAATTGGTGCCATACTTGCCGCAACAAGGTTGCGATCAATGGACACCTGAAGCCGCATGGATCCACCGGCCAGCGGCAAGGATTTCGCTTCAATATCGGCACGGCTGGCACCCTCATAGGTGGTCGCGTCGCGCGCAAAGAGCACTGTGTCACCGAGTGACAGGGTAACACCGGTTGTTGCTTCGGCTGGGTCGAAGAAATGCGGAAGCATCTGGCGCGGAACAAAAACGGCGTGCACCGTAGCTTCGGTCCTAAGCTCCAACAGAAGCCCAGTTATGCGGGTGTCGAGGATACGTACCTGCGCCAAGGTGAGAGCATCTTCAAACACCGGCGTGGGTTCGCCGTAGAGTTGAAATGCCTCTGCGCCCAAATCCGGTGATATGCAAAGGATCTGGCGATCAGTGTCGAGCATCGCGATGGCTGAAATCGCAGGCGTCTCAAGCGTTACGGCTTGCATCCGTGCGACATCGAGGCTGCTGCAGCCATTACCCGCTGCATCAGCAAGCCGCTCCAATTGGTCTGTTAGCGCTAAAAATTCCGATTCCACGCTTTGGGTGGCCAATGTTGCCTGGCGATCAAGGTGCTCATCGGCGCTCAAAGCAGCTTGCTGACCGGTAAGCCAATGGGTTCCAACCACCGGAGCAAGGGCAAGAATGCAACCAAGTGCAAAAAACGAAAGCTGGCGAACATCAAATTTCAAAGGGAACCTTTGGGCTTTGCGCCGCACTTTCTCATGCAAACGGGGGGCGAGGCACGCGTGACGTGCGAATATGGCTCAATGTGCACGGGTGCACTTGCCATCTGGTAAACACCGCGCGCCCAATTGCATGAACCATGTCCATCCTCTAGCAGGATTGCAAAATTTCAAAGTATTGTACGACATCAATCACATCGGATGCCAGTTGCTCTGCGCTTCGTTAAGTGCCATGCAACGCATCGACCAACAGACCCTTGCATATGGAGCTGCTCATGGAAGCGCTGTTCATCGGCCACGCCTACATCGATGTTACCTTTCTTACGGACACGCTTCCGACGGGCGATGACAAGACGATTGCCGATGATTATGCGGTGTCTTATGGCGGCAACGCGGTAACGGCGGCATTTGCTGCGGCCAAGCTTGGAATTCGCCCTGATCTGCTGTGCACATCCGGCGATGATTGGCTGTCACTGATGTTCCGCGAAATGGCCCGCTCATCAGGTGTGCGTATTCACGAGCGCAAGGTTGCTGAGGCATCGTTGTCTTTCATCATGCCGAAAGATGGCAAGCGGGCCATCGTGCGCTGCCGCGACGATGCCTATCTGCATCCGTTCCCCAATCTCAATCTGGATGGCTGCAAGGTTCTGCATGTCGATGGCCACCAAGGCGATGCCGCCCTGCACTATGCCAAGGCTTGTCGCGAACGCGGTATCGCAACCTCCTTGGATGGGGGCGCAGTGCGCGAGAACACCGATGAACTGCTGAAATACATCGATGTCGCGGTGGTATCAGAGCTGTTTTGCGAGACCTGGGGTCTAGAGCCAAAAGATGCGCTTGAGAAGCTGAAAACCTATGGCTGCCGCGTTGGCGCTGTGACGATGGGCTCAGACGGTGTTGTCTTCTACAGCCAGGATGGCGAGCACCAACACGTCAATGCCTTGCCCGTTCCGATGGACCGCATTGTCGATACCAACGGCGCTGGTGACATTTTCCACGGCGCGTACATCGTTTCGATGCTGCAATTCCCCAGCCGAACCTGGACAGAGCATTTCCGTTTTGCACGCGCGGCCTCCGCCTACGCCATCCAGCATCTGGGCAATGAGGACAGCGTGCCGACACACGATAATATCGAAGCCACGCGAAAGGAATTTGAGCGGATTTCCGTTTAGGATTAGCCGCTTAGCTGGTCGCAGGTGGCGGGTTAACCCGGATGTTCAGCTCGCGCAGCTGTGCGGCTGAGGCTGTGGCAGGCGAGCCCATCATCAGATCTACCGCTTGCTGGTTCATCGGGAACAGCGCCACTTCGCGCACCGACTTGGCGCCACACAGCAGCATCACGATGCGATCCACGCCTGCTGCCATACCGCCATGGGGTGGCGCGCCATACTGGAACGCGCGATAGAGCCCGCCGAATTGCTCTTCGACCTCTTCACGGGTTTTGCCAGTGATCTCAAAGGCTTTGACCATCACGTCGGGCAGTTGGTTACGGATTGAGCCAGAGGCGATCTCATAGCCGTTGCAGACCAAATCGTACTGGTAAGCTTTCAGGTTGATGAGGGCATCATCACCGGCAGCCTGCGCGGCCTCCAGCGCTTCTAAGCCACCTTGCGGCATGGAGAATGGGTTGTGCGAGAAATCAACGCGCTTGTTTTCTTCATCCCACTCGTAGAATGGGAAATCGATGATCCAACAAAGCTCATAGCGATCTTCGTCCACCAGCTTCAATTCGGTGCCAACTTGGATACGTGCGTTGCCTGCAAAGGTCGCGAACGTTTTGGGGTTGCCCGCCACAAAGAACGCGGCATCGCCCGCTTCCAGACCCAGTTGCTGTCGGATCGCTTCGGTGCGCTCAGGCCCGATGTTCTTGGCAAGCGGTCCGGCACCGGCAACAGCGCCCTCTTCTTCGCGCCAGAAAATGTAGCCGAGGCCAGGCTGACCTTCACCCTGCGCCCAACTGTTCATGCGGTCGCAGAAGGCGCGCGATCCGCCGGTTTTGGCAGGGATCGCCCAAACAGCGTTAGCATCGTCTTCCAGCATACGGGCAAAGACTTTGAAGCCCGAGCCACGGAAGTGTTCGGACGCGTCCTGCATCTCAATCGGGTTGCGCAGATCGGGTTTGTCGGTGCCGTAGAGGCGGATCGCCTCGGCATAAGGGATGCGGCGGAACGTCTGCGAGACCGGCTTGCCCTCGGCAAAGGCTTCAAACACATCGCGCAGGATTGGCTCCATCGTGTCCCAGACTTCTTCCTGGGTGACGAAGCTCATTTCTACATCAAGCTGGTAGAACTCGCCAGGCAGGCGGTCAGCGCGCGGGTCCTCATCGCGGAAACAGGGCGCGATTTGGAAATAGCGATCAAAACCCGCGACCATCAACAGCTGTTTATACTGCTGTGGTGCCTGCGGAAGCGCATAGAACTGGCCGTGATGAATGCGGCTTGGCACCAAAAAATCGCGCGCGCCTTCAGGTGATGAGGCGGTCAAGATCGGTGTCTGAAACTCGTTGAAGCCAGCATCTTCCATGCGGCGGCGCATTTCGCGCACCACTTGGGTGCGTGTCATGATGTTGGCGTGCAGTGTCTCGCGGCGCAGATCCAGGAAGCGATAGCGAAGACGCGTATCTTCTGGAAACTCAGGCTCGCCAAACACCTGCAAGGGCAACTCGGCGGACGGGCCAAGCACTTCGATGTCTGTGGCAAACACTTCGATCTCGCCAGTTGGCAGGCTGTCATTGACAGTTTCTGGCGTGCGCGCCTTCACTTTACCATCGATGCGCAAACACCACTCAGACCGCACGGTCTCAGCCAGTGAGAAAGCTGGCGAGTCCGGATCGATGACGATTTGGGTCATGCCATAATGGTCACGGAAATCGATAAAAAGCAGACCGCCATGATCGCGCACACGGTGCACCCAGCCGGAGAGGCGTGCGGTGGTGCCCACATCCTCAGCGCGCAGAGCGCCACAGGTGTGCGAGCGGTAGCGATGCAGACCATTGTCCGACATGAAAATCATCCTCGACGGCAAAAAGAAAAAAGCGCAAACGAGCCGTTTGCGTGGTTGGGCAGCGGCTTAGCGCCGTTGGCGCTGGTGCGTCAACCATGGGAAGGCTACCGCATCGCCATCGACGACCAAAGCAGCTAAGACGGCAGCCATGAAACTACTCAATGATACCGATTCCCTGGCGCAGCTTTGCGCGCGCCTCGCTGACGAGCCCTACATCACCATCGATACCGAGTTTCTGCGTGAGACGACGTTCTGGCCGCAACTGTGTCTGGTTCAGGTGGCAGGCGCGGAAGAATTTGCTCTTATCGACCCGTTGGCTGAAGGGCTGGATCTTGCACCGCTCTTCACCTTGCTGGCCGATGAAAGCGTACTGAAAGTGTTCCATGCCGGGCGGCAGGACATTGAAATCTTTCACTATCTCACCGATGCAATCCCGCAAAATGTGTTCGATACGCAAATCGCGGCGATGGTGTGCGGCTATGGCGATCAGGTTGGCTACGACCAAATTGTCCGCCAGACGGTTGGCGCGACCATCGACAAGAGCCATCGGTTTACCGACTGGTCGCGGCGGCCCCTCAACGATGCGCAGCTTGCTTACGCGGCGGCCGATGTTACCCATCTGCGCGATGTGTATGAGCATCTGGCCGACATTTTGGACAAGAAAGACCGAACTGGCTGGGTGGCCGAAGAAATGGCGACGCTGCTTGCCCCACAAACCTATTCGGTTGATCCGAGCGAAGCTTGGCAGCGGCTGAAACTTCGTGCGCGCAAACCGATCGAGTTTGCCGCCCTGAAAGCAGTCGCCAAATGGCGCGAAGAAGTGGCCCAAGCGCGCGATGTGCCCCGGCGGCGCATCTTAAAAGACGATGCCATCTATGAGCTTGCGCAGCAGCGCCCCTTATCGGTGGAGGCATTGGGCCGTTTGCGCGCCGTGCCGCGTGGATTTGAAAAGCAGCCCTATGCGCGTGGTTTGGTGGAAGCGTTGCAAGGCGTCTCAGCGCTCGCGATTGATGAGCTTCCCAAACTACCAAAATCCAAGCGCAACCCTGAAAGCGCACCTGCTATTGCTGAGCTTTTGAAGGTGGCCCTAAAGCTTGTCGCTGAGCGTGAAGGCGTTGCGCCACGTATCATCGCTAACACCGAAGACCTTGAGACCATCGCGATCCACGGCGATACCGATGTGAAAGCGATGCACGGCTGGCGGCGTGATTTGTTCGGCGAGATGGCCTTGCAAATTCGCTCTGGCGAAATGGCGCTGGGTGTGCGTGGCAAAAGTGCTGTGCTGGTGCCTATGCTGTCTGAGGACGACAGTTAGCGAACAGCGACGACGGCCTCGTCTTTGCCAATCAAACGACCAAGCGCGTTGAGGCGTTTGGTAAGACGCTCGCCTTGGAGGCCGGAAAGATGGCTCGGCAAGAAAAGCGCAAGCCGCTCCGGCTCAGAGCTGTCCAACCGGGTTTCCGGCAAAACACCGGCCATGGATGCCGTGAGCGCATAGGCAACACGGAACAGCGCACCCAAAAGGCGTGCCCGCTCGGCCAAACGCTCAGAGAGAATGTCGGCCTCGGCATCGCTGAATGCGCCATCGGATAGGCCCTGGTGACGATAATAATTGGCCATCGCCAAATACAGCCGACCGGAGTGATCAACACCGCTGAAGGCGGCATGGGCAATGATGTTGTGGCTTTGAATGCCACGATAGTCAGGGTGCGCCCGCCATCCGATATCGGCCAGCAGGCTGGCCGCCTTGCGGAGCCGTGCCTCGCCTTCGGTTTCATCAACACCGAGCGCTTCAAACGCAGCGCCGGTCCAATCGGCCAGTTCGCGAGCATGTTGGGGCGAACGCGAGCGCAGAACGGCCAGTTCATAGGCAGCATCCAGCAAGGGGTCGCGCTGCTTTTCAGCCTCTTCCAGATCATCAAACAGCAGGCCCTCGCGCACACCAAGAGCAGAAAGCATCACTTGGTTGGGCTTGCCGACCTCAAAAAGGGCACGCAGCACAGCCGCTCCAAACGGCAGTAACACCTTACGGCTGCGCGAAACGGCGCGCATCGCCTCGTGTCCCTCATACTTACCACGCGCGACATCTTGGCAGAATTCAGAGAACAAATCGGCGTGGATGGCATAACCATGCATCACTGACAGGGGATAATTGGTGACTTCCATGTGCAGCTTGGCGAGGTTCCGCCATGTGCCGCCGACCAGGTAGAGTGTGCGGTCGGCAAGACTGGTTGCCGCTTCGTCTTCACTCAAACGCTCAAGGGCAAGCTTGTAGGCACGTTTGGCATCGCCACCGGCTTCCTCCTGCATGCGGATAACGCCAAGCTTATGCGAAACACCCTCGCCAATATGCCCTGGTGTCACCTCAACCAGTTCCAGGCTTCCGCCGCCCAGATCCCCGACGATGCCATCAGGTTTGTAGAAACCAGACTGCACGCCAAGCGCGGCTGCGCGCGCCTCTTCATCGCCCGATAAGATGGTCAGCGGTGCTGAGATAATGCGTTCAGCGTTTTGCATAAACGCGTCGCCGTTGCTTGCTTCGCGCACGGCAGCCGTTGCGATAACCCGCAAACTCTTGATCTGCATCTGATCGGAAAGGTGGCGAAACCGCGCCAGCGTTGCCAGCGTCAACTGCACCGAATCGTCAGACAGCTGGCCAGTTTTGGCCAAGCCGCGACCCAGGCCGCACAGAACCTTTTCGTTGTACAGCGGGGTCAACGCGCGAGACAGGCGTTCATACGCCACCAAACGCACCGAGTTGGACCCGATGTCGATGACGGCTATCGGACCATAGCCCTCCAGCCGTCCCTGCCCTTCGCTTGAATCAGGGGGCGCGGCGCGTGAAAAAACGCGGTTGGTTCGCTTGAAGAGATTTTCCACGGCCCGACAGACTCGGATTGGTCATAAAATAACGATGCGCGTTGAACGGTTCTTCGCCTTGCACCGGGTCTACCCGCTTGTGACGTCCGTCGGCCAACAGTTCCCAGCTTTGCTGGTTGTCTTTCAAACTTGCAACCATGATTTGGTCGAGTATCTGCGTATGAACGGTTTCGTTGTGGATGGGCACCATCGCTTCCACCCTGCGATCCAGATTGCGCGGCATCAGATCGGCTGAGCCCATGTAGATGATCGCTTCTTCACTGGGCAAACCAGCGCCATTGCCAAAACAGATGATGCGTGAATGCTCCAAGAACCGGCCAACAATCGATTTGACTTCAATGTTGTCCGACAGGCCGGGAACACCCGGACGCAAACAACAGATGCCGCGAATGATGAGGTTCACCTTCACACCCGCTTGGCTCGCCTCATAAAGCGCATCGATGAGTTGCGCATCGACGAGCGAGTTCATCTTGATCCAGATCGCCGCCGGTCGGTCGTTGCGAGCGTGTTCGATTTCAGCGCGAATATGATCCAGCAGGCGCTGGCGCATGCGGGTCGGTGAAACCACCATCCGATCAAGCTCAGCGGGTTCAGCGTAGCCGGTGATGAAATTGAAGATACGCGCCACATCGCGCGCGATCACCTGATCAGCGGTGAAGAACGACAGATCGGTGTAAATCTTGGCGGTAATCGGGTGATAGTTGCCGGTGCCGATGTGACAGAAGCTCATCAGATTGCCTGCCTCTCGGCGCACAACCAGGGAAAGCTTGGCGTGGGTTTTAAGCTCTAAGAACCCGAAAACGACTTGCACACCTGCACGTTCCAGGTCGCGGGCCCAGCGGATGTTGGCCTCTTCATCAAAACGCGCTTTGAGCTCCACCAAAGCGGTAACGGATTTGCCGGCTTCAGCCGCCTCTATCAGCGCCCGCACAATGGGCGAGTTGTTGGAGGTGCGGTAAAGCGTTTGCTTGATGGCAACGACATCGGGGTCGGAGGCTGCCTGGCGCAAAAACTGCACCACCGCATCGAAGCTTTCATAAGGGTGGTGGACCACCAAATCCTTCTGGCGGATCGCGGCGAAACAATCCCCACCATGCTCACGGATACGTTCCGGGAAGCGCGGTGTGTACGGAATAAATTTGAGGTCATCGCGGTCGATATCGACCAGCTCGGACAGCTCGTTGAGCGCCAAGGCGCCCTCGACCTTGAAGACCTCATTGTCTTCAACATCCAGTTCCTTGGCGACGAGTTCAAGCAGCGAATGCGGCGTTGTTGCTTCGATCTCCAAGCGGATCACAGAGCCACGGCGGCGGCGCTTCAAAGCGCTCTCAAACAAGCGCACCAGATCTTCGGCTTCCTCTTCGATCTCAAGATCGGAATCGCGAATGACCCGGAAAGCGCCTGTGCCGGTGACTTTGTAACCAGGGAACAAGCGCGAGATAAACATGCGCACCACCTGCTCCAGCATGATGGTGCGGTGGCCAGCGCCTGCTTCATCGAAGCGCGGCAGTTTCACAAAGCGCGCAATCTTGGACGGCACACGGATCAACGCCGTCATCGCATCATTGGCGCTGGTGGTTTTGCTTTCGCTCTCATGAATCCGCTCCAACTGAAGAGCGATGGAGAAGCCAAGGTTGGGGATGAACGGGAAAGGATGCGCCGGATCAACAGCCAATGGTGTCAGCACCGGAAAAACGTGGCTTAAGAAATAGCCATCAAGCCAATCGCGCTCACGCGGATCAAGATCATCCGGTTCAATGATGGTGATACCAGCATCAGAGAGTTCAGCCCGTAGCCCGTTGAAAGCCTGCTGCTGGTGACGCGCCAGATCAGCAACCTCTTCACCAATAGCTTCGAGCTGCTCGGCAGGGGTTAGCCCATCATCGGAGCGTTTGGTGATGTTCTCATTGACCTGGCCAACAAGGCCAGCCACGCGCACCATGAAGAACTCATCCAAATTGTTGGCCGAGATCGACAGAAACCGGAGGCGCTCAAGCAGCGGGTGGCGGGTGTTATCAGCCTCTTCAAGCACGCGCCGATTGAAGCCGAGCCACGACAATTCTCGATTGATGAACCGTTCGGGCGAGGCCATCAGATGATCGTAGATGGGCGTGTCGTCGTTGGCGCTGAGGTTTTCAGCTTCGCTCGCCGCTACTGAGTTTGTCGGTTCGGTCATCGGAGTCCTGTTGGTTCCTTATCTTGGTGGGGTAGCTGAGTTCTGTGACAGTTCATAGGCCGCCAGTACATCGCGGGCCAGCGGCTTGGTGATGGAGCGCCCGGCAGCAAGTGAGCGTTCGTCGATCAGCGCGATCAACTTGGAGAGATTGGCATAGGATCGCTCCATGCGTTGCAGAAGATAGTCGGCAATTGCCGGATCAACCATCAATTGACGATCGGTGAAAAGTTTGACGGCGATGGCCAGGAACAAAGCGTCATCGGCCTGATCGATGGTGGCGCGTGAGCCAGCCCGCAGACGCGACACCGTATCGGGTCGTTTCAAGCCAAGGTTTTCCGGCGCCTCGCGGCTGGTCACCAGCACAGGCACCTGCGCGGCACGTGCGGCTTCCAGCGTGTGAAACAGCGCATCCTCATTCTCACCGGTCCAACGCTCCAAGCCATCGATGATGACTGCACTCTGTTGGCTCAGATTGTCGGGCAGTGTGCCGTCAAACCAGCGAACACCGTCGAAGCGCTCGGCGAAAAGATGCGCCAGATGGCTCTTGCCCGATCCAGCTTCGCCGAGCAGAACGCCCACGGGTGTTGGCCATGAAAGCTCCGATGTTAGCGCGCGCGCCTCGGCATTGGCCTCGCCAGGCACATAGTCTTCGCTCGCAAACGATGGCGCAGGAACGATATCCAGAACCAGTTGATCGGCTGTTGCCATCACTGCCCCTCATCGGACGGGACCGGACTGCCATTGGTGCCTTTGTAAAAATAGCTTTGCTGATAGTGTGCCACCCCAAAGCGGGTCAGAACGCCAAGCGACGCGGCCACAGGTACTGCGATCAGCAGTCCAAGGAAACCATAGAGCGAGCCAAAGGCAAGCATGGCAAAGAACAGAACCACCGGGTGCAGGCCAACCGCGTCGCCGACAATCTTGGGCTGAAGGAAATTGCCTTCCACAAACTGCCCGAAGACGAAAATCCCGGCAACCGCAACGATCCAGAGTGGCTCTGACCAGAACTGGACCATCGCGACGCCGACGGATGTGCCGAAACCAACGAACGATCCGATGTAGGGGATAAAGCTCAGCAGGCCGGCGCCCAGACCGATCAACAGACCGAAATTGAGGCCTACCAACGTCAGCGCCGTGGCATAAAACGTGCCAAGAATGACCGCCAAAATAAACTGGCCGCGGATAAACCCAGCCATGACATTGTCAATCTTTTTGGCCAAATCACGGATCGTATCGGCGTGATCGCGCGGCAGAAGGCCATCAATGCGTGCGACCAAATTGTCCCAATCGTAGAGCATATAAACAGCAACAATTGGCGTGATGATGAGCGTGGACAGTACGCCAACAACGGCGGCGCCTTGATCAAGAACCCGGCTCGCCAACGCAGCCATCGTGCCAGCATTGGCTTCGATGAAATCGCGAATGAGATCAAGATTAAGCGTGCCCAGCCAACTCATGATGGCATCGAACGTCATTTCTGAGGGGAAAAGCGATTGGCGCACAACCAGGTCCTCTTCGCCTGACGGCGCCATAATCGCGTTGATCGCCTGGAAGTCCTCGTCCGCCAAACCGAAGATGGTGCGAAGCGTTTCAGGAATAAAGGGCCGTAGCGCTTCAATCAGACCAATCGTCTGCTCAATCAGCAAAGGCACGAGCAGAAGTAGCCCGACGACCACGATGATCAGCGCCAATGCAGTGATGGACAGCGTCGCCCAAAGCCTTGAAAACCCACGCCGTTCAAACCAATCAGCCGCCGGATCAAGCAGATAGGCAATCGCCATACCGGCCACGAAGGGCAAGAGAATGCTGGAGAAGACGTAGATGAACGCGATCAGCGCCGCTGCCGCGAGGGCCCAAAAAATTGCCTGCCGTTGAATGGTCATAGATTGTGCGCGCTCATGTATCGGGCTGATCGGTTCGGTGTGATTTCAGACATAAGACCTCTGGTCCACAGGTTCCAGACATAGAGTGCTTGTTTTGCCAGTTGTTTTCGCGCCTGGAATACGGCACCCAGTGGCCAAAGCTGAAAGAGGAATGCTTATGAGCGGGTCGGACGCGTACAAAGCGGCAGGCGTTGATACGGATGCGGGGGCTGCGCTGGTGGATCGCATCAAGCCTGCGGTTCGCTCCACACGGCGCCCCGGCGCCGATGCTGATCTGGGCGGTTTTGGTGGATTGTTTGACCTCGCCGCCTGCGGCTATCGCGATCCGGTTTTGGTGGCTGCCAATGATGGCGTTGGCACGAAGGTCAAAATCGCTATCGACTCAGGAGTTCACAACACAGTCGGCATCGATTTGGTGGCGATGTGCGTGAACGATCTGGTTGTTCAGGGCGCTGAGCCGCTGTTTTTTCTCGATTATTTCGCCTCTGGCGCGCTGGATGTGGATGTCGCCACCCATGTGGTGGAAGGCATCGCTGCAGGCTGCAAACTGGCGGGGTGCGCCTTGATAGGCGGCGAGACCGCTGAGATGCCCTCGCTTTATGCGGGCAAGGACTATGATCTGGCTGGCTTTAGCGTCGGCGCGGTGGAGCGGGATGAAGTCCTGCCGCGCAAGACCATGGCCGCCGGTGATATTGTGCTCGGCCTTGCCTCATCCGGGTTCCATTCCAACGGCTACTCTCTGATCCGCAAAATCGTCGAGGATGCCGGTCTCTCTTATGATGCCCCTGCCCCCTTCGATACCACCAGGACATTGGGCGGTGTGCTGCTCACGCCAACCCGGGTTTATGTGAAAAGCCTGCTGGCGACGCAGCGTGAAACCAGTGCGATCAAAGGTCTGGCACATATCACCGGTGGCGGGCTGCTGGAAAACATTCCACGCGTTTTGCCTGACGATTTGGCCGTTTCGCTCGATCTATCAGAGGTTAGCGTACCCCCGGAGATGGTCTGGGCAGCGCAAACGGCCAGCCTGTCTGCCCATGACATGCTCGCAACCTTTAACTGCGGCGTCGGCATGATTGTGATCGTGGCGGTAGAAGATGCCAACGCCGTTTCAGCGAAACTCGTCGAGATGGGTGAAAGCGTTCTGGCTCTCGGTACCGTCTCCCAACGAACCGATGCGCCTGTGACCATCGAGAAGCCGCTGCCCTTATGAAACGGCGTGTCGCCATTTTGATTTCCGGGCGCGGATCCAACATGAAGGCGCTTGTTGAGGCTGCAAAAGCGCCAGATTTCCCGGTTGAGGTCGGCCTTGTTCTCTCCAACCGGCCAGATGCAGCTGGGCTGGTTTGGGCCGAGCGCCAAGGCATTGCGACGGCCATCGTCGATCAAACGCGTTTCAAGAAAGATCGCGAAGCTTTCGAGAAGGCCATCCAGGTTGAGCTAGACAAAGCGCGCGTCGAACTGGTGTGTCTCGCCGGATTCATGCGATTGCTGACGCCTTGGTTTATCGACCAATGGCACAACCGTCTGATCAACATCCACCCCTCGCTCCTACCCTCGTTTAAGGGCCTCAACACCCATCAACGCGCGCTCGAAGCTGGGGTGAAGCTTCATGGCTGCACCGTGCATTTCGTGCGGCCAGATATGGATGCCGGGCCCATCATCGCCCAAAAAGCCGTATCGGTTCGCGACGATGATGACCCCGACAGTTTGGCAGAACGCGTCCTGGCGGAGGAACACGCGCTCTACCCACACGCACTGGCGGAGATCGTCCGGGGATTTGAGGGCGGCTGGACCATCCAAGATGAGCGCGTGATTGGTATCCGTCCTATCGAATAGGAGGATGGGCGCGCGGTGGCCGACGTAATCCACCCCCTTCCCCACTCGGACGACGGCGCGGCTGCTGGGCCGAGCCCGAGCGTGCGTTTTGTTTGGAAAAGCTATCGTCGGGCGTTCCAGCAAAGCAGCGTGGCACGAACGGGAATTCGTCGGTGATCACATAGTAATAAGTGCCATCGGGATAGTCCGGCGTAACGCCGACGCGGCCATTGCAGGCATCCAAGGTGCCCGTGCCTGGCACATACTCCCAATCAGCCGTGAAGGTGCCATCATACACCCCGCCAGGCCCCGACGAACGCGTGCCAGGGCGTAGCGCGTAGCTTGAGGTCATTTCCTCAAGGCCCGATGATGGGTCATCTGAGTCGGCGTAGCTGAGCGGCCCGTAAATCGGGAAGCCATCAGCAGCATAGCCGATGAGTGTCGGCGCCCCGGCGCTTGCCAGCCGGTCATAAAGCCCATCGGGGATGCCATGATAGTGGTAGGCGCCGTTTGGCTGCACATGGGCGTTGCTTGAGTCGAGGCCCAGCGAGCGGGTCTGCGGCCCAAAGGCTTCGTAGTTCCAACCTGAGGAGCGATCATTGTTCCAAAATTCCGCTGTTGCGGGGTCGAAGATCACGCCGTTGAGCGCCGCACCAAAGACGTAACGGTCGGCGCTGGTTGGTGAACCACCCGTGCTTGGATTGGTCGGCATATCAAAACGGTAGCTTTGGGTAGCTATGCTGTTGGGATTGTTGGCATTGGGGAACTGACCAGGCGTGTGGTCTGGCAAGCCGTCAGCAGTGATGGTGCGCACAGCACCGCTGGATGAAATCGAGATGTTGGCCGCGGCTTCAACCGAACCAAGCAGCAATTCTTCCAGAATCTTGCCCAACCAGCTCGTGTCCTCTTCCACCAGCGCCTGGCCAGTTGCTGCGACCTCTTCATCGTGGGTGCCGTGGGCAAAAGCATCGCTTGGCAAGGCGGTGGTCGCGAGCAGCACGGCGACCATGGATGCCATACCAAGGCGCTTGAGCAGGTCGTTTTTAGGGTGGTTATCGGTCATGGCGTTCGCCCTTCCCCATCGGTTCGCTCACAGGTTTGTGAGCACACCGTGAACGTGAGCGATGAATAGGCGGCGCGCCAGTTAAGGGTGCGTCATGTTCGCGGTCTGTCCGTTACAAGTGCGTCATGACAATTTGGACAGGTTAGGCGCTTGTGCAGCTCGAACTGGAGGAAACGAGGCATGGTCGCAGGTGGTGAAGAGAGGTTTCCTGTGAGCCCCTTTTTTGGCCACGGGAGGCTCCGAGCAAATTTATTCTTCGACGAGTGACTCTTTCACCCGGTTGATTGCTGCTGGCAAACTGTGCCTAATCTCATCACTGGAAATTCGTACGGACCGAATATCTAGTGTCGCGAGCTTGTCAGTGATGGCAGTGTCCTTTGCCTTCTGCTTCGCCCGCAAATGATGTCCGCCATCGCAGAATACAGCAACTCGCTGGTCACTGAAGAACAGGTCTGCTTCGGTCACCAAGCCGTCAGCATGGCGGAACTCCACATTTTTCCAAAGATGATACAAAGACGGAAACGTTGCTCCGTCGTCCATGATCAGCATCTGGCACGCGGGAAATAGCTTTTCTCTAGCGAGTGCCTGAAGCACGAATAACTCGATAGGCGTTTCAGCGCCCCATACCCGACCAGCTTCCAACCGTTCAAAGGGTGTGAAGAATAGCTTCCGACGATGCTTTTCATATCGATCTCTCATCCGCTCGGACGGCATCTCAATATCCGTATAGAGAACTTCGTCATCATCAGGCACTTCTGTCGCAAGGAAGAATTGATCAGCCACTATACCTATCTCATCGAGATGGCCGCTACTTTTACCGTTCAAGTAGTCGGGTAAGTTCCCAAAAAGCGACCAGCCTCCAGAAAACGGATCATATCCGCCATATACTGGCTCGGTAGCAAGCCATGCGCCGACATCGAGCTTCTCGACCAAATCAATCGTAATCTCATGAACCTTGCCACGCTTCGACGCAGGAATAAGCGTCATTGCAAAGGGTTGAACTTTAACAACATCATTCGCTTCGCCGACTGGCACGCAACTCAGAACCAAGGATACGAGTTGAAAGTGTGTGCCTCGTTTCCGAAAGAGCTCGACCTGGCCGTCGCTGAGCTTATCGTACGGCACCCTACCTGCCGCTTCAGTTACTGCCTTCGTAACAGGCTGTACACCACCAATGTTGAAGGCGGTGATCCGGATGAATTCTGGGACGGACGACCAATCTAAGGAAAAAGGCAGTTTTGGAAGGATGCTGTAAGCTGGGTCGTCCAACAGAAAAGCGGGTCGGTTTACTATCATTTCAAAGCTAAACCTTAGCTAGCGGCTCCTTCGGAGAAAAGTCGAAAAATCAAACACCCCGCTCCCAACAAAAACCTCTCTTGAGAGCAATATGACAGCTACTGGTATTGGCGCGGCGGTCAATTTTCAGCCAGTTGTACTGCCACCTGTGGTGCATGCCAAGAATTACCAAATTCCAGCTAGCTGACACTTCAATAGCAAAGCTGTTTCATAAGCAAAAGCGGCGCGTTCAACATTTCCATAGACAACAAAAAAGGGCGGCCACCGGATAGGTGAAACCGCCCTTTAAACGTTTGATATCGCCTGGCTTTAGCCGACGATTTCCAGCTCAGAGAACCAGTAGGCGATTTCTTCGGCCGCGGTTTCAGCCGCATCAGAGCCGTGAACCGAGTTCTCGCCAATCGACAGCGCGAACTCTTTACGGATAGTGCCTTCATCGGCTTCTGCCGGATTGGTGGCGCCCATCACTTCGCGGTTACGGGCGATGGCGTCTTCGCCCTCAAGCACCTGCACCACAGTTGGCGCAGACGACATGAAGTCGACCAGCTCATCAAAGAAGGGGCGCTCGCGGTGCACGGCGTAAAAGCCTTCAGCGTCTTTGCGGCTCATCCACACGCGCTTGGCAGCAACAACACGCAGGCCAGCGGCTTCGAGTTTGGCGGTGATCTGACCGGTCAGATTGCGGCGCGTCGCGTCCGGCTTGATCATGGAGAATGTGCGTTCGATGGCCATTGCGGCGATCCTATCTTGTATCGGGGGTGAAACTAAAAACCCGCGTGCGCAAACCGGAACACCCCGGCGGCACAGCAGGTGGGCGGGCTATAGCCGCTGCGCTCCCCGGCATCAAGTCGCCAGTTTCAGCGCTTCTGTCTGGTTGCAGGCGGCGAGCACGCGGTCGAACCAGTTCTGCAGCACATCATCACCGCCTAGTGTGTCGTAGGATGAAGTTGCTTTGGCCCAGCAAAAGGATGCTGCCAGCGCTATATCAGCAAAAAGCAGGCGCTCGCCGCCCAAGAATGGCGCGTCAGCCAGTCGCCGCTGATAGGGCTTTAGGAAGGTGGTGAACGTCTGACGCTCTTTGTCGCGC
The DNA here is from genome assembly GCA_046290645.1 of Hyphomicrobiales bacterium. Classification (GTDB taxonomy): domain Bacteria; phylum Pseudomonadota; class Alphaproteobacteria; order Rhizobiales; family MH13; genus MH13. The sequence goes on from JBKAGZ010000003.1 coordinate 288,198, forward strand.
CCACGCTGCACATCCTCCAACGACATGCCGAAGCGCTTTTCCCGGCTTTGGCGGAAATAGTGAGCATCTTCAGGGGCCAACTGGTTGTGGATGTCGAGAATGATCATGCGACTGATGGTTGGATAGAGCCCAGTCACAATCAGATTGTCGATCAGCGCCGCGTTTTCTACGCCACCTTCGCCACCAAACACGCTTGGCGTATCAGCGTATGTGGTTTCCAGATAACGGCAAATGTCAAAGCTCTCGGTGACCGTTGTTTCGCCATCGACCAGCACAGGCACAGTTTTATGGATGCTCTCAAACGCCTTCGGTATCTGCGTGAAAGGGGTGGGTCTGCTTTCGAAATCCAGGCCTTTGTAGCCAAGGGTTAAGCGGGCGCGCCAAGAATAGGCCGAAAACAACCGATCCGGTTCAGCCCCGCAAAGTTCATAGAGTGATCGCATCGCCCACGCTCCTCTTTTGTGCATGTGTTGTCGATATGCCGCTAGACCATGCGGCGGCACAATGCTAGCTCGGCGGCATGCTAGAAATTTCCAATCTCACCTATCGGCTGGGCGACCGGCTTTTGTTCGATGGCGCGTCAGCGACCATCCAGCGCGGCGCAAAGGTCGGCTTCGTTGGCCGCAACGGATCGGGCAAGACGACGCTGTTTAAGCTGATCCGCGGCGAGATCGCGCCAGAGAGCGGCGAAATTCGCCTGCCATCGCGCATGCGTCTTGGTGGCGTAGACCAGGAAGTGCCTGCCGGACCGCAGGCGCTGCTGGACATCGTGCTTGCTGCTGATACCGAGCGCGCCTCACTTTTGGCTGAGGCTGAAACCGCGAGCGACCCCACGCGCATCAGCGATATCCAGCTTCGGCTGGCCGATATTGACGCGCATTCGGCAGAATCTCGCGCAGCGCGCATTCTCCAGGGTTTGGGGTTTGATCATGTGGCGCAGCAACGCCCCGCATCGGATTTCTCCGGCGGTTGGCGCATGCGTGTGGCTCTGGCGGCGGTGCTCTTTTCAGCGCCGGATCTCTTGTTGCTCGATGAGCCAACCAACTATCTCGATCTTGAAGGTGCGCTGTGGCTGGAGAGTTATCTGGCCAAATACCCCTACACGCTGATGGTCATTTCCCATGACCGCGACCTGCTCAACAGTGCTGTCAACCAAACGCTGCACTTAGATCAACGTCGGTTGCAACTGTACGGTGGCGCGTTCGATACGTTCGACAAACAGCGACGCATTCAGCTTGCCGTTGAAGAGAAGGCGCAGGCCAAGCAGGCAGCACGCCGGGCGCACATGCAATCGTTTGTGGACCGGTTCAAAGCCAAAGCCTCCAAAGCCAAGCAGGCGCAAAGCCGCGTCAAAATGCTGGAAAAGATGGAGCCCATGGCGCTGCGCCAAGACGAGCGCGTGGCTCCGTTTCATTTCCAAGGGCCAGAAAAACCCAAAGCACCGCCGCTTATCAATGGGCGTGATTTGGCGGTTGGCTATGAAGACGACAAGGCCATCCTCTCTCGCATGACGTTCCGCATTGATCCGGATGATCGCATTGCGCTGCTCGGGCAAAACGGCAACGGCAAATCGACCTTCGCCAAGATGATTGCTGGACGCCTCACCCGGCAAGCTGGTGACCTGACGTTTCCAGGCAAAATGAAGGTGGCGTTTTTTACGCAGCACCAGCTTGATGATCTCAACCCCAAAGAGTCGCCCGTCGACACAGTCCGCAAGCGCATGCCCGAAGCGGGCGAGGCAAAAGTGCGCGGCAAAGCTGCCCAAATGGGTTTTGACCGGCTGCGCATGGACACGCCTGCTGGCCAGCTTTCCGGTGGCGAGCGCGCGAGGCTTTTGCTTGGTTTGATCACGTTTGATGGCTCGGACATTCTGATCCTCGATGAGCCGACCAACCACCTTGATATGGAAAGCCGTGAGGCGCTGGTTGAGGCTCTATCGCAGTATGATGGTGCGGTGATCATCATCTCGCATGACCGTCATCTGATAGAGGCCACGGCTGACCGGCTGTGGGTGGTCGGCGATGGCACTGTGAAACCGTACGAGGATGATCTTTCGGCCTATCGCCAAGCAATCTTGCGCGGCGTGGATGGCGGCAAACAGAAAGCTGGCAAGGCTGGTACCAAGGCCAAGAAAGCTGCGCCGAAAAGCGAGCCTGTAGCCCCAAAACCAGCACGGCCGAGCAATGTCTCGTTGCTGAAAAAGCAGGTGGCAGAGGCTGACGCGCGCCTTAAAACGATCCGCGCTGAATTGGCCAAGATCGATAAGGATCTGGCCAACCCGAAGCTCTACGCGATGAACCCACAAAAGGGCGCCAAACTCTCTGCCCGCCGTGCCAAAGGCGCCGAAGCGCTCGACAGCTGGGAAGCGCGCTGGCTGGATCTCAATGCGGCTTTGGAAGAGGCGGGCGAAAGGGTTTAGTAGTTTATGCTGCCGTCGTTCCGTTCCTGTGGAACGACCACAGGCTTTCTTGGCTCTGTTCTTTCAGAACAACCGCTGGCTTTCTCGGCTCTGTTCCTTCGGAACAACCGCTTGGTTATTTCTTTGGGCTGTCGTTCCGTTCCTGCGGAACGACCACTCGGCCCATGCCACTACCGGAAACCGATAAACTCCACATAGTCTTGCAGCACGGTTTCCCACCACACCAAATCATCGCGGAAGGTTTCCAACGCAATACCGTGGCGGGTGTTGATGGCGATCTGGATCACCGCATCGCCATCATCGCGAATATAGGCTTTGCCGAAGCGGCGCGTGGAGTTCCACTCGTTCATCAAGGCGACCGTTAGGCCTTCCATCTCAAAGGATGCGGTGAAGGACAAGTCGGCGCAATCTGGCTCGCAATTGTAAACATCAACGGCGAAATTGATGCCATTGAGAGTCGCAGCGATGTACTCCTCGCCGTTGCTATCGCGATCCACCCGCGCCGTTCCAACTTCTGCCACCAGCGGACACAACTCATCGATATTGGCAAAGACCGGTCCGGACGGCGCTGAGCCCGTGCAGGAAGCTGACGGGGTGGTGATTGGCGTTTTTTGCGCAACAGGCGCCATATCCGATAGCTTTTCGTCAGAGGTTAGCGCCGCAGCGCCAACATTTATCGGCAAGAGACACGCACACGCTATCCCTGTTGCTGCGATTGCCTGCTGAAACGTGCGCAATGGTTTTGCCATGGATACTCTCCCTATGCCGACCCCTTGTGGGCCCGTTACCCCGTGGCCAAAACGAGCATGACAAAGGCCTGCTCGTCAAACGTGTTTCTGGCAAAAAACATGGGAACTTACTGATCGGCGCGTTGCCATGCTCCGGTATCTGACTGGCGCCAATAGGAAAGGGTGTGACCCGCATCGCGCAATGTTTTCCAAACGCCGCGCGCATCCTGAACGGCTGCGGAGTTCCCACCATCAAACATCATGATAGCGCGTTCGTAGTCGCTCAGAGTGTGGTGTTCGTCAGGCAAAGCACCCTCAACGAAAAAGCGCACCGCTGCACCATTGGGGTTGGCCGATGTTGCCGACAACCAGATGGGTTGTCGTTTTGGATCGCTGGCGCCCTCACCCGCATGCGGCAGAAAGCTGGCCTCGCTAAACGTCCAAAGATGCTCGTCTAAGTCTTTGATGCGGCTGGGTTCACCGACCTCCACAACCACCCGCCAATTGCGTTCCAGGCATTTGGCAAGCAGTTGCGGCAAGGCAGTTTCCAAGCTGATGGTCTGCAAGTGATAAAACGCGACATCAGCCATTGGTTAGCGCCTAGCTTTCTTCGTGTACGGCACGGATGTAATCGTTGAGCAAGCGCACGCCAAAACCAGATCCGAACGACTGGTTGATGGCCGATTTGGGTGCTGACATCGCCGTGCCGGCAACATCAAGGTGTGCCCATGGTGTGTCGCCAACAAAACGCTTCAAGAACTGCGCTGCAGTGATGGAGCCAGCAAACCGACCGCCAGTGTTTTTCATATCCGCAAAGCGCGAATTGATCATCTTGTCGTAGGCTGGGCCAATTGGCAGACGCCACACTTTCTCGCCCGTGCGTTGCCCAGCCTCGTGCAGGTCAGTCGCCAAATCATCATCATTGGAGAAGAGCCCTGCATGCTCCTGGCCGAGCGCCACCAAAATAGCACCGGTCAGTGTTGCGAGATCGATCATCACTTTCGGCTCGTACGTCGTACGTGTGTAGTGCAGCGCATCGGCAAGCACCAAACGGCCTTCAGCATCGGTGTTGATGATCTCGATGGTTTTGCCGGCCATCGAGGTCACGATATCACCAGGACGCTGGGCGTTGCCGTCGGGCATGTTTTCGACAAGTCCAATCACGCCGACCGCGTTGACCTTGGCTTTGCGGGCTGCCAGCGCATGCATGAGCCCGACCACGCAGGCCGCACCGCCCATGTCACCCTTCATGTCTTCCATTCCACCGGACGGTTTGATGGAAATGCCGCCAGTGTCAAAAACAACGCCCTTGCCAATGATGGCCACGGGCTTCTCGTCGGTGCCGCCCTTCCATTCCATGATGGCCATGCGCGCTGGCTTCGCTGAACCTTGCGCCACGCCAAGCAGCGCGCCCATGCCAAGCTCTTCCATGGCTGCATCGTCAAGAACAGTCACCTCAACGCCCAGCTCATCGAGGGCCTGCGCGACGCCTGCAAACTCTTCTGGTCCAAGAACGTTCGGCGGTTCGTTGACAAGGTCGCGCGCTAAAAGCGTGCCCGAAGCGATGGCATCAGCCTCATGGAATGCGGCTTCAAGCGCTTCTTTGTCGGTGGTCAGAACGGTGACAGCCAGAGCCTGTGGCGGCGTCTCTTCTTCGCCGTTTTCATCGCCATTCTCCGGACGGCTCTTGTAGCGGTCGAAGCGGTAAGCGCCCAGTTTAAGCCCAGCCAGAATGGCAGAAGCCTCATCAGCAGCCATGTCATCAACGATGATGGTTGCTTCCGTGGCTTTGGACAGTGCCGACGCCACCTTGCCGCCAAGCATGAGATGCGGCTCAGGGTCTTTGGCCTTTTCGGGGTTGGCACCGACAATGATGGTTTTGTCCAATGGTGCTCCAGGCAAAGCGTAGAGGCTTACCGTTTCGCCCCAGCCAGCCTTGAAGCCCGCCGCTTTGGCGCCAGCCGTCAGCGCCCCCTCGCCCGCTTCATCGAGCTTGGCAGCAGAGCCAGAGAAAGACTCAGCGCTTGGTGCAAAGAGCACCATGGGGCCTTCTGGCAGGTCTTTGAGATCGGCGTCAGTCGTATGCGCAACAAAAGTGAAGGAAAGTTGGGACATTGAATCCTCATGTTGGGTAAAGCGTTTGGTGCCTGGTCGGACACGCTGTGTTGCATCCTGAGGTGGCCCATGACGCACGTTTTGGCAAGCGTTGCCAAAAGGTTTGCCGCATTTGCCCATTCAAGCCAATGAGGTGACTGGGCATCGCGGACGATCTTGTTTACAAAGACTTAACCCACTTTCTTGGTCGAACTTTAGCCATTGTGAGTGGCAATGAAGGTTGGGGATTTTTTAGGCCACCGCGCTCAACGGTTCGGTGGCTGGGCGCGCAGCGGCAGACTGATGACAGGTTTGCGCATTTGGGCTGTGGCGTAGGGAGTGATCAACGTTTGAAGGTGTTCCGCGTCAGCTTGTTTGACCGCTACCTGTTTCGCCAGGTGGTGCTGACCTTCGTCGGCATGCTCATTGCCATCACGGCGGTGATTGTCTGCGTGGTCGCTCTGCAAGAATTGGACGTTGTCACCAATCAAGGTGCGGCGCTTGCAACGTTTGCGCTGCTGACGCTTCTTAACTTGCCACAGATGGTCAGCGTGGTCGCTCCGATAGCGCTGTTCTTGTCGCTATTGATGACGCTCAACCGCCTGAGCGCTGAAAGCGAAATCGTTGTGGTGAACGCCTCTGGCGGTAGCCCGGCAAGTTTGCTGCGCCCAGTCATGGCTGGCGCTTTGGTGGTCAGCCTGATTGTGGCTGTTCTTGGCCATGTGATTGCCCCGCCAGCGCAAAAAGCCTGGCGTTTTATGATCAGCGATGTGCGAGCGGATCTTTTGGCAACGGTTGTGCGCGAGGGCGCGTTTTCCTCGCTCCAAGAGGGCTTAACGTTTCATATGCGCGCGCGCGAACCTGGCGGCGTTCTGGCTGATATCATGATCGCCGACACACGGGATTTTCCGCAAGAGGTCATTTATTTTGCTCAGCGCGGCACGATTGTTCGTGGCGAAGAAGGCGCGTTTTTATCCGTTGAAGATGGGGTTATCCAAAATCGATCCCAGTCGGAGTCAGGTCGCGTCAACACCGCTTACCTTTATTTCGACAGCTATTCGATTGATCTGAGCTTTGCTGATCGCTCGACGAACCCAGGCTATTTTAAGCCATCTGAACAATCGACCGCTTATCTGCTTAATCCAGACCCTGACGACCCAATTCTGCTTAATCAGCGTGGACGTTTTGTAACCGAGTTGCACAACCGAATGGCGTTGCCGATCTATCCGCTTGCCTTTGCTATGGTGGTTGCGCTTGCCCTTGGTACGCCGCATTCGGGGCGTGCTGGTCGTGCCAAACGCGTGCTGGCAGCTATCGGCGGTGGCGCTGTTCTGCTGGGCTCTCAATTTGGTGCGTCAGGGCTGATTTCGGCTGCACCTTTCACATGGCCCGTGCTCTATCTCATCCCCATCGCCGTACTGATAGTTGGATGGCTATCGATCACGCAACGCATTGATCTGAAACAGCTTATCCTGACCAGACTCCAACTTAGGAGGAAGGGCGCAACCCTTCCTCAAGCGGCGGAGTAGGTTATGCGTTTGTCTGCGTCCCTGAACCGCTATCTAGCCTTGGCCTTCGTCAAACATGTGGGTTTTGTGTTCCTTGGTGCGTTCGCGCTGATGTTCATGGTCGACATCATGGAGTTGTCGCGGCGCGGTGGCGATTTGGATGTTCCAATTACGGCCATCGTCGCCATCTCGGCCATGCGCTTACCCGCGCTTGCTGAACAGCTGGTGCCCTTTGCGGTGCTCATCGGTGCGTTGATGACGCTGGTTGCACTCTCGCGGCGTTCTGAACTTATCATCGCACGCGCGTCAGGCTTGTCGGCTTGGCAGTTTTTGGTGCCATTGATCGCCGTTGCTGCGCTGGTCGGGGTTGCCGCTTCGCTGCTCTACAATCCACTTTCGGCCACCTTGAAAGTACACTCCGATTCTATTTTGACCGAACGGTTTGCAGGCAGCACAACCAATGTCGATCCCGATCGCGAGATTTGGTTCCGGCAGTCGACAGGCAATATCATGACGTTGGTGCGCGCTGCTTCGGCCACGGATGACGGCCAAACATTGAACCAAGTCAGCGCCATGTTGTTTGATGAAAATGGCGATTTCAACCAGCGGGTCGATGCCCAGCGTGCGGTGCTGCGAGATGGCGCCTGGCACATGGAAAATGTGAACATGACCAACACGCAGGGAGAATCGCGTGCGGTCGATGTTTTCACGCTTGCCACGCCGCTAACGGCCGACGATGTCCTAGGACGGTTCACACCAGCCACCTCTGTGCCAATTTGGAGCCTTCCCAGCCTTGCAAATAAGGCACAACAGGCCGGCATCGCATCTGATCGCTATAGATTCCAATTTCAGGCCTTGCTCGCACGGCCCATGCTGCTTATGGCCATGGTGTTGGTGGCTGCAACAGTGTCTTTGCGGTTCTCTCGGCATGGGGGAACGACAAAGCTGGTTGTGGCTGGGTTGAGTGCTGGATTTATCGTGTTTGTGATCAACGAAATTGCAGGCGACCTGGGTGGGGCAGGATTGGTCAATCCGATCCTTGCTGCATGGGTGCCGCCGATCGCAGCAGGCCTGTTCGGTATCACCGCCTTGCTTCACCTGGAGGACGGGTAAGCTTGGCCGGTATGATGCGCGCATCTTTGGCAACGCGGTTGCGCCAAGGCACGATGGTCACCTTGGCCAGCGCCCTTGCGCTAACCAGTGTTAGTGCCGGTTTGACTGTCGGCACAAGCAATACAGCTCAGGCGCAGACTCAGAACGTGCCCGGGTTCACGCAGCCAAACGCTGATGCACAGATGTTCTTGGAAGCTGATGAGCTTCTTTACAATGAAGGCGCGAACACCGTCACAGCTCTCGGCACGGTCACCATCTTTTATGACGGCTACACCGTTGAGGCCGACGAGGTTATCTACAATCGCGCTCAAGGCCGTGTGTTGGCGCGCGGCAATGTTATTTTGGTTGAACCAAGTGGTTCGGTCCTGCGGGCGACATCAGCTGATCTCAGCGACACGCTGACCGATGGATTTGTCGATGCGTTGAGCGTTGAAACCCCTGAACGCGGTTTCTTCACGGCACGCAACGCCACACGCCGCGACGAAGGCACGGTGACCGAGTTTGAAGAGGGCACCTACACAGCCTGCGAAGCTTGCCCAGAAGGTTCAGGTCGGCCACTGGCATGGAAGTTCCACGCCGATACCATCACCTATGATGAAGAAGATCAGATGGTGTATTACGAAAATGTCCGGTTGGACTTTTTCGGCATACCCATTGTCTGGCTGCCATTCTTTGCCCACACCGATCCGACCGTTGAGCGCAAAAGCGGCTTTTTACGCCCAGAATACGTGCATGACAGTCGCGTGGGGTTTGGAGTCTCAACGCCCTACTATTTTGCACTTGATCCAAGCTACGACCTGACGATCACGCCAACCGCCTACACCGGCCAAGGTTTGCACCTTGAGGCTGAGTGGCGGCAGCGACTGGAGCACGGTGGGTTTAGCGTTCGCGCCTCTGGCATCCGGCAATTCGACAGAGATCAGTTCGACACCCAACCTGGCGACCAAGACTGGCGCGGCGGCCTTGCCACCAATGGTGATTTTTCACTGAACAGTCGCTGGAACTTTGGTTGGAACCTTTATTGGCAGTCCGACCGACGCTATTTCCGCGACTATGCAATTGAATCGGAAGGGGCGAGCCAAGTCATATCCGACATCTATCTGACCGGGCTTCACGACCGCAGCTATTTCGATGCACGCGTTGAGCGCATTCAGGTTGCCACAATATCAGAGGGCGACCAAAATCAGCCCTGGACACTACCGGTGGTCGACTATGATCGCCGATTCACGCCAAACCATGTTGGTGGCGAGTTGCAAGTGCTAGCCAACCTCACGACGACGGTTCGTGAGGATGCCTATTCTCGAAGTGAGACGGTTGGTGGTGTCAACAATGTCAACATTTACGAAGGCCTTGACGGCCAGACGAGCCGCGCGACCCTGGATGTGTCTTGGCGTCGCGAGTTCATTGGCCCACTTGGTCAGGTGTTCACACCGCAAGTCGGTTTCCGTGGCGATCTGATTGGCTACAATCTTGGCAATGATTCCAATGTTGTGTTCGATGACGGAGAAAACTCGTTCGCGCGCGGCATGGCATCGGCAGGGCTGGAATGGCGCTGGCCGTTCCTGATCACCGCGCCTGGCAGCAGCCATGTCTTGGAACCGGTGGCACAACTCATCGTGCGACCTGACACAAGCCATGTGGGTGAAGTGCCTATTGAGGACTCACAAAGCCTGGTCTTTGACGCATCCAATCTTTTCGATTGGGACAAATATTCCGGCTACGACCAACTTGAAGGCGGCACCCGCGCGAATGTCGGCGTGCGTTATTCCGGTACGTTCGACAACGGCCTCTCGCTGAGCGCTGTTATTGGTCAGTCATTTCATCTGGCCGGAGAGAACCCCTATGCCTGGACACAGACGGGCACCAATATTCTTACGCCCAACGGCGCCGACAGCGGTCTTGAAACCGACCAGTCCGATTATGTGGCGATGCTCACGGCGCGCCTGCAGAACCAGCTTTCGCTGACGGGCTCGGGTCGCTTTGATGAGGATGACTTTAGCTTGGAACGCGGTGAACTCATCGCATCGGCATCGCATGGCCGTGTGGCGGGCTCGGCGACGTATGCCTATCTGGCAGCACAGCCCAATCGCGGTATCAACGAAGACCAACATCAAATTGCCGGCTCAGCTTCTCTTCAGGTGAACAGCAGCTGGCGCGTGGCGGGCAGCCTCCAATATGATTTGGAAGAGAGCCATATTCTCGGATATGGCGCTGGCATCCAATATATCTGTGATTGTTTCGGGTTTGGTGTGAATTACACCTACACCGCGCCCGAGGCTAACGATGGCGTTTCTGATAGCCGCGTGATGCTTAATGTTTCCCTGCGCACCATTGGCGGCGTGGAAACGCAAGTGCTCAACAATGACCAGTTCAACAGCGTGTTCGGAACAGAATAGAGCCTGACGGGCCGAATTTGGGCACATTTGGCAGGCACGGGCGTTTCAGAGCAGCGCAAGACCGCAGATGGCTGGCGCGTTTGCTCCTTTTGGCGTTCAGCGTGCGAGTTTAGAAGGATTGCAAGATGACGGGTGCAGAGACAATGCGCAAAGCGCGCCAAACGATGGGCGTAAGAGTTGGTGCACTGGTTCTTGGTGGTGCGATGGTGTTCGCCGCGCCAAGCGCCCTGCCATCGCTGACGTCGCCCGCCGCAGCGCAGTCAGTTTATACAGCAGTCCTCGTCAACGATGTGCCTATCAGCAACTACGATATCAACGCACGGACAGCTTTGCTGCGTTTGCAGGGTGCGTCCAGTGCGCAAGCCTCATCGGGCGCTGAGAACGAGCTGATCGACGAAGCGTTGCAGCGTGCTGAAGCAAGGCGCCTTGGCATCTCCGTAACGCAGGCCGAACTTGATCAAGCCCTGCAAACCATTGCGTCGCGCAGTGGGCTTAGCGTCTCGCAGCTTGGACAAGCACTTGGCCAGCGCGGCGTGGACCTTGCGACGTTGCGCGCCAGCATCGAAGCTCAGATCCTCTGGGATCAGGTGATCCGCGCGCGGTTTCAGGCCACAGTTCGCGTTGACGAACAGGATGTTTTGGCTGCGCTCGACAACCGATCCAGCGACGACGGTAGCACTGAACTGACAACCACGGAATACACATTGCGCGAAGTGGTGTTCATTGTTCCAGAGGGCTCGGGCGCCAACACGCGCGACCAACGTCGCCGCGAAGCCACCGCGTTTCGCTCTCGTTTTGAGTCCTGTGCAGCGGGCATCTCAGCCGCACGAGAGCTCAATGGCGTGGTTGTCCAAGCGGAGTCGCGCCGCTTCTCTTCCGACCTTTCTCCTGAGCTTGACGGGCTGCTGCAGGAGACGGCCGTCGGTCGTCTTACACCACCCGAAGACGGACCGGAAGGTGTGGTGATGTTTGCGGTCTGCAATAAGCGCGATGTGCGTTCAGATGCCGAAGCGCGCCGCGATGTGGAAAGCGAATTGCGCAATGAAGAAGGCCTTTTGCTCTCGCGCGGTTATCTGCGTGATTTGCGTGCCTCTGCTACCATTCTTCGCCCCAACAACTGATTGAAACTGTGCTGACAATGCCTCATGGCGGTCGCCCGCTTGCCGTTTCCATGGGCGAACCGGCAGGCATAGGCCCGGATATTATTCTGCAAGCCTTCCAGCAACTACAGAGCGAAGCATCCACCCCTCACCTCATCGTCTTCGGCGACCCGGCGCTATTCCAAAGCCGTGCAAAGCGCATGGGTTTTGCCATCGAGATTGCGGCGCTGGATTCTTTTGACGATGCCAGACGCCAATCCGACAACACGCTGTCCGTCGTGGATGTTGGCGCGGTAACCGATACCCCCGGTGACCTTGATCAAAGCACAGGCGCTGTCACCGTGGCTGCGCTGCGCGGTGCTCTAGACGCGGTGAAGTCTGGACTATGCGCCGGACTGGTCACGGCGCCGATCCACAAAGCCAATCTTTATGCCACTGGCTTTGGCTTTCCTGGGCATACGGAGTTTCTGGAGGCCTTTGCCCAAGAACATTGGCCAGACATGCATCCAATGGCTGTAATGATGCTGGCGGGGCCAGAGCTGCGCACCGTGCCGGTAACCGTACACATTCCGCTCAATGACGTTGCGGGCTCGCTCACCACGCAGCGGATTATCGATGTTGGCATTGCAACAGCTCGTGATCTCACCAAGCGTTTCGGCATCGCTGAACCGCGGCTTGCCATTGCCGGGCTCAACCCGCACGCCGGTGAGGATGGGACCCTGGGCAGCGAAGACGATGCGGTGATTGCTCCTGCGGTAGCAGCCTTACGCCAAGCGGGCATTGATGCTGTAGGCCCCCTGCCCGCTGACACGATGTTTCATGCTGAGGCGCGCCAAACCTTTGATGCGGCGCTCTGCATGTACCACGACCAAGCATTGGTCCCGGTGAAAGCGCTGGACTTCCACAACACCGTCAATGTGACGCTCGGCTTGCCGTTCGTGCGCACCTCGCCAGACCACGGCACGGCACTGTCGCTTGCCGGAACCGGCAAAGCATCGCCTGCCAGCATGATCGCGGCAATTAGACTTGCCGATGAAATGAGCCAACGCGCACGAGCCGCTGCGTGAGCCTGGATAACCTACCCAGCGTCCGCGCCGAGGTGGAAAGCCTGGGGCTCGGTGGATCGCGGCTGGGGGCAAAAAAGTCCCTCGGACAGAATTTTCTATTCGATCTCAACCTCACCCGCAAGATCGCACGATCTGGTCTGCCACTGAGCGAAGGTACCGTTGTCGAGATTGGCCCAGGTCCTGGAGGGCTCACCCGCTCGCTGCTTCTGGAAGGCGCCAAACGCGTTATCGCCATTGAGCGCGATGAGCGCTTTCGACCTATCCTCGATCGTCTAACGGAAGCCAGTGAAGGCCGCCTTGAGGTGATCTATGGCGATGCCACCAAGGTGGACGTAACTGGCCACATCAGCCCCACCGATGGTCCGGCGCAAATCATCGCCAATTTGCCCTACAATGTTGGCACACCTCTTCTGGTTGGCTGGTTGCTCAGCGAACCATGGCCGCCCTGGTTTGCCGGTCTAACGCTGATGTTCCAACGCGAGGTTGCCCAGCGCATCGTAGCGCAGGCCAACGACAAGCACTATGGCAGGTTGGGCGTTCTGGCAGGCTGGCGTTGCCAAACACACTTGATGTTCGACGTGCCGCCATCGGCCTTTGTGCCGCCACCAAAGGTTACTTCCAGCGTGGTGCATTTGCGTCCTCGCGCCGAGCCGCTGCCCTGCCAAGGTAAGGATCTGGAGAAAGTTGCAGCCGCTGCGTTTGGTCAGCGGCGTAAGATGGTGCGGCAGTCGTTGAAGAGCTTAGGGCTAGGCCAAGATGGTTTGGCTGACCTTATGACACGCGTTGGCCTTGAGGGAACTGAACGGGCAGAAACGCTACCAATCGAAACGTTCGCAGCGTTGGCCCGAACCTACCGCGACTTAATCAGCTGAGATCAGCTCACCGACAAAATCTTCAAGCGCCGGCTGACGACCACGCCGCACCGTTTCAGCCACATAGATCGCGCGCAGCTGCTCGTAAGCTTCACCCAAATCGGTGTTGGTGATGACATAGTCATAGTCGCGCCAATGGGTCATCTCATCACGGGCGTTTTCCAAGCGCTTTTCAATCACATCCGGCTTGTCTTCAGCGCGGCGAATGATGCGAGCGCGCAGTTCTTCAAAGCTTGGCGGCAGCACAAACACAGTCACCGTGTCCTCCGGCATCGCAGCACGCACCTGTTCGGTGCCCTGCCAATCGATGTCGAACAGCATGATATGGCCCTGGCTCAGCGCGCGCTCCACCGGCTCTCTCGGTGTGCCATAGAAATTGCCATGCACCTCGGCCCATTCCAGCAGTGCGCCCTGGTCGCGGCGCTGCAAAAACGAGACTTCATCGATGAAGTGATAGTGCGTGCCCTCGATCTCCGAAGGCCGTCGCTGGCGTGTGGTGACGGAAACCGAGAGCTTGGGCGTTGGTAACCCCTCATCCTGAAGCAATTGACGCGCAAGGGTCGACTTGCCAGCACCAGAAGGTGAGGAGAGAACCAGAATGTATCCGCGCTTGCTGCTCATGCTTGCCTCTCACCAAGGTCCGCCCGCCGACTATTCGACGTTTTGAACCTGCTCTTTGACCTGATCGATCAACGCCTTCAAGGCCAGCCCATGCTGGGTGACGGTGATCGTTGAAGCCTTCGAACAGATTGTATTGGCTTCGCGGTTAAATTCCTGTGCAAGAAAATCAAGCTTGCGCCCAACGGGTTCGCTGACCTTCAGCAAAGCGCGCGCACCATCGATATGGGCCCGCAAGCGGGCCAGCTCTTCTTCAATGTCGGCCTTGGTGGCCAAAACCGCAGCTTCTTGATGTAGACGCTGCTCATCAAGCGGGTTGGCATCCTCTAGCAGCCGATCAACCTGCGTTTTCAGTCGCGCCATCAAATGCTCACCGCGGGCATCGGGATGCTCGGCCAGCGCCTGGGTCTCGCGTCCAATCTCGGCAACAAGCCCTTGCAGAACGGTCAGCATCGCCTCGCCTTCGGAGGCACGCGCTTTGCCAAGCTCGGTGGCGCAGATCTTGGCACAGGCCAGCAGCGCTGCATCACGCGCTTGGCTTGCCTCTTCACTTGTGTCGGCTGCGGCGGGGTCCACCATCTCAACAACCCCAGGCAGCGCTAACAGATCGGACAACGTCGGTGCAGGATCGCCCCAAGAAGTGGCGCGCTCGGTGAGTGTTGCCCGTAGACTTTCTAAAGTTTCGACGTTGATGCGCGGCTGGCGCTCGGCATCGCGCTGCAAGGACACATTCACATTGGCATTGCCGCGCCGGATAACGCCTTGGAACAGCGCCCTGATCGGTTTGTCGAGATGATCAAACCCGGACGGCAAACGTAGCTTGATATCGCTGGAGCGTCCGTTGACGCAGCGCGCTTCAATCTGGATCGACAGCGACCCGTGGTTGGCTTCGGCGCGCGCAAAGCCGGTCATGGAGTTCAATGGCATGGTAGGCGCTACTGCTCGCTCTCAGAGGTTTCAGCGTCCGCAGATGCCCCATCATCGGCTGCTGCAGCCGCTTCTTCCTCTTCAGCTGCGTCGGCCTCCGACTCAGCAGCTTCACGCGCGGCTTCTCGCTGCCGCTCGATCTCCCGCCAACGCTCCACATTACGATTGTGCTCTTCGTAGGTTTCAGCAAAAGCGTGACCGCCAGTGCCATCGGCAACGAAGAACAAATCGTCGGTACGCGAGGGGTTGGCGACCGCTTCCAGCGATGCACGGCCCGGATTGGCGATGGGGCCGGGCGGCAGGGCTGGAATGGTGTAGGTGTTGTAGGGGTTGCTCTCATCGCGCAACTGACTGCGATAGATGGGTCGCGCCTCCATCCAGGCTTCACCACCAAAGATGCCATAGAGGATCGTTGGATCGGACTGGATGCGCATGCCTTGGTTCAGCCGGTTGATAAAAACCCCAGCGACGCGCGTGCGCTCATCGGCGCGGGCGGTTTCTTTTTCAACAATTGAGGCCAACGTCACCAGCTCTTCGGGCGACTCGATTGGTAAGTCATCCACACGACGTTCCCAGATATCAGCAACAGCAGATTCTTGGGCTGCGATCATCCGATCAAGTACACTTTGGCGCGTTGCATCGCGGTTAAACGCATACGTGTTCGGCAGCAGTGCGCCTTCTGGCGGAACCTCGGTTATCTCGCCGGTCAGAAATTCGGTGGCGTTGAGACGGTTCACCATCTGTTGGCTGGTCCAGCCTTCTGGGAAGGTCACCGAGTACACAACAGTGCGACCCTCGACCATCATATCAAGAATATCAGACATGGAAGCGTGGGCTTCAATAGCGTACTCACCAGCTTGAAGCCGCGACCGCGCCTGACGTGCCAAAACCCCAGCTGTGAAGATATGTTCGTTGGAGATCACGCCGCGCGCTTCCAGCATACCGGCGATCTGGCGGGTCGCCATGCCACGCTCAACGCTGATGTTGCGATCCGTGCTGTGCGGGCCCTCAGCGTTGAAGCGCACATTGGCGAAATACGCCAAGCCGCCAAGGATCACGACGCCCAGCAGTGCCACAGAGAACAAGCCATTGAGCATCACCACGAAAGGTGAGCGGGCGCGTCTGGCATGCTTGGCATTGGGCCGGGCCACCGCTTCAGGCTTGATCGCCTGCGCAGCGCTGCGCGGCGTTTCGCTCACACGTGTGGCATCGGAGCTGTTGGAATCGTTCATGGAATCAATCCTGGCATCGCTTCTTGACTGGGTGTTGCGCCCATCATCATCATTTCGCCGCCACGCTTTTCCTTCTCACACGCCTTGAGGCAAGGCCGTTTTAAGGATGGCCGTCCAAAGCGGCATAATGTGGCGATTCCAAGGGAACCGTTTGTGTTTTGGCCGCGTCAGTCTGGCCTGACAGCCCACCTGATGGCAGGTCCAGGCCTGACCTCATCCACAGCTTATGCGAACTCAATCGGCAACATCAGCCGGAAAAGAGCGACAATTGCATTTTGGCTTAATCGACAGCGCGAAGAACAAGCGAGGCGTTTGTGCCGCCAAACCCGAAGGAGTTGGAAAGCGCGGTACGGATCGGCTTCTGCTTGGCCGTGTGAGGCACCAGATCAATTGGCGTCTCCACCGAGGGATTGTCGAGGTTCAGTGTTGGCGGTGCGATGCCATGCTTGATGGCAAGGGTTGTGAAAATGGCTTCCACCGCACCGGCAGCGCCCAACAGGTGACCAATGGCTGACTTGGTGGACGACATGGTGAGGCCGGACACAGCATCACCCATCAAACGTTCAACGGCGCCAAGCTCAATCTCATCGCCCAGCGGCGTGGAGGTGCCGTGCGCGTTCACATAATCCAGCTCAGATGGACTGATGTCCGCGCGCTTGAGCGCAGCTGTCATGCAGCGGAACGCGCCATCGCCATCCATCGATGGGGCGGTGATGTGGTAAGCATCGCCTGACAGACCGTAACCGATCACTTCTGCGTAGATCGTCGCGCCACGGGCTTTGGCATGCTCAAGTTCTTCAAGCACCACAACGCCAGCGCCCTCACCCATCACAAAGCCGTCTCGGTCTTTGTCGTAGGGGCGTGAGCCTTTTTCCGGCGCATCATTGAAGGCAGTGGAAAGCGCCTTACACGCGGCAAACCCAGCAAGGGCAATGCGGCCAAGCGGCGATTCGGTGCCACCGGCAACCATCACATCCGCATCATCAAGCGCCACCAGTCGGGCAGCGTCTCCGATGGCATGCGCGCCTGTGGAACAAGCGGTCACGACGGCATGGTTGGGACCTTTAAGGCCATGTTTGATCGAAACATAGCCACCGGCCAGATTGATCAAGCGACCTGGAATAAAGAACGGGCTGAGGCGACGTGGCCCCTTTTCGTTTAAGGTCATGGTGCCGGCGGCGATGCCATTGAGGCCACCAATGCCCGATCCAATCAGAACACCGGTGCGGGTCTGGTCTTCATAGCTTTCCGGCTGCCAGTTGGCATCGGCCAAAGCTTCATCGGAGGCCGCCATCGCATAGACGATGAAATCATCGACCTTGCGTTGCTCTTTGGGCACCATAACGCTGTCGGCATTGAACGTGCCGTCAGAGCCATCGCCACGCGGGATTTGGCAGGCTATCTGGCAGGCCAGATCGTCCACCTCAAAACCCTCGGGTCGGCCCGCACCGGACTGTCCAGCAACAAGGCGATCCCAGGTGGTCTTGGTGTTCGCGCCAAGAGGCGTGACCATGCCAAGCCCGGTGATCACAACACGCCGAAGCTTGGTCATTGTCATGCGCGGGTTCCTGCATCCATCGTAAAAAAGGTCCTGCGAGAGCGCCGTGGCGCTCAGCGCTTAGGTGAAGACGCTTACTTGGAAGCGCCTTCGAGGAACTTCACCGCATCACCAACGGTGAGGATGGTTTCAGCCATGTCGTCGGGGATTTCGACGTTGAACTCTTCTTCAAACGCCATCACCAGCTCAACGGTGTCGAGGCTGTCTGCGCCAAGGTCATCGATGAACGATGCTTTTTGCTCAACCTTATCGGCTTCAACGCCGAGGTGCTCGACAACAATTTTCTTAACGCGGTCAGCGACATCGCTCATGGGTACATCCTTTCATGATGTGGACTGTGACGTACCAGGCAGGGACGCCCAAGGCACGTAGGTTTTTCGTGTTTCGCTCGCGGCGCAACGGGTTTCGCGGCAGAACGCTTGGCGGCCCCATATCAACCTTGATGCCGTTCAGCAAGTCAGGCGGGTGCTATGGGCACAGGTTGGAGCCAGATAGTTGTGGGTTGGGCAGCGATCAAATACCTCGCGCCACCCGGCTTAGATCATCGCCATGCCGCCGTTTACGTGCAGCGTTTGACCGGTGATGTAGCCCGCCTCATCGCTGGCGAGATAAACCACAGCGCCTGCAACTTCTGCCGGGCTGCCTAGGCGGCCAGCAGGAACTTTGGTCAAAATGCCGGTGCGCTGGGCATCGTTCAGCACGTCGGTCATCGGTGTTTCGATGAAGCCAGGCGCCACGCAATTGACGGTGATGCCACGCGTTGCAACTTCCTGCGCCAACGCTTTGGACATGCCAGTAAGACCGGCTTTGGCGGCGACATAGTTGCCTTGGCCCGGATTGCCCATGGTGCCGACAACAGAGGTGATCTGCACGATACGGCCAAAGCGGCGCTTCATCATGCCTTTGACGGCGGCACGTGACAGCTTGAAAGCGGCGGTGAGGTTCACCTGGATCACCGCATCCCAGTCTTCATCCTTCATGCGCATGAAAAGCTGATCGCGGGTGATGCCGGCATTGTTGACCAAAATATCAACGGGACTGCCTGCAGCTTCTTCGGCACGGGCGATCAACCCTTCCACATCGGCATTGTCAGAAAGGTTGGCGGTCAGCGGGATTGCCAGTTCACCCAGCTCAGCAGCCTTTTCAGCCAGCACAGCCTCGCGGGTGCCGGTGATGACCGTTTTTGCACCCGAAGTCACAAGCGCTTTGGCGATCTCGCCACCAATGCCGCCCGAGGCGCCGGTAACCAGGGCTGTGCGCCCTTCCAATGAAAACATGCTTTTCCCCATAGGCTTTTTGTTAGCGCGCCAGATGATCGGCAACGCGATCAACATCATCAGGTGTGGCGACATTCAAGATGGTCGCGCCATCCACCATGCGCTTGATCATGCCCGACAGCGCCTTGCCCGCGCCAATCTCAATGAAGGTGTCAACGCCATTGGCTGCCATCCACTCCACGCTTTCGCGCCAGCGCACACGCCCTGTCACCTGTTCAACCAAACGGGCACGGATCGCATCCGGCTCGGTGATCGGGCTCGCGATCACATTGGCAACTACAGGTTTGGCTGGTTGTTGGACTACCGCGCTGGCCAACGCCCCGCGCATCACATCAGCGGCAGGCGCCATGAGCGCGCAATGGAAAGGTGCGGAGACCGGCAGAAGAATGGCGCGGCGGGCGCCAGCCTCTTTGGCCAGTTCGATCGCGCGTTCTACAGCAGCTTTGCTGCCAGAAATCACCACCTGGCCCGGTGCATTGTCGTTGGCCGCCTGGCAGACATCGCCAGGCTCCCCCATCTGGGCGGCTTTGGCGGCAATCTCTTCAACGGCTATCAGATCAAGATTGAGAACAGCGGCCATCGCGCCCTCGCCCACCGGCACGGCAGACTGCATAGCATCACCGCGTGTGCGCAGGAGCTTGGCAGCTGTTGGGATATCAAACGCGCCACCGGCAGCCAGCGCAGAGTATTCGCCCAACGAATGACCGGCCAGATAGTCGGCATGCTTGGCGACCGTGACGCCTTTGGATGCCAGCGCTTTGGTTGCCGCCAGGGACACCGCCATCAAGGCCGGCTGCGTGTTGGCTGTCAGGGTCAGCTGATCTTCCGGCCCCTCGAACATCAACGTTGAAAGATCTTGACCTAAGGCCGCATCAACATCTTGGAAAACAGCCCGCGCTTCGGCAAACCCATCAGCAAGCGCCTTGCCCATGCCAACGGCTTGACTGCCCTGGCCAGGAAAAAGAAAGGCTGTCGCCATAGGTCGTCGTCCTTGCGTTATCGATGTGCTGACATGTTGAGCAGCACCGTTTGGCCGCTTAGGGCTTGTAGGTCAAGATGTGAGGGTACTTGTCTCTCTTCGCAAACTGGCGTATGCCCCGCTGGTCTTTCACAATGAAAGGCTCCGGCCGGGGGTTGAACGGAAGGTCAGTGTAAGCTGGCAGGTGGTGGAAGAACCATCGGCTTCCCGTGTTCCCGCTCTCGAACTTTTCTTGCCACGCTCCTCTCCCGATTGGGATGGATCATTGGTTTGAAGAGGCTTTGCGCCGGATGATCCAATGTTGAGGAGTTTAGCGCATGGCGCTTTATGAACATGTGTTCCTCGCCCGCCAGGATGTGTCGCAGCAACAGGTCGACGCTCTTGTGGAACAGTATTCCGGGCTGATTTCTGAAATGGGCGGTTCCATCGCCAAGAGCGAATATTGGGGTATGAAAAGCCTCTCGTTCCGCATCAAAAAGAACCGCAAGGCGCATTACACGCTGATGAACATCGACGCTCCGTCCGATGCTGTCAGCGAAATGGAACGCCAGATGGGCATTAACGAAGATGTGCTGCGCTTCATGACCATCCGCGTGGATGCGTTTGAAGAAGGTCCTTCGGCCATGATGCGCAAATCCGATCGTGATGACCGTCGTCCTGGTGGTCGTGGTGATCGTAGTGACCGTCCTGATCGTGGCGAACGTCGCCCGCGCCGCGATGATGGTGACAAGCCTGCCGAATCCAAACCTGCCGCAGAAGGAGACGCATAATGGCCGCAGCAGCTGGCGCTCGTCGCCCTTTTTTCCGCCGTCGCAAGACATGCCCGTTCTCTGGCGATAATGCGCCGAAGATTGACTACAAAGATGTGCGCTTGATGCAGCGTTACATTTCTGAGCGCGGCAAGATCGTTCCTTCGCGTATCACCGCCGTTTCGGCGAAGAAGCAGCGTGAGCTGGCCAAGGCCATCAAACGTGCACGCTTTCTGGGCCTTCTGCCCTACGTCGTGAAATAAGCGACACACTCGCCATGCTGGTGGCGCGGTAATGCGCCACCTAACCGCCCCTTCAACCACAGGGTCGCGGGACAGCAAGCAGGATGAAGACCCCTGCTATCGGTGACGGCCCGTCTTGTTAAAGACTTTTACGCCGCTCACGCTGTTCCATCGCGATCCGCACCACATAAGGATCCACTTCGATGGACGTTATTCTTCTTGAGCGAGTGGCCAAGCTTGGCCAGATGGGCGAAACCGTCAAAGTCAAAGACGGCTATGCCCGCAACTTTTTGTTGCCACAGGGCAAAGCGCTGCGTGCCAACAAAGCCAACCTTGCCAAGTTTGAAGCTGAGCGTGCCCAGCTGGAAGCGCGCAACCTTGAGCGCAAATCTGAAGCTGAAGGCGTTTCAACCACGCTGGACGGCGCAACCTATGTCATCATCCGCTCGGCTGGCGAAACCGGCCAACTCTACGGTTCTGTGGCCGCCCGTGACATCGCTGAGGCAGCAACTGCTGAAGGCGTGAGCGTTTCGCGTGCACAGGTTCGCTTGGAGCGTCCGATCAAGAGCATTGGTCTGCACCCAGTCATCATTCAGCTCCACCCCGAGGTGGAAGTTTCGGTGACGATGAACGTTGCGCGCTCTGAGGATGAAGCTGAACGCCAGGCAGCCGGTGAAGACCTCACCGTGCAGGACTTTGACGGCTTTGAGTTTGAAGAAGAGGTGGATGAAGATGCGCCAGACGCCGATGACATCTTTGAGGTCGCCCCTGAAGATGATGAGTTAGCACTTGGCGACGAGGAAGAAGACGCTGGCGAGGCAGCTGGCGACGTTGCATCAGCTGACGATAATGACAGCGACCGCATAGACGCCTAATTGGCTTCATCGTCTTCATTGTTTTTGATTTGAGAAAACCGGGCTTTGGCCCGGTTTTTTTTGTTGCGATGTCAAACGTCGCTTCGCGCCCTGTATTGCCGAACGCGAAACTGAGTTCGTGAGAACCTTGAAAGTCTTTGACGCGGGATAGCTTCATCGGATCGGCTTTGCATCGATGCACATCCAAACAGGTTGTTCACCTTTGGGTGGTGAGTATCGACCTTTCACACGGTAGCCTTTCGCAAACGCTTTGAGGCCACATCCTTGTTTAAAGTTGAACCAACGGAAGAAAGCGGCGGTCTTTGCAGTTGCTGCGGCAATCCAACCCGAACCGTTTGGGGGCTTATCCATGACCAGAATGGAGCCGTTGCCAGCTACTTTGTTCAATGGACTGTGGGACAGCCTTTCGACGGCCACCCGGTCAATTTCGATCTGATTTACGGATCATGGGGAGAAGGCACGACCAAGAAGGATCGCTGCGCGGTTTCGCTTGTCTGTTTTGAGAACGAGGCGGGCCCAGGTGTCATGATTGTCGATGCGCACGATCGCCCCGTTGCATACAGTGAGCTTACGGGCACGGTCTTGAAACGCGACGAGGTTGTGGGGACGGATTTGGCAAAGCAAGTGTTCGCGCTGTTCGACGCTGTTTGGCTTCAGGATAAAAGGGTGCACTGATAACCCCGGCTGGTCTCTTTGTATCCAGCGGCCCGTGCAGATGCCATGAATTCAGGTTTTCAAACCGTTCCGAGACGTTAATGTATGGTCTAAGCGGCGGCTATCCACACCCATCCCCAATCCCCACAGGATGAATCAAGCGCCGGGTACGCCCGGCGCTTTTTTTGTTCAATCCAGCTTCGCTGCCACACAAGGGCGACAGACTCAGCTATGGTGCGCCTCTGACCACAACGAGGCTCCTATGAACGACCTTGCCCCTTTGGCCCCCTCGGCTATGAAAGGCGCAGAAGCACTGCGCTCGGCACCTCACAATGCCGAGGCGGAAGCTGGCCTTTTGGGCGCTATCTTGGTGAACAATGAAGCGTTCTATCGCGTCGTCGATTTTCTTGAGCCGCACCATTTTTATCTGGCCCCGCACCAAAAGCTCTTCGCCACCATTTCTGAGCTGATCCGCGGCGGCAAAGTCGCCACGCCCATCACCGTGAAGACCTATTTCACTGAGGCCGAAACCATCGGCGAGATGAGTGTGCCAGCCTATCTGTTACGCTTGCACGCCGATGCCACCAGCATCATCAATGTCGTTGACTATGCTGGCATGGTCTACGAGCTGGCGCTGCGCCGCATGCTGATTGGCATTGGCGAGGACATGGTCAACGTCGCCTATGATGCGACGGTGGACACCTCGGCTGGTGCGCAGATTGAGACGGCGGAAAAACAGCTTTTTTCGCTGGCTGAAAAGGGTCGCGCGGAACAGGGCTTCATCGGCTTTGACAATGCGTTGGAACAGGCCATTCATTTGGCAACCGCCGCCTATCAGCGCGATGGTCACCTGTCTGGCCTGCCAAGCTACTTCAACAATCTTGATGGCCGGATGGGTGGCCTTCAGCGCTCTGACCTCATCATCCTTGCTGGTCGTCCGGCGATGGGCAAAACCTCGCTCGCCACCAATATTGCCTACAATGTTGCCAAGCATTGGCGCGGTGGTGTTGGCGTCAACAATGAGGTGGAAACTGAGGCTGGCGGCATTGTAGGTTTCTTCTCATTGGAGATGTCGTCGGAGCAGCTGGCCACACGTATTTTGGCTGAACAGTCGGGCGTCTCGTCCTCACGCATCCGTCGTGGCGACATCAAGGCTAACGAGTTTGAACAGGTGGTGATGGCAAGCCAGGAGATGCACTCCATTCCGCTTTATATCGATCAGACCGGTGGCCTGTCGGTGGGCCAATTGGCGGCTCGTGCACGCCGATTGAAGCGGCAAAAGGGACTTGATCTTCTGATTCTGGATTACCTGCAATTGTTGACAGGTTCATCGCGTCGCGCCAGCGAAAATCGCGTCCAAGAAATTACAGAAATTACCACTGGTCTCAAGGCGTTAGCCAAAGAACTGGATGTTCCGATTCTGGCTCTATCTCAGCTATCACGTCAAGTGGAAGCGCGTGAGGATAAGCGTCCACAACTCTCCGATCTGCGTGAATCAGGCTCCATCGAGCAGGACGCCGATGTGGTGCTGTTTGTGTACCGCGAGGAGTATTACCTTCAGAGCAAGGAGCCTAAGCCCAACACCGAGGAGCACCTTGCTTGGCAGGAAGAAATGGATCGTGTGCACGGGCTTGCCGAAGTGATTATCGGCAAGCAGCGTCATGGTCCAACCGGCACGGCGAAGCTGACCTTCCAGGCGGAGCTAACGCGCTTTGGCGACTACATTGAAGATGATCATGTGCCCTATCATTTCTGATCTGGAGATCAGCACGTGAGCACTGATCACAGCGGCGGACGCCTGACCGTCAATCTGGGCGCGCTGGTCAACAATTGGCGGAAGCTGGCTGAGCTTGCGAGCCCTGGCGAATGCGCAGGCGTAGTGAAGGGCAACGCGTATGGGCTTGGTCTTGAGCCCGTCTCGCGCGCGCTTTGGAATGCGGGCTGCCGAACCTTTTTCGTGGCCCTGCCGCAGGAAGCGTTTGAACTGCGAGCCTACTTGCCTGAGGCCGCCATCTATTGCCTTGGCGGGCTAACGCCAACCGGTGCGGCTGACTTCTCCAGCCACGCTGTGCGCCCCGTGCTCAACACGATGGATGAGGTGCGCGAATGGGCCGCCTTTGAAAGCGACCATCAAGCCGCGCTGCACGTCGATACCGGCATGACGCGGCTCGGCCTAACCATAGACGATGCCATACACCTTGCGGCCGATACTGCGCTGCTCGAACGGCTGAATCTCACCCATGTGATGAGCCATCTTGCCTGCGCTGACACGCCTGATCATCCGCTCAACGATGTGCAGATTGCCAATTTTGCTCATGTGCGCACGCTCTTTCCAGGCTTGCCCGGGTCGCTAGCCAATTCCGCAGGCACGTTGCAGAGCGAACGATTTCGGCATGACCTCGCGCGCCCGGGTATCGCGCTTTACGGCGGTCAGTCGGTTGTCCCCTCACCGGTGGATCTGCACCCGGTCATCACGCTGGAAGCGCGCATCATGCAGGTGCGGCCCGCCAAGGCAGGGGACGCGGTCGGGTACGGCGCGACGAAAACTCTTCAGCGCGACAGCCGGATCGCGATTTTGGGCGTTGGCTATGCCGACGGCTATCACCGGCTTGTCGGCAATGACTCTGATGCGCATGTCATGATCAACGACAGGCGCGCGCCGATGCTTGGGCGGGTGTCGATGGACCTGATTGCCGCTGACATCACCGAAGCGCATTTTGATGACGTTCGCGCCGGCATGTTCGTGGAACTGATCAATTCAAGCCTCACCGTCGATGTGGTTGCCGGGTGGGCGCAAACCATCGGCTATGAGGTGCTGACTGACCTTGGTCCACGCTATGCTAGAACCTATCTCGGCGGCTGACTCCATCATTTGATCTTGTTTTGTTCTCATCGATCAGCTATGAGGACTCACGATAAGAAACGCCCGCGACTGCCCCTTTGAATGACCATGGTGAGTGAGTATGGCCAAGCGACGATCCACTTTCATTTGCCAGAACTGCGGCACCGAACATCCGCGCTGGATCGGCAAATGCGATGGCTGCGGCGCTTGGAACTCGCTGGTTGAAGAAAGCGCATCGGGCGGAGGCGGGGCCCTTGGTGGCCCGGCCAAAGGATCAGCCGTCAAAGGGCGTGCTGTTGGGCTTTCCTCTTTGGATCATGTGGAAGAGCCCCTGCCCCGTCTGGCCTCTGGCATCACCGAGCTGGACCGCGTGACCGGTGGCGGCTTTGTGCGTGGCTCAGCTCTATTGGTGGGTGGCGACCCCGGCATCGGCAAGTCGACGCTTCTGATGCAGGTAACAGCGGCGCTGGCGCAGAAGAACGCCCGTGTGATCTACATTTCTGGTGAGGAAGCCCTTGGCCAGGTCCGCCTGCGCGCCGAGCGATTGGGTGTCAGCCAAGCACCGGTCGCCATCGCATCGGAAACCAATCTGGAAGACATTCTGGCCACCCTGGAAGATGGACCGCAGCCCGATCTGGTGGTGCTGGATTCCATACAAACGCTTTGGAGCGCCAGCGTCGACAGTGCACCCGGCACGGTGACCCAGGTTCGCTCCTGCGCCCAGCAGGTCATCCGATACGCCAAACGCACCGGCGCCAGCGTTATTCTGGTGGGGCACGTCACCAAGGACGGTCAAATCGCCGGGCCACGCGTGGTGGAACATATGGTTGATGCGGTGCTTTATTTTGAAGGCGACCGCACCCACCATTTCCGCGTGCTGCGCGGGGTGAAGAACCGTTTTGGCGCGACGGACGAGATCGGTGTCTTTGAGATGACCGGCACCGGTCTTCAGGAAGTTCAAAATCCGTCGGAGCTGTTTCTGGGCGACCGGTTGGTGGAAACGCCGGGATCTGTGGTGTTTGCCGGGCTTGAGGGCACGCGGCCCATTTTGGTGGAAATCCAGGCTCTGGTCGCGCCCTCTTCGCTGGGCACGCCGCGCCGCGCCGTGGTGGGCTGGGATTCCAATCGCCTCGCCATGGTGCTGGCTGTGCTGGAAGCGCGCTGCGGTGTGCGGTTCTCTGGCCATGACGTTTATTTGGCGGTTGCTGGTGGGCTGCGCCTTAACGAGCCAGCGGCTGACTTGGCTGTTGCAGCCGCGCTGGTGGCCTCGCTTACCGGGCTCTCGCTGCCCTCCAAGCAGGTCTATTTCGGCGAGATCGGCCTTTCTGGCGCGATCCGCTCAGCGCCTCAGGCAGTCTTGCGCATGAAAGAGGCCTCAAGGCTTGGCTTTGAAGAGGCGATCACAGCGCCACTTGCCAAAGAGCGCGATGCGAAAACCGGTCTACGGCTCAATGCTCATACGCGGTTGGAGTCTTTGGTGGCTGATCTTGCAGCTGCGGCCGCCTTATCAGGGAACGCGCTTCAACAGGCCGCCGAATAGGCCAAAACTACAACTCTTTCACGTCGTGATCTGGCCTTTCGAAAGCCTGTGAATGCGTTGCACGCGCAAATTGAAAGCCAAACTGATTGGCTGACCCAGGGTCACTTGGTTATTTGTGACGCCGCTGTGACGCTCTTGCACTTGAACGACGTGCGGGATCGTGAAAAGGACGGAGCGGCTGTTGGCCTTCGCATCTTGGATTGCTTGAGCGTGCGTAAGGTTGCACCCCCCGTTTTTTGCCGCGACCATCATTTAAGAGGCCCGATTCTATGACGCTCACCATTCTTGATGGGATCGTTTTGGCGGTCGTATTGCTGTCCGCTATTTTGGCCATGATGCGAGGCTTCTTGCGCGAAGTTCTTTCCATTGGCTCATGGTTGGCCGCCGCCGCAGGTGCCTATTTCCTCTACCCAATGCTTTTGCCGTTCGCCAAACAATACATCACCGAGGATGTGTTCGCGACGGCGGCCGTCATCGGCATTTTGTTCTTCCTGATTTTGATCATCGTCTCCTACCTGACGATGAAGCTGTCGGATGTTGTGGCCGACTCCGCCATTGGGCCGCTCGACAGGACTCTGGGTTTTCTCTACGGCGCAGCGCGCGCCGTGCTTTTGTTTGTGATTGCAGCACTGTTCTTCAATTTCTTCATTCCAGAGAATCCTCCCCAGTGGGTAGCCGACTCACGGTCCAAGCCATTCCTTGATGATCTGGGGGCAGAGTTACTTGCCATCTTGCCAGATGACCCCGAAGGGCAGATCATTGATCGCATTCGTGGCAATGATGATGAAGATGAAACGGCTGTCCCCAGCACCGGAACGTGATGATCGGGTGCTGGAGCTTTGCGGATTGTGTAACCACCGCTAACCTCGTCACGCCACACGACGCCACCGCTGAAAGGGCCTGACCCATGGTCGCCTACACTGCGCACGATGATCACTTCCATGATGAGTGCGGCGTTTTTGGTGTTTTTGGACATCCTGATGCTGCTGCGCTGACTGCCCTTGGGCTGCACGCTCTGCAACATCGCGGCCAAGAAGCAGCCGGCATCGTGTCCTTCGACGGTCTGCAATTTTTCTCTGAACGCCACATTGGCTTGGTCGGAGATCGTTTTTCCAAACCAGATGTTCTTGGGCGCCTGAAAGGCGATCGCACCATTGGTCATGTGCGTTACTCCACGGCCGGTGGCGCGGGCCTGCGCAACGTGCAGCCGCTGTTTGCTGAGTTCGCCGGTGGCGGGTTCGCCGTGGCGCACAATGGCAACCTCACCAACGCCCAAAAACTGCAAATCAAACTGCGCCAGGGCGGCTCCATCTTCCAATCAACATCCGACACGGAGCCGATCATTCACCTGATCGCCACCAGCCAGGAAACGAAGATCGTGGCGCGCCTTACCGATGCGCTGAGCCAAGTAGAAGGTGCCTACTCGCTGATCGCGCTGACGGAAAAGAAGCTGATTGGCGTGCGCGATCCGCTGGGTGTGCGCCCACTGGTTCTCGGCATGATCGACGATGCCCCGGTGCTGACGTCGGAAACCTGCGCGCTGGATATTATCGGTGCGGATTTCGTCCGTGATATTGAGCCTGGCGAAATGGTGGTGATCACCCAGGACGGTGTGGAAAGTTACCGTCCGTTCGATCCCAAGCCGTCGCGGTTCTGTGTGTTTGAATATGTCTATTTTGCCCGCCCCGACTCCATGGTCGAGGGGCGCAATGTTTACGCGGTGCGCAAGGAGATCGGTGCAGAGCTTTCGCGTGAAGCGCCTGCCGATGTTGATTTGGTTATCCCGGTGCCTGACTCTGGCACCCCAGCGGCAATTGGTTTTGCCGAAGCCTCAGGCATCCCGTTTGATCTGGGCATCGTGCGCAACCACTATGTTGGACGCACGTTTATTGAGCCGACGGACGCCATTCGTAACATGGGCGTAAAGCTGAAGCTGAACCCCAACCGGCTGCTGCTTGAGGGCAGACGCGTTGTGTTGGTCGATGATTCCATCGTCCGCGGCACCACGTCGAAAAAGATCGTGCAGATGGTACGCGATGCCGGTGCGCGCGAAGTGCATATGCGCGTTGCCAGCCCGCCAACGCGTGATGCCTGCTATTACGGGGTTGATACGCCCGAGCGCGATCAACTGATTGCGTCCAGCCAAACGATTGATGAGATCGGCAGTTCGATTGGCGTGGACAGCCTTGGCTTCCTCACCATCGATGGGCTTTACCGTGCTCTCGGTGAGGCCCGCCGCAATGGCGATGCACCGCAATTTTGCGATGCCTGCTTTACCGGCGACTACCCGACCCCCCTCACCGACCGCACAGAAAAGACCGCAAACCGCTTGCGGCTTGTCGAAGCTGACTGACACCTGGACCTTTCATGAACCAGCCTGCCAATGATGATGCTCAGCCGGTGATCCAGCCCGGCTCCTCTGACGCGCGTGTCGTTGTCGTCACAGGCGCCTCGCGCGGGATCGGGTACGCCATCGCCAAAGCGTTTGGCGCGACCGGCGCTCACGTTGTTGCCGTGGCCCGCACCACTGGCGGGTTAGAAGAGCTGGATGATGCGATCACAGCCTCTGGCGGCTCAACAACACTGGTTCCGCTGGACTTGAAGGATCACGACGCCATAGACCGGATGGGCCTTGCGCTATACGAACGCTTTGGCCGGGTTGATGTGCTGATCAGCAACGCGGCTGCTCTGGGTGTGATCACGCCGCTTGGTCATCTGAAGCCGAAGGACTTTGAGACGCTGATGGCCGTCAACGTCACGGCCAATTATCGTCTTATCCGCTCCATGGACCCTCTGCTGCGCCAATCGGAGGCCGGTCGCGCGGTGTTTCTCACCTGTGAGGCCGGGCAAGCGTCCAAGCCATTTTGGGGCGGCTATGCAGCCAGCAAGGCCGCCTTAGAGTCCATGGTGCGCACCTATGCGGCTGAAATGATCAACACGCCGGTTCGTGTGAACCTGTTTGATCCAGGTCCCGTGCGCACGGCCCTGCGCGGCAAAGCGGTGCCGGGCGAAGATCAGGCGGCGCTGCCACTGCCAGAAGACGTCATAGCGCCGATTATGGAGCTCACCAGCCCCAACTATGCCGAAACAGGTCTGCTCCACCAAGGTGCCAACTGATCAGTTGCACTTTTTTTGCCGCGTTTTCGGACGCAAAACCGGTACCCACCCCGAAACAAGTTCGGGGCAGGCTTTTTGCTGAAAACGCTTTAGCTGATTTTCCGCTTTTTTGCCTTGGCTTCGTAGGGGTTGCTGCCCTTGCGCATCAGCACGCGTAGCGGCACGCCAGGCAGGTCAAACGTCTCGCGTAGACCATTCACCAAATAGCGTGTGTAGCTGCCAGGCAGCGCGTCAGGTCGCGAGCAGAACACCGCAAAGGTCGGCGGGCGGGCTTTCGCCTGCGTCATATACCGCAGCTTCAAACGCCTGCCGGAAACTGCCGGTGGTGGATGCTGCTGAAGTGCGGCGGTGAGCCATCGATTGAGCGCGGCGGTGGAAATGCGGCGGTTCCACACATCGTCCATTTTCAGCACCGCCTGCATCAAAGCTTCGGTGCCCTTTCCAGTAAGACCAGAGAGCGGCACCAGCGGCGCGCCACGTACCTGCGGCAGCAAGCGAGCGAGCTCTTCCTCACACTCTTTGAGGAACGAATCTTTGTGCTTCACCAGGTCCCATTTGTTCAGGCCAAACACCAGCGCCCTGCCCTCGCGGGCAACCAGGTCGGCAATCTGAAGGTCTTGTTTCTCAAAAGGATGCTCAGCATCCATCAAGATCACGACGCACTCGGCGAACTGGATGGCATGCAGCGCATCGGCGACTGAGAGCTTTTCCAGCTTTTCCTGCACGCGCGCTTTTTTTCGCATGCCAGCGGTATCGAACAGCTTGAACGGGCGATCCTGAAAAACCCAATCCACCGAGATGGTGTCGCGGGTGATGCCAGCCTCCGGGCCAGTCAGCAGGCGCTCATCGCCCAGAAGATGATTGACCAGGGTGGACTTGCCCGCGTTGGGGCGACCGACAATCGCCACCCTTAGCGGGTGGGTGCGCGGCGCAGCCTCAATGATATCAGGCGCGTCTTCGTCCTCTTCGTCCCATTCAGGTTCCAGCATGTCTGACGTGGCAGATTGCGGCGCGCTGGCAGCGTTCTCAGCCAGGCGGGTGAAATGCCCGTCCAGCGCCTGAAACAGATCGGCCATGCCCTCGCTATGCTCTGCGGAGATCGCCACCGGTTCGCCTAAGCCCAGCTCAAAAGCCTCATAAAGGCCATCCATGCCTTTGCGGCCTTCCACCTTGTTAGCAACCAGCACGGTCTTGTCACCAAAGCGGCGCATGAGGTTTGCGAACTCAGCATCGGTGGGGGTTAGGCCAGCGCGGGCATCGATCACGAAAAGGCAGACATCAGCCTCTTCGATGGCGCGTTCCGTCTGCATGCGCATGCGGCCTTGCAGCGAGTCGGCGTCGGCCTCTTCAAGTCCGGCGGTGTCGACGAGGGTAAACGCCAGATCGCCTAACTTGGCATCGCCCTCGCGGCGGTCACGTGTCACGCCAGGCGTGTCGTCGACCAGCGCCAAGCGCTTGCCAACCAACCGGTTGAACAACGTCGATTTGCCAACATTGGGCCGCCCGACAATCGCAACAACTGGCGGGGTTGAAAAAGCGGTGGCCATAAGCGGTCAGTTCAGGGCGAGCAGCGTGCCATCGGCAGCCAGCGCCAGCAAACGACCGCCGGCCGCGATGGGCCGCAAGAAGATATCTTCGTTGACGCTCGTTGTGCCCAGCACCTCACCGTTGGACGGGTTCACCCGCAACACATTGCCTTCGCTGGATGCCAGGAAAAGCACATTGTCAGCGAGCGCAGGGCCTGCCCACTTTTCTTGGCCCTCACCGGTGCCACCAGGCAGGCGTGTCGCCCACTGAATCTCGCCGGTGGAGCGCGAAAGCGCCATCAGGCGACCTTCCAGATCAACCAGGAAGACAACATCGCCGGTGACAATGGGTGTGTGGACGGAGCCAACATTGGTTTCCCACTGGCGGTTGCCAGAGTCGAGGCCCACCGAGATGGTGCGCCCGCCAACACCGGTGGCGATGACGGAGCCACTAGCCACAACAGGGCTTGCCACCAGATCGCGCAGACCGGAAAGCGCCTGATAGCGTGCACCGGTCACCACAGCATCAGCCCAGCGCGGCTCACCATCGGTGGCATTGAGCGCAACGATTTCACCGGAGGAATAGGGCACGATGACCGTGTTACCGGACACAGCCGGTGTGCCAGACCCGAGCAGACCAGCGGTTGCCGGAACGCCGCGGAAACGCCAGCGCTCTGTGCCATCGGTGGCTGAGAGCGCCAGAACCGTGTTGGACTGGGTGATCACATAAACCTGATCGCCAGAGAAAGTTGGTGCGGAAAGCGCAGGTGTGTCCAGATCGATGGCCCAAGCTGTCTGACCGGAACCCGCATCCAGCGCGAACAACTGGCCAAAGCCTGTGGCGGCAAACACGCGACCACCGCCAAGGGCAACACCGCCGGCGCCCACCTGGCCGTCTTCATCCTCTGGGCGCAGCGAACGGCGCCAGCTTTGGCCGCCGCCAGAAATTGCGACCGCGGTCACATTGCCGTTGGGATCATACACATAGGCGCGACCGCCAGCGACGACCGGCAAAGCGGCCATGCGCACACGGCGGTTGCCGGAAACCACGCCAGCTTGCGCGCTCCAGGTTTGGGCGCCAGAAAGCGACACATGGCCAGGATTGTTGGCAGCGTTGCCGCCGGGCTGCGGCCAGTCGATGGCGCCAGACGCGCCAGGAATGGAAACGGCTGTGTTGGTGACACCCAGCACCGGATCAGCGGCGCTGCCAACCGCGCGACGCTCACCAGGAATTGGCGGATCTTCGCGGCTAAACGGGTTCAAATTGTCCAATGTATCGCCAACGCTGCTGGCACACCCGGCAAGCAGCGGACCAACACAAAACGCCAAGGTCAAAGGTTTGAGGAGTGAACGCATGAAACTAAGTCCTCACTAGCTGCTGGAAGCGCTGGTGCCATCGCTGGCCAGCACATCGAGCGCAACCCGGGCGCGTGAGCGCACCGGTTCTGGGCTGGCGAAATCACCAACCAATTCTAAGAAAAGCGCAAGCGCTTGCTCACGATTGCCAGCCTTCATGGCGGCAAAGGCGCGAATCTCACGCGCCGAATAGGAAAACGGATTGGTCGCTTCCGACAAGGGCAACAAGAGGCCCTCAATATCGGCGGCGGCGCCATGGTCAAGCAGCAGATAGCCAAGGCGAATGCGCGCGACATCACGCACCAGCGGGTCGATGCCAGCATCGTCCACCAGCGCCTGGAAACTGGCAATGGCGCTGTCATAATCATCTTGCTGCGCCAAGGTGCTGGCCGAACGGAAGCGCGCCAGGGCGGCGTACCCACCAGGGCCATCGGCTGCAATGGCATCGAACGCGGCGATGCCCTCTTGGGGGTTTTCTTCAACCAGCGCGATCGCATCGAGGAAACTGTCGCCTGCTGCTGCGGCCTGCGAGGTGGTGTAGGCCTCATAGCCACGCCATGCGGCAACGCCGAGCACCAGAATAATGGCCCCGCCAATCACATATTTGCCAAAACGATCCCAGATCCGCTTGGCGCGATCTTTGCGGATGTCTTCTTCAATTTCACTGAAAATATCGGTCATGAATGCCTATTTGGGCCTTTGCTCATCGTGCCCCACGGTGTGCGGCGGACCATAGTGTTTGTTCGTTGTCGCCGCAATTGGCTGTGGGCCACACAGTGACACCGATTTGTGCGCAAGGTTTACGCGCCAATGCGTGCTGCAAGGCGGCTATTTCTGCTTTCGGGCATAAACATGGTCAGGCCCAGGAAAAGATCGATCGCGCACCGCATCGGCGTAGCCTGTGACAGCTTCTTCGATATGCTCGCGAAGCGATCCGAACTTTTGCACGAATTTTGGCGTCCAATCGTTCAGGCCCAACATGTCTTCCAACACCAAAATTTGACCATCACACGCTGGCGAGGCCCCAATGCCGATGGTGACGGTCGGGATCTCTTCGGTGATTTTGCGGGCAACGGGTTCAACCGTGCCCTCAATGACCATGGCAAACGCCCCAGCATCCGATATGGCGCGGGCATCGCGCTCGGTCTGCGCCTGGTTTTCATCTGACTTGCCCTGAACGCGAAAACCACCCATCGTGTTGATGGCCTGTGGCGTCAGCCCAATGTGCCCCATCACAGGAATGCCACGGCGGACCAGAAACTCCACGGTTTCGGCCATATGCTCGCCGCCTTCCATCTTGATGGCGCCAGCGCCGGTCTCTTTCATCACGCGCACAGCAGATTCAAACGCCTGCTCTTTGCTCGCCTCATACGACCCAAAGGGCATATCGACGACAACCAAAGCGCGCTGTGAGCCACGCATGACCGCACGGCCCTGCACAATCATCATATCGAGGGTGACCGGTACGGTGGATTCCATGCCGTGCATCACCATGCCCAGCGAATCGCCGACCAGGATGAAATCCACATGATCGTCCAAAATGGACGCCGTATGGGCGTGGTAAGCGGTAAGCGCGACCACGGGATCGCCATTTTTGCGCTTGGCGATATCGACCGCCGTGATACGGCGCTTGGCAGTTTGAACAGACATCGAGGAAGCTCGGTTTGGAAAACGGGATCGCTGGCTCTTAACCGATTGGAGCGACGCCGAACAGCCATTGATGACCCCAGAGCAGCAGGAACACCCATAATGCGGTGCCCGCCAACACAGCGATGATATCACCTGTCCAACCTGACGGGGCCACTGGGTGCGGCGCGCCGCGGCGCTTAACCGAGACCCGATCCATGATTGCCCAGACAAAAAATGCACCAAACAACGCCAAATGCACGCCGAGCCCATTGGCGAGCAAATGGGCCAGCGCCCAAACTTTGACGCCGAGCAGCATCGGGTGCTTTAGGCGCGCCTTCAATTTGGAGGGTACATAGGCCGCAACCAAAAAGATCAGCGCTGGCAACATCAAAAGAACAGCCAGATGGCGCGTCCAAACCGGGGGTGCCCATACAAAGCCTAACCCCGCTTTGGCAGCTTGATAGCCGTAGATGATGGCAATGAAAGAAAGGATGGAAACCAGCGTGTAAACGCCTTTCCATGGCCCCTCACCATAGCTGCCTACAAACCGTTCACGCGTCTGCGGGGCAAATATCCGCACCGAATGAATGCCCAAAAAGATGATCAATCCGCCGAAAAACGCGATCACGCCTGTCCCCAATCTCTTATTCTGTTGCCCGTGCGCATCAATCTACACGTTTGTGATGGATAGCACTGCCCGCCACATGCACGTCGGGTTTACCCAACGTCCACGCTTGTGTTGCATTATGGCTGGTGGGCAGCAAGAGTTTGACGTGCGGCTATTGTGGAGATTGGTGTGATGTTCTCTCGTGTTTTGATGATGGTGATGGCCTTCGGCGTGGTGTCGTTAATGGGCCTGCCGCAAGCGCAGGCCTCGGTCATTGCCAAGGTCGATCTTTCTGAACAACGCATGCAGGTCATTGTCGATGGCGAAGTGATGCACGAGTGGAACATTTCCTCAGGTCGGCAGGGCTATTCCACCCCCACCGGCACGTGGCGCCCACTGCGCATGCACACCATGTGGCGCTCGCGCACCTACAACAATGCGCCGATGCCCCATGCTATCTTCTTCCAAGGTGGCTACGCTTTCCACGCGACCAGCGCCATTGGCCGTCTTGGCAGCCGCGCCTCGCATGGTTGTATCCGTCTGCACCCGGACAATGCACGCGCTCTGTTCGCCCTGGTGCAGGATTACGGGCCGCACCGCACGCGCATACAGATCACGAATTAGCGCTTAAACCCATAGGCGTCATTCCTGTGCTCGTCACAAGAATCCATGCCGCAAAACTTGCCGATAGCTCGACGGAATGGACCTCTGTGACAAGCACAGAGGTGACGAGGGCCTTTAAGGCCGCATGAGCAGCACCGGCGCGTGAATGGTGCGGATCATGGCCGTTGTGGTAGACCCCACAATCAGCGTGCGCAGCGGTGAATGCCCGTAGGCGCCCATGACCAAAAAACCCTCTGGATTGGCTTTCATCGTTTCACCGATCACAGTTTCAGGCGCACCGTCTTTCAGCATTACCTCGCCATCGCGGCTCTGCTCGGCAAGAAGCTGCTTGGCGCTTTCCACCAGTTTCTGATGGCGTGCATCATTGCCGCCAGCAATGACCACTTCCAGAGCGATATCGGTGAACAGGGCAGACTTCGCTGCAAAACCGAGCGCCGCGGATGATGCCGCGCCGCCATCATAGGCGACAATGACTTTTGAGGGGTTGGTCTGTGACAACTCAACGCCGCGGCTGGAGGCAATAAGAACGGGTTTTTTGCTGGCTCGGATAACGCGCTCCACCTTCGAGCCAATATGGCCTTTGGCAAACTCGTGCGAGCCGCCGCGCTTGCCCATAACAATCAGGTCGACATCGACCTCGCGCTCGGCAACCGTTTCAACGATCCCGCCATGGCGATGGGTGAGGATCACATTCTCAACACCCAGGTTTTTCACATGGTCTTGCGCGCTATCGAGCAGGATACGACCTTTTTCGATGGCCAGTTTGCCTTCGGCCTCATCCAATCGCGTCAGCTCTTCCAGGAGTGAGGATTTGACGCCCAAACCAATCGCGCCGGAAAGATCCTTGCGCGAGGCGGCAGCGTTGGTGCGCTGGATGACATTGAGAAGCTCAACGCTGGCGTCCAGCCGTTTGGCGGCCCAGGCGGTGTAGTCACACACCCGCGCGGCGTATTGCGAGGTATCGATGCAGGCAAGAATGCGTTTCATCAGAGTATTCCTTAGTGCCCTGTGGACGCGGTATCCGCGCCATCTTTGTCGTGCTCACCAAAGCGCTGGACCATCATCGCGCTCTTTTCATTGAGACCGATCACATCGACGCTCGCGCCTTCACGGCGGAACTTCAAAATGGCTTTGTCCAAAATGCCAACGGCGGAAATATCCCAAAAGTGCGCTTTGGAAACGTCGATCACCACGCGGTCGAGCACCTCTTTGAAATCAAACGCATCGGCAAAACGCTCGGTGGAGGCGAAGAACACCTCGCCCGACACATTGTAGGTGCGCGTGCGGCCATCGCTGGAAAGCGTGGAGTCCACGTTGAACAGGCCTCGCACCTTGGAAGCAAAGAACAGACCCGACAGGATGACACCCGCCGCCACGCCTTGGGCCAGATCATGGGTCCAAACCACGACCACCACGGTCACCACCATCACCACGGAGGATTGCCAGGGGTGGGTGCGCAGATCGCGGATGGATTTCCAGGAAAACGTGCCGATGGAGACCATGATCATGACCGCCACCAGCGACGGCATCGGGATCTGGCTGACAAAGGGTCCGAGCACGACAATCAGGAACAGCAGAAAGGTGCCGGCCACAAACGTGGAGAGGCGTGTGGAGCCACCCGATTTCACGTTGATCACCGACTGACCGATCATCGCGCAACCGCCCATGCCGCCGAAAAAACCAGTGACGAAGTTTGCCAGACCCTGCGCTTTGGATTCCTGTGCCTTATCGGATGGCGTGTCGGTGAGATCGTCAACGATCTGCGCTGTCATCATCGATTCCAGTAGGCCAACAGCGGCCATGGTCAGCGAAAACGGGAAGATGATCTGCAGCGTTTCCCAGGTGAACGGTACGTTGGGAATGAAGAAGTGCGGCACGCTATCGGGCAGTTGGCCCATATCGCCCACGGTGTTCACCTCCCAGCCGAGCGCCAGCGCCAGGGCGGTTAGCACCACGATGGCAACCAAGGGCGATGGGATCGCTTTGGTGATGTAGGGGAACAGATAGATGATCGCCAGGCCACCGGCCACCATTGGGTATGTGAGCCAGGTGACATCCACTAGCTGGGGTATCTGAGCGATGAAGATGAGGATCGCCAGCGCATTTACGAACCCCGTCACCACCGAGCGCGAGACGAACTGCATCAACAGATCAAGCCGCAGGAAGCCCGCAATCACCTGCAAAATGCCCATCAGGATGGTGGCAGCAAACAGATACTCCACACCATGATCACGCACCAATGGCACCACCAGCACGGCAATAGCAGCGGTGGCCGCCGATATCATGCCAGGACGTCCGCCTGTTAGCGCGCAGATGACGGCGATCGAAAAGGAGGCATAAAGGCCTACTTTCGGATCGACGCCAGCAATGATGGAAAAGCCGATGGCTTCTGGGATCAGAGCGAGGGCAACAACGATGCCCGCAAGAATATCGCCGCGCGGGTTGGACAACCACTCGCGCCGCAGCGTGTTGAGGGAAAGCATTTGGGTCCTGACCGGCGCTTGGAAACACCGTCATGAATAAGGGGGGAAGAAAGAATGTTCGCCTG
The DNA here is from genome assembly GCA_046290645.1 of Hyphomicrobiales bacterium. GTDB lineage: Bacteria > Pseudomonadota > Alphaproteobacteria > Rhizobiales > MH13 > MH13. Next base: position 326,395 of record JBKAGZ010000003.1, read on the forward strand.
CTAGCAGATGAACAGCCCAATGGCGAGGGGCAAGGCGCATGCAAGCCAGCATGGCTGCCATGTTGGCTTGCATGCGTTTGTGCCGGTAAACGCAAACCGGCGCCGCATGGCATGCGGCGCTGGTCCGTCTAGCACGTTAGAGCATAAGGGCGATTAAGCGGCCCGAATGGTCTCCAAGAACGTGTCGATGTTCTTGCGCAGCCCATTGGCTTCATTGGCAAGCTCGGTCGAACCGCTGAGAACCTGCGAAGCCGCAGCGCCAGTTTGCTGCGTTGCTTCGTTCACGCCGACAATGTTGGACGACACATTTTGCGTGCCCATGGCGGCTTGCTGAACGTTGGAGGCGATCTCCTGCGTTGCCGTGCCCTGCTCTTCCACTGATGAGGCGATTGCCGTTGCGATGGAATCCATTGCCTTGATCTTCTCAGAGATCGCCTCAATCGACGTCACCGATGCTTCGGTGGACGATTGGATATCAGTGATGAGACCAGCGATCTGATCGGTCGCACGACCGGTCTGCTCGGCAAGGCCCTTCACCTCAGAAGCAACGACGGCAAACCCACGTCCTGCATCACCAGCGCGTGCGGCTTCAATCGTCGCGTTGAGCGCAAGCAGGTTGGTCTGCTCGGCGATATCCTGGATGAGGCTAACAACTTCGCCAATCTTCTGCGCAGCCTGGACAAGCGAGTTGACCTGATTGCCCGTAGCGTCGGCCTGTTCGACGGCCTCCCTGGACATGCTGGCCGACTCGTTGACCTGCCTGCTGATCTCACCGATTGAGGCGGAGAGTTCTTCAGCAGCACTGGCAACAGTCTGCACGTTCGATGTTGCCTCTTCAGAAGAGCTGGCAACAGTGGTCGACTTGTTGGTCGTATCTTCAGCGAGCGAGGAAAGAGACTGAGCGGAATGCTGCATCTCTTCAGATGACCGTGTGACCTTGCTGATCGACTCCGTGGCAGCCGCTTCGAAGCGTTGGATCGCATCATCAACGGTTTTTTGACGCTGCTCTTTGGACTTTTGTTCATTGGCCTGGCTGGCCCGCAGGTCACGACCTTCGACCATATTGTCTTTGAAAACCTGAACGGCGGCGGCCATCTCGCCGATTTCGTCAGAGCGTTCGCGACCTGGAACATCAACCTCAAGGTCATTGTCAGCCAAGCTGCGCATGGCCCCGGTCATCGATGCGATGGCGTTCGACAAGCCGCGTGACAGGAAGACAGCAATCGCCGCGCCGATAAGCAGAATGACAACGCCGACAATAGCGGTGATCGTCATACTGCGACCAAAGCGTTCGGTCAGCACAGGACCCAGATTGTTTTGAGCGTCGATCTGGTCGTACTCAGCAGTTACTGCGGCGGTGTTGATCATCGGGCCAATCACATCCAACTGCTGGGAATAGATGGCGTTGCGCGCACTGATGATCTCAGAGATGTTCGCGAAAGACGCCTCGTAAAGGTCAAGATTGGCTTGCGCTTCCTGGATCAAGGCCCGACGACGCGGGTTTTGCAATTCACGCAAAACATCAGCCATCTGCTCACGTGTTGCAGCCAATTCCTGATCGGCGCGATCCCTGGCTTCCTGCTCATTGGACAGCAAAAACTCCTGAACGTAGAAACGTCCAAGCAAGAGATGTTGCTGTGCACGACCGGTATAAAAAGCGGCGTCTACGTCCTGATCACGATAAGCGCTGTCCATAACGTCGCTGAGGTTTTGCCGGATCGCAATACCAAGGGGCGCCAGATTGGTGTTGAACTCTTCGTGTCGTTGGCGTTGCAGCTCAATAGCCTGTTCAAAGCCAGCTAGATACTGCATCCCTTCCTGCTGAATCTCGTGGATGACGTTGATCTGTTCCTCCGTCACATCGATGTTCAACAGCTGTTCGCTGGTATCTTCCAGTTTGCCAATTGCCTCTTGAACCGTGGCCAGTGTTTCAGGATCGTCCACTGAACGGAACTTCATCACCGCCAGGCGTGCCCGCGTTATGTGCAAAGCGATCTCTGCAAAGCCGACTGATGCGCGCCCATTGGTGCGATATTGCAGGAATGAGTCATTTGACGATTGACTGTTAAGATAGCTGAATCCGGCCAGACATGCCGTCAAGCCAAGCACGGCCCCAAAGCCCAAAAATAGCCTGTTTTGAATTGAAAGTTTCATGATTTCCCCCAAGAAATGCATTCCAAAAATTGCTAGCAGAAGGCGCTCGGAGGCTTAAAGAATACTTAAGCGTGCGCCCTCTAAGTGGTTGCACGCACAGGTGGACATGCTCCGCAAATAGACGTTGTGACGGTCGCCTGCAGAGGGTGTGCGACGGCCCGCGCGACCCGCGCGCACTTTTTGTTGACGCTACGTTTTATTGACGATGCGCAAAGGTGATCGTGCTGACGCCCGGCAGAGGGCGATCCTTGGAGTTACGAGCAACTGGCGCAAAAAGAGTCGTCGAAGCGAAGGGCACACCATGCGCGTCCGTCTAGGCCGTCAATCAATGACCAAGCAATTCTTCGTTGCGTTGATGGCAAGAAATCTGCCGGTCGCCGTAGTGCCCTCTGTCTCAGACGATCCAACCCGGGCGTTGGTTGAGTTAGGCATAAATCAAGCTATCAACCGCTGAACGGTTCGCAACGATGGTCTGTGACCAAACCGTCGTGGAACGTGATGATTAGGCGGCACGTAGATGTCGTCGATCCTGTCCGGCACCTCAGAAAAGAGATGGGTGTTTTCATTCTTCACAAAAAAGGCGTTGGACCCGGTTGCCGCATTACAACACAGAAGTTGATACCCGTACGTCTTCATCATATCGGCTAGACTTGCCAATGAGGCGCCATAGTAAGTGTCGCCCTGCCAAACATGGGACTGATCATATTCAATGCAAAACCGTATTGGTGGCGGAAAATTTGCATTGCACTCCATTATCACCAGTGCTGGATTAGAACCTCCGGCGATGATTTCCGCACAGATGTACAGATCATTGCCATCAAGGTCGATTGACAGCACATCCACGTCATCAGAAGGCAGGCTGGACACGCCGCGCTTGAAAAGGTCGACGGCGTTGTCGCGGTGCACCCAGGCCTTTTCATAGGCCAGCCGCCGTGATTGGCTGACGTCGAAGGCTAGATCTTCACCACCGACCCAAAATCCGGTCCAACCCATGGCTGCAAGCGCAAGCGTGTTGTTTTCCAGCCCATCACCGACACCAAACTCGGCAAAAGTTCCAACATCAAGGCCAAGTCTTCGTAAGATCTCGAAGGTGATGCCATCCTCATCGGACTGGGAGAAACACTTTTTCCCAAATCTTGTAAGGGGGTTAGGATGATGCAATTGCCGGTCTAGGATCAACTGCTGCGCTGCAATATCGTAGAGCTTGGAAGTGTCTTTGCTCATAAACCCACCAGGTGATTTCAGTATCCGCGAAAGACCCATTTGGCCCTACTCCCACTCGATGGTGCTTGGCACCAACAAACTACTTTTTTGTTGACGCATTTTTTCGCCACCAAGCGTTCCGTGGCGCTTTCAGCCGCAAAGCCAGAATTTTGATTTTCCGCGTTGTTTTGTGCCAAAACTGACATTGTTCAATTTCGCAGACATTTGTCTTCTCTTGGCTCTTGAGCGCGATGTGCGGCAAAGCCGCCGACCGGATCAGCGATAACAACTGTACCGTCAACAATGCTGAGCGCACCTATACTAAAGACGGGCTACCGGGTGAATTCCGCTTGGCAAAGCGGCGCCAATATGTGTTCGCGCGCAAATGAGTCAGACAGTGGTGTAGCGTTGATAGCCAGATCGCGACTTGGCACCGCCCGTGTGCCGCGTGCCGGCACGGGGACGAGAAGCTTTCCCTATTTGTCACAAACAGGATGAAGCTTGGCATTCCTTCTGCCGTTCAGCGGTGCCAAGACCATGAGCCAAAGCCTCCTTGCGCTACCGTTGATGTGTGGGACCTTGATCTAGGAGCCGTCGATGAACAGCTTGCCAGATACCGCTCCGTTCCTGCTAATGGTGCGCTCCCACACGCCCGCTAGGCCCAACGTAGGAGCCTATCGGGCTGCGCCCACTATTCATTCGAAAACCAGAAGAAACCGGCGACTCAACTAACCAATTGGTTAGGCAGATGAATTGCATTATCGACGTGCGGATGGGCATTGCACCCCTAGCGTCAAGGCATGAACGGTCGAGATCGTCATCAGCACCCAGCTGAAGAAGCAGGTGGCTCACGCCTCACCTTGTGAACGCGACGCACAAAACGCAATTGAACCAATCTCAAATCGATGGCCCGAGCACTGTGGGCCTGACTTTAACCAAGAGCCGAAATTCACCCAGCTGGGGGATGCACCAAGAAGCTGATCGGCCCAAGAAATGGTTACGAAAATGTAAACAAAACTGTAGCTTTTCTAGTGGCTGCGTAAAGTGAGAGTTGGTTCTGATGGATAGCTTGGTGGGATGGAATGACGAGTTGGCCGCTCTTGCAGTCGACAAGCCAGAGGCCGGAGAGCAAATAACCATAACGCCTGGCATTGACCAAGGCATTGATATTTCAGCAATTGCTGCACTTGACGCGCAGTTTTATCAAACCGGTTCGAACCTTTGGATTGTCTTCGAAGATGGCGCGATCATCGTCGTTGAGGGATATTTTGAAGGTGGAACCGAAGAGGTTGATGGGACGCCACGCTCGGTTATCGTTGATGGCGAGACATTCACTGGCGACGAGTTTCTGACGGCTTTTGCTATCGATGATTTGCCTGATGAATTTGCTGAGGGCGATGTAGGCGCGCCTGAAACACAGCAAAACGGTGCTTCTTTTGACGATCCCAGCCTTGGGCCGTTGGGCGATGACCCAAATGGCATTGGGCTTCTGGGCAACACCGTTCTTCCAACAACAACAAATGAAAATGGTGAGGAAACCGCAGCGGAAGATTCCACGCCGACAATCGGTGTTGTTGGGCCCATTGAGAACGGGCTGATAGATGAAGCGGCGTCTGAGGATCTCGATGGAGACAGTGTGTTCGACACGCCGCTTTCGGTGACTGGCAGTCTTGGAGTGGACTTTGGCGCCAATGGCGAAGACAGCGGCGCGGACGGCGAATTTCAGGACGCTCCAACCGGGATCAATTCCGGTAATCGCTCCATAGTCTTCAATGCCGCCGACGTTACAGCCAGCGTTCCTTTGGAGTCCGGGGGTGAGCCTCTTACGTTTGCGCTAAGCCAAGGCGGTACGGTTTTAACGGCGTTTGCCGATGGGACACCGGTGTTCGAGGTCCGTTTGTTTGATGATGGCACTGGCTCTTATCAATTCACGTTGTTCCAATCGCTAGATCATCCAGTAGAGAACACGGCCGATACTTTGGCCTTGTCTTTCGTATTTACGGCCAATGACTCCGACGATGATTCAGCGTCTGGCACGTTCACTGTCAACGTTGTGGACGATGTTCCGGAGATCGGCACGTCCCAGCTTACGACGGTTGATGAGTCTGTTTTGACTTCAACGGTGAACGAACCAACAGCGCGGGTGGTTGGCGTCGCAGAGTTTACTGGCGGCGATATCAATGGCAGCCCGATCACTTTCTTAGCGTCGAGCGGCACGGGTGTACAAGTCGATCCAATCTCAGGCGGCTGGCTTTATCAGGTCTTGAATGGCACGACGGACGTGCTGCAATTCGAGTTGCGCGACAACAGCGGCAATGTGATTGTGACAGGCCAGGTGGACCCTGAGACTCGGCTGTTCATTGGCCTGGATCCAGCTGATGTCGCTGGCCAAACTGTTCAGCTTTACACCTCAGCTGATGGAGCACCCTTCACTTCTCAAGGCTCAGACACGTTCCCGGATTTAGGCGCTGAGACCCAGGATTTCGATAACTGGGTTGATGCCAACCTGACCTTCGCCTCTGGTGATTTGGGTATCGATTGGGGCGCTGATAACTTCGATGATCCAGACACACTTGATGGTCAGGACACTCCCGATGGCATCGGCGATCGAGAAGTTCGGTTCCGCGACTTTGACGATACCGAATCTCCAGTTCGTTATCTTGATAAAGATGGTCAACCCTTTACCCTAAAGTCGGGCGGCGACGAGATCAGCTACGCCGTGTCTGAAGACGGGACCCAGCTTTTCGCCTTCATCGACAGCGCTGTCGGAGAGAACAGCGCTGTCGGAGAGAACGGTGAATTTGACGCGGAAACCGATGAGCTCATCTTTACAGTAACGCTAAGCGATGATGGCACGGGCTCCTATTTGTTCGAGCTGGTTGGCAGCATCGATCACGAAAAAGGCGTCGATGATGACGATGCCGAGATCGATTTTGCCTTTACCGCCGTCGATTCTGATGGCGACACGACCGACGGCACATTCCGCGTCGAAGTTGTCGATGATGAGCCTTATGCCGGCCCCGTAGAAGCGGGCACTGTTGAAGAAGAGGCTTTGTTTGTTGATGGCCCCGGCCTGGAGGACGGAAGCGATGCCAACGATCTAGACGATGACAATGTGTTCAATTTGTTCTCGGCGACCAGCCGGGACATCTCAGGCGATCTGAACCTTTCGTTCGGCGCTGACAATGGCAACAGCAATCAAGCTCAAGCTGGCGCTGGTCAGCAAAATGGCGACCGCACGGTGCGCTTTGATGCTGCGACGCCTTTCACGGTTGCAGCCGTTGCCAATACAACTGGCTTTACCGGTCCGTTGACGGCAGATGGTCTCACCATCAAGATCCTGATCGTTCAGGATGCGAATGACCAAGACGTCCTGATCGCCTACACCGGCGATGGCACGATCACAGCCGATGCCCTCCCACCAATCTCCAATGATCCCGATGACATTTCCGATGCCATCGACGCACTTGGCGATGGTTTCAACGCGGTGTTCGTGGTGTCACTTTCCGATGCTGACACAGGCGAATACACTTTCACACTTCTCGATACAATCGACCATCCCAGCGATAGCGCCGCCACGTCGAACAGCCAGAGCAGAGGTGCAGAAGACGCGCTTGCTCTCTCGTTCAATGTAACGGCGACCGACGGCGACGGCGACACCGTCGACACCGAGTTCGTCGTAAATGTTATTGATGATGCTCCCATCATTATCTCTCCAGAGACGGAGTATTTGGACGAGGACGGCCGCACACGGGCGCCACAGGGCGGCCTTGACGACAGCAATCCAGGTTCTCCGTATGGCAATGATGATTTTGTCAACTCCACAACGACGGAGAGCGGTCGCCTCAATATCTTCTTCGGCGGGGATAACGGCAATTCCAACGAGAATGGCGGTTTCAACGGTACGCAAGTTGATGGTGATCGTTCAGTCGTCTTTGGCTTTGTCGAAAACGCCGCAACAGTCCTTGCGGATGACGTTGCTCTTTCCAACGCAGACGCGAACAGGCTGATCAACGTCACTGGCGTGCTCGGCTCGATCGATGCGACCGCGCTGACTTCCAATGGCCAGATATTGGTCTACGCCCTTTCAGACAACGGCACCGTGCTAACAGCCACCAACTCTGATACCGGCACAGGTGTCTTCCGGATCGAGCTGACTGATACAGGTGTCGGCTCCTATACGTTCGAGCTTCTTGATAGTCTCGATCACCCAGGAGCGAACGCTGAAGACAATCTGGAATTGTCGTTTAACTTCGTCGCCCGCGACGGGGACGGAGATGCAGTCACCGACACCTTCACCGTCATTATCGACGATGACAGCCCCATTATAGATGATGCCGTCGATCCAATAGCGCTGACAGTGGACGAAGATGACATCCGCACTGTCGGCATAGACCTTCCAGGTCAAAACAGCGGCTCAACGGGTACCAGCCCGAACGACAATGACGACGACGGCTCCTTTACCGGCAATCCCAACTTCATTGATCGCGGGCCGGCTAACGTAAGCGGGTCACTGGCATCGCAGGTCAGCTTTGGCGCAGACGACGGCCGAGTCAGTTTCACCATTATCGAAGAAGCGGCCGCTCGATCTGCGCTTGACGCATTGAATTTGCAGTCAAATGGTCAATCGTTGAGCTTTGACATCGATCCGACATCGGACGGCAGCGTTGTCTATGGCTACATTGAGCAATCCGGATTCAGCAACAGCTTTACGTTTGGTAACAGCGGCGACCGTTTGGTGTTTCGTCTTACGCTGAACGAAGATGGCAGCTTCGAGTTCGAGCTGTTTGATCAGCTCGATCATGTTGAGGGCAATCAAGATAACACCGATCTTCAAGGTGGCGCCGATGCCATCGATTTCGGCTCCATCATCCAAGCCACGGATGGCGATGGCGATACCGTTACTCTGACGGATCGTTTCTCAATTGAAATCCGCGATGATGTTCCCGAGCCTGATGCCTTTGTGGTCGATACCGTGCGGGTCGATGAAACTTATGGTTTGCATAGCGACAATGTTTTCAATCCAAGCACCGGAAACTACAATCCCAACGTCGTTGCTCTTTTCAGCGATGTCGCGTCTGATGGGTTAGGCCCGGATGGAAGCTCGGGCACAATCTATGCCCGAGACAATGTCGTCGACGGCTTTTTGAACGTTGGCGCGGATGAATTTGCGTCCGATGTGGATGTTGAGCTTCTTGTTCGCGAGGGTATCGATTCAGGGCTTGATACAACTGAAGGGGACTCGATTTTCCTCTTCAAGGAAGGTGAGCTTGTTGTTGGTCGGGTTGGATCACAAGGCGGAGATGCTGCTTTTGCCCTCCACATTGATGGTTTTGGCCGCGTCAGCATTGCTCAGTACAAATCTCTCAAACATCCTGACGATCAAACGTCCGATGAGCACATCGATTTGGACGGCAAGGTCTTCGCCCAGCTGACTGTCACCGACAATGATGGAGACACGGCTTCCGACATCGTCAACATTGGCGCCAATGTCACGTTTGATGACGATGGGCCGTCGGCTTTCGATGATACTGATATGGTCCTGGAAGGCAACTCTGTTGCCGGTATTGAGAACGTAACCACGGGCAATGTTATTACCGGTGTTGACGCTGATACCGATCCCAACAGCATAGGATCGCTGACGGCGGACGAAGTCGGCGCAGATGACCCTGGCACGGTTGTTTCCGTTCGGTACAATGGCGCTGACTACGCGGTGTCGGATGGCTCCCCGGCGACGATTAACACCGCTGCCGGTACGCTGGTTATGGAATCGGACGGCAGCTACGCGTACACAGCCAAATCCAATGTCTTACATATCCTGGATGTCTTCAACGTTCGCGATGAGTTCGAGTCCCAGCGCTATGACAACAATGATGGGTCTAAGGATTGGGCATCCAATTGGTCTGAAGATGATGGAGGCTCACCATTTGGTGGCGCGATCCGGATCAACAATGATCGTGGCGATGGCGCATTGCGCTTCACTGATGGTGGCCGCGATGGAATTGAGCGAACTGTTGATTTAACGGGTGCTCAGTCGGCTACGCTCTCGTTTGATTTCCGCGAAGACGTTAACAGGAACAATGAAGATGTCCGTGTCTTCATCTCGTCTGATGGTGGCCCCTTCCGTGAGCTCATTGAGATCGACAACAGCGACTCCAATTCTTACCAAAATGTCTCCTTCGACATTTCCGGCGATATTTCTTCGAACACGACCATTCGAATCACTGTCGACGACGATTTTGAAGGAAACGACGATATCTATATCGACAATGTGAACATCGAGTACACCGCTGTCGATGGCGGTGTGGAAGTGTTTGAATACACGTTGCAAGATGCGGATGGCGATACGGACACTGCCAAGCTTGCTATAGAGATCAAGGATGGCGGCCCGTCGGTGGGAACGCCTCCAGCACTCCAAATCGTTGATGAGGATGATTTGGCTGACGGCAACAATGATGTTGTTGTCGGCGACGAGGTTGTGGTCGACAGCGATACGCTTGTCACGGGCGATCTTGCGATTGCCTGGGGTGCGGATGATGCCGACACCGCAACAGGTGCACGCCAAGATGCGCCCTCTGGCGTTGACGACCGGTCTGTCACCTTCGATGATGCACTGGATGGCGCAATGCCGACCGGCCTCACGTCCGATGGCGAGCAGATCATTTACGAGGTTGTCAACGGTGGAACAGCCCTCATCGCTCGTGCAGACGGGCGGGATGTCTTTGCTGTTGGCCTCAACGATGATGACAGTGGCAGCTATACCTTCCGGCTTCTGGACAATCTTGACCACTCCACGATCGACACAGAAGATAACATCGATCTCGAGTTTGGCTTTGTGGCGACCGATTCTGATGGCGACACCGCCACCGGCAGCTTCACTGTCTCCGTCGATGACGACAGCCCGGATGCCCGGTGGGCTGGATCACACATTGAGGTCGATGAAGCCACGCAGATCGACACAGTTGTTCCGGGACAGTTGCAGTTCAAGCCTGGCGCCGACGGCGCTGCGGTTACCTCCGTCTCCGTTCATACCAAGCTGGGCTTGGTACAGCGGTTCGACCAAGAGAACCCTGCCGGCTCCCAAATCGCTGATCTAGAAGTGGGTGGCTTCAAAGTTACGGCCACCACCGAAACTGTCGCGGGCGTAGCCACGATTACCGGGACGATGGAAGACGGCAACGACACGCCAGCCTTTGAGATTGTGGTCCAACCTGACGGAACCTACCAGTACACCCAGTTTGTCGCCTTCGATCATCCTGATGTTGGTGAAAGCGGTACAGCCGACAAGGTCGCTCTGCGGATCGACTTCACCGTCACCGATGGTGATGGCGATACCGACACAGCTGGCGCCTATGTCCGCGTCGCAGACGACACACCGATTGTTGACTGGACGGATTCTGAACGGACCAACAACTTCCGCATCATCAGCGATGATGAGACGGTCAAGGATTCCAACGACGATCCCATCGGCAATCTCGGTTTTGGTGACAACACTTCCGACGGTGCCGACAGCGACAGCAAGGAGTTCCACCAGTCTGGCAAATCACTGCCCATCTCCTTCGGTGCCGATGGTGGCACGGTGATTTGGAACGCTGACACAAGCAAGGGGTTATCGGGCATCGAAGGCGGCCCTGACAGCATTACCTTCGACGTTGTCGATAATGCCGACACTAGCGTGCTGCTGATCAAGCAGAACCAGGGGGATCCAGACAATCTGGTGACTGTTGCTGAAGTCACGTTGGACAAGACGAACGGTGACTACAGCTATAAACAGGTCGCCAACCTGCTGCACGCGGTGGATGACACCAATCCAAACGTCGAGGACGATGCCACCTTCAATCTTGGCTTCACAGTCGAAGATGGCGATGGCGATATCGTCGAGGACTCACTACCACTCATCATCGATGACGATACGCCAACCATTCGTCCGTTTGACACCAACCCGGACCGCACGATTATCGCGGAAGGTACGGTTGAGAATGGCATCAGCAATGACAATGGCAACGAGTGGAACCGTATCAAGACGATAGATTTCTCGCTTGGCGCTGATGGAGCTGCCGCAGGTGGCGCTGTTGCGTGGGATCCAGTTGCAAGCGAACCTGCGGATGGCAGTGCAGTTGGGTTTAGCTTTGAAACAGACTCTGACGGCACGCTGCTGATCTATCAAGATCAGGGCACCGCCGGTAATGTTCTTGTAGCGGAAGTCACGATGGAGAGTGACACCGGCCGCTATGAGGTGATCGAAAAAGCCAACGTGCTTCACACTGGAACCAATGGTGACAATGCGAGCCTCACCCTTAAGTTCACGGTGACCGATGGTGACGGCGATACGGCCGTTGGTGAACGCCTGTTGGTGCTCAGAGATGACGCGCCGATGGTATCAGCCGCCGACAGCGTGACGGTCAGCGAAGCTGGAACCCAATCCGTTGCAGACCAAGACGACACCTTTTCAGCGGCGCTTGATGGCGTGTCCTATACCTTCGCCATCGCCCAAGGCTCTAGTGATTTGTTCGTTTCTGGGCCCGGCATCACCGGCCAAACCCTGGTTACGCTTGATGTTCTCGCGAATCTGGCAAACGGCGAAGTTACGGCACGTGGGAATTTTGGTATCGATGATCCCAACCCAGGCATCACTGGCACCCCTGTATCTGCCAATGCCAAAGGCGAATTCATCGTCAATGTCGGTGGGCTGAACACAGGCGGCAACTACAAAGTCAAGTTTGACAATCAAGCTGACGCCGATGCGTTTGCGAATTTTGCCCAGACCTTAGAAGATAACGGTCTCTTGAATGAAGCCTTCCGTGACAACGGCCAAGTTAGCCAAACCGGAAACCTCAATATTGCCTGGGGTGCCGACGGCCAGGATGTGGCCACGAACAACTTCAATCAAGACACACCGGGCGGCGTCGGCGACCGGTCCGTCACGTTCCAGTTCCTGGATCCGAGCGAAACCGCTGCCAACGTCGTCTACATCGACGGTGGCACCCCATTTGCCTTGACATCGGGCGGGACGGAACTCGTCTACACGCTCAACGCGGACGGCACCAAACTGACAGCCAAAGCTGGCGATGGCGGCGCGACCATCTTCGTCATCACGCTGGAAGACGATGATACGGGCAACTACCGGTTCGAGCTTGTGGGCCCGCTCGATCACGTGAAAGGTCGCGATGACGCCGATCTTGAATTCGATGTCAAATTCACCGCCACGGACGCCGACGGCGACACCGTCAACGGCTCCTTTGAGATTACCGTCAACGACGATGTCCCTGATGCCAGCGATGACACCGTTTCGACCGAGGAGGACCAAGCCGTTGTAATCTCCGTGCTTGGCAACGATGACACCGGCGCCGACGGCATTGATCTTGTAAATGGTGTCGAGGTCGAGACACAGCCATCGAAAGGCACCGTGACCTACAACGATGACGGCACGTTCACCTATACGCCCGACGACAATGTCAACGGTCCGGACTCGTTCACTTACAAAGTAACGGATGGCGATGGCGACACATCGACAGCAACCGTCAACATCACAATCAATCCGGTAAACGATGCGCCTGTGATTGCTGGGGACGATAGCGGAGCGGTCGTCGAGCAAGGTGCTGTTGCGGGGATTTCCGCTGCAAACGCGGCAGGTGCAGCAGGCGACCTTGAACCGACGCTTGCACTGAGTTCAACAGTTGATGATGCGCTCACTGATCTACTGATCCATCCAGATGGTGTTGCCGGTGCTATCGCCACTGTTCAAGCACAAACCGGCAGTGATCTTGCGACAGCAATTACCGTTGTATGGGACTTCCTGGATGACAATTACACGTTGTCTCCTGGCGGAACGGTTGTGGTCAATGAAGCCTTTGTTCGCCTCGGCGTTGAGTATGCGTCCTATTTGAAGGATGGCGGGCAGCCACTAGTTGGTGTGGTGGCTAAGTTCACTGCTGATAGCGCTACTGATCCAGACAGCTACCCAGAGCGTCTTCAAACCCTGCACGACAATCTTTTGGGCAATCTCAACTCGTCGCCGCTGGGATCACGCTTTAGTGAGCCATTGCTAACAGAGTTAACTGACCTGATTGTCGGGATCGATGGCGCACTGCTGACGCGTCCGGTCTATTCGGGTAATGAAGGGACCGACGAAAGCGCGGTGCGCGCTTTCGATGTTGCTAATGGCTATGATAGTCCGACGGTAAGCGGCCAGTTGACGGCAAGTGACGTGGACGCTGGCGCGGTGCTCACTTGGTCCGATGGCGTGACCGCTGGTGCCTATGGCAGCTTCACGGTCGATGCCACGGGCAAATGGACATATCAACTCGATAAAACATTGTCTGATCCGCTGGCGGTGGGGCAAAGCGCCACCGAAGTGTTCACTGTCACGGTGAGCGATGAACAGGGCGCCACTGCGACACAAGATGTCACCATCACCATCACCGGCACCAACGATGCGCCGGTCGTGGTCGATAGCGACCCCGACTCGGTTGGCAGCGCCGACCTGATCGAACTGGACAATGCTCTGGAGCTTGGCGACAGCCAATATGAGTTTGTCGGCCTTCAAAAGCTTGAAGTTTCAGACGTTGACAGCAGTGCTTTCAGCGAAGTGACATTCGAAATTGAAAGCGGTGTTGGCTCTCTGGCTGGTCGCGGCAACAACATCAACAGTTATAACAATGCCAATGGCACCGATATTCAGGTGACATCAAATGTCTCCATATTGACCTTTAGCTCGCAGACAGGGACGCTAACGCTTGACGACGTCAATGCGATCCTTGGATCGGGAAACAAGGCGCTCGCTCGCTTTGTTATGCCCGATGATGTTGGCGCCAGCGAGAAAACCATTGTCAAAGTGCGGGTGACCGATGCCGGCGATGGCAACGGCAATTTCGAAGCGACAAGCGAACCTTATACGCTGACGCTCAACATCTCAGGCACAAACGACACACCATTCCTGCAGATTGGCAACACCAGCAACCCGCTTGAGTCTGACGCTGGCGCAGGAACTGGATTCAATGCTCCACCTGTGCTGACGGCTGATGCTGGTGGGTCATTCGTGTTGAACTCAGAGTTCGGACCAAATCTTTTCTTCCGCAACCCTGATGATGATACCGGAGAAAGCTTAGGCACCCCCAATGTGGTGACCGTAACCGTGGAGAATGGCATACTAAACCTGCCTGGCTCACCGAGTGGCGTAACAGGTGCTGGCACGAATAGCCTGGAAATAACGGGTGATGCCAACGACATCACCAGCCTGTTGCGAACGCTAGAGTACACGCCTGACACTGGCTTTTCTGGCTCTGACAAACTTGTCGTTGAAATGAAAGATGGCGGCGATCAGGCACTTCCCGAAGCTGCGGCAACGGTCACATTCCCGATTCAGGTTGCGCCAGTTACAGCCCTGTTTGTGGGCGGTGAAAGTGGAGACTTTGCCACCCTTCAGGAGGCCGTCAATGCAGCGTCGCCGGGTGAGACCATTATCGTGCGGTCAGGCTACACGTCGGTTGGTGACACAACGGTCGGCAAAGAACTAACCATTCTTGGCGAAGACAATTTTGGTCTGTCAGGCACCAGTGGACTACGAGGTGCAGAAAGCACAATCGAAGGGCAGATCACGATCACGTCTAATGACCCGGTGGTTATCGACGGTCTTCAAGTGCTCAATCCAACGGGCAGCGCGGCGGGATTCCGCGGCATAACGCTGCAGAATGCCGATGGTCACAGCATCCTCAACACCGTGTTCTTCAGCGAAGTTGCCGGTGGCGACAACGGTAAAGCGGACTGGGCAATTTATTCGTTCGTTGACGCTTCTGGAGATCTGACGATCACAGATAACTTTTTCACCGGGTCGCAGGTCGGGAAGTACAACGACGCGTCCTGGCAGCGTGGCATTTGGCTGAACGGCGGTGGTCACGACGCAGAGGTGTCAGGGAACACTTTCCAGTACACACGCACAGGAATGAACATCGAAGACAACAGCGACGCTATTACCGTAACCGACAATACGTTTAGCGAGGCTGGGAGCGGGATTTCGATCGGGTCAACGGACCAACAGCTCGATAACATCTCAGACAACACATTCAACGACGTCGACACGGACTTCAACATCCGCAACGTCTCCACACCAATTGAGTTTGATCTTGGTGACAGCGCGAACTCTGCGGATGATCCGCTGGACCCAATCGTTGTCCTTGGCGGCTCAGCCGATGATAGCCTGGGCGGCGGCGCTGGTAACGACGCACTCTTTGGCAACAGTGGGCTAGATACTGCCGTATTTGACGGTGTTTTGGACGCCAGCAACTTTGTTCCTGTCGCCGATGTTGACCCTGGAACCAACACTGTCCCTGGCTGGCAAGTTGATGCAACGGCGATCGGTGAAGGAACTGACATCCTCGTGGGGGTGGAGATAGTCCAGGGCGCCGATCCCGATGGTGCGGGTGGATCAACTGGCCGCTTCCTATTGGTCGGCAATGGCGGTTTTGCAACAATCCAAGAGGCGGTCGATGCTGCGGTTGATGGCGATACCATCTTGATCGGGCCTGGAACCTACACGCTGTCATCGACGCTTACGGTCGACAAATCACTGACGATCATCGGCGCTGGCGAAGGCCAAACCACACTCGATGCATCGGCAGGCACCAGCTATGGGATCTTGGTAGAGGCCGATGAGACGACGCTGCAAGGGTTTACGCTCAAAGGTCCGGCCGATGCCACAGGTGGCGCAGGCGACAATTACGGCATCAAGGTCCAACCAGATTCAGGAGACCCTGCAGACCGTCTGACTGACTTCACTCTTGAGGATGTAACAGTGAGCGGGTCTTTGCGCTCTGAGATTGACCTCAATGGTGTGGATGGTGCGACCCTTAAAAACGTCACCGCCGACGGCATGGACACTGGCGGCGTTGGCATTGCGCTGACCGATTCGGCGAACATCACGCTGGAAGACATAACGACGACGGGCAATGATTGGGGCTCAATAGCGCTGTTCAATGCCAACCGGTTTTATGATCAGCAAACCGACAACATAACGTTTGTGGGGACCTACTCGGCGACCGAGGGCGTGAAGATCTATGCCCAAGACTCCTCTGGTACGACCGACTTAGGCACCGTCAATCTCGACGCGGCTGGCACCGGCGAGTGGACGCTCGTCAATATCGATCACCGAAGCAATGGTGACGAATTCACGTTCTACTTTGATAATCTAACGGACGCAGGTGTGCTTGCGATCGCCCTGCAAAACCCACCTTCTACGGTTAACACGTCGTCGGTTATCCAGGCTCCTAATGGCGACTTTCATGTGCTACCCGGTATGTCGATACAGGCAGCTATTGATGCGGCTTCCGATGGCGACACCATCATAATCGCACCGGGTACCTATGCCGAAGACGTCAGCATCGATGGCAAGGCCATCACTCTGCTGGGTGACGGTGGTCCAGACGGGGTGATCATTGAGGCAGGTGCCGGTAAAGCCGGTGTGACCGTTTCTGGAATCATCTCCGGCGATGTCACGATCGATGGCATTACGGTCCAGAACAGTGACAGCGGCGTCAGCGCCTTTGGTAACAGCTTGTCCCTTGGAAACCTTGTGGTCCAGAACTCAAAGTTCTTGAACAATGCTAAGCACGGCGTGTTCGTGAATGGTAAGAACGACGGCGTTGGCAAGGTCACTGTTCAAGACAGCACCTTTGAGAACAATGGTGATGGCATGAGCAACGGCGACGGCGACATCGTGTTGTTTGAGTATCGCGGCGACGCGACGCTCATGAATCTTGTCATCGACAACAGCAGTGGCGCCGGAACAGCTGATACGGCGATCCAAATTGCTGGGTTTGAACAGACTGACTATGATGTCAACGATCCCATCGGGGTCGTGATAATCGACAATGTCCAGATTGACGGAACGTACGCCAAGGTCGCGCTTTATATTCAGGGCTATACCGATCTTACCGATCTAAGTTTGGCCGATGTCAGCGGATCCGTAGAAGCCGGGTGGGGCTATGCGACCTACATCGATCCGATGAGCTCTGCCGAAGCAGGATCGGCCGCCGACACCGCTGGTCGGCCTGGTGCCTTCAATGATGCTGCAGCTGACGGGTCCGTTGATCTGTCCGGCGTAACGCTTGCCAACACGGTGGCTGTGGCCGTTGGTGCCGGTCATCCGCTGGAACCGTTCAACGGCACCATTCTTCAGTCCATCGTCAACGGGACAACCGGAGGCGAAACAATCATTGGCACTGACGGCGTTGATCTGATCAACGGTCGTGATGGTGATGACGTTATAATAGGTGGCCTCGGTAACGACCTCACTTCGGGAGGTAGCGGCGAGGATACTTTTGTGATCAATGACCTTACTGGCCTCGATACCATTTTGGACTTCAACCAAACTGACGATCGCCTTGATCTATCCACCCTGTTGGACGGAGCCGCTGGAGCTCCAGAGGTATCTGCAAGAACCGACGGCACAATCACCATAATATCCGTCGACGCTGATGGCGCCGGAGCGGGCGTTGCGCAAGATGTGGCCATTCTTGACGGTATCAGCAGTGGGTCAGTGGAGATTTTTGACGACGGCGTTTCAACACAGATTGCGATCGCGTCGGCTTAGAGAATCCGTCCCAACAGAAAACCGCGCTTGAAAACATCATCAAGCGCGGTTTTTCATGGTGTAAAATTTCTTCTAAATCCCAGCAATCACACGGCTATCCAAGGTGCGATGCTCAGCAAGAACCTGGTCGCCTGGAAGCAGTCGTCCGATGCGTTGGGCCGTGGTGCGGTTGTCCATGATGCGGGTTCCAGACGCCGTCTCGACCTGAACAATCACATGGCCTGCGCCGCTGGCAGTACGCAGGAAGAGCAGTGAGATGTCATCGCCATCCACACCAGCCTCCAGCAACAGCGCACGCTTCAAAATGGCATGGTCTTCGCAATCCCCTGCCCCTCGGGTCAGCGTGGCAAGCGGGGTTTGCCAATGATCGCGACCAGGCTGATCCCAACGGAACCGCACATTGTGATGCACCAAGCGCTGAGCTTCCCGAATAGGGTCGTCAGCATCGCGGACACGATCGAGGGCGGCACGCCAGGCGCGCGACTCAGATCGATCTTCGCGCGCAATCGCACGCTCCAAACGAGCAAGGCGTGCGTTAAGCCCCTCTTCCCAACGAGCACGAACATCACGCGGTGCCAGACCATCTGCCGATGGGCTGTGGGCGACACGCTGTGTTTGAGTTCCCTCGCGTGCGGCACGCATAACCGACAAACGGTCGCGGATGTTCACAAACCCGTTTGAGAGTGCAACCGGCCGAATGGCCTGATTGAGAACCAAGGGAGCAGCGGCAATCGCTTGCGCGTTTGCGCCAGTCACAGAGAATGGAAAAGCCAATGCGCCGAGTAACAGCGCAACGCAAAAGGGTAGGCTTGCGCCCGGACGCACGCGTCCAGTCGCCCGCCAAAGACGGATCGGTGTCATGGGTCTGCCTCAACCTGTTTTACGGGCGAGAGCAAAACCCTCTAATGCGCGCCGCCAACCTCTTGTTGGGTACTTAGCGTTCGCGCAGCGCTTCGTTCCGCGCCCGTGTTATAGGATTGAGAAGGTACTGCATGACTGTCTTCTGGCCGGTTAATATATCCGCAGTCACGACCATTCCTGGTATTAGTGGTAAAGGATTGGTATCAGAACCTAGAGAATTGTCTTCAATTTCGACAGTAACGCGATAGAAACTCTCACCCTGTTCATCCTCAAACGTGTCGGCACTTATCCGCCGCACAACGCCCGGCAAATCCCCATAGACGGTGTAGTCATAAGCCGTCACTTTAACCGAAACGTCCTGACCAGCACTGATGAAAGCAATGTCTTGAGGTCGAATTTCCGCTTCAACAAAAAGCTGCTCGTCGAGCGGAACGATCTCAACAACGTTTTCGCCAGGTCTGATGACCGCACCAATTGTGGTGACTGGTAGAGCGTTCACGACGCCACGAACCGGCGAAGAAAGCGTGGTCCGCTCAAGCCGTTGCTGGGCCGACAAGATGGACTGCTGGATCACAGCGAGGTCGCCGATTGCCTGGGCCAAATCCCCACGCGCCTGAGAAGCAAACTGGGCACCCAAGTTGGCAAGCTGGGCCTCAGCCTCTGCTATAGCAGCGGCCGTGCGCGGCAGTTGAGCGCGAAGCACTGATAGTTCTTGTTGCTCGGCCAGAGCGGCACGTTCTCTCTGGAGAAAATCGATCTCGGGAATGGCGCGGCGGTCGAACAAACGACGTGCAAGCTCCACTTCTCGATCCAACAGTTCAATCGCAACTGCAGTTTCTTCAATGCGAAGTTGAAGTTCCGTACGCTCCAGATTGCGCTGTGCTAGCTGCTCGTTGATAACCGCACGTTCCTGCGCCAACGCCAACTGCCGCGCGTCGTAGAACTGTTGCTCGCCTAACAAGATATCCGTGGGTGTGCCCTGAGCAAAAACCGGCTGATCGCCTTGCGCTTCTGCCTGCAAGCGTGCGCGTTTTGCTTCCAGCACCAATTGGCGCTGCTGCAACTCGCCCAATGCCGAACGCGCATCGGTGTCATCCAACCGCAAAAGCACCTCGCCAGCGTCAACGATATCACCCTCAGCAGCGTTAATCTCCACGACGACCCCAGCTTCAAAGGGTTGAATGAGTTGCATTTGGCTGGTGGGAACAATGCGCCCAAGCCCAGTGGTCACCTCTTCGAGAGTTGCCCACTGAGCCCATGTGATGAAACCGCCGATCATAACGGCAACGACCACAAGCGCGGGCAACAGGTTGGTCCTACCACCTTGGTCAAGGGCGGCACGGATGTCGTTGGCAAACTGTTCGTCCACCCCTTGAGCCATTAGTTGCCTCCAGCCAGTTCGGCGGCACGAGCCATGGCTGCATTTGCACCAGCTTGGTCTTGCAGGGCCTGAAGCACCTTTTGTTTGGGGCCCAATGCAATCAGGCGCCCGGCTTCGATGACCAATAGGCGATCAACAATGGCCAAGGTGCTATGACGATGTGTGGCAAGCACGACAGAAACGCCTTCTGAGTCTGACAGGTGCGTGAGGTTTCTCAGGAGCTTGTTTTCGGCACCTGTGTCCAACGCCGCAGTTGGTTCATCCAGAAACAAGAGCCTTGGCCTACGAATGAGTGATTGCGCTAGGGCAACGCTGTGCCGCTGTCCGCCCGAGAGACTTCGACCGCGCTCGCTTATCGGCATTGAAAGTCCGAGTGGATGGTCGCGTGCCAACTCTTCAAGCCCGGCCAAGACGACCGCATAGTCGATGTCTTCGGCGCTCGCCATCGGCTCACCTAGAGTGATATTATCAAGCAGGGACCCGGAAATGAGTTCTGGCTCCTGGGGCACCACACCTACAAATCGGCGCAGTTCCACTGGTGATACCTGTTTGATATCGACCCCATCGATCAAGACGCGCCCTGCTGAAGGTGTGGCCAAACCGCTAAGCAGTTTGCCGATTGTCGATTTGCCTGACCCAATGCGGCCGATGACACCAAATCGATCGCCTGCATTCATCTGAAACGACAGGTCTGAGAGTGCCGGAGCCTGTTGATCGGGATAGGTGTACGTAACGTTTTCGAAGACAAGGCTTGGCTGCTGGAGTGGGCGCGTCGGCGTTGCATCGGTCCATTCGCTCGGGAGCTCCATAAGCCTATCCACGGAACGGTAAGAGTGCTTGGCCTGTTGCACCCGAGCAAGCGTCCCCGAAATCGATGCCAGTGGGGCAAGAACTCGGCCAGAAAGAATGTTGGCAGCGATTAATGCACCAACTGATATTTGCCCCTCGATCACCAGAAAGACGCCCCAAACGATCAACACCACTGACACGGCTTGAGAGGCGCTTTGAACAACAGTCGTGTTCAAATTGGACCAGAAACGGGTCGTGGTTGCTGAGCGGCTGGCTTCAGCCACCGAATGATCGAATCGCCGTCGCAGATGTGCTGCGCCCCCAATGCGCTTGACCATATCAAGCGACAAAAGTGTCTCGATCAAAATGCCATGGCGGCGTGCAGAGTCCGATTGAGCATCCTTCATGGCGCGGTTCATCGGCACTTGAACCCAAAGGGTTACGAGTATCACTGTTACCGCAGCCACAATGGGCACAATCACCAAGATACCGACGATCCAGTACAGAACCAGAAGGAAGATCGCGATGAAAACCGCATCGGTTATCGCGATGACTGTCGATGATGTGAGAACATCACGCACATTGTCGAAATCACGGATGTAACTGGCCAGCACGCCAGTGGATTGGGGGCGCGACTCTGCTTTTGCCTCAAGCAAGTGATCGAACACTCTGCCAGAGACTGCCATGTCGATTCGTCGGCCAGTTTCATCGACGACACGCGATCTCATCGTCTTCAAGACGAAATCAAAAACGAGCGCCAATACCACCCCAGAGGCAAGTGCCCAGAGCGTTGGAATTGTAAGGTTCGGGATCACGCGATCGTAGACGTTCATCACGAACAGGGGGCTGGCCAGTGCCAGCATATTCACGAGGAACCCCGCAAGAACAACTTGCGCATAACTGCTTTTAAAACGGCTAGCCGCAGACCAGAACCAGTGGTTCTTGTTGCGACCGCTATCGTCGGCACTCAGTTCAGCAGGCTGATCGGTTTTGGCGAGATAAACCAAAGCTGGTTTCAGGTTGCGACTGAGCTTGCGCAGGCTTACTTGGCGCTCAACAACCGTTCCTCCGGAGAACACAACAATGCTGGCCGTGTCCTTGGCAAAGTCCAAAGCTTCCACGACAACGGCCTCACCGAGGTTGAGGACACCGATAAGTGGCGGAGCCAACGGAGAAGCGAGAGTGAGTGGTTTCTTGGAGAGTTGTGTCTTTAAGCCGAACTTTCTGGCGGCCTCTTGCAGTCGATCAAGCCCGAGGTGACCATCTTCAAGCGGGATACTGTCATCTATCCGAGAAGATTGATGTGAGGAACCAAGCTTTTTCGCGCAGTAAGCAAGGGCCGGGCCAAGGTTTTGAACGGCGTCAGATGACTTTGAACCATCTGCATCGCCAGTTGCCTCAGCGGTATGGCCACTGGCCTGCGCAGATTCTTTCAAATCCGCGCCTGTGTTGTTGTTCTTTAAACCTGACGCTGCCTTATCGGCGGAGCGGCTCGAAGAGTCCATTTGCTGTTCTGTGGAGGCGTAGGTCTTCTGCACGCAACTCAGGCTCCGGTACAATGTCGCGCAGACCGAAATGGTCTAGCAAATGTCCTGTAGACCCAATTAGTTGATATCGAGCAAAGACGGCGATCGCTTCTGCGCTGGACACTTCAAACTCGGCATTGAACCGGGCATTCTGCGCATCCAAAAGATCGAGCAAGGTACGCAAGCCAGCGTCATACTCTTCATAGTAGGACGACAGTACGCGTTCAGATTGGCTCAACTGATCACGAAGCGCATGAAGCCGCACATCGTTGGTGGTCACGCCAACCCAAGCCCGGCGAACGGCTTCGTCAATATCAAGGCGGAACCGGTCAAGACGAATCTCAGCTTCACCAACACGCTCCACCTGTTCGCGATGCTGGGCGGTTCGCAGTCCACCGTCAAACAAACGCCAACGCATCACGAGGCGAAGAGACGCATCGATGTTCTCTCCAGGTGTACCGCCAACATCATAGCCATAGGAGGCAGCGCCTTCGACGGCCAATGAAGGGTAAATTGACGAAAGCTGCTGCTCGGCGACGGCTTCTTGAGCCTCGACTTCGAGTGCGGCGGCATCAAGGGTTGGATGCCCTGACCTTGCCAGTTCAATCGCTTCGTCAACCGAGCGTGGTGTTCCAGCGGGAAGGCTAACTGCGTGAAGGTGGCGAGGATTTTCACCTACCAAGCGCAGGAAGCGCGCCTCAACCTCGCCAAGAGCGCGGGCAACCTCAGCACGAATCGCGCGCGATGCCGCCAAGCGTTGGCGTGCGATTTCCACCTCGCCTTGAGTCGCTGCGCAACCATCAAACTGCTCGCCGGCACGCCCAACGATGAAGCGATGTTGCTCGATATTGTTGTCAGCGGCCCGCAAAACCCGCCGATGCCGAAGCACGTCTACATAGGCTTCAACGGTATCAACGGCGACGATTTCCGCGGCTTCAAGAGCCCGGTACCCAGCCCCTTGCAAACGCGTGGCCTGGCGAAAACTCTCGTTCGCACGGAAGAAACCGTCAAAAAGGGTCCAACTTGCGATTGCGCTCAGTTGGCGGCTGGCGCGCCATTCAGCATTGTTGGCAGCGCTTAAACCATTGGGTCGATCAACGTATTGAGGCCCGATGAATGCTTCCAGATCAAGGGTCGGCATGTACAGCGAACGAGCCTGATCAAGCTCGGCGCCAACGGCACGCTGGTTAGCCTTGGCTTCCAGCACTTCTGGGCTGGTATCTACGGCAATTCTCACAGCGTCGTTGAGTGACAACGCATGCGCGGTGAGTGTGCCTAACAAAAGGCAGCCAGCGGATATCGCGAAACGCAACAACATTATTTTTGCCCCAGTCGCTCTTCACCAAGATTCCCTAAGGGAGGTTTGGCAAGAACTGATCACTTCAATCGAAATTATCACGGCGCAAAACCGCGCCCCACTCTCTTCTTCTGTTAGACAGTTCGAATAGATGCATCCCCCACATGGGTGAAGCATGGATTATCGATTAACAAGTTGACCAATAAGCAACATTAGCTGCGTCAGCGACGTCATTCCGGTTTTCCCGTAGATGCTGCGCAGATGTGTTTTTACCGTTTCCCGAGACAGGCCAAGTTTTCGTGCTGCGGAGGACGCGCTTGGAGTGACGGTAAGGGTTGCTACAACGGATTGTTCAGCTGGCGTCAAATCGAACGCCAGTCCAACGACCGAACTGTCAATCGACGCCCGCAAATTGACCACCGCGATTCGCAAGACCGTGGTCGCGCTTTCATGTGCGAAGGTTTCAGCATGTGGCGCTGCGTAGCGATGCAACATGAGCAGCAATCCGTTCCGCGGCTGAAGCACAAAGGGCTCCGTCTGATCAAAATCTTTGCTGAGAAAAGCCGTTAGGGCTTCGTCATCCGATGAGGCGGCCTTACTGGTCGACTTCAGTTTGCCACTGGCAACCCGAAGCCCAAGGTCAGCGTCCAATATCCGCTGCGCATTTTTGTCCAACGTCACCACGTGCCTAGTTCTGGATAGGGACACCAAACCGTCGGAATAGTGGCTGTTCACCCCATCATCCATTAAGTTGTTGACCTTTCGTGGCGGCATTTGCAGTCGATCTGAAAGCCTGGCACTTCGCAGAATGTGAGATGCAAGATCGGTGAAGCGACGCACATGCTCTTCGTCAAAATCATCATCTCCGTCATTGGCGTTACGATAGAGGTTGAACCAGGCAAAATCGCAGTCGGGCCGGCACAAGCTAACCATCAACCCGCGATCGATCTTCTGCGGATGTAGAATGGCGCGGGTAGACGGTTCGGTGGCGAAGAGATCCGCGCTCATGAAATCTGAGATGCGAAAGGCCAGCCCTGGCGTAGCGCGCATAACAGCGCGAACACCGATGTTATTTTTGGGCGAGTTGAATTCTTCGAAGTACTTCTGAAGACAGTGTAGATCAAAATTCGTGTGCGCCGCAGTGTTGCGATTCACAGGGTTTTGAGCTGAATTCAATTCGATTCCAGCGACACTGCTATCAAATAGCTTTGCCGTCTCGAGCACCAATTCGTGCCAAACTGACTCATCAAGCGCTGCTAGATAGCACTTGTCGACGATATCGTCCCAATTTTGCCCCATAGATTGATTGGCCAAATCATCTTCATTGCACAGTTTTTAGGCCAGAACCCCCACGAAATTACCGAATAGACTATAAGCGGTAAGGTATATTGAAAAACGCTGCAATTACTCTTCTTTACGTAAAGGAATTTGCGCATCCCCCAGTTGGGGGACGGGCGATCTATGAAAAATGCTGAACAGAATGGCCATGAACGGCAGGGCTTCTGTTTTCAAACGAACGGGGGTTGGTGCGCCTGCCGTCAGGCATGGGCTTTGGTTTGCAGCCAGCTTTCTGGCTTCGTTAAAAACGAGCCAGCGAAAGCGAGACTCTCTTGCCTTAAGAGGATTGAGGTTGGCGTAGCCTTCTCACGCCAGCCGCAATTCGAAAATCGCTATTCCCACTCGATGGTGCCGGGAGGTTTGCTGGTCACATCATAGACCACGCGGTTGACGCCTTTGACCTCATTGATGATGCGGGTGGCGGCATTGGCCAGGAACTGCATGTCGTAGTGATAGAAGTCCGCCGTCATGCCATCGACAGATGTCACTGCGCGCAGCGCCAGCACGAAATCATACGTGCGGCCATCGCCCATCACGCCGACGGTTTGCACCGGTAGCAAAACGGCGAACGCCTGCCAGATGGCATCGTAAAGCCCAGCGTTGCGGATCTCGTCCAGATAGATCGCATCGGCCTTGCGCAAAATCTCCAGCTTCTCACGGGTGATACCGCCGGGGCACCTTATGGCAAGACCCGGCCCTGGAAACGGGTGACGACCGACAAAGCTTTCCGGCAAGCCAAGCTCACGCCCCAGTTTGCGCACCTCATCCTTGAACAGCTCGCGCAGCGGCTCGACCAGCCACATGTTCATGCGATCAGGCAGCCCACCGACATTGTGGTGGCTTTTGATCGTCACTGACGGACCGCCAGTGAAGGAGACGCTTTCGATCACATCTGGATAGAGCGTGCCTTGGGCCAGGAAGTCAGCACCGCCCAGCTTCTTGGCTTCGGCCTCAAAGGTCTCGATGAACAGCCGCCCAATGATCTTGCGTTTGGTCTCGGGGTCGGAAACACCTTCCAACTCACCGATGAACAGATCAGCGGCATCCACATGGACCAGTGGAATGTTGTATTGGCCGCGGAACATGCCGACGACTTCATCGGCCTCGTTCTGCCGCATCAGGCCGTGGTCGACGAAGATGCAGGTTAGCTGATCGCCAATCGCCTCATGGATGAGAACGGCGGCAACCGAGGAGTCCACGCCGCCCGACAACCCGCAGATAACCTTTTTGTCGCCAACCTGCTCGCGAATCCGGCGGATCGCTTCCTCACGAAACGCGCCCATCGACCAGTCGCCCTCAATACCAGCGATCTTATGGACGAAATTTGAGAGCAGTTTTGCGCCATCGGGGGTGTGCACCACTTCGGGGTGGAACATGACGCCGTAGAACTTGCGCGCTTCGTCCGAATAGGCGGCAAAGGGCGCCCCTGGCGAGGTTGCGAGCACCTCAAAACCATCGGGCAAATCAATCACCCGATCGCCATGGCTCATCCAAACTTCATGTTTGGTGCCGACATCCCAAACGCCTTCAAACAGCGGCGATGTTTTCTGCACTTCCACGAACGCGCGGCCAAACTCGCGGTGGTCGGAGCCTTCGGCCTTGCCGCCATTTTGGATGCACATCGACATTTGGCCGTAGCAGATACCAAGCACCGGCACGCCCAGATCAAATACACGCTGCGGTGCGCGCGGGCTGCCGATATCGCTGGTGGAGGCCGGGCCGCCTGACAGGATCACGGCGACGGGCTTCAGGCGATCGATGGCGGCATCGGCGGACTGAAACGGCACGATTTCTGAATAGACGCCAGCCTCGCGAATGCGGCGGGCGATGAGCTGGGTGACCTGACTGCCGAAATCAATGATGAGAACGGTGGCGTGATCGGGCTTTTGGGGGGGCGTATCTGGCATGCCCAAGCTTTAGAGGCGTGCCACCGTGTGATCAATCCTAGCGGGCAATTAGCGGTGGAGGAGTGTACGGTTAGGTCGCAAAGCCTCTTCTGGTGCCGTCGCTTGCGGACACTGGATCAGCACAGATGCATCTGCGACGCCTCACCGCAGGTTGCGCTGTGGTCTATTAGAGTCTTCGCACGTAAGTAATTTCAGAAATTACTGAAATGCAGGAAATTACAGGTATGCAGCTATCATCGTTGGAGCAGGAGTTCGTCCTGCACTTTGGAGAGATGGGGTCGCGTTGGGGCATCAACCGGACCGTAGGGCAGATCTACGCACTGCTGTTTTTGTCCGATCAGCCACTCAACGCCGAGCAGATTGTGGAGAAGCTTGGCTTTTCACGGTCCAATGTTTCAATGGGCCTGAAGGAGCTTCAAGCTTGGAGTTTGGTGCGCTTGAAGCATTTGCCCGATGACCGGAGAGACTATTTCTCCGCCCCTGATGATCTTTGGGAAATCGTGCGTACGCTGGTCGCAGAACGCAAAAAGCGCGAGATTGACCCAACGCTCACCAAGCTGCGTGAGCTTGAAATGCAGACGCCAAGCAATGAACGCGACGTGCATGCCCACTCTAAGATTAGCGATCTGCGTGAACTGATCGAGCTTCTGACCGGCTGGCATGACGATATGAACAAGTTGGAAACCGAGCGGCTGGTTCAACTGCTCAGCCTCGGCTCGAAACTACAAAAGTTCGCGGCAAAAGCTGAAACCATTGTGCCGTTCAAACGCGCCGCAAAGGAGAACCCGTCATGATGGATACCCTCCTTCTCTCGCGCATTCAGTTTGGCGCCAACATTTCGTTCCACATCCTGTTTCCCACCATCACCATCGCGCTCGGCTGGGTGCTGTTATTCTTCAAGCTGCGCTTCAACGCTACCGGCGATGAACGCTGGATGGATGGCTATCGCTTTTTCGTCAAAGTGTTCGCCCTCACCTTCGCGCTGGGCGTTGTGTCCGGCATCACGATGAGTTTCCAGTTTGGCACCAACTGGCCAGGCTTCATGGAAGCGGTTGGCAACATCGCTGGACCTTTGCTTGCCTATGAGATTCTCACGGCCTTCTTCTTGGAGGCGGTGTTCCTGGGCATCATGCTCTTCGGCTTCTCACGCGTGCCCAACTGGGTGCACACGCTGGCGACATTCCTGGTGGCGTTCGGCACGACGATGAGTGCCTTCTGGATCATCGCGTTGAACTCCTGGATGCACACGCCTGCCGGCTATGAAATGATTGACGGTGTGGCCCATGCCACCGACTGGTTTGCCATCGTTTTCAACCCGTCCCTGCCCTATCGGCTGGTGCATATGCTGCTTGCCAGCGGCCTCACGGTTGCCTTTGTCATCGCGGGATTGTCGGCGTTTCGAATGCTGTGCGGCGACAAAACCGGCGCGGCGAAGCTTACCTTCAAAACTGGCGTTTTCCTGGCCGCGATCCTCATTCCGCTGCAAATTGCAGCTGGCGATTTTCACGGGTTGAACACGCTTGAGCACCAACCTGCCAAGATCGCGGCGATGGAAGGCAATTGGGAGACGGGCGGCAATGTTCCGCTGCTCCTGTTCGCTCTGCCCGATGAGGAAGCGCGCGAGAACCGCTTTGAAATCGGCATTCCGAACGGGGCGAGCCTGATCCTCAAGCACCATGCCGATGGCGTTGTGCCTGGCCTCAACGATTTTGTGGCTGAGGATGGCACGCCGATGCATCCGCCAGTGAGCCCTGTGTTCTGGTCCTTCCGCATCATGGTCGGCACTGGCCTTGCCATGCTGGCGCTTTCTTGGGTCACGGCTGGCGTTATCTGGCGGCGCGGATTGGACAAGCCCAACCCGTGGATGCTGCGCGCGTTTGTGGCGATGACGTTCTCTGGTTGGCTGGCAACGCTGGCCGGTTGGTACACGACCGAGATTGGCCGCCAGCCATGGCTGGTGACCGGCGTGTTGCGCACCTATGAGGCGGTCGCCGATGTGCCAGCGCCGATGGTTCTTTCCACGCTGCTGGTCTACCTGGCGATCTATGTCGGCCTGACGCTCGCCTACGTCTCCGTGCTCTTCTACCTCGCCCGTAAAGCAGCAGGCGGAGAGCAGCCCAAACCGATGACGCCGGGCTCCGGCGCTGCGGTCACCATGATACCGGCGGAGTGAGCTGATGTCTGAGCTGTTCAACGATCCCGCCACCTGGTTGCCCGTCGTGTTTGCTGGCCTGATGGGCGTATCGATCCTGGTCTATGTCGTGCTTGACGGCTTTGACCTTGGCATCGGCATGCTCACGCCGCTCGTCTCCGTGGAAGAGCGCGACCGCATGATCGCGTCCATCGGCCCATTCTGGGATGCCAACGAAACATGGCTGGTGCTGGCCATCGGTCTGTTGCTGGTCGCGTTTCCCGCCGCGCACGGCACCATCTTGACCGCGCTCTACATACCGGTCGCCATCATGCTTGTTGGCCTGATTTTGCGTGGCGTGGCGTTCGAGTTCCGCGTCAAAGCGCCTGCCCACAACAAGCACCTTTGGGATTGGGCGTTTTTCACCGGATCGCTTGTCACATCCCTTTCGCAAGGGTTCATGCTCGGGCTCTACATTATGGGCCTGGAATGGACGGTCATGACGGTCGCCTTCGCACTGCTGACGGCGCTCTGCACGGCGGCGGGTTACACCTTCATTGGCGCTTGCTGGCTGATCATCAAAACCGAAGATGAGTTGCAGCCCAAAGCCGTGCGCTGGGCCTTGCGCAGCCTGTGGGGCTTGCTTGCGGGGTTTGTTATGATCTCCGCGGCAACACCCCTTGTGTCTGAGCGGATTTTCCAAAAATGGTTCTCCGTTCCAGAAATCATTTTGCTCGCCCCGCTGCCCGTCACAGCGTTCTTGGTAACGTGTTTGCTGCTCTGGGCTTTGCGTCAATTGCCAACCCCAACCGATCGGTTTCGCCATGTTCCGTTTGCCGGTGGCACACTGCTCTTCACGCTGGCGTTTTTGGGGCTTGCCTACTCCTTCTACCCCTTTGTCGTGCCGGACCAGCTGACGATCTACGAGGCGGCCAGTGCACCGGAAAGCTTGATTATTATTCTAGCGGGCACCATTGTCGTTCTGCCGATGATCGCAGGCTACACAGTGCTTGCCTATGTGGTGTTTCGCGGCAAAGTGCGGGAGCTTCGCTACTATTGATTCCAGCCGATCAAAGCGGCCAAAACACCAGGATAGCCGGTACGGCAACAGCGATCACGATTACCTCCAGCGCCAAGCCCATGCGCCAATAGTCACCGAACTGATAGCCGCCCGGCCCCATGATGATGGTGTTGTTCTTATGCCCAATGGGGGTGAGAAACGCGCAGGAGGCTGCCACCGCCACGCCCATCAAAAACGGGTCGGGGCTGGCGCCGATGGATTGGGCGACCGACACACCAATCGGCGCGGCGATCAGCGCGGTGGCGACATTGTTCAAAAAATCGCTCAGCGTCATGGTGACAACCATCAGCACAAGCAGGATCGCCCAGGCAGGCCAGCCATCTGTGCCGCCAACGATGCCATCGGCGATCAACTGCGTACCGCCGGAAGCTTCCAGCGCGGCAGACAGTGGAATGAGCGAGGCGAGCAGCACGATCACCTTCCACTCGATCATGGCGTAAAAATCCTCGCCGCCCAGAAGACCCATGGCGATGTAGGCGACAACGCACGCACCAAGCCCGATCGCCAGTGACGTCACGCCCATCACCGCCAAGGCGATGGCTATGGCGAACGCAGCGATGGCGGCAAACGCTTTGCCCCGCTGGATCACATCGGTTTTGCGGTCGGCAATGGGATAGACGCCGAGCCAGGACGCAACCTGGTCCATGCGGTCGTCCGGGCCGAGCAGCAGCAGCACATCGCCCGGCTTGATCGTCAGCCGCCGCACGCGGTCGCGAAAGCGTTTGCCTTCGCGCGACACACCAAGCAGGGTTACGCCATGGCGCGAGAGCAGGCGCACATCCATCTCCGAGCGGTTGGCGATGCGCGCGCCGTCGGGCACGATGGCCTCAATGAGTTTTAGATTGGCGCCGCGCAGGCCGCCATGCTTCTCCGACCCGGCAAAATCCAGCTCAGCCGCGCCCATGAACGCTTCGATGGCTTTCGGATCGCCCTCCAATACCAGATAGTCGCCCTTGCGCACCTCTTGTGTGCGCGAGAAGCCAGGCAGACGTTTGCCGCGCCGCACCAAGCCCAGAATCTGGACATCTTTCTCGACAGCATCGGGATAGAGATCGCGCACCATCTGCCCGATGGAGTTGGACTCGTCCTTCACTTTCGCTTCGGCGACGTAAAGCCCGGCATCATCCTCCAGCGACCCAGTGCCATCGCGCTTAGGGATCAGGCGCCAGCCGATCAGCGCCACGAACAGAATGCCGACAATGGAGACAACCAGCCCGACAGGCGTGAAATCGAACATGGAAAACGCCTCGCCCAACGCGTCCTGGCGGTATTGCGCAATCACGATGTTGGGCGGGGTGCCGATCAGCGTGATCATCCCGCCCAGAATGGTAGCAAAGGAGAGCGGCATCAGCGTGAGCGACACGGCGCGCTTGGCCTTGCGGGCAACGTCCATATCCAGCGTCATCAGCAGCGCCAGCGCGGCGACATTGTTGATCACCGCCGACAAGGCGGCACCTACCACGGCCATGACGGAGATGTGGGTTGGCAGTGCCCTATCAGGCGCGACGACGAAGCGAGCGATCAGCTCCACCGCGCCGGAATTCACCAGACCGCGCGAGACGATGAGCACCAGGGCGATGATCACCACCGCGGGATGGCCGAAGCCGGCAAAGGCGTCAGAGGGTGCGACATAGCCAGCGAAGACGGCGATCAAAAGCGCGGTGAACGCCACCAGATCATAACGGACCCGACCCCAAATGAGGAAAGCGAAGAGCACGCCGAACAGCGCGAACAAAACAATTTGATCAGCAGTCATGGCCAGCGAGATGCCATGCTCGTGCGGCAAAGGAAAGGGTGAGCACGCTCAGTTGGCGCTACTTGTAGTGCGCGCGCCTGTCGCCAAACTGGCGCACGCGCTTGCGCCAAGCCTTGTAGCTGCCGGTCTTCAGCGTATCGCGCATCAAGGCTTTCACCTGCTTTTCGCCCACACCGTATTCACGCTCGATGTCGGTAAAGCTGACATGATCGGACAGCGCCATCTGGACGATCTCGCTGACATGCTCGGGCGGCAGGGATTTGGGTGTGCTCATGGCGGCCCAGATAGCGGCGTGCCAGATCAAGGCAAGCAAAGCGCTTTATTTGCCCTGCAAGGCCAGCCTTGCCACTTTGTCGAGCGATTGCAGAAACTGCGATCGGTCGGCCTTGGAAAAGGCACGGCCACCGCCTTGATGGAAGGGGTCGGCGGCGCGAATATCCTGCATTAAATCCCGAGTGGCCAGCCTTGGGCCGATGTTGGCGACATTCAATATCTGACCGTCATGTTGCAACACGTGGGCCCCGGCTTTCACGCACCGGTCGGCAAGGGGAATATCGCCGGTGACAACAACGTCCCCCTGCCCGCAATGCTCTGCGATCCACTGATCGGCTACATCTGGTCCCTCAGCCACAACGCGCAGTGAGATCAGCGGATTGGTGGGCGGTCGTATGCCGCCATTGCAGACCAGCACCACCGAGATGTCCAATCGTGTTGCCACGCGCTCCACCTCTGCTTTCACTGGGCAAGCATCAGCATCGACATAGATTGTGGTCACTCTTCACCCTTCATTTTGGGTCACACATGTTTTGGCGTACCGCGAAGGCGCGGATCGATCCATGGCACGTGCAGGTCTCGTTCATCAGCCACTTACTGAGAAGGCTTTTCATCGGCTACCATCGCGTCCAGTAAAGCTTCCAACTGCGCCAGAGCCTCTGCGCCAAGTTTGCGCTCAAACCTGGCAGAGAGGTCGCGCTTGATGCGATCAGCATCAGCCAGCGCCGCGCGACCTTTGTCCGTCAATTCCACCAGACGACCGCGTTTGTCGTTTGGGTCCACGCGACGTCGCAATACGTCCTGGCGTTCCAAACCGTCCAACATCTGTTGCAGCGCCTGTTTGGTCCATCCTGTGCGGCCCAAAAGATCATTTTGTCGGCAACCGTTGCGCGGAATGTACCCGATGAGTGTCGCCCTGCCTTGCGTGAACCAGTCATGCCCTGCCGCGTTCATCTCCTCCACAAACGCGCCGAGCCAAGCCTCATAGGCGCGGTGGAGACGGATACCCAAATGCTCGAAAAGCGGTACAATTTTTTGTTTTGTCAATATGCTTGACTTTCTACTGGCCAACCGTCAGAGACAGATAGTCAATTAGCTTGACCATATCAATCCAACCGGAGTTTCCCATGGACATTCTCTCTCAAGCAACACTTGCCGTCATCATGGTCGGCGCCACCCATTACGTCGATATAGGCGCGCCGAAAGATGCGGTGATTTACTATGAAAGCGCCACAGAGGCGCACATGGTTCTGCCAGATGGCGTTTCATTCTCTGGCGATTGGCGCTTCACTGACCAGGGCTATCACGTCGATTGGCGCGATGGCCCATCTGGCGACTGGACGTTGAATTACGCCCCTGGTCGTATCGGTTATGTGAATGGTGAAGGCGAAGAGCTTGGCATCATCACACGCATCGTGTTTGGCAACGCTGAAAACTTGCCGGGCAGCTAGCTAGGCTTGTCGGGCTGCGCCTCTAGCTGGGCCTTCAATAGATCCAGCGCGTCAGCGAGCTTTTCATCGACGATGTGCAGATAGTCGGCCCAATCGCCGTAATGGCGCAGCTCCTCGGCCCCATCAGACACACCGCGCAGCCCGCAGAACCCAACACCGAAGGTCTGGCACGCCCGCACAATGGAGAAGCTTTCCATATCCACCAGATCGGCGTCGATGGCATTGTAAGCATCGCCAGAAATGATGTTGGCGCCAGTGGAAAGCGAGGCGTTGGGCACGCCTTCGATCATTGTTTCCAACTGGATTGTGGCCGGTTGGTCGAGAAACGGCGTCACGCCTTTCTCAAAGCCCAGCGGGCTGGCATCCATGTCGCGGTAGCTGACCGTGCTGATCTCATGCACTGTGCCCTGCTCCAACTTGGCTGAGCCAGCTGAACCGAGCGAAACAACTAGGTCTGGCAAAGGCTTAGCTGTGGCCAGAGCAGACGTGACACCCAGTGCGGCTTCCACCGGGCCAACGCCGACGATCAGCGGCGGCATGCGCTTTTGCAGCGCGTCTTGGTACTCCTGATCGGTTGCCATCACGAACAGGATGCGGGTCTTGCCCCAGGTTAAGATCGGCGTTCCGCTCATGCTGCGTCTCGCATCAGACAAGCGATGAAAAAGCCATCCGTACCGGAAGTTTCCGGCGTCAAACGCAGGCCGAGCGCGCCCGTTTCAAACCCATCAACAGCAATCGACGGCAGATAATCTGGCACCTCATCGCGGCCCAAGGATGCCATCATGGCTGGAGCGTTTTGGGGCGCAAAATCGGCATGATTTTTCAGGAAAGCCGCCAGCTGATCCTCATTCTCTTCAGCCAACAGCGAGCAAGTTATGTAGGCCAGCCGCCCGCCTGGCTTCACGATGCTAGCGGCTTGATCCAAAATGGCTTTTTGATCGTCCATACGGTCTTTGAGCGTTGAGTCTGACAGCCGCCATTTTGTGTCAGGATGCCGACGCCACGTGCCCGTGCCGGTACAAGGCGCATCGATGACCACACAGTCGGCGCCATTTTTGGCCAACTCGTGAGAGTCAAGTTTGCCCGGTTCGATCACCTGAATGTTGTGCAGGCTGGAGCGCTTCACCCGCGGCCACAAATCTTTCATGCGGTGCCGGTCGATGTCATAGGCAAACACTTGGCCTTTGCCGCCCATGAAGATGGAGAGCGCCAGCGATTTGCCCCCTGCCCCAGCGCACATATCAAGCACTGTGCGCGGTTTGATGCCTGCCACGGCAAGCTCGGCGGCAAGCTGCGATCCAGCATCCTGGATTTCCACGAACCCCTTCAGAAACCCTTCGTCCGAGGTGACATGAGGGGCACGGGCAAAACCTTCGGTTGGCGGAATGCGTCGCAACAATGGAAACGCTGGATAGCGCTGCGCATTGTGGCGGGCGATGGATTTATCAGCGCGTTCTTCGCGCGTGCGGAATGGATTGAGCCGCAGATCGACCGGTGCACGGGCGGCCATTGCACCGACTTGGGTGGCAGTGTCCTCACCAAATACGCGTTGCATGGAGGGGCGCAGCCAATCGGGACAATTGTCGATGTTTTCGCCAAAAGGAGGCAGACCGTCTGCAAAAGGATGCGGACGGTCTGCATGATTATGCGGACTAACGGCAGCCTGAGGCGGACCGTCTGCCTCCAGTCTGCTTGAAAACAGCGCTTCATGTTCTTTCTCGCTCAGCGGTTGCGGGGCGAATTGATCGCCCTCAAAGTCCGGCAAACCCTTTTCGGCATAGCCCGGCAGAAAGACCGCTGCTGCCAAAATGGCAGCGCGCGGTGATTCATCATCCATCGCGGCAGCCAATGACTGGCGATGGCGCAACGCATCATGCACCAGATTGCCGATGGCCGAGCGATCCCCGGAGCCGGCAAAACGATGAGCATTGCCCCATTCCTTCAACACATGCGCAACGGGCCGACGCTCGCGTTCCAGCGTTTCGAGCACCTCGATGGCGGCAGCAAGTCTTCCAGGAAGGCGCATCTATAACCCAGTGTTGTAGTTGGGGCTTTCGCGGGTGATCTGCACATCGTGGGCGTGGCTTTCGCGAAGCCCCGAGCCTGTGATGCGCACGAACCGGGCGCCCTGGCGAAATTCTTCCAAGGTCGCACCGCCGACATAGCCCATCGCCGCGCGAACACCGCCGGTGAGCTGGTGCAAAACCCCATCAACCGAGCCTTTGTACGCGACCTGACCTTCAATGCCTTCGGGCACCAGTTTTAGCTCGTTGGTCACTTCGGCCTGAAAATAGCGGTCCGCCGAACCACGTGCCATGGCGCCAACCGAGCCCATGCCGCGATAGGCTTTGTAGGAACGGCCCTTGTGCAAATAGACCTCGCCGGGGCTTTCTTCGGTCCCGGCCAGCAGCGAACCAACCATCACGCAGGACGCGCCGGCGGCCAGCGCTTTAGCAATATCGCCGGAGGATTTTACCCCGCCATCGGCGATCACCGGCACATCGTCTTTGCTGGCTTCATCGGCAGCTTCCATGACTGCGGAGAGCTGCGGTACGCCAACACCTGCGACAACCCTCGTCGTGCAGATGGAGCCTGGGCCAATGCCCACTTTCACGGCATCCGCACCCGCATCGATCAGCGCCCGCACCCCTTCGCGGGTGGCGACATTGCCAGCGATGATCTGCACATGGTTGGTTTGTTTTTTCACCTGCTCCACGGCGTTCAGCACGCGCTGCGAATGGCCATGGGCGGTGTCCACCACGATCACATCCACACCGGCGTCCACCAGGCGCTGCGTGCGCTCAAAGCCATCCTCACCAACTGTCGTAGCGGCGGCTACGCGCAAGCGGCCCTGCTCGTCCTTGGCAGCATTGGGGTTGAGCTGAGTCTTCTCGATGTCTTTCACCGTGATCAGGCCAACGCAATGGTCGGCATCATCGACCACCAGTAACTTCTCAATACGGTGGTGATGCAGCAACCGCTTGGCTTCATCCTGGCTGACCGTCTCACGCACGGTGATCAGATTATCGCGGGTCATCAGCTCGTAAACGCGTTGCTCCGGGTCGGACGCAAAACGCACATCGCGGTTGGTGAGAATGCCAACCAGACGCCCGCCGCCAGGCTCGCCAGTGCCACCGCCTTCGGTGACCGGAATACCGGAAATGCGGTGCATTTTCATGAGGTTGAGGGCGTCAGCAAGCGTTGCGTCTGGGCCGATGGTGATCGGGTTCACCACCATGCCGGACTCAAACTTTTTCACCTGCCGCACCTGCTCGGCCTGCGTTTCCGGGTCAAGGTTGCGGTGGATAACGCCAATACCGCCAGCCTGCGCCATGGCGATGGCCAGTCGCGCCTCGGTGACTGTGTCCATGGCGGATGAAGCAATGGGAATATTGAGCGACAGTGCGCGGGTCAGCCGGGTCGTAACGTCGGCCTCGCCGGGCAAAACCTGGCTGTGGCCAGGCAACAGCAGCACATCATCGAAGGTTAAAGCGGTGCCGCCATGCAGCGGCTCAACGAGGTGCGCCATGCGTTTTCCATCCGGTTTTGTTCCGTAAAACCGACGGAGGCGATACGAGTCGCGCGCCGGTGATGACCCTTAACACGGAGTGGTGTGGGGTCAAGCGGGCGCAGGGTTAAACCCAAGCCGTCATTCCTGTGCTTGTCACAGGAATCCATTCCAATAAGCTTCACGGGAACAGCAAAGGTGTAGAACCGCCTCAGGCATGGACCCATGTGACAGGCACAGGGGTGACGTACTGTAGGTGGAGCGACACAATCAGAACGCTGACCAACTTCTACCGTCAAGCCGGCTGGCCGGAGAAAGGCTCATCATGACCATCTACATTGCCGTCGTGGAACAAGAAGGCGACAGCGCGTACGGCGTGCACTTTCCTGATGTGCCTGGCTGCTTTTCAGCAGCTGATGAAGAAGCCGATGTTTTGGCCAATGCGCAGGAAGCGTTGGCGCTCTATTTCGAGGATGAAGCACTGGTTGAGCCACGCGACTTACCAGCTATCCGTCGCGATCCCGACGTCGCCGAGTTCTTGGCCAACGGTGCCTATCTTCTGGCCGTGCCTCGCGTTCAGCTTACAGGTCGCACCGTTCGGGCGAATATCACGTTGGACAAAGGTTTGCTGGATGCCATCGACCACGCCGCGTCAGAACGCGGCCTGTCACGGTCAGCCTATCTTGCTGACCTTGCCAAGCGCGATGTGATAGCTGCCTGATAAGGGCGATCCCGCACTTATGATAGTCATTGCCGGGCTTGACCCGGCAATCCAGTTGAAAAAGCGTGTGGCGGTAAGCCAAACTTGCTGTGCATTTTTGCTGGATCCCCGGATCAAGTCCGGGGATGACGGCCTCTGGCTGAGGGATGGAGCCTCTAACTCCAGTCGTCATCCCGGCCTTGTGCCGGGATCCATTTCAGCGAGCTGGGCTGCTTCAGGGTGATTGCTAGACCTCCTCGGAATGGACCCCTGTGACACACGCTTGCGTGATGCACAGTAATGACGCCGGAGGAGATCAATACGGGCTTTGCTTGAACCCTTTGGCAAGCACGTAGAGCTCGGGGCTTTCCTTGCGGCTGGCCGGTGGCTTGACGTGCTGCACGCTCTCAAACGCTGCTTTCAGGTCGCGTAGGGCATCGCCCTCGGTGCCGCCGCGAAACACCTTCGACAAAAACGCCCCGCCGGGTGCGAGGTTGCGATAGGCGAAGTCAGCCGCCAGCTCGAACAGATAGGTGGTGCGCAGATGGTCGGTCTTGCGATGGCCGGTGGTTTCCGCCGCCATATCCGACAGCATCAGGTTCACCGGGCGACCTTTCATGGCGGCCATCACTTTGTCGGGCGCATCATCGTCGGTGAAATCATCTTCCAGCAAGATCACACCGGGGATCGGGTCCATCGCCAGCTTGTCGATGCCAACGATGATCGGGTCTTCTTCCATGGAGCCAACGCGCTTTGCCGCCACTTGCGCCCAGCCGCCGGGGGCTGCGCCAAGATCGATCACCGTGGTACCGCGGCGGAGCAGTTTGTGCTTGTCGTCGATCTCGATCAGCTTGAACGCCGCGCGCGAGCGCCAGCCCTGGCGTTTGGCTTCGGCCACATAGGGGTCGTTTAGCTGCCGCTCCAGCCAGCGGGCTGATGCGTTCGTGCGCTTCTTGGCGGTTTTGACCTTTACGTGAAGGTCACCGCGCGGGTTGGTGGATTTGACCATGTTGGATGATTAGCTCTGTGCTGGTGCGCGCATGGCGTTAGGCCGCTTGCCGCGATAGCGCCCGCGCCTGCCGTTCGCCCCTTTGGGCCCGTTTTGGCGATCCCGGCGCCAGACGCCATCTTGCGCCATCAGTTCCACCAGCATGCCTTCGCGCAGGCCACGATCTGCCACGCGCAGCCGTCCACATGGCCATTCGCGGCGGATGGCTTCAAAGATCGCGCAACCAGCGAGCACCAAATCGGCACGATCAGCGCCAATGCAGGGGTTGGCGACGCGCTCATCAAACGTCATATCGATCAGCCT
The DNA here is from genome assembly GCA_046290645.1 of Hyphomicrobiales bacterium. Lineage (GTDB taxonomy): Bacteria > Pseudomonadota > Alphaproteobacteria > Rhizobiales > MH13 > MH13. The sequence goes on from JBKAGZ010000003.1 coordinate 365,650, forward strand.
GTCGGTCATGGCGGTCACATCATCAGCGCCCATCCAGGTGCCATCCACGCGGCGGCGATCATAACGCTCAAGACCCAAATGCACGCCCGCCAGCGTAGTCACGGTGCCAGAGGTTCCAAGCAGGTGCACTTTGCCGCCCTGCACGCATTGCGACATCATTTCGCGCGCCGCAAAGCGGGAAATCATCTGGCGCACTTCGGCGACCATCAGCTCAAAGATCGGGCGGTCGACATAAACCCCGCCAAAGCTTTCCGCCAGCGTGACAACACCAACTGGCAGCGAGGTCCAAGCGCGGATGAAACGGTGCATATGAGCGTGGAAGCGGGGTTTGCCGCTGCGAAAATCCAGGAACGCCAGTTCGGTGGACCCGCCGCCAATGTCAAACAGGATCACGCCATCGGCTTCGCGCTCCACCAGCGTAGCACAGCCGGACACAGCCAATCGCGCCTCAGTGCGGCGGTCGGCGATCTCCAGTGCAAGGCCGGTTTCTTTTTCCACGCGCTCAATAAAGGCTTCGCCATTGGAGGCTTGGCGGCAGGCTTCGGTGGCGATCAGGCGGCGGCGCACAACATTGCGCGATTCCATCTTGGTGCGGCAGATGCGCAGGCCTTCCACGGCCTTGTCCATGGCTTCTTGGCTGAGCGCCCCGTGGTGGGTGAGCCCGGCGCCGAGGCGCACAATGCGCGAAAAACTGTCCACCACGCGAAAGCCAGACCGGGTGGGTTCAGCGATCAGCAGGCGGCAATTGTTGGTGCCAAGATCAAGCGCAGCATAGGCCGGGCGATCTGACGTTGGGCGCTGATTTTGGGGACGCTGGTTTTGGGAACGTGGGTGGTTGCCTGGCGTGTGCGGCGGCTGTTCAGTTGCCGGGCGCATAGGCGCGCTCGGCGGTGCCGTTCCAACCCTTGAGGCGTCAACCTCTGGTCTGCCATCCATACCGGCACCTGCTATCGCAGGCTGACCGCTTTTGGGTCCGCTTTCTTCCACGTTGCACCTGTCCGGCGGGTGGCACGGCTGTTTCTGTTGGCCGCAGTCCCGCTTGTTTGCTTTCTTCGGGCTCCAACGCCGGTCGTTCAAACGCCAGCGTGTCCCGTGTCACTTACCCTTCACATTAGGGATGGTTGACGAATGTGGCAACCGGACTGGCCGGCTCGGGTCTAGACCCTAGCTTGCGGGCCTCTTGTTTGAGGCGCTGGTCGTGATACCTCAAAGGCACACCATTCCCTCTCAAGCATCCCTCCAGGCTTCTCTTCCAAGGCTCTCCTCATGTCTGACACCAACTCCTCTGCGCGTGCGCGTAAGCATGCCAATGTGCTGATCATCGGCGCCGGACAGGCTGGCTTTCAGGTTGCGGTGAGTTTGCGACAGAAGCGCTTTGAAGGGTCGATTGTGATGGTGGGCGATGAGCCTTATCCGCCCTATCATCGTCCTCCCCTCTCCAAAGCTGCACTGAAAGATGGGTTGAATGAAGCGACGCTTTGGTATCGGCCGGACGCGTTTTATGAGGCCCAGAAGATTGAAGAGCGCCGGAGTGTGCGCGCAGAGAGCCTGGATCGTGAGGCCAAACAGGTAACACTCAGCGATGGCTCCGTGGTCGGGTATGACACGCTGGTGCTTGCCACCGGTGCAAGGGCGCGCAGCCTGCCGCCGGTGATGGGCGTGCCGGAGGACGCAATCTTCACCCTGCGGACCCTGGATGATGCCCATGCGCTGCAACCCAAGCTAAAGCCCGGCGTGCACGTGGCTGTGGTTGGGGCGGGGTATATCGGCCTGGAAGTGGCGGCCAGTGCCCGCCAATTGGGCTGCGAAGTGGCGGTGGTCGATCAGGCCGCGCGGGCCATGCAGCGCACCGCCTCGCCCACTATATCGGCGCACTTTCAGAACTTGCACGTGGGTCACGGTGTGCGCTTTCAACTGGCCGATATGGTGGCAGGGATGGGTGATGATCCTAGTTTCCGTGCGATCCTCTGCGAGTCCGGCGCTGAGCTGCCGTTCGACATCGTGGTGGCAGGTATTGGTGTGATTCCCAATGATGATCTGGCACGCGAGGCTGGTCTTTTGGTGGATGATGGCATTGTGGCCGATGCACAGGGCCGCACCAGCGACGCATCTATCTTCGCTGCCGGAGACTGCGCGCGCCATGCGCATGCAGGCTTTGCGGAGAAAGTTCGGTTTGAAAGCGTTCAAAGCGCCATCGATCAGGGCAAAGTGGTGGCGGCGGCTATCTTGGGCGCTGATAATACGCACAGCGCGGTGCCGTGGTTCTGGTCAGATCAATATGACGCCAAGCTGCAAGTGGTCGGCATTCCCGGGGCTGATTGTACAGCCTTTATCAAAGGCGATCCAGCATCGGGGTCTTTCGCGGTCTATCACATGCGCGGCGAAGACCCGGTGGCTGTGGAAGCGGTGAACGCGCCGCATGATTTTGTGGTGGCGCGCAAGACTGTCGGCACCGAGCGCCGGCTGGACAGAGAAACGCTGGAAGGGCTGGTGCCGATCTCCATTTAAGTGGCTTGTTGAAGATCGACGGCGGCTTGACGCACCACTTTGGCAACCTCGGCCAGTCGCTCCGCCAGCGGGCTGGTTTTTCGCCAAACCATACCGATGGTGCGTGAGGGCTGCGCGCCAGCAAAACGCGCCACGCAAACAGGGGCGGAGCGGGTTTCCACGGCCACAGCCATTTGCGGGATCAACGTCACGCCAATGCCTGCGCCGACCATCTGCACCAGTGTGGAAAGCGAGCTGCCATCCAGTCCGTCGCGCGGCAGCATGGATTGAATGTTGCAGAAGGAAAGCGCCTGGTCACGGAAGCAATGGCCTTCTTCCAGCAGAAGCAACCGTCTGTCGCGCAACCCATCGCTGCTCGGCACCGGGTCATTCGCCTCGCCACGCGGGCGGACGAGCAGAAAATCCTCCTCAAACAGCGCCACCTCGGTGAACGAAGCCTCCGAGACCGGTAGGGCAAGAATAGCGGTATCGATACGCCCCTCGCTGAGTTCCTGGATAAGGCGCGGCGTCATAGTCTCGCGCACATGGATGTCGAGCTCAGCATGGCTTTCTGCCAGCCTGCCGATCAGCGTTGGAAGCAAATAGGGTGCTATGGTTGGAATAACCCCGATGCGCAGGCGCCCGGCAAGCTGATCGCGCGAGGCGCGGGCCAGATCGCCCAGCTCATCGACCGAGCGCAAGATAGCGCTGGCACGCTGCGCAAAATCTTCGCCAAACCCTGTCAGGCGAACCACGCGGGCGCTGCGCTCAAACAGTTTGGCGCCCAGCGTTTCCTCCAACTCTTTGATCTGCATGGAAAGCGCGGGCTGGGAGATAGCCGATGCGCTGGCCGCACGACCAAAATGGCCATGCTGGGCAAGCGCTTCGACGTAGCGCAGCTGTTTGAGCGTCACGTTGTTCATAAGCGCTTCTTATCGAACCAATCAGAAAATACAACTTCTTCTGATTGCCAGAACTTGCTACGACAGCGACACAATCGTGTCGTCTGGCTGCGGCACGGTGCGCGCAGATCAACAGACCCACACTATCAAGATCGGAGACTTCCATGGACGACGCAGTCCTTTCAGACCTCAACCGCTGCCCGGTGATGCATGGCGGAAACACCGCGATGTCCAAGCCGGTGACCAAATGGTGGCCCGATGCGCTGAACCTGGATATTCTCCACCAGCGCGGCGCCCGCACCAATCCGATGGACCCGGACTATAATCATCGCGAGGCGGTGAAGGGCCTGGATTTTGAGGCCGTCAAAGCCGACGTCAAAGCGCTGATGACCGACGATCAGCCCTGGTGGCCGGCCGATTGGGGCCATTATGGTGGCCTGATGATCCGCCTGGCCTGGCACTCCGCCGGCTCCTATCGCATGGGCGATGGCCGTGGCGGCGCGGGCTCCGGCAATATCCGCTTTGCACCGCTGAACTCCTGGCCGGACAATGCCAGCCTCGACAAAGCCCGCCGCCTGCTGTGGCCGGTGAAGAAGAAATATGGCAACGCGCTAAGCTGGGCCGACTTGATCATTCTTGCTGGCAACATGGCATATGAGTCCATGGGCCTGAAGACTTTCGGTTTTGGCTTTGGCCGCGAGGATATTTGGGGGCCTGAGACCGACGTTTATTGGGGCGCGGAGAACGAATGGCTCGCGCCATCGGAGAACCGCTACGGCGATCTGGATAACCCCTCGACGCTGGATAACCCGCTGGCCGCCGTACATATGGGCCTCATTTATGTGAACCCGGAGGGCGTCAACGGCAATCCCGACCCGGCGCGCACCGCGCTGCATGTGCGTGAGACGTTTGCTCGCATGGCGATGGATGATGAAGAAACCGCAGCGCTAACCTGCGGCGGCCACACCGTTGGTAAAGCGCATGGTCGAGGTGACGTTGAGAATATCGGCGTTGAGCCGGAAGCAGCCGGCTACGAGACACAGGGTTTTGGTTGGACCAACCCCGGCCATAGTGGCAAGGCCACCAACACCTTCACATCCGGCATCGAAGGCGCCTGGACCAAGCACCCGACCCAGTGGGACATGGGCTATTTCGACTACCTCTTTGGCTATGACTGGGAGCTGACAAAGTCGCCCGCCGGCGCCAACCAGTGGCAGCCGGTGAACATGCCCGAAGATGAAATGCCTGTCGATCCGTCGGACCCCTCGGTGCGCCGCAGTCCGATGATGACCGACGCCGACATGGCGATGAAGGTCGATCCGATCTACAATGCGATCTGCCAGAAGTTCATGGCCGATCCGGACTATTTCGCCGACACGTTCGCCCGCGCCTGGTTCAAGCTGACCCACCGCGATATGGGCCCGAAAGCCAACTATTATGGCCCAGACGTGCCCACTGAAGACCTTGTCTGGCAGGACCCGATCCCCGCTGGCTCCACCAGCTACGATGTGGACGCGGTGAAAGCCAAAATCACCGATAGCGGCCTCACCTCAGCAGAGATGATCGCCACCGCCTGGGATTCAGCGCGCACCTTCCGTGGGTCGGACAAGCGCGGCGGCGCCAATGGCGCGCGCCTTCGCCTTGCTCCGCAAAAGGACTGGGACGCCAACGAGCCGCAGCGCCTGGCCAAAGTGCTTGGCGTGTTGGAGCCAATTGCTTCCGAGACTGGCGCTTCGATTGCCGACGTGATCGTGCTTGCGGGCAATGTCGGGCTGGAGCAGGCCATCAAGGCCGCTGGTCGCAGTGTGACGGTGCCGTTTGCACCGGGCCGGGGCGATGCCACGGACGCGCAGACCGACGCTGACTCGTTCGATGTGCTGGAGCCGCTGGCCGATGGTTTCCGCAACTGGGAAAAAGAGCGCTACGCCACCAGCCCCGAAGAGATGATGCTCGATAAAGCACAACTTCTGGGTCTCACCGCCCATGAGATGACGGTGCTACTGGGCGGCATGCGTGGCCTGGGCGTCAACCATGGCGGGTCAAAGCACGGGGTGTTCACCGACCGTGAGGGTCAGCTAACCACAGACTTTTTCGTCAATCTGACGGACATGGATTACACGTGGCATCCGCTGGACGATGGCACCTATGAGATCCGCGACCGGGCAACTGGTGCTGTCAAATGGACGGCCACCAGCGCGGACCTTGTCTTTGGTTCCAACTCGATCCTGCGGTCCTACGCTGAGGTCTATGCCCAGGACGATAACCAAGAGAAGTTCGTGCACGACTTCGTGGCGACCTGGACCAAGGTGATGAACGCCGACCGGTTTGATCTGGCTGCGTAAGCGGTTGGATTAATTGAGGAATGAGAGAAGCGCCGCGGGAAACCGCGACGCTTTTTTATGATAGCTTGGACCCTGTACAAGCGCACCAAGCAATGGCTTCTATACTCGTCCATGGAAAGATGAGTTGAATAGGAAGCGGTTAATTAACTGGCTGCATGCCACTTCCGTCGAGCTTTTCGAACAATCAAAGAGCTACAATTACGATGGGTGAAGCCAAGAAAAAGCGTCGTCGACACGCGAAAGTCTTAGAAATGGCAAAGGGATGCATTTACTGCGCCTCTCGCGGTGCTGCGGAGCAGGTAGACCATATGCCGCCGCGAGCGATTTTCCGCATGTCTCAAAGGCCAAAAGGGTTAGAGTTCCCTTCTTGCGCCAAATGCAATCAAGGAACTAGCCATCTCGACATGGCGGCGGCGTTCATGGCGCGCACCTTTCCTGGAATCAGCTCTGAGGAAGATAGCAACGAATGGGATAGGGTCATGCAAGAGGTTAGTCGAGTTGCGCCTGACCTGTTGAGCGAGATGTGGATGCCTCGAGAAGAGATGTCAGCGATGCTCAACAACGAAGGTATCACCGATCCAAGAATGGCCGCGTTCCGCGCGGACGGTCCTATTTTGAGTGCACATATGCAAGCTTTTGGTGCAAAAGTTGGCTTCGCCTTGCGTTTCGAAGATGTTGGCTACCCAATACCTGAAACAGGTGGTGCCCAGGTACGCTGGTTCACAAGCGGCGAGCTTTACAATGGAGCGCTGCCCGAAAGCCTTTATGCAAGCATCGGCGCAATCAAAATCATGAGACAAGGTCGGATTACATCCGATGGTGCCTTTGAATACGGCTGGGGAGAATTCACTGAGCACCCAAGCGTGCGCCTCTACTATGCAAAAGTGAGAGAGGCATTTGCAGTCGCAGCTTTTGTCACCGACGAAATTTCGAATTTGCCCTTTCCTGCCGACCAAGTCGCAACGTTCCAGCCGGGAGATCTATCGAAGCCGGCGCAAGACCGTATCTACGTAAACTGAAAACTCACCCGTTTTGTTTGAAACGGTCTGAACGGCCCATTGGTTTCCGAGTAAACGAATTCAAAAATCGCGAGGACTCTCAAGCCAACGCCTTAAACACTCACCGCATCTCTTAGCTGGCTCTCCGCCAGCTCCGCCTTGCTCCCAGCTGCGATCACTGACCCGCGCTGCAAGACCGTGAACCCATCCGCGCGGGCGTAGGCGAAGTCAAAATACTGCTCCACCAGCACAATCGCCATGGTGCCCTGGTCGCGCAGATAGTCGATCACGCGGCCAATCTGCTGGATGATGTTGGGCTGGATGCCCTCGGTCGGTTCATCAAGCAGCAGCACCTTGGGCTTCAAAATCATCGCGCGGGCGATGGCCAATTGCTGTTGCTGGCCGCCGGAGAGATCACCGCCGCGCCGCCCGCGCATTTCTTTCAGCACCGGGAACAGCTCGTAGATTTCATCGGGCACAAGATGTTCCGATTTCGGCAGGCAGGCATAGCCCGTTTCTAGGTTTTCAGCGACCGTGAGCAGCGGGAAGATCATCCGCCCCTGCGGTACATAGCCGATGCCGCGTTGGGCGCGGGCATGGGCGCTCATCTTGCCCAGTGGCTCTCCATCGAGCGTGATCGTGCCGCCGGAGGCCGGATGCACGCCAGCCATGGCTTTGAGAAGGCTCGTCTTGCCGACGCCATTCGTTCCCATGACGCAGGTGACCTGGCCCGCCTCAGCCTCCAGATCGACGCCGTAAAGGATCTGCGAGCCGCCATAGTGCAGGGTGAGATTTTCAACTTTGAGCACGGTTATCTCCCCAGATAGACGTCAATGACGTCTTTGTTTTGGGTGACGTGATCCAGCGAGCCTTCGGCCAGAACCGAGCCCTCGTGCAGTACGGTTACCTTACAGTCGAGGCGGCGCACAAACTCCATATCATGCTCGACAACCACCACGGCGCGGGTTTCAGCGGCTTTTTTGAGGATGTCGGTGGTATGCTCGCGCTCTGCCAGTGTCATGCCAGCAGCAGGCTCATCGACCAGCAGCAATTGCGGGTCCTGCGCCAGCAACATGCCGATTTCCAGCCACTGCTTCTGGCCGTGGGACAGTTCGCCGGCCTTGCGTGTAAGCTGCTCGCCAAGGCCGATTTCTTCGGCCAGCTTGGTGATGGCGTCGGCATCGTTCGTGCTTTTCTTGAACGCCAGGACCGAGAAGGGCGATCGGTTCTTTTTTAGCGCCAGCAGCAGATTGTCCTCCACCGATTGGTCCTCGAAGACCGTGGGGCGCTGGAATTTTCTGCCGACGCCCGCGCGGGCGATCTGGCTTTCCGACAGGCGCAGGAGCGAGGTACTCGTTTCGCCCCAAAGCACCTGGCCCTCGTCTGGCCGGGTTTTGCCGGTGACGATGTCCATGAACGTCGTCTTGCCCGCGCCGTTGGGGCCGATGATCGCGCGCAGCTCCGCTTCACCGATGTTGAACGACAGATTGTTGATGGCGCGGAAACCATCGAACGAGACGGAAACGCCGGATACTTCGAGGAGAGTGCTCAAACCTCCGCCTCCTTCTCGCGTAGGGAGCCTTTGTCTGGGCCGAGGTCGGCACCGTGACGGTCGGGTGTTTGGCGTCTGACCAGAAGATCAAACAGCCCGCCAATCCCTTTGGGCGCGAAGAGGGTCACCAGCACGAAGGAGAGGCCGAGCGCCACTTGCCACCAGCTCACCCATTCAATGGTGTAGAAGCCCAGATCGATGTTTGGCACGCGCCCGCCGGTGAACCAGGTGGACAGAAGCGAGACGAAGGCGGCACCAATGACTGCGCCGTAAAGTCTGCCCCGCCCGCCAATCGCCACCCAGACCGCCAGATAGATCGAGGCAATAGGCGCGACTTCTGCGGGGTTGATGATGCCAGCCTGCGGGTAATAAAGCGCACCGGCGATGCCCGCCATCACGGCGGTGACGGTGAAGACGAACAGCTTGTAGGCCTCCACCGGGTAGCCGAGGAACCGGACACGCGCCTCATCATCACGGATGCCGCGGATGACCGAGCCGAATTTTCCCGACACCACCCATGCGGCGAACATGTAGCCCAGCGCCAGCGCCACGGCTGACGCCCAGAGGAACCAGACTGAGAGCACGCTTTGTGGCGTGTCCGCCATGCCGGGGATGTTCTGAAGGCCCGACAGGCCGTTGTTGCCGCGCAGGCCGCTATCGTTCTGGAAGAGGTAGAGCGCCAAGGCCAGCGTCATCGCCTGGGTAAGGATGGAAAGATAAACGCCGGTCACGCGGCTGCGAAACGCCAGCCAACCAAACACCAGCGCCAGCAGGCCGGGGACAGCGACCACGAGGATCAGCTGGATCACCAGGCTGTCGGCAAAGGCCCAGACCCAAGGGAATTCGGAACTTCCCACCACGCCGAAAATCTGTGTGCCGATGGCATCGACGATCTCCTGGTCGGTCGGCGGTAGCTCAGCGCCGGCCAGCGAGGCGATCACGATGTCCTCGGTGCGGGCATACATGAGCCACATGCCGATCATGTAGCCGCCTAGGCCGAAGAAGGCGAAGTGGCCGAGCGAGAGGATGCCGCAATAGCCCCACACCAGATCCATGGCGATGGCGATGAGGCAGAAGCAAAGTGTCATGCCTAGCGTTTTGACCATGGCGGTGGACACGAACCCGGTTCCAAGGCCCTCGGATAGCAGCGTGACGGCGATGGTGAAGACCGCCAGCAGGGCGATGAAAACCATCACCGAAGGGTTTTTGATGAGGAAGGTGCGTTCCATCAGTTACCGTCCTTGATGACAGACACATCATCAGACGTCATTGCCGGTCTTGTGCCGGCAATCCATACGGTGGTTGCCGTCGTTGGCATGGACCCCCGGGACAAGCCCGGGGGTAACGGTATGGGGGTTGGCGACAACCGCATGATCACATCTCCGCCGCGCGGCCCTTGAGCGCGACAATGCCGCGGGGCCGGAACTGGATGAACAGGATAATGAAGAGGATCATGTAGGTCTGTGCAGCAAGCGTGTTGGACGGGTTGAGGAACTCGATGAACTTTTGCAAACCGCCGATCATGCCGGCGCCCGCCAGCGTGCCCCAGACGCTACCAACACCGCCGACCACCACGGTCATGAAGCTTTGCACGATGTATTGCTGGCCCATCTCGGTGGTCACCTGACCGAACAGGCCGATGGCAACCCCGGCAATGCCTGCAATGCCCGACCCGAAGCCGAAGGTGAGCATGTTGATCTTGTCGGGATTGATGCCCATGGACGCCGCCATTTTCGGATTCTGGGTGACGGCGCGCACTTCCAGCCCGAGGCGGGTCTTGTTCATGACGAACAGGAAGATCGCCAGAAACACCAGTGCCAGCACGAAGATGGCGATGCGGATATAGCTGATCGCAACCACATCATTGATAACCAGCGCGCCATCCAGCCAGTCCGGCGCCGTGAAGGGACGCGCCTGTGTGCCAAAAATGTTTTTGGCGAGCTGCTGAAGCGCAATCGAGATGCCGAAGGTGGCGAGCAGTGTTTCCAGCGGACGGTGGTAGAGCCAGCGGATGATGAGCCGTTCCATCGCAACCCCTGCGCCAAAGGTGACCGCGAAAGCGAGCGGCAGCGCAATGAGGATCGAGATCGTGAGGTCGGGCACGAAAAGCTGCACCACATAGCCGGTGTAGGCGCCCATCATGATGAACTCGCCATGGGCCATGTTGATGACGCCCATGACACCGAAGGTGATCGCCAGGCCGATGGCAGCCAGAAAGTAGATCGAGCCGAGGGAGAGGGCATCGAGCGAGAAATCAAGCGCCTGGTTGGCCATCAGATTGATCTCGATGGATTGCAGCGTGGCGTTGGCCGCATCAGTCACGGCGGATGAGCGCTCGGCATAGCTTTCAAAGAAGGTGTGGGCGTCAAGCGCCGCGTCGATCTCATCCTCAGTGGGCGTCGTCGGCACGGTGCCCGCCTGCGCCAACGTCAAATACGCGGCGAGCCGTTCCTCCTGCGTATCGAGGGTTTCGACTGGTACGCCCGCGACTTCGCCATCAACGATGTTGTCGATCAGCGCCGCGCGTATGTCGTCTTGGGAAACGATGGCTGGCGCCAACCGCGCCTCAATGAGCTGCGCATAGGCGGCCTCGCGCGATAAATCCTCCGACCCCGGTTCCAACGCACGCGCCACGTTGCGGGTGGCGGGTGGCCCCGACACAGCGGTGACTTCGGCGCGGGTGGAGACCAGTGGGTTGAGCGCGGCGCGCACATCCAACCCGATATCGCCGGCAAAGCTTTCAATGGCGGCGATGCGCAGCGCTTCGCTGTCCTCAAAAGTGATAGCGAGGATGCGTTCCAGGCGTTGCTTAGCGGCCAATATCTCCGGGTCGCCTTCGCCGTCCAGCGAGGCGCGCAGTGCGCCCAAATGCGACTCTTCGGCATCGCGCGCGATGGCCGCCAGCGCTTCGCGGCGGGTCTCCGGATTGGGATCGGAGAGCTGAAACTGCACCAGTGCCGCGCCGATCATGGAGCGCACGCCGCCATTAGGGCGCAGTTGAGAAAAGGTATCGCGGGTGATTTCTTCGACGGCCTCGCCGGTGTCCGGATCAATCGCTTGGTCCGTTCCATCGATCTCTTGGCCAATGAAAAACAGGCCGTCGGCATCGCGCTGATAGACGGTGCGGGCCTGCCAGGCGGCAAGGAAAACAGGCGCGCGTTCCAACCCACTGCCGCCAAGGGCGTCGATGGCCGGACCGATCGTGCGGCGCGAGCTTTCCTCGATCAGCTCCCGGTTGTCTTGCAGGATCGTCTGGACCGGTCCGAGACCCTGGACCAAGGTGTCCTGAGCGAGCGTGTCCTGCGACAGGGCCAGGCTGGCAACCAGCAAGATCGCCGAAACGAGTGTCGCTAGGATGAGAAAGGCGCGAAAACGCGTGGATGCATGCATGAAACCGGAAAACCTCACGCGATGGGCGGGAAGAGCGCTCTGCCCTCCCCGCCCACCGGGTCTAAGAAGGAAACGAACGTTTAGTAGTTCGATTCAATCTGCACGCAGGTCGACGTCTCGGTGTTGTACATGCCGCAGCCAAGCTCGGGCCAGTTGGAGGCCAGAACCGCCGATTCCGGCAGATAATCCGTCCAGGCGTCGCCGGGCACTTCTTCGGTCTGCGAGATGATATCGAACTGGCCATCGTCGCGGATTTCGCCGATAAGCACAGGCTTGGTGAGGTGATGGTTGGGCAGCATTTCGGCCGTGCCGCCGGTGAGATTCGGCACCGTCTGGCCGTACATGGCATCGCGCACCGCATCGACCTCGGTCGTGCCAGCCTGCTCAACCGCCTGCACCCACATGTTGAAGCCGATGTAATGGGCTTCCATCGGGTCATTGGTCACGCGATCTTCGCCGGCGAAGGCCTTCCACGCGGCGATGAACTCTTCATTGATCGGCGTGTCGGCGGACTGGAAGTAGTTCCAAGCGGCCAGGTGGCCGACAAGGTTGGAGGTATCGAGGCCCGACAGCTCTTCTTCACCCACAGAGAAGGCAACGACCGGGATGTCGTCGGCGGAGATACCAGCGGCGGCGAGCTCGCGATAAAAGCCGATGTTCGCATCGCCATTGATGGTGGAGATAACGCCAACCTTCTGGCCGTCGGCGCCCAGGGCGACAACGTCGGCAACAATCGATGACCAATCAGAGTGACCGAACGGCGTGTAGTTGACGAAGATGTCGTCAGCCGCAATGCCCTTGGATTGGAGGTAGGATTCCAAAATGTTGTTGGTGGTGCGCGGGTAGACATAGTCGGTGCCGAGCAGCGCGAATTTCTCAACGCCCAACTCTTCCAGGAAGTAGTCGGTGGCCGGTATCGCCTGCTGGTTCGGCGCGGCGCCGGTGTAAAAGACGTTCTTGGACGACTCTTCGCCTTCATACTGAACCGGGTAGAACAGCAGGCCGTTGAGCTCTTCGATCACCGGCAGAACCGATTTACGGCTCACCGAGGTCCAGCAGCCAAACATCACATCGCAGCCTTCAACCGAAATCAGCTCGCGCGCTTTTTCAGCAAAGAGCGGCCAATCGGATGCCGGATCGACAACCACAGCTTCAAGCGGACGGCCAAGAACACCACCCATGGCGTTCTGCTGCTCGATCAGCATCAGCATGGTGTCTTTCAGCGTGGTTTCAGAAATCGCCATCGTGCCGGACAGCGAGTGCAAGATGCCGATCTTGATCGGCTCGCCCTGTGCCAATGCGCGCAGCGGCGTGAACGGAAGCGCGGTGGTGGCCATCAGGCCAAGCGCACCACGGCGCGTCATCATAAAGGATTTCTTAGACATCGGGGGGAGACTCCTAAAGCTCTTGCGACTACCTGCATCGTCCCGGAAATGGGGTGTCAGGCAAGCGAACGCGACAAGCTAAGCAAAGGGGTCCCTCTGGTTGCAAATACGTAGTTTGGCTAGGTTTTGACCAGTGATGAAAAATTCATCACCTTGACGGGCGCAAACTTTCTCACGCTGCATAAAAAGCAGGCTGACCATCGCCTATCCTGCGCTCGATGGTTCGAAAACGTGCAAACGAGGAAATTGTGGGCAAAGGGTGAAAACACCCGCCAAGCGGCCCTAATGTCAGCGCGATGGTGCAATCTTGGCGTTAGTAATCGCGCTCAAAGAAGATTCCGAGAGAGGATTCTCCGTCCGAGCCAACCGATCCACGCGCGGTTAGGTCTTCGGTTACGTCCAAATTGATCGTCGTGCGGGCCTGCCCAGCGGTGCTTGCCTCCACGCCGACATAGACGTTTTCCTGCACATATTGCGTCGCGCGTACGGCTGGATTGCCCTCATCATCGGTGATCACATCCAGATCGGAAAGGCCAAGACCGTCGCGCAAACTGCCGAGTACAGAGCCTTGCGAATTGCCCGCAAGCTCGTTGGCCGCCAGTGCCAATTGGGCGATCTGAAGTGGGGAAAGCTCGTTCAGGCCGCGATCAAAAATAAGGCGGGCAAGCACCTCATCCTGAGGCAGTTCCGGCTCGGAGGATAGCGTCAGCGTCGGATCGGAGATGCGCCCGCGCACGGCGATCACCACGGAAATCGCATCGCCGGTGGTGCGCGCGACAATGTTGAGGAACGCATCCATATCGCCGACCAGCGTGATCGAACCTTCGCTAAGCGCGATGCGCTGGCCAAGAATATCGAACCGTCCGCGCAGCAGTTCAAATGCGCCGACGGGTTGGACATTGTTGGTGCTGCCAGTTAGCCGCACCTGGCCGCCAAGCTCGGCGTTGACGCCACGGCCGCGCACATAGATTTGGTTGGGCGCGCTGACCAGCACGTTGAGCCGCAGGGCTGGACCGCCCTGGCGGTTGCCGCCACCTTGGTTGGCGCCGCGGGCACGCTCGAAAGTCGCGCGCACGCGATCAGAGGGAGCAATGTGCTCGACTTCGATCAGGCCGGCTGCGGAGTCAAAGCTGCTCGGGATCTGGATTTCGGTTTCGCGTACATTGATCGTGCCAGCCAAAGTTGGTGCATTCGCCAAGGGGCCAGTGATGGTAAGATCACCGTCGACGGTCGTGACGATGAGCGTGCCGTCGGCGTAGCGCACGCCATTGAGACCGATTCGCAGATCAGCGGGCAGACCTTCGCCCAGACCAACACTGCCGGAGGCATTAATAGTTCCGCCGCCACGCACTTGTGCTGATGCACGTTCAATCACCGCCCGCTGACCGTCAAGACGCGCGGCAAGCGTCACGTCGGTGAGGCGAATGCCGGTCGATGGATCCACCACCTGACCGCCCGATACGGCAATGGAGCCGGTGATTTGCGGATCGGAAAGCGACCCGCGCGCGGTGGCGTTGATGGTGCCGACACCGGAAAGCTGCGTGGCTCGGTCGGTGGCAAACCGTTCGGCAAAGCCCAGTGGCAGTGAGCCGCGCACATCGACATTGAGGCCGCTACCGGAGAGCGGAATGCGCCCGCTGGCGGTGGCTTCGATACCCTGCCCGACGTTCAGCGTAGCGCTGGCAAGTTCAATGATGTTGCTGACGTAACGGCCATTGGCGCGTAGCTGGGCGGAGCTCAAACCGGCAGCCCGCAATTGCGGGGCGGTGATGCCGTCGGCGGCAACGGTGAACGCGCCGGACTGTTGGCTTGAGGCTTGGAGGCTGGCGACAGCGATTTCTCCGGCGCGCAGCCGCTCGCCATTGACGGTACCGGTGATGTCCGGTGTGCCGAACGCGTCGCGGACATCCACGTCGAACCGGGCAGTGCCGAGGCTTGTTTCACCGAACGCCGCGTTCTGTGCGGTGCCCGCCAGCGCGATGGCTTGCCCATCAGGGGCTGCCTGCAACGTGACGTCGGCGTTGACCGCGCCGGACGCGTCTTGCAGTGCCAAAAGGGCAAGGGTGCGGATGTTGCTGGCGTTGAGCGCCACGGTGCCATCGAGCAGGCCTGTATCCACCCATTGGCGAATATCGCCGGTGAGTGTGGCGCCTTGGGTATCCAGGCGAAGGCCGGTGATCTGGCGCTCCTGTGGTCCTGCGATCAAGTCCGAGGTCAGATCGATTGGGGCGTTTCCGAACTGGCCCGTGCCGGTGAGCGAACCTGAGAAAATCTCGTCTTCCAGCAGGCCGGAGACGGTGATGGCGGCATCGCGCAGGCTTTGGTCATAGACACGCCCATTGGGCACGGTGAGCGACGCGCTGAGCGCAAATGGACCGCCCTCGCCTTCCACACTGGCGTTGAGATTGGCGGCGCCCGAAGCGCCAGGATTCACATCGCCCAGATCGGCGAGCTGCGCTTGCAACAGAAGGTCAGCGGCGGTGGAGGAGAGCGTGCCATCCAAACGCAGGGCAAGTTGCTCGTTGCGCACCTGAAGATCGCGGGCCGCTGTCCCTTCTTCGTCGCGTTTCAAGCCGCCGGTGATGCGCGTTTGACCTACAAGCAAACGGTCGGCGATGTCATCGCCAATCTGCAAAGCGTTGCCATTGCCGTCCAGATTGAGATCGAAGCCGCCGGACAACGCATTTATGGACCCGCGCGCGACCAATTGCAGCGCGCCACCCAGATCACGCGCGGCCAGTCCGCTGAATGGCGCCAGCGTGCGGGCATCCAGAACGATCTGGCCGTCAAAGACACCAGCCTCGATCTGGCCATCGGCTGCAAGCGTGAAGGCATCGCCATCCACCCGCAGACCGTCGAGCGAAACCGGGTTGTCTGCCTGCCAGTCACCAGCAAGGCGCAGGGCGATTTGGCGGCCAAGCGCGTCAACCAGCGCGGGATCATCGGCAGAAAAGCCTGTGGCCTGGCCAGAGCCTTGGAAGGTCAGAGATCGGTTGGCGGCATCGGCGAGGTCGGCGCTTTGACCAGTGAGGTCGAAGCGCACGGTTTCGATGCCCAGCGCGTCGGTGGTGAGGCCATCAAGGCCGAGCATGGCCTGCCAATCGCCCGTACTGCCATAAGCGATCTCAAGGGCTCCAGCGCGGGCGCGGGTGGATTCGCCGGGCACCGGCAGCAGGACGCTGGCACCGGATTGGGCGGCAAAACGCGCGGTGAGATCAAGCGCCGTCAGGAAACCGTCTGACGCGGTGGCAGCCGAGGCCTGCAGGGCTAACGTGCCGCTTTCCAGGTCCAGTCGCTCCAGTTGGAACCCGCCTTCTTCGGGCAAGGTACCATTGGCAACCAGCGTGGAGTCGGCGCCAAAGAATCCGCGATAGGCCGGGGCGACAAGCGCTGAAATCGGGCCACTGAGATCAGCGTTGAACGCGCGTCCACCTTGCACCTCTTGCAAACGTAGCCCACCGCCAAGCACGCGACCCGCGTCGGTATCAAGCGCCAAATCGACGGTCAGATCATCCAGCGGGCCATTGCCGGTGAGCGACAGGTCCACCGGCGGGCGGCCATCGAGATTGAGCAGGTTGGCAACAACGCCGTCGGCAGGCTCTTGCAGCTGAAAATCAAGGGCCAGCTCGGTGGAGCGTTCGGTGTAAGCCGCGTCCAAGGTCAACGAACCGCCCGGTCCATCCAGGCGCGTGACATCAAAGCTGGTGTCGAGCGAGCCATCGGCGAGCGCGATGCTGCCTTCACCGGTCAGGGTCGCCGCCAACCCAAACAGCGGCTCGCCAAGCGTCGCTTCACCGATGGCCAACCGATCAATGTTCACCGCGACCGGCAGGTCCGGCAGCGCCAGCGGCGTGGCTTCCGGCGATGGTGGGCGATCCTGCGGCAGCGGCATGCGCGGCCAGTCGATGGCTTCTGCCGACAGGCTTTCAATCTCCAGGCGTGCGCGGAACAGCGCCGAGCGGTCCCAGACGATCTGCGCGTTGGTGAGGCGCAGCCAGACGCCTTCATCGTCCGACAGTGTGATCTCGCCAATTGTGGCGTTGGACGAAAGCGCGCCATCGATCCCGTTGATGCTGATGACCCGCCCAGGCGCGGAAAGCTGTTCTTCAACGAAGGTGAGAAAGCGCGAGCGCTCCTGCGCTTCATCATTCTGCCCGCGCACCGGCAACGCCAGAAACGCTGCCGTCAAAGCGACCGCGATCAGAACCGATAAGAGGGATAAACGCTTGATCATCAGAACGCCTGCCCGATGCCAAGATAGACCGCGACATCGGGATCGCCGGCGCGCGGATCAAGCGGTGTTGCCACATCCAGCCGGATGGGACCAAGCGGCGTGAGATAGCGGATGCCGCCGCCCACACCGACACGGATGTCTTGATTGAAGTCGGACAGGCTGTCCGCGCCCACATGGCCGAAATCGGCAAAGGCGACAACGCCGAGCGTGTCGGTCACACGGGCGCGCAGCTCGGCTGAGCCTTCCATCAAGAAACGCCCGGCAGTGATCTGACCGCCCGGCTGCGTGACGCCGATATTGCGATACTCGTAGCCGCGCACCGATCCGCCGCCACCAGCCAGGAACAGACGATCCGGCGCGGTGTCGGCGATGGATGAGCCGATGAGCGAGGCGACTTTCAGCCGACCAGCAAGCACCAAGCGGTCGTCGAAACCCAATGATTGATAGGCGCGCCCTTCGGCAGACACCACCACACCTGGATTGCCGCGCGAGAATTCGTAGAACGGTTCCACCCCGCCTTCCAGGAAAATGCCGGAGGTGGCGTCGGCGGGCATATCGCGGCTGTCATAGGTGAGCCGTGCTTCAAAGCCCGCGCTGGTGAACTCGCGCTGGCCGAACACCGCATCGTCGAAGTGCGCGTGGCGCCCTTCGATCGCAAAACGCCCAGTTAGTTCCGGCGTGAACGGATGCTCAAGGCCAACTTCGCCGGAGACCGACGTCCGGTCGTAGGCTTCGAGAACTTCACGCTCAGCCTCCAAGGCAGCGATCAGCCGTGTGTCCGGCGTTATCACACCGGGACGGGTGAACGTCGCGCCCAAACGGTAGGTAAAGTCTTCCGGGTCAGCACTGTTGATGCCAGATATCCGGCCATCGACCCGCAGCCTTTCGGCCCGGCCAAACAGATTGCGGTGCAACCAATAAGCTTCAAGACCGAGCCCATCGACGGAGGAAATGCTGCCGCCGGCACCGATACGCCGCAATGGCATTTCTTGCACGAAGATCGTTTGCGGCAAGCTGCCATCGGCAGCCAAAGCGGCGGCTTGCTCGATACGCACCGAACGGAAAACTTCCAGCGAGGTCAACCGTGCGTTCGCCTCGTCAATGTCGTCCGGGTCGTATTCCTGGCCTGGCGGCAGATCGGCCATATAAGCGATGAACTCAGGGTCCATGCGCTCGGCGCCTTCGATGGCCAGACCGCCATAGGTTGCGCGGCCATCTGGCGCCATGGTGATCGTCACATCAACCGTGCGGCTTGGATGATCGGCCTCAACCGCGCGGCCATCACTGTCGGCCAAGGCATAGCCCTGCTCGCGCCAGGCGCGCACAGCCACACGTTCAGCCTGCAAGATAACGCCTGATTTGGCCGGTGCACCGGGCACAAAGCCTATTTCTAACAGCGTTGGGACTTCATCGCGCGGATCGCTGGTTTGCGGTGCCGCGTTGACGATTTGCAGAACACCAAAGCTGTAAAGCGGACCTGGCTCGACGCTGATATCGACGCTGACGGGCGTTGCCAGATCTGCATCGGGTTCGATCCCTGAAGCCTCCTGCCCATTCACGCGGATAGAGATCACCCCGCCATAATGGCCCTGCGCGTAGAGCGCACCGAGCACGCGGCGGTAATCACTGCGCGCATCAGCGAGCAACCCGGCAGATCCAAGCGCAGGATCATCGCGTCCACGCCAAAGCGCTGAGGCGCTGCGCAAAGTATCCTCATCAAGGTCAGCATTTTCCGCGCCGGTGATGGTGACCTCCACCTCATAGGGCAATGGAACACCAACGCTGAACTCGGTGTCCTCTTCAGCCGCTCCAAAAAGCTGCACGCCGAAAAGTTCAAACGCATGGCTGGGCGCAACCGGCAGAAGCACCGATGCAAGGCAAATCGTGGCCGCAAGCAACCAAGCTGAACAGGTCGGGAAGAAAGGGGCGCGGACAAGCCGCCTATGCGCATTCACGATTGTGCAGTCCGACCCAACTCAAAAAAACTCCAGCATCTTTGTTGCGCGCCACCAATGGGTCTCGCGCACCCCACAAGGATACCTGCATGGCTTTACCCCACCAGTATCAACTTACAACCTTTACGCATGGTTCCCAATCACATGATGCAACCGAGTGTCCGGTGGGCCACAGCTGCGTTCGCGATGCTCAAAACAGCAGCACCGGTGCGCCCTGGCCTTCGCACTTTCCAAACATTGACAGCGCTTGGGGCATCCCACATCCTCGCTAACTAACTAACCACTTAATTAGAAAACTAGGGGAACGTTATGAAGAGTGCCTACCGTTTTTTGAGTGCAGTTGCGGCCGTGTCCGCCATGGTCGTCAGCGTGCCTGTCGCGCAGGCAGAATGGCAGCCAGATGGGCCTGTTTCCATTGTTGTGCCTTGGTCCGCCGGTGGCTCAACCGACACCGTAACCCGTGTGCTTGCCGGTGAATTGACCGAAGCGCTGGGCCAGAACGTGGTGATCATCAACCAGCCTGGCGCGTCCGGCTCCGTGGGCACGCGTTCGGTGTGGGACGCACCCCATGACGGTATGATGATGGCAGCCGGTGCGGCAGCGGACCTTGGCGCCTATCCCGTGCTCGGCATGCTGGATGCCACGCTCTCCGATTGGCGGCTCTATTTGCACGTGGCCAACCCTGGCCTGATCTCGGTGCCTGCTGACAGCGACATTGAGAGCTTTGACCAGCTGCTCGAAGCACTGCAAACCTCAGACGAACCGCTGACGGTGGCCACTGCCGGCCTCACGTCTGCCGGTGCCATTGCCATGGGCGCAATTGAGGGCGCCGCTGAGATCAACTACCGCCAGATCGTCTATGAAGGCGGCAACCCAGCGGTGATCGCGACCGTTGCTGGTGAGACCGACTTCACCTCGCAAACGGCCACCGAGCAGGTGGACATGATCCGCGCGGAACGTCTGCGCCCCCTGGCAGTGATCGCTTCTTCCGCGCTTGAGCTGGATGGCTACGGCACTGTTCCGCCGGTTACCGATTGGCTGCCGGATGTGCAGAGCGCCAACAACTATTTCGGTGTTTGGATTCCTGCCGATGCCCCGCAAGAGGTGTTCGACACGATGGACGCCGTCTGGGAAGACGCGATCATGAACTCCGAAGCTATGATGGCCTTTGCGGCTGAACGTGGCGCCCTGTTTGATCCGTCTTTTGGCGATGCTGCCCAAGAAGCTGCCATGCCAATGCTCAGCATCAATGCCTGGCAGCAGTATGATGGCGGCACCGCTGAAAACAGCCCGGAAGATTTCGGTATTCCGCGCCCATAAAGCGCTCTGATGCACTGCGGCCCGGCGCGCTAATTTGAGGCGCCGGGCCGTTTTGCCCGTTTTGCGCCTCTGGGCACTTTTGGGCGAGAGGCCTTAGACCTCGCCACCTGCAATCTTTTGACCCTTATGGAGTGACCCGCGCACGATGGACGGTGTCGGCCAGTTCTTTTCGGCTGCCTTTGCAATTGGGGCGTCGCCTCAGCTGCTTTACGTCTTTGGCGCGACGTTTCTGGGCATCGTGGTCGGGATGATCCCGGGCCTGACGGCAACGCTTGGCGTCGCGCTGGTGGCCACCCTCACCTTCACCATGGCGCAGGATGTGGCGATCCTGGTTTTGGTCTGCGTTTACATCGGCGCGATCTATGGCGGCAGCCGGTCGGCCATCCTTTTGAACATTCCCGGCACGCCTGCCAATGCCGCGACAGCCCTTGATGGCCATCAGTTGGCGATCAAAGGCAAGGCGGGCGATGCGATGGTGATCGCCACCATCGGCTCGTTTTTGGGCACCGTTGTCGGCATGATCGGGCTGGCAATGATTGCGCCGCTGCTTGCCGAGTTTGCGCTGGAATTCACCAGCTTTGAGTTCTTTTGGCTGGCGATTTTCGGCATCGTGATCTGCGGCCAGCTCACAGCCATGGGCGATCCGCTGAAGGGCTGGATCGCTGGGTTCTTTGGCCTGGCCGTCGCCATGGTGGGCCAAGAAAGCATCCATGCTTATTCGCGCTACACCTATGGCTGGCAGGACTTGGAAGGCGGGCTTGGCCTGCTGCCGGTGTTGGTGGGTGCGTTTGGCTGCGCCGAAGTGCTGTCGGTGATGCGTAACCGGGCCAGCGAGATGGTGGAGCATGTGGCCCGCACCTCGCGTGCTTCCTTCTTTGCGTTCACCAAATACACCAAGACCTGGATGCGTTCCGGTTTGATCGGCACGTTTATGGGCGTGGTGCCTGGTGTCGGCGAAGATATGGGTGCCTGGGTGTCGCTGGCTGCCGCGCGGCGCGCGTCGAAAAACCCCGATGAAATCGGCAAAGGGTCTGTGGAAGGGCTGCTGGCCGCCGAGACTGGCAACAATGCTGCCGTGCCCGGCGCGTTCGTGCCCGTGCTCACTCTGGCCATTCCGGGGTCCGCACCTGCCGCTGTTCTGCTCGCCGCGATGGTGATCCACGGGCTGCGGCCCGGTCCGCTGATCATGATCACGCAGCCGGATTTCTTCTACTCCATCGTTGCCATGGTGTTTTGGGCGAGCCTTGCCATGCTGGTGCTTGGCCTGTTGATGACCCGGCCCTTGCTGATGATCCTGAAAGTCCGGCGCGAATGGCTGATGGGTGTCATCTTCGTGCTCTGCGTGGTTGGCGCCTTTGCCATTGCCTCGCGGCCCTTCGACGTGGGCGTGATGATCTGTTTTGGCATTCTTGGGTTCTTGATGCGCGAAACAGGCTTTCCGGTCGCGCCGATGATCCTGGGCGTCGTGCTGGGTCCGATCTTGGATTCCAATTTGCGGCGCAGCCTAGCGCTCAGCCAAGGCGATCCGATTGACTTCGTCACTCGCCCAATCAGCGCAATCATCGCTGGGCTTGTGCTGATCTCCGTGCTGCTTGCCATGCCCTGGGTGCGGCGCGGTCTGGCGCGTGCGCATGCCCAAGTCTTCCATCGATCGCGGGGGGCCAGCGAATGAGTGGCCCAACGGTTCTGGTGTGCGGGTATGGGGCGTTTGGTGCGCGGCATGCAGCAGCCTGGTCAAGGCTTGGTGCGCAGGTTTTGGTGAGCGATCCGAGCGAAGAATCACGCGCGCAAGCAGAGGCGGACGGATTTTCTGCCGATGCGATCAGCGCGGACCTGGATGCGTTTCTCTTACAGGCGGACTGCGTGGCCATTGTCACGCCGCCAAGCACGCATCTGGCTTTGACCAAGCAGGTTCTGGCCGCTGGCATACCCGTTCTCCTGGAGAAACCCGCGGTGCCAACGTTGGATGAGGCGCACGCCCTGATGGACGCGCAGCAGCGCAGCGGATGTCTGGTGCAGGTTAATTTGCTGCTGCGCGCGCACCCCATGACCAAGCGTGCGCTTGAAGTTTTGCAAAACGGCGATCTGGGCAATCTGATCCTGATGGAGGGGCGCTTTTGCGGCTGGAAGCGACGGCATCTCAACGTCTCGTTGGAGGAAAATGACGGTGTGCATTTTCTTGATTTGATGCGGCTCTTTGCTGGTGCCAGCATCACGCAGATCGGCGCGCAGGCCATCACTTTGCCCGGTCATGACGCTGCCGACGATCTCTCGCTCACCACGCTGCATGCCAATGGCATCGCGGGCCGTTTGGCCCTCGGGCTGATGATACCCGGCAGCGATTTGGACGCCTTTGTGCCCGGCGCGCAAACCGACAAGGTGCTGAAGCTGGTCGGCGATAAAGGCTGTTTGACGCTGGATTACAATGCCAACCGGCTAACCTTCCAATCGGTGCGGTTCGACCAGATGGAAACGACTATCGACGTCGTTCCATCAACATCGTGGAACGAGGCTTTTCCCGACGCCACGCCAGACCAATTGCTGGAAAACAGCGCCAGAGCCTTCCTCGCCACCATCCAGGATGGCGCCGCTCCCATGGTCTCATTGAACGATGGTGCGCTGGAGATAGCGCGGGTGTTGGCGGCGATCCCGACAGCACAGAAGATTGCCTGTGCGTCCCAGGTGCCCATTGAGAGGATTTCTGTGTGAGCGAACAGGTCCCTTCCCCTGGTACTGAATTTGTTGCTGGCGCGCCATCGCACCGCACCGACACCTTGCTTGGATTGGTTGTCACAGCACTTGGATCCGCCATCCTTGTTGGTGCGCTTGCCATGCCGCGTTTTGAGCACCGCTCAGCCGATCCGCTTACCGTCCCAGGCATCACACCTGGTCTGCTCGGCGCAATCATTTTGGTGTTGGGCGTGATCCTTATGCTGCGTGGCGCGCGGCGGCGCAGCACCGATGTGCCGCTTAACATCACCAGTTGGACGCCGCGTGCGGTCAAGCGCACCGTGCTCACACTCGGCGCGCTGCTGGTTTACGGGTTTGGCCTTTTTGGCAACCTGCCGTTTGTGCCTGCCACCGCGGTTTTCATTTTCGGGTTCACCGTTGCGGTGGAGCTTATGCGCGCCGACAGGCGCGCATCCCTCACGCAAACACTGATCGGAGCGGCAATCCTCGCCATCGTTGCCAGCCTGGTCATCTGGGCTGTGTTTTCCAAAATCTTTCTCATCCAACTGCCGGGATAATCAATGCAACTGACGCTCTGCAACGAAGTGATCCGAGAGCTTGATTTCGCAAGCCAATGCCGCCTTGCCGCAGGGCTCGGTTACATTGGACTGGAAGTCGCGCCGTTCACGCTTTCTGATGACCCTTGCAACATCCCAGTCAGCGAAAGGCGAAGCCTGCGGGCGATGGCTGAAGGCGAAGGCATCCACATTACCGGGCTGCACTGGCTGATGAACGTGCCTGGTGGCATATCGCTCACCAGCAAAGACACTGCAGTCCAGTCAAAGACACGCGATCACATGCTGGGGCTGGTGGAGCTCTGCCATGATCTTGGCGGCCAGGTTTTGGTGCATGGCTCGCCCGATCAACGGCCTATCAGCGATGCGGGCAGCCCGCAGGCCGCCGAAGAGATTGCCCTTGGCCATCTGACCGCTGCTGGCGATGCGGCCCATGCCGCCGGCCTCACCTATTGTTTGGAGCCTTTGGCACCAGCACTGACCGATTTCGCAAACACGGTGGCAGAGGCGCAAGAGCTGGTAACACGGTCCGGCTCCAAGGGCCTGGCCACCATGCTCGACACGTCGGCAGCGTGGGGCGGAGAAGACACGCCGCCATCCAGCGTTCTCAACCGAGAACTCTCAAAAGGCCTGATCCGGCACATCCATTTCAACGAGTCCAATCGCCGTGGCCCGGGTCAAGGTGAGCATTGCTTTTTGCCAATCCTGCGTGTTCTGGCCAACCATGATTATAACGGCCTGATTGGCATCGAA
This sequence comes from Hyphomicrobiales bacterium, assembly GCA_046290645.1. Taxonomy (GTDB): domain Bacteria; phylum Pseudomonadota; class Alphaproteobacteria; order Rhizobiales; family MH13; genus MH13. The sequence continues at coordinate 390,213 of JBKAGZ010000003.1, forward strand.
CCCTTCGACTATCACCCTGATGGCCCGACCGCTGCGGCGCTTGCCGCGGGCTACGTCGAGGGCTTGTTTGAAGCCCTGCATGAGTGCGGCCAATGATCAGGAATGCGGCCACCGTCAAAGCGTTGCGCGGTGAGATTGGCATCACCAATGCCAGGGCCCGCATGCCGTTTCGCTTTGGCGCAGTGACCATCGAAGCCATTGCCAGCGCGACCTTGGCACTGGACATGCTGGTCGATGGCAAAACCGTTACCGGCTATGCCTCGGAGTTGCTCGCCTACAAATGGTTCGACAAGCGGCCAGACAAGACGCCGCGCGACAACATCAACGACCTGCTCGACACGCTAAACGCGGCACTGGATGCCGTCGCGCAGCTCGGCAACGGCACAGTGTTCGATCATTGGCGCGCGCTCGATAAAGCCGTGCACGAGCATGCGCGCAAAGTCGGCTTCAACGATCTGGGCGCTTCGTTTGGCGTCGCCATGGTTGAGCGCGCGATGATGGATGGTGTCGCGCGGGTACGCGGGCAAAGCGTGTTTGAGCTGCTTCAAAGCCTATCCCTCGGCCTGCGGCCAAGCGCCATTTTCAGCGAGCTTGATGGCATGGCACTGGCTGATGCGATGCCTACCCAACCCTTGGAACAACTGGCGATACGGCACACGGTTGGCATGGTCGACCCGATCACCGCCGATGACCTTGACCCCCATGAGCGCCCCAATGATGGCCTGCCGGAAACGCTGGAAGATTATATTGAGCGCGATCAGCTGAGCTATCTGAAGATCAAGCTTGGCGGCGATGTCGATGCCGACTGCGCGCGCCTGGAAAAGATCAGTTCTGTGATGATGCGCGTTGGACGCCCCATCGCGTTCACTTTGGATGGCAATGAGCAGTTTCAAAGTTTGGCCGATTTCGCCGACTTCACAAGCCGGTTGCGATCCTCCGGTTCGATATCATCCATGCTCGATCAGGCGCTCTTCATCGAACAACCGCTCGATAGGCGCATGACCTTCGAGCACCCGCCCGATCAGGCAGCCTTTGATGAGATTGGCGTGCCGTTGCTGATTGACGAGGCCGATGGTTGGACCACGGCCTTTTATGAGGCCATGGCGCTTGGCTATCGTGGTGTCAGCCACAAAAACTGCAAAGGCGTGTTTCGATCGCTGCTTAATGCGATGCTCGCCACCAGCCGCAATCGTACGGCAGGCTTTGAGACGTATTTCCAGTCTGCCGAAGACCTAACCTGCATGCCAGTGCTCTCGCTGAATGCTGATTTAGCCCTGGTCGCCGCACTGGGCGTTGGCCACTGCGAGCGCAATGCGCACCACTATTTCGCCGGTCTTGGCCATCTGTCGCAGCGCGATGCTGACGCGGCGCGCGCCGCCCATCCTGATCTTTACGGCCTTGACCATGGTGTTGTCCGCCTGCGCACGCACACCGGCTTCCTGTCTGCACGCACGGCCAATGGCCCAGGCTTTGGCACGCTGTGCGTACCCGACATAGAGGCCATGACCCCGGCCAGTGACTGGGCCTTTGAGAGCCTCGGCTTGAAAGAAACCAGCGCATGAAACCCGGAACAAAGCCAAGGAGACTGTCATGACCGTCCACCAGCCCACCACCATTGCCGACGAAGCGATGCTGGATGACATGCTCTCTGCGCCAAGCGATGCCCTGGTTGAAACGCTCGCTAAACTGGATGGTGACATCACCATTTTGGGCGTGGGCGGCAAGATGGGCCCAACGCTCGCCCGCATGGCCAAACGCGCGGCACCAAACAAGCGCGTGATTGGAGTGGCGCGCTTTTCCGACCCTTCAGTGCGCGCTGCTCTGGAAGACCAAGGTATCGAAACCGTGGCCTGCGATCTGCTGGATGAGCGGGCCGTCAACGCGCTGGAAAAAACCGCCAATGTTGTTTTCATGGCTGGACGCAAGTTCGGGTCGCAGGGCAACCAGGCGCTGACCTGGGCGATGAATGTGCATGTGCCCGCCATTGTGGCACAGGCTTTCAAAGATTCTCGTATTGCGGTGTTTTCCACCGCCTGCGTCTACAGCTTTGCCGATGTGAACGGGCCTGGCGCCAAAGAAGGCGACCGACTGGCGCCTCCGGGCGAGTACGCCAATTCCTGCATTGGGCGCGAGCGCATGTTCGAGCATTTTTCCAATGAGCATGGCACCAAGGTGGTTCAGCTTCGCCTCTCCTACGCCATCGATCTGCGCTACGGCGTGCTGCACGATATCGGCAAAGCTGTCCTCGACGGAACGCCGGTGCAGGTCGACAGCGGCCATTGCAACATCATCTGGCAGCGCGATGCCAACGACATAGCCTTGCGTGCCTTAGCGCTGGCCGACTGTCCTGCCGTGGCGCTTAATCTCTCCGGCCCGAAGGTAGAGCGCGTGTGCGATCTGGCCGAAGCCTTTGGTAAGCGCTTCGGCAAATCACCGGTGTTTGAAGGCAGCGAGCAGCCGCAAGCTTGGATCATCGACACCGCCCGCCAGCAAGAGCTTTACGGCCAGCCGGAGGTTTCGGTCGAGACGATGATCGATTGGGTGGCCCACTGGCTGCAAAAAGGCGGCAAGACGCTGGGTAAGCCCACCCATTATGAGGTGCGCGATGGCACCTACTGACGTTAAAGAGCGCCCGGCCACGCGCAACGCCGCCAAAAGCCGCCAACGTATTTTGGACGCTGCCGAAAGCGTGTTTGCCACCAAGGGGTTAGAAGGCACGCGGATGGCTGCCATTGCCAGTTTGGCCGGATGCAACCAAGCGCTGCTCTACCATTATTTTGCTGGCAAGGATGAACTGTTCACCGCGGTTTTGGAGCAGACCTATGCCAAGATACGCGCCGCTGAACAGAAGCTCGACCTCACCGATCTTCCGCCCATCGCCGCCATGCAAAAGCTGGTGGAATTTTCGTTTGATTATGTGCGCGACAATCCAAGCTTCATCAAACTGATCAATGATGAAAACATGCACGGGGCGGAGCATCTGAAAGCATCCGCCGACGCGCGCCGTCTGAACACGCCGCTGGTCGATACCATCGCTTGCATCTTGCAAGCGGGCACAGCGCGCGGGGATTTTCGTGCAGGCGTGGACGCGGTGCAGCTCTATATCACCGTGGCCAGCCTTGCGTACTTTTTCACCGCCAACCGGGCGACGCTTTCGGTAATCTTCGATCTGCCGAACGCCAAAGACTGCTTTGCGATGCGTCGGGCGCACATCGTTGAGGTCGTGCTTGGCTATTTGCGCGCAGAGCCCGCGGGCTGATGGAGAGCGCCATGACCAACACCACACCTTTGGACAATTTGCGGCGCGGCGGCGTGATCCCCGCCCACCCCCTGGCCTTGGATGCCAACCGGCAGTTGAGTGAGCGTCATCAACGCGCGCTTTCACGCTACTATTTGGATGCCGGGGCGATTGGTCTGGCTGTTGGCGTGCACACGACGCAGTTTGAAATCCGCGACCATGGTCTTTTGCGCCCGGTGCTGGAACTGGCCGCCGAAGAAGCTAAAGCGCACACCAGCGAACCGTTTATGGTTGCGGGTGCCATCGGACAGACTGCACAGGCTGTGGCTGAGGCCGAACTTGCGGGTGCGTTGGGCTACCACGCGGTGCTGCTTGGCCTGGCGGCGCTCAAAGACCAAAGCGAAGATGCGCTGATTGCCCACTGCGAAGCGGTGGCAGAGGTGATGCCGCTGATTGGGTTCTATCTGCAACCGGCGGTCGGCGGGCAGACGCTACGCTATGAGTTCTGGCGACGGTTTGCGCAGATTGACAACGTGATCGCCATCAAGATCGCGCCGTTCAACCGCTACAAAACACTGGATGTGGTGCGGGCTGTCGTGGATGCGCGCGCCGAAAAGAAAGTCACGCTTTACACCGGCAATGACGATCACATCGTTTCTGATCTTTTGACCGAGTTTGCCTTTCCACGCGATGGGCAGATCGTGAAGGTGCGCATCAAGGGCGGGCTGCTCGGACACTGGGCAGTGTGGACCAAACGGGCGGTGGAATTGCTGCACGACATCCACAGCAATCAAGCAGGGCGAAGCGCCAGCGAATGGCTGAGCCTTGATGCCCGCGTGACAGATTCAAACGGTGTGCTATTTGATGTGCGCAACGACTTTGCTGGCTGTATCGCGGCCATCCACGAGGTGCTGCGTCGCCAGGGGCTGTTGCCTGGTATCTGGTGTCTCAACCCGGACGAAACGCTCGGGCAGGGCCAGATGGCCGAGCTTGAACGCATTTTTCGGGACTATCCGGAGCTCAACGACGATGCGTTCGTCGCCGACAATCTGGAGCGCTGGCTGGCGCCTTAGGGCGGTCTAACCCACGAAGGCTTTCTCAATCACGAAATCAGCCGGGCGGGCATTGGAGCCTTCCACCAAACCGTGGCGCTCGCAGGCACCGCTGACATCCTTGGTCATGGCGGTGGAACCGCAGATCATCACGCGGTCGATTTCTGGGTCCCATGGCGTCTCACCAACGGCCTCAAACAGCGTGCCATCGTCGATCAGCTTGGTGATGCGGCCCACATGGGTGTGATCTTCGCGGGTGACGGAGGTGAAATGCGTGAGCTTGTCGCCAACGATCTCCTGCAACATCTCATCTTCATTGATCGTCTTCATAAGATCGAAGCCATAGGCGAGTTCCGCCACCGTGCGGCAGCTATGGGTGAGGATCACGCGATCGAATTTCTCGTAAGTCTCGGGGTCACGCACCAGGCTAGCGAACGGCGCGATGCCGGTGCCGGTGGAAATCAGATACAGGTTTTTGCCCGGACGCAGCGCATCCAGCACCAGCGTACCGGTCGGTTTTTTGTTGAGGATGATTTCATCGCCCTCTTGAACCTTCTGCAGGCGCGAGGTCAGCGGCCCATTTGGCACCTTGATGGAGAAGAACTCCAGCGTGTCATCCCAGCTTGGGCTGGCGACAGAATAGGCCCGCAGTAACGGCTTGCCATCAACCTCCAGGCCCAGCATGGCGAACTCGCCGGAGCGGAAGCGGAAAGAAGCAGGACGGGTGGTGCGGAAGGAAAAAAGCGTATCGGTGTAGTGGTGGGTTTCCAGAACTTTCTCGTGATGCATTACCGTGCGCCTGCTTGCTGCGTTGAATGACGACGCGCCCAGATGCCATCACCAGAGGCTTCGCCGAGATAGAGTGTTCCAACTGCATTTTGCAATGCAGCATCCCATGCTTGGCGTCCATAGCGATCCATTTCATTGTCCGAAATCAAAATCTGATCGAAACCGCTCTGAAAGGCGTGTCTCGCCTGGTCTGGCAGCACATGACCGGTGGCAATGAGTTGGAGTTCGGGACCGTGTGTTTCGCGCAAGCGCCGGGCAAGCGAGAAGCCACGACCATCAGCAAAACTTTTGAAGCTGATCGCGACCGGCTGGTTGGTGCCAGCTGGCACCGTATCGTTGTCGGCAGCTTCAGGATCAAGCGTGATGGTGGCGGGCACATCTTCAATGCGCTCCAAAGTGCCGGAGGCGTGGAAAATCCACATGGGTCTGTCCAATCGTGAGAAATTAAGCCGCGCGTTCGAGCGTGTCGTAAGCGGCCTGTTTGAAAGGGTCTTTGCCAACGCGGGCATACACATCGGCCAGGCTCTCGCCGTTTTGGCGCAGCGCCTGAAACGCGTCGAGGATACGGTGGATCGCGCCTGGCAATGCCTCAGCGGCAAAGCCTGGCCCGAGGATATTGCCGACTTGCGCACCCTCATCGGCGCGGCCTGCCAACGTGATCTGATAGTTTTCCTGCTCCGCACGGTTCAGTCCCAAAATGCCTATGGTCGCGGCGTGATGGTGCCCGCAAGCATTGATGCAGCCCGAAATGTTCACCGTGATGCCGCGTAAATCTTCGCGTTTTTCGCGTGCCCGCAACTCCTGAGAAAGCTTTTGCGCAACCGGGATCGAGCGCGCCGTTGCCAGCGCGCAATAATCCAGACCCGGACAAGAGATGATGTCGCTGGCAAGGCCGACATTGGCTTCGGCGAGTTCTAGCTCCACCAGCGCATCGTAAACCGCGCGTAGCTCGCCCTGCGGCACCCAGGGCAGCACCAGGTTCTGGCGGTGAGTGACACGGATTTCGGATGCGGAATGGCGCTCGGCCAAATCCGCGACCGCCTTCATCTGCTCGGCAGTGGCATCGCCCGGAATGGCACCTTCAGCTTTCAGCGAGATGGTGACGGCGGCGTAGCCATCAACGCGGTGGGCCATCACGTTCTCATCCAGCCACGCGGAAAATGCCGGATCATCACGGGAGACCGCAATGGTTGTCAGCGCGGGTTGCTGGGCATCGGCAAACTGTGCCACGATGCGCGCATATTCAGCTGGTGCGGCATCAAACACCGCGCGGTCACGGCCTGCCATGTCGGCTTTCACCTCGGCACGATACGTCTCCAAACCCATCTCGACGACCAAAATTTTGATGCGGGCTTTGTATTTGTTGTCGCGGCGGCCGTGCAGATTGTAGACGCGCAGCATGGCATCGAGCGTTGGCAGCAGATCGTTTAGAGAAACACTCTCTTCAAACAGCACCGCAACACGTGGCGTGCGACCCTGCCCGCCGCCGACCCAGATATCGAACAGCGGATGACCATCGGAACCGGCCTTCACCGCAATGCCGATATCATGGAACTTCATCGCCGCACGGTCTTCGGCAGCACCGGTAACCGCGATTTTGAACTTGCGTGGCAGAAACGCGAACTCAGGATGCAGCGTCGACCATTGGCGCAGTAGCTCCGAAATCGGGCGCGGATCGACATATTCATCGGCAGCCACACCGGCATACGCGTCGGTGGTCACATTGCGGATGCAGTTGCCGGAGGTCTGAACAGCGTGCATCTGAACCGAGGCCAGATCGTCCAGCATGTCAGCCACATCTTCCAGCTTTGTCCAGTTGTACTGAATGTTCTGGCGGGTGGTGAAATGGCCGTAGCCGCGATCATATTTCTCCGCCAACACGCTGAGCATGCGCAGCTGATCGGATGACAAAACGCCATACGGGATGGCGACACGCAGCATGTAGGCGTGCAGTTGTAGATACAGGCCATTTTGCAGGCGAAGCGGCTTGAACTCGTCCTCGGTCAGTTGACCGGCAAGGCGGCGCGCCACCTGGTCGCGAAACTCGTGTGCGCGCGCATCAACAAGCGCCTGATCGTGGGCATCATAGGTGTACATGGGGGGATCCTTAGGGGTGCGTTCTAGGCGGTAACGGCGCCAGGCAAGCCGATGCTAGGGCCGCTGATCCGACGGCGCTCGCGCAGCTCCAGCGGTTCAATGGTGCCGCTTTCTGATAGCGGCACAAGATAGGCGCCAACCACCATGTTCACCATTTCCTCAGCAGCGCCGCGCGCTTCCAGTTCGGCTATTTCATCGGGTGATGTCGCGCGCAGTGCCTCATCTGCCGAGCGGCTCCAAGCCGATCCGTTCCAGTAAACAACACGGCCTGAAAGCAGAGCGTTGGCGGTGAGAATGCGCGGGCCATCTTTGGTCTTCGAGGATGCCATCATGCGGCCTTTCGGTCTGAAATGGTGGGCTGGGCTTCGATTCGGGCTTGGGCTTGGGCTTGGGCTTGTATTGGGAGCGCGTCGGCGCGGCGGGAGACAACGCCAATCAGCATCATCAAGGGTGCACCTTTGCTTGTGCGCTTGGCCGTGGCGCCGAGCGCTGACAGGCTGGTGTGATGGATTTTCTCATCCTGCCGACCGGCATTTTCCACCAGCACAACAGGTGTACTGGGTGCACGTCCATTGAGGATGAGGCGGCGCTGCACATCAGCAGCCGCACGCTTGCCCATATAGACAGCAACGGCGCTATCGCTGCGAGCGAGCGAGGCCCAATCCACATCCGCGTCACCGTCTGCGCCATTTTCCTGGGATCCATGCGCTGTGATCACCCGAAGCTCCTGGGCATGGCCGCGTTCGGTCAGCGGTGCGGCGGCAGATGCACTGGCGGCGGCAGCGGCGGTGACTCCTGGCACAACTTCAAAGGCAAGCCCTGCTTGGGCCGCGCTATCGAGTTCTTCGGCCAAGCGGCCAAAGATCGACGGATCACCACCTTTAAGGCGCACCACATGATGGCCATGCTTGGCGTGCTCAACCAAAAGATCGCAGATGTCTTGCTGTTTCAGCGCATGGCTGCCGCAGCGTTTGCCGACATTGACCATGAGCGCTTCGCGGCGGGCAAGTTCCAGTATTTCTGGTGCAACCAGCGCGTCATACAGCACCACATCGGCTTCATCGAGCACCTTGCGGGCCTTGAGCGTCATCAGATCGGGGCCACCGGGGCCCGACCCAACAAAGCTGATAAAGCCTTCGCGGGCTTCAGCATCGCTTTGCCCTGAAAGGATCGCTTCGGCGCGTTCACGGGCCGTTTCGACATCCAAGCGGTCTTGCAACGCGCCTTTGAAAAAGCTGCGCCAGAACGCACGGCGCTCTCCGCCTGGTGCAATGGTGTCGGCCACGCGATCGCGAAAACTGTTGGCAAGTTTGGCCAAACCACCCAAAGCTTGGGGCAGTGACGCTTCAATCTGCGCCTTGATCATGCGGGCGAGAACAGGTGCCGTGCCCTCGGTGCCAATGGCGATAACGACTGGGTCACGGTCGACGATGGCAGGGGTGATGAAGTCGCTCACCTCTGGCTGATCAGCGGCGCAAACAATCACGTGATTGGCGCGGGCGTGCGCGGCGATCTTCGCATCCAGCGCTTCATCACCGGTCGCGGCATAGGCAAGAGCGGTGTTTTCTGGGAACAGAAAGCTGAGCGGATCAGTTTGCACCCACTGCGCTGCGCCAAGATCGATCTCTCCAGGCACCAGCGTCTCTGACACCACGAGGATGCGCGCCTGCGTCTTCGCCACCAGGCGCAGCTTGGCCGCGGCATCAGCACCGCCACCGAAAACCACGATGGTGCGGCCCTCGGCCTGAACAAAAATGGGGAACGCGCGCATGAACTTGTCCTTGGCGTTTCTTGGCCGTTTCGTGAACGCCTAATTGGACATTTTCCTGCACTTTTGCCAATAAGAGGGAGAAAATAAGACTGATATCGCCAATAGCGCGGTTATTGGTCGATTTTGCTCTGAACTAGACGCCAAAATCAGGATATTTTATCTATGGATGACCTTGATCGCAGGATTTTGCAGGTGCTTCAGCGCGATGCATCGCTGTCGGTGGAAAAAATTGCAGCAGAGGTTGGCTCTTCCAAATCACCGGTGTGGGCGCGGATCAAAAAGCTGAAAGAAAGTGGCGTCATCGCCGGCGAAGTGGCGCTGCTTGATCCGGAAAAAATCGGGCAGACCGAAGTGTTTTTTATCGCTGTGAAAACCGATCAGCACGAAGAGAACTGGTTGGAGCGGTTCAGCGAAGCGGTGCAGGACATGCCGGAAATTCAAGAGGCGCATCGGCTGGCGGGCGAGATCGATTATCTCCTTAAAGTGCGCGTGAAAGACACCCGTGCGTTTGATGCCTTCTATAAAAGACTGGTCGCGCGCGTTCGCCTATTCGCCGTGACCTCCAGCCTTTCCATGGAAACGCTGAAATCCACGACGCAGATGCAGGTGTAGATGCGTCAGGCGTAGATGAATTTTGCGCCTAGACCCGATTCAGCGCCCAACCTTGCAATGCCATTTTAAGTTCGCGCCAAATTTGGCGTGATCTTGAGTGTTCGCCGACAAGCGTTTTCATGCAACCGCTTACACTGCAACGCTGTTTCTTTCCAAAATCTGGGCGCTCACGCATCGTTCGGGCACGTTTGGAAAGGACCCTGCGATGTCGCACGCCGCTCTTGCCGCCGACCTGAATTCAGCCCTCGCCGCTCTGCCGCTTGAAGCGCGGATCGCGCGCGTTGCGGACGAGTTTGATCGCCCCGTGTTCACCACCAGTCTTGGCCTAGAGGATCAGCTGATCACCTCGCTTGTGGCTGACCATGGACGCGCCATCCAAGTGGTGACGCTGCAGACTGGACGTCTGTTTCCCGAGACACTGGACCTGCTTAAAACGACCGAGCAGCGCTACAGCGTTGCGATAAAGCGCTTCGAACCGGAAACCAGCGATGTCGAAGCCTATGTTAGCACGTACGGCCTGAACGGCTTTTACGAGAGCGTTGAGGCGCGCAAAGCCTGTTGTCATGCACGCAAGGTGGTGCCGCTTGCCAAGGCTCTGGACGGCGCAGATGCCTGGGTCACTGGCTTGCGGCGCGACCAGTCGGACAACCGAAAAGCAATCCCCTTTGCCGAATGGGACGAAGCACGCGGCCTCATCAAGCTCAACCCGCTGGCTGATCTTTCTAGTGAGGGTCTGAACGCACTGCTAACCGCGCGCGATGTTCCCACCAATCCGCTGCACGCGCGCGGCTATCCCTCCATTGGCTGCGAGCCGTGCACACGCGCCATCAAACCTGGCAAGCCAGAGCGCGCCGGTCGCTGGTGGTGGGAGCAGGAAAGCCGCCAGGAATGCGGTTTGCACTTGGAGAACCCTTCTGAAAACCCCGCCTCTGCCTATCAATCCCCCGCACAGTTGGACACCGCCCATGGCTGATCTCCATTCCCGGCCTGATCTTTCCCCTCGGCCTGATTCTCCCCCCCAGCCCGCCAGACATCGCCTCGATCCAACGCTGCAAGCGCTGGAGAATGAGGCGATCCATATCTTTCGAGAAGTGGCCGCCGAGTTTGAGCGGCCGGTGATGCTCTACTCGGTGGGCAAGGATTCTTCGGTCCTTCTGCACTTGGCGCGCAAGGCTTTTTATCCGGGCAAGGTGCCCTTTCCACTGCTCCACATCGATACAGGCTGGAAGTTTACCCAGATGCTCGCCTTCCGCGATCAGGTCGCGCAGGAGCACAATCTGGACCTAATGGTTTACACAAACCCACGTGGCACAGCTGAGAACATCACACCCTTCACCTACGGGTCCTCACGCTACACCGACATTATGAAAACCGAGGCGCTTCGCACTGCGCTGGACGCTGGCAAGTTTGATGCAGCCTTTGGCGGCGCACGGCGTGATGAGGAGGCTTCGCGCGCCAAAGAGCGGGTCTATTCCTTCCGCACGCCCAACCACACTTGGGACCCGCGCAACCAGCGCCCAGAACTTTGGTCGATCTACAATGGCATGATCCGGCAGGGCGAAAGCATCCGCGTGTTTCCGCTGTCCAATTGGACGGAGCTTGATATCTGGCGCTACATCCAGGCTGAAGACATCCCCATTGTTCCGCTCTATTTCGCCAAGCCACGCCCTGTGGTGCAGCGCGACAGCATGATGATGCTGGCCGAGGATGAACGGCTAGAACTGCTGCCAGGCGAGCAGGTGCAGACCAAAAATGTGCGCTTCCGCACGTTGGGCTGCTTTCCGCTGACCGCTGCCATTCAATCGCGTGCAACCACCTTGGATGAGATCATCGAGGAGGTGCAGAGCGCTACCGTGTCGGAGCGAAATGGCCGGGCCATCGACAAAGACCAAGCCGCTTCCATGGAAAAGAAAAAACGCGAGGGCTATTTTTGATGACCACCCTATCAACCCTCGCCGCACCGGTGACGCTTTCCGCGCCATCGCAAAGCCCATCACGAGCCCTATCCCAAGCCCCGGCGCGACCGCTGCGCTTCATCACCTGCGGCAATGTGGACGATGGCAAATCCACGCTCATCGGCCGTTTGCTCTGGGACACCAAAATGGTGATGTCCGACCATGTGGCCGGGCTTTATAAAAACGGCTCACAAGCCAACTCCAACGACAATGATGGGCTGAACCTGCCCGATTTTTCTTTGCTTCTGGATGGGCTTCAAGCCGAGCGCGAACAGGGCATCACCATCGATGTTGCCTATCGCTATTTCTCCACCGCCAACCGCTCCTACATCGTGGCCGATACGCCGGGCCATGAGCAGTACACCGGCAACATGGCAACCGGCGCCTCGACGGCAGATCTTGCCATCATTTTGGTGGATGCACGCGCCGGCCTTCAGGAACAAACACGCCGCCACACCATGATCGTTTCGCTGATGGGCATCCGTCAGGTGGTCCTGGTCGTGAACAAAATGGATCTGGTGGACTATGACCGGCATGCCTTTCAGGCGATTGCCGATGCCTTCACTGATTTTGCCAAAGACCTGCCGCTGGAACGCGTCACCATCATCCCGACGTCAGCCCCGCAAGGGGAGAACGTGACCGTGCCCGGTTCAGCACGGATGCCATGGTACACCGGGCCAACTTTGCTGGATGCGCTGGAAGGCGCGGACGTTCAGGACGACAGTCCCACCGGTTTTCGCTTCTCGGTGCAGCGCGTTTCCCGCCCCGATGAAAGCTTCCGCGGTTATCAGGGAACCGTGAGCGGTGGTCGTGTGGCGGTGGGCGACGCCATCACTGTCGCGCCGCGAGGGATAGAAGCTACGATCAGCCGGATTGTGACGTTTGATGGTGACCAGCCATCCGCTGCACCCGGTGATGCGGTCACGCTGGTGCTGGATCGCAACATCGATATTGCGCGCGGTGACATGATTGCAGCCAAAGCATCAGCGCCGACCGGTGTGCGCGAGGTGAACGCAGACCTGGTGGTGTTGACCGCCCAAAGCCTTGATCCAGAAAAACGCTATTGGCTGAAATCGGGCAGCCGCCGTCAACGGGCTCGGATCGCTCCGCAAAGCTCTCTTAACCTGCAGGATTTGACGTGGGCGCCCGCGCAGGCGCTGCACCACAATGCCATTGGCCGCGTCACACTGCACCTGGAAGAGGATGGGGTGTTTGACCCCTATGCGGACAATCGGGCCACCGGATCGTTCGTGGTGATCGATCCCGATACGCTCAACAGCGTTGCCGGTGGCATGGTGATGGGTGCTGGCGAAAACCTGCCGGAAACGGTCAAAGAGAAGAGCGAGGAGACGATAACACTATCGCTGCCGCTGGATTTAGCACGAAAGCTGATGCGCCATGATCTTTTGGCTGATCGGCTGGACGATGTGGAAATCATCGAGACCACACGTCGCCGCTTGGACACGCAAGCGCTGTAAAGATCGGCGTCTGTTGATCGAAAGGAAGATGTGGCTGGGGAACCTGGATTCGAACCAGGACTAACGGAGTCAGAGTCCGTGGGTCTACCGTTAACCTATTCCCCAATGCGCAGAGTGGCGCGGATAGCACCGCAGAAGCCCAAGTTCAAGGCCCAAGGTCGAAGCGTTTTTTGGTTGGCGCGTTCTATTCGCTCTGGCTCTCTGCAAGGCGCAGCGCCACGGGCGGAGACAGCTCTATGGCGGTCAAGCGCTCGCCATAGGGTGCTGCCGGTCCTGTCAGCGCGGTTTCCACATCATCGAACGGGCCGTTTGCGGCCTGGAAAACAAGATGCACGCCAGCGATGCGGGTTTCGCAGCGACGAGTGTAACGCGGCATGGGGTCTTCCTCTGAGGCGCGCAAGGCGCATTGGCCAAGATCATCCTCTGCGACAGCGTCCAAATCCATACCGAACTGAAAATCTGTGCGCTGCGGTTTGCCAGGCAGTTGGAACATCAGCGTTTCGTTTTCTTCAACACGTGGCCAGTCGATCAATGCGACATCGTCCACGCCGATGCGCCAATGGCCTTCTTGCGTTGCTTCCACGCGCGCACCAGCAAAGGCTGATCGAGCATCCACCAGATTATCCACATCCTGCCAAGCAAACAGCGGACGCTCATCAGCGGTTACCCCCTGCACGGTCAGAACCAGGCTTGTGAACCCTTGACCGGGCAGCTCTGGCAACGGCGCACGCTGGCGAGCAAATGCGCGCAAAGCGTTTAGCGAACCCTGACCGATCAGCCCATCGATGGCACCGCGATAATAACCAGCCTCTTGCAGATACACCTGCACCTGACGGCGCATGGGCGGGCTCCAGAACTGGATTGTGTCACCTGCCATGCCCAGATCACGCAGCGCCAACTCCAGCAGGGCATGTCCTGCGATGGCGGCATCAGGATTGAGCTGCGGATCGTCTTGATCATCATAAGAATACATGAAGGGGACCAACGCCAGCGTGATGCCATCATCGGCAGCTGTGCGCAGATGGGAGCGTGCGGCGTCCACATCGCGTTCGCCGCCCAGACCATCCAGCAGCAAAAAGCCAAGCTGATAGTGCGAGCGAGCGAACCCTAGCTCAGCGGCTTGCGTGTGCAGCGCGCGCGCCTGCGCGTAGTCACCTGTCCATTCGGCTTGCATCGCCTGCTCGTAGAGAGCCTGAGGGTCTGGCGCTTCGTCCTGGTTTTGGTCTTGGTTTTCGTCTTGGCCCTGGACCTGCTCTTGAGCGTGGACTGGTGCCGCTACAAAGCCTGCACCAAGCATGGCGGCGACAAGCATGGCCGCAACAAGCACAATGCCAATCGTGCGAGCTCCTACCATCTGCATCCGGTGGATGTGCAGCACCATGTCCCTCAACTCCATCGCAACGTCATCGATGCGCTCCCTAGCGCGTGCGAGGCGGTCAGTATCACCCGTTTTGGTTACTGAAAGGCTTCCCGCCCAGCAAACAAACCGAGAGAAACAATCACATAACCAACCAAATAGCCCGCAGACCGGTTCTCCTACAGATAGGATGATCCACAACCCTAGATAAGACGTATCGAGCGAGATCATACTGGACGAGCATATTCATGTTTGATATATGCCCGTTCGACATAAGGACCCTATGATGAACGTACGCACACTCTGCCTGGCTATTTTGCACCACCAAGATGCAACCGGATATGAAATCCGAAAGCTCTCCACGGAAGGCAAATATGCCTATTTTGTGGATGCCAGCTTCGGCTCAATCTATCCGGCTTTGGCCAAGCTAGAGGATGAAGGGCTGGTGAGCTGCCGACTTGAGCAACAAGACGGAAAACCAGCGCGCAAAGTCTATTCGATGAATGAAGAAGGTCGCGCGGAGCTGCGCGCCAACTTGCGTGAGAGCCCAACACCTGACGTTTTTCGGTCAGAGTTTCTGCTTATTGCAATGTGCGCTGACCTTCTCGACGTGGGCGATATGGAACAGGCGCTGAGCGTGCACATCAGCCAGGTCGAGGACGAGCTTCAAAAGATAGACGATATGAAGAGCGATATGCCCGAAGGCAGTTGGCTTGCCGACTACGGCACAACCTGCATGAAAACCCAATTGGATTGGCTGCACGCCAATCGCGCGCGCATTCTGGCCGACAGCGACGAGGTTGCCCGCAATGCGCCACACCGCACCCCTTCACCTGATGATGTGAACGATATCGCTCCCGTAGCAGCTGAATAACCCCCCCCGAATGCGCCCATGTGGCGGCAAAGCAATGATGGACTGAAGAAACGAACCATGGCTTTTCCAATCAAATTTCCCCACATCCTTGCCATCGGCCTGACCGTTGGCGTTGGGGCCTACATGCTGGGCGGCACAACGATGCTGTCCGGCCAAGGCCCTATCGATCCGGACAACCCCGTGCGCGCGACAGCCACAGCAGCCGATGACCCAGAGCTGTTTTCGGTGCGTGCGCGCGACTTCTCGGTGCAAGATCGCCCGAACTTTCTGGCCATGCGTGGCCGCACGCAGGCTGATGCCAGCGTAATGGTGTCGGCGGAAACCGGCGGCCGCGTGGTCGAAGTTGCCGTGCAAGAAGGCGATCAAGTCGCTGCTGGCGATGTGCTTTGCCGATTGGATGAAGCAACCCGCCAAGCCGCGCTTACCCAAGCAAGGGCGGCGGTTTCACAGGCGCAGGTTGATCTGACGGCCGCACAGTCTTTGGCCGATAATGGCTTTGGCGCACAAAACCGCGTGCCTGCGCTGCAGGCTGCTTTTGACGGCGCGCAGGCGGCGTTTGATCAGGCTGAACTTGATTTGGAACGCACAGTCATCACCGCACCGGTGGAGGGGCTTGTGCAACTTCCTCTGGCTGATGTGGGTACGCAGCTCGCCCCCGGTGCTTTGTGCGCAACGCTTTTGGACGTCGATCCACTGGTGATCACCGGACAGGTGTCTGAGCGCGATATCGGCGCGCTTTCGGTGGGTATGGATGCCCGGGTCTCGTTGGTCACAGGCGAGGAGGCTGACGGCACGGTGAGCTTTATCTCGGCTACGGCCGATGTTGCCACCCGCACCTTCCGCGTCGATATCGATATTCCCAACCCTGATGGCGCATTGCGCGGTGGCGTGACGGCCGAGGCCGCCATCGATCTGCCAGCCGTTCGCGGCCACCTTCTGCCGCTTTCCTCGTTGGGCTTGGATGATACCGGCACCATCGGCGTTCATACGGTTGACGCAGACAATGTGGTCTCCTTCACCCCGGTCACCCTGCTTGGCGATGAGCGCCAAGGCGTATGGGTGGCAGGTCTTGATGGCGATGTACGGGTGATCGTGGTCGGGCAAGACTTTGTCGAGCCTGGCCAAGAGGTCGCCGTGACGATGGTTGAAGACGGTATTTTGCAAACCTCGCAAGCGCCGGACCAGCTTCAAGACGCTGCGGCGGGTGAAGAAGGAGTTGCCCAATGATCGGCATGCTCGAAATGATCTTGCGCCGACCGCGCACTGTCATCGTGATGATGCTGGTGATCGTGGGTGCTGGTGTTCTTAGCTACATCGCCATCCCTAAAGAGGCGAACCCGGATATTGATGTGCCGGTTTTCTACGTTTCTGTCGGCCAGAACGGCGTGTCGCCGGAAGATGCTGAGCGCCTGCTGATCCGACCGCTGGAAACCCAATTGCAGGGCTTGGACGGGCTTGTGGAGATCACCGCCATTGCCTCTGAAGGCCATGCCGGTGTGGTGCTTGAGTTCGACATTGCCTTCGACAAGGACGAGGCGATGGCAGACGTGCGCGACCGTGTGAGCCGCGCCCAGGCTGAAATGCCGACGGAGGCAGACGAAGCGCAAATCTTTGAGACCAACTTCTCGCTGGTCCCGACCATCACGGTGGCGCTGTCCGGCGATGTGCCAGAGCGCACGCTCTACACGCTGGCGCGCACGCTGCGTGATGAGCTGGAAAACATCGACACCATCTTGGAAGCCAATCTGGTGGGTCACCGCGAGGAAATGCTCGAAGTGACCATCGATCTGGCGCGCCTTGAAGCCTATGGCATCACGCAGTCGCAGTTGCTCAACGCGCTGCAACTCAACAATGCTTTGGTGCCGGCCGGTGTGTTTGATACCGGCGGCGGACGCTTCAATGTGAAGGTTCCTGGCCTGATCGAGAACGCTGACGATCTGTTCTCGATCTCGCTGCGCGAAAACAATGATGGCCAAGTGCTGCTGGGCGATGTGGCAGAAATTCGCCGCACCTTCCAGGACCCGGTTTCCTATACTCGCGTCAACGGTGAACCGGCGATTGCGATTGAGGTGATCAAGCGCCTTGGCACCAACATCATCGAGAACAATCTTGCGGTTCGTGAGATTGTGGACCAGGTGACCACCGAATGGCCGGAACAGGTACACATCGACTATCTGGTCGATATGTCCGACAGCATCAACGAGGTGCAAGGCTCGCTGCAAGCGTCCATCGTCACCGCCATCCTTTTGGTGATGATCGTGGTGCTGTTCGCGCTTGGTTTGAAATCAGCCCTATTGGTGGGCCTGGCGATCCCGACCTCCTTCATGATGGGCTTTCTTATCCTCTCGCTCGCCGGGCAGACCGTGAACATAATGGTTCTGTTTGGGTTGGTGCTGACCGTCGGCCTGTTGGTCGATGGCGCGATTGTGGTCGTGGAATATGCCGACCGCAAAATCGCTGAAGGGCTAGAGCCGACCGAGGCGTACATTCGCGCGGCCAGACTTATGTTTTGGCCCATCGTGTCCTCAACCGCGACAACGCTTGCAGCCTTCCTTCCAATGCTGCTTTGGCCGGGCGTCACCGGCGAGTTCATGGGCTATCTGCCGCTGATGGTGGTGATCGTCCTGTCCGCGGCGTTGCTGACAGCCATGGTGTTCTTGCCTGTCACAGGTGGCCTGGTGGGGCGCGCTGCCCACTGGATGGGTCGCCATGCGTTGGGTTTGGTATCAGGGGCCTTGGCTCTGGCCATCGGATTTGGCGCTATGGCCGCTGGCCAAGGCCTGGTTGGTGGGCTGCTGGGTTTGGATATGAGCGCTGGCATGCCGCCTGCCCTGATAGCTCTTGCTCTTATCATCGCTTTGCTGGTGTTTGTACCACTGCGCGCCGTGCTCGCTCCGCTGGTTCGTTGGCAGCAGCAGCGCGCCGTGGTTGCCGAACAAGACCGGCGTGCGGAGGCTATCAAGCTTTCGGCTGGTGAGCACTTCGACGCCAAACAGATCAAAGGTCTGACCGGTGTTTACGTGCGCACCCTGCAAGACTTTGCCACCAGCAAAGTCGGCAACGTGGTCGCCATCGGCTGCGTGATTGCCATGGCGGGCATTAGCCTTGTGGCATTCCAACGCGCAGACACTGGCTTTGAGTTCTTTGTTGAAGAAGAGCCTGAAATCTCGATTTTGCTGATCTCCGGTCGTGGCAACCTTTCCGCTCAAGAAACCCGTGATCTGGTGATTGAAGTGGAAAACCGCATCATTGATGTTGCTGGCATCGAGGCGCTGATGACATCGACCCAACCAGTCGGCGGCAGCGGCGGTGGCGGTGGTGGTGATGCCCTTGGGCTCACCGACGTTCCTCCCGATATGATCGGTCAGATTCAGATCGAGTTGGCGGATTACTCCAACCGACGTTCAGCGGCTGACATTTTCGCAGAGATCGAAACGCTGACGGCTGATCTGGCTGGCATTCGCACCGAAATTCGCGAGATCGAAGGCGGCCCGCCGACCGGCAAGGACGTGACGCTGGAAATGCGCGGATCAAACTATGACACGCTGCTGGAAACGACACGCATGGTGCGTGCCTATGTCGATACTGTCGAAGGCCTGATCGATCTTGAGGACGATACACCGCTGCCTGGCATCGAATGGCAAATTGCCATCGACCGCGAAGAGGCTGGCCGTTTTGGTGCTTCGGTTGCCGAAGTTGGGCCTATGGTTCAGCTCGTCACCACCGGCGTGCTGATCGACACCTATCGCCCGGACGATACCGATGAAGAGCTGGATATCCGTGTGCGCTTGCCCGAAGCGCAGCGCACGCTGGAACAGCTCGATGATCTGCGGCTTGAAACCCCGAACGGTCAGGTGCCGCTTTCAAACTTCGTGACCCGCGAACCGGCGCAGCTGGTGACGTCGATCACGCGCATCGACGGGGCCTATTCCATGAACATCAAGGCCAATGCGGCTGATGGCGTGGACTACAATGAGAAAGTTGCGGAGATCGGTGCCTGGTTGGAGTCGCTAGACTTGCCCTCTTCAGTGTCCTATCGCTTCCGTGGCGCGGATGAAGAGCAGCAAGAATCCGGCCAGTTCTTGGCGCAAGCTATGGCTGGGTCCTTGTTCTTGATGTTCATCATTCTGCTCACCCAGTTCAACTCGTTCTACCAAACGATCCTGACACTGGGCACGGTGGTGCTGGCCGTCTTCGGGGTGCTGCTTGGCATCGCGATTACCGGTCAGTCCTTCTCGATCATCATGACGGGAACGGGCATCGTGGCGCTGGCCGGGATCGTGGTGAACAACGCCATCGTGTTGATGGATACGTTCAACCGGTTCCGAGACGATGGCTTGGAAACCATTGAGGCGGCGTTGAAAGCGGCTGCACAGCGTGTGCGTCCGATCTTGCTGACGACGATCACGACGATTGCCGGCCTCATCCCGATGGCGTTGCAGATCAACCTCAACTTTGTTGACCGGGTGATTCAAGTCGGTTCGATCACCTCTATTTGGTGGGTTCAGCTTGCGACCGCTGTGATCTCGGGCCTCGCCTTCTCAACGCTGCTGACGCTGGTGATCGTGCCGGTGATGCTGTGTCTGCCAACCGTCTGGGCATCAAGCTTTGCGGCCTGGGATCGTTGGTTGATGGGCAACGTGGCGCCTTACCGCACTGTCACCCGCGCCTATGGCCGCGATGTGAAAGCACCGCCAGCCAAACGGGGCAGCGATGACAGCAGGCCTGATGATGGTCCGGCCAATGATGATCGGCGACCCGATATGGTCCCGTTGCCACAGGCAGCGGAATAGGCGTCACCAAAAAAAGACGTCGTCATGGCCGGGCTTGACCCGGCCATCCAGTCCTTTCAAACGCCAGCCGTGCGAGCGGACGTGATAAATGGATGGCCGGGTCAAGCCCGGCCATGACGCTGTGGTGTGATCACCCCAAAGTCATTTACCCGCGCGGGGTGAGGCCCACATCCAACATGTTGTCAGGATGATCAGGTGCGCGAATGCGCACCGCAGGCACCTTCATCGTCACTAGTTCTTCAGCAGCGGTTGGATGGACCGCAATGGTGTTGTCAAAGTCAGCCTTGGTGGCGCCCATGGTCACGGCGATGCCGATGGCCTGGATTAACTCACCTGACCCGTCGCCGCAGATATGCACGCCAAGCACTTTGTCATTGTCGGCATCCACGATGATCTTCATCAGCATGCGTTCATCGCGCCCTGGGAAGGCGTGCTTCATCGCGCGGAACTCAGTTTTGTAGATATCGATGTTGTTGCACGCCTCTTTGGCCTGCTCCTCGGTCATGCCGATGGTGCCAAGCTCCGGCTGCGAGAACACCGCCGTCGGTATCAGCGAATGATCGACCGTGCGCGGGTTGTTGCCAAACACGCTGTCGGCGAAGGCATGGCCTTCGCGGATGGCCACCGGCGTCAGATTGGCGCGGTTCGTGACGTCACCGACAGCATAAATGCTTGGGCACGAGGTTTGACTGTCAGCAGCAACAGGAATTGAGTTGTTGCGACGCACCTCGATACCGGCCTTTTCCAGCCCCAAGCCTTTGGTGTTGGCGGTGCGTCCGATGGCGAACATGATCTGATCAGCGATCAGGTCTTCGCCAACAGATGTGTGCCCGCACAGCTTACCATCGTCGGTCTTGGTGATGCGGGTGAACACATCGTCAAAGACGAATTTGACGCCCTTTTTCTCCATCTCATCACGCAGATGGCAGCGCAGGTCCTCATCGAAGCCACGCAAGATGTTGCCGCGCCGGTAGATCACCGTGGTATCGACGCCAAGCCCGTTGAAAATGCCAGCAAACTCAACCGCGATGTAGCCAGCGCCTGCGATCACAATGCTTTCAGGCAGCTTTTCCAGATGGAACGCCTCGTTGGAGGTGATCACATGCTCATGGCCGGGCAAGTCGGTGTCGATAAACGGCGTTGCACCAGTGGCGATCAAGATTGTTTTGGCGGTGATGATTTTGTCTTCTGGAACCAATCGCACAGCCTGCGGCCCGTCGATGACGGCACGTGACTTGAAGAGTGTAACGCCGGCTTTTTCCAGATTGGTTTTGTAGATGTCGTCGAGACGGTCGATCTCGGTATCTTTGCGGGCAATCATTGATGCCCAATCAAAGCTCGCATCCCCCACCGACCAGCCAAAGCCGCGCGCGTCTTCAAACACTTCTGGAAAATGCGAGGCGTAGACCAGTAGCTTTTTGGGCACGCAGCCACGAATGACACAGGTGCCGCCATAGCGGTATTCTTCAGCCAGCGCGACGCGGGCGCCGTGCAGAGACGCGATGCGCGCGGCGCGAACACCGCCCGACCCCCCGCCAATCACGAAGAGGTCGTAGTCAAAGGCGGGGTCGGTCATAGCTTGCGTTTTCTTTGTCTGAGTCGGTTGGCCTGAAGCCTACATCTCGATGCCGCGTTCGGCCAACAGCGCACGGACACGGGCGAGGAAATCAACACTGACGGCATCGCCCCAGGCGATTGTGGCCTCAAAAGCTTGTTGATCGGCTTCGCGGCGCGTTTCCAGGAACCGCTGACCGACATCGCTCTGGAAAAAATCCACAATCACTTGCAGGTCTTCCTGCGGATACTGCCGCGCGTAAACGGCCGCGATGTCCTCGAACAGGGGACCGGTGGCCTCGGCCATTTCCAGATAGGCCATGTCCGTCACTTCGGTGATCGTTGGGCCAATGTCGGGATTGGTGCTGGCAAGGGCGCGGATGATATCGCGGCGCTGGACGTTGAGTGCGTTGATATAAAGCTGATTGGCACCGGACAGTTCGGCATAGCGCGCCGCAAGTGCCAGGTGATCCTCGCTGATTTCTTGATCTTGAGCGATCGCTGGCGTTGCCACCGTCAAAACAGGTGCGCCGAGGCCGGCAACGGCCAGCACAACCAGGCTTGCTTTGGCGGCTTCGCGCGCTTTGCCAAAAATGGTCGTTGTGGCTGAGAAAACTCGTGTCATGTCTGGCCTTCCTTAGGCTTTGCATCCGTGGCGCGGTTCGCCGCACCGAAATTTTTCTTTGCGCCCTGCCCCGCCACAGATGGCGGCAAAGGAGCTTGTCCGCCACGGTCCTGCGATAGGACGTTCAGACGCGGCGGGCAACCCGTTGTTGCCAGTCTGCCAATCAATTGTGTCAATGCTTCATCGCGGCTTGATCACTTCAACGGCGCCATCCTTAGCAACCAAAGCCTGGCTTGCCATCGCGATGAACAGGCCGGTTTCAACGACGCCAGGGATATCTCGCAGGGCACGATCCAATCCAGGTGCATCACCAATGGCTTGCAGAGCGCAGTCGACGATCCAATGGCCGCCATCGGTCAAGAATGGCGCGCTTTCGGCCTGCGATGTGGCAAGATTGCGGCGGATCGAGGCGTTTGCTGCAAGGCCGAAAGAGGTGCAAATGTCCTCCATCGCCCTTAGTGTAGCGGCAGCGCCGAATGGGATGATCTCCACTGGCAAGGCAAACGCGCCGAGCGTTGGCACAAGCTTGCTGCCATCGGCGATCACAAGCATGTCTTTGGCAGCCGCTGCGACGATTTTCTCACGCAGAAGCGCTCCGCCGCCACCTTTGATCAGATTGAGGTCTGGATCGATTTCATCGGCGCCATCAACAGCCAGATCAAGCACGGGATCACGTTCCAGATCTGTCAGGCCAATGCCCAATTCGTTGCAAAGCTGTGCCGTGCGCTGCGATGTCGGCACACCGCGCACCGTCAGCCCTTCTTTCACACGCGCCGACAAGGCATGCAGAAAAGCTTCAGCGGTTGATCCAGTACCAAGGCCAAGCACCATGCCATCATCGACCTTGGCGGCGGCGGCACGGCCGACTTCACGTTTGAGGGCATCTTGATCCATTGCGCGTCGCGCGTCCTTGTGGTTTGAGGCAGTCCATTGGGGCCGCGCCCCGCCTATCATGCTGCGCATCCGCGCGTCACCTCCACGACCAAAATCTGTTTGGGAAACCCTATGACCGCTTCAGCACGCCTGTGTATCTTCGATCTTGATGGAACCCTTGCCGACACGGCGCCCGATCTGGTGGCCGCACTCAACCATGTGTTGGCGGCCGAGGGCCTTCCGCAAGCCGATTTCGAGACAGCGCGCGCCTTTGTTGGCCATGGCGCGCGCGTGCTGATTGAACGCGCTCACCGGGCACACGATATCGAGTTGGATGATGCGCGAGCCATTGAATTGACCGAGCAATTTGTCGGATTTTACGCGCAGAACATTGCCGGTGACACCTTGCTCTTTCCGCATGTTTTGGATGCGATGGAAGAGATGGCAGAGGATGGTTGGGCATTTGCGATCTGCACCAACAAACGCGAAAGCTTGGCCCGCCAGCTTCTGGATGCGCTAGATCTGACCGAGCGGTTCGACGCCATTTGTGGCGGTGACACATTCACTGAGCGCAAGCCCAACGGGCAACATATCCTTAAAACCATTGAAGCAGCAGGCGGCAACCCATCGCGCAGTGTCATGGTGGGCGACTCTCCCCCAGACGTTTTGGCCGCCAAAGACGCCAATGTTCCGGTGATCGCGGTGAGTTTTGGCTACAGCAACGAGCCCATAGGCTCGCTGGACCCTGACGTGATTATCGATACCTTTGCCAATCTACAGGAAAAAGCCGACGAGCTTGTACCGTCACACTGACACCGACCTTTATCAACGCTTGACGCTCCTCATGGCGCTGGCTAAGAGGAGCGCCTCGTTGACGGGCGTGTAGCTCAGCGGGAGAGCACTCGCTTCACACGCGAGGGGTCACTGGTTCAATCCCAGTCATGCCCACCATAGATTTTGGCGCAGCCAAAAGCGGAACAGGCAGCAGTTGATTGCGCTGCAATCGACGAGAGTCGATCAGCCACTTATCCGTTCAAAATGCTGGGCAAGACGTTTTTCAGTCTGTCTGTGATCGGCCTGCCGTCCGATCACAACCCGGCAAAGCCCACCAAAGCTGCTTTAAAAAAAAGCAGCGTCGACGCGGCAGGTGATTGCGTAGCAATCAACGAGAGCGGCTTTTCACTGCGTTCAAAATGCCGGGCATGCCTGTTTTTCAGTCTGTCTGTGATCCGCCTGCCGTCCGATCACAGCCCGGCAAAGCCCACCAATGCTGCTTTTGCCAAAAAAAGCGGCGTTCTACCCCTCAAGCGCTTGCACATAGTTGCGGCGCCAGGTGTTGACGTCGTTTTCGACCAGCATTTCCATCAAGGCTTGATAGCGCTCGATGCGCTCAGCCTTCTCCATGCGCAGCGCCGTCTGAATGCCCTCAGCCACATCCCCATCGGAATAGGGATTGACCAGCACAGCCTGGGTCATCTGTTCAGCTGCGCCTGCAAACTGCGAGAGCACCAACACGCCGGGATCATCAGGATCTTGGGCGGCAATGTACTCTTTAGCGACCAAGTTCATGCCATCGCGCAGCGGCGTTACCAGCCCCACCCGGCTGGCGCGATAAAGCCCAGCAAGCGCGCTGCGCGGCTGCCCACGTGTCGTGAAGCGGATCGGCACCCAATCAATGTCCCCAAAACGCCCATTCACGTGACCGGATATCTGCTCCAACTCTTCGCGAATGCGCGCATAGGCATCCAACGTGCCGCGTGAGGGTGGTGCGATCTGCAAAAATGACACCCGGCCAGAATTCTCCGGATAGTCTTCAAGCAGCTTTTTGAAACCCTTGAACCGTTCCGGCAGACCCTTGGAATAGTCGATACGGTCAACACCGATGATCTGCTGGCGACCGTTCAAAAGACGCTCGGCGCGCGCTTGTGCAATCTGCGCGTCTTCCGTTGTCGCAAGTTCAGCGAAACTTTGCGCATCAATTGCAATCGGGAAGGCTTTGACCGTGAGGGTGCGGCCCATAATCTCGACGGTTGACGGCCCGGTGCGCTCACCACCCTCCCCCAGCATCAATGCGATCATGTTCTCTGCGTCGCCCTGGGTCTGGAAACCCAGAACATCATAGGCAAGCAGGGCGCGCAGCATTTCGTCGGCGCCTGGAAGCACGTTGAAAACATCAAGCGGTGGAAACGGGATGTGGAGGAAAAAGCCGATGCGATTGTTCGCCTCGGCCATGCGCAACTGCTGAGCAAACGTCAGATAGTGATAATCCTGCACCCAAATCAGATCATCTGGCTCGACCATGGCCGCAAGACGGGTCGCAAACCGATGATTGACGCGTTTGTAGCCGTCCTCGTCCTTGGGATCGTAATCGATCAAGTCAGTGCGATAGTGCAGCAACGGCCAGAGCACCCGGTTGGCGTAGCCTTCATAGAACTGGCTGTGATCCTCCTGGGTCATATCGAGTGTGGCGAGCGTGATCGCCGTTGGCCCGGAGCCATGGGTCTCACGGTTTATCGGACCCCAGCTGCCTGAATCTGACAGCTCACCTGACCAGCCGAACCAAAGTCCGCCGCGTTCTTGCAGCGCATCGGCCATCGCGACCGCCAATCCTCCCGCTTTTCCGCCACTGACCAACGGGCCGACTCGGTTGGAGACAACGACGAGACGACGATTGGGGTCGGACATGCAGGAGAGATCCTTTCTTGAGGCGAGCTAATCTTGGAACAAGCTAATCTTGGGGCAGGCTAGTCTGGGGACAAGCTACTGTGTGAGCCGTTGCAGCATTTTATGGGCTTGGCTCACAGATGCCAATGATAACGCCGCATGGGAAAGTTTGGTTCCATTTGGTCCGTCACCCACCTGGATACCAAAGCCGCCCAAAGTCTTTGCGACAGCCATGCCGTCATTGTCGGTCGTATCGTCACCGATCATCACCGGCTGTGCTCCCTGCCATTCCGGCAGTTTGGCGAGCCGCATGATGGCCGTGCCTTTGTTTTCGCTGGCGATACGAAGTTCCACAATGCCTTTGCCACCGCCCACGTGAACCGTCTCATCGTGTTCCACCATCGCGTGCATGTAATCAAGCAGCGGATCGTGGGCGCTTGGGTTGGGCCGCGTATGGATAGCAATCGCAGTGCCTTTGTCTTCCAGATAGACACCGGCATAGCTTTGTATGGCATCGGCAATTTTTGGGCGAAGGATATCAAGATCAGCCTGATCGATCAGCGATTGCACATCGGTGCTACCGGCCGCTGAAAACTCTGCCCCGTGGCCGGACGCGACGGGAAACGAGCGGACATCGAGGTAACGCGAAAGGTCGGCATGGGTGCGCCCGGTGACCACGGCCACACGATCATTGAACCGTTCGCGCAAGGCACCAAGCAACGCAGGCAAATGGTCGGCAACCCTTATCGCTTCAGGGCGCGCCGCGATCTCCACCAAGGTGCCATCAAAGTCCAAGCACAAAGCTGGCTTCTCCAATGCTGAAACTGCACCGGCAGCCTCCTCAACCTGATCGGAACTCATTGCGAGGCGTCCGAAGGTGCAACCCTGCGGCCCATATGGGTTTCGACAGCGGCCACCACCTCCTCCCACGCTTCGCGCACGCCCTTTGTGCCGCCGGATGCCAGAACCGGTCCGCGGCTTGTCTGGATAAAGAGTTCGGTGCGCTTGTTTTGCCCCTCTGGCTCGATGGAAAAGCCATCGACCGCCTCAAACGGTATGCGCTGCACATTGGTGCCCGCCACGCCCCAGCGCTTGGCGACCACGAGCTTCTTGTCCATATCGATGATGAGCTGTGTGGCGACCAGCCTGTCGAACCCGGTCTTCAGCGCGAAAAGTCCAGCGACGACGTAAAACGCCGTGGCAGACGAGAGCACATTGCCGTCCACCACGCGGCCCAACGCGGCCGCCAAAAACAGCACGCCAAGGCTGAGCACAAAAGCACCCAGCCCAAGCGATTGGTCTGTCACCAGCAAGTCGTTTCCGTGGGTGGTGATACGCATGAAGGTCCTGCAAATTGGGTGGTGATAACGTTATGGATCGCGACAATTCAGAGGCAAGGCACGGAACCGCAAATGCTGCGTCGCAATATTGCGGCTTCGCTCTATTCGTTTTTCGTGCGTCATGCAGACTGAAACATCATTAAACATCTGTTAATGATCATTTTTTCCGCAATCAGTCGCTATGCAAAAAACGCATGGCAAAGGTGTGTTTTCCGATCTACTCCTGCGACCATGATGAGCCTATGTGCGCTGCAACAACGAATTGCTCTAATCCCATTTGCAACGCTCAACCAGAAGGATTCCTACAATGATCAACCGCATAATATCCCCGATTGTTCGGTTCGCCCGCGGCGTGGATGCTGCTTGGGCGTTTGCCGACGAGCTGCAGACCAACGCGCGCCTCGAAAACACCCTCGGTGTTCGCTCTGCCGTTGCAGGCCTGTGGAATGGCTATCGCGGCTAAACCCTCCGCGCATTGTGTTTAGAGGCCACCGTCTGACCCGTCAGGCGGTGGCTTTTTGCTTGTCATAGCTGTCGCGCTTGTCGTCCAGCGTTTGGGCAAAGTCGTCCAAAAAGGCCCAGGTATAAAAACCCGTGTCGTGGCCGTCATCAAATACCAAGCGCACCGCGTAGCTTCCAACCCGCTCGATGGAGCGGATGGCGACGTTCTCCTTGCCCAGAACCAGCTTTTTGGGCCCTGCGCCGTGGCCTTGCACTTCGGCTGAGGGCGAATAAACGCGCAGAAGCTCGGCGGGCAGATCGGCCTGCAACCCATCATCAAAACTGACTTGAAGCGTTCGTTTGCCTGCCTTCAGGCGCAACTCCGTAGGCCATCGGGTTGCATTGCTCTGGGTCATGGTTCCCCACCACAGTGTGTGACATTGTGAGCGCCAAATCCGCTTTACAGGGCGGCAGCACGGCTTAGGATCGGATCCATGACTATGCTTACCACAACAGTGCCCCCGCTTATTGACCCTTTTGGTCGCACGATCAGCTATCTACGCGTGTCTGTGACCGACCGTTGCGATTTTCGCTGTGTTTACTGCATGGCTGAGGACATGACGTTTTTACCCAAGCGGGACCTTTTGACGCTGGAAGAGCTGGACCGGCTTTGCTCAGCCTTCATCGCTCGCGGGGTGAAAAAGCTGCGCCTTACCGGCGGTGAGCCGCTGGTGCGCAAGAACCTGATGAGCTTGATCGAGAGCCTGTCGCGACATTTGAAATCCGGTGATTTGGAAGAGCTGACGCTCACCACCAACGGCTCACAGCTGCGGCAACACGCCAAAGCGCTCTATCAGCACGGCGTGCGCCGCGTGAATGTGTCGCTGGATACTCTGGATGCCGCTAAGTTCAAGGCGATCACGCGCTGGGGTGATTTTGACCGTGTGATGGATGGCATCAAAGCCGCCCAAGAGGCTGGCTTGAAAGTGAAACTGAATGCGGTTGCGCTGCGCGGTTTCAACGATGAAGAAATCCCAGCGATGATTGCTTATGCCCATGAGCACGACATGGACCTCACTTTGATTGAGACCATGCCTCTGGGCGATATCGATGGGGATCGCACCGACCAGTATTTGCCGCTTTCCCAAGTGCGCAAAGATTTGCAAAGCACGTTTACGCTGACCGATCTGCCTGATCAAACCGGTGGTCCAGCGCGCTATGTGCGCATTGAAGAGACCGGCGGGCGGCTCGGCTTCATCACTCCGCTTACCCACAATTTTTGCGAAAGCTGCAACCGCGTGCGTATCACCTGCACCGGCACGCTTTACATGTGCCTTGGCCAGGATGACGCGGCTGATCTGCGCGAACCTTTGCGCGCCTCCGAGGGTAATGAGCTGCTGCAACGCGCCATCGATGAAGCGATTGGCCGCAAGCCAAAGGGTCATGATTTTGTGATCGATCGCACAGGCGCGGCACCTGCTGTTTCCCGCCATATGAGCATGACGGGCGGATAATCCGGACAGCTATACGGGCTTTTCCCTTTGCAGGGCGATCATTTAGGCCCTAGCATCATTATGCGGGCGGCCCAGAACGGCGAGGCTCCAACCCACCGATTTCACCCCATGTCTTTTTTCCAATCAATGTCAGCGAACACGCGCGGCATTTTGGCGACCTGTCTTGCGATGATTGGCTTTATCGGCACGGACAGCTGCATCAAGCTGGCTGCCCAGGATATGCCGATCAGCCAAATGATCGCCCTGCGTGGCATTGCGATCCTTGCCATATTGGTGGCGATGGCCTTTGCGACCGGCGCGCACAAGTCTCTGCCAACATTCAAAGATAAAGCGGTTGGTCTGCGCGCATTTGGCGAGTGCATGGCAACGCTGCTTTACTACAACGCGATCATCGCGATCCCGATCGCCAACGCCAATGCGGTGCTGCAGACCATTCCCCTGGTGATGGTGGCGGTGGCTGCCCTGTTCTTCAAAGAAAAGGTTGGTTGGCGTCGATGGAGTGTGATTCTGATCGGTTTTTCCGGCGTTCTGCTTATCATCCAGCCTGGCGGTGATGGCTTTTTGCCTGCCAGCCTCTGGGCGGTGGCAGCTGTGGCATTTTTCGTCATCCGGGATATGTCCACGCGCTATATCGATCCGCGCCTGCCAGTGGTTTCCATCAACCTCGTCACCAGCGCTGCGGTGATGGTGATGGGTTTTCTCCTGGCGTTCTTCCAAGAGTGGGTGGCGCCCACACCGCAGGCCATGGCGCTGCTTGGCCTATCAGCGTGCTTCCTCACCATGGGTTATTTGGCGGTGACCGTTGCGATGCGCAGCGGGGATGTGTCGGTGACGTCACCGTTCCGCTATTCCATCGTGCTTTGGGCACTGGCCATCGATGCGCTGGTGTTTGGCAACCGGCCTGATCTTTCGATGATCGTCGGCCTGACCATCGTTGTGGCCAGCGGCATCTACATGATCGTGCGCGAACAACAGATCAAACGTCAGCGCGCGATGCCTCACTCCTCGTCGTAGGGAAGGTCAAGTTCTTGGTGGATCCACTGCGTGAAAGCAGCGACCTTCGGCTTCAGCCGAGCTGTCGGTGGCATGACAAGGAAAAACGACAAGGCGGTTCGCAACCGCAGGTCTGGAAACGGTTCAACCAGAACGCCCTTTTCAATATCGCCAATCGCTAAAGATGTTCGGGCCAAGGCAACGCCGACACCGCGGGCTGCGGCATCAATGGCATGGTCGGCATGGTTGAAGCGCAAGCCCCTTAATTCACCTGAATAGTGGACCTTGGCGTGCTCGAACCAGGTGAGCCAAGTCGGCGCCTCCTTGGTGAAAGCCATCGACTCATCAATGATCAGAGGCTGCGAGGCGATATCCTGCGCCGAGGTGAGAGCATGCGTCTCCAGAAAACCTGGTGAGGCAAGCACCGTTACCTCGTCACCCATCAGGTGAAATTGCTCCAACCCTGGGTAGTTGCCGAGCCCAAAGCGGATGCCGACATCCACGCCGTCACGGTTGAAGTCGACCAGTTTCAGGCTCGCTGAAATGCGCACCTCGATCTCCGGGTGCTCGTCCATAAAGCTGAACAGGCGCGGCGAGAGCCATTTGGCGGCAAAGGATGGACCGGTGGAGACCACCAACACATTTTCCGGCGTATCTGCCGACAGGCGATCCACTGCCACACGCATGCGCGCAAACGCCTCACGAATGTCCGGGTAAAGCGTTTCCCCGGCTTCTGTCAGCGCAATGGCACGGTTGAGCCGAACAAACAGCTCCACACCCAGACGATCTTCCAGCGATCGCACCTGATAGGACACCGCTGACGGTGTGAGGTTCAGCTCCTCTGCCGCTGCAGCAAAGCTCATATGGCGTGCCGTGGCCTCGAACGCTTGCAGCCCATTGAGTGTTGGCAGGCGCGACATAAAAACCCCTTCTGACCGACTCTTTTCAGATCAAATTTTTTGATGCGATGCCGCAATCTACCCGTTTGCTGTCCCTGCTGGCAAGGCGCATACATCATCCAACGCCAACAGCCACATCAAATTCCCCCCGAAGAAAGGACCATTTCAATGTTGGACATCACCTCACGCAGAACCCTTCGCTCACACATCGATGCAGCTCACACAGCTCGCGCGCAGGCCTGGGCTGACTTCTTCAATGCTCTGCTGCACCGGCACTAGGGCAAACCCCACGCTTAAATGAAAGCCAAGCCCCATGTTGATCGTTTCCTCCCGACCCGCGATCCAAGCCAACCTTCAAAAAGGCCGCGCACTGCGCGCACACGCTTTTAGGGCGGCTTGGACTGGTCTTTGGCGCGCCGTGCTGCAGGTTGTCGCACCGCGTAAGCACCGCCACGCACCACCAAACGGCGCATTGCCGGTCTAACAACTAACCAATCTCGTTGTGCCCTGGTCGTACGACAGTGATACTCCACTGACACCCCCTTGGCGCATCGCATTTCGCCCCTTACACTGAGCTTTCCTGATGGCGCCGCCAGTTGAACCTCAACTGGCGGCGCCTTTTTCCTGCTTCAAATCCAAACCGGAAAGCACTGCTCAGGCATGGCCAACGCCACCGCCGATATGTCGCTTGCTAAGCGGCCAAGCACGTTTTTGTTGGTGCTGATCGTCTCGATCAGCCCGCTCACGATGCACATCTATCTGCCCTCGCTGCCTGGGCTTGCCGCTGATCTTCAGGCCAGCGACGCACAAGTGCAGCTGACCCTTTCAGTCTATTTGTTTGCCGTTGCGGTGACGCAGCTGATCATTGGGCCGCTCTCTGACCGATTTGGCCGAAGACCTATGCTGATTTGGGGCATGGTGATCTTTCTGATCGCGACAGTTTTTTGCCGGTTTGCCACCAGCATTGATGGGCTGATCATCGCGCGTGGATTCCAGGCCATTGGCGGCTGCGCGGGCATGGTGATCGGGCGAGCGATCGTGCGCGACGTTGCTTCACGCGACCAAGCGGCCAGCCTGCTTGGTTATGTGACCATGGGCATGGCCATCGCGCAGATGATCGGCCCGGTGATTGGCGGCTTCTTGGATGGATTTTACGGCTGGCGCGCCTCGTTTGACCTGCTGCTGCTGCTAGGTGTTGCGCTGCTTGTGCTGGTCGTCACAACGCTGCACGAGACCCACCAATCCAAGCAGACAAAGTTCTCACCCACGGCCCTTTGGAACAGCCACGCCGCGTTGCTTGGCGAGCCACGATTCTGGGCGTTCTCACTGACCGGTGCGATGGCATCTGGGGTGTTTTTCGCGTTTCTGGGCGGTGGGCCCATCATCTCCCAGCGCGAGCTTGGTTTGGCGCCGGTGGAGTATGGCCTCTACTTCACCTTAATCGCTGCTGGCTATGCGCTGGGCAACTACATCTCCGGGCGCTTTTCGGTGCATTTTGGACCACCGCGCATGATCCTCTACGGCAATGTCATGGCGCTGCTTGCCATGGTGCTGATGGCCGCACTGGTAGCATTCGGCGCGCTGCATCCGCTGTCGCTGTTTGGACCGATGTTGCTGTCGTCACTGGCGAACGGGCTGACTATGCCAAACTCCATCTCCGGCGCGCTGTCGGTGCGCCCGGAGCTTGCTGGCACAGCCTCAGGCCTCAGCGGCTCGTTGCAAGTGATGGTGGGCGCCATGGCAACCGTGGTGGTCGGGTGGACGCTGCATTTGGGGCTGTGGCCCCTGATCACGCTGATGATCGTACTGGCGGTTCTGGCCCTGATTGCAGGGGTGACGGCCAACGCGCTGGAAATGCGCGCTACCCAGTTGCCTGTACCGGTTCCAGCTCGTCCTCAATAACAATCTGCGGCGGCTTGCGCTTGCCAGCTTTGCGCGCCTCCACATCCTGCCACATGGTCTCGGCAATCATGCTGTAAGCTTTGGCATGCGGACCGTCAGGCGCGGTGACGCCAATCGGCGTGCCAGCATCTGATGTTTCGCGGATATCGATATGAAGCGGGATCTCGCCAAGGAATGGCACGCCAAACTTGGCGGCATCGTCTCGCGCGCCGCCATGGCCAAAAATATGCGCCTCGTGGCCACATTGCGGGCAGATGTAGCTCGACATGTTCTCGATGATGCCAAGGATCGGCACCTCAACCTTCTGGAACATCGCCACGCCCTTGCGGGCATCGATTAGCGCTAAGTCCTGCGGGGTGGAAACGATCACCGCGCCATCAAGCGGTACTTGCTGGGAGATGGTGAGCTGTGTGTCCCCCGTGCCCGGCGGCATATCGATCAGCATTACGTCCAAAGGCTCGCCCTTGGGTGCCCAGGCCACGTCAGAGAGCATCTGGGTGAGCGCAGACACCACCATGGGCGCGCGCCACACCATGGGCGTGCCCTCTTCGATCAAGAAGCCCATCGACATGACCTTCACGCCGTGGCCGGTTGGCGGCGTCGCCTGCTTGCTTTCGTCAAATTTGGGCGGTGAGGAAACGCCGAAAAGCCTGGGAATAGAGGGGCCATACACATCGGCGTCCAGCACACCCACTTTTAACCCTTGAGCGGCCAGAGCGATGGCAAGGTTGGCGGTTGTGGTTGATTTGCCGACACCCCCTTTACCCGAAGCCACGGCGATGATCGCGCCGATGCCAGAGAAATCGATGCCGCCGATGCGCCGCTGATTGGCCGGTGGCACGGTGGGTTTTGTGGCGGGTTTCGTAGGCGTGTGGGGGGCCGGTGATTGTTTGGGGGCTGGGTCTTTGATCGTGCCGGGCTTTACACTGCTTTGCGGCACAACCCGTTCTGCCGGGGCCTGCGCACTCAGGACGATAAAGGCCTGCTCGACCTCAGGCAAAGCATTGAGCGTGACCTCAAGCGCATCACGAATGGGCTGATAGGTCGGCACATCTTCCGGTGCCACCGAAAGCGTGAGAAACAAGCGGCCATCGTTGAGCGTTGGCGGCGACAGCAGACCGCTTTTGGCCAATTCCAGACCTGATTTCGGATCGATGATTTGGTTGATGGCTTGGCTTACTGCATCGTTCTGCACACTTGGCTCTGCCTGCCCACCAAACACCGATTTGATCTTATCCCACACGCTTATCTTGTCCTTTCTGCGCCCTTTGGCTGCTCAAACGATACACTGCTTGATCCAGGTTCAAAACGGTTTCCATGATGCCGTAACGGCATATCAGTACACGCTTGGTCAAAGGCGCGGCATGCGCCACGTCAACGTGCCGCTTTTGCGGGCAGGCGCGGAAAAAGAGGCACTTTCAAGGCCGTGGCCCGTTGCACGACCGTTACAAATGGTGTGTTCTGCGCGTTGCCTTGTAAAAACTGACGCTGGTTTATGACGTCAGGCGTGCAAAGCTTCCAGGGAAAGACACAGGAAAGTTCATATGACAGGATTTAACCGTATCGCTATCGCGGCGATGACCACGCTCGGCGTCATTGCCGGTGCAAGCTCCGTGGCCGCGCAAGACGTTGTGCGCATTGGCACCGAAGGCGCTTACCCTCCGTTCAATTACACCGACAGTGACGGCAACTTGGTCGGCTTCGAAATCGACCTTGCCGCTGCGCTTTGCGAAGAAATGAACGTAACCTGCGAACTGGTCGCGCAGGATTGGGATGGCATCATTCCGGCCCTTTTGGCCAACCGCTATGATGCGATCATGGCCTCCATGTCGATCACCGAAGAGCGCATGGAAATTGTCGACTTCTCCGACAAGTACTACCAGACGCCCGCTCGCTTCGCGGTGCGCGATGGGTCAGAGATCACAGAGACCTCGCCGCAGGCGCTCGCTGGCATGACCATTGGCGCACAATCAGCAACCATCCACGCCAACTTCTTGGAAGATGTGTACAGCGAATCTGACATTCGTCTTTACCCAACGCAGGACGAGGCCAATCTGGATTTGGCCGCTGGCCGCATCGACCTGATCTTGGCCGATTCCATCGTGCTTTATGAGTGGATGGAAACCGATGATGGCTCGTGCTGCACGTTCATTGGCGATGCCTACAATGATCCAGCCTACTTTGGGTTTGGTGTTGGCGCGGCTGTTCGCCAAGGTGAAGATGAACTGCGTGAGCGTTTCAATGCTGCCATCGCGGCCGTTATTGAAAACGGCACCTACCAAGAAATCAGCGACAAATACTTCCCGTTCTCGGTCTATTGATCTGATCGACTGATGCCATGCGTCGCGCACCTACCTTGGTGCGCGGCGTGTATCTGCCAGGCGGACCAGCCTTGCTGGACCTGTCGGTGGCAGAGGAGCGCGTATGAGTGAACTGTTGGGATTGTTGGCCTGGGGGGCCGAGGGATGGGGCGATGAGCTGGCCGCTGGCGCCTGGCTCACCATTCGTCTGGCGCTGGTAACCCTGCCCTTTGGCCTTTTGCTTGGCCTATCGATCGCGCTCGCCAAAGAATCCGACAACACCTATTTGCGCGCCATCGGGAACACCTACACCACCATTTTTCGTGGGCTGCCCGAACTGCTAACGCTGTTCGTGATCTACAACATGGTGCAGTTGCTGGCCAACCGCATCGTGCAATTGGTAGCGCCTGGCTCATCCTTTGAAATCAGTGGCTTTGCTGCTGGCGTAGTGGCGCTGGGCGTGGTGTTTGGCGCATTTTCATCCGAAGTTTTTCTGGGGGCTATCCGCTCTGTACCCAAAGGTCAGGGCGAGGCCGGACGCTCGCTGGGCTTGACCGCCATTCAGTCGTTCGCGCTGATCACCCTGCCACAGCTTTGGCGGTTGGCGCTGCCGGGCCTTGGCAACCTTTGGCTGGTGCTGATCAAAGACACCTCGCTTGTGTCGGTGATCGCGCTCAATGATCTGCTGCGGCAAACACAGGTGGCCGTGGGTGTGACCAAGGAGCCGTTCTTTTTCTACCTCGTAGCGTGCCTCATCTATCTTGCTTTCACCCTTATCTCGACGGTCGGCACCAATGCGCTTGAGCGGCGTGCCAACCGGGGGTTTGCCGCGCGATGAGCGATCAAACGGTAAGCGCCGCAGCACCGGTGGCCAGCCGAACAGCACCCAAAAAGCCACCGTTGGCCAAAGGGCCGTTTGGTCTGGACAAGGCACTGTTCGACAAGCTGGTGCTGGCTGCTATCATCATCGGCCTGGCCGCTTGGATCATTCCTGGCATCAATTGGCGGCTCGTTGATCGCTATTGGGACCGCTATCTGGAAGGCATTGTTGTCACCTTCCAACTGGTATTTCTCTCAGTCGGCGTCGGCGCGGTGCTGTCGCTGCCAATAGCGTTGGCGCGGCTATCAAGCCGTGCGTGGCTGACCCTGCCGGCACGCGCCTACATCACATTTTTCCGCGGCACACCGCTGCTGGCACAGCTGTTCCTGCTTTACTATGGCGCGGGGCAGTTCAATGAAGCCTTCCAAGCAGCAGGCCTTTGGTGGTTCTTCCGCGAGCCGTTTTATGTGGCCGCGCTGACCTTCACACTCAACACCGCCGCCTATCAGGCTGAAATCATGCGCGGTGCCATTCAATCGCTTCCCGCTGGGCAGGCAGAGGCCGCCCAGGCGCTTGGCATGAGCCGGTGGCCAACCTTCTTCAAAGTGGTCCTTCCACAAGCCTACATCGTGGCCCTGCGCCCCCTAGGCAATGAGCTGATCTTGATGATCAAGGGCTCGGCGATCGCGTCCATCGTCACGGTGCTTGATCTTATGGGCGTGACCAACCTTGCCTATGCGCGCTCGTTCAACTTCCAGGCGTTCTTCTGGGCGGCACTGCTCTACCTGATCGCAGTGGAGGTTGTGCGGCGGGTTTGGGATCGTTTGGAGCGCAGGCTCACCCGCCATTTGGCGCTCGCCCACTAAGGCGTTTTGCGTTTCATCTAAGATCATCTTATCGCAAAGCGCTCTGGTCAGAGCCAGTTCTGCGTCCTATGCCCTGCAGCAACGGCAATTCGAAGGAGAGCGTCACGATGGCGAAAGTTGCATTTTTGGGTTTGGGCGTGATGGGCTACCCGATGGCCGGGCACCTGGCCGCTGAAGGTGGGCACGAGGTGACGGTCTACAACCGCACCGACATGAAAGCGCAAAAGTGGGTCGATCAGTATGGCGGGCAAATGGCGCCGACGCCCGCGGAAGCCGCCAAAGGCTGCGACATGGTGTTTGCCTGTGTCGGCAATGATGATGATCTGCGCAGCGTGACGACCGGTCCCGATGGCGCTTTCCAATCCATGGGCACCGACACGATTTTTGTCGATCACACAACCGCGTCAGCCGAGGTTGCTCGTGAGCTGAGCGCTGCGGCTGATGCAGGCGGGTTTCACTTCATCGATGGCCCAATCTCAGGCGGCCAAGCTGGCGCTGAGAACGGCGCCTTGACGGTGATGTGCGGCGGCGACCAGGCGGTGTTCGAGCGGGCCAAACCAGCCATTGATTGCTATGCCAAACAGGTCGGCCTGATGGGCCCTGTTGGCGCCGGCCAGTTGACCAAGATGGTCAATCAGATTTGCATCGCAGGCTTGGTTCAAGGCCTTTCAGAAGCCATTGCGTTTGCGCAAAAAGCTGACCTGGATGTCGAAGCGGTGATAGGCGTGATCTCAAAAGGCGCAGCGCAAAGCTGGCAGATGGAAAATCGCTGGAAAACCATGAATGAGGATGCGTTTGACCACGGCTTTGCCGTCGACTGGATGCGCAAGGATCTTGGCATCCTGCTTGATGAAGCCAAGCGCAACGGCGCTTCTCTGCCGGTCACCGCGCTGGTTGATCAATTCTATGCCGATGTCCAGCGCATGGGCGGAAATCGCTGGGATACGTCCAGCCTGCTTAAACGCTTGACCTGATCGAGCCTTGCCAGGCGCCGCCTGATAGCGAAACAGCTACATGGCGGCGTCGAAAAGCTCGCGGGTGTTTTCCAGCGTCATCTCAACGGGATTTCCGCCAACGCTTGGATCTTCGATGGCCATGGCTGTCAGCTCGTCCAACCGGCTCTCTTCAACGCCTAGCGCTGCCAAGCCTGATGGAATGGACAGCATCTGGCGCAACTCCATGACCCTGGCAACAAAGCCTTCATAGCCGCCGGAAATACCAAGATAGGCCGCTGCTTGGGCAAGCCTGTCTTCAATGGCAGACCGGTTGAACGTCAGGCAAGCGGGCATCACCACGGCATTGGTTGTGCCGTGATGGGTTCCGTAGACCGCACCGACCGGATGGCTGAGCGCATGGATGGCACCAAGACCTTTTTGAAAAGCCACCGCGCCCATTATGGCAGCACTCATCATATGAGCGCGTGCCTCGATATCCGTGCCATCGCGATAGGCTTTGGGCAGGTTCTCGTTGACCAGCCGCAGCCCTTCCAGCGCGATCCCTTGGCTCATCGGATGGTAGAAAGGCGATGAGAACGCCTCCAAGCAGTGCGCGAAGGCATCCATGCCGGTGCCCGCCGTGATCATCTTGGGCATGCCAACGGTCAGTTCGGGATCGCAGATCACCACCGTTGGCAGCACCTTTGGATGAAAGATGATCTTTTTCACATGGGTCGCTGAGTTGGTGATGACCGACGCGCGGCCCACTTCGGAGCCGGTTCCGGCGGTGGTTGGCACGGCGACAATGGGCGCGATGCCATCAGGATCAGCGCGGGTCCACCAATCGCCAACATCTTCAAAGTCCCACAGCGGCCTGGTTTGCCCGGACATGAAGGCGACCATCTTGCCCAGATCAAGGCCAGAACCGCCGCCAAAGGCGACCACGCCATCATGGCCACCTACTTTGTAGGCTTCGAGCCCTGCAGCAAGGTTCACCTCATTGGGGTTGGCATCAACCTCGGAAAACATCGCGGCGCCCAGACCAGCGGCCTGAAGGATGTCCAAAGCACGCGTGGTGATCTCCATGCCAGCCAAACCACGGTCAGTGACCAAGAGCGGCTTGGTCATCCCTGCCTGCGAGCATGCGTCCGGCAACTCTGTGATCCGCCCTGCCCCGAACTTGATCGCGGTGGGATAGGACCAATTGGCCGTGAGGCTCATGATTTGACCTTTCGCATATGGTAGCTGCGCGGCCGCGTGACCGACGCATAGCCGATGGCCGACATGGCCCCGCCGCGTCCGGTATCCTTGCAACCGGTCCAGCAGACGGCAGGGTCGATATAGTCCGCCCGATTGAGGAACACGGTGCCGGTCTCGATCCTGCGCCCTAAGGCCAGCGCACGTTCTGGATCAGCTGTCCAAAGGCTTGCGGTCAGGCCATAGGCGCAATCGTTCATGAGCGCCAAAGCCTCCTCATCGTCCTTGACCGGCATGATGCCAACCACCGGACCAAAGCTTTCCTCGCGCATCACCGCCATGGTGTGATCGACGTTCACCAGCACCTGCGGGGCCAGGTAGGCACCGCCATCGTCGGCAGGAAAGTGCGCGGGATCGAT
Organism: Hyphomicrobiales bacterium; assembly: GCA_046290645.1. Classification (GTDB taxonomy): domain Bacteria; phylum Pseudomonadota; class Alphaproteobacteria; order Rhizobiales; family MH13; genus MH13. The sequence continues at coordinate 429,571 of JBKAGZ010000003.1, forward strand.
CAGCGGCTTGGCCCCTGAGGCAATCGCATCCTCAATCTGATCGCGCACAACCTTAGCAAAGCGTGGATGGGCCATCGGGCCTAGCGTTGTTTCAGGATCGACTGGATTGCCGAGTTTCAGGGTATTGACCCACGCCACGGCCTTTTCAACAAAGGCGTCGTAGAGGCTTTCATGGACATAGATCCGCTCGATGCCACAGCAGCACTGGCCAGCGTTGAACATCGCGCCATCCATTAGCGTATCGACAGCCCAATCCACATCAGCGTCGGCCATCACATAGGCCGGGTCTTTGCCGCCAAGCTCCAAGCCCGTCGCGGTAAACGTGCCTGCTGCTGCCTTCTCGATGGCGCGGCCGCCGCCAACCGAGCCGGTGAAATTGACGAACCCGAAGGAGCGCGCCGCAATCAGTCGCTCGGTGCCTGCGTGATCAAGAACCACATTCTGGAACACGCCATCGGGCAGATTGGCGAAAGCTTCGGCCAGCATCTCGCCAACCAGCAGTGTTTGGCTGGCATGTTTCAGCATCACCGCATTGCCGGCGACCAGAGCTGGCACGATCGTATTCATCGCCGTCATGTAGGGGTAGTTCCAAGGGGCAATCACAAACACGACGCCCTGGGGTGCACGTTCAATCCGGCGGTCGAACTGCGCGCTGTCCTCAACCACTTCAGGCGCCAAGGTGTCCTCTGCAATGTCCAGCATATACTCTGAACGCTCATTCATGCCGCCAAATTCGCCGCCATAGCGAACCGGTCTTCCCATCTGCCACGCCAGTTCCTCAACAGCGCGATCAGACATGGCGTTGAGTGCGGCAAGCGACTCGCGCACCATTGCGATCCGCGCGGCCAATGGGCGATCCGCCCAAGCGGCTTGTGCGGTTTTGGCGCGGGCGACAGCTGCGTCGGCGTCGGCGTGGCTGAGAACGGATCGTTCGGCCACGATGCTCCCATCGACGGGAGATATGCATGTGATGGTGTTGGTCATTGTCTTTACTTTGGGCCTTGACCCTAGGCGCGCTCGAAGCCGCGTTTGATATCCCAATCGGTTACAACCCGATCATTTTCACTGATTTCCCAGCGAGCCGCGTGGACGTAGTGATCGACAACGTCATCACCGAACGCCGCGCGCAGCATGGCTGATCCCTCTAACGCCTTTGCAGCATCACGCAAGGTCTTTGGAATCTCGCGCGCCTCGGCGGCTTGGTAGACATCGCCGGAGGCTTCTGCCTCCAGCTCAAGCCCTTTTTCAATGCCGTCCAGCCCAGCCGCCAGTTGCGAGGCCAAGGCAAGGTAGGGGTTGAGATCAGCACCGCCGATCCGGCATTCCACGCGAACGGCCTTTGTGCCCGCCCCGCAGACACGAAACCCGGCCGTGCGGTTATCGGTGGACCATACGGCCTTGGTGGGCGCGAACAGACCTTCGGTGAACCGCTTGTAGCTGTTCACATAAGGCGCCAAAAACGCCGTCACGTCAGAGGCATGGGCCAAAAGCCCGGCCAGATAGGAACGCATCATCGCGCTCATTGCGTGCTCGCTCTGCGAGTCATAAAACGCTGGCGTTTCGCCCTGCCAGAGCGATTGATGCACATGGCTGGAACTGCCCGCCCGATCCGTCGCGTATTTTGCCATGAACGTCACCGAGCGGTTATGCGCGAAGGCGATCTCTTTCGTCGCGTTCTTGGTGATCGTGTGCATGTCGGCGGTATCAAGCGCATCAGAATATTTGATGTTGATTTCTTCTTGGCCGGTTTCGGCCTCGCCCTTGGAATTCTCCACCGGGATGCCTGCCCCATAGAGCCCGTTGCGCAGATCGCGCATGACGGCCTCTTCCTTGGTGGTGCCCATGATGGCGTAATCGACATTGTAGCGGCTGAGAGTCTGGAGATCGCGATAGCCCTGATCGTTCAGCGCATCAAACGTTTGCTCGAACAGGAAGAATTCCAACTCCGTGGCCATCATCGGCGTCAGGCCCATGGCTTTGGCCCGTGCGATCTGGCGTTTCAGGACCGTTCGCGGTGCGACCGGAACCTCCTGGTGTGTATGGTGATCAAGCACATCGCACATCACCATGGCGGTGGCCGGAAGCCACGGGACACGGCGCAGGGTGCTTAGATCCGGCTTGTGGACATAGTCGCCATATCCGGCCTCCCAGGACGCGGACTTGTAGCCTGGCACGGTCACCATCTCGATATCCGTGGCCAGCAGGTAATCGCATCCGTGGGTTTCTTCGTGCCCACCATTGATGAAATGCGCTGCGTGAAAGCGCTTGCCCATCAAGCGTCCCTGCATATCCACGATGCAGGTGAGAACCGTATCGATTTCGCCTGCCTCTACAGCAGCCTTAAGGGCTTGGAAGGTCAGATTTGCGGGCAATGGCCTTGTCTTTCATCACATAAGAACGCGTTGCGAGGGCCCATAAGGCCCTCGCTTTTGTCGTGTTATAACTGACTTAGCGGTAGGGGTAACCCGCCGCTTCCATCGTGGCCGCATAGGCTTTGAAGGCATCAACAACTTTGCCGGCACGCGGCGAAGAGGCAGCGATTTCATCCCAGAAAACCTGAGCGTCAGCGTTGACCTGCGCCCATTCGTCAGCAGGCAAAGATGTCAATTCCATCTTCTCGCCTTCGACACGAAGCTGCGCTTCGCCGCCCCAGTACCACTGCGCGCGGTAGTAGTGCGATTGGTCGATGGTGCTGCGATACAGCTGCTGAAGGTGCGGCGGAACAGCGTTCCAGCTTTCGGTGTTGGCAAAGTAGCTGCCGAACCAGGCACCCGTCATCGAGTTGGTCAGGGCGTAGTTGCAAAGGTCAGCCCAACCCACCTCATAGGCTTCAGTAAAGCCGCACCATGCAACCCCGTAGAGTTCGCCCGTTTGCAGTGCCACTTCCACATCATCCCACGGCACGGTGACCGGGATCAAACCGTACTGCGAGAGGAACCGACCTGCGGTTGGAACACCAAACACGCGCTTGCCACGCATATCAGCAAGACTGCGGATTGGGTCTTTGGTGAAGACGTGCAGCGGATCCCAGGCACCTGAAGAGAGCCAGGTTACATTCTCAACTTCGCCATAGGCCTCAGCCCAGATCTCATTGAGACCGTAATAGGCAAAGAGCGCTGGCACATCGAGCGCATAGCGTGTGGCAAATGGGAAGTATCCGCCAAACACTGAGATATCGACCGGCGAGGCCATTGTTGCATCATCAGACTGCACCGCATCGATGGTGCCGTTCTGCATGGCGCGGAACAGCTCGCCGGTGGGGACCAATTGGTCAGCGTAGTAGAGCTCGATTTCCATCTCGCCATTGGCAGCCGCGTTAAACGCGTCAACTTGCGGCTTGATAACGTGGGCACCGAGCGGCGCACCGGAATAGGTTTGCAGGCGCCAGCGAATAGGAGCCTGCGCCTTGACGATGGCGGGCGCTGCCAATGTGGCAACACCGCCAACGGCGCCTGCTGTGAGAAACTTACGCCGAGACGTCAGTATCCTCTCGCTTGGACTGATTATCTTTTCTGTCACTTTCATTCTCCTCTATTGGTTGGAGTTTGGCCTCTTATTGGGCCTTGGGGTTAAGGTTGAGAACTCCTATTCCTGGTGCGTTTGGTGGGAGTAGATTGGCTTGTCTGCACGAAACAAGTGAAGGAAGTCGTCTGACTTTCAAAGGCTTGTAACAAAGCAGGCAGGCCAAGGTGCCCCATCCTTTGGACGTCGAAACGGCGTTGATTTGAACGCGCATTTGGATTTGACCGGGCCACCAGCCCGCTCGGCACCCAAAGCTCGCCCAACTCTTAGCCATTTCAAACGCCAAACACATCAGCAATAGGAGTTCTCAACCTAACGGCCACGCACATATTCCGGCAGCCATAGGGCAATTTGCGGAAAGATCATCACCAGCGCGATTGTGGTCGCCATCATGATGACGAACGGCCAAATCGAGCGGTAAATATCCAGGAGCTTGATTTCCTTGGGCGCCATGGCGCGCATCAGGAACAGATTGTAGCCAAAGGGCGGCGTGATGTAAGCGATCTGGCAGGTCATGGTGTAGAGCACACCGAACCAGATCAGCTGGTTTTCAAACCCCAAATCCAAGAGCCTCACCAAAGGCACATAAAGCGGGGCGACGATGACCAGCATCGCGGTGTCATCGAGAAACATGCCCATCACGATGAAGCTAAGCTGCATCATGATGATCACCTGCCACGGGGTCAGCTCCCAGCGGGTGATAAACAGCGTCTCAATAGCGCGAACCGCGCCGATCCCATCAAACACCGCGCCAAAGGCTAGCGCTGCCAGGATCAGCCACAGGAACATGCACGAGATGCCAAGGGTTTTGCGGGCGGTTGCGTGGATCATCTTGAAGCTTAGCCGACGCTTCCAAGCTGCCGCCAAAGTCGCGCTGGTCGCGCCAACTGCCGAACTTTCCACCAGGCTGGTGACGCCCATGACGAACAGGCCTGTCATGGTGAAAAAGATCAAGAATGGAATGATGCCGGCACGCAAAAGCGCAAGCTTTTCGCCCAATGGCATCTCCAGCTCTTCATCGGAGACCACCGGCGCAAGATCGGGGTTCACGCGGCAGCGCGCCCAAATGTAGATGACGAACATCGTTGCCATCAGCAGGCCGGGCAGAACACCTGCCAGCCACAACTGGCTAACCGGTTGGCGCGCGATCATGCCGTAAAGCACCATCACCACCGATGGCGGCACCAGAATGCCCAAGGACGAGCCGCCCTGAACAACCCCGGTGATGAGCACCTTGTCGTACCCGCGCCGCAACATCTCTGGCAGCGCGATGGTAGCGCCGATGGCCATGCCGGCCACGCTGAGGCCATTCATCGCTGAGATGATGACCATCAAGAAAATGGTGCCGATCGCCAGCCCGCCTCGAACTCTTCCGAACCAGACATGCAGCATGCGGTAGAGGTCTTCGGCGATGCCGCTCTCACTGAGAATGTAGCCCATGTAGATAAACAGGGGCAGCGTGAGCATCGGGAACCAGTTGAACAGCTTGAACGCCTGGCTGAACGGGATTTCCACCCCACCGGTGCCGTAGAGCATCAAGACCATGCCGCTGGCGACGAACCCAATGGCGGCAAACACCCGCTGCCCGGTCAACAATAGGACCATCATGGAGGCGAACATCAAAAGGGCAATCATCTCATAACTCATGAGATGGGCTCCCCTCTGGCGGCGTACCAATATTTGATGATAAGGGCAAAGGCCTGCCCCAACATCAACACCGTACAGGCCGTCATCAGCGCCTTAATCGGGATCATGGACGGATTCCACATGCTGAACCGACGCTCGCCCGTCTCGATGGCATAGGTCAGCGAGGACACAGAGCCGAACAGCAACACGCTGAGATAAAACAGCAGGCAGACCATCATGATCAGGTCCATCTTTGCTTTGCCTGTTTCGCTCAGACGTTCATAAAAAAGGTCCATGCGCACATGGTCATTGTCTTTGAGGGTCAGCGCGCCGCCCATGAAATAATAGGCAGCCAGGGTGAACTGGGCCGCTTCGATGCACCAATGCAGCGGGATATCGATGACATTGCGGGTGACAGCATCCAAGAGCAGGATCGCGATCATCAAAAAGATGAGATACATCGCGACGATGCCGACCCAATCGGCCAGCTTGTCCATCGCTCGCACATAGGCTCGCATCACGTCACTCCGCCCTTATCTTGCTCAGCACACCGTCACTCCCGACTCGGTTAATGCGGCCAGAAGAGAAGGCTCAGGCGGCACATCGCAGACAAGCATATCAATCGCATCGAGCGAACAAACCCGGTGCGCTGCTGATCTGCCCAATTTTGCACCATGGGCAAGAACAATGCAGCGACGCGCATGGGCGTGCATGGCACGGGCAACATGTGCTTCTTCTAGGTCAGCATCCATCGCGCCCCCGGCTTGGTCAATGGCGGTTACGGTCAACACAGCAGCGTCGGCGCGAAACTGAGCGATTTGTCCAACGGTTTCTGGTCCCACGGTCTGGGCATTGTCGTTGCGGAAGCGACCACCGAGCAGCAACACCTCCGCGTCACCCAGCGCTTGGGCGATATGAACCGAGTTGGTCACGATTGTTAGATCGGCCACGGCTGCAAGGGCGGTGGCTGCGGCCAGCGTGGTTGATCCGGTGTCCATGAAAACTGTTTCGCCTGGCCGAACCATTGGCACCAGTTTGGCAGCGATGTCTGCCTTGGCACCTGCTTGATCTTCGATGCGTTCGGCGAAACTGCCTTCGCCCAAAAACCGCATCCGTCGCGCCGCGCCATGCACTTTTTGCAATGCGCCAGCTTCAGCCAGTTGCGACAAATCACGGCGGATGGTTTCGGCAGACACATCAAAGATGGCGACAAGATCGTCTACGCTGGCCTCGCCCTGATGGTCGACAAGCTCCACTATTTTGCGCTGACGGTCTTTTGGTTTCAAACCCTGGCCCTCGTATTGGCGCCAGATAAGCCCAGGCAAAATGACTGTGTCAACATAATACTGCTCAAATTATAGCCATTCGGGCATTTTGATCAGGCATAATTGACTGATCGGGCATCGTGTGCCAGCGTCTTAAGCATTCCTCATTTGCTGGAGCCGCACCCTTGCCCACCACTCACCCGACCAACGGGGCCTTCGACATCGCGATCATCGGTGCGGGAGTCGTTGGGTGCGCGCTTGCGCGCGCCTTTGCCATGGACGGCGCTCGGGTTGTGGTTTTAGAGAAGGCGCACGACATTTTGGATGGCGCATCCAAGGGCAACTCGGCCATCCTGCACACAGGTTTTGATGCACCCGAAGGCACGCTGGAAGCGCAGCTGATCGCCGCTGGGCACGCTGAGTATCTAGAGATCCATGAACGGTTGAACTTGCCGCTGCTGACGTCGGGGGCGCTGGTGATTGCCTGGACCGAGGAAGAACAAGCCGCCCTTCCGGCACTGATGGACCAGGCGCGCGCCAATGGCGTCACCGATGTTGAACCGCTGGACGCATCCGAGCTGCGCGTTTTGGAACCAGGGCTCAGCCCGCACGCCCGCGCCGCGTTTCGTATCCCGCGCGAATATCTGATTGACCCCTGGGCAGCGCCGCTTGCCTATTTGACCCAGGCCGTGCGCCATGGCGCCGCCGTTCTTCGCAACTGTGAGGTCACCAGCGGCCAGTTCACCGGAACCACTTGGGATCTGGAAACCAGTCATGGCCCAGTACAGGCCAAAGGGGTGATCAACGCTGCCGGCCTTTACGGCGATAAGGTCGACCAGATGCTGCTTGGTCGCAGTGATTTTTCCATCAAACCGCGCAAGGGTCAGTTCGTCGTTTACGACAAACCTGCCTTTGATCTTGCAAGCCATATTTTGCTGCCGGTGCCAACCAAGGTGACCAAAGGCATCGTTGTCTGCCGCACAATCTGGGGCAATCTTCTGGTCGGCCCAACGGCTGAGGAGCAAGAGAGCCGCTCGGACGCAAGCCTTGATCCGTCCATGCTGGACGCACTGAAAAAGCGTGGCGAGGCCATTCTACCGGCCCTGAAAGACCACAACGTCACGGCACTCTATGCAGGCCTGCGCCCGGCGAGCGAAGAAAAACACTACCGGATCAACACGCACCCTGAGCAGATGATTACCGTGGGCGGGATCCGCTCCACCGGTTTGTCTGCAGCTCTAGGGATTGCGCAGCACGTGCGTGCGCTGTGGGACACGCAGTGGAAGGTGCCCAAACCAGTTTGGCCAAGCGTTCCCAACACTGCCGAGACAGCACCGCGCGATTGGCAAAACCCTGGCCATGGCGGTGTGATCTGTCATTGCGAGATGGTGACTCAGCGTGAAATTCTCGCCGCACTCACAGGACCTTTGCCCGCCCGGTCTTTGGCTGGACTGAAACGGCGCACCCGCGTCACCATGGGACGGTGCCAAGGTTATTATTGCGCAGGCGCTTTGGCGGACCTGACCAAGGGCCGGTTGACGCAACCGATGACACATGGCGATGACGACTGATCTGCCAGAGCAAGCCGATGTCATCATCGTCGGGGCAGGCCCGGCAGGCCTGGCTGCAGCCGCCACACTAGCTGACCTGGGCGTCGAACATGTGGTCGTCCTTGACCGTGAGGCGCAAGCTGGCGGCGTGCCGCGCCATTGCAGCCACTCGCCCTACGGATTGCGCGAATTCCGCCGAGTGATGAATGGCCCACGGTATGCCAAAGCGCTGGTGCGCCGAGCCATTTCAGCCGGAGCAACACTCCACACCGGGATCAACGTCACACGGCTGCTGCCCGGTCCAACGCTTGAAATCACCTCCAATGCGGGGCCTGCGACACTCAACGCTCGCGCGGTCTTACTGGCTACCGGCGTGCGCGAAACAACGCGGGCCGAGAGGCTGATCGGGGGCACCAAACCGCAAGGGGTGATGTCCACCGGCGCACTGCAACTGATCCTGGAGACCGGCCAGATACCGTTCCGGCGCCCGGTCATTCTTGGCACCGAACTTGTGGCCTTCTCTGCGATCTTGTCGTGCAGATTGGCGGGCATTCGGCCTGTGGCGATGATTGAGCCCAACAGCCACGCAACCGCGCGCTGGCCCACAGCCCTGTTTCCTCGCATGCTGGGCATTCCATTGATGACCAACACAAGCGTCGCCCACGTCGAAGGGGATGAGCATGTCACCGGCATTCATCTTAGCAACGGCAAAACATTACAGGCAGACGGCTTGATCGTTACCGGGCGTTTCCAGCCTGACACGCCGCTCTTGGCTGGCAGCGCAATCCAGCGTGACCCGGGTACTGGCGGGCCGGAGATCGACCAATATGGGCGCTGCACGCTGGCGGGCTATTTCGCCGCTGGAAATCTGTTGCGCGCGGTTGAGACAGCAGGTTGGAGCTGGTCTGAAGGCCGCGTTATCGCGCACGCCATCCACGCTTATCTGGCTGGAGACTTGCCGCCTGAGATGGGCGAGCGGATCACGCTGACAGGCCCGATCTCAGCCCACGTTCCGCAACGCATTGCGCCGGAACTGGCCTCGCGCCCATCTCTCGGACTGAGCACCTTGCAGCTGCGGGTTGGCCAACCGGTCGATGGCAAACTCAGCCTTCTTAGCCAGGGCAACACCGTCACCAGCAAACATTTGCGCACGCGGCCAGAGCGGCGCATCCTGCTGCCGCTTCCGCGCTACGGAACGGAACCCCGCGTCCAGCTTCGTGTGAAAGGCGAACCATGATCCTAGCCGTCGATCAAGGCACCACCAGCACGCGGGCGCTTCTGGTAAGCGATGTGGGCGAGGTCACGCCTTTGCTCAGCCTGCCGCACAAACAGCATTACCCGCAGGCCGGATGGGTGGAACACGATCCACTTGAACTGCTTGCCAACATCAAAGCCTGCATTCAGGCCGGAGTGGACACCGGGGCTGTGGCTGTCGGCTTGGCCAATCAAGGCGAGAGCTGCCTTGGATGGGATGCGCGCACCGGTGAGCCGGTTGGCCCGGTGATCGTTTGGCAGGACATGCGCACAAGCGATGTCACCGCACACCTTACCGCCGATGGCATGGCGGACATGGTGCTTCACCGCGCCGGACTGCCACTTGATCCCTATTTCTCGGCAACGAAACTCGCGTGGATCCTCGCCAATGTACCTGAAGCGCAAAAGCTTGCTGCCAGTGGACATCTTCGGCTCGGCACCACTGATGCTTGGTTCCGTGACAGGCTTACGGGACGCTTCGAGACAGATGTCACAACCGCCTCGCGCACATCGCTTATGGCCATCGATTCCTGCACATGGGATGCAGATCTTTGTGCGCTCTTCGGCGTTCCCATCGCATGCTTGCCGCGGATCACACCGACCACGGGCATGCTGGGAGATACCCATGAGCTGCCCCGTGACTTGCCCCATGACTTGCCGCTTTGCGCCAGTGTGACCGATCAGCAGGCGGCACTGTATGGGCACGGCGGCCATGCGCCCGGCCATGCCAAGATCACCTTTGGAACAGGCGCCTTCGCACTGGCCGTCACGGGGCCCTTGGTGCGTACCCAGGGCGTGCTGCCGACATTGGGCTGGCAGCTTGAAGGCGCAACGTCCGTTTACGCCTTGGACGGCGGGGTTTACGCGGCGGCCTCTGCGGTCAACTGGGCGCGCGGGCTGGGTCTTTTTGAAGATTACAGCCAGATCAACCAGTTTGAAGGGCGGGCCATCGAACGTGGGCTGGCCTTTGTTCCCGCCTTGGCAGGGCTGGCCTGCCCGCATTGGGACAGGTCAGCGCGCGGCGCCTGGATGGGGCTGGGATTGGACACAACACCGGCTGATATGATGCAAGCGCTGCTGGAAGGCGTCGCGTTGCGTGCTGGCGAAGTGATGGCGGCCATGGGCACTGCCACCAACCTGTCTGGGCCAATCGCCATTGACGGCGGCATGACGGCCAACCCCTATTTTTGCCAGTTTTTGACAGATGTTTTGGGTCGCCCAACACGGCGTTCAGATGAGGCAGAGCGCACAGCGCTTGGCACGGCAGCGCTGGCAGCCCATGGCATTGGACTTAGCATTTCCCTACCCCAAGAGGGTGAAACACTCTCGCCGCAGCCTATGCATGATGACGTGCGCAACCGTTTCAAGCAGGCGCGAAACGCTGTCTCCGCCTTCGGACAGGCGGCGCCCAGAAGCGTGTCCCAATAACGGGCTCAAACGCTTGTTGCGGGGCGCTTGTCGACCTTCATATAGTCCAGCGGGAGGGCCGTGGTGTATTTGATCTCCTCCATCGCAAAGGATGATGAGACATCCGACAGGTCGATCTTCGCGACCAGTTTTTTGTAGAACGCATCATAGGCTGCAATGTCCGGCACCACGACCTTCAAAAGATAATCGATATCGCCAGACAGGCGGTAGAACTCAACCACTTCGGGCATAGCGCTCACCACTTCGGCAAAACGTTTCAACCACTCATCGGTATGCTGGTTGGTGCGCACTGAAACAAACACCGAAACGCCTGCAGCGATCGACGGTCCGTGGAGCAAGGCGACGCGCTTGGTGATGATGCCTGCTTCCTCAAGCTTTTGAATGCGCCGCCAGCAGGGCGTTGCTGACAGGCCGACACGCGCAGCGATCTCGTTCATGGAAAGCGTGGCATCACCCTGCAAGGCAGCAAGGATGCGTCGGTCGATCACATCGAACGTCAAGTCAGGCAAACTCATTTTATAAAATCCATTAATGAAGCAAATTCTTGCATGGAATTGCGTTTAGCACCCTCTTATCGCAATGGCTATGCAGCACTTGGATTTTCCAATGCCGCCGCGATGCGTCCCTGAACGATCGGCAACAGGTTCGCTTCAAACCAAGGGTTGCGTTTCAGCCAAGCCGTGTTGCGCCAAGAGGGGTGCGGCAGCACGATGGTTGGCGCGTGCCTGGTTTGCTCCAAATTTTCAGACTGGGCCTGTATGGTTGCGGTGAGGTTTTCGCGCTTTTTCTCCGGCATGTGATAGTCATGGGCGTAGCGCCCAATCACCAGAGTTAAATCAAAGCCAGGTCTGCTGGCGAACAAGCGATCGTGCCAGGTTTGCTTGCATTCGCGCCGGGGTGGCAGATCGCTGCCCTTGGCATCATAGCCTGGAAAACAAAAACCCATTGGCACAATGGCAAGCTTGTCTGAGTCGTAGAAGGTCTCTTCATCGACCCCTAACCAACCGCGCAATCGATCGCCGGAGGGGTCCGTAAAAGGCATGCCTGAGGCATGCACACGCGCGCCCGGGGCCTGCCCCGCCAACAGGATTCTTGCCTTTACGGAAAGCTGAAACACCGGTCGGGGTTCATGGGGCAGCGCAGGCAAGCGTGAAGGCGCATCACGGCAAAGACGACAGGCCCGCGCCTTTCGCATGATCGCTGTTAGAGTTTCTGGGGGCGCTGGTTGCGCTTTCATGATCGATTAACCGTGATAATCAAGGCTCTGTTCACTCTTTTGGCAGACTTTGGGCTGTACGCTGCACACCAGCTTTTTCACAGCATTCAAGGCCCGATGTCGACACGCTTGCAAGCCACCGGTGTTTCCAGCCTCGCGCAGAGCCGCGCGCGGGCGGATCGTCGGCGCGATACGCGCACCGCTGTGCGCGGTGTACGCGAGCGGTTGAACTCCGCCACCGGGCAAACGCTGACCTATGAGCAGCAGATAGTTGCGCTGTTTGCAGGTAACCATTTGGGCGGCTTTGCCTTCCAATTGGCCTTTACGGTGGCGGTTTGTGCGGCAGCCTTTTTTGTGATGCCGCCGATCATGGCGGGCGCCTGGTCGGTGGCGATAATCTCAGTCCAGCTGTTCGTTGCGCTGTTGGCCAAGAAGGTTTCGCGCACCGATCTTGACGCGCTCGACCCCGTGCGCTGGGTGCGCCATTTCTCCATTGCAGAAACTGTGCGCGGCATTGTGTGGGGGCTGCTGCCGATCGGCCTCTACATTGTTGGCCTGCCGGCTGAACTGAGCAGCATGGACCCGTTGATGTTCTCCATTCTGATTGTCGTGATCGCGACTTCAGCAATGCTGAACCACCATTTGCCAATCACAGCGGCCTGCGCGACCACACCCATTGCTGTTTGCTATGCAGTGTCACTTGGTGTGCGCGGCGATGCCATCAGCATCATCATGGCGTTCGGCGCCTTGGGCGTGCAGCTTTTCTTTTTGATCATCGCCCAGCAGATGCACCGCACCACCCTGGCCCTGTTGGAAGCACGCGCCCAGAAAGACGACATGATCGCTGAGTTGGAACAACAGCGCGGCATCGCCGAAGAAGCACGTCGCCGCGCTGATGAAGCCAACCTTGCCAAATCGCGCTTCTTGGCGACCATGAGCCACGAGTTGCGCACACCGCTGAACGCGATTTTGGGCTTCTCTGAAGTGTTGAAGGGCGAAGTGCTCGGCCCGCTGCCGAACGATCAGTACCGCGAGTATTCCAATGATATTCACGAGTCCGGCGCGCACCTTCTCAATCTGATCAATGAAATTCTCGACCTCTCACGCATCGAGGCTGGCCGCCATGAGCTGACCGAAGAGGCCGTGCAGGTCGCCTACACCGTCGAAGAAGCAACTCATCTTTTAGCGATGAAAGCCAAAGGCAAAAGCATCATCATCCATGAGGACTATCAGGAAGGCATGCTGAAACTCTGGGCCGATGAGCGCGCTGTGCGGCAGATCACGCTGAACCTTCTCTCAAACGCGATCAAGTTCACCCCGCTAAAGGGCGAAGTCACAGTGCGTGTGGCGACCACGCAAGATGGCGGCCAGATGATTGAAGTACGCGACACGGGCCCCGGCATTCCTGAGGATAAAATCCGGTGGTGCTTTCCTCCTTCGGGCAGGGCTCAATCGCCATCAAGCACGCCGAACAGGGCACCGGCCTTGGTTTGCCCATTGTTCAGGCGTTGATGAAAACCCATGGTGGCCGCTTTGAGCTGCACTCGAAACTGCGCGAAGGCACGCTGGTGCGGGCTATCTTCCCGGCTGATCGCGTGATGCAGGCCATGCCTGCTATGTCCAACGAGCGCGCAGCTTAGCCTTGTTTGGTCGCAAGACCGGACGAAAAACTGGTGCCCACTTTTTCTGGTCTTGCTTGCCTTCCCGGCTGACCGCGTGATGCAGGCCATGCCTGCTATGGCCAATGAGCGCGCGGCTTAGTTTTCCTGATCGGCAGGCAGGCTCGTCACCTCTGGCAGGCCGATATCAGCAAATGTTGCCATGCCTGAATGGGTGGATGCAGCGGATTTCACCAGCATGGCTGCGAGTGCCGCGCCGGTGCCCTCGCCCAACCGCATGCCGAGATTGAGCAGCGCTTTCTGGCCCATCGCATCCAACGCTTTTTGGTGGGCCTGCTCGGCAGACACGTGGGCGAACAAGCAATGATCGAGCAGCGCCGGATCGATTTTATGGAGCACGGCAGCGGCGGAGCTGACGACAAAGCCATCAATCACGACCGGAATACGTTCAGCGCGCGCTGAGATAATGGTGCCCACCATGGCCGCGATCTCACGGCCGCCAAAGCAACGCAGAACTTCTAGCGGATCATTGAGGCTCGAAGCGTGAAGCGCCAGGCCTTTGTTGATGGCTTCAACTTTGCGGGTGCGCTGGTCATCATCGGCGCCAGCGCCATCACCCACCCAGCCCTCAACGTCACCGCCATAGAGCGCGGCGTAGATGGCGGAGGCTGCTGTGGTGTTGCCAATCCCCATTTCGCCCAAACACACCAAGTCCACACCGCCTGCGATGGCTTCCATGCCAAACGCGATGGTCGCTGCGCAGCCTTTTTCGTCCATGGCGGGTTCTTCGGTGAAGTCGCCTACCGGCATATCGAGCGCAAGGTCAAACACCTTCAAGCCGAGCCCATGCAGGGCGCAAAGCTGATTGATCGCTGCGCCGCCCTGCATGAACATGTCGACCATGGTTTGGGTGATTTCCATCGGCCAGCGCGAAATGCCCTGCGCGTGAACCCCATGGTTGCCAGCAAACAGCGCCACGATAGGCCGCGTGATTTGCGGCTTCTCTACCCCCTGCCAGCCAGCAAGAAAGAGCGCGATCTCCTCCAATTCGCCCAGTGACCCGGTCGGCTTAAGCAAGTTGGCATTGCGCAGCGCTGCGCGCCCACGTGCTTCCAAGTCAGGTTGAGTCAGACGCTCAAAGAGGGCGCGAATATCATCAAAAGGCAGGCCGGTGGCGGTGGGCACGAATTTAGATCCTTGGTCGAAAAACTGTCCTGGCGCCATAACGCGCGCGCGATCCCGGTGCAATTGGTCTTGTCGCCACGGGCGTGGATGCGTACCGGTGCACCATGAATTTTTTCTTTGATCTTTACCGGACTTTGCGGTTCGCCACCCGCCTGCCTTTGCCGGTTTTGCCGCGCGAGAACGATGATCCAATCGTGTCGGCTGATGGGTTCGCGCCAGCTTTTGCAGCCTGCGGTGCGATCGTCGGCACTATTGGTGGTTTGATCACGGCCCTGTCGCTGATGCTGGGCGCTACGTCGCTCCTAGCTGCTCTGCTTGGCACAACGGCGCTGATTCTGGCCACGGGCGCCTTGCACGAGGATGGCCTGGCCGATTGCGCTGATGGAATCGGCGGCGGACGCACCCGTGAGCGCAAGCTGGAGATCATGCGCGATTCAGCTATCGGCACGTATGGCGTTCTGGCGTTGATTTTGTCTGTGAGCGCTCGGGTTCTGGCGCTCGCCGCATTGGTTGCTATCAGCCCCTGGCTGGCGGCAACAGCGCTTGTTGCAACCCAGACAATGAGCCGGGCAGCATCCATGGGATTGGCCAGCGCGCTTGATCATGCCCGACCCGATGGAGCCTCTGCGCGGCTTGGCCGCCCATCACGACGGGCGGCTCTTACAGCGATGATTCTTGGCTTGGGCGTTGCGGTTGTGGCCATGCTCACGAGCATTGGACCCTTTGCGGGGATATTTGCGCTTGGCGCTCTGGTGGTGGCGATGGCCATCGTCACGCTGCTCGTCTCCAAAGGCGCGCAGCAGCACCTTGGTGGACAGAGCGGTGATGTTTTGGGGGCAAATCAGCAGCTGACAGACCTTGCTGGCCTCATAACGCTTTCTATATCAGTTCCTGCAATTCTTTAGCGTTCGCTAATTGACCTCCTGTTTTGGTTTTGACTTTCATGAACACCCCTTCGGACAGTGCCTCGGCAACCCCTCCCCCTGCTCATCAAAACTCAGTGCTATCGCCCTGTATTCAGATTTGTAGGATCGATCCGCTGCTTCAGCTTTGCCTGGGATGTGGACGCACGATGGACGAGATTGGTCGTTGGTCGAAGCTCAGCGATCCGCAGCGGCTTCAGGTGATGGACGTGCTTCCTGACAGGATGAAGCACTTGAAAATGCAGCGCAAAGCCGCTGGTATTGAAGACCAAGCCGGGGGACAGTGATGCCGATCTACGGATGGGTGGCTGCGGCCATACTCGCCACCGGACTGTTGGTGCTCCTGATTGGTGGCAGCGGCGACACGCTGCTGGGTGTCGAACCTGGCCAGTTGGCCGCAGTGACCGCCATGCTTGCGTTGCTGGTCTATCTGGGTGGCGGCGTTTTCACACGCGGACAGCCGGTGGCGCCTTTGCTGCGCCATCTGTTGGTTTGGGGCGGACTGCTGGTGGTTCTGCTGATCGGCTACTGGGGCTATCAGAGCTTTACCGGCTAAAAGCCAAGCAGTGCTGCGATGAAGCGTGCTGCGACAATCACCAAGAAAACGCCAAACGAAATCTCCAGCGTTCGCTTGGGCAGAGCGTGCGCAATCTTCACACCCAAGGGGGCCGTGAGCACGGTGAGCGGCAAGAGAAGCGCCACACCGATCAGCGAGACAAATCCCAACGAGAATGGCGGCACCACATCCATCTGTGGCCAACCGGCATAGATGTAGCCAAAGGTTGCCGGAATGGAGATCAGCACGCCAACGCCTGAGGATGTGGCGATGGAGTTGAGGATTGGGCGGGCGTAGAGCGTCTGCACCATGTTGGCCATCACGCCGCCGCCAATGCCCATGAGTGAAGACAGCAAACCGATAACCCAGCCGATCACACGCATCGGCCAGGGACCGGGCAGATCTTCGCCCAGCTTCCAGCTTTCCCGGCCAAACAGCAGTTTGATCGCATTGAGGCTTGCAACCACTGCAAAGACCAGAAGGAACACCCACGGCTCTGCAACACGGGCAATCAGCGCGCCAACGATCACGCCGAGCAGGATGGGCACCGCCCACACTTTCAGCACATCCATGTCCACCGCGCCGCGTGCCTTGTGGCCGCGAAAGGAGCGGATGGATGTGGGAATGATCACCGCCAGTGATGTACCAATAGCAAGGGGCGCGCGTACGGCCTCATCGACACCGGCAAAGCCAAATACCTCAAACAGAACCGGCACCATGACGGCGCCGCCGCCGACGCCAAACAAGCCTGACAACACGCCGGTGATCGCGCCTGCAACAAGCAGCGCAGCAGCCAGATAGAACGCTTGATCCATGGGAATGGCGGAGAGAGCTTCCATGAGCAAACAGGGCCTTCTGCGGTTTTGTGAGAATGGATCGGACGAGCGCCAGCGGGCGGCTGGCAGAGAGTGGCAGATCGATTGCCTACGCCTCAGGCCTGCGTGTGGCAAGGCGACTTAGAAGGCAACATGGATTGGGCATTTGGAGATGAGCGTTTGGCAGGATTGATATGCGCGATTGGCCTAACGGGTTACTACGTCTTGTTCTGTTGGCGCCATGCATGCTTTGTGCCGTCAAATGAAGAGCGAAACGCCCCCATCCATTCACCTGGCAGACTATACACCACCTGCCTTTCTCATTGACCATGTGGATATGACAGTGCGGCTCGACGGGCCGCGCACGCAGGCCAAGGCGACCTATCATGTTCGCCCAAACCCTTCGGTCCATCATAGTGGCGGCCATGCGCGACTTGTGCTGGATGCCGATGCGCTTGGACCAGTCGATGTGCGGGTGAATGGCGCGCAGATTGAACCGAGGCAAGACCCCGGCCAGCTATCGTTCACGCTCTCAACGCGCGAAGGCAGCAAGGTGGAGGTTGCCACCACGCTTGATCCGGCCGCCAACACAGCGCTGAGCGGGCTCTACCTCACCAATGGTGTTTATTGCACGCAGTGCGAGGCGGAAGGGTTTCGTCGCATCGTACCGTTTCTTGATCGGCCCGATGTGCTGGCCACCTACACCGTGACCTTGGAGGCACAGCAAGCCACCTGCCCGGTGCTTTTGTCCAACGGCAATCCAAGCCCGATTGAAGCCGGTGATGATGGCTGGCATTCCATCACCTGGCATGACCCCCATCCCAAACCGTCCTACCTGTTCGCGTTGGTTGGCGGTCAGCTGGATCAGGTTCGCGACAGTTTCACCACCCGCGATGGCCGCGAGGTTGCGCTGTCGATCTATGTGGAACCCGGCAAAGCTGAGCGCGCCACGTTTGCCATGCAGGCGTTGAAGCGTTGCATGGCGTGGGACGAGGAGCGCTTCGGGCGGCTTTATGATCTTGATGTGTTCAACATCGTGGCGGTGTCGGATTTCAACCTCGGCGCGATGGAGAACAAGGGCCTTAACATCTTCAATGACAAATACATCCTGGCCTCGCCAACAACGGCGACGGATGAGGATTACCAGCGCATCGATGCGATCATTGCGCACGAGTATTTCCACAATTGGTCGGGCAACCGCGTTACGTGTCGCGACTGGTTTCAGCTCTGCCTGAAAGAAGGGCTGACGGTTTTTCGCGACCAGGAATACACCAGCGACGTTTATGATCGCACGATCAAGCGCATTGGCGATGTACGCGATCTTTGGGCCCATCAGTTTCCCGAAGATGGTGGACCGCTGGCCCACGCGGTGCGGCCCGACAGCTATCGCGAGATCAACAATTTCTACACAGCGACCGTCTACGAAAAAGGCGCTGAGATCGTACGCATGATCGCATCCTGGCTTGGGCCGAAGCGTTTTCGCGCTGCGATGGATCGCTATTTCTCCACCCATGATGGGCAGGCCGTTCGGCTGGAAGAGTTTTTGGCAGCCATGAAGGCAGAGGCCGCCGACTTAGGCGCTTGGCCAGACTTTCTGGGTTGGTACACGCAGGCTGGCACGCCGCAGGTGAACATCGACTGGCAGGCTGATGCGCATGCACACACCGCGCAACTGACGTTCTGCCAATCCACAGCACCAACGCCGGGACAGCCCGACAAGAAATCTTTGCCCATACCGTGCCGCCTGGCCCTTGTTGACGAGGCCGGTCGTGACGTGGCCATTTCGCCAGACCAACTCACCGTTGAGGGTGGCCGCTTTGTTGGCGATCAGTTCCTGTTGGAAGAGGCGCAGGGGCAGGTGCAGTTCTCCAACTTGCCAGATGGCACACTGCGCCCATCCCTGTTTCGAGATTACTCTGCCCCGGTGAATCACACGGTGGATGGGTTGGACGACTCCGACCGACTGTTCTTGGCGGCGCACGACAGCAACACCTTTAGCAGTTGGGCCCATTTGCAATCGCTTTATAGCGATGCTCTGCAAAGGCGCTATCACAGGCTAACCCTTGGCGAACCGCTTGGTGATGATCATGCCTTGTTTGAAGCGATGATCGCCGCAGGGCTTTGCTGCGAGATCGACTATGATACCGATCAGGCAGGTCGCGCAGCCACCATCACCCTGCCCTCCGCGCACGACTTAGCGCGCACGATTGGCCGCAACATAGACCCGCACAATGTCGAAGAGGCGCGCAGAAGTTTCTCCCGTGATCTATGTGATGATCTTGGCCCATCCATTGTTGCGGCGTTGGAGCGCTTTGGGCTGGAGGATAGCGGGGATATCTCACCAGAGGCTGCCGCAAAGCGCTCCCTGGTTCTGGCTCTCCTGCAACACATTTCTCGCTGCAGTGATCCTGGCGTTGAGGACCTTTTGGGACGGGTGCTTCATGGTGCGGGCGGCATGACCATGCGGATCAAAACGCTTGCTCTGCTTCTGCAACGCCAAAGCCCTCTGGCGACGGAGGCACTTCAGGCTTTTGAAGCTGAGTTCCACGATGACCCGCTGACCATGGACAAATGGTTTGCCATTCAAGCGATGACTGGAACAGCCGACACCCTCATCGCCTTGGAGGACCATAGGTCCTATGATCGCGACAACCCCAACCGTGTGCGCAGCCTTTTGGGCGCGTTCGCAACGGGTAACCTTTCTGGGTTCCATGCCGCTGATGGTGCCGGTTATCGGTTGATGGCCGATCGCATTGGAACGCTAGATGGGCGCAACCCGCAATTGGCAGCACGCCTAGCATCAGCTTTTCGCACCTGGCGCACCATGGATGCCGGGCGCCAATCCCACGCCCAAGCGGCATTGGAAGCGCTGCAATCGACACCCAACATATCTGCCGACTTGGCCGATATCGTTCTGCGGATGGTCGACGCCTAGGCTAGCTAGCGCTGGCCAATCGAAGCGCCGCTGCCCAGGATTGTTACCATTTGGTCAATTCAACATCCTGAAAGCGTTAAATCTTCCTAAATTTTTCGCCCGATTGCCCATCCGACTCTAGACAAGCTGATTCGCAACGATTCAAATCAGAGTGATTCGCAAGTCTGTCGCGTTCCAGAGTACCAACCACATCGAAGGCTAATAACAATGGCGCGGGCAACAGCTCTTGCGGCAAACGGCGACTCTTTGCCGTTTTCACGCGACACTCACGGCACAGAGCAAATCGGCAATCGAAAGGAGCGACTTGGCAAGCACGCCGCCTTTCGCCCACTGGATACTGAGCCCTCGTCTCTTGCCACACCCCTGCCAGTCACACCCGATTCAACCGCGCTGACGCTGCGCCTGCGGCACCTCACCTCTGCACTTATCATCACATTTCTGGTTGTGCTGATGGTCGTGCGGGTCAGCGCTCTTTGGACCGAACGCTCCGAAAGGCTGACCTATTTGCAAGGCATGCTCGATACGCAAGCCTTGGTGATTGCACAGATGGCCGCTGCGGCTGGAACACCAAACTCGGCTGCCGTGCAGCAAGCCACCAACCTCGCTATTCAAGCGATCTATGATGGCACCGGCGCACCGCTGGAAGCACGGTTGCAGCTTGGCGAGCAAACCATCTCAACAGCCTATCCGACCGAGCTGGATTTCAACTCAGCTGCCCTGGGCGATGACGCCATCCAGAAACTCCTTTATGCGCGCGCTGAAGCAACCGGCGTTGCGGGCGGTGTGCAGGCATCTATTCTCCTTGACCCACAACCGGTGCAATCAGCCTGGCTGGACGAGCTCTACAACGAGCTGGCGCTGTTGGGTGGCATTAGCCTGGTGATCTTGATCCTCGGCTACTCGTTTATCTGGCAAAGCGACCGCACCGTTTCAGCCACCGACCGTTTCACCACCGCGCATCTGCGCTTGGAAACAGCGCTCAATCGCGGCCGAAGCGGCCTGTGGGATTGGGATTTGGACAGCGGCGCCATCGACTGGTCGAACTCCATGTTCAACATGCTTGGATACACGCCAAGCGGAAAAGTGCTCAGCATCAGCGACCTTAATGTGATCCTCCACCCCAGCAACACAGATCTCGCTCTGAAAGCACGAGCGCTGCGTAAAGCACGCAAGGGCCAACTTGAAGCGACCATTCGATTGCTGCACGCCAACGGCCAATGGCGTTGGATTCACCTGCACGCTGAGGTGATCCGCCTACCAGGTGCCAAGCTGCGCCTTATCGGGGCCGCCAACGATATTACTGATCGGCGCCGTTTTGAGCGCAAGACAACTGAAGCCAACCGACATCTTCGCGAATCCATCGAAGCGGTGTCGGACGCCTTCGCCCTGTGGGACACCAAAGGCAACCTTGTTGCCAGCAATGACGGGTTTAACCGCTTCAATGCCTTGTCTCGCAGCGGCGACTTGCGCGGCAATGACGGCAACACCCTTTGCCCCTTCGATTTGGAATTGTGCGCCTCGCATTTGCTTGGCCAGGAAGTGAATGAAGACGGCCAGATGATCGAAAAGCCATTCATCTGCGGGCTTCCTGATGATCGCTGGTTCCAGGTCACTGTGCGCAGCACCTACGATGGCGGCTTTGCTTTCTTGGGCAGCGACATCACGGCGCTGAAGGATAAAGAACAAGCGCTGCTGGATTCTGAAACCCGCCTTATCGGGGCCATTGGCGATCTGACGCGATCAAGGCGCGATATGGCAGCGCTCGCCGGGCGCTACAATGAAGAGAAGAAACGCGCTGAAGCGGCCAGCCGGGCCAAATCTGAATTCCTGGCCAATATGAGCCATGAGCTGCGCACACCACTCAACGCCATCATCGGGTTCTCCGAGCTTATGCGCACCGAGATCCTAGGCCCGCTTGGTAGTGGAACCTATTGCGGCTACGCCAACGATATTCACACCAGCGGGCAGTTTCTCCTTGGCGTGATTTCAGATGTGCTCGACATGGCCAAGCTCGACACCGACCGGGTGAGCATTGCGCCGAGACAAGAAAACGTGACTCAGGCCGTGCAAGAATGCATCCGCATGGTTCAACTGGACGCCGACAAAGTTGGCGTGACGATCACAACAGACCTTGGCGATGACCTTTTTGCTGAATGCGACCCTCATGCCATCCGTCAGGTCTTGCTCAACCTATTAAACAATGCCGTGAAGTTCACACCACGCGGCGGCGCGATCATCGTTCGCACACGGTGCAAGGGGGACAAGCTCTTCCTCAGTGTGCGCGACACCGGGATCGGCATCCCCAAAGACAAGCTGGATAAGGTCACCGAGCCTTTTGAGCAGGTGCACAGCGCCATGACCCGTCCGCGTGAAGGGTCTGGGCTTGGCCTGGCAATCTCACGCAAGCTGATTGATTTGCATAATGGCACGCTGCGGATCAAATCGCGCGAACATGTTGGTACGCTGGTTGGCGTGGCGCTTCCTGTTCACTTCACCGGCACTGATGATGCTGAGAGCGACGAGGGCAGCTACGACACCAAGTGTGTTCCAACCGCCCTTGATGACCAATCAAACAAAACTGCGGGCCGACTTGGCTGCGCCGGTGTTGAGCCTGTCTTGGCTCACGGCCCATTGCACATCGGTCGGTCTCTAGACCCGCAACGGACGTTGCACGCACCTTAGACGCGCAGCTCTAAACGAGACTGAAAAGCGATACGCCCCGGCTATCACCGGGGCGCTTTTTGTTCGCTGGTGGCGTTTAGAGCGACTGCTCGATCACTTCACCGTCTGGGCTTGCATCGCCACGTGGACCGCCACGTCCATCACGGTCACCCCGATCACCGCCACGGAAACCATGACGCAGTTCGCGCGGTTCCAGACTGCCATCATCATCGCGATCCATGCGAGCAAAGCGGGCCTCGCTGGCCGCCGTCATCTCTTCCAGAGACAAGGCACCATCTTCATTGGTGTCGATGCGGGCCATGCGCTGGGCTGCACGTTCTTCAGCGCGCTGCTGGCGCTCGGCCACCATTTCAGCGGGGGTCACCAAGCCATCACCATCGGCGTCCATAGAAGTGAACCGTTCGGTTGTGCTGGTCTGAAACTCTTCCAGTGAGATCATCCGGTCACCATCAGTATCGGCACGGGCAAAACGCTCGCCAGCGCGAAAGCTGAACGCGCTGCGATCACGCTCACGCATACCAGAGCGGTCATCGTCGGCCATTGCTGAAACGGTGAAGCCAGTGGCCAGCATGGTGCCAGCAAGGGCAATGAGTGTGAGATTTTTAAATTTAGTCATTGGGTTTTCCTTCGAGAATGTCGCCCCCGAGGGATGAACGCGAACGATCATCGTCCGCGGCTACAAACAGGCGATTGAACCGCGAACGGACATCGGCCTGTGTGTGCTCAAGATGCGTCATGACGGTCTCCACGCTTGGCAAATCGCAAGCTTGGGTGACCAGTCGACGCAAACTGGGTGCTGCTGTTGCTGGATCGAAAACACCATCCAGGCAAAGCCGCAAAATTTGAGAAAGAGTGCCGTAGAGCCGGTGCGCAGCGGCAAGTGCTGCACCGTCGTCGGCAGACAGAAAGCCCGCCTTCTGCAAGGCCTGCAACGCCTCTTCGGTAGAGGTATTGAGGACATCGGCGTTCTGCTTCGCGTAGCAGAGCTGCATGCCCTGAGCGATAAACTCCACATCGATGATACCGCCGGGCGTGACCTTCAAATCGAAGACGCTCTTGGCCGGTTTTTCCCGTTCCAGCAGCGCTCGCATGTCGGCAACGTCGGTGCGCACTTTATCGGTATCAGACACTCCAGTGAGAATGCGTTGGATCGCCTCATGGATCGCTGTGCAGCCGTGGTCATCGCGGCCAAAGGCGCGCGCGCGGGTGAGCGCCATATGCTCCCACGTGCGCGCTGAGCTGGTTTGATAGCGCTCGAAAGCGGTGAGGCTCGTCGCCAACGGCCCGGCGTTACCAGACGGGCGCAGACGCATATCCAGCTCATAAAGCACGCCTTCAGCGGTTGGAGCGCTGAGCGCCGAGATCAGCCTTTGGGTCACGCGCGTATAGTATTGCGAGGGCGCAATGGGTCGCGCGCCATCGCTTTCGGCCTGCCCGTTGGGCAGGTCGTAGATCAACAGGAGATCAAGATCAGACGAGGCGGTGAGTTCACGGCTACCAAGCTTGCCCATACCCAGAACGCTGAGGCAGGCACCCTCGAAATTCCCATGCTTCTCGCGCACATCAGCCTGCGCCACATCAAGCATCGCCAGCACCGTTTCCTCAGCAAGATCGGTGTAGGCCTGCGACGCCTCGCTGGCTGTCAGGGTTTGCGAGAGCAGGCGCACACCGATCAGGAAGTGCTGCTCCTGACCAATGATGCGGCTGGCGTTGAGCTTGGCCTCATAGGTTGGCGCCTCATTCATCGCCCGCTCAAGATCGGCACGAATGGAGTCGCGGCTTGGCAGCGAGCCAAAGAATCGAGGATCAAGCAGCGCATCAAACAGTCGTGGTCGGTGCGCCAAGGTGTCAGCCAGTTTGGGCGCCGTGCCCATGATCCGGGCCAGCAAATCCATGACCGCTGGATTGCTTTCCAGCATGGAGAAAAATTGCAGGCCGGCAGGCAGGCCGTTCAAAAATCGATCAAGGGATCGCAGCGCGACCTCGGGGCGATCCGTCTGGCCGAAAGCACGCAGAAGATCAGGGCCCAAGGCCCGTAACCTCTCGCGCGCGGCACTTGTGGCCGTGGCGTTCATGCGCCCGCGCATCCAGCCCAGCAGGAGCCGGTGCACATCGGCGGGTTGTTCGTAACCAAGTTCGATGAGTTGGTGGGCGAGTTTTTCGCTTAGCTCCTCCTCGAAGGGATCAAAGCGCGTTTCTTCATCTGGATCATCAGGGAAGAGCGCTTGGAACTGGGTATGAACATCCTCAAACGTTGTGCGGATCGCTTCGTCAAAAGGCGCCAACTCTTGGCCCATAAGCGTTGCGACATTGGCGCGGTCGTTATCATTCTGGGGCAAACGGTGGGTCTGCTCATCGCGCAGCATTTGGATGCAATGCTCAACATTGCGCAGCTTGTCATAGGCCACGCACAGCGTATCGGCAGCCTCCGGCTCAATCCATTGCAGATCGGCCAGACCGCGCAGCGCGTGCTTGGTGCGGATCATCCGAAGCTCTGGGTTGCGCCCACCGGCGATGAGCTGCTGGGTCTGGGCAAAAAACTCGATCTCCCGGATGCCGCCACGCCCGAGCTTCACATCATGGCCAGGCACCGTGATCGCGCCAAATCCCTTATGCGCATTGATGCGCCGCTTGATGGAGCGGATCGCATCGATGGCCGCGTAGTCCAAACTGCGACGCCAGATGAAGGGTTTGATGGCTTTAAGGAACTGCGCACCAAGCGCTTGATCACCGGCCACGCAACGCGCTTTGATCATGGCCGCGCGCTCCCATGTGCGCCCCTGCCCTTCATAGTAGTTGAGCGCGCCATCAATGGAGAGTGCCAAAGGCGTTGAGGACGGATCGGGACGCAAACGCAGATCGGTGCGGAAAACGTAGCCATCGCCGGTGCGTTCTTGCAGCAGTCGCACTACGCGGCGGGTGACACGCACGGCAAAGGGGCCTGCCTCCACCTTGTCGGAGGTCTGCGCTTCCAGCGTTTCTGGATCGAACAGAATGATAAGATCGATGTCACTGGAATAGTTCAGCTCGCCGCCACCAAGCTTACCCATGCCGAGCACGCAATAGCCCTGCACAGCTTCGGGTGTGCCAAGCCACCGCTCACCCCTGCCCTCCAGAACGAAGGCGGCGCGCACCGCGTGCTCGATGGCGGCATCAGCAAAATCTGAAAGCGCCTGGGTGGTCTCATCCACCGTCGACTGGCCCAAGCGGTCAGCCAGCGCGATGGCGAGCGAGGCGTGTTGTTTGGCAAGACGCAACGCCGTCATCATTGCTGCTTCGTCGTCCAGCGGCGCAGCTTTTAATGTTTCGATGGCCTCAGCGACTGCATCTGGCATAGCCGACAGCGTTGAGGGGTTGATCTCGACAGTGCCGTGAACTTTCTCGGCCAGATCATGAAGATGCGGTGCGGCATCGAGAATGTCTGCGAGGGTAGCGCTCATGAGCTTGCCTCCGGCGAGCCCAGCGGAAGCGTCAGCGTCGCGCGTAATCCAGGCTCAGCATCTCCAAGATCCAGCGCCCCGTCGTGGAAGGCAGCAACAGCTTCCACCAACGCCAGTCCAAGGCCAGACCCGTCAGCGGTACGGCTTTTGTCCAAGCGCACAAAGCGATCTTTCACGCGTGCCCGATCGCCATTGGGAATACCCGGACCATTGTCGGTGACAGTGAGTACGGCAACACCCGCGGCCTTAGAGAGGGACAGCTCAATTGTGCCGCCCTCGCCTGCACCATATTTCAGCGCGTTATCGACAAGGTTCGCAGCGGCAAGACCCACCAGTTCGCGGTTCACGGTGGCCATCACCGCTTCCGGCGCGGGCTTGAAGGTGAGCGATACGCCTTGGTCTTCGGCCACAGGTTCGTAAAGTTCCATCACGTCGGTCAGCACCTGGCCAAGATCGGTCTGAGACAGCGTATGACGGCGGCCACCCGCCTCAACACGCGCAATGGTGAGCAGGGCCTGGAAGGTCGCCATCAAGCGCTCGGCCTCACCCAAAGCGTTCTCCAAAGCCGCGCGGTCTGTCGCGTTGTCCGGCGGTTGACGCAGCGCGTCTTCCATCTGGTTGCGCATGCGGGTGAGCGGCGTGCGCAAATCATGGGCGATGTTGTCCGAGACCTCTTTCAAGCCGTTCATCAGGCGCTCAAGCCGGTCGAGCATGACATTCAGCTGATCGGCAAGCCGGTCGAACTCATCGCCCGTGCCCATCACCGCGATTCGCTCTGACAGGTGCCCATCCATAATGCGGGCCGTGGACTGGGAGATGCCATCCAAACGCTTCAAAACGCGCTTATTGACGTAGAACCAGCCCAAAATCGCCAGCAAGGCCAGCAGCACCAAGGACACCATCGCAGCGCGACCAATCGCCTGGCGGATCACATCGGACTGAGCGATATCCAGACCTATGAGGGCGCGGAACCCATCGGGCAGCACGATAATACGCACAATGGCGCGGCTGTCGCGCTCATGGCCCTCTGGGCCGATTTGCTTGTAGGAAAACCGCGCCAGACCAGGCTCATCCCAAACACCATCAGGCAGCAAGCCGACAGAATTGATAACCTCAACGCCATCGGGCGTCAGCAAAGCGTAGAGACGGTTACCGGGGCGCTGCGCGCTTTCTTGCATGGCCGCAAACAGCCCATTGATGCCAGCACGCTGATAGTGCTGGCCGAGGCGGCGCGCATCGCCCGTCAACCGCTGATCCACGTCACGGATCAAGACAGACGATGTCTCCCAAACGAGATAGCCAATCAGCCCGCCAGCAAACAGGCCAAAGACGACCAGATAGCCAGCAGCAAGCTTGAAAGCTGTGGTGCGGAAAGGCCTAAGCCGTGTCGCGGAGGACATAGCCCGCCCCTCGCACGGTTTGGATGAGCGGCTTGTCCTGACCCTTGTCGATCTTCGAGCGCAAGCGGGAAATGTGGACGTCGATCACGTTGGTCTGGGGGTCAAAATGATAATCCCAGACTTTTTCAAGCAGCATGGTGCGGGTGACCACTTGTCCGGCGTTCTTCATAAGAAATTCGAGCAACCGAAACTCGCGCGGCTGCAAGGGAATGTCCTCGCCGGAGCGTTTCACGGTGTGGGAAAGCCGGTCCAGCTCCAAATCGCCAACCTGATAGGTGGTCTGCGCCTCACCGGGTGTGGTGCGGCGAGCGAGAACTTCGGCGCGCGCCAGAAGCTCAGAGAAGGCATAGGGTTTGGGCAGATAATCATCGCCGCCAGCGCGCAAACCCGCCACGCGATCATCCACCTCGCCAAGAGCGGAAAGGATCAGCGCTGGGGTTTGTTTGCCCTGCTCACGCAAGGCGGCGATGATGGAAAGGCCGTCGCGCTTGGGCAGCATTCGGTCCACAACCAACACGTCGAAATCATCCGACATGGCGTATTCCAGCCCGGTTTCGCCATCGGCGGCATAGCTTGGGGCATGGCCTGCTTCGCGAAAGCCTTTAACGATGAAGGCGGCGGCCTCGACATCGTCTTCGATAATGAGAACTTTCATAATCGAGCCTTTCGCGTTTTGAGGATGGGAGGGTAGCGCCATTCTAGCCTAGTACTAGCCTCAAACGCATGGGAAGAAGGGTGCGCATGGCAGTCCATTGGGCGGAACGAGACTATCGATCTCATGGGTCCGCCATGCGCGACTGGTACCCCGGCGGGGGCGACAGGCTGAAGCCGGGGTGCCAGCATGGGGGGTAAAGGTGTTAGCCGCGGTCGGTGGGCAGGGCCACGAAGCGCGAGGCGCCGTTTTCGCCTTCCACACGCACCAGAGCCGAAGCCTGGCCGTTGCGGGCGGCCTCACGCAGACCGGACGTCAGATCACGCATGCTGCTGACCGGCTGACCGGCAACCTCAACGATCACGTCGCCTTCGCGCAGATCACGCTCAGCCGCCACACCGTTGGGGTCGAGTTCGGTGACCGCAAGGCCATCCACATCAAGCCCAAGCGAAGAGGCCGGGGCCACCGTCATGCCGAGTTGATCCACAATGCTTGGCTGCGAGCGATCAAGGTCCGGCTGGCGGAACTGGCTGGCCAACTCACGCTCGGACGGCAGCGTGCCCAAGAGCACGTCAATGACCTCTTCGCGGCCATCACGCCAGACGAGGATTTCAACCGTTTCATCAGGATCGAACGCGCCGATGATGCGCGCAAGCTCGGTTGGACCTTCAACAGCGGCGTCATTGACCGACAGGATGGTGTCGCCGGAGCGCAGACCAGCCTCTTCAGCAGGTGAGCCAGAAGCAGCCGACACGATGATCGCCCCTTCGGTGGAATCACGGCCAATGCCTTCGGCCAGTTCCGGCGTCAGCGACTGGATGTTCACACCCAGCCAACCGCGCGCCACGGCGCCGTTTTCGATGAGGTCACCGATAACATCTGCCGTTACGGTCGATGGCACAGCAAAGGCGATGCCGACATTGCCACCCGAGGGTGAGAAGATCGCCGTGTTCACGCCGACAACTTCGCCGCGCATGTTGAACGTTGGGCCGCCGGAGTTGCCCCGGTTGATGGCCGCATCGATCTGCAGAAATTCATCATAGGGACCTGGCTGAATGTCGCGTCCCTGCTGCGAGACGATGCCCGACGTCACCGAGCCGCCAAGACCGAATGGGTTGCCGATGGCCAGCACGATTTCGCCGATGCGCGGTTGCTCAGCGGCAAGGCGCACATAGGTGAAATCATTGCCTTCCACCTTCAGCAACGCCAGATCGGTGCGGCTATCAGTGCCAAGCACTTCAGCGTCGAGAATGTCGCCATTGTCCATCACGATCTGAACGGTACCGGCGCCGTCAATCACGTGGTTGTTGGTGACCAGATAGCCGTCTTCAGAGATGAAGAAGCCAGAACCCTGACCACCGCCACGGCGGGGGTTGCGCGGGCCTTCTCGACCATCAGGACCACGGCGGAAGAACTCTTCAGCTTCCGGGCCAAAACGGCGAAAGAAGCGATCAAACGGGGTGCCGTCTGGCAGGCGATCGATGTCGCGGTTGGAGGTTTCCACAGGCTGCCGAGCTTCGACGCGCACGGCCACAACGGCGGGCATCACAGCATCCACAAGGTCTTCAAAACCTGTTGGCGCGACGAAGGTGTCGGGCACCACGGCTTCGGCGGCACGTGCCTGTTGCACGGTGCTCACGACGGCTGTGCCTGCCAGCGGTACAAGCAGGCCGAGGCCCAAAATGGTGGAGAGAGCCAGAGTGGTTTTGCGGTTGAGCAACCGGGCGCGGCGCGGTGCGGCGGTGCGTGCTTGCGTGCTGCCTTCGGTTTGAAAAACGCCGTTCGAGTGATGATTTGGATCGGTCATGTCGCCAATGTTCCTTTTTGCCAGTCATTGTCGCACCGTCTGACCGGTGCGTGGGCCGATATGGCCCCCAGCGATGACTGGCAAAATGGTGTCGCGCGCCTTACCGCACCATGTCGATCGGGTTAAACCTTTGTAATGTTCGCTTTTCTGGTGTGCCTTAGGCGGCCTCTGGCGCGCATTTGGTGACAACTGCGGCCCCCTTGGTCAGCGTTTTGTGCACCGGACATTTGTCAGCGATTTCAATGAGTTTGGCTCTGACCTCAGGCGTCACGTCGCCCGACAGATGGATGGTGCGCTCAAACCGGTCGACCTTGCCGGACTTGCCTTCAATTTCTTCCCCACATTCAGCGCAGTCTTTGGCGTGCACTTTGTCATGCTCGACGGTGACCGCGACCAATGGCAGTTCCAGCTTCTTGAACTCCGCGTACATGCGCAGCGTCATGGTGGTGCAGGCACCCAAAGCCGCGGCCAGCATGTCGTAAGGCGCCGGGCCGGTGTCCATGCCGCCAAAGCTTTCCGGCTCATCGGCCAAAATGCCGTGCGGCCCCATGCGCACCGAGGCCTGAAACTTGCCGGCACCGGTCTCGGCAACGGAGATTTTCGCCGTCGCAACTTCGCCCTGGAACACAGGAGCATGCGCTTCTGCGGCGGGCACATAACGCTCCGACCAGGAGGCAATCATCTGCGCCACATAGGCCGCATCGCTGTGGCTGCTGAGCAGATGGTCAGCACCATCGAGCGTTACAAAGCTTTTGGGGTGTTTTGCCGCGTTGTAGATGGTGGCCGCGTTCTCAATGCCGACCGTATGATCGATAGGCGAGTGGAACACCATCAACGCCTTTTTCATCGAGGCGATGCGCGCGGAGATATTCTGGCTCGCCACATCCTCCAGGAACTGTTTTTCGATAGTGAAGGTACGACCGGCCAGCTTCACTTCGGCCTTGCCGTCACGCTCGATGGTTTCGATGTCGGCTTCGAAATTGTGCACCACATGAGCGGTATCAGCCGGTGCGCCGATGGTAGCCACGGCCTTAACCTCGGGAATATCGGGCGCGGCGGAAAGCACCGCAGCGCCGCCAAGCGAATGGCCGATCAGGATGGAGGGCGCCTGGTCGTTCTCGCGCATCCACTCCACCGCACTCAAAAGATCACCGACGTTGGAGGAGAAATTCGTGGAGGCGAAATCGCCATCGGAATGGCCAAGGCCGGTAAAGTCAAACCGCAAGGTTGCGATGCCGTGGGCGGCCAGTTCCGAGGCAATGCGTTTGGCGGCAAACACGTCTTTGGAGCAGGTGAAGCAATGCGCAAACAGAGCGCAAGCGCGGGGCTTACCCGCTGGCTTATCGAAACGGGCGGCAAGTTCTGCGCCCGATGCACCGGTGAAGGTGATGCGGCTGGTGGTGGCTGGCATGGCAATTGGTCCTGGAGAAGCGGCCCGACAGGGCTCTGAAAGATGTCGCACGCTCGCATGCAGCCTTGCTCACGCGCAAGCCACAGAACCACACGCATATGCACACACGCGTGTGCGCAAGGCTGATTAGAATATGTGGGAAGTTTGGGTGCTTAGGGTCTAGACCCTAGTCCTGGTCGGACTTCAGCAGGGTGTCCAGGCGCGTTTGCTCGTCGGCGCTCAGCGCAGCAGGTGCTGAAGCAACGGCGGTCTTGCGACCGCGCGTGCGCAGAAAAATCACCGTGCCAGCGATAATGAGCACCAACGCTGGACCGAACCAGAGCAGTACGGTGGCTTGGTTTACTGGTGGGCGCAGCAGAACAAACTCGCCATAGCGTGCCACCAGGAAATCAAGCACTTCTTGGTTGCTATCACCCTCAACCAAGCGTTCACGCACCAGGATGCGCAGGTCACGCGCCAACTGCGCGTTGCTGGCGTCGATGCTCTCGTTTTGGCAGACCAGACAGCGGATTTCCGCAGAGAGATCACGCGCACGCGCTTCGAGCACCGGATCGTCCAGCACCTCGTCAGGCTGCACCGCGTGTGCCGGCAGTACCAGCATCAGGCTCATCAGCGCGATGACCGCCAGCCGGATCATTCAGCCGGCTCCATGCCTTGTGGGATAGCCGGTTGCTTGGCCTTTTTGGCGCGAGTCGGCGCCCCAACGCGCAGGCGACGATCCATGAGGGACAGCACGCCGCCAGCCGACATGATCAGCGTGCCGATCCAGATCAGTGTCACCAGCGGCTTGTGATAGAACCGCACGACAATACCGCCATCCTGGGTCGGGTCACCCGGCGAGATGTAAAGCTGCGAGAACAGATCGACGGTATGGAATGCCGCTTCAGTGGTCGGGAAGTTGCGCGCCGGATAGACGCGGCGCGAAGGCTCCATGACCGCGATCACAGTGCCGCCTTCACGAGCGGTGAAGCTTGCGATCACCTCGGTGTAGTTCTCACCGGTGTTGGGGCGCATGCCTTCAAAGGTGAAATCATAGCCCGCAATCGAGGCGGTTTCGCCTGGGTTCAGAGTGGTGATCTCTTCGCTTTCAAACGCCGAAACGCCAACGATACCCAGCAACATCACTCCGACGCCAAAGTGCGCGATGGTCGTGCCCCAGGCGGAGCGTGGCAGATTGATCAGGCGGCGGAATGTGTCGCCGATGGGTGAGGAAAACGCTTTCACCCGGCCCAGCGGATCGGCCAGCGCACCAAGCATCAGCCAAACGGCAACGCCGATGGCGATGGCTTTGATCCAGGCATCCACGCCAAACAGGGCGAAGATACAGGCGACCACGACCAATGCGGCTGCACCCGCCCACCAGAGCCGTTCCAGGGCCATGGCGAGATTGCCGCGCTTCCAAGCGAGAACCGGGCCGAATGGCACTGCGAGCAGCAGCGGGATCATCAGTGGGCCAAAAGTGAGATTGAAGAAGGGTGGGCCAACGGAAATTTTATCGCCGGTCAGCGCTTCCAGCAGCAACGGGTAGAGCGTGCCGAGCAGGACGGTTGCGGTTGCCACCGACAGGAAGAGATTGTTGACGACCAACGCGCCCTCTCGACTGACCGGGGCGAACATGCCGCCCTGGCGAAGCTCACTGGCGCGCAGCGCAAACAGGGCAAAAGCGCCGCCAATGAAGACCATCAAGATGGCCAGGATAAACAACCCGCGCTCCGGGTCGGTGGCGAAGGCGTGCACGGAGGTCAGAACGCCGGAGCGCACCAAGAATGTGCCAAGCAAAGAAAGTGAAAACGCGATGATCGCCAACAGCACCGTCCAGACTTTCAGCGCCTCCCGCTTTTCCATCACGATGGCGGAATGCAGCAGCGCGGTAGCGGCAAGCCAGGGCATGAAAGAGGCGTTTTCCACCGGATCCCAGAACCACCAGCCACCCCAGCCAAGCTCATAATAGGCCCAGTAGGAGCCCATTGAGATACCAAGTGTCAGGAAGACCCAGGCGGCCAGGGTCCAGGGGCGAACCCAGCGCGCCCACGCCGCATCCAGCCGGCCCTCAATGAGAGCAGCGATGGCAAAGGAGAAGGAAATCGAAAGGCCAACATAACCCAGATAAAGCAATGGCGGATGGATCGCTAAGCCGATGTCTTGCAGGATGGGGTTGAGGTCTTCACCCTCAGCTGGCGCTGAAAGCACCCGGTCAAACGGGTTGGAGGTGAGCACGATGAAGAGCAGGAACGCCACCGTGACCCAGGCCTGAACTGACAGCACGTTGGCTTTGAGCGAGCGTGGCAGGTTGCCACCGAAAAATGCGATGCCAGCACCAAAGATCGCCAGGATCAGCACCCAGAGCAGCATGGAGCCTTCATGGTTGCCCCAAACGCCGGTGATCTTGAACAGCATCGGTTTTTCCGAGTGCGAGTTCATCACAACGTTCACAACCGAGAAGTCAGAGACCACGTAGGCGTAGGTCAGCGCAGCAAAGCTGAGCGCTAAAAACGCGCATTGAACCGGTGCGGTGATATCAGCGATGCGCATCAGGCCAACATCGCCCGTGCGTGCGCCCCAAAACGGCATCAGGCTTTGGACGAGCGCCAGCACCAAGGCGAGCACAAGGGCATAGTGGCCAATTTCGACGATCATCTGCCTCTCCGTGCTGGCTGGGTTCTAGTACGCATTCAATGCAGGTGGGTCCGCTGGTGGGTGCTGGGCATTGCCGGAGCCGTCGCCTTGCCACACGCCCTGGGCGCGCAGGCTCTCGGCCACTTCAGTGGGCATGTAGTTTTCATCATGACGGGCCAACACGGTGTCAGCCTGGAAGGTGCCATCTGGTGATAGGTAACCCTCGGTCACCACGCCCTGCCCTTCACGAAAGAGATCGGGCAGGATGCCGGTGTAGGCCACGTTGATCGTGGCATTGGTATCGGTCACGCCGAACTGCACCGTGTCGCCAACGCCGCGAATAACGGTGCCTTCTTCCACCAGGCCACCCAGACGGATGCGCTGGGTTTCGCTGGTTGGTTGCGAATAAAGGTCTGTTGGCGAGGAAAAAAACGCGATGCTGTCACGCATAGCAAACAGCACCAGGCCGGTGGCCACCGCCAGAACGCTAAGTGCGGTGGCAATAAGAAGAAAGCGTTGGCCCTTACGGGTCATTGGACAGTCCCTGTCGTGTCGCTGGGCCTATCCCAGCTTCGGTGTCAGTGAGCGCTACCACGATTTATAAAGTGGCGCGTAGACGCGCATCAAGCGCGGCAAAATGCCCATAGTATGGCCACTGATCTCGCGGTTTCACGGTGGCGCGGTGTTGAGCTGAAGTTCTTCAGCGATGGTCAGCAGGCGCAGGCGGGCCGGATTGTCGGTTTCAAAAAAATCCAGCGCTGTCCAAAGGCTGCGCTCGGCCTGGTCGCGATCACCCAGCGCTGCATAGGAGCGGACCAACTGGCTCCACCCGGCCAAATCATCGGGTTGGTCGGCAAGGCGGGCGGCGAGGCCATCCACCATGCCTTCGATGGCGGCACGGCGTTCGGTTTCTGGCAAGGAGAGAACGGCTTGCGCGGCATCAGCATCGGGCGCTGGCACGCGCACGGCGCTAGGCATATCCGCCAACAGGGCATCAACGCTTTGCGTCCATGGTGCGTCAGGTCCGCCATCGTTGCGCAGGGCAATCAGGATGGCGCGAGCTTGATCCAGCTCGCCTTCCTGCACCAAACCCAGCGCACGGTAATAGCGCGCTTTGGGGAAGCTTGGGTCCACATCCAAAGCGGCACGGAATTGCTGCATCGCCTCTTCAGTCACCAGACCTTGGTTTTCAACCACGATCACCTCACCCAGATCGGTGAACAGAACGGGGTTGTCTCCTTCGATGCGCAGCAATTGTTGGTATGCCCCACGTGCTTCGAAAAAGCGCCCTTGCCTGGCATAGATGGGGGCAAGAATGGCCCAACCACGTGCATCATCGGGGTTGTCTTGCACCGCATTTTCCACGCGGGCGACCAAGATCGCCACATCCTGGTTTTCAACCGTTGCTGACAAACGCTCGGCCAGCGGATTGTCGGGCATGCCGGGTGAGCCGAAGGAGAAATACAGCGCCAAGGCTGAAAGTGGAACGACCAGGAACGCTGTTACCAAAACCAGGCGCGGACGCCAGCGCGGCGGATTGCTGGTCGGTGTGTCTTGCTGATCGGGAAGATCGCTGGCTTTGAGCAACCGTCGGGAAATCTCAAGGCGGGCGGACTCAGCTTCGGCTTCGCTCAATGCCCCGCGTTCAAGGTCTTTGTCGATTTCGGAGAGTTGGTCTTTGTAAACTTCAGCATCCGAGCCGCCCAGATCACCGGCCTCACGCCTGGCCCGCGCATAGGGAAGAAGCACCGCGATCGCGGCAATCGCCGTCAAAACGGCAAAGACAACCCAAACCAGCACGCAAACACCCTCAAACCGATCAAAACAGCTCACTCAAACCGCTTTCATACGGCATGTGATTGGCGATCATGGCTAGGATTGGGCGGGATGATTGTCCAGAGGGTGCAAGTCGAATGTTACTATGTCGCACCGTATGCATGGCCGGATTTAGCCAGCCAGCTTGGCTTGAATCTCAATGTCACGGGCGCGCGCTTCGACGGTGGCAGCGTGACGTCGTTCCATGGTGGCACCATAGGCCCCACCGAAGTAGATGCCGAACAGTTCAGCGGCACCGGCCGAACGAGCCTCCGCGGCATCCCAATTTTCATTGCTCGCACTGGCCAAACGATCAATCGCCTGTTTGCCCTGGCTTTCCAGCGCATCTTCGATGTTCTTTTCCATCTGCTTGATCAGCGAGTTGACCGCAAGAGACCCGCGGATCTCGCTGGCGACCATGAACAAGGTGAGGCCAAACACCGCCTCCTGAAGGCTGGACGCATCCGGCACGATTTCACGCCCGCGCGCTTCCATCACACCAACGCTGCGTTTGATCATGTGAAGCAAGGGATCAAGCTCTTTGATCAACAATTCGCTGGCGCGGGCGCGCACCGTGGCCAAGCGCTTCAGCCAAGGGTCTTCCGGCGCTTCATCCAGTGTGCGTTCAATGGCAGAGACGAGCTCATGATAGAGACGCAGGCTCTGGGTGACCTTTTCCAGGTTTCGGTCGCCTGCCAACACCAGGCGCAAACGCTCAATCTCACGCATGGCTTCGCTAAGTGCAATCTGAACCGCGCCGCCAGCCATCGTGCCACGAATGAGCGCTGGATCGCTGGAATTGGCGTAAAAAACAGCAAAACGGACCAAATCGCTGGGCGAACCGAGGCGATCAAGCACAGCAGCGAACGCATAGATCGTGTCGGCTGGTGGGTGATCGCGGTAAACCTCTAAGGCCTTGTTGAGCATGGCCAGGCCGCTTCGCCCCACAGGCAGCTTGTCCGGCAACCGACCCAAAAAGGCTTTCAGCGAAGGCTTCTGTTTGAAGAAGGCGATGATATCGTGCAAGTCGGCAAGAATCCGCGAGTTGCCCAACTGGCCTTCCAGACGCTTCAGCGAGCCCTGGGTCTTGTCGTATTCGGCCATCAAAGCTTCGGTGTGCTTGCACACTTCGCGCTGAAAATCATCGGCACACTCAGCGATGGCGTCAGGCTCTTCGTCAACAATGGCCGCGCGCAAGGCAGCCAAGGCTTCATCACAGCGACCGGGTGCCAAGTCACGGGTGATCCAGATCCAGATCGGTCGCAGAGATTCCCGATCAATAACGCCAATTTGTTTTTCGGGAAGTGAGATGGAGCCCATCACCGGCTCAAGCGGCATAAAAAACGCCCGCTCGGCGGACAGAGATCGCTCACCGCCTGGCGTTGCGTCCATCACCTCGCGCAGTGCATCCATGATGATTTCGTGGACGGGGGAATGTTCGCCGCGGGCACGCGAACGGTCAATCGACCGCGTCAAGGTGCGATGCGAATCTGTGCTCAGTTCACCAAGATATTCGCGCAGGCGGGAGATCAACTCCTGCCTGCCGATGCGTGTGTTGGCAGACATGGGACCCTTACAATCAAAAGTGGCACCAAGTCTGCCAGAAGAGGGTTAACGCTGCGTTGGCACGCAGTGCTTACCCAACATCGCGCCATGTGCCATCAGACTGGCGGCATGCCGTGCCGGTCAACACTTCAGGCTGGCCTTGGATGTAGACCGTGTGGGTGTAATCGCGGCACCTTGTGGAGTTGATCTGGTAGGCTTGTCCAGGCACCACCTGACCACGTGGGCCGGTGGGCGACTGCCACGCAACAGGCGCGCCGGGGCGACCCTGCTCAAGCGCCTGATATTGCGCTTGATAATAGCGCTGCTGGGCTTGCGCATCGAGCTGACGACCAAGTTCGGCACCCAACAGGCCACCAAGGACAGCGCCGCCAACGGTGGCCAAAACCTGACCGGAACCTGATCCGATCTGGCTGCCGAGCACACCACCGGCCACAGCACCACCCAGAGCACCAACACCTTCGCGCGGGCCGGTGCCGTATGACTGGCACCCGGCAAGAGCGGTGAGTGCCATCAAGGCAAAAGCGCCATTGCGCATAGCCGATTTGCGGTTAGGCTTTTTGCTGCCGGAAAGGGTTGCCTGTGCAGCTGGGTTTGAAACGTTCGTCATATGAGACTTCTCCCGTTAAGGTTTGGTGCAGTGTAGAAACACGCGTGCGCCGGGTGGCGACTAGCGTCATGAATCCGGCGGAACTGGGGCAGCCGCCGGTAAGAATAGGGCAGCACGCAGGCCACCAAGGGGCGCTTCTTGTAGAACAAGCGTACCGCCATAAAGTTCCGCCATCTCTTTAACGATGGATAGGCCCAAGCCTGATCCAGGGCTGGCTTCATCCAAGCGTTCGCCGCGCTTAAGCACCAGCGCGCGCGCATCAGAATCAAGCCCAGAGCCATCATCGTCGATGGTGATGGTAAGCGTTTGATGAAGATCACCGGCCTTGCTCGCTGCAACCAGAACTGTGCTGTCAGCGTGACGGCAGGCATTCTCCAGCAAATTGCCCAGCATCTCTTCCAGGTCTTCGCGATCAGCGCGAACACGCACGGATGGCTCAATATCGACGCTAAAGGAGAGGCCCTGGTCCAGGTTCAGCTTAGCCATGGTGCGCACCAGCGGATCCACAACCGCACGCAACGGCGTTGATTTGCCGGAGGTTGCCTGCGTTGCGGCACGTTGCGCACGATCGAGGTAAAGGCGAACACGATCATCGATGGATTGAGCTTCGGTGCTGATGCGCGCCAGGGTGGTCGCGTCAGCCTCGCCTCGGGCACTGTTGAGGATAACGGCCAGCGGGGTTTTGAGCGCGTGGGCAAGATTGCCAACATGGTGACGCGCCCGTTCAACAATGGCTTCATTGGCTTGCAGAAGCCCGTTCAGCTCATCCACCAGCGGGCTGACCTCGCGTGGAAAAGTGCCGGATACCTTTCGGGTTTTGGCCACCCGCACATCGGCAATGGCGCTTTGCAGCGTTTGCAGCGGGCGCAAACCGATGCGCACCTGAAGATAGGCAAGGCCAAGCAGGACAGCCCACATGGAGCCCAGGGTCAGCGCCAGCGCCACACGAAAATTGCGGATTTCAGCGTCCAACCCATCGGTTGGCGCAGTAACTCGCACCAGCACTTGCTCTCCCTCAAAATTGTAGAGCCTATCCACCAACCGCAGCCGCTGCCCGCCAAGCTCTAAGGGGCGGCTGATAGGGCCTTCCGGCAGAGGCTCACCTGAAGATGGCGGCGATTGCGGTGCAGGAAGCGGATCGAAAAGCGAGGAGGAAGCAAACAGCGGTTCGCCCGTTTGCGGGTCGCCGACCACCCAATACCAGCCCGAGCCGGGCAGCGCGAAGGCCGGATTGGCAAAATGCGCTGTGGCATCAAACACATCACGGTTGGCGTAGTCAGCGAAAAGCTGCGTGACAAAAACCGCAAGACGTTCATCAAACGCCCGCTCGGCCCCCGCGCGTTGCAAAGCGGCCATCACCGCGCCAGCTAGCACCAGCGCGACAAGCGATCCGCCCGCCGCAAGCACGCCAAGGCGAACAGCCAAAGACTGCGCGAGAGGGTTTGTCTGTGGGGATTTGGGAGAGGCCATGGGCTGAGTAGCTACTCTTTGGCCTGCGCATCGGCAGCATCGGACGCTGCTGTGGAGTCGTGGGTGGGGTCTTGGATGCGATACCCCATGCCGCGCACGGTCTCGATAATGTTCACCGAGAGCTTTTTGCGCAACCGGCCAACAAACACCTCGATGGTGTTGGAGTCGCGATCAAAGTCCTGATCGTAAATGTGCTCGGTGAGCTCGGTGCGCGAGATCACTTTGCCCGACTGCGTGAGCAAATAGGCAAGCACCCGATATTCCTGCGCGGTGAGCCGCACGGCCATGCCATTGTCGGTCACACGATTGGTTTTGAGGTCCAGCGCGATGGGGCCACAATTGAGCTGGTTGGAGGACAGACCAGCGGCACGGCGCAAAATCGCCCGCACGCGCGCCAGCACTTCTTCCATCTGGAAAGGCTTGGCGACATAGTCATCGGCGCCAGCGTCCATGCCCTTCACCTTGTCGCTCCAGCGATCACGGGCAGTGAGGATGAGAACCGGAATGCTGATGCCATCGGCGCGCCAATCTTCAAGGACGGTCAGCCCATCCTTTTGCGGCAGGCCAATATCCAGGACGATGAGATCATAGGGCTCGGTTTCGCCCAGAAACGATGCTTCTTCGCCGTCAAAGGCGACGTCCACAACATAGCCCTCTTCCTCAAGCGCTTGCTTAAGCTGCGCATTGAGCGTGGGCTCATCTTCAACAACCAGAAGTCTCATGCCGCCCTATTTTCCCGTTATCGTCGCGAGAGAAGTGCGCCAGAACGCGCATCGAAAGTGAGGCGCGCCGAACTGCCGTTGGGGCTGCTGGCAACCACACTGTAAACATAGTTGCCCGGCGACCCGCACACCGCTGCCGACCCGACCTGGCTGAAACCAGCTGATCGCGCGGCTGACGTGATCACCGACAGGCGTACCACTTCACCCGATGCAATGGCCGAGCGAGTTTGCGAGGCAGACAGGCACGATTGCGCAACGACCGGCGAAGCGCCAGAAAGCGCCAAACCAAACGCCAAAAGGGCAGCGCTTAGGGTGCGCCCAAAAGCAAAGGGGGATGCGGATAGAACACTCATGGTGCCTTCTATAGCGCGCATTGGATGAACTGGAACTGAACAATCCGCTCAGAATTGGTCAGAGTGTGAGATCCAGGGTTTGCAGTGCGCCCAAGCGCCCGCCGGTGCCAAGTTGGGCGATTTGAATGCTGAGCGTGTCCCCACTAGAAATGCCATCGGAGGCTTGATCTGCGGCGCTGTAGGTCCAATGCGGTTCGGTGACTTCCTCCTCGCGGAGCACTGTTTCACTTTGCCGGACGACTAGACGATAGAGCTCGGCTTCCTCGTTCAAAGGGGTGGAGGCCAGCTCCCACAGGTCTGTTGCACCGCGTGAGCGGCGTATCCAACTGATCGTGACCGCGCCATCAGGTGCTTTGGCAGTCCGCAGATGCACTGGCGCCAAGGGCTGGAGGTTACGAGGAATGGCGGTGAGCGGGACATCGGTGCGTGAAAAGGTGCCAATGCCGCCGCTGTGCGGCTCCACCCGCAAAGTGGTGCCGCTGATGAGCGTTTGGGCGGAAAGATTGAGATCGACCGGGTTTTCATCAAGCATCACGAACCGCGCGCCAGCGGGCGTCACATTGCTTGCGGCATCCTCTGTACCACCCAAGCCGCGCACCAGATGGCGCACGCGATAGCGGCCTTCGTCCATCAGGTCCGCGCTGGCGAATTGGATGACTTCCAGCGTTTCCTCCGTGACCAGAGCTGCCAGATTGCCGCCTGCCAGCAAAGCTTGCTGGGTGATGGACGACAACGAGCCGGTCGGCGCATCAACCAAAAAACTGCCGCCACGATGAGGATAGGCCACCGGTCCAGGTGCCAAATCATCGACCAAAACACCGGTGACAGAGGGCGTGGCGATAGACTGCACAAAGTCGAAGCCTGCCGCCTCGCTGCCCGCATACACATCCAGTGATCCCGGCCAGGGGCTGGCAAAGGCCGCCAGTTTCACATTGTGAGCACCCTCGCCGCTGGATTGGCTGGGCAAATCGAGCGCGATGCAGTCGGGCGGGCCGAACACCGGGCGCAGAGCAACTTGCGTCGAAAGATCACTGTCCGGCGCCAGATCATACAGCGACGGATCAACGCAGTGCGCCTCGGCGGTGCGCTCGGCCCCATCAATCAGCCGGTCGATAGCAACGCGAAGCGGCGCTACATCATCATCCACCTGCACGTCGATCACGTCGCCCGGCTCCAGCGCGCGCAGGCTCGGCGGCAAGGTGAAACGCAAAGTGGCCGCACCAACGATCTGCTCTTGGCGCATCCGCTCGGCAATCTGACCGGCAGAGCGCGGATCAAGGTTTACAGCGACAGAGCGAAACTGATCAGGGCCTTTGATGCCATCTGCGCGCGCTGAGCGGACCACGCCTGTTTGATAATCGTGCATGGCGCTGGCAAAACCCAGCGTCACCTGGCGCGGCAGCATTTCACGGTCTTCACGCGCCACAGTGATCAACGGACCTTCGGCGGGCGCCACGAGCCCGCCTTGCGTGACTTGCCCCAGAGGGTCGGCCTTGCGCATCGTGACTTTGGCAGAACTGGCTTTCGGCACGATATCAAGGGCGAAAACCGTGCTCAAATCATCGAAAGCCCTCCGCGCCTTGGTCGGTTCAGAGAGCGTGTAACCGTCAATCATGCCGTGCACGCCGCCAACATCCATCGGTGGCAGATCGAAATGTTCGCACAGCGCCAGGATCACCGATCCCAAAGAGCCAGCGCCCAGCCGCCCATTCAGCCAATGGCCACGCGTCCAGTTGACGCCATCGCTCCATACATCGCTGGCATAGGGGAAAAGCGGAAAAGGCCGCGCGTCCCAGGTCCAAAGATGCACGGCAGACGGATCGATCATCGCCCTGCCATCAACTGGCGAGAGCGGGTTGGCAGCGCTGCCTTCCTCGCCCCAAAGTTTTAGCGCCGTATCAAGGATAGCGCGCTGCTGGGCATCGTCACGATAGCCTTTGGAGCCGAACGGCAAGCTATCATTGTCCGGTTTGTCGCTGGGAAAGGCAGAAGGCTGGTTGCCACCGAGATCAACCGCAGGTGCTCCAAACTCTGTAAGCCAAAGAGGTTTCTGGCCCGGCACAAAAGCGGTCGACGAGGCTTGGCGCACACCGCCGATACGGTTGTGGTGCGGCTTTGACCACCAGCTCACCAAATCCTTGGAGGCAAACACCCAAGGCTCATTGTAGGCACCATCGGTGATGGGCGTGCGCACCTGCGCAGCGCGGTCCACGTCACTGGCATAATACCAGTCGTGGTTCTCACCACCGGTCAGCCCGGCCTCAATCACCGCTGGATCGTGCGGACCATCGCCAAGCGCGCGATCAAGATGGTCCGGGTCGTGGCGCCAATCGGTGATCGGCTGGTACTGATCAATGCCAATGACATCAATGTTCGGGCTCGCCCACAACGGGTCGAGATGGAAGGTCAGATCGCCGGACCCATCAGCTAGCTGGTGATTGGCATATTCGGTCCAGTCTGCGCCATAGGTGAGGATGGTTCCCGCGCCCAGCTTAGCGCGCACGTCAGCAGCCAAGTCCACCAACGCGTCCACAAACGGGTAAGATCCCGGCGCATCGCGCACGGTTGAGATACCCCGCATTTCCGAGCCGAGCATGAACGCATCCACGCCGCCAGCCTGGGCGCAAAGATCAGCCATGTGTAGCAGGAAGCGGCGGAACGACCATTCGCTGGCGGGCGGGTTTTGCGTACCGACGAAAGCACCCACGGCACTGGCCGCTGATGCGGTCGCGTCCGGTGAGCCGCCCTGCCCCGGTGCTGGTGAGACTGTGATCTGACCGCGCCATGGATAGGCAGGCTGCAAAGATGCGCCGGTCCATGGGTCGGTGAGCGTGTTATCGGCGGGCACATCCATCATGATGAACGGCATCAACGTGACTTTGATGCCGCGCGCCTTCAAATCGCCAATGGCGGCAATGACGCTGGCATCGCTGGGCGTGGAGCCGTAGGCAGGGCGCTCCTCATGCAGGGAGACGGTGTTGGCCTGCGAGCGGGAAAGCCCCGCGACGCTCCATGGGATCGATGTGGTTTTGTCCTGCCGCTCCACACGCGGCTCGATCTTGCAGGTGGCGGCGTCCAGCGACGTGCCAAACCAGGCCACGACCAGCGCCACGCGTTCCAAGTTCGGGCAAAGCGCCTGCAACTGATCCAGCGAAGCATGCCAATCGGTGGTGGCGGATGTGTCGTGGGTGTTCTCAGCCTGGGTCACGCCATAACCCGATGCGCGCACCACCGGATCGGGATGATAGCCGAACTCGGTCGCGCCGGGGATCATGGTGATCGCACGCACCCTGTCTTCCAGCCCTCCGACAGGGCGGATGATCTCAAAGGAAAGCTGCGGCAGGCGGTTGCCGTAACCCTCCAGCGGCATGCGCTCAAAGACGACATAGGTAGTGTCTTTGAAGGCTGGGACCGTGCCTTCTTTGGACGCAATCAGCGGATCAACAGATTGGTCAGCTCCGCCCCGATGCACACGCATGGTCACGGTGTTGCGATCCAACGGTTTGCCGTCAGCCCAGACGCGACCGATGCTGGCAATCGGCCCTTCACACAGGCCAATCGCGAAGTTGGCAAAATAGCTGTAGGTGGTCGTGGTACTTTGCGGAGCGCCCAAACCACCGCCGCCGCCGCCCTTACCCCCGCTGGAATGGCGGGTTGTGGTTTTCACCTCCTCATAGCGCGTGGCCCAAATGATCTGCCCGGCAAGTCGCGTGCGACCGAAGGTTAACGGAATGGCCGCCCCTTCAGTGGACGTTTGCACATCCAGATTTTGCAAAGGCCGAGCTTCAGTATGCGAGGACGTGCCGAACAGATGGTTGTCGATGACACTGCCGGCAAAGGAGCCAACCGCCTTGCCGATGATGGCGCCGGTTGGGCCGCCCAGCGTGCCGCCGACCGCGCTGCCGATGGAACCGAGGACGAGCGTGGCCATGGCAGGCCTCCTATGCGTTCAAAGTGTCGGGAAAAGCAAAAGACGTGGCAATGTGGGCAGTCCATGGCACCAGGTTGGAGCGCACCACCCGCCCACCTTCATAGGCAT
Organism: Hyphomicrobiales bacterium; assembly: GCA_046290645.1. GTDB lineage: Bacteria > Pseudomonadota > Alphaproteobacteria > Rhizobiales > MH13 > MH13. The sequence goes on from JBKAGZ010000003.1 coordinate 474,045, forward strand.
GCACAATCGTGGTATCGGGCATCAGGATTGCCAGATGCGAGGCTGGCCAACGGCTACGCCAGCGCAGCGCCAACACGTCGCCGGGCACGGCATCAGCTGGACTCTGCTCGGTGAGAAATTGGCGCAAGCCATCCAGCAAAGGTTCGCCATCAGCATGTTGCGCCCAGCTGCGCTGATCATGCCGAGCAAGATCGAGGGGTGTTGCGGAGACCGCGTTCCAAACGCCAACGATCAGTCCCAAACAGTCAGCACCGACACCGCGCTTGCAGGCCTGGTGGCAGTAAGGCGTGCCGATCCAGCGCACCGCTTCGGCAAGGATCGCCTCGCGCACAAGGGAGGTTGCCGGTTCTGATTTGGCCAGAGGTGCGGCGCTCATGATTGCAAGCTCCGACCATCAAGATTGCCGTCGTTGTTGGCGGGATAAGAGAGCGCGAAATCATCGCCGGGCATGTAGGGAAAGCCGCGAAAATTCACGCCATTGGCAAAGCGCGCTTTGCAGGTTGCAAAGCTCTTGTCACAGCCGGCGGACAGCTTGATTTGCGCCCCGACCTCTAAAGAGGTGACCGGAGCCTGCCAAAGGGTGATGCGCGCTGTTTCATCATCCACACTGTGGGCACGAATGCGCACGGGCGCATCGCTGCCGTGGGTGAAGGTTCCGCCGTCAAAATGGCCGCTGGATTGGCTGCTTGATGCCGCTACCAGACAAATGTGAGGTTCAAGCACCGCATCAATGGAGGTTGTGGTGGTGAAGGCGGGCTGATTGAGGTCTATTCCGCATCGCGCATCACCCAATTCAGCATCGCATCTGGCGGAAAAGACCCGCCCACGCATGCGATCAAAGGCGGCAAACGGCCCGCGCACCTCGGCTTGGAAGAGCCCATCCCGGCTTGTCACCTCGCCCAGCGTACCGGACGATAGCCGCTCATAGGCAGCCGTATTTTGCCAATCGACCAACAGACTTTCAATCTGCGCCCCATCATAGCGACCGGCCAACAAATCCCCCTGAGTGATGCGATCGTCGGTCAGCGCAGCGCGCATGTCCCACTCACCAGCCGACGGGCCCAGAGCCGCGCTTTCCTGGCTGGCTTCCAAACCATCGGTGGGCAGGAAATGGCTGCCATCAACCTCAAGCGCTGCGTCATGATCGGTGAATCCAAGCACCTGCCCATCAGCGCGGGTGAGACGCACGCAGCGGCACAATGTCGTGCAGCCAGAGGCAAGACTGGTCGCAAGATCAGCGTCTAGCTCACGCATCATCCGGTTCCTTCAAAAACACTTCTTTCAAAGGAATGGTCGGCAGCGATCCGGCCTTGAATGCGGTCAGGTCGATATCCAGCGTGTCGGTGTCGAAGCGGCAAGGCACATCGAACAGAAAGCCTGCGGTGATGCTTGTCCCTATGCCCGGGATGGAACCAGGATCGAAGGTCAGAATGCCGGTTTCTAGATCGACTGAGATGCTGCTTGTGGCAACGCCATCAATAGCGGCGGCGACCGATCCAGTGACGGGCAGGCGAATGGGCCGACTGACCGCATCACCGGTGTATTTGACCAGTTGAAACGATGCTGTGATGCCATCGCCGGTTCCAAGCTCTTGATCGGTCGGCTGCGGAGCCTGGCCCGGTGCCCCGGAAGCATGATCGAGTGGATCGCGAAAACGAAAGGCATAAAGCTGGCCAAGGCGCGCTTCAAAGAAGCTTTGCACGGTGTAAAGATCGTCCAGCGAGCGCACACCGCCACCGGCATCATAGGTGCGCTTGGCGTATTTCCAGCGGGTGTTACGCTCTTCATGACCGGATCCGAGGGTAACAATCTCGGTCTGTCGATGGGTCGTGACGCGCGCACCACGCGCAACCGGCACCGGGAAGCTGACTTCGTGAAAGCCGGGGATGGTCATGAATGCACGCTCCTACTTGTTGGCTGGTCACTGGATCGGGCACGCTCTTTTGTCATCACAAACCGCGCTGGCCGCGCGACACCGCGCGGGAGAGCGAAGCGGTCAGTTGTGTTTCAGAGCCGCGAAAGCTGGTCGCATCGGGGGTTGCGACATTGACATTGAAGATGTTGGCTGCCGTGCCGGTGACACCACCGATGGCCGCACCAATAAGGCTTTCACCCAGCGAACCGACCAGACCGTAGGCGGAATCCATCGCCTGGGTCAGCGCGCTGTTGGATTGGGAGAGGATGAGCTGCTGCAATAATCCATCCAGCTCCTGGCCTTCAACGAGTGCCTTGGTGAGGCTGCGCGTCAGGTCGCCGGAAAGCGATGTTACATCGGCTTGCAGATCGCTGAGTTCCTCGCGCAGACCGGTGGTGAAATCAGCGGGTGAGGTGTCGGTCATGACCATCTTCCTTCTCGGGCGGCATGTCGGGGAAGGCGCGCATCAGGGCGGCCAGATCATCAGGCGTGGGTGGCGTGATGGCGGTGGATGGGGCAGCAAGGCGAGCGGCGCGACGCACATCTGACAAGGTCAGCGCCCAGACAGTGTCGAGCGTCGCAAAGCGCTGGCGCACCAACCAATCAGCGAGCGTTTCCAAGGCTAGAGGACCACTCATGGCGCGAACGTTGCGCGCATCAGATCGACATAGGCAGCGCGCATTGCGAGCGGTTTGCCGGTGTTGGCCAGCAAGGCATTAGCGTCTCGTCTGTTCACATCACCACCGGCCACCAGCGCTTCGGTCAGCACGGTTTGCAGTTGGGCGGCTGTTAGGTCACCGTCCAAGAGCTGTTTGGTGAGGGCGCCCAGATTTTCGGTCTCGAATACGGTTTCCAGGTGGGCCAAAGCATCCAGTGTGAGGCGCAGCGTGTAAGAGCTTTCTGGGCCTTGCAGGCAAGCTTCGCCACGATAGCGGTTGGCCATCAGGCCACCGCCTGAAAGCTCAGGGCACCGGCGGATTCTATCACCATTTCAAAGGTGATGGCCTCATCGTGACGACCCGCATAGTCGAGCGCGGTGACCAAAAACGGTCCTTCAACGGTGCCAAAGTCTGGGATAACGACCTGCCAGGCCGTGACAGCGCCATCGAAGAACAGCCCGCGCACACGGGCATCGGAGGCGGCATCGCGAAACAGGCCTGATCCAGAGATTTTGCCGTGGCGAAGACCGGCATCGCCAATCAGTTCGCGCCAACGGCCCTCACTCTCACCATGGGTAAAGTTCACCAGCTCTTGCGCCAAGCCGATGGCGCGAGCGCGCAGGCCGCCGACTGTGTCGAATTGATCGGTCTGGGCGTTGTGGATTTTCAGGAGCAGATTGCGTCCGGACTGGGCGGTCATGTTGGCCTCGCGGGGGTTAGATTAAATGTCGCCAAGGTCGATCAGCAGCTCGATCGAAAGGTCAGCGCGTTCCAGATTGTGGTTCGGCTCGTGGGCAAAGCGGGTGCTTGCCAAGCGCTGCACAACGCTTGTTGCGCCGGTGATGGTCAGCGGCGTTTCAAGCATCGCCCCAATGGCATCTGCCGCCTCGCTCAGTGTTTCGAAACTGCCTGTGCGGCTGGTGAGCGCCAGAGAGATGGACATCTGCGCGCCGTTAGAGGCGCTGGTGGACCAAGGCTCCTCGCTCACTGGCCCCACACGGATATGCGGCAGGTCACGCGGTCGCGCGGGGCGATCAGAGATGGTGAAGGCGGTAAGCGCTGGATCGGCTTTCAGCGCAGCGACAAGCGCGCGCACCGCGTTCATGACGCCACCTCTCGCACGGCACAGAGATCAAAAGGATCAGCCTGCGTGCCGCGCTGTACGGCGATCACCTCCACGGTGCGCATGGCACCAAGCGCAGACCAGACAAGTTGCCAACCAACAGGCGGGGCCATGCCAATGCGTGTGCGCACGGTGCCAGTCGCCAGCGCATCGTTCACCGGATCAGTGCTTTGGCGGGCCGGCGCATCCTCATCAAACACCGCCCAAACCGAGCGGCGCAGCGTGTGGGTGATGGTGCCACCGCCAAGCTCATCGTCCGTGGCCACCGGCTCAAGCACCTGCATGCGCAGGTTCAGCGCGCCGGGTTCGCGCACGATGGTCATAGCCGCACCTCGCGGAACGGCTCGATCAACTCAAAAAGCCCATCCGGCTCGCCGGCAGAGGTGAAATCAAACCCCGTTGCCCGGTGCGCATACCAATGGGTGGCAAGCATCAAAATCGCGTGGCGCAAAACGGCAGGCACATCCATGCCGGTGTCGCCATAACCAGCGGTAACGTCGATCTCGATGCCGTTCATGGCACGCATGCGGGTGGCAGCGGGACGGCGCAGCATCAGCCGTGGCCAACGCCCACCAAGATCAGCCAGCCAATCTTCCGGTTCCAGGGTCCGAGATGATCCGGAAGCGTCATAGACAACAACGCTATCGACCGAGCGAATGGGACGAACAAGCAGGGCGATGCGGCCATTGCCTGGTATCTCATCAGCGATCATGCGCCAGGTTTGGGTGATGAAAAGCTTGCCCGATAGCGTTTCGATATGGGCTCGCGCGGCCAGCAACATCGCAGCGAGAAGCGCATCTTCATCGTCGGCATCGATGCGCGCATGCGCTTTGAAATCAGTCAGCGCCACAGGCTCGACAGCAGGACTTGTAAGTTGCACCAGCGTCATCGACGACACTCCAAAAAGGGTGGAAAAGGATCGTTCCATGCAAACGGCCCGCCTCGCGGGGAGAGGCAGGCCGTTTGCAGCTCAGACAGACGTGAAAGGGCGGGAGGTTCCCTTTGCCTTGGCGAGGCTACGCCGCTGAGAAGGTGAGCAGTTTGATGGCGTCAAAGTCCTGGATGCCGCCGCCGACACGCTTGGTGACGTAAAAGAGCACGTAGGGTTTGGCGGTGTAGGGATCGCGCAGCAGGCGCACACCAATCCGGTCCACGATCAGATAGCCACGGCGGAAATCACCGAACGCGATGGCTTTGGCATCCGAGCCGATGGAATCCATGTCTTCCATCTCCACCACCGGGAAACCGAGCAGCGAGGCTTTGACACCGGCTGCCGACGGTGGCGTCCAGATGTAGTTGCCATCGGCATCGCGCATCTTGCGCAAGCTTGCCTGGGTGGAGCGGTTCATGACGAATGTGCCGTTCTGGCGATACGTGCTCTTCAGCGCATAGACCAGATCGATCAGCACTTCGGATGGATCAGAGACCGGGAAGTCAGCATCCACACCGGTGGAAATAGTGCCGAGATTGTTCCAGGCCCAACTGGCTTCATCCACGGTTGGAGCCGACAGGAAGCCCAGCGGCTGCGTCGTGCCGTTGCCCTTGACGAAAGCGAAGCTTTCCTGCTCGGCAAAGGCGGCATCCACCTCACCGGCGAGCCAGACATCCATGTCGATGGCCGCATCATCAAGCAGCGTCGCTGTGGCCGCCGGCATGGCGTAAAGTTCCATTGTCGGGAATGGGATTTCCGAAAGCACAACCGAGCCGGTTTCTGGGCGTGCGGCGTTTTCCGCGACCCATCCAGCATCAAAACCTTCTGTGGTCACCGGTTTGCGGAAGATGGTGGACGAGACCTGGCGCACGGTGGCGATGGAGCGCATGGGTGAAAGGGCTGTTAGATGATCGCCAATGGTACTTTCAGCCTCCTGCGGCACCAGATAGCCACCGTCAGCATCCGTGCCGGATTCCATGGCTTTCAGCTGCAAGCCCGCGGTGGAACCAGCACGCACATAGGTTTCAAAGGCGCGGGCATGGTCGGAACGTTCCAGGCGCGTCGAGGCCGTTTCCAAGCGCGGGCGTTGAGATGTGGCTGACAAACGGTTCAGCTTGTCGGTGTTGGCATCCAGCGCGGCATCGATGCGCGCCAGCTTGTCGGCCAGCAGCGGATCAGAATCGCCCCGCTTTTCCAGCGCGTCCAGGCGTTCGTCATTGGCGTCGCGATAGGCGGTGAGCGCTTCCATCATGGAAGCAACAAGCCGCGGCTCAGTGGATGGATCGTGGGAAGGATCAGCGGATGTTTGCGCTTTGGTTTCGCGTTCAGAGGCAGAGTGGGTCATGGAAATGTCCTTCAGACAGGGAGGGAGACGGAGAGAGGTGTGGTGGGTGCGTTGGCAGGAAGAGCTGTTAGGGGCGGCATCGCTGCACCAGGCGCCATGCGATCAACACGGGCGCCTGGCTGCATGGGGAACGCGACCAGCGATATTTCCCAAAGATCGACCTCGATCAGGCGTCGGCCTTTGCCGGTGGCGATCTGGCCGCTCGCAGCTTTGGCAGATTTGGATCGGTCGGCGCGGATGGTGTGAAATCCGATGGACAGCCCATCGACAGCGCCATCGCGCATCAGTGCCGCCAAGCCGCTGGAGCGGGTCACGTTGGAGGTAAGACGCCCCTCGACACGCAGGCCCTTGGCATCCTCATGGATTGCGGTCCAAACACCGATGGGTTCTGCCGGATCATGGTTCCACAGCATGCGGATGCCTGACGCGCCTCTGGCCCGCAGCGAGCGGTGAAACGCACCGATCAGCACGCGGTCGCCAGACAAATCGGTGACGTTGAAAAGGCTGGCATAGCCAGCGAAGCGAAAGGTCTGCGCCTCTGAGGCGCTTTGCGATGGCATCAACGGCTCTCTCCTGATGGCGTTTTGGGTTTGCTCGCGCGGGCGCTTCGCGCGGCCAGTTTGCGCGCCAAATTGTGGGCAAACGCATCAAACAAAGCATCGATGGCGGCTGCTTCTGGTTCGCGCGAACGGGTGTTGGACGGGCGCGCGGCAGGCTTGCGTCGTTTGCGCCGTGCAGGTGTGGAACGCTTCACCATGGCTTCAAGTCCTTTTCAGTTTGTCGGCGGGGTCGTCATCGGTCACAAGCATCGCGTTGAGGCGGGCAATCGCCAGCACGAAGCTTTCGAAACTGCGGGTGGTGCGCGAGAGCTGGCGCAGTTGCGCGATGGCCAAGGCCGACGTGCTGGCCGCCCAAAGAAAAAGGGCGACATGGCCAATGTCGCCCCGCTCAAAAAACAGTGTTGCCAGCCGCTCAATCATCAGTGGGTTCCAACGCGGTGACACCCTCGCCATAACCAACGGCCATGCGCTTTTCATCATCGCTCAGGAACGTTGCAGCCGAGACCCGGCGCCACAGCGCTTCACGCTCGGTGGAAAGCGCCTCCACGGCATCCAGATCGACAGCCAGGTCCAGAGTTTCATTGGGCGAAAGCGGCGCCAGCCAATGGGTGATCCCATCCAGCACGCGGCCCACCATCGGCAGGATAGTCTGGCGCCAAAGGGCGCGCTGGGCTTCGGCATAATTGGCGTAGGTGTTGTCGCCCGGCAGGCCGAGCATCAGTGGTGGCACGCCGAACGCAAGCGCGATCTCACGCATCGCGCCGTGGCGCGCTTCTTGGAAATCCATGTCTTTCGGGCTGAGCGACATGGGTCGCCAATCAAGGCCGCCTTCCAGCAGCAGGGGTCGCCCGGCATTGGTCTCACCCTGATAGGTGTTTTCAAGCTCAGCTTTCAGGCGCTCAAACGCTTCACCATCCAGGTGCCCATTGCCGCCGGAATAGACCAACGCACCGGATGGACGGGCAGCATTGTCAAGCAGAGCCTTGTTCCAGTTGCTCGCGCCCTGGTGCAGATCGAGCGCGGTGCGCGCCGGTTCCAAGCAGCCCATGCCATAGTGATCGTCCAGAGGATGAAAATGGCGCATATGGGCCAGCGGCATCAGCCCGCTTTCAGGGTCCGGGCCGAGCGTCATGGTCTGGCGGCCCACCGAATAGAGATAGCCGGATGGCCAACCATCATTGCCCGCCTTCACCCGCACCCGGTCGGGGCGTAGCGGGTAGAGTGAAGTCGGTTTTCCGTCCTCAAAACCGCCGAGCAGATAAGCGTTGCCCTCCAGCAGAAGATGCGCGCAGAGCGTTTCCAAAAGGCTGGTGCGCGAGAGATGCGGGCCAGGCTTGTTGATGAGATCGAGCAGCCAATGATTGGAGTATTCCTGGCCACCAGAGCGCAACACCAGTTTGACCGAGGCTGCCGCCTCGCTGATCAGCCGTACGGCGCGAAACGCCACCGGATTGCGGCAATAGGCGTGGCGGGCAAGGCTGGCATAGCCGGTGTCGGTCCAAATCGGTTGGCCGGGCGTGTGCAGCTGAAACAGCGGCAGATCCGGGCGCCCGATGGGGGCGGTGGCTTTTGTATCAGTTGGTTGGGTCTCGCTCAGACCAGTATCAAAACGAGCGGATTCGCTCGCGCTTTCCGGCATTTTTTGACGAGCGGATTCGCTCGCGCTTTCCGCTTGGCGCGGGCGCGTCCAGAACATGGGTTTCTCCCTTTGGAGTGAATTTCGAGATTTAGATTTTTCGTAGTCTCGGCACGTTGCCGACGCCCATCAATTCGGTGATGGCCCAGACCAAAGCATCCAGACGGTCTGGCGATTGGCCAGGTGCGGACAGGCCCTCTGGCCCGAAATCGAGCATTTCGTCTTCCAGCTCCGCGAACGCGCCAACATGGTGCACGCGGCCCTGGGCATAAAGGTAGGCCACCGGTTCGGCGCGCAGCCACTTGCCGCGCTTGGCGTGCACCAGCTTCACCGGCACATCGCGGCTTGCCTGTTCGAGCACCGAGCGGACCATGTCGCCGCCCTGATTGGACTCAGCGACAATAAGGTCGGCCTCGACGCGATGGTAGAGGTCAATGGCGCGCGCCGCCCATTGTTCCGGCCGCGCGGCCTGACATGTGTGATCGGCGAGCACCGCGAAATCGCCATTATCCATCACGCCGCAAGCAACGATGCCGCACGCATTGGATTTGGCATGCGAGGACGCTGGTGGATCCACCGCGACAACGACGCGGCGCAGCGGTGGGGCTGCATTCAACCTCAGGCGATCAATGATGTCGCGCTTCCACAGGCTGTCCGCCCGTTCAGCGATCAGTTCCCCGGCCACTTCCTGGCGATAAAGCCGTGAGCCGCCATAAGCCTGCTCCAAACCTTGCACGAACCTATCGGCCAGAAACGCCTGGTTGTCCTGACTGGTGGCGTGCGAAACGATGCACTCCGGGTCGTCCATCAGGCGCTTCACCAAAGGCGTTGCGCGCGGCGTCGTGGTGATCACGCAGCGCGGCTGGGCACCCAAACGCAAACCGAACGCCAACTGATCAAAAGCCTCTTCGCCATAGCGCCATTTCCCCGCCTCATCGCACCAGGCACCATCGAATTGCGGGCCGCGCAACGACTCCGGGTCTTCGGCTGAAAATAGCTGTGCCACCGCACCATTGTCCCAAACCAGCCGCTTGCGCGTCGCCTCATAACGGGGCCTGTCCCAGGGCGGCGCGATCGCGCGAAGGCCGGACACGCCTTCCACCATCACCTCGCGGGCATCGGCAAAGGTTTCGCCAACAAGCGCCAGATGGCCACACGGCTTTGGCGCATAGCGTGCCCTGCCCTCAATGGCACCGCGCACCCATTCGGCCCCAGCGCGGGTTTTGCCGCAACCGCGGCCACCCATCAGCATCCATTTTGACCAGGCCTGGATGGGCGGACGTTGATCAGGTCGGGCCCAACTGTCCCAGTCGTAACAGAGACGCAGGACGGCGTGATCGCTCAGGCGCTTGGCGAAATCTTCACTCGCCCCCGCCTTGGCGCAGGCGATCAAGGCGGTCCGTAAGCACGTGGCGGAACTCATCAGCGTTGATCTCCTGATCCACGGTTTTCTCTTTGGGGTTGGCACCTGCTTCGGTGGCTTCCAGCATCTCGCCAAGCATATCGAGCGCCCTCGCCATCGCTGTCAGCGCCTTCGCATCGCGCTCTCCGTGCGATGCATCGGGCTGGACGGTTTCTTCTTCAATCGCCATGATTCGCTCCTCCAGAGCATGAAAAAGCCGCGCAGCTAGCGCGGCTCGTTTTTCCGTTGGTGTGGCTGTTTCCGGGTTCGGAGGCCCGCCATATCGTTTGCTCAAAAGCGGGGTGTCGCGGCGGGTTGCCCACTCGTCTTGGGCCGCGCGCTTGTAGAGCCGGGTGCGCGACATGCCGAACTGCTCGGTGATCTCATCGATGGTGAAAACCTCGCCTTCATAGGCAGCGCGCACTGCCGCCCATTCTTTCTCAGTGATCTCGACAGGCGTGACGGGCATCGATGGCAGATCCTCATGTCATTGTGGATTTTGAGTTTTGGGCAAAAGAAAAGCGGCCCATGCTTGCGCATGGCCGCTTGAAGGAAACAGGGGGAACCGGGTGGCGCAGATAAACCGGACCGTTTGGTGGTCCGTCTGGGTTGGCCCATTTCTGCGATGATGCCCACTGTCTACAGGAACACCGCACGGTGGGTCAAGGACTTTTTTCCTATTTCTAGGATTATTTTCTTATCAAGCCAACCGAAAGCAGGCTAAATGCCTGATCCAACTTGATAATAGTCTTCGGCAGGAACCATCGGATCTTCGTCCGGCCAGTTCTCAATATGGTCTTCCAGATCGGCCAACTCGACATCGTCTTCGCTTATCACACGGCCAGCGACGGAGATTCGCGCGGCCACCACGGTCTCAGAGGTTCCAGAAACAAGCGGGTGCCACCAATCAAGCCCTTCGCCACTGGCGATACGGACATAGGCGCAGGTCGGTGGCAGCCAGGCGGAGTTGCGCGCCATATCAGGCGTGATCGCCAAACAGTCCGGCACTTTGGCAAAGCGATTGGGATAGTCGGTGCAGCGCGCGGTTTTGGCATCCAGCAGGGTGCAACCCACGCAGGTAAAAGCGATGGCACCGCTGTCTATGTCTTCAAGCTTGGACAGGCAGCAACGCCCGCAGCCATCACATAGGCTTTCCCACTCTTCGCTCGACATGTCTTCAAGCGTCTTGGTTTGCCAGAACGGCAAAACGGCTGGCGCAGCGTTCGCGTCGGTTTGTTGATCCACAGCAGGGGGCCTTTGCTGGCGGAAAAGTCACAGGTTCATCTGAGTTTGCCTTTTAGCAAATTCACCGCTGGCGGCCAACGCCGGGCACGCGTAAAAGATAAGCAGTTGCGTGATTGGCCAAGCTTACCCTTGAGAGCTTGGCATCCCTTTGCCATACCTTCCGCGTGCCCCCTGCTTTTACACCTATTGTAGTTGCCCGAGACCGTTTGAACGCCACCGATGAGCGATACACCACAAAGACCACCTGAAACTGATCCGTCAGAGGCCACAGCGCCGGAGGCGGCACCATCGCGTGACGCGCAGCAACGCGCTGGTTTGCGGCCGCGCCGGGGCCTGCCGCGTCCTATCGAAATCGATGCAGCGCTGGATACAGCGCTTTATGTTATCGGCCGCTCACTGAGCAGTTTTGTGTCGGGTATCCGCCGCTTTTTTGAGCGCTTTCGAGTGCGCGGCATCAAGCGCGCCGCCGTTGAAGTTCTTGATGAGTTGGCAACGTTTGGAACGATGGGCGCGGTGCTTGCACTGATTCTGGCGCTGCCCGCCTTTGACCGCATTTCCAGCGATTGGCGCGAGCAAGACACGTTTGCCGTGACCATTTTGGATCGATATGGCGAAGAAATTGGCCGTCGCGGCGTGTTGCAGAACGATAGCGTGCCGCTGTCTGAGATACCGGACCATCTGATCCAGGCGACGTTGGCGACCGAAGACCGGCGATTTTATTCCCATTTCGGCATCGATGTGATCGGCACAACCCGTGCACTGCTGGAAAATGTGCGTGCCCAAGGCGTCGTTCAGGGCGGCTCGTCCATCACCCAGCAGCTGGCCAAAAACCTCTTCCTGTCGAACGAACGCACGCTGATGCGCAAGATCACCGAGGCGTTTCTGGCGCTGTGGCTTGAAGTCAATCTCACCAAAGATGACATTCTCAAACTCTATCTTGACCGCGCCTATATGGGTGGTGGTGCCTTTGGCGTGGTGGCGGCGGCTGAGTTTTACTTTGACAAGGACGTGCGCGATATCACGCTGGCTGAATCGGCTATGCTGGCCGGGCTCTACAAAGCGCCTGCCGGCTACGCGCCGCACCTCAACCTTGCCGCAGCACGCCTGCGGGCCAGCGAAGTGCTGTCCAATATGGTCGAAGCTGGCTTTTTGACCGAAGGCCAGGTGCTGTTTTCGCGCTTGAACCCGGCTTCAGCGGTGCCGCGCGATGCACTGTCGGCGCCCAACCACTTCTTGGACTGGGTGTTTGAAGAGGTGCGCGAGATCGCCCCACCTGGCCAGCGCGTGCTGGTGGTGCGCTCCACGCTGGATACCCGCCTGCAAAGCGGCGCTGAGCGCGCGGTGCTGAACAATTTGGCCGAATCCGGCCGTGCCTACCGGGTGCGCGAAGCGGCTGCGGTGCTGATGGAAAATGATGGTGCGGTGCGCGCCATGGTCGGTGGGCGCGATTATGGCCAAAGCCAGTTCAACCGCGCTGTTCACGCCCTTCGCCAACCTGGCTCATCGTTCAAAGTGTTCGTTTACGCCACCGCGCTTGAGAACGGCTACACACCCAATTCTATTGTTGTGGATGCGCCGATCACCATCGGAGGTTGGAGCCCGCGCAACTATGGCCGCAGCTATCGCGGGCGGGTGACGCTGACCACCGCACTGGCCCGCTCGATCAACACGATACCGGTACGATTGGCCGAAGCGATGGGCCGCGATCTCATCGTTGAGACCGCCTATGATATGGGCATCCGATCAGAGCTGCCGATCACCCGGCCCTTGCCATTGGGCGTGGCCGAGGTGACGCCGCTTGATATGGCGAGCGCCTACGCCTCGCTGGGCAATGGCGGCTATCGCACAAGTGGCTATGCGATCATGGAGATGCGCACGCTGGACGGCGAGCTGGTCTATGATCGCTCTGTTGATGGCCCCGCCGCGCCGCGCATTCTGTCCGCTGAGGCCGTGACCGGCATGAACCGCATGCTGCACCAGGTGATTGAAGCGGGCACAGCCCGCCGCGCCCAATTGCCTGGCATATCCGCCTCGGGTAAAACCGGCACGACGCAGGCCTACCGCGACGCTTGGTTCATCGGCTACACGGGCCGCTATACGGCCAGTGTTTGGTACGGCAATGATGATTTTACCTCTACGGCCAACCTCACCGGCGGTCGTCTGCCTGCCATGACGTGGCAATCGATCATGGAACTTGCCCACCGTGACAGCGAACCGCCCTTGCTGCCTGGCGTGGATGAGGCGGTGCGCGATGATGTGGAACTGGTGACGGCGCGCGATGCCTCCGAGGATGGCCCTGCGCTGGCCAGCGATCTTAGCGAGGGACTGATGGTCACCTTGCAAGGCGTGGCCAATCGTTTTGATCCGGAAAATACCCGTGAGCTGCGATCCTCCTTTGCCATTGACGCATTGGGCACATCGGACGCGCCAATGGCCCCGAACGACCTTCAGGTTGAGCAGGCTAACTAAATAGTATGGCGCGTTTGTTATGGCTCTTGTCGATGGCGTTGACCGCCGTTGTTGCAGGCACCGTTAGCGCCATTTACGCCACGCAAACGTTGCGCCCGACAGGCACATTGCACATCGGCCCATGGGAAGCGGTACGTGCAGTCGGCGATGCCGCCGCTGATCCCTATGCCCACGCCTTTATCGCCTCGTCCGGTCAACTTCCGCCAGGCAATGCAGAAGGCATGCGCTTTGTTGCCCTTGCGTCCCACACCGGTCAGCCTCTTACGCCCAATTGCTCGATCACCGTATCGGGGTTTGTTGAGATCGCCCGCCTCTGGACGCTGTCACTGGCGCAGCCAAACGGAACAACGCTAGAATTGGGTGAGACAGATTCAGGCGTGGCTTCGCGGCTCGCCCTGCACAGCCAGGACATTGTTTACAATGCTGATGGCAGTTTCTCGCTGACCATTGGCCCGCGCCCTTTGGCACCCAATTCAATGCTGATTGGCTCGCAAACACCCATCAGCTTGGTGCTTCATGTCTATGATGGCGCGATCAGCTCGGTGCCCGAAACCGGTGAAGCCTCCCTGCCCATCATCGATGTGGCATCGACCGGGTCTGGTTGCGGTTGATGAGCAATCCTGATTTCTTTGCGCCAGATAAGCGCAGTCGCCCCACCCTTCGCAAAGTGGCGAGTGCACTTGGCCTCTGGCTGGGGCTGACGCTGTTGGCCACGCTGGTGGTGCACTTTGTGATTGTCTTCGCGCTGCCATCGATTGGCCGTGGGGTTCTGATCGATGAGGTTATCCCCGCCGGTCAATCGGCACCGCGCCTTTACACCGGTCAGGCGGGCGAGCCACGGCCAAGCTTTCGCTATGCCGATGATCGCAAAGACAGCGTCTATTGTAGCTTTGACCTGCGTGATGGTGCGGTGCGCGTGGCTGGCAGCCTTGATGTGCCGTTTTGGTCGATCTCGGTGCACACGCTCAGCGGCTTGGTGGTTGGCTCGGTGAACCACAACGCCGCGTCTGGCGGTGGGTTGGAACTGTTGGTGATGCGCCCTGCTCTGGCGCGTGATCTGTCTGCTGCTGGGGCGCAACTGCCACGCGATGCGCTGGTGGTGGAAATGGACGGGCCGTTGGGCCTGGTGCGGATCAGCGGGCTTGCCACCTACAACGCGCTGCGCCCGGCTTTGCGCGATCAGTTGGCGCAAATGCAGTGCTCTCTGGCCACATTCACCTTTGCAGCGCCCGACACAGATCAGGATGGTTCACAAACACCCGAGGGCCCAGCAACGCCATCTGGCCCGCCAAGCGTGCCGCAACCGGTGATACGGCCGGATTTGGAACCCGTGGGAAACCCGCAATAACCTGATGGTCATCTTCGCCATCCTAACCGTCATGGCCGGATTTGATCCGGCCATGACGCATTGTGAGAATGCGGCCTCAAGCCTTGGCGACAATTTCCAGCAGGTCGATCTGTTGACCTGGGTGGCTGATAGGGGCCTGCTCAAGGTCCACTTCAAGCGCGTTCTGGATCATCACTTCCAGGGCATTGAGCCGCTCAATCGTTTGGCCGGCCAGACGCGAGGGTGTCTGGATCATCAGCCGGTCAACCGCATAGCGATAGGCGTAGAGGCGGAAGAGCATCGCACGTTTCACCCACGCCATCTGGCGCTGGTTTTCAGCCACCCGTCCATGGGCGGCCGCCAGTTCCGACGCGCCGATATCCGGCAGCCCAAACGCTGCATTGACCCGCTGTTCATCAGCGATGCGCACGCGAGCGACATAGACCATATACGGATCAATGGCCGCCATATCCTTGATGGCATCGTCCATGATGCGGGTGTAGCGCGCTTCACTGGATTGGTAGCGCTGACCGGACAGCATGGCCGAGTAACGCTCTGGACTAAGCACCAAGTCCATGCGCCGCACGATCTCGGCACGCTGTAGCTCTGCCGCCGTGCGGCCAATCCAGTCGTGCGCATGGGTGGGCACCACCAATGTCCAACCCAGATTGCGCAGCGTGCGCTCATCATCGGTATAGTTGAAATGAGAAACCGGCTCGCCTGCAGTGTACGTCGACACCATGCCGACCATCGGCAGAATACTGTCATTGATAACGTTGGGGCGCTGTCTGCCAAAGTCCCCGGTTTGGGCGCATCCAACCAAGATCAGCGCGCAAGCCCCAGCGACCAAAGCTTTGCTTGAGATGAAGCGGCCCATCGGCCCCCGGTTAGCCCTGCGTTCCATTGCGAACGATCTGCACACCGGTGAAAAACACGATCTGCGCCTTATGGTCTTTTGGCAAAATATCTTTGGGAAGAGGTTCGGGCGCTGACCGTTTAGCGCTGGCAAGCGGCACAACATTGCTAACCGCCTTGGGCGCGCCGCGCACACGTGCACCAGCGCGCGCGGCCTTTTTGGGACCACGCGGCAAGCGGGAACTGCATTGTTGACTGCCGTCACCCATGATCTTTTCAACTGCTCTTAAGAGAGCCAAGCCCTTTGTGCATCTGGTTGGCAGTGCTGTGTTTTAGCGAATCAGCGCCGCCGTCGCCTCGTGTTGGGGCATTAAGAAAGTGGCAAGGTTAATCCTTTGCTAACGGAGTTCAGGCAAAACGAAGGCCTCTTTTGCAGCGACACAACGGGACCATCCATGGCGCACCTTCCAACATTTGGAGAAACGTCCGATACGGCACAGAACGCCGACACATCGGGCAGACGCGCTGATGATGACAACACCGCGGAGGCGGTGCTTGCGCTTTCAAGCAACAGCCCCTCTGCCAGTGCGCGCGCCCCGTCGTCTGGGGGCAAAAACTCGTCGCCGCTCGCCGGCGTTAAGCTGTTGGGCGCGGTTTCCACCTTGCTGGCCCTCACGCCGCGCGGGCGCTCTGAAGAGTTGGCCCGCCTGACGGCGTTGGCGCACGGCTATATCGGCATTGCCAGCGATGAGGAGTTGGTTGCGCTGGCCAAGGCTGTGGCGAGCCGCGAAGACGTCAACAGCGGCCTTGCTGATCGTTTGGCGCGCGCCAGTGAACGCGCCGCCCACACCCTTATTCGCGCCAACCGGTTGGGTGATGAAACCATCGCCTATTTGCTGGAAACCGGCAGTGAAGAGATCCGCACGCTGATCGCGCGGCACCACACGCTGCACGGCAAACACATCACCATGTTGGTGGCCGATGGCAGTGGGCCGGTGTTGCAGGCCCTGCTGGACAACCGTCAGACCGAGTTCAGTGCCGATGCGCAGAGATTGGTGGAGCGTGGTGTCGCAGACGCTGCCAAGCCGACCGCCGAACCGGAAGTGGCCGCACCAGCGCCGCCTTCACGTCTGGCTTATCCAACGGGAACCGCTGATCCACGCCGCAGCGCACAGGATTTTGCCACTCTCGATAGTGCCGGACGCCGGGCGGTGATGCGCCGCCTTGCTGAAGATCGTCCTGGCACGGTGAGTTTGCAGCAGGCGCGCAAAGCGCTTGATCCAACGCGCAATGATGCCGATCTGGCTTTTCTGACTGTCATCGCACTGCGCGACTCGTCCAAACTCGCTGACCTATTCGCGCAGACCTTGGAGCTGGACCGCGTGTTGGTCGGCAAGCTGCTGGATGAAGCCGATGGCGATGCGCTTTTGGTTCTGGCCAAAGCCGCAGGGCTTTCCTCGACTGCGTTTGCCCGCATGCTGATCCTTGGTAAAACCGGCCTTACCGGAAGTCCGCGCGATACGTTTGCCCTGGTGGATCGCTTTAACGCGATGCCCGATACCACAGCCCGGCTGATCGTTGGTGCAATGCGTGGTGAGACACCGAAAACGACGGCCTCATCCGCCAACCCAGAGCCGTCAGCGCGCCCGCAAACCCGCTCCATCATGTCACTGGCAGATCGCACCGCGATGATCGAAGACAGACTGCGCAACGCCGGTTAAGCTTCCAGCTCAGGTTTCGACCACCGGCACGAAGGCGCGCATCTGGCGATCTTCGATGTCCACCACCCATACATCCGGATCAAAGCGCATCTGACGTGCAAGCGCTTCATCGGCAGCCGCACGTGTTGGCTCGGGCATCAGTGGCACAACCGCGAACAGCCGGTTTCCGGTCAGCGCGGCGTCGTCAGGCAATGGTGCGTCATCCATTTGGGGCGGCGCAGGCCCATAAAGGGCAACGTTACCCTCCAACCCATCGACCAACACAAAGATCGCGCCTGCGGTGTTGTCCCCCCGGCGGGCGACGGTGGCGTAAGCGCCCTGCCCTTCAACGCGTCTTACAAGCGCGCTGACAACAAAATCACTCGTGAGGCGCATCGGGCTCTGGGTTCTTTTGCTCGGCATCGAGTTTGCGTGCGTACCAAACACCCACGGGCAGCGCTGCCAGATAGGCAAACGACAGCGCGATCAGCACATGCCAGGTGAAGGCCACCAGAAGCGCGATCATCGCCGCAGAGGCCACCATCAACGGCAGCACACTGTCAGACGGCAAGCGCGCGCCGATTTTTTTGCCGGAAAAGGTCGGCAGCGAAGACACCATCAAAAGGCCGATGACGACGATGTACGCTGCGACCAAAATCGGTGAGCCGGTAAGCCAATCGCCGCCCAGAAGCGCAAAATACATCGGCAGCAAGGCCAGCAAGGCCCCTGCAGGCGCCGGAACGCCGGTGAAGAAGTTGGCCTTGTGATCAGGGCCTTCCACGTCCAGTGCCGCATTGAAGCGTGCCAGCCGCAGACCGGCGCAAATGGCGTAAAGCAGCGCTGCTATCCACCCCAAATTGTCGATGGCCGACAGCGAGGATTGGTACAAGATAAGCGCCGGGGCGACGCCGAAATTCACAAAATCAGTGAGCGAGTCCAACTCTGCACCGAAGCGGCTGGTTCCTTTGAGCATACGCGCCAAACGACCATCCAGCGCATCCAAGAACGCAGCCAGCAGGATCGCCATCATGGCAAGCTCCAACCGCCCTTCCAGCGCCAGGCGAATGGCCGTCAGCCCAGAGCAGAGCGCCAGCAGCGTGACCATATTGGGCAGCACCATGCGCAACGGCACACGGTTGAGCTTGCGCCATCGCCTGCCGCGCTTGGAGCCCGGCTTGCCGCCTGGTTCAAAGTCTTGGAACAACCCGCTCATCTCAACGTGCCAGTTCGGTGCTTGCCGCCCAGGCGGCCATTTTTCACGGCTCTGGCGCAAGCGCCAACCGCGCCTGGTTCAAAGTCTTGAAACAAACTCGACATGGCTAGCTTGTCCGGTGGAAGCGTTCGCCGGTCGAGGCCTGCCCAAATCGAGCGATCACCGTCTCACCGGCCAGCGTGCGTTGGTCCATGGCGACATCCACCATCGCGCCTTCAGGCAGATACACATCAACGCGGCTGCCGAAACGGATCATGCCGATGCGCTCACCCGCCGTTACGCTGTCGCCTTCAGCGCTCCAAGAGAGAATCCGGCGGGCGACAAGTCCTGCAATCTGCACTGCGGCCAGTGGTCCATGCGGTGTTGCAAACACAAAGCCGTTACGCTCGTTCTTCTCGCTCGCCTTGTCCAAATCAGCGCTGAAAAATGCACCCTCTTTGTAAGCTATCTTGGTGACCGAACCCGACACAGGCGCGCGGTTCACATGCACATCGAACACGTTCATGAAAATGCCGACCATGCGCATCGGCTGGTCACCCAATTCCAGTTCCGGCGGCGGCGCGCGATGGCCAACGAAGCACACGCGACCATCGGCCGGGCTGATCACCAAACTATCATCAACGGGCGTCACCCGCGCTGGATCGCGGAAAAACAGAACGCACCAGATCGTCAGGCCAATACCGATCCAGAACAGGCTGACTGATAAAAACCCCAGCGCAAGAGACGCCAAGGCAAACAGGCCGATAAACGGATAGCCCGCCGGATTGATCGGTGGAATGGCGGTGCGGATACTCTGGGCGATGCTCATGGACGGGCGGAACTCACAACACAAATGGGGGGATTGCAGGTCCTACCGGGTTCGGTGGCCCGTGTCGAGAAAGTTGGCATCGAACGCCTTAGGCCGGGCTCGGTTCGCCTGCCCTCTGTTCCCCGGCTCTGGGCCCCCGATCAATGACACCTTCGATGTCTTGCGCGCGGGTCTCAGCTAGCTTTCTTTCCGCTTCGCTTGCTTCGCGCTGACGGTTCCACATGGTGGTGTAGAGCCCGTCCATCGCCAGCAGTTCATCATGTTTGCCGCGCTCGGCAATCTCACCGGCCTTCAAGACAATGATTTCATCGGCATCGATGACCGTGGAAAGCCTATGGGCGATAACCAGCGTGGTTCGATCTTTGGAGACCACATCAAGGGCTGCCTGGATTTCTTTTTCAGTCTGCGTATCCAGCGCTGATGTCGCCTCGTCCAAGATCAAGATCGGCGGGGCCTTCAAAAGCGTGCGGGCAATCGCCACGCGCTGCTTTTCACCGCCGGATAGTTTCAAGCCGCGCTCGCCAACCTGGGTGTCGAACCCTTCAGGCAATTGCTCGATAAAGTCAGCGATTTGTGCCATGCGCGCCGCCTCGCGCACTTCCTCTTCACTGGCAGCCATGCGGCCATAGCGAATGTTGTAGGCGATGGTGTCGTTGAACAGCACCGTGTCCTGCGGCACCATGCCGATCTGTTGGCGCAGGCTCGCCTGCGTCACATCTTTGAGGTTCTGCCCATCTATGGTGATGGAGCCGGCGCTGACATCGTAGAAGCGGTAAAGCAGCCGCGAAATCGTCGATTTGCCCGCGCCCGATGGACCGACCAGCGCCACCTGTTTGCCGGCAGGCACTTCAAAGGAAATGCCTTTCAAGATCGACCGGTTGGGATCGTAGGCGAAGTGCACGTTATCAAAGCGGATGGCGCCGCCGGTCACATCCAGCGGCACGGAATCGGTGCTGTCGTTGATCTCCGGGTTCTGGCGCAGCAGATCGAACATGGTTTCCAGATCGACCAGCCCCTGCTTGATCTCGCGATAGACGAAACCCAGGAAGTTCATCGGCTGCCACAGCTGAAGCAACAGCGCGTTGATCATCACGAAATCGCCCAGCGTCTGCGTGCCCGCCTGCACAGCCTGAGCCGACATGATCATGCAGACCACAAGTCCGACGGTGAAGATGAAGGTCTGGCCAAAATTCAGCGTCGCCAGTGAGGTGTAGGTTTGCGTGGCGGCTTTCTCATATTTGGCCATCGCCCCATCAAAGCGGCGGGACTCCATCGCTTCATTGTTGAAATATTTCACCGTCTCGTAGTTGAGCATCGCATCGACGGACTTGGTGTTCGAGTCAGTGTCGGCCTCGTTCATGGCGCGGCGGATCGCGATGCGCCAATCGCTGGCCACCTTGGTGAACCAGATGAAGGCCACAACAATCGCGATAACGATGGCCGAATAGGTCCAATCGAACTGATACCAAACAACTGCGATCATCAGGCCAAATTCCAACAGCGTCGGCACGGCTGTTAGGATTAAAAAGCGGATGATGATCTCAATGCCCTTGGTGCCTCGCTCGATGATGCGCGACAGGCCGCCGGTGCGGCGCTGAAGATGGAAACGCAGCGACAGGCGGTGGATATGACTGAAGGTTTCGTTGGCAAGCTGGCGCACCGCGTGTTGGCCAACCTTGGCAAACAGCGCGTTGCGCAGCTCGTTGAAGCCCACCATCATCAAGCGGCCAACGCCATAGGCGATCACCAGCATCATCGGCACAATCAGCCATTCTGGAATGCTGGCGGGCGCTCCCAGTTCGCCGGTCAATGAGTCCGTCAGCCACTTGTAGCTGTAGGGCACGAGTACCGTGACAAACTTAGCGAGCACCAGAATGAACAACGCAATGTAGATGCGCATTTTCAGGTCAGGCCGATTGTGCGGCCAAATGTACGGGAAGAGAACTTTGAGCGTATCGCCCATCGCCCGGTCATCAACCGACAGCGCGGGCTTTTCAGCTTGTTGTTTGTCCTGTGGAGTATCGGCGGCAATCGCCATAGGGCTTACGCCTTCTCGTGGTTTGGCTTGGCGTGCTGGAACACCGCACCGCCAGAGGTTTTTAAACTTGCGAACGCCGCCAAAGCCCGATCAACGGCCTGCGCATCCACATTGAAATAGCTTTCCACGCCGCAGGCGGTACGGGTCACCAGACCGGCATCGACAAGCACACGCAGATGTTGGGAGACGGTGGATTGCGCCAGCGCCATGTCACGCTGGGACAGGTCACGGACAAGATGGCCGCAACAGCACGGTTCAGCCGTCAGCGCACGCAAAAGCGCCAAGCGCGCAGGATGAGAAAGCGCCTTGGCAATGCGGGCCAAAGTCTCATCATCATGCGCGACGGTGTTGCAATGCTGTGTCCGGGCATTCATCGTCATCTAGCGATGAAATAGGGGCGCGCGGCTGCCGCGACAACCCCTTCTCGGTTGATGAAACGGTGGCCGCTAGTTCTGCGTGCTTTCAGGTCCAGGGATTTGGTCCGGCTCCAGCGCTTCCACACCAGGCACGGCACCCCATTCTTCCTGCGGCGTCGGCAGTTCAAACACTTGACCAGGGAAGATCAGCGCCGGATCACGGATTTGATCGCGGTTGGCATCATAGATCGAGGTGTAACGGATACCCTGACCGAAGACGCGGCGCGACAGGCGCCACAGATTGTCACCGCGACGAATGATGACACTGCCTGTGTCGAGCACCGACACGCGCTCATTGCTAGCTGCCGGTGTTGTGGCAACAGAGACTTCAGTGTCAGCTGGTGTGTTGTCTGCCACCGTGTCGGTTGCTGGTGTTGCCTCATTGGTTGCAGGCTGCTCGGTTGGTGTGACCGTGGCAGCGACTTCTACCTCTGGTGTCACCGCATCGCTGGCGGCTTCGCTGACAGTTTCAACGACGTCACTTGCCGCGTCACTTGCCGCTTCGGTTGCAGCCTCAACGGCATTGCTCGCCAGTTCGCTGGTCGCATCAGCGGTGGCGCTTGCTGCTTCAACGGCATTGTCGGCAATCTCGGCCACAGCCTCGCTGGCAGCATCTGCCGTTTCGCTGGCAGTTTCGCTGGCCGCTTGAGCCACCTCTTCAACAGCCTCGGTCACTGTTTCAGCAACTGTCTCGGCCATGTCGGTGTCGGCCATGTCGGTCTCTGCCATATCCGCATCTGCAATCTCAGTACCTGGCATAGCAAACGGCACCTCGGCGCGGGCGACCACATCCGCTGACCCGGTGGCCAGAGCATCGGCGCGCACCGTCACTTCACCGGTGGCATCGCGCAGCGCGCCTTCGAACAGATAGCGACCCTCTTCGCCAGTGACGGTTTCACCAAGCAGTTCATTGTCTTGATAAAGGCGGATGACAGTGCCCGGCGCAGCAGCGCCGGCAATCCAGATTTCCTGGCCTTCAAGCTCGATGGCATCGACAATGACGAACGGCGTATCACCAGTTTCTGCTTCCGCTGTTGGCTCAGCGCGCGCGGCCGTCTCAATCTCGGCGGGCGTGTCTGTTTCAGCGGTTTCGGTGGTTTCAGCAACCTCAGGCGTCACGTCGGTTGACGGCTGAGCGGTGGCTGCGACTTCCACTTCAGGGGCCTGACGCTCGATAATTTCAACCGGTTCACCTGGGCGCAGCACGCCTACCAGGAACCCGGCCTCGTTGCCTTCTTCAGGCAGCACGACAGCAACCTGCTCGTCGGATTGGGTTTCGCGATTGCCGTCTTCATCGATCACGACGACTTCCAGTGTGCCCTCGCCGGTCGGCAGTGCCTCATCGGGCACAAGCACAAAGTCGCCGCCTTCGGTGACATCGGCTTCAGCCACCACCTCGTTGTTGTAGACCAGGCCGACACGCTCGCCTTCGGGCGCATTGCCCGCAATGAGAACATCGCCGGAGGGCTCGATGCGCACGACATCCAACACCGGTGTGGTGCCAGGCTCAGACGCCTCTTCGGGCAAATCATTGCCAAGGCTCTGAAGAACCTCGCCAGCGGCCTCTTCGCTGAGCGCGGCCATCTCTTCAGATGCCATGTCATCGGCAGCCGTTTCTTCGGAGGCCATGTCATCGGAGGCCATGTCATCGGCCATCTCTTCGGTGACGGCTTCCATCGTCTCGGTCACGGCATCGACAGCGCCGTCCGCCAAATCTTCGGTGGTGTCTGTGATGGCGTCCACCGCGTCTTCAACGGCTTCGCTCGCAGCGTCGGCCGTTTCTTCAACAGCTGTCTCGGCAGCTTCGGGCACCAAGGCGAGCGGAGCAGCATCGCCATCGGCTTGGCCTTCAGTTTCCTCACCGGCAACTTGTTGCGTTGCAGCATCAGGCTCACTGAAATAATCGCCCAAAAAGGTCGATCCCAAATAAAGCGCGCCACCAACCGCCAGCAGGGCTACAGCACCCACGACACCAGAGTTCATCACATTTCCTTCACAAAGGCCGAGTCTCCCGGGTTTAGTACCGTTTTGCAGTGCACGCAAGGAAGGCAAATGGCTGGGAGAACGGTGGTTGACGCTTGCTTTGGGCGGTGTCACTCAAGAGCAATGAGCAAATTGACTTCAGTGTGCGTGTATTGCGGCTCACGTACCGGCGAAAATCCCGCCTATGGGAAAGCTGCACAGGGCCTCGGCGAGGCCTTGGCATCCTCCAATATACGGCTTGTCTACGGTGGTGGATCGGTTGGCCTGATGGGCACCGTTGCCCGGGCCTGCCTGGACGCTGGCGGCAAGGTAACCGGCGTTATTCCAAGGTTTCTGGAAGAGCGCGAGGTTATGCTGCGCCGCGTGGAAGACCTTGTGATCACTGATGATATGCACGAGCGCAAGCGTCGCATGTTTGAAGAGGCCGACGCGTTCGTCGCTCTGCCCGGCGGCATTGGCACGCTGGAAGAGTTGGTGGAGATGATCACCTGGGCGCAGCTTGGCCGCCATAAAAAACCGGTACTTCTGGCTGATATTGGCGGCTTTTGGGGGCCGCTGACGGAGCTGATGGACCACATGATCGATGAAGGGTTCATCACAGATCAGACCATGATTCGCTATCTGATCACCGAGGATGTCAGCCAGATCGTGCCAAAACTGCGCGAGGAAGTGGCCAGCTATTCAGAAGCGGCCTTGGAAGGCGATGAGGACGCGCTGGCGCGCCTCTAGCTCAAAATCTCCTTAAGGCAGCCAAAGCGCCGCATCGTTCCAAACCTCTGGAACCTGCAAGGTTCCCGCACCCAGATCAGCACCATCAAACGCCAGCGACTGCCAAGCACCCGCCCACTCGGCTGGTAAGGGATGCGGCGGGGCGATGTTTGGCTCGGCCTGGAAACCAAAGCGGCCGTAATAGTTTGGATCGCCTAAAACGAGCATGCCTGCCATGCCTTGCTTGCGCAAGCGGGCCAACCCTTCGCGCACCAGCGACCCACCCAGCCCTTGCTTCTGCCAGTGTGGATGAATCGCCAACGGCCCCAGAAGGGCAAGCGTGGCGCGACTGTCCGCGATGCGGCATGGGGTGAAAACGACATGTCCGATAACCTCGCCGGACTGGTCCAGGACCAAAGACAGCACATCTGGTTCCACCGTAAGAGCGCGCATCAACGCGACAAGATCTTCCTCGGGAAACGCCGCTGGGTAGAGCGATTCCAGCCCTGGCAGATCAGTTGGTTTGCTTTGGCGGGCCATGGGGCAAACCATCACATCACTCCGCCGCCGGGGCCATCATCAGCCCGTCGGAGCGCATCAGCTTGGTGATGATGCTGTCCTCCAGCGCCTGGAAACTGGCGTCGACGATGTTCTCCGACACGCCAACAGTGTACCAGCGCTCACCGGTGGCGGTGTCTTCGCTCTCGATCAGCACGCGCGTTATAGCTGCCGTCCCGGCGTTCAAGATACGCACCTTGTAGTCCACCAGTTCCAACGTTTCGATGTCCGCCTGAAAGCGCCCGAGATCCTTGCGCAAAGCATTGTCCAGCGCGTTCACCGGGCCGTTGCCTTCGGCCACCGACATCAGCCGTTCGCCGTCCACGTCCACTTTCACCACCGCTTCGGAGAGGTCGATTTCCTGGCCAAGCGCGTTGAACCGACGCTCCACGCCAACCTTGTAGCTCTCCACCTTGAAGTAGGCAGGGATGGTGCCAAGCCGCCCCATGGCCAGCAGCGCGAGAGACGCATCAGCGCCTTCATAGCTGTAACCGGCAGCCTCGCGTTCTTTGAGCTCAGCGAGCAGATCATTCAAGCGCGTGTCTTTGGGATCAAACTGCAAACCCAAACGGGTCAGCTCAGCCACCAGATTGGATTTTCCGGCCTGATCGGACACCAGAACCCGGCGCGTGTTGCCAACGGTGGCGGGCGGAATGTGCTCGTAGGTTTCAGGTTCTTTGAGCACCGCTGAGGCGTGGATGCCGGCCTTGGTGGCAAAGGCGCCAGCGCCGACATAGGGCGCGTGGCGGTCCGGGGCGCGGTTCAAGATTTCGTCGAACGCGCGGCTGGTGACGGTGAGCTTGGCCAACTGCTCCGGCGTCACACCGATCTCGAATTGGCTGGCATAGGGCTCTTTGAGCATCAGCGTTGGGATGAGGCTCGTGAGGTTGGCATTGCCACAGCGCTCACCGATGCCATTCAGCGTGCCCTGGATTTGCCTAACGCCTGCGCGCACCGCCGCCAGCGCATTGGCCACGGCCTGTTCGGTATCGTTGTGCGGATGGATGCCCAGATGCGTGCCGGGCACTTTTTCCTGCACGGTTTTGACGATGGCTTCAATCTCGTCGGGCTGGGTGCCGCCATTGGTATCACACAGCACCACCCAACGGGCACCAGCCTGATAGGCGATTTCGGCGCAGGCCAGCGCATAGCTTGGGTTGGCCTTGTAGCCGTCAAAAAAGTGCTCGCAATCAACCATCGGTTCTTTGCCAGCGGCCAGCGTTGCAATCACGCTGTCCTGGATGCAGGCAAGGTTCTCTTCGTTTGTGGTCTTCAGTGCTACCCGCACATGATAGTCCCAGCTCTTGGCAACGAAGCAGATGGCATCGCCCGCCGCATCGATCAGAGCTTTCAGGCCCGGATCGTTGGAGGTGGAAACACCCGCCCGCCGCGTCATGCCAAAGGCGGTGAAGGTGGCGTTTTGCGTGCGTTTTTCTTCAAAGAACGCTGAGTCCGTTGGGTTGGCGCCCGGATAGCCGCCCTCGACATAGTCGACGCCCAACTCATCAAGCATCCGCGCAATGGTGATCTTATCGTCTAGCGAGAAGTCGATGCCGGTCGTTTGTTGGCCGTCCCTGAGCGTGGTATCGAAGAGGTAGAGGCGTTCTTTATTACCCGACATCGTGTCTTCTCCCCGCGACGGCTCTTTTTTGCTCGCGTGTGCTCAGCGCTTCGCGCTTGCGCGCAACGCGGACGCGCAATGTGGTGTCGAACAGATAGAGGCGTTCTTTGGTCATTGTGGGTAACCTCCTGCACACGGGGCTTGTCCGGGATCCTGCCTGAGGATTTTCGGCAGCGCTGAGGGTTGGAACGTTCAACGGAATGGATCCCCGGGACAAGCCCGAGGATGACGAATGGTGGTGGCGCGCGCTCATCGCTTTGCTTGGGTGGCTGCGGAGTTCGCCAAGCTCAAGGGCGTCATCCCCGGACTTGATCCGGGGATCCAGACATACCGGCAGACTACCACTGGATGGCCGGTTAAAGACCGGCCATGACGATTGTGGGTGATGTCCGCTCATCGCTTTGCCTCCCACGTGTCCGTGTCATGGTCGGGATGCTGATGGTTGGTTTCGTCGATTACCGGCGACAGCTCATCGCGATCCACTTCCTTCGATTGCAGCGCGCTGAGCTGATGAAAAAATGGCACACGGCTCGTCTCACCATCGTTCATCTGGGGCGGCAGCGCGGCCGGATCGTCAAGACTGCCCAGCGTGAAGGCCATGCCCGCAGAGTCCACGGTGTCGAAGAACAAGGGCGTGCCGCAGGTGCCACAGAAGCCTCTGCGGACAGGGTCAGACGAGTGGAACCAGGCTGGCTCGCCGCGCGTGACGGTAAGGCTGCTTCCGGGCGCCCAGGCCAACGGCAGAAAGTAGTTGCCGGACGCTTTCTGGCACATGCGGCAGTGACAGAGATGCGGGGTTTGCGCACCCGTCACCTGGTAGCGCACAGCTCCACATTGGCACCCACCGGCGAGAGAGGTGGTCATGTCCCCGCTCCTCCCTTGTCATCCCGGCCAAGCGAAGCGAGAGCCGGGATCTGCAACCAGCTCGTCACCGTCAGATCCAGGCTCGCTTTCAGCGTCTGGGATGACAACATCGAGGATGACGGGTGTGGGTGGCACGCATTCAGCGCTTCACCAGTAAGGCTTCGATGCCTCCCCTGCGCACCGGCGTCATCCCCGGACTTGATCCGGGGATCCAGGCATACTGGCGACCATCCACTGGATGGCCGGATCAAGTCCGGCCATGACGATTGAGGGTGAGGCGCGGTCATCGCTTTACCTCCCAGGTCGTGGTGCGTTCGCCGGTTTCGGGGTCCTTACCGTCTTTGAGTTGGATGCCCTGTTCTAAGAGTTCGTCGCGAATTGTGTCGGCAATCTCGAATTTTCTATCGGCGATTGCCTCGTTTCGGTGGCCAACCTGATAGGCTACTTCTTCTGGGTTTAGCCCAAGCTCACTAGCCGCAACGTAATCCTTGATCGTTGCTCGCTGGACTGGAACAAAGCCCGCAACATCGCCAAAGAGAATACTAAAATTCTCGTCATGAGCAGACCAATAATTGTCGGGAGCTTCGAACACCTTTTGCAACCCGCCGGAGGCAAGCAGTCCCAGTGCTCCGACTCCGCCCAGAAGGCGTAAACCCGCATCCGACTGATCTGTTATCTGGTTTTCAAGGCGGTGCAGTGTTTCGATCGCCGCCACAGTGTTCAGGTCATCAGCTAAGCAATCCAGGAACTCTTCGCTTGGGACGGCGAGACGAAGTGCGGACAGATTTAACTCACCTAAGAGTCGCGACCAGCGGGCATAGACGTTCTCAGCCTCTTCCAAGCGCTTGACCGAAAAGTCCATCGGCTCGCGGTAGTGGGTCATCAAGAGGGCAAGGCGCACCACCTCGCCTGGCCATTTCCGCCCGCCGACTTTGTCGGTGTGCAGCACGTCATGGATGGTGACGAAGTTGCCTTCGCTCTTCGACATTTTGCGGCCCTCGACCTGCACAAAGCCATTGTGTAGCCAGGTGTTGGCCATCGTATCAGTGCCGTGAGCGCAGCAGCTTTGGGCGATCTCGTTTTCATGGTGCGGGAAGATCAGATCCAGCCCACCGCCATGGATGTCAAAAGTTTCGCCGAGATGAAACGCGCTCATCACCGAGCACTCAATGTGCCAGCCTGGACGGCCCCTGCCCCACGGGCTTTCCCAGCCAGGCTCATCTGCGCTTGAGAGCTTCCAAAGCACGAAATCGCCTGGGTTCTTTTTGTGACCTTCCACGGCGATGCGGGCTCCGGCCTGCTGCTCATCCAGGTTCCGCTTCGACAGCGCGCCGTAGTTGGGCATGCTTGCCGTATCGAACAGCACCTCGCCGCCTTCTTGGCCTTCCGCCACATAGGCATTTCCCTTGGCGATAAGCGTTTCGATCATCGCGATCATGCCAGGAATGTGCGCCGTGGCGCGCGGCTCATGGGTAGGCTCCAGGCAGCCAAGCGCGGCCAGATCAGCATGGTATTGCGCGGTGGTTTTTTCGGTGACCCGCGCTATCGCCTCGTTCAAAGGCAGAACGGGAAAGTCGCGTTTGGCCCGCGCGTTGATCTTGTCATCCACGTCGGTGATGTTGCGCACATAGGTCACGTGATCGGCGCCATACACATGGCGCAGCAGCCGAAACAGCACATCAAACACCACGGCCGGGCGCGCATTGCCGATATGGGCAAAGTCGTACACCGTCGGCCCACACACATAGAGGCGCACGTTTTTCTCGTCGATCGGAACAAAGGGTTCCTTGGTGCGCGTGGCGGTGTTGGTGAACTGCAAAGTCATCGTGCTCGTTCCATCGTTGAAAGCGTTACAGGTGTAACGCACAAGAGGTTAGCCCGCCGCTGGCGAGGAACCGTTTCAATGGGATGGGAGCAAAACGGGGCCGTGCCAGCGATGGGTGCGCTAGCTGCAAATCTCCACAATGCTAATGGCTGCACTTTGAACAGCTTCAGCAGGGCTTTGATAATCATACGGCCTAAACATGGCCTTTTCCCTGCCGTGTTTTGGGCAAACTCGTCAAGCCTTAATCGATTGATCAGTGCAGGTGTGCAACGTGTCGTGAACGATACATGCGCGCCGAAGGTGTGATGGCGAACACGGCACCCCGCCGATTTTCGGCGCAGTGTGCCGCAACGTGATATCCGCGGTCAGCAACTCCCAACAAGAGGGGTGTTGGCTCACGAGGGAAGGTAAGACCATGAGCCTGACAGAACAAGAAAGTCGTTTGTTTGCAGCGCTTTGGCTGAAAGCCGGAGAGGATTTTGTGTTGCAAGCTGAGGATGCTGGCACCGTCGCCCGGATGACCCTTCGGCATCTGGATAGCGGGCTTACCCCCTGTGCCCGTGAGCGTCTGCCGCAGTTTGAAGCCCGCCCGGCCAAGCGCCCCGCAAAGCGCAATGAACGCTATTCATCTTGGGTTCATTAAGGCCCTGATACCACCACAGGGTCGATTGCCACGGTTTGGCCAACCTTTGGCTAACCCTAGTTGGCTAGGATGAACGTATCGGCTGCTCAGGCGTTGGATCACCAATCCTTTGAGCAAAGCTTGGTACGGTAACCGCGAGGTGGATGAGCACGTGACGGCACCAGCCCATCACGATTGGAAAAAGGCCTTGAAACGCCAAGCTTTGACGCTTGGTGCTGCCGTTTTCGCGCTCGGCCTTGGCTTTACCTCACAGGCCCATGCGCAAAATTCCTGTGCCCGCATCCAAAGCGAATTGGCCAGTCTTCATAATGGCGGCGGCGGCGGATCGAGCCAGCTTCAGCAATCGATCAATCAGCAAATGCGGGAGATGGCGCGGGCGCAAGGCGCGTTCGACCGGTTCCAATGCGCGTTTGGCGCCTCGCCGCAATGCGGTTCGATTGTGGCGAGCCTCAATCAGATGCAGGCCAATTTGAACCAGATGCAGCGGCAGGCTGCGCGTTCGGGCGGCGGTGGTCGCGGCGATCCACGGCGCATTGCCGAACTTGAACGGGTGTTTGCGACACAGTGCGGTCCGGGTCAGCGCCAAGTGCAACAACAACAGGCGCGCCAATCGGTGCAGCCAGGCAATTTGCTGGAAGCGATTTTCGGCATTCGCTCGCAGCCGACCTATGTGGCGCGGCGACCGGATGATCCCTCGGGGATTCTGATGCCGGGTCAGCCGCGCAATCGAGGGTTTGACCGCCCGGGTGAGTTCACCCGCGAGCCAGAGTTCCGCCTACGCGGCAACACGTTCCGCACCATGTGTGTGCGCACAAGTGACGGATTTTATTGGCCAATTAGCTTTTCCACCACACGCGACAGGTTCGATGAAGATCGCAGCCTTTGTGCCGCCATGTGCCCAGGGACCGGCGTTGAGCTCTTTGCCTACCGCAACCCCGGCCAACAGGTCGAGGCGATGATGAACACGCTGACTGGCGAACCCTACACCACGCAGAGTTATGCCTTTGCGTACCGCGATAATTTTGACCCGGACAATCGCTGCACCCCTTCGGCAGTGGTGCTGGAAGAGTTGCGGGCATCCACCGGCATTGCCGCCGGTCCAACTGGCCCGCAAGTGCCGCAGCCGACAGCGCGCCCAGATATGGCCAGCGACCCGGAAACCCGGGCCTTGGACGATGCTGGTATGAGCTTTTCAGGGCTTGGTCGCTTGACCCGTCCGGAAGAGGATGGCGAGCAGATTGTCCGCCGTGTGGGCCCCAACTACGGCTATTTCAACAACTGATCAGACACACGGTTTTGAGGCAGACTGATGCAGACGGTCTGCTGTTAGTCCGCTGTTAGTCTGCAAAACCATGCAGACCGTCCGCTTGATTTGGGGTTTAGTCCGCTGCTTCTTGCAGACGGTCTAGAACCTTTTGCCGACCAAGCAGCACAATGACCGGACCCATTTCCGGACCGCGTTCTTGGCCGGTGAGCGCTTTGCGAAGCGGCATGAAAAGCGCCTTGCCCTTGCGCCCGGTTTCGCCCTTCAAAGCGCCGGTCCACTCACTCCACGTTTCAGAGGCGATCTCACCCTCGGGCAGGTGCGCGATGGCGGACTGGACGTAAGCGACATCATCGCTTTCCAGATCGCTCTCCACTGAGTCAGCGTTCAGCATATCCCACCAGGCTTTGGCATCCTTTGGGGCGTCGCAGTTCTTGCGCACGGCGAGCCAAAGCTCAGCTTGGACATCGGAGGGAATGCCCAGGCTGGTCAGCGTATCGGCAACATCAGCAGGCTCCAAGGCGTGGACCATCTGCGCGGAGAAATCGGCGATCTGCTTGGGTTCAAACCGAGCCGGGCCAGAGGAAACCTTCAACAGATCAAAGTCTTCGGCCAATGCCGCCAGGTTTTCGCGCGGGGCGATGGCCATGGACGTTCCGACCAATGTGGCGACGCTTGCCACCGCCATGGCCTGGGTGCCGTCCTCGCGCAGGGCTTTGAGAGAAAGCGAGCCGTGGCGCTTGGAAAGCGCGGACCCATCAGCGGCGATCAGCAGATTGTGGTGCCCCCAGTTGGGTGCGCTGGCGCCAAGGGCTTCAAAGATTTCGATCTGCGTGCCGGTGTTCGACACATGGTCTTCGCCACGGATCACATGGGTGATACCGAAATCGATATCATCGATGATCGAGGGCAGCGTGTAGAGATAGGAGCCGTCTTCGCGGATCAACACTGGATCGGATTGTGATGCGGTATCAATGGTTTGCGCGCCCTTGCAGAGGTCATTCCACTCCACGCGCTTACCGGTCAGCTTGAAGCGCCAGTGCGGTGTGCGGCCCTCAGCTTCTAGCTCCTTGCGCTCTTCATCGGAGAGGTTCAGCCCCGTGCGATCGTAAACCGGTGGCTTGCCCAGCGCCATCTGACGTTTGCGCTTGTAGTCCAGCTCCTCAGCGGTCTCATAACAGGCGTAAAGCAGGCCTTTGGCTTTTAACTCATCGCGCACGCCATCATAGCGCTTCATGCGGGCGGACTGTTTTTCCTGCCGGTCCACCTGGATGCCAAGCCAGGCGATGTCACCCAAAATGGTGTCGGCGAACTCCTGGGTGGAGCGGGCGGTATCCGTGTCATCCAGGCGCAGCACGAATTGCCCGCCGGTTTTCAGGGCAAACAAGGCATTGAACAAAGCCGTGCGAGCATTGCCGATGTGCAGATAACCCGTGGGTGACGGGGCGAAGCGCACCACGGTGTTGGTATCTTGAGTCATACTAATCCGATGTGCCTTGGGGATGGGCCGGATCACGGCGATCCCGAAAGCGGTTGGTGATAGGGTAGCGGCGGTCGCGACCGAAGGCCCGGCTGGTGAGCTTCACGCCCGGTGCCGCCTGGCGACGTTTGTACTCGGCGATATAAAGCAAGTGCTCGATGCGGGCCACCGTTTCAAGGTCATAGCCGTCTGCGACGATGTCCTGGATGGAATGCTCATTCTCTACCAGCCCGCGCAGAATACCATCCAGCACATCATATTCTGGCAGCGAGTCCTGATCGGTCTGATCCGGGCGCAACTCAGCAGACGGCGCCTTGGTGATAATGCGCTCTGGAATCACCTCGCCTGCGGGGCCAAGCAAGTCAGCGGGGTGATGCAGGTTGCGCCAAGCGGCCATGCGATAGACGTCTGTTTTGTAGACATCTTTGATAGGATTGAAGCCGCCATTCATATCGCCATAAAGCGTGGCGTAGCCGACGGACATTTCCGATTTGTTGCCGGTGGTCACCACCATGGAGCCGAACTTGTTCGACAGCGCCATCAAAATCGTGCCGCGGGTGCGCGACTGCAGGTTCTCTTCGGTCACGCCCTCGTCGGTGCCTTCAAACAACGGGCCCAACGCGCCCAGAAAGCCATCAACCGGGGCATGGATCTCCACCACATCGTAGCGCACGCCCAGCGCTTTGGCGCAGGCTTCAGCATCTTCCAAGGAGTCTTTGGCGGTGTATTCATAAGGCATCATCACGCAATGCACGCGGCCCGGGCCCAGCGCATCCACGGCCATGGCTGCGCAGATGGCTGAATCGATACCGCCGGAAAGCCCAAGCACCACGCCGGGAAACCCGTTCTTGTTCACATAGTCGCCAAGCCCCATGACGCAGGCGCGCCAGTCGGCTTCCAGATCATCGGGCAAGGTGGCAAGCTGCCCGCGTTCAAACGTCCAACCCTCATCACCGCGAACCGCTTTGAGCAGTTCCACGCCCTGCTCAAATTGTTGCATTTGCAGCGCAAGCGTGCGGTCTTTGGCCAGCGCGAATGAGCCTCCGTCAAAGACCAGTTCATCCTGGCCGCCCAGCTGGTTGATGTAGATGAGCGGCAGATCGGTCTCGACCACGCGCTGCACCATCACTTGCTGGCGCTCGTCGTTCTTGGCCTCCCACCAGGGTGAGCCATTGGGCACGATCAGCAGTTCTGCGCCGGTTTCAGCCAGGCACTCGGTAACATCGTCAAACCAAGCATCCTCGCACACCGGCACGCCGAGACGCACACCGCGACATTCCAACGGGCCAGGCATGGGGCCAGCATCAAAAACGCGCTTTTCGTCAAAAACCGAATAGTTGGGCAGATGCACCTTGGCGCGCATGCCGGTGATGGCGCCGCCATCCATCAGCACGACGGCATTGTAGCGCTTGTCTTCGCCGGACCGCTCATCTTTTTCCAGCCACGGCGTGCCCATCACAATCGCCGGGCCGCCATCATCGGTTTCGCGCGCCAGTTCCTCGCACGCCTCGCGGCAGGCATGCATGAACGCGTCCTTGTCGATGAGGTCTTCAGGCGGATAACCAGAGATGAAGAGCTCGCTGAACGCGATCACATCGGCGCCCAGCAGCTTGGCTTGCATGCGCGCATCGCGTGCCATCAGCAGATTGGCCGCCAAATCACCCATCACAGGGTTCAGCTGGGCGATGGCAATGGAGAAGGTGTCTTTGCTCATGGCCAGCGGTCTAACGCCGCGCTGAGTGACTGTCCATGACCCTTTTGATCACTTTGAGCATATTAAGAAAAAAAGCTACAAAAACCGATAAGCATCCCAAGCAAAGGCTCCGCCCATTTGGGTTGAAGCATGGATGCGCTCGCCCGTCGCGCCCTCGCCTGCCGCACCCCATGCGGTGAAGATGGGGAAGAAATGCTCGTCAGTCGGGTGGTTGTCACGCGCGAACGGCGCTTCAACCAACCAGTTCTGTGCTGCAGCAGTATCACCGGCAGTTATTTTGGCGTGGAACCAATCGGTGAAGGCGGCGACCTTAGCGGGAAGCTCAGGGTTTGGTTCGCCGCCTCGCATCACGTTGAAGAACTCTTTGAGGTTGTGCGTGATGTGGCCGCTACCAAGCACCAGCACATTGTCGGCACGCAGCGGCGATAGCGCGTTGCCCAGTTTCATGTGCCAGGCAGCATCAGCATTGGGGTCAATGGAAACCTGGACAACCGGAATATCGGACTGTGGGAAGGCGAGCATCAGCGGGTTCCAAGCGCCATGGTCGTAGCCGCGCTCTTCCACGGTATGGGGAGAAAGACCGACGCCCTGGAGTAGCGCCGTCACCCGATCGGCCAGCACGGTGTCGCCGGGTGCCGCGTAGACCATCTGGCGCAGCGCATCAGGAAAGCCGCCAAAGTCATAGATCATACCGGGATTGGGATCACGAACCACCGCTGGGCCGGCAGCTTCATGATGCGCGGAGTTGATGATGATGGCCGACGGCTTGGAAATGTGGGACTGCAAGTCCTTCAAAAAATGATGCGCTTCGATGTCGTCGATCACGATGCTGGGTGCGCCATGCGAGACAAAGATGGTGGGGAATTCGGTCATAAGGGCCTCCAGCCAACAGGTCTTCCAACGTTGGGGCTGAAGCCTCCGTATCACAATCCATGATTTCAGTGACAGTCTGTTCGTTGAACCTCAATGGCACCGGTTTTCGTTGCGCGAGCGCCAATCGGCTTGGTATCAGGTCGGCATCGATTCTTGTTCTTGTGAGTTCCCCCATTCTCGACCGCCGCCTTCTTCTTGAGTTTTTGCCCGGCCTTGTTTTCTTGGCCGTGAACATGGTCTCCACCCTTTACGTGGCCACCGGCGCGGCGATCCTGGCCGCCATGCTGGCGGTGTATTTGCGCTACCGCATCGATGGGCAATTGCCGTTTCTGGCGATCTCCACGGTGCTGCTTTCCATCGTCATGCTAGGGGCCGGGCTGGTGCAGGATGATGAGCGCTTCATCAAAATCAAACCGACCATCGGCGGTGTATCTTTTGCTGTGATCTTAGCGGCGGGCATGCTGGCGCGACCGAGCATGTTGCAGCGGTCCATGGGCTACAAGCTGGAGATGATCCCCACCGGGTGGACCGTGTTGCACGTTGCCTGGATTGGCCTGGCGCTGACCCTGGCGGGCGCCAACGAACTCGTGTGGCGCAACACCTCCACCGATCTTTGGGTCACCTACAATGTGGTGTCCGGACCGGTGACTTTCGCGATCTATTTCGCCATCACCTACGCGGTGGCGTGGTGGTACTGGGATGAGGACGACGAGGAAGAAGACGAGGAAGAAGCTGCCTAAACGTTGGCCAGCAGAACTTTATGACCGTCATGGCCGGGCTTGACCCGGCCATCCATCGTGAATCGTTTGCCCTCCAATGATGGTAGAGCAGTCTAGAGCTGGATGGCCGGATCAAGCCCGGCCATGACGTTTAGGGGCGGATCAGACCGCCTGCGGCAGTTCCACCGGCGCGCTGGTGCGGCCTTTTTTCAAGCGCTCTGACACCAAGAAGGCCAGCTCCAACGCCTGATCGGCGTTGAGGCGCGGGTCGCAATGGGTGTGGTAGCGATCCTGCAAGTCTTCGGCGGTAATGGCGCGGGCGCCGCCCATGCATTCGGTGACGTTCTTGCCGGTCATCTCCACATGGATGCCGCCGGGATAGGTGCCTTCGGCCTCGTGCACATCGAAGAAGGCTTCCACCTCGCCAAGGATGCGCTCAAATGGGCGCGTCTTGTAATTGTTGGCGGTGATGGTGTTGCCGTGCATCGGATCGCACGACCAAACCACCGACTTGCCTTCGCGTTCCACCGCACGGATGAGCTCCGGCAGGTGCGCTTCGACTTTGTCATGGCCAAAGCGGGCGATCAGCGTCAGGCGACCTGGATCATTCAGCGGGTTCAACCGGTCGATGAGGCGCAGCATGTCGTCGGCTTCCATGGAGGGGCCGCACTTCATGCCGATCGGGTTGCGCACGCCACGGGCGAACTCAACATGGGCATGGTCCAGCTGACGGGTCCGGTCGCCGATCCAAATCATGTGGCCGGATGTGGTGTACCAGGCATCGGGATCATCGGACGTTGAGTCCTTGCGGGTCATCGCCTCCTCATAGCCAAGCAGCAGCGCTTCGTGGCTGGTGTAGAAGTCGGTTTCACGCAGGCGGGCATACTGATCGGACGTAATGCCGATGGCGCGCATGAAGTTCATGGTTTCAGAGATGCGCTGAGCCAGTTCCTGATAGCGCTCGCCTTGCGGGCTGTCGGCCACGAAGCCGAGCATCCATTCCTGCACATTCTCAAGGTTGGCATATCCCCCCGACGCGAAAGCACGCACCAGGTTCAACGTGGCTGCTGACTGGCGATACGCCATGTCTTGGCGTGCCGGATCGGGGATGCGAGACTCTGCGTTGAACTCAATGCCGTTGATGATGTCACCACGGTAGGAGGGCAGTTCCTGCCCATCGCGCTTCTCAATGTTGGACGAACGCGGTTTGGCGAACTGGCCAGCCAAACGGCCAACCTTCACCACCGGGCGCGCTGACCCATAGGTCAGCACAATCGCCATCTGCAGGAAGGCGCGGAAGAAGTCGCGGATATTGTCCGCGCCATGCTCGGCAAAGCTTTCGGCGCAATCGCCACCTTGAAGAAGAAACGCTTCGCCTTTGGCCACCCGCGCCAGTTCTGCGCGCAAATTACGGGCCTCACCTGCAAAAACGAGTGGCGGATAGCTTGCCAGCCGTGCCTCAACATCTTTGACAGCTTGCGCGTCTGGATAGCTTGGCACCTGAAGGATCGGCTTGGAGCGCCATGAGGTGGGGCTCCAATCGGCCAGAGGGCGCGACGGCAATTTCGACATCGAATTGGACACGGGCATTTTTACTTTCTCCAAAAAACCCTTCGGTTTGACAGATCAAACACACAAAAGCACGAGGGATGGGCGGTTCCTAATGGAGACGCGCGCCGATTTCAATGATGGGAGGCCCCAGAGCGCCTTCTGACCGGGTTGATCGAGCGCATAGCGGGCAATTGCGCAACAAGCTAGAACGATTCTAAACAAGATGATAGGCTTGCCCCATGAGCTCCACCGATCACTCCCACACGCCCTCTGGCATCGCCGCGCGACTGCGCGACGGGCACCGCGCCAACTACCTTCAGGATTGGGTCTATGGCGGCATCGATGGTGCGGTGACAACGTTTGCGATTGTCGCTGGCAGCCTTGGCGCATCGCTGTCGGCAAAGATCATTCTGATCCTAGGCTTTGCCAATCTGCTGGCCGATGGGCTTTCCATGGCAGCGGGCAATTATCTTGGCACCAAGGCCGACAATGATGATGCCAAGCGCCTGGAGGCGGTGGAAGCCGATCACATCGCGCGCTACCCGGAAGGCGAGCGCGAGGAAATCCGGCAGATTTTCGCGGCCAAAGGGTTTGCCGGCCAAATTCTCGAAGATGCCGTGGAGGTGATCACCGCCAACCGCGACGTTTGGATCGCGACCATGCTGTCTGAAGAGTATGGCGTGGCCACCGCCCGCCGCTCGCCCTTGCGCGCGGCCATGGCAACCTTTGGCGGGTTTTTGGTGTGTGGGTTGGTGCCGCTGGTGCCGTTCCTGATGGGCCTGCCAGACGCTGGATGGATCGCTTTGGGCGCCACCGCGTTGACCTTTGCCGGCATCGGTTTTGGCAAAAGCAAATGGTCGCTCAGCCCCTGGTGGCGTTCCAGCCTGGAAACGCTGGCCATAGGTCTAGCGGCAGCCATCGTTGCATTTGGCATCGGTCACGTCTTGAATGGCGTTTTCACATAAGCCCTTCAGACGAGGGCAATGCAAGGACAGACCATGCACAAAGCGCCCTCCTTCACCCTCGGCATGGAAGAAGAGTATTTGCTGGTGGAGAGGGAGAGTCGAGACCTGGCGGCCAACCCGCCCGAGGCAGCCTTTGATGCTTGCAAAGAGGTGCTGGGCGACCAGGTAACGCACGAGTTTTTGCGCTGCCAGATCGAGGTGGGCACGCAAGTTTGCCAGAGCGTTGGCGAAGCGCGCGCGCAGCTTCAACATATGCGCAGTTGCTTGCACGCGGCGGCGGCCCCGTTCGACCTGGCGCCGATGGCTGCCTCCACCCACCCATTTGCCGAATGGAGCCGCCTCACCCATACCGACAAGGAGCGCTACAACGCGCTGGCCGATGATCTGAAAATGGTCGTGGCGCGCCTCGTCATCTGCGGCATGCATGTGCATGTGGGCATTGAAGATGATGATCTGCGCATCGATCTGATGGCGCAACTGACCTATTTTTTGCCGCATCTGCTGGCGCTGACGACCTCTTCGCCCTTTTGGCGGGGCAATGTTTCTGGCCTTAAAAGCTACCGCCTTGCGGTGTTTGATGAGCTGCCACGTACCGGCCTGCCCGAGCACTTTGCTGGCTACTCAGAATATCAGCGCACGATCAAAACGCTGGTGAATGCCGGGTTGATCGAGGATGCCACCAAGATTTGGTGGGACCTTCGGCCATCGGACAAGTTTCCAACGCTCGAAATGCGCGTTGCCGATGTGTGCACCAATCTGGCCGACGCTGCGGCGGTGGCGGCTCTTTTCCAGTGCCTGGCGCGCATGCTCTACCGGCTGCGCGGCGACAACCAAAAATGGCGCAGCTATTCCCACTTCCTTATCGAAGAGAACCGCTGGCTTGCGCAGCGCCATGGCGTGCAAGGCGAGTTGGTCGATTTTGGCCGAGGCTCACTGGTGCCGATGGAAGAGTTGATCGAGGAACTGATCGATATGCTCAGCGAGGATGCCCGCGAGCTTGGCTGCGAAACCGAACTGGCGCATCTGCGCACCATCAGCCAGCAGGGCACATCGGCTGACAGGCAGTTGGCGCTTTATCGCGAGAGGATTGAGGAAGGCGCGACGCCGCAAGAGGCGCTGTGTGATGTTGTTGATTTTCTGGTCGCCGAAACCGTGGCGTTTTGAGCGGGGTCGGAGGGTTGAGGCCAAAGTGCGCAACGCTGGGCGGTGCACGAATGTCCGTTCTCGGGTACGTATAAAGACACACAAGGCTTCGTGACTAGAAACCCTTCAATGGTTGTGATGGCGCCGTTCGCATCGACAGAACCGGCCATTCTGAAAACTTGGCCCTCGGACTTAGAAGTCATCGGCAATTAGACCGTGTTGGTCATGGCATGAACCAATTGTTCGTTCGGACGTTGACCCAACGAGATTAGGGAGCCTCGATGTCACTGACCGCTGAAACCGATCGACAAATACCCGCCGAAGTCACCGAGCAACCGCTCCTTCTGCGTACCCTTAGCCTACTTGCGGTTTTTGGATGTATGGCGCTCGCCGTCTCAATTCTCATCGCAGATTTCGTCGTTCCGAACCACGACTGGATCGCTGATACCATCAGTGATCTCGGGGCGGGACGCTACGAGTTCATCGTTGATATCGGTCTCTACGCTTTTTCCGCCGGGCTGATCGGTCTCGCCGTACTGGCCGCTCATGTGCATCTCGGCGCATGGGACTGGAGCGTCGGGATCGTCGCACTCATTGCCTTCGGCCTGTTGGTATTCCTCATCGGGGCACGTAACGAATATGGCGACAACGACAGTGACGGCTGGGTAATCCACGTCTATTTGGTGTATGCTTTGGGGGTCACGATGACTGTCGCCTGCTTCACCTTGGCTCGCGGCGCAGCCCGGGCCAGTCCCTACTACCGTACGATCCTAATCGCGACCGGCGTCATCTGGGTAGCTTCAGCGCCTGTGTTCTTCATTCTGCCCACGAACATTGACGGCATTTACGAGCGCTATCTCGGCGTCGTGTCTTTTGTGCTTGTTTTGACCCTCGCACACCTCTTTTACCAACGCGCCAGGCAGAGAAAACCTATCTGATGTTTACTGATATTACCGCTCTCGACGTCCTTCTGCGCGGCACATTACTTGCCCTTATTGGCCTTTCATGGGTGGTGTTCTGCGTGCGTGTGATTGGACTGCGTGCATTCTCCAAGATGACATCGTTTGATTTTGTTACCACCGTCGCCATCGGTTCGCTTCTCGCTGGATGTGTGCAGGCCACGAATTGGAGCGCCCTGGCGCAAGCTCTTGTCGCCATCACAGCCCTTCTCGGCATCCAGTACGCCGTGTCTCGCACCCGGTCCGAAATTGACGACTTCGAGGGAGTAGTTGACAACACGCCCACGTTACTGATGCGAGAAGGTGAGTTTTTGGAGACCGCACTCAAACTCACTCGCACTACTCGTAGTGACATCATCTCCAAGCTTCGCGAGGCAAATGTTCTGCACGTGAGCGATGTTCGCGCCGTCGTGCTCGAATCCACCGGGGACATCTCTGTGCTGCACGGTGAGAGTTTAGACGGCGCCCTGCTTGAAGGGGTCAGGGCCAGTGTCTGAGCTTCGAATTGTGAGCCAACAACGGCTTCTTTCCGGCGATCCGAAAGCTGCCATTCGCACTACCGATTGCAACGGCAACCCTGTCCGCAGCGCTGCCCAACAGTGAATGTCATCACGTCTCGGAGCGAGGAAAGCATCTGGAACTTGCAAGGCGCAAAACTTTGGTTTGGCAGGTCAGCTACCTTTCCGGCACGTCGCTAGGACGTGCTGATCCGCGTGCCGGTCACCCGTTCAATCTCACGCAGCAGATCGTTGGTGATCTGACCGTTGGGCTCCAAGGCGCGGCGCAATTGGAAACGGCGGATTGCCTCTTCGGTGCTCGGGCCAATAACCCCATCAATGCTGCCGGGCTGATAGCCCATATCGGCCAGAACTGCCTGAACGGCGGCCACAACGGGCTGCACCGAGCGCGTGCTGGCTGATTGTGGCAGCGGCTGGTTGGTGCCAGCGGTTGGGTTGGGCGCAATGACCGGCGCCAGCAACGCGCCAATGGCATCGTTGACCGCAATGGTCTCAACGCGACGTGGCATAGGCCGCGATGGCTGCGTTTCCGCTGGCGGAGTCACGACTGGCACAGTCGCGGCTGGCACAGTTGCGACTGGTCGCGGCGTCGGCTGGGCAACGCGTTGCGCGATAAGTTGCGGACGCGCAATGGGGGAAGGCACCACATAGGGCTGGCGGGGCAGAAGCGAGGCGATATCATCACCAGCGGGCGTTGCCGGGTTTTGAATGGATGCGGTCGCATCGTAAGAGCGGCTGGGCGGCACGATCGGGGCCGGTGCCATGGTAACAGCGCGCTGCGCCAAGCGGCCTTCTTCGTGCGGCATGGCCAGCGCAGGCGCATCGCCGCGTGTTGAGAGCATCGGGGCCGGATGGGCGCCGGGCTGCATGTAGGCTGCATTGACGCCGACAACCGCGAAGGCGACCAGCGCGACTGTGGTCATCGCCAGCTTGCCTGGCGCAGCTAGAATACGATCAACGAAGCCGTGCGGCTCATCATCATAGCCATAGTCGTCGTCATAATCGCCATCATCGTAGGCGGCGTCAGCATGCGCCGAGCGCGCTGGCCGATGATAGACGTAAGGTTGCTCACCATGGCTTTGATGATTATGGCCTGGGTGACCATCAAGGGTGGGTTCGTGCCTAACCATGAGCGCGGTGCCCTTCTTGTTCGAAAAAGTCTTGTTCTGGTGCATCTGGATCAACCTGATCAATGTCGGCTGCTTCCTGTGCCACCGGAGCAGCGGACCGCTCGCGTTCCAGCTTGGCCAGAACAACAGTGTTGGCGACATCAGGATCGGTCGGGCCAGCATCAATGGTGCTTGGCCCAGCAAACGGGATCCGCACCGTCACCGTCGTGCCCTCGCCCTCAACGCTGGAAATCGACATAGAACCAGCGTGCAGTTCACACAGGCCTTTGACGACCGACAGGCCAAGGCCTGTGCCTTGGTGATCACGATCATAGGCATTGTTAGCCTGGAAGAAGGGTTGGCCGATTTTGCCCAAATCCTTCGCTGCAATGCCAATTCCGGTATCAATGATCGACAAAA
Source organism: Hyphomicrobiales bacterium (assembly GCA_046290645.1). Taxonomy (GTDB): domain Bacteria; phylum Pseudomonadota; class Alphaproteobacteria; order Rhizobiales; family MH13; genus MH13. The sequence continues at coordinate 516,604 of JBKAGZ010000003.1, forward strand.
CAAGGTTGCCACCGTCCTTGCGCGCGCGCAGCGTGATGGCACCACCCGACGGAGTGAATTTGCAGGCATTGGACAGCAAATTGATGAGCACCTGGCGGATGGCACGCTGATCAGCCACCAATTCCGGCAGTGTATCAGGCACATCAATGGTCAGCGTCAGGCCAGCTTTTTCAATCTGTTGACTGACAAGACGCGTGCAGCGGTTCACAACCGTGGTGAACGCAAACGGCTCAGCAACGATTTGGAAATGGCCAGCGTCAAGCTTCGACATGTCGAGCAGATCGGTGACCAACTGCAGCAGATGGCCGCCCGACTCGCGGATCAGGCCGACATATTCACGCTGCTGATCATTGCCCAGCGCACCAAACACTTCCTCATCAAGAATGTCGGCAAAACCGATAATGGCGTTAAGCGGTGTGCGCAGCTCATGACTCATCGTGGCCAGGAAACGGCCCTTGGCCGCATCGTTTGCTTCGGCTTTTTCGCGCGCCAAGGTGAGTTCTGTAGCGCGCTGTTTGACAGCGCTGATATCGCGGATGAGCGCGCAGATTTCGCTCTGACCATGTGCACCGGGCAGCACCGAAAGATCGATTTCGGCCCATATGAACCGTTGCGGTTGATCGTCAGCACCGGCGCGCAAACGCACCTCAACGGTGTCCCGGCGGGCTGTTGCGCTTACATGGTCCAACGTTGCCAGAAAGCTCGGCCGGTCAGAAACATGAATACGGTGCATGAGCCCTGAGCGCGCCAATCCATCGGCGTCGCAATCCAGGACCGCCTGCAAAGCACCAAAGGCCTGCAACACCGTGCCATCGCGCTGGACCATAAGAAACACATCGTGCGTGACGGTGTGAAACTGCTCAACCGCGCGACGCTGGGCTTTGGCGCGCATATCTTTGATCGAGTTGGCGCGAAGAATGCGTGCTGCCAAGCTAAGCGTATAGAGCATGCCCAGGATCGTCATGAAAACCAGTTGGCTGTTGGAAATGGCAAAGTCGGCAGTCAACGGCGCGGCAAACGTAGTTGTCAGCACCACCCCGGCAAGCGTCATGATGAAAACAAGCTGCGTGCAGCGGACCCGCCGTGTGAGGGTGGCTTCGATTGGCGGGAGCAAAAACAGCACCATCAAAGGCGATGACAAACCGCCGGTCAGCGCGGCTGCCCATGACAGCAAACCAATCAAACCGGCTGTGCACACCAGCGCGCCATCACGCACGTGCCCGGCAAAGAAGAACAGGCCAAAAGCGACCATATGCACGGCCAATGCCAACAAAAGCGGTGCTTGTGGCAACTGCCCTATCGCCGAAATGGCAATGGGCATGGCGATCGCCAAGCAGGCCAGTGACGCAATGCAAGAAAGATAAAACAGGGGCGCATAGCGTAGCATTTCGCGACGCGGCGAAAGTCCACGCGTGGACTGCTTAGCCGCTGCGCTCGGCGCGCTGGCGGCACCCTTTGATGCGTTTTCGGTCTGTACGCTGATACTCATCAAACCGCGTCTTTGCCTGTGGGGGAGTGTGCGTCCAATGTGCAAACTCCTTCACAAAGCACGCTCGCAGGCAGCGTTGAATGAACGGTAAAGGGTGCGCGTTCGCAGCACGATTGATGGCCTGTGAAGGGTTCTTTCCCGATACCATGGTTAACCCTTGGTTGCAGAAACGTGTCGCCTTTGGCTCAATGTTGCCTCAAAAGTACGGCCCCACTTGCACGTGCCTTTCACCGCCGCCTGCTAGGTTGAGGGCAATCGAGCTTCAACGGGACGGACGCTCCATCATGTTTTTGATACGAACAGCTTTTTGGCTGACTTTGATTTTGCTTGTTTTGCCTATCGACCGAGAGAAGGCAGGCATTGCCGACGGTCCAGGCACGTTTGAGACGTTTGCCGCGGTGCAAACCGTGGTCAGCGACATGCGCAGCTTTTGTGATCGCAATCCAAACGCCTGCGCCACCGGTGCTGCCACTGTGGATGTTCTGCGCCAGAAAGCGGTCTACTCCGCAGGTGTTGTGCAGGGCTGGCTAGCCGATGGCGACCAGGGCGCAACGCTTCAGGTGCGCACAGACGATGATATGTCAGCTCCTCTTCCACAAGGCGATGTGAACCGCGATGATGTGGCGGCCTTGATTATGGCTGCTGATGGCCGCATTCCGGCCAGCGAGTACCCTCCGCTTTAAGCTCTCCGAAAAAAGACTGGTGCAAACGCTCTTGCCGGGCGGGGGCCGGGCCGCTATCTGCTTGCTGGACACTCCGATGATCGATCGGGGCGCCACACTGTCTGGATGGCAAGCGCATGGCTGACTTCTCCGAGATCCGTGACAATTTCGAGTTCTTGAACGACTGGGAAGATCGCTATCGCTATGTGATCGAGCTTGGTCGCACGCTTGAGCCGCTGAGCGATGATGAGCGTAACGAGAATGCCAAAGTGCTTGGCTGCGCCAGCCAGGTTTGGTTGGTGCGCGATGCGCCTGATGAAACAGGTGCGCTGCACTTTCGTGGCGACAGTGATGCTCACATTGTGCGAGGATTGGTGGCCATTGTGCTCGCGCTTTACAATGGGCGCACGCCTGGCGATGCGTTGGAGATCGATGCGCTGAACCGCATGGCGGTCTTGGGCTTGGATGAACATCTTTCACCGCAGCGCTCCAATGGGCTGCGTTCGATGATCGAGCGCATTCAGCGGGAGGCAGAGCAAGCCAAAGCGGCCTGATCTGCCCGTCCTTCACATGCTTAAAAGCTGCTGGCCGCAGCACCTGTCGCCGTTCGGGTCAGGCCGTAATGGCGGGCCAAAGCACGCAGTCCAAGCGCAATCACCAGCTTGGCGGAGCGGGCTGGCCATTGGCGTTCTTTCTCAACGCCGGTGAGCGACTTTTCGTACAAACAGACATCGATCAACGGTCCTGAAAACTCCGGCCCTATGGATGCGCACGCCCGGTTCACGCGTTCGCGGGCATCGAGCATGGAAACCGGTTCATGGCGTGATGCGCTGCCACCTGCGCTCTTGCCGCCGCTTTGACTGAGCGAGGCAAGTGACCAGCTTTGCGTGATCCTTTGGCGCAGCCCAGCGCGTTGCAGATCACTTTGAAATTTACGCGCAGCTGCCAGATCACACGGGTCAATCAAAGGATCTTCGCCATTGCGCGGTTTGGCCAAACGATCCATCGCATCGGGCAGATGGAGCGTGCCATCGGCAGAGCCCAGATCACCTTTGATCAGCGAAATGTCGGCATCGACAATCATCTGACCTTTGGCCGTCAGAACCGGTTCTTGGGATGAGCCACCAATGAATCCCTGGCTTTTCAGCCAGTCAAACTGGCGCTTGGGCACTAATCGCCCCTTGCCAATGGCTTTGAGGGTTCGTTGAAGGTCCATGGGCTGTGATGGCACATGTGGTGCCGCGCTACGTGACAAGCGTTCAGACATGAGCGCTCTCCCGCACGGTCGTGGAGACCGGCTGCGGCGCAAGGATACACCCAGCCAAAACAGTGTGCTCAAGGTAAGACAGCCGGGCATCAAAGTCTGATGTGTCGCGCAAGTCTTCAACAACGCGACAGGCATGTCCCACCGTTGTGCGATCACGATCAAACAAGTCACCAACCGTGGTCAAAGAAAACCCAAGTGTGGTGTGGCACAGATACATGGCCACCTGGCGGGCAAGGGCGACATGGGCTTTGCCACGCGTGGAGGCTCGCAGCGATTCGTGGCGCACGCCAAACACTAAAGCGACGCACGCCTCTACATTGCGCGTGCGCGCTTGCACCAAACCATCTTCGCGCAAGGCCGAGGCGCCACGGGCGCTGGGCTGCAAGGGGTCCTCGGCACTAAGGGCGATGGCGTGGCCACCGGACCTATACTGCGGCAAGACTGGAAAGGGTGAAATCGTCACGTGAACCTCCTCGTTGGATACTATAGGTATAAATTCCTAAGTTATCCATGGGCAGGTCGACGGGGATAAGTTTCGTGATCATTTGCGCAAAGAAAAAAGCGCCCAGGGGCGACCCTAAGCGCTTTTCTTTGTCTGCCGTTACGCACTAAACGCGCGGCAGAACGTGTAAGTCTCGAAGCATGGCCCAAAAGCCATGCTGCAAGGAAAGGTTAGCTGGCTTTCGCGCGGCGCTGACCAAGACCCATTTCTTTTGCCAAACGCGAGCGGGCTTCAGCATAATTGGGCGCGACCATCGGATAGTCAGATGGCAGGCCCCATTTGTCGCGATACTGCTCAGGCGAAAGATCATAGTGCGTTTTCAAGTGTCGCTTGAGAGACTTGAAGCGCTTACCGTCTTCCAGACAAATCAGATAATCTGGCGTGATCGACTTTTTCGGCGGCACCGCAGGTTTCTGATCTTCCTTGGGTGGCTCGGCCGGATGGCCCATCAATGTGCCCAGAGCGCCATGCACATCGTTGATCAAGACTGGCAGATCGCTGGCGGGGATGACGTTGTGACTAACGTAGGCGGATACGATGTCGGCAGTAAGATCAACCAACATTCCTTGGGTGTCGACAGCTTCTGTTGCTTCGGCTGTTTCTTCGCTCATACTTATTCCTTTCACACCTGCACGCGCCTGTCCGGGTATTAAACGGCGCGGGGCGGGCAAATTTGTGGCCACATGGCCGAAAATTCGTTTTGAAGCTGATTCTCAGACGACAGAACAATTACTTATTACCGGGCACTAAGCCGCCGTGCAAAGATAAGTAGCATGTCAGTTTGACACAAATGGTTGAAACAAGTTTACCTAATGAAACGCAAACAACACAGGCATTCGCACTTTCTGCGAAGGTCAGTCGTGGCTATCGCAACGTAAATTACGGCCATCATCTTTGTATTTACCTGCCAGATCATCGATCTGCGTGCCTTCCCACGGCTTGTGCCCAACATAATAGGCAGCGCGAACAAGCAAATGCGCAGCAATGGGTGCCGTGAGGAGAAGAAACAGGAATGCTGCGAACGCGCGGGTGACCACACCCAGCTCACCGGAATGAAGTGCCAAGGCAGCAAGTAAGAGACCTGACCCCAAGGTTCCAGCCTTGGATGCGGCATGGCTGCGGCTGTAAAGATCAGGAAAGCGCAAGATGCCCATGGCAGCAACCAAGGTGAAAACTGCACCAACAATGATGATCAAACCTGTCAGAATATCGATAATACCGCTCATGACGCGCCTCCGCCTGCGCGCACGCGTACAGTCGGCTTAGATTTGCTGTCTGTGTCGCGTGGCGGATGTGCTTCATGCTCGATGTCTATCAAATCGGCGTCAGCCTCCGGTGGGCGGTCGCGCTTAAGAATAAAGCGAGCAAAGGCAACCGTTGCCAGAAAGCCCACCAGACCGAGCGCAATGGCGATATCAAGAAACAAGAAATAGCCGGTCTTCACCGCAACAACCGCAATGAAACCGATGCCGGTTGCCACAAGCATATCAAGAGCAAGCACACGATCGGGCAGCGTTGGCCCGATGATGATGCGCGCTGAGATCACCAAAAACGCCACAACCAGGACGCCCAAGGCGATGAGCGAACAGAGAACCAGAAAATCCTGCGTCGTCATCGGAAGGCCTCCATGATTTTGCGCTCGAACCCGGTGGCAATGTCTTCTTTCAAGGCTTCAGGATCAGGCACATGGATGGCGTGAATATAGAGCGTGCGGCGATTGTCTGACACATCAACCGATAGCGTGCCAGGTGTCAGCGTGATGAGGTTGGCAAGTAGGCTGATCTCAAAATCACGATCGACCGTGAGTGGATAGGCGATGAAACCCGGCTCCAACTTCGATAGGTCCGGCGTCAGCACCAGCTTGAACACACGGATCGCCGACATCACCAGCTCATAGAGGAACAAGAAGGCCAGCGACGTGACACGGCGCACCCGGCGCACATAGCCGATGGTGCCGATCTGCTCGCGAATTAGCGACAGCGCGCCCAAGCCCAAAAGGAAGCCGAACAGGCCGTTGAGGAACGAAAACCCGCCGGTGATAAACACCCAGGCCACGGCCAACAACACGTTGACGAGAAACATTCCGGTCATGTGTGGGCTCCCTGTCTTGGGTTGGTTTGGAACACCGTCATGGCGCCACCGGTGAAATGGCCGTTATGTAGGCTGATGGATCGACCAGGCCTATGGCAGCCAGGCTTGCCAAGTTGACCGCCGGATTGGCGATGATACCGATACCGATGATGACAATGACAAGAATTGCGATCGGCGTAAGGTAGGCGCGCGCCTCTTCCAGGGACAGACCTGTCACCGGGATCGCCACACCATCAAGATCGTTACGCCAGAAGGCAAACAGCCAAACTCGGCCAATGGCGATCATCGCGATAAAGCTGGAGACCAGATAGGCCGCTGTCAGCCACCCCTCGCCTGCCACCATGGACGCGCGCACCAAGATAACCTTTGGCCAGAAGCCTGAAAAGGGCGGCAGGCCGGATATGGCGAACACCAGGACCAAGAACATGGCGGCAAAAAACGGGTTTGCCCGGTACAAGCCACCAACCGAGCGCAGGTCGAAAGAACCGTTCATGCGCCCGATCACGCCAGCGGCCAGATAAAGCGCGGCCATGACCAGGATGGAGTGAACCGCATAAAGGATCGTGCCGCGCAGGCCATCAGGCGTTGCGATGGCAATGCCAACAAACATGGCGCCGATGCCTGCGAGCACCAGAAAGCCGAGCACCTTGCGAATGTCTGTGCTGGCCAGCGCGCCGGCCGCGCCCAACAGCGAGGTTAGGGCTGCGATCCAGATCAGCACGTCTTGGAAGGTTTCAAAGGTGCCCGGATAGAGCATGCCCGCCACCCGCAGCAGGGCGTAGATGCCGACCTTCGTCAGCAGCGCTGCAAACACCGCCGAGGTGACAATGTTCGGCGTGTGATAGCTGGCCGGCAGCCAGAAATTAAGCGGGAAGGCGGCAGCCTTCATGGCAAACGCAAAGATGAACAGCGCCCCCAGCGTTGCCAGCGGCATGCCACCGGTAGCTTGGCTTTCGGCGATCCGCAGTGAGAGATCGGCCATGTTGAGCGTGCCAAACAAGCCATAGGTGTAGCCAACGCCGATTAGGAACAGTGTTGTCGCCACCAGGTTCAAGAACGCGTATTTGACGGCACCGTCAAGCTGCGCATGCGAGTTGCCGAGCACGATCAAGCCGAAGGACGAGATTAGCAGAACCTCAAACCAGACATAGAGGTTGAAGAGGTCAGCGGTCAGGAACGCGCCAGATACTCCGGAGGTGAGCATTAACAGGAAGGGGTAAAACCCATAGCGACGGCCATCACCATCGACGCTCTTGGCCGAGTAAAGAACGGCTACCAGCGCCACCAAAGAGGATGTGAGCGCCATGATGACGCCAAGCGCATCGGCGTTGAACGAGATACCAAAGGGCGGCAGCCAGCGGCCCATGGCCATGAACACTGGTCCGCTGTCGAGCACACGCGCGGTGAGCGCCAGGTTGCCAATAAAGACGATGCCAAGCGTGATACCAGCGATCCAGGGCTGCAAATGCGGCTGGCGGCGCATCATCAGCGCAAAGGCCGACATGATGAGCGGCCCGGCCACGGGCAATACGACCAGATAGTCGGCAGCCGTCACTGTTGCATCGACATAGGCGACGCTCAGATCAACGTAGGAAGAGGAGGCGGTTTCACCGGCCATACGCGTTCAGTCCTCAGTAGCCTTGCGGTGGGCGCGGTGCATCCACCGGCTCAGCCACGCGCATATGGTCAGTGTCGTCGGTGCCAAGCTCCTGGTACGCGCGCATGGCGAGCACCAGCAAGAAGGCGAAAATGGAAAACGCGATCACGATCGCCGTCAGCACCAGCGCCTGCGGCAGCGGGTTGGCGGTGACGTCGGGCGGTGCGGTGAGGCCAAGCGGAATAACCGGCGGCACTTCATGCACCAAGCGACCGGCAGTGAAGATGAGCAGGTTGACGGCGTTGGACAGCAGCGCCGCGCCAAGCAGCAGACGGATCACGTGGCGCGAGAGCATCAGATAGACCGATGCTGCGAAATAAACGCCAACGAGAACGGAAAGAACAAACTCCATCGTCAGTTATCCGTGCGTTCTTCAAGGGCCAAGGCGATGCCGCCAATGGTGCCAAGCACGACCAGGTACACACCGATATCGAAGAATAGGATCGTCGATATCTTCAGTTCTACGCCGAACAGATACACCGTGCCCCAAAGGCCAGTCAGGAAAGGCGCATCGACAAGCATGGATGGCAGGCCGGATAGACCAGACACGAACAAGCCAAACGCGGCGATGTGCATGGGGTGGGCCCAGATTGCGCGGCGCACCGCTGGCACGCCGTTGGAGATACCGTAGATCGCCAGCGCCGAGGCCGCGATAAGACCGCCGATAAAGCCGCCGCCGGGCTCATTGTGGCCGCGCAGCAGAATGAAAATCGAGAACAGCACCATCAGCGTGGTAAGGTAAGGCGCCAAGGCGCGGAAGATCACCGTGTTCATTCTGCGGCCTCCCGCACCGGCTGCTGGGCAGCGGCATCGTCTGTGTTGTCCGGTTTTTTGGTCTTTGGCTTCAGGCGCACCAGCGCAAGGATTGCCAAACCAGCGATCAACACCACACCAATCTCGCCCAGCGTATCCAGGCCGCGATAGTCAACGATGATCACGTTCACGATGTTGCGGCCCTGGGCGATGGGATAGGAGTGCTCGGTGAAGAACTGCGACAAGCGACTATCGAACGGATGGGACAGCACCGAAAGCAGCAGGCCGGTTAGACCGACACCGCAGGCAATGGCGATGGCGCCATCCAGCATCGATTGCCAGAACGAACGGTGGTCACGCTTGAACAGCGCCATCCGCGTCATGACCAAGGCAAGGATAACAACAGACAGCGTTTCAACCATAAACTGTGTGAACGAAAGATCCGGCGCGCCGAAGAGCATGAAGATAAGCGCGACGGCAAAGCCCTGAATGCCGAGCGACACGATGGCCGTCAGGCGGTTGGAGGCTGTTAGAACCGTGGCGATACCGATCAGCGCGATGAAAACCACAGCCAGTTCATAGAACGTCGCATCGCTTAGATCAGGCAGTTCGGTGATGCTTGGCCATTCGCCATAGACCGTTAGCGGCACGATCAATGCCACCGCCACCAGGGCGAAGGTGATCGTCATATAGCCTTCCATGCGGCCAAACTGGATGCGGCGGGTGATGGCATAGCAAATCGATACCAGGCCAGCGAGCGCCTGATCGAAGCCTTTGTCTGGGCCCCAACCGATAAAGTCGAGCACCCGGGCAATGGCACCGCGCACCTGATCAAGGAACAGGTAGAGCGTCGTGCCGATGGCGATGGTCACCAGCGACAGAGCAACGGCAATGTTGAAGCCCTCCCAAAGATGGAGGCTAACAGAAACGTCTTCGCCCAGAATGGCTGACAGCAGCGGCTGGATAACCACATCACCCGTCGTCGCGGCGAGAAGTCCGCCGATCAGGCTGAGCGATGCCAGCGTTACCGGACCTGCCCACAGCATCAGTGGGCCTTCGTGTGCGTTCTTGGGCGTATCTTTTTTCTTCCCGTAGAAGGGGCGAAGCGCGACAGCAAAACCGGCGGCGAACATCATCGCGTTGCCCAGCACCAATGATGTGGTGAGCAGAATGGATTGCAGGTCCGGATAGGCCGCGCCTTTGTACATATATTCTTTGGCAAGGAAGCCAATGAACGGCGGCAGACCGCCCATCGAGAGCGCTGCCAACAAGGCAGCTGCAGCCGTGATCGGCATAGCCGCGCGCAGGCCACCAAGCTTGGTGAGATCGCGTGTGCCCGCCTCATGATCAATGGTGCCAGCAACCATGAAGAGCGCGGCTTTGAAGAGCGCGTGGGCAACCAGATAGAGCGCAGCGCCTTTGATAATGGCTTCATCCGAGGTGCCCGTCAGCGCGACCAGCAGGCCGAGCGAGGCGACGGTCGTGTAGGCGAGCATCAGTTTTAGATCGGTCTGGCGCAGCGCGAGGATCGCGCCGACTAGCAGCGTCACGCAGCCAAAGATCGGCAAAATTGTTGACCAAAGAACAGTGTCACCCAGCGTCGGATTGAGCCGCATCAGCAGGTAGACACCGGCTTTCACCATGGTGGCAGAGTGTAGGTAGGCCGAAACGGGTGTCGGCGCTTCCATGGCGTTGGGCAACCAGAAATGGAACGGGAACTGCGCTGATTTGGTGAAAGCTCCGCCAAGCACCAAGAGCAGGATCGGCACATAAAGAACCGAGCCTTTGATCAGCGGCGCCATGGTCGCCATTTCCGATAGTGAGAAGGTGCCCGTATAGGCCGCCATCAACAGCAGGCCTGCCAGCAAGGCCAATCCACCGCCTGCGGTAACGATCAGCGCCTGGATAGCAGCGCGGCGCGAGCGCTCTGCTTTGTGATTGAACCCGATCAGTAGGAATGACGTGATCGAGGTCAGCTCCCAATAGACGAACAGCATGATGACATCATCAGCTAAAACCACGCCGAGCATGGAGCCCATGAAAAGCAGAATGAACGAGAAAAACCGCCCTAGATGCTCATGGCCCCTCAGGTAGCCACCGGCGTAGAGGACGATGAAAAACCCGATGCCGGAGATCAGCAACGCGAAGGTGTGGGCCAGGCCATCGACATAAAAGTTCGCGCCGATGCCCAGCGACGGTACCCAAGGCAGCGTAAACAGATAGCGACCACCTTCAGCGACCGATGGCAAAACGCCATCCAAGGTTTCGGTCGGCACCATGTAGCCAAGGAAATGCCAAACAATGAAGGCTGGCGCCAATGCCAAGAGCCAAGCTGCGCGGTGGCCAAGCACTTTGTGGGCGTAGGGTGCGATGGCGGCGGCAATGAACGGCGCGGCAAGCGCGAGATAAAAGCCAGCTGGACTGTCGGGGCCGATCACTGAAGGAGGGTGCCTATGGTTGCAGGTAAGCGAGCGCGATGCTCGAATCGGATGATGCGAGCTAAGGTGTTGGGATGATTACCTATACACCCTAGGCGCCCGGTCAATGGTTTTCGGTGCACAATCGACATCAAAGCATCGCAGTTGTTCCTGAAATGCACAGAGTAACGCCCGCTCATCGACAGAGCCCCAAGCATGATGCGTGAAGCAGGTCACGTTTTGCTCACTAAAATGCGTGCGAAAGCCTGCTTGTTGTTCGCGCGCAAGCGCCTATGTTCGCCTCACACTTTTGATGCCAGTGAGATGAGGCAAGTATGACGAAAACCTACAGCCCCCTGCCCGCCGATGTAGACCCGATGAGCCTGTCAGAGGCCGAGTGGAAAGAGCGCCTGACGCCTGAAGTTTTTAAAGTGGCACGCAAGCACGGCACAGAACGGGCGTTCAGCCATCCCTACAATGAGGAAAAGCGTGACGGCACGTTCAGCTGCGTGTGCTGTGGCCAGCCGCTTTTTGATGCGTCGACCAAGTTTGATTCCGGTACCGGATGGCCAAGTTTCTTCCAGCCGATTGGCGAGGGCGCGGTGGCCGACCATGAAGACCGTTCGTTCTTCATGCGGCGGGTGGAAAACCGCTGTTCACGCTGCGATGCGCATTTGGGCCATGTGTTCACCGACGGCCCTCAGCCAACCGGTTTGCGCTACTGCATGAACGGCGCGGCGCTGCATTTTGAGCCCGAAACCGAACAAGACTGACGAGATACGCGTGACCTTTACCGCCCCTGCCCTGCCCGCGCCCAAAGCCGAGCAACGCGCGACTCAGCGCACCATCCACGGGGTCGCACTTAGCGACCCCTATGCCTGGCTTCGCGCCGACAATTGGCAAGAGGTGATGCGCAAGCCTGAGGTGTTGGCGGCGGATATCCGTGCGCATCTGGAGGCGGAAAACGCTTATGCCAAGGCTGCTCTGGCGCCATTGCAGCCGTTAAAAGAGACGCTGGTGAAGGAGATGCGCGGGCGGATCAAAGAAGATGACGCCTCGGTTCCCGCGCCCGATGGGGCGTATGCCTATGGTACGCGCTATCGCGATGGCGGGCAGCATCCGCTGTTCGTGCGCGCACCACGCAATGGTGTGAGCAGCGGCGGCGAAGAAACGATCCTACTGGACGGCGATGCGCTGGCTGAAGGCAAAGCCTATTTCCGTTTCGGCGGTGCCTCGCATAGCGATGATCACACGTTGATGGCCTGGTCGGCGGACGATAAGGGCTCGGAAAAATACACGCTGCGCATCCGCGATCTGGCCAGTGGCGCGGACCTGCCAGACACCATTGAGGAGACCAGTGGCGGCGGCGTTTGGTCCGCCGATGGCGCGTCGGTTTTCTACACGCGGCTGGACGATAATCACCGCCCCTCCAAGGTGTTTCGCCATCGGGTGGGAACTGACCCAGCCACCGATGAGCTGATCTACGAAGAGAAAGATTCCGGCTTTTTTGTCGGCGTGGGCCGCACCCAATCGGGCCGGTTCTTGGTCATTGATTGTCATGATCACCAGACAAGCGAAGTGTGGCTGCTTGATCTGCATGATCCCGATGCCACGCTGTTTTGCGTGTCACCGCGCGAGGTTGGACACGAATATTCGGTGGAGGATCAAGGCGATGCGCTGATCATCCTCACCAACGCCGATGGCGCTGAGGACTTCAAAATAGTTACGGCATCGCTGTCAGCGCCGGGCCGAGACAGTTGGACCGACCTGGTTGCGCATGAGCCTGGCCGCCTGATGCTCGCTCATATGGCCTTTGAAAGCTGGCTGATCTGGCTGGAGCGCGCGAACGGGCTGCCACGGCTTTGCTACCGCAACGCCGATGGCGCTGTTCATGCGGTTGCCTTTGATGAGGAGGCCTACGCGCTCGGCATCGGCACCAACTACGAGTACGCGACGAACACACTGCGCTTCAGCTATTCCTCACCAACGACGCCGCAAAGCACCATTGATGTTGATCTGACCACCGGCGTGCAAACCGTGCGCAAGGTGCAGGAGGTGCCCTCGGGCCATAACCCTGCCGATTATGCGGTACGACGTATCTTCGCCACCGCTGATGATGGAGCAGAGGTGCCTGTGACCGTGCTGACACGGTCGGATCATAAAGACGACGGGTCGGCGCCCTGCTTGCTTTATGGCTACGGTTCCTACGGTATTTCCATCCCGGCCAGTTTTTCCACCAACGCCCTATCCCTGGTGGATCGAGGCTTTGTCTATGCCATCGCGCACATCCGCGGTGGCAAGGACAAGGGCTTTGCCTGGTACAAACAGGGCAAGGCTGAGCACAAGGTGAACACCTTCACCGACTTCATCGCGGCGCGCGATCATCTGGTGGATGCTGGCATCGTCGATGGTAGCAAGATCGTGGCGCAAGGTGGATCGGCGGGTGGCATGCTGATGGGCGCTGTCGCCAACATGGCGCCGGAGAAATTCGCTGGCATCATCGCACAAGTGCCGTTCGTGGATGTGCTGAACACCATGCTTGATGACACGCTGCCCCTCACCCCGCCGGAGTGGCCCGAATGGGGCAACCCGATTGAGGACGAGGCCGCTTTTCAGCGCATCATGGCCTATTCGCCTTATGATGCTGTCAGCGCACAAGACTATCCGGCGATCTTTGCGTTGGCCGGTCTCACCGATCCGCGGGTGACCTACTGGGAGCCAGCCAAATGGGTGGCGCGGCTACGCGAGCTTGCAACCTCCGATGCACCACTGTTGCTGAAAACCAATATGGATGCGGGCCATGGCGGTGCGGCGGGCCGTTTTGATCGCTTGGATGAGATCGGCGAGGTGTTTGCTTTTGCTGTTCAAGTCGCCGGGATGAGCGCGCGTTCCTAGGGTCTGGACGCTAAGGGACAAACCGCTTATTCACCGGGCGCAATGAGGTGGAAAAAGGTTCCCGTCACCTGATCTCGGTAGGAGCCTGTTTCAGAAACCATATTGCCCGAGGCATCGGTGATGCTGGCCAGCGTGGCGTCCGGCTGCGCGATGATCGAGCAATGATGGTACTCGTGCCCGCGCAGTGTCGCACCGGCAGGAAAGCCGGGCATCGCGGCCAGAAGCTCAGCTTGGCGATAGCCCAGGTGAAGCCGGCGCTCTTGGTAGCTGGTGACAAGGCCAAGCAGACCAGCCATCGCGTGGCGGTTGCCGTGCTCATCGATCAAAGCCTCGCCAAGCACCATGTAGCCGCCGCACTCGCCATGAATGGGACGGGTTTTTGCATGGCGCCGTAGGCCATCGAGAAACCGATCTGCTGCCGCCAGCCGTCCGGCGTGCAATTCCGGATAACCGCCAGGTAGCCAGACAAGGTCTGCCGATGGATCGGGCGCCTCATCGGCCAGAGGCGAGAACGGCACAATCTCAGCGCCAGCCAACCGCCAAGCGTCCAGCAGATGCGGATAGAGGAATGAAAAGGCTTCATCCTGCGCCAAAGCGATGCGTTGAGCAGGTGGTTCAAGTGGGTTCCTCGCTGCTGCCTGCGGTGAAGCCTTGGCACTGGCGCGCAGCGCGTCCAGATCACAATATTCGCGCACGGTATCGGCAGCCGCGGCAATGGTTTGCTCCAGATCGGGATGTTCCATGGCCTGAACCAGACCGAGATGTCGTGAAGGCAAGCTCAAACCATCGCGCCGCGGCAGTGCGCCCAGCACCGGCAACCCCGCCGCCTTCATACCCGCCCTTACCAGACGTTCATGGCGTGCGCTGGCAACGCGGTTCAAGACAACGCCAGCAAATGGCAGGTTGGGATTGAGCGTTGCGCAGCCCAAAGCCACGGCTGCTGCGGACTGAGCCTGCTTGGCGACATCGACCACCAACACAACAGGCAAGCCCATGTGAACGGCCAACTCAGCGCTGGAACCTTGCCCGCTGGCGCCGGGGTTTTCCGCCCCGTCGTACAAGCCCATCGCACCTTCAGCGATGACAAGCTCAGCGCGCGCGCCTTTCGCTGCGATCGCGGCGACAAGATCAGACCCCATGGCCCAGCTGTCGAGATTGTAACAGGGCTGACCGCAAGCGGCGTGATGGAATGCCGGGTCGATGTAATCAGGCCCGCTCTTGAACGGCTGCACCGACACGCCATCATCGGCGAACGCGCGCAAGAGACCCAGTGTCATGGTCGTTTTGCCAGCGCCTGACGATGGTGCAGAGATCAAAAGCCCTGGCGTCATGCAATCCTATCCTGCTGATCGGTCGCCAGAGTTTGGCAGTCACTGAGACCCTAGGGTCAAGACTCTAGTCGAGCATAAACACGGCTTCTTCAACCGAGCGCTTCTCGACAACCGGGTCCGGGCGCAGTTTCTTGATGGCTTTGCGCACCGTGTTACCTTGTGAATCCAGAACATCAGCCAAATCGTCTTGGCGGCGTTCTGGCCCGCGGTACATCGGATCAACGCGGCGGCGGCGATCCGGGCCAAAATAGCCTGACGGTGTGCGGATGTAAGAACGTGGGCGCTTGAGCGTTTTTTCCACGCGCGCCATCAAATCGCGGGCGCTGAACGGCTTGGTGACCAACTCGTCCACGCCGAAATTGATCGCTTGCGTGATGACCGATGCACTGGCGTAGCCGGTGACCATAATCATCGGCATCATCGGATTGACGACCATTGGATTGTGCCGAATGGCGAGGGCCAATTCCATGCCATTGATGCTGCTGTTGAGGACAAGGTCCACAATCGCAACATCCACATGCTGCCCCTCCAAATGATTGTGGGCGGCTATGGGGTCCGAAAATTCGGCAACCGAACGCAGACCCATCGTGTTCAGGACCGAACGCAAGATGCCACGCATCTGCGGATTGTCGTCGAGCACGATGGCCGACTTGTTCGCGTAAAGAGGTTCCCCAACCATTTGCAAGGATTTACCGAGCGGGGCCTAACAAGGGGTGAACGTAGCGTCAGAACACCCGACGCTACGCTGACCATGGTGTCGCTTAGCGCGTGGCTTCGAAAAGCTCGGCCACATAGTCCCAATTGACCATGCTATCGAGGAAAGCTTCGAGGTATTTCGGTCGCGCATTGCGGTAGTCGATGTAATAGGAATGCTCCCAAACATCGCAGCCTAGGATTGGTGCTGCGCCGTGAACCACTGGGTTCTCACCGTTTGGCGTTTTCATGATTTCCAGCTTGCCGTCCTTGACCGCAATCCAAGCCCAGCCGGAGCCGAACTGGCCGACGCCAGCGGCGATGAAATCAGCGCGCATTTTATCATATCCGCCAAGATCAGAGTCGATGGCCGCCTGCAACGCGCCAGGCAGCGAGGTTCCGCCACCATTTGGCTTCATCCATTTCCAGAAATGAATGTGATTGAAGTGCTGACCGGCATTGTTGAAAAGCGCCGCGTTGGAGCCGAAGCTTGCCTTCATGATCTCATCAAGCGACTTGTCGGCCATGCCGGCAGTTTCAGCCAGTTCATTGCCCTTGGAGACGTAGGCTTGGTGATGCTTGTCGTGATGGAATTCGAGCGTTTCAGCCGACATATAAGGGCCAAGCGCGTCGTAGGCATAGGGAAGATCAGGCAGTTCGAAAGCCATGGGATGTCTCCGCAAATCGGGGGTTAAGAAGAAGAACGGCGAGGCCAACCGAAGCTGAACTTGCCTTAGGGTCATTACTTAAGGCCCAACCCCGACGCCGACAATAGGTTCCGAGCGTCGGTGTCGACTATTCTGACGAGGGCGGCAGTTTAACGTGCTCGAACCAGCGCACTGACGGGTTTGAAAGCCTTGGCTTTGGCATCGCCCAACCATTCAAAGGCAACCATTTCGCTGGTCACCGGCACCACGCCAGCATGGGCCATGCGCGAAAGCGCAATGTCACGCGAGCCGATATGGCGCGAGGAAATCGCATCGGCGACCACGAAGACCGCAAAGCCAAGCGTGGAAAGCTCAAGCGCTGATTGGAGCACGCAAACATGCGCTTCCACGCCGCCAATGATGATCTGATCGCGCCGCTGGTCGCTGCGTTTTTTCCGCAGCTTGTCGAGAAGCTTTTTCTCCTGCGCAACAGAGAAGGCCGTTTTCTCCACCACAACAGGGCGGGCGCAGGCCTCCGACACTGGCAGCACCGTGTGCCCCAAACCCTTGGGATACTGCTCGGATACTATGACCGGCACACCGCAATGCCCTGCGCTTTGGGCAAGAAAAGCGCAGGTGCCCACCACGCTGTCAGAATCTTGCATGGCAGGCGCCAGACGTTCCTGAACATCGATGAGCAGCAATTGGCTGCGCTCGGCCTTCATGATCTGGGCACTCACAGGGCGTGCGACCCGTCGTTTGCGAACGCTGTATAGAGCGCGCGGGCCTTGGTTGCCAACGGCCCGGGTGCAAGCTCGCGACCTTCGAATTGGGTTATCGGCATAACCTTGGAGTAATTGCCGGTGGAGAAGATTTCATCGGCTTCATGGAAATCTTGAACGGTGAGTTTCGCCTCTTCAACCGTGATGCCATCATCGCGCAAGAGACCCATGATCCGCTGGCGCGTGATGCCGTTCAAGAACGTGTCATTGGGCGCAGGGGTGCGGACCACGCCGTCCTTGGCCAAAAACACGTTGGAGGTGGCAAGTTCGGCAACATTGCCGAGCATGTCGAGCACCAGTGCGTTCTGGAACCCGCGCTGCTGGGCTTCCAAAATGGCGCGCCCATTGTTGGGATAAAGACAGCCAGCCTTGGCGTTGGTTGGCATGGTTTCCAGTGTCGGACGGCGGAAGCTGGACACACCGATCGACATGCCAGCGGTAGGATCAGGCATATCGGCGTGGAACAGCACCATAATGAAGCGAGTCGTCTCAGCATCCGGCGGCACGCCCATGAACCCGCCGCCCTCAGCGTAATACATGGGCCGCACATAGAGCGCCTGATCGGCAGAGAAATTCTTTGCGCCTTCCAGCGCCAGCGCCATGATCTCGTCGGGCTCCATGGTTGGGGCCAGGTTGAGGGCCTCAGCGGAGCGGTTCACGCGCGCGCAATGGGCCAGCAGATCAGGGGCGATACCATCATAAATGCGTCCGCCATCGAACACCGAAGAGCCGCACCAAAACGCGTGGGTCATCGGCCCAGCCACCGGCGTGTTGCCCTTTTGCCAACTGCCGTCAAAAAACGTCCAGCAATCGGGCAGTTGCGATGCCCCATGATGGTGACTTGTTGAGGGTGCGTGATGGTTCATGGGGTGGCCAAAGGTTGGAGGAAAACAATGCGTTGCTTCTTCTTCGCAAGCCTATCAGCCATAGGCAAGGCTTGACGTTGGACCCCACACCCCTAGAACAGCGCAGCGTTCCCCCACTTGCCCCTTCCTGCTCAGCGAGCTCTTTTCCATGCCTTATCCGGTCTACATCTTTGATGCTTATGGCACCCTGTTCGATGTCCACGCGGCGGTGCGCCGTTACGCCGATCAGATTGGGCCAGATGGCGCGAAGCTCTCGCAGACTTGGCGCGACAAGCAGCTGGAGTATTCCTGGGTGCGGGCATTGGCTGGGCGCTACAAGGACTTTTGGCAGCTCACTGAAGAGGCGCTCGATACCGCTTTTGCGCTGGTGCCAAGCGTTGACCGGGCCTATCGCGATGATCTGCTTACGGCTTATTCGCGCCTTGATTGCTACCCCGAAGTGCCCGCCGTGCTGCGCACGCTTTCAGAGGGCGGTGCGAAGCTCGCCATCCTTTCCAATGGCTCGCCGTCCATGCTGGAGGGTGCGGTGGAAGCTGCCGGGATTGGAGCGCTTTTGGACGCGGTGCTTTCGGTGGACCAACTGCGCACCTACAAGGCGCATCAGGACGTTTATGACATGGCGACAAGCCAGTTCCGCACGTTCCCGGACAAAGTGTCGTTCCAATCCTCCAACCGGTGGGACATTGCAGGCGCGACAGCGTTTGGTTTCCGCACGGTTTGGATCAACCGCGCTGGCATGCCGGACGAATATCTGGACCTGTCGCCAGCAGCCGTATTGGCGGACTTGAACGGGCTTGCCGCGCTTTAAGCAGCCACTTCACGTTTCACTTTGCGCACGAACTTCGCTGCCGAGCGATAATGGCTGGGGCCGGAGGATTCTGCCCAGCGACCAAGCGTCCAATCATTGGTCCAAGGATAGATGTGCTTGGCGTAGAGCACATCGTTTTCCAAGCTATCGATGAAAGCGAGAAACGCCGTGTGGCGCTCTTCAAGTTGCGCCAAGACATCAGGTCAGGATTGTTTAGCTGCCGCTTCATAGACCTTGGCGTTGTAAGGCTTCAGCTGGTTCCATTTGTAGCCAGGGGCTGGCACTTCTACCTCTTTGCCTGCCTTGCCGTCCTCGTACCAACCGAAGAACATATCCATCCAATGCACACGATGACCGATCACTTGTTTGATCGAGACATCATCTTCTGCACTCAGTTGATCGGCTAAGCGGTCGTCCAAACCGTCCAGCAGCTTGATGAGCTTGGCGAACTCTTTCTCGGTGACAGCGCGCAACTCGTCTTTGTCGTTGGCAGCCATGGCGCTCCTACTCCGTGGCAGGAAAAAACCATGAACAGGAATGGTCGCCATTGCGCGCCATCAATGGCAGGTGGTCATGCAGGCCATTTGCTGACGCTTGCTGACACAAGGATTACAGCGTTTCGCGCTCCACCCATTTTTGCACGACGGGCGCCTCGTAGGCCTCCATTGCATTGAGCAAAGCATCCGGCTCGCCAGCCGATAGCAGCGTTTCGCGCAGTCCAGGTTTGACGAATCCCTCGTCGCGCTGATGATCCAGAAACGTCATCAGCGGATCGTAGAACCCGCGCACGTTCACAACGCCAATCGGCTTGGTATGAAAGCCAAGCTGGCCCCAGGTCCAAACCTCAAACATCTCTTCCAGCGTGCCGGTGCCACCAGGCAGATTAACAAACCCATCGGAAAGCTCGGCCATGCGCGCCTTGCGCTCGTGCATGGAACCGACAGCTTCCAGGCGTGTCAGACCTTTGTGGCCAATCTCTTTGTCCATCAGTGCTTTGGGGATGATGCCGATGACCTCGCCGCCTGCGGCCAGAGCCGCGTCGGCAGTGATGCCCATCAGGCCGACTTCGGCGCCACCATAGACCAGGGTTGCGCCGCGCTTGGCGATCGCCCGGCCCAGCGCTTCGGCGGCAGCCGCATAGTCCGGATGATTGCCGGGATTGGACCCGCAGAAAACACAGACGGCCTTCATACTGGAGGCTTTCATACTTGTAGCCTTCATTACGCGTCCGCCAATGCGTGCAAAATACGCACCCAGGACCGAATGCCTTTGCGATAGCTCTCCAACTCGTACTTTTCATTGGGCGAGTGAATTTGATCATCTGCCAGACCAAAGCCGACCAGCACGCTATCCAGGCCCAAACGATCCTGGAATTGGCCGACAATGGGGATTGAACCGCCAATGCCGGTGAACGCTGCCGGGTTTGGCCACTCATCTGTCAGCGCCTGTTTGGCGGCCTGAAACGCTGGGCCGGTGACATCAAGCTCGATGCCTGGGCCCATGCCATGGGGATGAAACTCGGCGGTGCAATCGGCTGGCAGGCGAGCCTTCACAAAGGCCTCAAAGCTTTGGTGGATCGCCTCGGGGTCTTGGCCTTTGACCAACCGGCAGGAGATTTTCGCTGAGGCCTGGGCGGGCAGCACAGTTTTGAACCCCTGCCCGGTGTAGCCGGACACCATGCCGTTCACTTCAAGCGTCGGGCGCGACCACATTTGTTCCAGCGCTGTGCGGTCTTTCTCGCCAGCGGGTACCGATAGGCCTACCGCGCCGAGAAACGCGTCCGCTGAAAAGCCCAGCGTGTTCCAACTGGCCATCACGTCGCCCGGCACTTCAGCCACGCCGTCGTAAAACCCCGGCAAGGTGATGCGCCCGTTTTCGTCATGCAGATCGGCAATAATGGATGCCAAGACATGGGCGGGGTTGCGCGCCGGTCCGCCGAAGAGGCCAGAATGCAGGTCTTTGTCGGCGGCCTTGATCACCACTTCGGTGCCGAACAGGCCACGCAAACGGGTGGTGATGGCAGGGGTTTGCGCATCCCACATGTTGGTGTCGCAGACGAGCGCAACATCGGCTTTCAGATCATCGGCATGGGCGTCCAGAAAGGCGGGCAAAGAAGGGCTGCCTGACTCCTCCTCGCCTTCAAAGATGATGGTGATCGGGATCGGCAGCGTACCTGTTGCGTCTATGCAGGCCCGGCACGCCTCAATGAAGGTCATGATCTGACCTTTGTCATCGGCAGCGCCACGGGCGATGATCTTCTTGGAACCATCGGCGCGCGTTTCGACCACGGGATCAAACGGATCGCGGTCCCAAAGTTCAAGCGGGTCCACCGGCTGCACATCATAGTGCCCGTAGAACAGTGCGCGCGGACCATCGCTTGCGGCATTATCCCACTTGGCGACGATCATCGGATGGCCGGGCGTGGTGTGCGTGGTGATCTCAAACCCAAGGCTTTCCAGTTCGCCATGCACATGGGCAGCGGTCTTTTTAACGTCAGCGTCATAGGCCGGATCGGTGGAAATGGACGGAATGCGCAGCAGCGCAAACAGGCGCTCCAAGCTTTGCTCAAACTGCGCGTCGGCAGCACTCAATGCAGGGTCGAGTGACGGGGATGATGTGGTCATGATAGAATCGGCTCCAAAACCGGAGAATGGCAATGGCACAGAACAAGACAGTCGGAACCGACGCAAGCGTTGAAGCGTATCTGCATGCTGTGGAACCGGAGAAAAAGCGCGAAGACTCATTGGCGCTTGATGCGCTCTTCCGGCGGGTGACCGGCTGGAACCCGGTTATGTGGGGCGGCAGCATCGTCGGTTATGGGCAGTATCATTATCGCTATGAAAGTGGGCGGGAAGGTGATTTTCTGGCCACCGGCTTTTCACCGCGCAAGTCCAGCCTCAGCCTCTACATCATGCCTGGCTATCAAGAGATGGGTGATATGCTCGACCGGTTGGGCAAGCACAAGAAAGGCAAGGCCTGCCTTTACCTCAACAAGCTTTCGGACGCTGATGAGAGCGTGCTGGAGGAGATTATCCGCGCCGGTTTGGAGGATTTGGGCAAGAGATACCCGGTGAAAGCGAGTTAGAAGCTAACGGTGATGATTGCCGTCATCCCTGTGCTCGTCACAGGGATCCATTTCACTGCGCTATTTGGCGAGCACAATGGTCTGAAGACGTTCACCGGGATGGATCCCTGTGACGAGCACAGGGATGACGCATCATGTAAGCCGCTTCTTTTAGTGTGATCCGGCCTTGAGCGGGGATGACGCTCCGAGCAGGTGGCACCTCATGGCGTTACCGCCTCAAACTTCCCAAAATCCCGCGCACCACCGCGCGGCCAATCTGCGTTCCGGCGGAGCGCATGATGGATTTCATCATCGCTTCGGTCGGTGATTGGCGGGTCGAGCGACGGCGAGACGAGCTTGAGCGCGAGGAGGTTCGGCGCTCGGTGCGACGGCTGTCACGCTCGCCATAATCATAGTTGCGGCTGCGCGGGCCAAACTCAGGAATGTCGAAGCCCGAGCGTGTGCGGCGGCTGCCGGAGCGACGATCATCATAATCGTCGTCATCCTCATAATCATCGCGGCGGCGGGCGCGTTCTTTCTCTTCCTTCTCGCGGGCCTTGCGCTCTTCTTCCTCTTGCAGGGCGCGCGCCTCGGCGGCAGCGGCATCTTCACCACGCTTTTTCAAAATCTCGTAAGCGGACTCGCGATCCACTGCCTCGTCATACTGGCCAAGGATGGGCGAGGTTTTGATGTGCGCGGCGCGCTCATCATCCTCCAGCGGCCCAAGGCGCGAGGACGGCGGACGGATCAGCGTGCGCTGGACGATCGAGGGCACACCCTTCTTCTCAAGCGTGGAGACCAAGGCCTCGCCCACGCCCAATTGGGTGATCACTTCGAAAGCATCCAAGTCCGGGTTGGGACGGAAGGTTTCAGCAGCAGCTTTCACAGCCCGCTGATCGCGCGGGGTGAAGGCGCGCAGGGCATGCTGCACCCGGTTGCCGATTTGGCTGAGCACCTCGTCGGGCACATCCAGCGGGTTCTGCGTGACAAAATAGACGCCCACGCCCTTGGAACGGATCAACCGGCAGACCTGCTCAACGCGTTCCAGCAACGCTTTGGGGGCTTCATCGAACAGCAAATGGGCTTCATCGAAGAAGAAAACCACACGCGGCTTGTCTGGGTTGCCTACCTCTGGCAGCTCTTCAAACAGCTCTGAGAGCAGCCACAGCAAGAACGTTGCGTAGAGGCGCGGATTGTTCATCAGCTTGTCAGCGGCGAGCACCGAAACAATGCCACGGCCATCGGTGTGGGTGCGCATGAAATCGGCGATTTTCAGCGCAGGTTCGCCGAAGAAGTTCGCGCCGCCCTGATCTTCCAACACCAGCAAGCGACGCTGAATAGCCCCAATGGACGCGGTGGAGACATTGCCATATTTGGCCGAAATCTCTTCCTTGCGATCATCCAGGCTGAGCAGCATGGCGCGCAGGTCTTTGAGATCCAGCAGCATCAAACCTTCTTCATCGGCGATGCGAAACGCGATGTTGAGCACGCCTTCTTGCGTCTCATTGAGGTCCATCAGGCGAGAAAGCAGCAGCGGCCCCATCTCAGAGATCGTGGTGCGGATTGGGTGGCCCTTTTCGCCAAACAGATCCCAGAAGATCGTCGGCGTCGCCTCATAGGTGTAATCGTCCTTGAAGCCGATGGTCTCTGCCCGCGCTTCCAAGAAATCTTTGCTGGTGCCTGCCACCGCAACGCCAGAGAGGTCGCCCTTCACGTCGGCGCAGAACACGGGAACGCCAGCGCGCGAAAACCCTTCGGCCATGATCTGCAAGGTCACCGTTTTACCCGTGCCGGTTGCACCCGTGATCAGCCCGTGCCGGTTGGCAAGCTTCAGCGCCAAATGTTGCGGCGCCGGCGTGTCGGTGTCGGAGCTTGCGGTTCCAAGGTAGATGGCATCGTCTTTGTACATGATGGTCTCATCGCTAGAAGAGGAATGGCGGCGGATCAGAGTCTGACCGGGAAATTACCGCTTTGTCTTGGGATTTGCCCTGGGATGCAAGACTAGACTGAAGGAAATGCCTTGAAATCCCGCTTCGAGCGACGCAAGGGTGCGCCCAACATATTCGCTCGCGACAGGAAGGAATTGAGCATGGAAGAGCTGATTGGCCGCATTACGGACGCTGTGGGCATCGATGAACAAACCGCGCAGACGGCCATTGGGGTGATCCTTGGGTTTCTCAACAAGGAAGGCCCCGATGATGCGATGCGCCAACTTGTCGAGGCCATTCCTGGTGCGGACGCATTCATCGCCAACCTTACCGAAGGTGGTGATGAGGCCGGCGGCGGCCTTGCTGGAACGCTTGGTGGCCTGATGGGCGGCTCTGGCGGCGGCGGTCTGGGTGGTCTGGCCGGCGCTGTTGGCGGCTTGATGGGCGGTCAATCCGGCGGGCTGATGTCAGCGGCCAGTGAATTGATGAGCGCGGGGCTCGATATGGGCCAGATCCAGGGTGTGACACAAGAAGTTGTTGGCTTTGCCCGCGAAAAGGCCGGCGACGATGTGGTCAGCCAGATCGTGGCACAGATTCCGGGAATGGATCAGTTCACGTAGAGCTGTTTCAGGAAAAGTGGGAACCGGTTTTCCGTCCGAAACAGCGTCACAACAATAATATGAAGCGCGTTCGATGACTCGCTTTCGTCGAACGTGACTCAGGTATTCTTGATATGACTTTCAAAAAGCCGGAGCGGGTGTTTCTCCGCTCTGGTCCTGCGGACCAACCGCATGCTTAGGCTGCGGTGGCCTTTTGCGTTTGGCGTTGCTCCACGGCGCTAAGAGCCTGAAGCACAAGGTCCGGCCCTGCCCCATCCAGATGCGCACCTTCGGACAAGATACGCCGCCACTGGCGCGCGCCTGGCAAACCGGCAAATAGGCCTATCATGTGCCGCGTGATCTGATTGAGGCGGCCACCCTTGGTGAGATGGATCTCGATATAGGGCAGCATGGCGCGGACCACATCGCCGCGTGATTGGGTGGCAGGTGGATCGCCGAACAGCACTTCATCGGCATCCAGTAGAATATCGGCGGGGGTTTGGTAGGCGGCCCGACCGATCATCACCTCATCCATGCCCTGATCGAGCAGAGCCTTGGCATCCTGCAATGTCGCAACGCCGCCATTGATGCCCATCCAGAGGTCAGGGAATCGCGCTTTCATGGTCAGCACCAGATCGTAGTCTAGTGGCGGGACGTCGCGGTTCTGCTTTGGGCTGAGACCTTCCAACCAAGCTTTTCGAGCATGAACAATCACCGCATCAACACCGGCATCGCGAACCTTGGCGATGAAGTCCGGCAGCACCTGATGCGGCTCCTGGTCATCAACGCCAATGCGGCATTTGACCGTGATGGGGATGTCGGTGGCGCGCTTCATCGCCTCGACAAGGCTCGCCACATGGGCAGGATCACGCATCAAGCAGGCACCAAATGTGCCCGATTGCACGCGGTCAGACGGACACCCGCAATTGAGATTGACCGCATCATAACCGCGATCAGCACCAATGCGCGCGGCTTCAGCCAGCTTTTGCAGATAGGAACCTCCCAATTGCAGCACAACCGGATGCTCTTGCGGTGAAAAGCCGAGCAGCCGCTCGCGGTCACCGTGGATCAAGGCGTCGGCGGTCACCATCTCGGTGTAGAGCACGGCCCGCCGCGACATCAGCCGGTGGAAATAGCGGCAATGACGGTCGGTCCAATCCATCATCGGGGCAATGGATAAACGCGCGGCCACGGTGGCGGCGTTCAAGGTCATTGCGCGATCTCCTCAGGTGAATTTCCGTTTGATCAGAGCCTCATATCGCATGTTATGCACAAACACCGCCACCCTTCCCGGAGACGAAAGGTTGTCATCGGGAAGTGGTCCTCGTCCAGGAACGCTGGCAGGCGAACAGCATCATCGTGCCGGCGCACAGCAAGCTCCTCAGACGGTGGTTCCATGTTCTGACCCGTCTCAACTGTGGTTTCTACGTGACAAATGCCGCACCATTGCTGGGTGAGACCCCGACCGCGTTCAACTTCTGAGGCGTGAGCAGCGCCAACCAAAGCAAAGATTCCAGCAGCTCTCACCAACATCGCCCACCGTGACATCAGACGACGCGTGTGGAGGTTGTGACGCTTGGGCCGGTCCTCGGCAACAAACCGCTGGTAAACCAATCCAGTGTCGAAAGGCTCGTGAGGTCTGAAAGAGAGATCGTTCTAGAGATCGGCCATCATGGTTTTCCACGCATTTTTGGAACACTTTGGAATGCCGCATCAGCGTTGAACGAGGTCATCGACCGTCAGACTTGATGCACATAGGTTCCCGGTGCTGCGCAAAGAGGTGCCAACCCTTTGCTGGGCGCCCCGATGGGCGGGGGCAGCGCCGTCTGCCCTGATCGCTCGGCGAGCCAGGAGGCAAGTTCTGGCCACCATGACCCTGCAACCGCCTCATTCTCGGCCAGCCAGACATCAGGCCCGGTGTAAAGCGCACCTGCCGCACGGTGACCGATACGGTAATGACGACCTTTATGGCCCGGCTCGCTGAGAATACCGCCATTGTGACCGCCCTTGGTCAGCACAAATGTAAGGTCACTGTCGGTGAAAAGCTGGGTTTTATAGACCGACCGCCAAGGCGCGATGTGATCGGTCTCGGTGCCAACGACAAAAATGGGGATTGCGATGTCTTTCAGCGCAATGACCCGTCCCTCCACGGCAAAGCGTCCAGCGCTTAATCTGTTCTCCAGAAACAGCCCGCGTAGATATTCTGAATGCATGCAAGCCGGCATCCGCGTCGTATCGCCGTTCCAGACCCCAATATCAGTTGGTAGGTCCTCTTGACCGAGATAATACCGCTTCACCGCGCGCGCATAGATCAAATCTTCAGCGCGGATTGAGGCGAAGGTTCGCGTCATTTGCGGACGGTCGAGATAGCCTTGCGACCACATGAGATCCTCGACAAAGGACACCTGGCTTTCATCCACGAACAACAAAAGCTCGCCTGCCTCAGCGAAATCGATCTGTGCGGCCATCAACGTCAATGAGGCAAGCCGATCATCGCTTTCTCGCGCCATGGTGGCAGCAGCGATGGCAAGGAGCGTGCCTCCCAGACAATACCCATTTGCGTGAATTTTCGCTCCAGGCATAATAGCGTTGATTGCATCGATTGCCGCCATCACGCCGGATTTACGATAGTCCTCCAGTGACCACTCTGCCTGCTCTGCGCCGGGATTGCGCCACGAGATCATGAAGACCGTGAAACCCTGTTCTACGAAATAGCGAACCATCGAGTTGTGTGGTGAGAGATCCAGAATGTAGTACTTCATGATCCACGCTGGGATGAACAGAACAGGCTCGGGATGAACTAAGTCAGTCTGCGGCGTGTATTGGATCAGTTCGAAGAAGGCATTGCGGAAGACGACCTCACCAGACGTGCAGGCGAGATGCTCGCCTACACGGTAACCCTCAGGCGCGGGCTTATGAGCCTGCGTTACTGTTTGCACCAGATCGTCGGTGAAGTGCGCGGCACCCTCGATGAGATTTCGCCCTTGGGTCTTTCTGGTCTCGGCGATAATCTGCGGGTTGGACCAAGGAAAGTTCGACGGCGAGATAAGATCAAGCGTCTGGCGCATCTGGAACCGGACCCGATCAGCATCTCGGCGGCTCTGGCCCGGCAAGGCATCGCTTGCGGCATCCCACCAGTCTTGAATGGCCAAAAACCCTTGCTGCATTAGGTTGAAGGGTGGGTTTTCCCAAGTGTCATTCGCGAACCTGTGATCGTGGCTTCCTGGTGAGAAGGGACCTTTTGCGGGGCTATTTGAACCGGTCGACAGAGCATAAGCGGCAAGCTTCGTCGCATTGGTTTGCGCGCGCTCAACCAACTCCAACTGCCGTCCAGGGGCTTGGCTCAGATGAAGCGCCCAGTCCATCCAAGCCTCGATCACCGAATGCGGTGATACACCGCCTGTGGCTCGCGCTAGGCCAGCTCGGATGTTGCGGTCGAGGTTTTTATGCGGGTGCTGTTCTTGGTTGCGCGTAGCTTCGGTGTGCTCAGTGACCGCGGGCAGTTTCACGTCTGCTTTGGCTTTTCTTGGGACTTTGGCCACGAGGATTCTATCCGGTTGTGGGAGATTCAATCCAAGATAACGGTTATGGTGGCCGTTCAATTGACGTCGATCATCCTCATACTCTCTCCATTCCGGTCGCTCTGTTTTAGGCCCCCGCGATTTGTGAACAATTCTGGTGAGAGTTTCTGGACCCTTTCGAAATCAACGCGATCGCCAGATAAACTCCAAACCAGGGATCGTGCTCCTTGGGAGAGCACAACAAGTATAGGTTCTTTGTTCAGAACAACGGCAAACCTCTGGCCGGCGCTGCACTTGGCCCGCGTTCGTTTGACAATGACACCCAACCGCCAGGGGCCGATCGTGACATCAGGTCCACGCTCAAATGTGATCATCGATACAGGCCAATAACGACGCTTTTCAAGTACCGGACAATTGGCGCCACAAGCTGCAAGGG
This sequence comes from Hyphomicrobiales bacterium, assembly GCA_046290645.1. GTDB lineage: Bacteria > Pseudomonadota > Alphaproteobacteria > Rhizobiales > MH13 > MH13. The sequence continues at coordinate 545,012 of JBKAGZ010000003.1, forward strand.
GATCAAACGCACCGTCGCATCAAACCGTCCCTCCAGTCTGGCTTGTGAAAAATCGGGGCGTGCCTGCACGCCGATGACACCGTTTGAGGGAAGACCATAAAGAACAGGCGTCAAGAGACCGAAAACAACACCGGTATCGCAAGGATCATCGAAGCCGAAATCAGCCTCGGCGTGCAGGTGCTCAACGTGAAATAGGTTCAGCAGATCACCAAGTAGCGCGGGCACCCCGCCGATCCAAACCTGTACAGAGCGCCAACTTCCGCCGCTCTTTGGGTCTCGTTTCTTGGCTCTCTTTCGCGCGCGCTTGTCGGCCTTTTGCTTATCCTTGGAGGCGTCTTTGCGGGAGCTGTCGACAATCGTAAAGCTTGGCAGCACGCCGCCAAGCAGACCAAGTTCGACCAATGCCTTTTTTTTCGGTGTCGTTTGGGCGCGAACTGCAACCCGTACTGGCAAGGCCAGAACGACCAAACACAATACAACCGCCCCAAGCATGGCCCAGAGGACCCCAAACGCCAGCGTGTTCATCACAGCGTTTGCCTTAGCTTTCCTTGCCCGGTTTGGCTGGCGCGGACTTCGATTGCCGTTCGGCCTGTTTTTCAAAGGCTCGCTCAGCCGTTTCGGCGATGACCTCGGCAACTTTGGAAACTGGCCCGCGCACCGACTCCACCCGTGCCCCATCCTCATCGAAGATGATGGCCCCCAATGGCTTAATCCCGCCACCGCCCCCGGTGCCGCCGCCATTGCCCGTTTTGGTGCTGGTGTTGCCGCCCGCACCGAACCCAAACCCGTAGCTCACAATGGGGATCACTGTTGCACCATCGCGCTCGATAGGGTCGCCAAGCACATTCTTTGCGCTCAGCAACCGATCGAGTTCCTCCACCGTGCCTTTCAAGAGACGCTCAACATCTTCCATGTGTTTCTCCTCTTTGATGTTCAATGGCGCGACTATGGCGCGGCGCAACGGCGAACCGTTGACTATTGTCAGCAGGCAAGATGGTCGGCGGGATTTTTTAGCAACGAGGCGAGCTTGTCGGTTGTCAGGTCGCCATTGATCTTGCTCAACGCTTGCCCGGCAAAAACGGGCACATCGTGACAGCTTCAACCCAAGATCACGCCGGAGATGCATGTCTAAAGAGACTGTCTTTCGAACGTCCAGTGTCAGCAAGGTCTACGACACCGGAACCGTGAAGATCGAGGCCCTTCGGGACGTCAGTCTGGAGCTCTATGCCGGCGAGCTTGCGGTGCTTCTTGGCCCATCCGGTAGCGGCAAATCCACGCTGCTCAACATCCTAGGCGGTTTGGATCACGCCAGTTCCGGCGATGTTTGGTTTCGTGACTTGGAACTCACCGATCTCAATGATCGCGGACTAACCTTTTATCGCCGGGACCATGTTGGGTTTGTTTTTCAGTTCTACAATCTGGTCGCGAGCCTGACGGCCCGTGAGAATGTGCAATTGGTCACCGATGTCGCTAAAAACCCGATGAAGGCTGATGATGCCCTGGCCTTGGTCGGGCTGACCTCTCGCCTCTCCCATTTCCCTGCCGAACTCTCAGGCGGCGAGCAACAGCGCGTCGCCATTGCTCGGGCCATCGCCAAGCGCCCCGAGGTGCTGCTGTGCGATGAGCCGACCGGCGCGCTCGACAGCAAAACTGGCGTTCAAGTACTTGAGGCGCTTGATCAGATCAATCGGGATTTCGGCACGACAACGGTGGTCATCACCCACAACGCAGAAATCCGCAGAATGGCCCACCGCGTGGTGCGTTTCCAGGATGGTGGCATCGTCGATCTGGAGGTCAACGACCACCGCATTGCCCCAGCCGAGATCGTCTGGTGAGCGCGATGCATGCCATTGACCGAAAACTGCTGCGAGATTTCAGACGCCTTTGGGCGCAGGCGCTGGCCATCGCGATTGTGCTTGCCTGCGGCGTGGCGATCCTGATCACCTCCTTCGGCATGTACCGGGCGCTCGATGAAACGCGTGACGCCTATTATGAGCGCAACCGGTTCGCCGACGTGTTTTCCGCCGCGCGCCGTGCCCCGATAGATCTCGTGCGTCAGATCATGGAAATCCCAGGCGTGCAGATGGCCGAGGCGCGGGTGACCGGCGATGTCATTCTCGACATTCCTGGCAGTGTGGAATCAGCCGTTGGGCGCATCCTGTCGCTGCCCGATTTTGGCGAGCCACGGCTTAACGTGCCTTTGTTGCGATCGGGCCGCCTGCCGACATCCACCGGGGAAGTCGCGGTCAACGAGCCGTTCGCATTGGCCAACGGATTTGCCCTTGGCGATCAGTTTGACGCCAATCTCAATGGGCGCAAACAGACACTGACGATCACTGGAACGCTCGACTCGCCGGAATTCATCTACACGCTTGGGCCGGGCGCGCTGATGCCGAACAATCTCACCTTCGGCATATTGTGGATGCCGCGCAGCATGGCCGAAGCAGCTTTCGACATGACCGGCGCGTTCAACGACATTAGCCTGGCAGTCGATGCGCGCACGCCCGTCGAGCCGGTGCTAGAGGCGCTTGATAATCTACTCGACCCCTATGGCGGGCTGGGTGCCTATGATCGCACGGACCAACTGTCCAACGCTTTCATCGATGCTGAAATCACGCAATTGCGCAGCATGGCGTTCATTCTGCCGCCGGTGTTTTTCGGCATTTCGGCTTTCCTGGTGGCCATGGTGATGGGGCGGATAATCGCCTTGGAACGCAGCGAAATCGGGCTTTTGAAGGCGCTTGGCTATTCCGACCTTGAAATCTGCCTTCACTATCTGATGCTCGCCGGGCTGATCGCGATCGCCGGCATCTTAATCGGCTGGGGCGCCGGCACCTGGCTCGCCCGCGGCCTGGCCGAGCTCTATGCCGGCTATTTCAACTTCCCCTTTCTCATCTTCAACGTGGCACTCTGGGTCTACGGCGTTTCGGCCGCCCTTGCGCTCGTAACGGCCGCACTTGGTGCCGCACGCAGCGCCTTGAAGGCCGCCCGATTGGCGCCCGCCGTGGCCATGCAGCCGCCGACCCCGGCGCGCTTTCGTCAGAACATCATCGATAAGGCGATGGCCGCCGCCCGCTTGTCGCAGCCGACCATCATGATCTTGCGCAGCCTGACCCGCTGGCCCTGGCGCAGCGCGCTAACCGCCCTCGGCATGGCGATGGCAGTTGCGGCTGTAATGACGTCATCTTTCATGGGCGACAGTCTGGACGCCATCGTCGATAGCGCCTTTTACCAATCCAACCGCCAGCATGCGATGCTGCTATTCACTGACGATGTGCCGATCAGCACCTTGGACGAGGTCGCCCGCTTGCCGGCCGTGCGCCAGGTTGAAGGGCAGCAATATCACGGCGCTGTTTTGCGCAATCTCCATTTTGAAAAACGGGTGTCCATCGAGGCCCGTCTGCCCGGCATGGATCTCAGCCGGGTCGTGGACGCAGACGGCGCGGTCTTGGACATCCCACCTGGTGGCATTGTGCTGTCGAATCGATTCGCTGGCCAACTTCAGGTCTCCCCTGGCGATAGTCTGGAAGTGGAGTTTCTCACCGGGCGACAGGAAACCCATGAGGTGATCGTGTCCGGACTGATCGACCAATATCTCGGCCTCGGCGCGTACATGGACCTCAACTTCATCAATCAGCTATTCCGCCAATCGCCGCGCATCTCCGTTGCCAATGTCACCTTAGACGATGCGCAGATCGAGGCGCTGCATGCTTCCGTCACCGACATTCCAGAGCTTTCCGGCACCATCATGATGACCCAGTCGCGGCGATCCTTTCAGGAAACGATCCGTCAGAATGTGATTGTCATGAACACGATCTACATGATCATCGCTGTATTGGTCACCGTCGGCGTTGCCTACAATGGCGCGCGCGTTCAGCTCTCCGAACGGGCGCGCGAACTGGCGAGCCTGCGCATTCTTGGTTTCACCCGCGGTCAGGTTTCCTACATCCTGGTCGGCGAAACCATGCTTTTGGCGCTGCTTGCGCAACCTCTTGGCTGGGCGTTCGGGCGGCTCTTCACCGGCGCGATGGTCGAAGCTTTTTCCAGCGATCTCTACGCTTTGCCACTCGTCTTGAAACCCGCGACGTTCACCAGCGCCAGTCTCGTCGTGCTCGCCGCAGCGCTGGGTTCGGTGCTGGTCGTCCGCCGCAGGCTCGACCGGCTGGACCTGGTCGCCGTCATGAAAACCCGGGAGTGATCTGATGCCCAAAGCCATTCGCATGCTGCTGCTCATCGGCCTTGGTGTCGCTTTGATCGGCGGGCTTGTCTGGGTGACCTTCCGCACCGAACCGGTGTTGGTCGACCTGGAAGAGGCGGTGCTCGCACCAATGCAAGTGACCATCGACGTTGATGGCAAGACGCGCATTCGTGACATCTATGAAATTTCCGCGCCCATCACCGGCCTCGCGCAACGCTCCCCGGTTGAGGTTGGCGATCAGGTCGTAGCCGGTGAGACCGTGGTGGCCGTGGTCGAACCCATCGAGCCGAGCCTGCTTGATGCGCGCAGCCGCCTGCAGGCCGACGCGGCAATACGCGAAGCTGAGGCAAGGCTTCTCGTCGCGCAGACCGAATTGGCCAGCGCCGAAGAACATCGTCGGCGCGCCCAGTCACAGTTTGACCGCACCGAGACGCTGGTCTCGCGAGGCGTGGTAAGCACCACACAGCTTGAGGACGCCACAGAACAGTTGGCCATCGCCAACGCCGCCCAGGCCGCAGCCCTGGCGGGCATCAGCATGGCACAGAGCAGCCTTGAACGCGCGCAAGCTGAACTGATTGAGCCGGGCGATGAACAAGACCGCGATGGTGCCTGCTGTGTCCCGCTAACGGCTCCGGCGAATGGGCGTGTGCTCGCCATCGATCAGATAAGCGCCCGTCCCGTGGTGGCAGGAGCGCGCCTGGTCACGATCGGCGATCCCACGGAGCTGGAAATCGTCGCCGACATTCTCTCTGTCGATGCCGTGCGCTTGGAGATCGGGGCGTTGGCGTTCGTCGACCGATGGGGAGGGTCGCACGCCCTGGAGGCGAGGCTGGTGCGCATCGAACCGGCGGCGCGCACCGAAGTCTCAGCCTTAGGCATCGAAGAGCAGCGCGTAGACACGGTTTTTGAGATCACGTCCCCACTGGCTGAGCGAGAAGGGCTAGGGGATGGGTTCTCCGTCCACCTTCGCATTGTCGAATGGCAGTCCGACGAGACCCTCCAAGTGCCGCTTAGCGCAACCTTCCGCGTTGGTGACGCATGGGGCCTCTTTGCGGTCGAGGACGGCGCGGCCCACGAACGTCTTGTTGAGCTCGGTCAACGTAACGCGCGCACGGTCGAAGTTCTTAGCGGATTGGAGGCCGGCACTATGGTGGTCACCCACCCTAGCGATGATCTAAGCGACGGCTCGCCAGTACGCCAACGCACGACAGATGGCCGCTAGTCTGACATTTTGCCCACCTTCCTGAGCGACCAAAAAAGGATTTCCCGGCGATGAAGACCGATCAACGCCAAGGCTTGTCAGCAATCGAGGTCGCCGCCCGTCGGCAAAATGCCGGGTGGAACGAAATCCCAGAAGGCCGCAAGGCTCATCCACTCGCCGTGTTCGTGCGGCAGTTTACCGGACTTTTGGTCCTCATCCTGATCCTTGCTGGCGCCATCGCAATCTATCTGGGCGAGGTCGTGGACGCCCTGGCCATCGGCCTGGTCGTTATACTCAACGGAATTTTAGGCTTCGTTCAGGAATGGCGGGCGGAGAATGCTCTACAGGCACTGCGCGCGATGATGGCGCCGACCGCATTGGTCCTGCGGGACGGCGAAGAACAGATCATTGCCGCCCGCGAGCTTGTTCCAAGCGACGTCGTTATACTGGCAACCGGCGACCGTGTGCCTGCCGACATCGACTTGCACGAAACGATCCAATTGAAGATCGATGAGAGCGTCCTAACCGGCGAGTCTGTTGCGGTGGACAAGGACACGAGCGATGAACGACATCAGCTTTTTGCTGGCACATCGGTGGTTGAAGGGCGTGGCGAAGGGATCGTCACTGCGACAGGCCTCAACACCGAGTTCGGCAAGATCGCCAAGCTCACCGGTGGTGTTTCCAAACACAAAACGCAGTTGCAGATTCAACTTGGCCGGTTGGCCGGTCAATTGGGAGCCATCGCCCTACTTGTCGCCGCGCTTGTTGTGGGCATCGGTGTTTGGGCAGGCCGCGAGGCTGGCGAGCTGTTCATGACGGGCTTGTCGCTGGCGGTTGCCATTGTTCCAGAAGGCCTCCCAGCCGTCGTCACGATCACGCTGGCGTTGGGTGCGACGGCCATGGCGCGCCAAAAGGCCGTTGTACGGCGCCTGCAGGCCATCGAGACGCTGGGCGCGGCCTCCGTCATCTGCACCGACAAGACCGGTACGCTGACCGAAAACAAGATGACCGCGACCCGAATGTGGATGCCGCACGCAGAGTTTTCGGTCACCGGGACCGGCTACGATCCGATGGGCCATATTGCCCGCGACAATCAACGGGTCCGCGCATCCAACGATCCTTGTCTGGAAGCCGCGCTTTCCACGGCCGCTCTCTGCAATCATGCGAGCTTGCGCCGCCATCAAGGTGAATGGGTCATGCAGGGCTCGCCAACCGAGGGCGCGCTGGTGGTGCTTGCTCACAAGGGTTGGGTGAAGCTGCCCGACGATCGTGAGCCGGTCCACGAGCAGCCCTTCTCTAGCGAACTCAAACGCATGAGCGTCCTTGTGGGGACACCGGCGGTGCTCCATTGCAAGGGGGCCCCGGAACAGGTGCTCGAACGCTGCGACCAGATCGCAACGCCAGACGGACCAACCGCTCTCGACGAAACAGGGTATGCCCAGATCATAGCGGCCTACCACGCCATGGCCGAACGAGGCTTGCGCGTCATCGCTCTCGCCTCGCGCCCAGCGACTGATCCCACCGACACAGCCGAAGAACGACTTATCTTCAGCGCCTTGGTCGGGATCATCGACCCGCCGCGCCCAGAGGTCAAAGACGCCGTTCGTCTCGCCCAGTCTGCCGGTATCCGTGTTATCATGATCACCGGTGACAGCCCAGTCACCGCGCAAGCGATCGCCGGCCAACTTGCCATTCCCGTCGAACGCGCTTTGACCGGGCAAGAAATCGAAAATCTCAGCGACGAGGAGTTGCGCGACGCGCTCTCCGGCAATGTGCTGTTCGCCCGCGCCAAGCCAGCCCAAAAAATCCGCATCGTCGAAGCGCTGCAAGCTCAAGACAAGATCGTTGCGATGACCGGCGATGGCGTTAACGATGCGCCGGCGCTCAAACAAGCCGACATAGGCATTTCCATGGGCCAGCGGGGTACCGCTGTCGCCCGCGACGCCTCTGACCTCATTCTGCTCGACGACAATTTCGCGACCATCGTTGCTGCCATCAAAGAAGGGCGGCGCCAGTTCGACAATGTGCGCAAGTTTGTGCGCTACCTGCTTACCTCCAATGCCGGCGAGATCGTCGCCATCTTGGCCAACATTCTCATCGGCGGACCGTTGATCTTTTTGGCAACGCAAATCCTCTGGATGAACCTGGTGACCGATGGCGTGACGGCGGTGGCGCTGGGCCTGGAAAAGGCTGAAAAAGGTCAAATGCAGCGCAAGCCCCGGGCGCCCGCGACGCCGATCATCGGCTGGGATGGCCTGTTTTTCATTGTGCTTTTTGCGATCTACACCGGGTCCGCCAGCCTTTGGATTTTTTACCAAACCCTGCCGCTCGGCGTTGATGTCGCGCGTACGGCAGCCTTCACCGGCATGATCGTCTTTGAAAAGGTCAGCGTTTTTGCGTTCCGCTCGCTGCGCCACCCCTGCTCGGAGATCGGCTGGCTGAGCAATCCGTTCCTTATCGTCACGCTGACCATCACGCTATTGGCACAAGTAGCCGCCGTTTATTGGGCACCCTTACAGACGCTCCTGCACACCGCACCCCTAGGACAAGGGCAGTGGATGATGATCGCCCTTTTCGCCCTTCCGCTCATTGTGGTTCCTGAAATGGTCAAGCTCATGACGCGTCCGCAGCACGCTTGATATTCCTCAACAGGTTTGCCGATCTGTTGGTTCAAAAAACGGATCGAAAAGGAGAGGCGCTCATGTGGGGTCGCACGCTTCGCATCGCCCGTTTGGCGGGCTTCGACATCAAAGTGGATGCCAGTTGGGTTTTGATCGCCGGATTGATCGTCTGGAGCCTGACAACGGGATATTTCGCTGAAGCCGCGCCCACCGTTCAACCAGAATGGCATGTGTTGATGGCAACACTGGCGATGCTTGGGCTGTTCGCTTCCTTGATTTTTCACGAATTGGCGCACGCGCTGATGGCACGCCAATTTGGTGTGGGAACAACGGGTATCACGCTGTTTCTTTTCGGTGGAGTAGCTGAGCTTGAACGCGAACCGCAAACCCCGGTCAGTGAGTTTAAAATCGCCGTGGTTGGGCCATTGGCAAGTCTGTTTCTGGCGTTTCTCTTCTGGGTAGCTACCTCAATCGCCGAGCAACACTTGCGCTGGGCCGCGGGAGCATCGGTTTTCAGCTATCTTGCGGTCGTCAATCTGGCCCTGGCGCTATTCAACATGGTGCCGGCTTTTCCGCTTGATGGTGGGCGTGTGTTCAGGGCGTTTTTGTGGTCGCGCGAGAAGGATTTGATGAAGGCGACCCGCCAAGCGGTGATGGTTTCTACCGTGTTTTCCTGGCTTTTGATTGCGCTGGGCGCGATGAGCTTCTTTGCCGGTCAGACTGTCGGTGGTCTCTGGCCTATTCTTCTTGGCCTGTTCCTGTTGGCCGCCTCGCGCGGCTCTCTTCAGACCATGGAAACGGACGTCGCCCTTGCTGGTCGCACCGTGTCAGATCTGATGACCAGCTCGGCTATCGTCAGCACCCCTGATCTATCGCTGGAGAGCCTCGTTCATGAGGTTTTCCTTGCCAACGCCATCAGCTTTGCACCGGTGGTGGAGGATGGCACGCTTCTGGGGTCCATTGATACGCGAACAGTTCGGCGTATCGACCGGGAAAATTGGCCGACGACGACCGTGGAAGATGTTTTTGAAAGCCTTTCCACCGACAATTCGGTCGCGCCCGATGTGGCTGGTCACAGACTGGTTGAAAAAATGGCGAAGACCGGTCGTCGCAAATTCCTGGTTGTCGATGACGGTCACCTTGAAGGCGTGGTCAGTTTGTCTGACCTCACGCATTTTTTGGCCATTTCCAAAGATCTTGGCGCCTCACGGACCCTTGCGGCGTAGCGCGATGGCTCAGCGTTTGCCATGCTAGCGCGTGAAGGGAGACGTTGATGCAGTCGCTGGATGATCAAAGGCTTCAAAAAGCCCTTTTGGATGCTGCGCTTGATGGGATCGTGATTGCTGATGCTGACGGTATCATCCTTCGGACCAATCAGGTGGCTGCTGATCTTTTCGCTCGTACGGTTGAAGAGTTAACCGGTGCCAACATCAGTTTGCTGATGCCAGAGGATATCGCGGCAAAACACCAAGGTTACATGACCCATCACCTGCAGACGGGCGAAGCGCGGGTTTTGTGCAAACGGCGACCGGTGCAAGGCATGCGCAGCGATGGCAGCACCTTCCCCTTACAAATCGCCTTGGGCAAGGCTGTCGTGGATGGTGAAACGGCCTTTGTCGCCACCCTCCATGATTTGACACACCGCCTAGCCGCCGCCCGCTCCCAGCGGATGGATGCGCTCGGCCGGATGACGGGCGGTATTGCCCATGATTTCAACAATCTTCTGACGGTGGTGATCGGCAATTTGGAACTACTTGATCCCGAGTTGTCCGCAGGGAACTCCGAAGCTTTGATCGCCGATGCGTTGGCGGCAGCAGAGCTTGGCGCGGACCTCACCTCTCAGCTCGTCGGCTTCGCGCGCAAACGTCCACTCAACAATGCAATGGTTGATCTGAACGAAGCCGTAACAAGCGCTCTTGGTTTGCTGAGGCACACTATCAGCGCACGTTGCGCCATGGAGTTTTCGCAAGGCCAGGCTCTTTGGCCCGTAGAGCTTGACCCCACTCAACTGCAGACGGCGATCTTCAACCTTGCTCTCAACTCCCAAGATGCCATGCCCACTGGTGGGCGCATTTTTATTGAAACCAGCAACATCGACATTGATGACACCTATATGGCGCAGGAATTGGAAGTTGCTCGTGGTCGTTATGTCCGCCTGTCGGTCAGCGACACAGGCGAAGGCATGTCGCCTGAGCATCGGTCCTTGGCGCTGGAACCGTTTTTCACCACCAAAGCGATTGGCGAAGGCACAGGTCTTGGGCTCTCCATGGTGTACGCGTTCACAAAACAATCAGGTGGGCATGTGACGTTGTACAGCGAACCTGGCCAAGGCACGACGGTAAGCCTTTATTTCCCCAAAGCCGAGCCAGTCTCCAGCGGCGAGCGATCCGATCCGACCGCTCGGATGACACCTCGCCCATCCGGCAGCGGCAAGACCATCCTGGTTGTGGAAGACGATCCACGTTTGCTGCGCCTGTCCCGGACTCGCCTTACGGCCTTGGGTTTCCGCTGCATAACAGCGCCCGACGCCGATACCGCTTGGACCATTCTCGGTGAGCATGACGATATTGATTTGGTGTTCACCGACATGGTGATGCCAGGCACGCTGTCCGGCTTCGATCTGGCACAACGCCTTGCCGCACGCGAGACAAAGATAGCGGTAGTCCTCACATCGGGCTTTTCAGAAAATGTGCTGGGCAGCATGGGTCCTGAGCCAAGCCTGACCATTTTGCGCAAACCTTACCGACAAGCCGATTTGGCTGAGGCTATTTATTCAGCTCTTAGCGAAAGCAAGTCTGAAGGCTGAGCCGCCATGGTCAGCATATAGCCTATGCCGCGAATTGTTTTGATCAATTGCGGGCGCGATGGATCACGCTCGATCTTGCGACGCAGCCGCGCCACTTGATTGTCAATGGTTCTGTCAAGCGGAGTCCATTCCGGGCCATCGATCAAGTCCATCAGACGGTCGCGTGACAGCGCCCGATTGGGGTGATCGAGAAAGGCCTTGAGGAGCTTGAAGTCCGCAGTGGTCAGATCGCACAGCGAATCCTGCCGATCTCTCATCGTCAACTGATTGAGATCGATGGTCAGACCGTCCAAGTGGAGCATTGAAGTGCTGCAAGTAGCTTCAACTGGCTGCGCATTGGAACTGGGGTGTGCGCCACCATAACGTCGCAAAACCGAGCGGACGCGGGCGAGCATTTCTCGGACATGGAATGGTTTGGTGATGTAGTCGTCGGCACCCAACTCCAATCCAACCACGCGGTCGATGACATCATCTTTGCCGGTGACCATGATGATCGGAACATCGAACGTACGGCGCAAATCGCGTGCGATGTCCAAGCCGTTTTCTCCGCCGAGATTGATGTCCAGCGTGACCAAATCAGGTTTGTTGGCGGCTATGGACTGGCCTACTGAGGCGGCATCGACGGCCTCATCAACACTGTACCCGTCGCTCAGGAAACAAGTCCGCAAAAGCGCGCGCACCTTTGGGTCATCCTCAACAATCAGTATGCGCTTTTCTGACATAGCTGCCCTCTGTGTTGCGATAACCCTATCCTCACAGCGGAAGGAACAGAACAAAGCATCACGGCCATGGTCGGCCCAGTGATACACTTTGATACGAACGGCGCAAATCAGCGATACAAACATCACCATAAGATAATGCTTATAGAAGGGAGGCATTATCGATGTATGTTACTCTTTCGCATCCGTATGACGATGTTATCGATGGCGACCAAACGCTCTTCGACAACGTCACAAACGTTCCAGGGCATACTGCCCGAGCAATCCGCGTTGGCCAGTACCTCTTCCGAGAGGGCGATGAAGCCAATCATCTTTATCAGGTGCGCAGCGGGCTTCTGCGATTGACCCGTGTTTTGGAGAACGGCGCACGGCAAGTGATCGCCTTTGCTTTGCCTGGCGATATTGTCGGCTTCCCCGACGGTGAGCATTACCACAGCGACTGCGATGTGCTCGCCGAAGGTGAGGTGATCACCTATCGTCGCCACGCGCTCGACAGATGCATCAGTGATCCGGTGCTCCATCAGCATCTGATGAAGGCAGCCCTGCGCGAAATAAGCGCTATGCAAGACCACTTCATGACGTTGGCGCGTAAGTCCGCACCAGAAAAAGTTGCCTCGTTCCTGATGGTTATGGCCGACCGTGTTGGCACGTTGGAGGGCGCTCATACGCGGGTTGAATTGAAGATGAAGCGGGCTGATATCGCCGATTTTCTGGGCCTGACAATTGAAACCGTCTGCCGTGCGATTACCAAGCTGCGCAGAACAAAGATCATTGCGCTTGAGGATGCTCAAACGGTGCTCATTCTCAACCCCAACGCCTTGGCGAACGCGGCATTATCAGACTAGGTCACGTTGCTAGACGGGCCAAAGCTCGCGGATCGCCTGCGGCAGACCGGCGCGTACATCCTCGACTTCACCGGCGGAAATCTTGGCGTTCAAGGTTTCAAACACAGCCGTGACATCCGGTGCACCGCGCCATCCCTGCACGTCGGCCAGCTTGGCTTCAATTGGCTCTAGAAAAGCTTCAAGGCTGCGTGCTTGAGTCGGCGTATGGGATGGTGACCAGCCCTCGTAAAACATGCCGCGTACAAGCAGTGGCATTTGCGCCGACAGCTGTGCCAGTTCATCATGGCCAAGATGGTCGCGCACCTGCAGAAGCGTTACCCGCAGCAGCCGCAAACTGTCGCGACTGCTTTGCCAGCCAAGCCGTCCTTTCAGATCGTTGATCCACTGGTGGGTGAGCTGAACGGTATGGTCAATGACCTCCAATCCTTGTGCCGACATGGGTCTCTCCTTGTGCTTGTGCGCCCGGTTGAGCGCGAGCCTATGCACTAACGCCGTCCAACCTGGTCGCAGTTGACCGCGATCAACACTGTGATGGTCGGGGTTGCTAACCAAGAACAGTCAAACTTGGCTAGGGAGCGCTTTTCCAGCGCTCAACAACGAACAGGAGGTCCTTGAAATGTCCGATGATAAACAGGTTTCCCAGACGTCGCCCAAGCTGGGTGAATGGCCTTTTTTGCAGACGTTCCAATCAGAGATGAACCGTCTGTTTGATCGCTTCAACGGTTCCGACCACTGGCCATCGGCGCAAGTTGTACCTGCTATTGACCTCGCCGAAACGGACAAAGCCGTTGAGGTCACCGTGGACGTGCCGGGCGTCAGTCAACAGGATTTGGACGTCTCGATCGCGCACGACAGCCTCATCATCAAAGGCAAGAAGAGCGACGAGCGCGAGGAAGGCGACAAAGACTGGCACGTCGTTGAGCGCAGCTTCGGCAGCTTCCGCCGCGCCATTCCGTTGGGCTTCACGCCGGACGACAAGGCAGTCGATGCCAAATACGAGAACGGCGTCCTAAGCCTGCGCATCGAAAAACCAACCGATGCCGACAAGAACGCGCGCAAGATCGAAATCAAGCGCAGCTGAACACACGCGCGCAGGTCCAAGATCATCGTGATCGACCTGCGCCCACCACCAATTGCGGGGCGCCCTTATGGCCATCAAGACGATCCTGGTCTGTTTGACCAACGAAGAAACCAGCGACAGCTTGATGCGCGCCGCCTGCGTGTTGGCGCGCGCCCATACCGCGCACCTCATTGGCCTGCACACGATCGAGGCAATGACCGTCTATCCTGGCATCGCCGTGCATGTTCCATCGACGGCCTTTGAGCAGTTCAGCGAGTCACAGCTTGAGCAGGCCGATAAGATCCAAGCCATTTTCGAGCGACACACGGATAAGGAAGACTTCGTCGCTGAATGGCGGCTCCAACACACCAAGTCGACGAAGGCGTCCGACCGAATCATCGATAGCGCCCGCATCGCCGATCTGGTCCTGGTGCCCAATGACAACCCCGAATTGGAACGGTCCGACCAGCACCACCTTCAGGAGGAGGTTATCTACGAATGCGGTCGCCCCGTCCTAGTGGTGCCAGCTGATTTCAACGCTCAGACTATCGGCGCCCACGTGATCGTCGGTTGGAACGACACACGCGAAGCGGCCCGTGCTGCCCACGATGCGCTGGACATCCTCCAGGAGGGCGCGCGCGCCCATCTGCTGCGCGTCCATGGCGAGGATGATGATCTCACCCATGATGCAACGCTCACCGAGCTGGCGCAGGCTTATGCGCGCCACAACATCGAGACCAGCATTGGCCACCGGGCCTGGAAGCGGCATCAGGTGGCCGACATTATCGAGTTGGAAGCCTTTGAACGCGGCTGCGACCTGATTGCGGTCGGCGCATTCAGCCACTCGCGGGCCTATGCGGTGATCCATGGCGCGGCGACCCGCGACCTCTTGCGCGATGCTAAGCGGCCGGTTCTTTTTTCTCGCTAGAGCAGGCAGAAGGCCATCGTTGATCAGGTCACCTAGACCCTGGCGAAGCCAACCACATAATTCTTGCCATAGGCTTGCGCGCATTTCGGGCAGGTCGTGTAGAAGAAGTAAACCTCCTCCCCATCTCCGCCTTTGTCTTTGGCTGCTTGAGTCATGGCGCCCATCCAGTCTCTGGCCTGCTCATACGGGCCTTCGAAGACGCGCGTGATGAAATCACCGGTTAGCGACACACGCTCCTCGTCCGGCACGTCGACACCGTCTGGAATCGCAAAGAGATGCTCACCCAGCGAGGCAGAAAGATCACGGCTGAGCACAAGCGTGTTGTCTTCATTGATCGCATTGGCTTCACTCATGTGCTCATGCACACGGGTGAAAACAGTATCCATGTCCAAGGGAACGTGATTGGCGCCCTTGGTCGTTGCCCGCAGAAACGGCTTATCGACGAAATGCAGCGTCTCGTTGTCCCAGCCCTCCGGATTGAAACGCGGACAACAGCCGGTTTCGTTCACGCTCATATCGTAGTGTGGAATAGCGTTCTGTTTCATCGTCCTCACTCCTTGATATAGGGTTTGCCATCGGCTGCCGGTGCTCTCGCCCGACCAACCAGCCCGGCCACCACGATGATGGTCGCGATGTAAGGCGCCATGGCCAGGAACTCTGACGGGATCGGTGTGCCGAGCAGCGCTAGCTTCTGTTGCAACGAGTCGGTAAAGCCGAACACCAGCGCAGCCGCCAAAGCACCAACGGGATGCCAGCGGCCGAAGATCATCGCGGCAAGCCCGATATAGCCTCGCCCGCCGGTCATGCCCTCATCGAACCGGCCCACCGAACCCAGGGTGAACCAGGCGCCGCCAAAACCGGCGACCATGCCGGCGATGGTGACGTTGATGTAGCGCGTGCGATAGACATTGATGCCGAGCGTGTCGGCGGCGCGCGGGTGCTCACCGACCGCTCGGGCGCGCAAGCCATGGCGGGTGTAGAAGAGATAATAGGTGGCCACCGCCACCATCACCAAAGCGCCGTAGACGAAGAGGTTCTGGTGAAACAGCACCGGCCCGATCAGCGGGATGTCGCCCAAAAGCGGAACCTTCCAGCGGGCAAAAATCGGCGCATTGTTGAGGTGCTGATGCCCAGAAAACACTTGGCTGCTGACATAGGAGGTCAGGCCGAGCACCAAGAGGTTGATGACCACGCCGGCGATGATCTGATCGACCCGATAGGTCACCACGAGCGCCGCAAGGATGAAGCCGAAAAGCCCGCCCACGCCGATCGCTGCCACCAGCCCAAGCGGGCCGCCAAGCAGAGAGCCCATCAAAGCGCCGGTGAAGGCTCCGGCAAGCAGCATCCCTTCAATGGCGATGTTGACCACGGCCACCCGCTCCGACAGCACACCGGCCAATCCACCGAGCGCGATCGGGACGGCAGCCACCATCGTCGCCTGAAGCATACCGACCATCGAGAAGGATTTGCCGGCGGTGGCCCAGACGAGGAACGCGCAGACCAGCAATCCCAGACCAATCCCCAAGGCCAGATTGCTCCACTGGCCGCCGCCACGCAAAATCTCGCGGGCGCCAAGAAAGGCAAGCACTGCCGACAGCAGATAGAGAACCGGCGTCGATGGCACGGCAAGATGGGGCAACTGCAGCGCGTCGCGCGGGTGCGAGAGACGGAAAACAGCCACGCCCTCGCTGCCAATCGCGAAAACACCGGCCACAAACAACGCAATGCCAAGCAAGATTATGCCAATCGTCAGCGACTGGCGGCGCGCCGGAGCAACGCGGGTCGCGGTCGGCGCCATCGTCATAACTGCGCCGCCTTCTTCTTGCTGGCAAAGCCCCAGGGAAAGATTGCCCGCACGAGCAGCGGTGCCGCGATGAAGACGATGATCAGCGCCTGAATGATCGCTATGAGATCAATGCTCACCCCGGCATCAACCTGCATCTGCCGTCCACCAGCTTCGAGCGCGCCGAACAGCAGGCCAGCGGCGAGAATGCCGAAGGGATGGGAGCGCCCGAGAAGCGCAACGGCGATGGCATCGAACCCGAGACCAGCCGAAAAGCCCGGCGTTGCGCGACCAAGCACGCCGAGAGTTTGGTTTGCGCCGCCCAGCCCAGCCAGAGCTCCGGCCAGCGCCATGACCATAATGATAATGAGGCCAGAGCGCATGCCGGCGAAACGCGCCGCATCAGGGTTTTCGCCACTAGCGCGGAACTCAAAGCCCCAGGTTGTGCGAAACAGCAGCCAATAGACGAACCAGACGGCCGCGAAAGCCAGGAATATTCCGGCATGCACTCGCAGGTTCGGATCAATCCAAACGAGCAATCGCGGCAGTTCCGCTGACACAGCGACCGACTGCGAAATCGGATCGGCGCGGCCGGGAAGCTGGACCCAATCAAGGCGCAGCACATAGTCCAAAAAACGGTACGAGATGAGGTTGAGCATGATCGTGGAGATCACCTCATGGGCGCCAGTCGCGACGCGCAACCAACCGGCAATCGACGCGTAAAGCCCGCCGGCAATGGCGCCGGCCAGAAGCGCCAGCGGCAAATGGATAAAAAAGGGAAGCCCCGCACCAAGAAACCCGACCAGGACAGCAGCCAATCCGCCCATCAAAAGCTGGCCTTCAGCGCCAATGTTGAACAGGCCGGCGCGAAAGCCAATGCCCAGGCCGAGCGCCGCCAAGATAAGCGGTGATGCCGCCGTCAGCGTTTCGGAAATGGCATTCAGTGAGCCGACAGAGCCCACGAGCAGGGCGATGTAAGAGCGACCGATCGTTGGCAAATCGACATTGGTGGCCAGCATCACCAGCGCGCCGAGCGCCAAGGCAACAATGACCGCGAAGATAGGCACGATCACCAAATCTTCCCACTCGGCACGCGCTGGGGCGGCGCGCTCCAGCAATTGCTGGCTGGCCGTCTTTGCTGACGTCTTTTCCGGCGGCTTTTCAGACCCTTGGGCAGACATGTCGCTCACGCTGCTACCCCCTCGCCTGCGCCAGTCGCGCCGCCAGCCATGGCCAAACCGATCTGGGTTCGGTCTGGCGGACCGGCCGATGCATCGAACTCGGCGACGATACGGCCCTTGAACATCACCAAGATGCGGTCGGAAAGACCGAGAATTTCATCGAGCTCAGAGGACACGATCAAAACGCCATCGCCTTCATCGCGCGCGGCGATGATCCGCCGGTGAATATAGTCCACCGACCCCACATCCAGTCCGCGCGTTGGTTGGGCGGCGATGAGCAGTTTGGTGTCGCGCGCCATCTCGCGCGCAACGATGAGGCGTTGCTGGTTGCCGCCCGAGAGGGTCGCGGCCTTCTCGTGCACGCTCGGTGTGCGGATATCGAAGGTCACGGCAGCCTCGGCCGCAGCCTCATAGACCGCTGGCCAATCCATGTTCGGCCCGCTTGAAAACCGCTCATTGTAATAGGCGTCCAGCACCATGTTTTCGGCGATGGTGAAGTTTGGCACCAGGCCGTTGCGCTGCCGGTCTTCAGGAATATGCGCGATGCCCATCCGGTGACGATCGCGCGCCGATGCGTTGGTGATGTCGTGGCCGTCATAGCTGACCTGCCCGCCATCGACGGCGCGCACGCCCCAAAGGGCTTCAACCAACGCCGTCTGTCCGTTGCCCTGAACGCCTGCAATGCCAACGATCTCGCCGCGCCGAACCACGAGGCTCAAATTCTCAACGGCCTTGGCGCCATCATCGTGTGAAACGTAAAGATCATTGACCTCAAGCAGCGGCGCACCCGGCTCGGCCGGCTCCTTGCCGAGGTCGAAGTCTAGCGGATGGCCAACCATCATCTGCGCCAGATCGGACTCCGTCAGCGATTTCGGATCGCCAGCGCCCGTGATCCGTCCGCGCCTAATGACGCTGATCCGGTCGGAAATCTCCAAAAGTTCATGCAGCTTATGGGTGATCAGAATGATGGCTTTGCCATCATCGCGCAGGGTGCGCACGATGGCAAAGAACTCGTCCACTTCCTGGGGCGTGAGAACGGCGGTTGGCTCATCAAGGATCAGCACGTTGGCTTGCCGAAACAGCACCTTGATGATCTCAACGCGCTGCTGAATCCCAACGGGCAGGTTTTCGATCAAAGCGTCCGGCTCGACCTCGAGCCCATATTGCGCGCTGATGCTCGCCAATTGCTCGCGCGCTCTGTCGATGTCCAGCCGATCGAGCCTGCCGATCGGTTCAACGCCGAGCACCACGTTCTCGGCCACGGTGAACACCGGAATGAGCATGAAATGCTGATGCACCATGCCGATCCCGGCGCGGATCGCATCGCCCGGGCCTTTGAACGTGACGGGCTCACCGTCCAGCAGGATGCTGCCCGATGTCGGCGAATAGAGCCCGCACAACACATTCATCAGCGTGGACTTGCCAGCACCATTCTCGCCGAGAAGCCCCAGCACTTCGCCGCCGCGTACGCGCAGACTGACATCCTCATTGGCCACAACCGTGCCGAAGCGCTTGGTGATGTCGCGCAGTTCAACATCCATCGAGCTGCCCTCAATTGCCGACCGTCAAGTCCCCGGCGATGATTTGACTTTGCAGGCTTTCGAGCTGGGTTTTCAACGTCTGTGGAACCAGCGCGTCCATGTCGTTGAACGGCGCCAGCGCCACACCGCCATTGTCGAGCGTGCCAAGCAGAATGCCGCCCTCAAAGTCGCCACGCATGGCCATCTCGATCACTTCGAACGCGGTCGCGTCCATGCGCTTGGTGACCGACGTCAAATAGACGTGCCCGTTCTGTGCATCGGTGACGTAGAGATCGGCATCGACACCGATGATTTTAAGCAGATCAGGACCGAGTTCATTGGCAAGCGCAGCCGACCCAAGACCAACCGGGCCAGCAACCGGCAAGACGATGTCGGCACCTTCATCATAAAGGTTCTGCGCAAAGGCGCGCCCATCATCGAGCGAGTCAAAGTTGTTGGTGAAGAGACCTTGCCGTGTTTCGGGGTCCCAGCCGAGCAAGGTCACCGAAGTCTCATTGGTGGCGTTGTAGTGGTCGATGCCCCAGGCAAACCCATCCATGAAGATGGTCACCGGTGGAATGTTGATGCCACCAAAGGTGCCGACGACGCCTGTCACGGTCATGCCCGCTGCCAGATAGCCAGCCAGAAAGGCCGCCTGGTCGGTCGCATAAACCTGGCCGAGCACATTGGGGATGGTTGGGTCGTAGGCGAAGTCGACGATCGAGAACATCTGATCGGGATTGGCCTCTGCCGCCGTTTGCGTGGCTTCGCCAAGAAGGAACCCAACCGTGATGATCAGATCACAATCGCCATCGAGAAAGGAGTTGAGATTGGCCTCGTAATCGGTCTCCGCCTGGCTTTCCAGGAAGCGCGCGGTGATGCCCAATTGCTCTTGCGCATCCTCCACACCCTGCCAAGCTGTTTGGTTGAAGCTGTTGTCGTCAATGCCGCCCGTGTCCGTTACCTGGCAGACCGAGAAAGCGCTTGCCGGGCTCGCCAATGTGGTGGTGACCAGAACCGCTGTAATGAGCATCATCCGTTTCATTGCAGGTCTCCCTATGGTTCTTGCTCACGGCTCGTGCGAGCCGCGTTGATAGGCAAACACTAGGAGGCAAAGGGCGCGCACCGTTGACATTGCTCAATAGCGATTGGTGGTTCGGCTTGCTGTGATCTGGTCAAAACCATCGCCAGACTTGCGTTGACCAGCGTCAATTGATGATCGTCGATGCCGTGGTGTTCTGCAGGCGAAAACACACTTTGTCCTGACGGAGGTAACTTGTGAAACTGCCCCACGCCGCACGTGTCATCGTCGCTGACGGTCAACGCCACCTTGTTCTGGAAAACGCCGGACAGGCTGTCGCTTGGGATCTCGTCATGTGCGCGTCTAATGAGGCAAAGCTTCATCAAACAGGTGAGTTGGGAACCGAGCGACCGGGCCGCTATCCCATTGCGGGCGGTCGTCGTACCGCAGTGGAGCAGACCGACTGGAAGGCCATTGGCAAAGCCGATTTCTCCAAAGATCTTGCCGAACGGATCAATAAGGACATCGAAAAAGCACCTGAGCGAAAACTGGTGTTGATGATGGATGCCAAAACCCTCGGCAAAGTCCGGCAGCACTTAAGCGCTGCCGCCAGAAAATCAGTGCTTGAAGAGATTATCGGCGACTACGTTCACCAACCCACCGAGATGATCGCCAGGGCGCTGAAAGGCGCGTAAAAACGTTCTACGAGACCGACCCTTAAGCAACACATGCGCAAACCTGGACGATAACGAGGCCAACGTTCACAACGGTCTTCCGCGCGTGCCCATTCCAGACGCACTTAAGAGCGCTTACACATGCCAATCATGACCCAATTGCTCTTATCGGTATGCGGTCCATGAACATCCTCATTCTTACCAACACCTATGTGCCGCATGTCGGCGGCGTAGCCCGCAGTGTTAGTAGCCTTGTTGAAGGCCTGCGGCTGCGCGGCCATGAAGTGCTTGTCGTGGCACCGGAGTTTCCAGGCACGCCTGCCGAGGAAGTGGGCATAGAGCGGATCGTGGCGCTGCAGCGGTTTGGTGGCAGCGATTTCTCCATGCCTTTGCCGTTGACGTGGCCATTAAGCGAAGTGGTTGAGGGATTTGCGCCTGACCTTGTTCACACTCATCACCCATTCTTATTGGGAGACACGGCGCTTCGTATCGCTGCGAGCTATCAAGTGCCAATCGTGTTCACCTACCACACGCGTTACGAGCTTTACGGTCATTACATCGTGCAAGATTCAGATTGGCTGAAACGACTGGTCCTCAGTCTTGCACACGGCTATTGCGATCTGTGCGATCACGTCATCGCACCGAGCGAAAGCATCTTACGACACCTGCAACAAAATGGTGTGGACGCCCCGATTACCGTTGTGCCAACTGGCATAGATGTCGCCGCCTTTGCCTCTGGCAGCCGTGATCGTGGTCGGCAACGATGGGACCTTGGTAAGGATGCGTTTGTTGTTGGGCACGTCGGTCGGCTTGCGCCGGAAAAGAACCTCAACGTTCTGGTCGATGCCTTTATTAGACTGCTTTCGCGTCACGAATACGTAGCTGTGCTGATCACCGGCGATGGCGGATACCGCGCGCAGATGGAACAAGCCTTCACCCGGGTCGGCATGGAAAACCGGGTGCGGTTCACCGGCGTATTGACCGGCCAAGCGCTATGGGACGCCTATGCGGCACAGGATGTGTTTGGGTTCTCGTCCGTCTCTGAAACGCAAGGGCTTGTGCTAACCGAGGCCATGGCCGCTGGCGTACCCGTTGTTGCGCTCGACGCGCCCGGTGCACGCGAGGTGGTGCAAGACAAAAGGAACGGTCGGCTGCTGCCACACAGCGCTGATGCTGCCACATTGGCTGAGGCATTTGCATGGTTTATCGCTCTGCCAGAAAGCGAAACGCTCGCCCTTCGCCAGACCGCAAGGAAAACTGCGGACACCTTTTCGACGTCGCGATGTCTGGACAGGACGATTGCGCTCTACGAACAGGTTGCGGAGAACGGCCCCAAAGGTCAGTCCAGGAACATGAGCACGTGGGAGGTCGCGCGTCGCAGACTAGAACGTGAACTGGATATCGTGTCCAATTTTGCCCATGCAGTAGGCGACGCCGTATTGTTGCCGCCGCAAAACCTGACAACCGATGCATCAGGACCATGACCCTTCCAACCGCCAAGGTCAGTGCTGAGGGTTCACCATCCGCCATACCAAGCTGGACATGGTTCGCAGCCCTCATCGGCCGATTGTTGGCGTTCTTGATGAAGCTTCTTGCACTGAGCTGGCGCGCCGACCGTAGCCAGCTTTCTAAGATCGACGATCAAATAAAGGCTGGTGTGCCCGTTATCGCTGTTTTCTGGCACGGTTCTTATCTGCCGCTCTTTTCACTGGCAAAGGGCAGGCCCATCACAGTTTTCACCAGCCAGTCGTTTCGCGGCAGAGTGATTGCCGGTATTAGCCGCGCCTTTGGCTATTCTGCCTCTCTGGTGCCGCCTGGTCGTCCCGGTTTCCTGCGTATGCAGGCTTTCCTTGCCGCTCAGCGCAAAGGTTCAACCAGTCCTACGGTGGTGGCGATCGCTGTCGATGGGCCGCTTGGTCCGCGTCACGCGGTGAAACCGGGCGCGTTCCACATCGCCGCACGCATGGGCGCGGTGGTGATGCCAATCGGAGTAACGAGCTACCCTAACTGGACGATCACCAGCCGATGGGACCATTTCAAGATACCACTACCGTTCGCCAGAGTGCATGTGCACGTTGGGTCATCGCTCTGCGTGCCAGAAACGTTTGGTGCTGATCATGACGAGGTTATGAGGCTACGTGAGCAGGTGCACGACGAGTTGACCACCTCGGCATCTAACGTCGAATAACGATCTGCGTGGCGGTGCGACCATGGTCGAGCACCAAATTGAACAGCGTTCTTGCGTTCTCTGGGTGCAAGCGCACGCAACCGTGCGAGGCAGGTTGCCCCAGATTGGCAAGATCGGTTGTCCCATGGATCGCATAACCGCCATGAAAAAAGATCGAATGGGGCATCGGTGCGTTGTCGTAGATGGTTGAGTACCACATGCGCTCCAGGCGAATAGGACGATAGGTACCGACCGGTGTGCAATAGCCCTCGCGCGCCGTTGATACCCGCCACGTGTGCGTAATTTGAGAGTGTTCGCGGACACTCATCTCTTGGTCAGAAAGATCGATGGTCACCGTCAACGATGCAGCAGATGCCACGCCCGCATGCGCAAAGAGCACGCAAACTGCAAAAATGGCTGCCTTGACCAGCGCGCAAGTGTTCACCTTTCGACGCATCAATGTGAACCAGCTTTTGGCAGGCCCTTCTCCTCAAGACCGGGCAGTATGGCTTCGTCATCGGAAGCCTCTACCCGCGGCGACAGAAGCGCCTGACAATTGATCCGACCAACGATCATCAAGGCGATGGCGCCTGCACCCAAAAGAACAACAGCAAAATTGATCATCCAGCCAAGGAACGGAATGAAATTGAGGATGGCCAGCACCACCAGCCCGGCTGCCAGGATCGCGAGTTTAGACGCATTGGTTTGTGCCTGAGCGCCGAAAGCGCCGCCCAATCGCGTTGAGAGCGCGTAAGCACCGAGCAAATACGCCGCCACCCAACTGGCCACGATAAGCAGCATCACGATGGGCACAAACGGCACGCCGACCAGCGTCATGGCGCTGATCGGAACCAAACCGAAAAGAAGCGCCATCGCCAAAATGCCCGATAGCAGCGTCACGCCAGGCTTCTGGTTGGCGACCTGCAAGCCTTCCTCAACACGGTGAGGAAGGAAAGCGAGAAAAACGGCGGCTGTGACCAAAAGAAATGCCAAAGTGACAATGAAACCGGCCGCTAGGGCCATTAGCGACGGCCAAAGCAGGCGTCCGGGATCGTCCATCGCATCGCGCAGAGATTCAAAGCCCTCAAAACTGGTAATGGCGACATAACGCACACGATCTGACGAGATCACCGACGCGGGAATGTCGATCTCATCGGGTGCGGCATAAACCAGCGCCCCGTCGATGCGGGCATCGCCGCCAAATGTAATGCTGCCGCCGGTCACGTGGACATCACCGGCAACCGGTGCATCAAGCGTGATGCTGCCACCTGTCGCCATTAAACTGCCCGACACGGGCCCTTCGACCCGAACAGAACCAGCCATCAGGCGAGCGTTTCCCTTAACCTCACTATCGCCACGCAAACGCACCGAAAAACCCGATGCGGTCAGATCTTCGCCAACTGAGGCACTGATCGAAACGCTGGCCCCAGCAACATAAAGATCGCCGCCTATCGAACCGCCAACATCGACATCAAAACCGGCGGCGTGCCCATCACCAGCGACCGTACCAGCCAGGGAAGCTGAAAACCCGGATACAAACGCATCGCGCTCCTGGGTGCCAGAAATAGAAACATTGGCACCGGCTTCGAAGATGTCACCACCTACAATTTCGGCCGCATGCGGCTGAGTCAGCGCCAAGATAGCAATGCACACGGTGGTCAAGGCTGCTTGGATCGCTTTTGCCATTTTCTTCTCCTGTGACGGCGAGCCATATCGGGGCTAAACGCGCGATCGAATTACCTCCGGCGAAGGTCGATGGGCGGGGGCGGTACGGTCGCAAATTCACCTGTAATTTGCAGCGGCACCATCAGGCTACAGTTGACAAAAATCAGCCGTTCACCGGCTCCAGCTTGCATGGTTCGACGCAAAAATTGGCGGAGGACTGTATGAAAGAGGTCATTCAAAAAAGCGCCGAGGAGCGGGCATCAGCTTCCATGTCCGATCCAGAGCACGTACGCCAATCCTTTGACTGGAATGATGCTCTTTCGATGCTTGATGGCTTACCCGATGGCGGCTTGAACATCGGTTATGAGACTGTTGATCGACACGTTGCTGGCGGTCACGGCAATCAGATCGCTCTACGCTGGTTCGGAAAGGATGGCAGCGCTCGCGCCCTGACCTACGCCGATATGGCGGCCTTGTCGGCGCGCTTTGCCAACGTTTTGAAAGATCACGGCCTGCACAAAAGCCATTCGCTGTTCGCCATGATGGGGCACGTGCCAGAACTCTATGCGGCCGCCATTGGCACGCTGAAAGCCGGCCTTGTCTTTACACCGCTTTTCTCCGCGTTCGGGCCTGAGCCGATCCGCACGCGCATGGAGATCGGCGAAGCGGATGTGTTGCTCACCACAGCGTCCATCTACAAACGCAAAATCGCCGCTTGGCGCGATGAAATACCCTCGCTGAAACTGGTTCTCATTGCGGGCGATGAGGCGCCGGAAGGCTGTGTGGCACTCGGCCCAGCCTTGGAAGCTGCTTCGGACACTTTTGAGGTTGTGCGCACCGAGCCTGAAGACCCAGCGCTCATCCATTTCACCTCCGGCACCACCGGCAAACCCAAGGGTGCCGTGCATGTGCATGGCGCGGTGATCTACCACGCTTTTTCTGGCCGCAACGCTTTGGAGCTCAAGCCAGGCACGACCTATTGGTGCACCGCCGATCCTGGATGGGTGACCGGCACGTCCTACGGCATTCTCTCACCGCTGGTGAACCGGGTGACGATGATCGTCGATGAAGCCGAGTTCGATCTGGATCGCTGGTACACAACGATCGAGCGCGAAAAAGTCGAAGTCTGGTATTCGGCCCCGACGGCGATCCGCATGATGATGCGCGCCGGTGAGGACGCCGCCGCGCCTTATGATTTTTCCTCTCTCAGCTTCTTGGCCAGCGTCGGTGAACCGCTGAACCCAGAAGCCGTGGTTTGGAGCCAAAGGGTGTTTGGTCGCCCGTTCCATGACAATTGGTGGCAGACTGAAACCGGCGGTATCATGATCGCCAACACCAAGGCGATGGATGTCCATCCAGGCTCCATGGGCAAACCGCTGCCCGGTATCGAGGCCGGGATCGTTGAACGCGACAACGGTGCGTTACGCGAGCTTGCCGATGGCGAGATCGGCGAGCTGGCACTGCGGCCGGGTTGGCCCTCCATGATGCGGACCTACCTTCACGAGAAAGCGCGTTACGACAAATGCTTTGTCGATGGCTGGTACCTTTCCGGCGATTTGGCGATGCGCGATGCCGACGGCTATTTCTGGTTCGTTGGGCGTGCCGATGACCTGATCAAATCCTCCGGGCATCTGATTGGCCCATTCGAGGTGGAAAGCGCGCTGATCGAGCATGAAGCTGTTGCCGAGGCAGGCGTGATCGGCGTGCCGGACGAGACGGCCGGTGAAATTGTCAAAGCCTATGTCGTGCTCAATCCCGACTTCACAAAGTCTGACGAGCTGGAGCGCGCCATTCGCGGTCATGCCCGTAAGAAACTGGGGCCAGCCGTGGCCCCCCGCGAGATCGTATTCCGCCAAACCCTCCCCAAAACGCGATCTGGAAAAATCATGCGGCGCTTGCTTAAGGCGCGCGAACTGGGTCTGCCGGAAGGCGATATCTCAACCCTGGAGAGTGACGAAACATGAGTGTGATCGATCGACCGCGCCTGGACCATGCCCATGTGCTGGACCTGCTTACCCATATGGTTCGCATTCGCCGGTTCGAGGACAAATGTGCTGAGCTTTACACGCAGCAGAAGATACGCGGGTTTTTGCACCTTTATGATGGCGAAGAGGCTATCGCCTCCGGCATCATCCCGGTTCTGACGGCCGAAGATCGCATTGTCGCAACCTACCGCGAGCATGGCCATGCGCTGGTCAGTGGCATCCCGATGACGACGGTGATGGCTGAGATGTATGGCAAGGCCGAAGGCTGCTCCGGCGGCCGCGGCGGATCGATGCACCTGTTTGACAAGGCCACCAATTTTTATGGCGGCAACGCGATTGTTGGTGGCGGCCTACCGCTGGCCGGCGGGCTGGCGCTCGCTGACGCCATGCAGGGGCAAAGCAATGTCACGGCCTGCTTTTTCGGTGAGGGTGCTGTTGCCGAAGGTGAGTTCCATGAAACGCTCAACCTTGCCAGCCTTTGGAACCTGCCGGTTCTCTTCGTGTGCGAAAACAATGGCTACGCGATGGGCTCTGCGATCGCGCGCACCGAGGCCGAAACCGATATTCACCTCAAAGCCGCAGGCTATGGCATCGAGTCCGACGTCGTCGATGGCATGGATGTGGTGGCCGTCGAAGCAGCCGCACGGCGTGCCGTACAACGAATTCGCGAGACCGGTGCGCCAATGTTCCTGGAATGCCGGACCTATCGGTTTCGCGCCCATTCCATGTTCGATGCACAGCTTTACCGCCCCAAGGATGAAGTGGAGCAATGGCGCGACAAAGGCCCGATTGTTCGCTTCCAGGGATGGCTGCTCGAAAACAATCTGATCCACGAAGACGATATCGCGAGAATTGAGGCGGAGGCCGATGCTGAAATCGCAGAGGCTGTCGCCTTTGCCGAAGCAGGAACCTGGGAGCCGGTCGAGGACCTGGAAAAGCATGTTTTGGGAGAGCAGCCCGCGCCGCCGCCGCCCGCACAGCCGTCCGGTGAAACGGTTGAAATCACCTACCGCCAAGCGGTCAAGCAGGCGATCGAAGAGGCGATCAAGCGCGATGACCGCGTCTTTCTCATGGGCGAGGATGTCGGCGCCTATGGCGGTTGCTATGCGGTGACCAAAGGGCTCATGGAGCAGCTGGGCGAAGACCGAATTCGCGATACTCCACTGTCGGAATCCGGGTTCACCGGCGCTGGCATTGGGGCGGCGGCGGCTGGCATGCGCCCTATTGTGGAGCTGATGACCGTTAATTTCAGCCTGCTCGCCCTCGACCAGATCATGAACACCGCCGCCACGATGCGACACATGTCGGGCGGGGCCTTTGGCGTGCCGCTGGTTATCCGTATGGCCACCGGCGCGGGCAAGCAGTTGGCCGCCCAGCATTCGCACTCGCTGGAAGGCTGGTACGCCCATATTCCAGGCCTCAAGGTGCTTGCGCCAGCCACCGTGGAAGATGCGCGCGGCATGCTTTGGACCGCGCTGGAAGATCCCGATCTGGTGCTGATCTTTGAGAATGTCATGCTCTACAATCGTACCGGCATGCTCGACACAAATGCCGGACCGGTGGACATCAGCAAGGCCGCGATCCGACGGTCCGGCAAGGACATCACGCTGATCACCTATGGGGGATCGCTGCATAAGGTGATGGAGGCCGCAGACCAGTTGGCCGCCGAGGATATTGATGCGGAAGTGATTGATCTGCGCACGCTGCGACCGTTGGATGATGCAACCATTTTGGGCTCGCTAGCACGCACGCGCCGGGCACTGATTGTTGATGAAGGATGGCGCACAGGTTCGCTGGCGGCCGAAGTGTCGGCGCGGATCATGGAGCAGGGTTTTTGGCATCTGGATGCACCGGTCGGCAGGCTTTGCTCCAGCGAGGTCCCGATCCCCTATCCCAAACATCTGGAAGACGCTGCGATCCCGCAAACGCCGAGCATCGTGGCCGCTGCAAAATCGGTCATGGGGCGCTAGCGATGGGCGTGTTCGAGATGCCGTCTCTGGGCGCAGACATGGAAGCCGGAACGCTCGTCGAGTGGATGGTCAAGCCTGGCGATGCGGTGAAGCGCGGCGATGTGGTCGCGGTCGTTGAGACCCAGAAGGGCGCCATTGAGATCGAAACCTTTCAGGCCGGAACGGTACACCATCTGGAAGCTGACCTCGGGCAGAAACTACCGGTCGGTGCGCCACTGGCGGTGATCCTTGGCGATGGTGAGGAAGCGCCAACTGAACCCGTCGCCGCTCCAAAAGAGGTTCGCGCCGAACCGGAACCGCCAGAAGCTCCTGAACCACCTTCGTCGCCCGAGCCGGTCGCCGCGCCAGCGGTGGCGCCGGCTCCTTCAGCGCCTGCTCCAGCAGTTCCGCCACCGGCGGGTCTGATGGCCTCGCCGGTGGCCCGGCGTCGTGCTGCCGAACTGGGTGTCGATCTGGCGAAGATCACTGGCACGGGCCTCGGCGGTGCCATCCAGCTCGCCGACGTTGAACGTGCCCATGGCGGCGCCTCGGAAACCGAACCGGTAGCAACCACGTCCGAACAAAAGTCGGCCTCGCCGATGGCGGAGATGCGTAAGGCGATTGCCTCCGCGATGTCCCGGTCAAAGCGTGAGATCCCGCATCTCTATGTCAGTCATACGCTCGACCTTGAACCAGCCACGCACTGGCTTGCCAAAGCCAATCAAGAACGCGACCCAACCTCTCGTTTGCTGATGGGCGCGCTGTTCGTGCGCGCGACTGCCTTGGCCGCCACCAAGGTTCCGGTCGTCAATGGTCAATATCTGGGCGATCCGTTTGAGCCATCGACAAGCGTACACGCAGGTATCGCCGTCGCACTGCGCGGCGGCGGGTTGGTTGCACCGGCGCTGATGAACGCGCAAACGCTCTCGCTGGATGAGACCATAGCCAGCATGCGCGATCTGGTCACGCGGGCGCGCGCTGGACGGTTGCGCGGTTCGGAAATGACCATGGGCACCATCACCATTTCAGCGCTTGGCGAAACCGGCTCGGAGTCTATGACTGGCGTCATTTTCCCGCCGCAGGTGGCGCTGCTCTGCATCGGGGCACCGCAGCGCCGGCCGTGGGTGGTGGGCAACGACGTGGAGCCGCGGGCGACCGTCACCGTCACCCTGTCGCTCGATCACCGGGTCGGAGATGGTCGACAGGCAGCGCGGTTCCTTGCCGCATTCGAAACTTTCATGCAGTCTCCGGAGGCCCTATGACCCCGCAAGAAATTCGCACGGCTTATCTCGCCGAACTTTCCAAGATCGCACCTGATATCGATCCATCGACGGTATCAGACGATGACCATATCCAAGACGATTTGGAGTTGGATTCCATGGACGTGCTCAATCTGGTGACGGCGCTTCACGCCCGCTTCGGCATCGATATCCCAGAGAGCGACTATCCGCAGATCGCAACCCCGGCCTTGGCTGTTGCTTATCTGGGTAAAGTGGGTTGACCTGCTTTAAGGCGCGGGTGCCGCGTTCTGGTTCAACGCGTTGATCACCTGCACATCGTCGACCTGATGAAAATCGCGATAGTGCGCGCCGACCGAACCAAAGGAAGCTGGCGCTGACAAATAGACAAGCTCATCAGCCAAGTCTTCAAACTCGCGCACGCTTGACGCCGGTAAAACCGGCACGGCCAATACCAGTTTGGCCGGATTGGCCTGACGCAAGGCGGCAAGTGCCGCTTTGATACTGCAACCGGTGGCAATCCCATCGTCAACCAAAATGACCGCGTGTCCTCTCGGGTCCGTCAGTGGTCGTTGACCAAGATAGTGGGCGCGGCGAACGCTGATTTCTTCCAGCTTCTGCTGAACCTGAGTTCGGATATAGTCTGGGCTCGGCGCGAGTTGATGCGTTATGGACTTGTTGAGGATCAACTGCGGGCTTGGTCCATCAGCTACAGCCCCGATGGCCAGTTCCTGCTGGTTGGGTGCGCCGATTTTCTTAGCGAACAGCGGTTCAAGCGGCGCATCGAGCGCGCGTGCGATCTCCGCAGCCACGGGAATGCCCCCGCGCGGCAAGCCAAGCACCAGTGGCTGGTGATCTTTCAGATAACCAAGCTTGTGGGCAAGGCGACGCCCAGCATCTGCGCGGTCTTCAAAGAGGTTATGGCTCATCGGCAAAACGTAGACGTCGTTGCTCAGGTGCCGTTGACGCGCGTCAACTCAGAGGCCCCCTTTGGTGATCGCCCCGACAGGCTGGGCCTGACGACAAAGAGTCGGAGCCGAGAACGTCGGCCAACACTCGATGAGCTCCATATGTTGATGGAGCACTTCAAGGATCGATCGAAGGCTAGACACTCTTCTGTCCCAATACATCGAATTATTGCTTTTGCGATTTTCTCAACTCAGCGGCAGGAGAGGATCATTCGGATCACATGGAAAGACCTGGATCAGGACGGACGGCGCGTTCTTGTGCCGGACATGAAAAACCCAGGGCAGAAAATTGGAAATGATGTTTGGTGCGAGCTATCAGAGGAAGCTCTTGCGATCATTGAGGCCATGCCTAAGGTCTCCGACCAAATCTTTCCCTACTCAACGGATGCGATTGGCGCGTCCTTCACGCGGGCTTGCAAATTTCTGGGGCTCAACGATTTACGGTTTCATAACCTGCGCCATAATGGGGTTTCTCGACTTTTCGAACTTGGTTTCAACATCCCGCAAGTCGCATCCCGCTCTGGGCATCGGTCTTGGACATCACTTAAACGCTACACCCATCTACGCCATATCGGGGACAAGTACGAAGGCTGGACATGGTTTTCGGAAGTGACGAGAAAAGACCGCGCCCTAAACTTATGCCGCATGGCCAACTCCCGCGCAGACAGCGTTCCCAGAGAAACGGTAGCAGCACTCAATTCACATGATGGCGGTAAATTGGCAGTCACCGAGAGAAAAACCGAACCCGCTATTTGTCGCCCCTCGAGCGCATCGCGCGTTTGACGTGCCGCCTTAATTTGGCGCGGGAGACCGCTTGAAGCGATACATCTTGAAGGCAGGGAGGCTACGTCGTTGGGTTAGCGTCTTTTGTTTGTAGCGGAGCGCCGATACGGCCGACCCTCCCGACAAGACCTCCCTTTGTTCCAGTTTGATTTACAGCTCTTTTGAAAGAATAGGTTTAGCTCCGAAACCGAAGGTCACAGGATCCGATCCGGAGGGTGCGCCATTTCTCAAATAAATCGGCGTCTTACTGAATTGTTCTTTTGGGAGATGCTTTTTTAACTGGGGATTTCGCGTCGGCAGGCGCGTCATTTCGGTACGTTGGGCCAGTTTCGCTGGTCGGGCGTCCCAAGGACCCTATTCTCACCTGCCACGCCACTTTGCGCCGATTTTGCAACTTTCTTCTCTACCAGTTCTACGGCCGCTGCGCGGACTCTGCCGTCCGTCAGTAAGTTCTGAACATCCGCTATTGAGAATTCCTTATTTATATCAACGGCTGCTCCAGACGTGTCACATGACAATCATACAGTTTTCGCTATGGTTGCCTGATGACGTCTGTTGCTAACACACACAGCTTAACTTGGCAGGTTTCACCAGACTTGCTTGGTATTGTTAATCAGGCTGGGGTTTTCGTGGAAACCAACCCGGCTTGGCAGACCGTTCTTGGATGGTCTGACGCCGAGATTAGAAGCATGGTCTTCACCGACTTTCTTCATCCCGATGATATGGCCCGCACGCTGGCATTGTTCACGACCATGAAGGCAGGCGAGGCTGCTCTCCACTTTGAGAACCGATACAGGTGCAAAGATGACACCTATCGATGGCTTTCATGGGTCGCTGTGCCCGAAGGGGATATCTTTGTTTGCAGTGCGCGTGATGTGACATCGGACAAGGCCAACGTTCGGGCGCTGCAATCCTCTGAAGATGAAGCCGCCCTGCGCGAGCAGTTCATGGCTATTCTGGGACACGATTTGCGCAATCCATTGGCTGCCATCGGAGCGGCCACCCGCATTGCTTCGCGCCAGCGTCCTGACGAAAAAGTCGCTGCGATGCTTGTAGCCATAGATGGAAGTGCAGACCGGATGGCGATGCTGATCGACACGATCATGGACTTTGCCAGAGCCCGCCTGGGCGGCGGCATCTCAGTCGACATGAGGCCATTTTCCGACCTCGCAGATGGCTTTGAACGTGTGGTTGATGAGATACGCATTGCGCATCCCGAGCGCAGAATCCAAACACTGTTTGACTTCAACGGCAGTTTGGACTGTGACCCGGCGCGGCTGGATCAGCTGTTGTCGAACTTGGTGGCAAATGCAGTGACCCACGGATCAAGGGACAAGCTTATTCTGGTCAAAACAAAGTCTGTGAACGGATCTTTTGTGCTGTCTGTCACCAATTCCGGCAAGGCCATTCCACAGGATATTCTCTTGAACCTGTTCAAGCCATTCAAGCGTGCCGATGAGAGCGCTTCTCTTCAGGGATTGGGGCTGGGGCTTTATATCGCGGATCAGATCGCACAAGCCCATTCCGGTGAGATTACCGTGACATCGAATGAAGAGAGCACCGTTTTCCGTTTAGCTATCCCTTTGGGACAAAAAGGCTGACCTTCGCCAGAGTTGAAGCTTGTTCTCAAAGCGTTTGTGCACACCTCGGCGACAAAGATGCTCGGCGTCAGCAACGCCGGTAGAGAAGTCTCCATTCGTCAGCAATGAGGTCCCCTACTTTGCGGCAGCTCGCGGCGGCTATTCTGTGAGGTGCTCGACGCTCACTGCGACATCCATGGAAATCAGATCATTGGTTAACCCGTGAAAACTTCCGGTCACAGGCGCCACTTGCTCGATCCTTCGCGCCACTGCGACGGGGATCAGGTTGGCTGCGCCGACAGCTTGATTGGTCGGGTCGAAAGAAATCCATCCAGCGCCAGGCACGAAGACCTCGACCCATGCGTGGGTGGAGCCATCGCCCGCCGAACCAGTCTTGTCTTTGCTCGGATTAAAAAGGTAACCGGACACAATCCGTGCGCCCAAGCCGAGCGTCCTGGCAGCCTCGGCAAAGAGAACCGCGAAATCGCGGCATGACCCCCAGCCTCTGTCCAGCGTTTCGAGCGGTCCCTGCGTCCCTTCAGTTTCGCGGCTTTGATAAGCAATCTGCGCTGTCACGCCATTGGCCACGTCCTTGAGCAGGGAGAGCGTGTCGGTCGGCCGCCGCATGACGAAACCTTCAACCCAGTCAGACAGCCGACCGGCGTGGTCCTGATACTGCGGGGCGGCGAGTGGCCCGAGATCCGTCATTTCGTCGTTAGAGTAGAGAAACGGATAGGAGGCCGCGTCGGCCGTGATCGGGAAGATGGGCCAGGCCGACGCGGTCAGATCGACGATGATACTCGCCTTGATGAGAAGAAGGTCGCTTGCGTTTTTGAAAGTGGCCTGTGCCACGGCGTTACCAACCACATCGGTCGACCAGTTGATACTCGCGTCGGGCGAAACACTTAAATCGAAACTCACCAGGCGTAGATCGCGCGTCTCGCGTGGACGTAGCATCATCCGGTGCGGCCCCAAAGACACGCGGCGCGCGTAACGGTACTTGGTCTCATGGTGGATTTGGATCTGTGGCATGGCTTGCGCTCAGGATGCTCGGCCCAAAGGCCATTGACAGCTTCTGCCAAAGCCGCCGGATACGGAAGCTCTGGATGTCCTCAATGTCTTGTTCCGTGGGCAAAACGGTGCCCCGAACGCTTCGCTCGCAAATGACAGTCTACAATACGCAAAGGCGCTGTGCGCGGCAGAGTCTTTGAAGGTCGTCGCCGGTCTTCGACAATCAGCGGTGTTTCGGCGCCTGAGCAGGGTCCAAAAAGCGCCCACAGTCTAGTCAATTTTGACAACGATTTTGCCCACTGCATGACCCTCCTTCAGGGCGCCATAAGCCTCTGCGGTCTCAGCAATGCCGTAGGTGCTGTCAATAACGGTCCTGATTGTGCCGCTCTCGATCAGCGAAGCAAGCTGACCCAGCATCTCACCGTCCGGCTCCATGAAGAACCACTCAAATCGAACACCATGTTCAGAGGCAAGATCGTCGGTGTCCTGACCCTTGATTGACACCAATATACCGCCTTTTTTCAGCACTTTGAACGACCGATTGAGCGTCTCGCCACCCAGCATGTCAAAAACCATATCATAGTCAGAGAGTTCATTTTCGAACTCTTGAGTGTGGTAATCGATCACGAGGTCTGCCCCGAGATCGCGCATCAGATCGGCGTTGCGCGGGCTACAGGTCGTCGCCACATAAGCACCGATGTATTTTGCGATTTGGATTGCCAATGTGCCGACGCCACCAGATCCTGCATGGATCAGCACCTTCTGACCCTTCTTCAGGTTCCCTTTGGTGATCAACGCTTGCCAAGCCGTCAGCCCGGCCAACGGAACAGACGCCGCTTCGATATGGCTGATGTTGTCTGGTTTCAGGGCCATCTCATCCGCTTTCAGCCGCGCGACTTGCGCGATGGCGCCTGCGTCTTCCTGGTTGGCGCGCGCAAAGACGGCATCGCCAACTTTGAAGCCGCTGACCTTGCTGCCCACGCTGGTGATCACGCCAGACACGTCAAAGCCCATGACATGGGGAAAGTGCAACGGGATGTTGTCCCTCATCGCGCCCGACTGAAGGATGTAATCAATCGGGTTCAGGCTGGCGGCGTGGACTGAAATAAGAACCGAGTCGTCATGCAGGTCAGGCTCTCCAACGTCCCCGATTTCGATTTCTGTTTCGTAGTCACGGATAATGGCTGCTTTCATAACGAAGGCTCCTGTTGTCTGGTGAATAGGGTGGGTGGCGCTCAGGCCGATTGCATTAAAAGGGTCTTGCCGGCCCACGCGTCGCTTGTGACGGCATCAGCCAGAACCCGCGCGACATCGCCACGTGCGGCTTTGGCTTCCGGATCGACTTTGTCTCCGAAGAGCATATCGCCCGTGCCGTCCTCGTCGGTCAGCGCGACGGGGCGCACGATGGCGTAGGTGAGGCCTGATCCTTTCAGGTACTCGTCAGCGTCATGTTTCGCTTTCAGATAATGGCCCATGTCGGTGCTGGGATCGGGATCCTCTGCGCCAACGCTGCTGAGCATCACAAAACGGGCGACCCCAGCCTTGGCTGCGTGATCAATCAAGCTGATTGCACCGTCACGATCAATTTTGTCGGTCATGTCTGCGTCGGTATCGCCACCTGATCCGGCGGCAAAAACCACTGCCTCGCAACCGTCGCAAACACCGTCCGGAAGGTCAGCGAGGTCACCCATACGCTGTTGGGACTGTTCGGGAAGTTTACTGGTGTCTGAGCTTTCACGCACCAAGGCGATAGGTGTGTGCCCATCCGATACGAGTTTGTTCATAAGGCGAGTACCAGTGTTTCCGGTGGCGCCTGCGACAAGAATTTTCATACTAAGTTCCTTTGTTTAATTCAGAGATTGGCCGCACCGATTGTGCCACCTAGGGATCAGGGGCCATCGCGCCGGCAACCTGCGTCGCGGCGATGTAGCCCTTCTGTCTTTGCAGATCGTTCCAATAGGCTTCGACACGTGCCGCATCGGCCAAAAAGCCACCCACAGAGAGGTTCGCTAGAAGGTAGGACATCTGAATGTCTGCCAGGAACGCCGTCTCACCAAAGAGCAGGCCATGATCAGGCAGGTTTTGCGCGATATACGTAAGGTGCTTTTCCAGAGTCTCGCGCGCTTCTTCGGCGATTTCCTCGCCTTTCATTGCTGGCAACATCACGCTCATACACGCTGCAGCGAAAGAGCTTTCGACGTAATCAAGCATTTCTTCGTGGTGCGCGTACTCGGGTGTTCCGGGTTCCGGAGTGTGGTTTTGGTCGTCGAATTTGCGCGTCAGGTACCGCAGACAACTCGCGGACTCGGCCAGGCGCAAATCACCATCCTCAATGACCGGCGATTTGCCCAGCGGATGGATATCGCGCAAAGCCTCTGGGGCTCGAAAAGTATCGGTCCGATCATATTGGACCAGGTCGTACGGCTGACCCAAATCCTCCATCAGCCAGATCAGCCGAATGGCACGGGAATAAGCGAGGCAATGCACGGTGATCACGGGGTAAAGTGTCCTTTTAGGCGACTGGCTTTGGGCAAAACGTGCCGACCAGGTCGTTCAACCGTTTGGAAGGCGATCTGCCTCAGGGCATGTAGATCGCTTTGACGTTCACGAACTCTTTCATCCCAAAGCCGCCGTGCTCGCGGCCGAACCCGGAATCTTTTACGCCACCAAAGGGCATATTCGGGTCCGCTGCACCGAACGAGTTGATGCGAACCATGCCGGTGTCAAAATGATCGTGCGCGAGCTTCCGGGCTTTGTCTTCGTTCCGGGAAAAGATGCCCCCACCCAGCCCGTATCGGCTATCGTTGGCGATCCGCATCGCGTCGTCATCGTCCTCGGCCTTGATCACCGCGGCGACAGGGCCAAAAATCTCATCGTCATAGGCCGGTGTGCCAGGCTGACAGTTCACCAGCACGGTTGCTGGATAGAACTGACCCGTCCGGTCAGGCGCTTCGCCGCCACACAAAATTTCCGCGCCACCTTTGACGCTTTCGGCAACCTGCTCACAGATCGTGTCGAACTGCTCTTTGCTTGAAAGGGGTCCCAATTGCGTGTCTTCGTCCTTGGGGTCGCCCAGTTTTATGGCCCCCATCTGTTCGACGAAGGCACCGACGAAATCATCATAAACGGCTTCGGTCACGACAAACCGTTTGGCGGAGACACAGGTTTCGCCATTGTTGAACAGACGGCCCTGGACGCACGTCTTCACGGCTAACTCGATGTCGGCGTCTTCAAGAACCAGATAGGCATCGTTGGACCCGAGCTCCAACACCGTTTTCTTGAGGTTCTTCGCCGCCTCCTGACCGATGTGACGGCCACCGCCGTCGCTGCCCGTCATGGTTACGCCGCGTATCAACTTGTGTTCAATGATGGCATCCGACGTCTCATGATCAATGATCAGCACATCGAACAGACCTTTCGGCAGCCCAGCCTCAAGACAGATATCGCGCAGCATCAGCCCACTGCCGGTGCAGATCGACGCGTGCTTTAGGATGACACCGTTGCCGGCCATCAGATTGGATGCGAGCACTCGGGAGGGCTGATAAACCGGGAAATTCCAGGGTTGGATGCTGTAGATCACCCCGATCGGGCAATAGGCAACGAACCCTTGTTTTCCCTCAGCGCCGTGCCGACGGTCTTCGTCGGCCAGGATCTCAGGGCCGTGGTCAGCAGTGTACTCAAAGATCTGCGCACACAGTTCCACTTCGGTCTTGCCGTCGCGCAACAGCTTGCCCGTTTCCTCGGTCATCAAGTTGGCATAAGCATCCGCTTTTTCGCGCAACACTTTCGCGATGTCTCGGAGGTAAGGTGCGCGTTCAGTATGACTTTTCGTCCGCCAATCCAGAAACGCTGCATGACACTCTTCAACTTTGCCGAAGGCCGTGGCGGACGACATTAGGTCGTAGTCCGCCAGCTCTGTTTCAGTCGCAGGATTGATCGTCGAAAATGCTGTCATTTCGGGAGCTCACTTTTTGGGAATGTACAATCGAACGCGCGAGCATGGTTCTCGTTCCATTGAAGCGCCCGATGAGGAGCGGCGCGAGCGAAGCTCCGATGGATCGTCCGTGCCGAAAAAGCCGCTCACCGTAGGCGCCGCGATCACCATCAATTGGAGACGTTGACGTGATCAGCCATGGTTCCTTCAGACTGGTGACGTCACCAGTGGCCGCTTACGCTTGTTACTGCGTCCGGTCGGCACATGAGCCATGAGGCCGCATGCGCGAGCATTTATCAACAACGTGTGGGATGTTCTGATCGCTCCAAAAAACTGCCGCTCCGCCGGCAAGCAAGAGAAGCAGACCTTCCGGCAACCCGCAGTATTGGACACAATGGGCTCGAAGCCGCCGCTGATCTCCGGCCGTTCATGGCGGGTTGGGCAATCTCTACCGGCTCTAGTGCCGGTTCATTTCCGAGCGATAGTTTCAAGTTGATCGCTGCATTCTGCTTTGCTGCGATGCTCACACCCATCGATGCGGTTTGGCCTTGCGAACGATGCGTCCGGGTGTTGATCGGAAATGATCTCTCGCTGCGTTTGCCAAAGAACGGCAACTAAGGATTGCGTTCGGTTGCGCACAGAGACTCATCCATAGACATCAAGAAAATCGTTTCCCGGCTTGGTTGGCAACTGTCTGATATGATTAAGAACTTCATCGCGCTATGGCAGATCAAGAACCGCTTGAACACTTGATCGCGCGCCATGCTGCAGGAGCATTTCCAGTTGCGCGATGATCGCTGATTGGAAGGTTTTGTTAGCGGGCAACGTGTTGCCAAACACTGTGTCCAATTCAAAGAAGCGCAGAGCCAAGTCTTTAGCCGATCCATCGCTCGCTGCGGCGATAGCCTTAAAGCTGTCGGTAAGCGGGTCGCGAACATCGATCGGCTGGTTTTTCTCGTCGCTGCCACACGCGTATCGCATCCATGCAGCAACACCGAGCGCGAGCCGGTTGATATCCGCGTCTGCCTCAAGGCGGTCAGCGATGGTGCCTAAAAGGCGTTGGGGCAGCTTCTGTGATCCGTCCATCGCGATCTGCCATGTGCGATGCTTAAGCGCGGTGTTGGAGAAACGCTCGATAAGCGCCTGGCTGTAAGCTTCTAGGTCTACACCTTCTGGTACCCTCAAGGTTGGAGCGATGTCCTTCATCATCAAGTCGCCAACCAAGGCCTTGAACGGTGGATCTTCCATCGTGTCAGCAATCGTTTCGTGGCCGGCGAGGTAACCCAGATAGGCCAGCGTTGAATGGCTGCCATTGAGCATGCGAAGTTTCATCCGCTCGAATGGCTCCACATCGCTCGCCATTGTCACGCCGCTCGCCTCCCAGGCCGGTCGGTCAAGCGTGAAGTTATCCTCGACAACAAACTGAGAGAACGGCTCGGCCAAGACTGGCCAAGCATCCTCTTGCCCAAGTGTTGTGGCAATCAAAGCGCAATCTTCGTCGGTGGTGGCAGGAACGATCCGATCAACCATCGTTGCCGGGAAAGCTAGTTCGCGTTCTGCCCATTCCAGACTGTTCGGCGCTTTGATCGACAGATAGTCGAGCAAAACCTGGCGGACGGTTGGCCCGTTGGATGGCAAGTTATCGCAGGACAAAATGGTGAAGGGCGCAATGCCACGCGCGCGCCGTTCCAGAATGCCGTAGGCCAGCCAGCCGATGGCTGAGCGCGGATAGCTATCGGTTCTTAGATCATGGACGATATCAGGATGCTCTTGATTGAGCCGTCCGGTCGCCGGATCGTGACAATAGCCCTTTTCAGTCACCGTCAGCGAGACAAGGCGCGTCTGGCCAGCGCACATTATTTCAGCCAAACGCTGGGGTTCTTCGGGTGTGAGGATCAACGATTTCATAGCGCCAATGACCCGAAGCGACAGGCCCTCGGTAGACTGAACTGCTATCGTGAAGAGGCCGTCTTGCGGTGCAAGGGCATCGCGCGTCGAAGCTGATCGCAAGCTTACGCCACAAATGCCCCATCGCGGATCGCTCGCCAGGCAGTCGTCGATATAGGCTGCCAT
The DNA here is from genome assembly GCA_046290645.1 of Hyphomicrobiales bacterium. Lineage (GTDB taxonomy): Bacteria > Pseudomonadota > Alphaproteobacteria > Rhizobiales > MH13 > MH13. The sequence goes on from JBKAGZ010000003.1 coordinate 584,922, forward strand.
ATGCGCGCGGTGGAACGCACCGACGCCCAGATGAACGATCCTGGTTTGAACCGCTGCGCGATCATAAGCCGGCACCTGAACGCTACTGGGTAGAGCATTCAGCGTAGCATCGGATAGTCGCATGGATCAGACCGCCTTACGGGTAAGCGTTTTCGATGCGCCTATTTCAGCTGCTATGGCCTCGCCACTTTGGGTATCGAAAACGTGCATGTGCTCACGGTCGATTTGCAGGCCAAAGCGATCGCCTATTGCAACTTGGGTTGCGCCTTCTAGACGAACGCAGAGCTCCGGGAGGTCGGCGTTCTCGCAATATAGAAAACTCTCATCACCCAGCTGTTCAACCAACTGCACACTCATGTCCAAATCGCCTTGGCCAGTCTCGCAGATCCGAAAATGCTCAGGGCGCACACCAATCAGCACCTCGCGCGAGGCCGAAGCGCTGCCTTCAGCCGGACGGCCCGGCAAGTGAAGCGCACCATCGACCATGGAAGCCTGGAACATGTTCATCCGGGGTGAGCCGATGAACCCCGCGACAAAGCGGTTGGCCGGTCGGAAGTAAAGATCAAGCGGCGTACCAACTTGAGAGATTTTGCCGCCATCCATGACCACGATCCTGTCAGCAAGTGTCATGGCTTCGGTTTGGTCATGCGTCACATAGATCATCGTTCCACCGATGCGCTTATGCAGGCGCGCCAACTCCTTGCGCATCGTCACACGCAGTTCAGCGTCGAGATTGGAGAGCGGTTCATCGAACAGAAAAATCTTCGGATCGCGGACAATCGCACGGCCAATGGCCACACGTTGACGCTGCCCACCTGAAAGTTCGCGTGGTAGTCGCTGTAAATACTCTTCCATGCGCAGGTTTCTGGCGACCTCGTGCACTTTGGCGTTGATCTGCGCGTCCGGCATTTTAAGGTTCTCAAGACCGAAGCGCATGTTCCGTTCTACCGTCATATGCGGGTAAAGTGCATAGGACTGGAACACCATGGCGAGCCCGCGCTTGGGCGCATCCACATGGGTCATGTCTTGACCGCCAATCAGAACTTCACCGGCGGTCACCTGTTCCAGTCCGGCAATGAGGCGCAGCAAGGTTGTTTTGCCGCAACCGGACGGTCCAACAAGAACAACGAACTCGCCTTCTTCGACCGTCAGATTGACGTCGCGATTAACCTCCACGGCACCGAAGTTTTTGACAACGTTGCGCAGCTCAAGGGATGCCATCAGCTCATCTCCCGCGTGGGGATTCGGTAGGCGCGGCGCGCAAGATCAACGGCCAGTGCGTTCATTACCTCCAACGCTTCGTCTTCGCGAAGGGCCTGCTCGGCCACCAGCCGGGCCAGATTTCCGGCCTCGACGCGGCGGAACATGTCGTGACGCGCAGGAATTGAGAGGAAGGCGCGCGTGTCGTCAACAAACCCAGCGGTGTTGTAGAAGCCCGCTGTTTCCGTCACGGCGCTGCGATAACGGCGCATGCCATCGGGACTGTCGAAAAACCACCACGGCGCGCCGAGCGTGATGCTGGGAAACGCGCCTGCCAGGGGCGCCAATTCGCGGCTGTAGGTGGTCTCATCCAGCGTGTAGAGAATGACGTGGAAGTTCGGTTCAAACCCGAATGCGTCGAGCATGGGCTTCAGCCCCTCCACCCAGACGGTGGGTGATGGAATGTCGAACCCCATGTCCAAGCCATAGGTTTCGAAGATCGGCGTTGAATAGTTGCGGCGCGAGCCCGCGTGGATTTGCATGACCAATCCATCCTCAACGCTCATCCGCGCCATCTCAAAGAGCAGCTGCGCTTCAAACAGTGCGGCCTCTTCCTCTGTGATAGTTTGCGCAAGCGCTGCATCCAATAGCTGTTGGCACTGACCGGCAGGCAGGTTGACTGTGTTGGGGTAGAAGACACCGTGATCGGTGGCCGTTGCACCCAGAGCGATGAAAGCCTGCCGACGCATGCGCACCGCGCTCAAAAATCCGCGCCATTGCGCAATGTCTTCGCCTGTTTGATCGGCCAGCGCCTTCATTGCGTCGATGAAATCAGGCCGCAAAGGATTGCTCAGTTGGTCTGGTCGGAAGGTCGGTATGATCCCGGAAAACCCTTCCGCCTCAAGGGCTTTGTGATCAGCCAGCGTGGCGGTGGCGGCATCGGTTGTGGCCAGAAGCTCAATGTTGAACTGGTCAAACAGGGCACGAGGGCGAAACGCTGGTTCGCTGAGTTTCTGATTGATGTAATCGAATGCAGCGTCAGCCGTTTCAGCCGTCAATACATCGGGCACGTCCAGGATTTCGTGGAGTGCATGGTCCATCCAGACGCGCGATGGTGTGCCGCGGAAAAGGTAATAGTGTTCAGCAAAAAGGCGCCAAACGTCGCGCGGATCGGTCTTTGATGGCGACCCGTTTTTCGACTGTAGACCAAGCGCATCATAGCTGATGCCCTGGCTTGCCAGCATCCGCAACACATAGTGGTCCGGCGTCACGAGCAGGTCTGTTGCATTAGGGAACGGCGCATTTTGGGCAAACCAACCAGCCTCACAGTGCCCATGCGGACACAGCAGTGGGGCGTTGGCGACCTCTTGGTAGAGTGCCCTTGCGATCTGCCTTAGCCCTGGGTCGGCTGGCAACAAACGGTCCGGATGCAAGCGTGTCGATGACCGCTTGGCCTTCGCCAAACTTGATACGTCTGATTTGGCGCCGTGAATGTTCATTCTTCCCCCCGATTTTGCCTGTGCGCCTTCTTATTGATCCAGCTTGGTGCCACGCTAGCGATCACCGCTGAGAAGGATGCTTGTCGTCTTCTTATTTTTGGTATACTAGTTTACATGAAGTGACAACATGCGAACGTAAACTGCAAAATGTCACTCAAAAGAGCAGCACTCTGCCAACACCCGGGAGGACACTTTATGTCTGCATCACTTTATCTAAAACGCGCACTTTTGGCTGGCGCGGCAAGTTCGGTTCTCATTGCAGGGCCGGCTATGTCACAAGAATTGGTCGTCTGGCATGATCTGGGCGACAACGGCATTGCCTGGTTCCAGGAGCTTTCAGATCTTTACGCCGCTGAAAACCCAGGCGTGACCATCACGTCGGTTTCCTTTCCAACCGATCAGTGGTTTGCCCGCACGATTGCGGCGATCAACACGGATACGGCGCCCGACCTTATCTACAACAATTATGAGCGCGTGATCCGCATTGAAAACCAGACCGACCGAGTATCCGATTTGTCTGATATTCTTGCTGCACAAGGCGAATTGCCGTTTCTGACGGAAACCGACATTGGCGTTTCCCAGTATGAAGGCAAGACGATCATTCTGCCGATCCAGCGTGTGCAGATGGGCTTTGGCGTGCGTGAATCCTGGCTTGAAGCGGTGGGTGAAGAGTTCCCGCAGACATGGGACGATGTTCTTCGTGTCTCAGAAGCGTTCCAAGCGCAGGACCCCGATGGCAATGGCCAAGACGACACTTATGGGCTGGCGCTTCAAGCTGCCAACCCGCGTGACCTTATCCATATGCTCGACCTTTACACCTTTGGTGCGGGCTTGCGACACACGCTGATCGATCCTGATGGCAACATCGTGATTGATGAGACTGCCCACAAAGCGGTTCTCACCGAGTTCCTGAAAACCTTTACCGATTACGCGCTGGTCTCACCTGATACCGTCAACCATTCGTTCGGCGACATGTATCAGCTGATCGAAGGTGGCCGGGCCGGCATGTTCCGTGTCGGTGATTGGAACGTCAACAAATGGGACGGCGCCGATGTACTGGACGGTGATTTCGTCATCGGCGAATGGCCTTCTCACGATACGGGCACGGAAAATGCGGTGGTCATCGGCGGGATGCGCGGCGTTGCTGTGCCGGAAAACTCACCCAATCGTGAGATTGCCGAAGACTTCGCTGCCTTCATGCTGACCGCTGATGCGCAGTCTGCTGCCTTGCGCAATGTCGGCTCGTCCGTGCGTGGTGATTTCCCAATCGAAGGCTTGTCCGAGCGCCGCATGGTGTTTGCCCAGCCCTCGCACAATTTGAACGCGTATGATTTTCCGGAGTCCGTCCACAGCTTCTATCCTGAGCTGGAAGCGGAATATCACCGCGTTCTTCTGGCTGCCTTGGTGAACCCACCGTCGGACTGGTCAGCGTTCATCGACCAGACTGCCGAGGATATGCGCACGTTGGCAGCTGAGCTTTCTGGTCAGTAAGCTACCTCCCAAGTTACTGGCCAACGTCCGTTGGCCCGTCAGGCGCACTGCTCGGCGGGCCAACGTTCTTAAAATGGAAAGCACACTCCCTTGGCATTGACTGCTGACAGGCCTGTGATCGCAAAGCGCCCGCCTTTGCTGCGACGCTTAAATGGCGCGGGCATCTTCTATCTGTTTGCTCTGCCTTTTGCGGCGCTGACCATCGTCATGGGCCTTTGGCCGATCGCTCTATCGATCCAAACATCTTTCACCGAAAGCTTCACCGCTCTGCGCCCCGACCCAGTGTTTGTGGGGCTTGAAAACTATCGTGACATATTCTCCGACCATGTTTTCCTGCGCTCAATCGGACTGACGCTTGTCTACACGACGCTGGCCGTCATCATCAATTTGTCGGTGGCAATGGCCTATGCGCTGTTTCTCAACTCCGCGCGCCTGGGCAAAGCGGCGCTGATCTTCAAGCTCTGTATCTTTCTACCCGTGATCACGCCGGACTTGGCCGGCTACATCGTGTGGAAATGGATGTACAACACAGATTTCGGCGCCATCAACGCGGCGCTGGAACAGTTGGGACTGCCCGGTTTTAGCGGTGTCTCAAGGCCCAACACGGCCATGGCTTCGCTCTTGATTGCCGAGCTTTGGTACCATGTTGGCTTCTACGTTCTGATCTTCCTGGCCAATCTGGCGATGATCGACAAGTCGATCATCGAGGCGGCGCGTATGGACAACACACCGCCTTGGCGGATGTTCCGCCATGTGATCCTGCCCCAGCTGCGCCCAGCGATCATGATCAACTCGGTTTATGCGCTCATTCAGTTCCTCAAGACGTTCACGGTGGTGGTCGTCATCACCAATGGCGGGCCTGCGGGCTCCACCAATTTCGTTTCTTTCTATGCCTATCAGCTGTTCAATCAGGCGCGCTACGGCGAGGCTGCGGCGATGGCATCCACCCTGTTTGCCGGGGTGATGGTGCTTGCCTTCATCCTCTATTGGCTCAACCAGCGGGCGGACTGGCGATGAGGGGCTTAAGGTGAGAGGCATACAATGAAGAAGAACCGGATTTTGACCACGGCAATGATTGCGCTTGGCGTCGTGGTCTCCTTTACTTTCATCTTCCCGTATCTCTGGATGCTGTCGGCCTCTTTCCGCACGACCGAGGCTGTGCTGACGGCCCCGCTGCGGCTTTGGCCGGAAAGCTTCAGCTTAAGTGCCTACCGTGATCTGGCGGTGCTCGCCGGCAAGCCGCTTTCCACCTACGTCATCAACTCCTTCATCATTACCGGTGTCTCTACGGTGTTCACCGTTTTTACCTCGATGATGGGAGCCTATGCGCTAACCCGCGCGCCGCACTTACCGGGTTTTGGCCTGCTGCGCGTTGGGTTCTTGTTGGTGATCATGTACCCCTACATGCTGCTGGTGCTGCCGGTTTACATCGTCATGTTCAAGATCGGTCTTCTGGGCACATTGACCGGTATCATCCTGTTTTTGAGCGTCGGCCCGATCCAGTTTTTTCTCTTTGAGCAGTTCTTCAAATCGATACCCAAAGAGGTGATCGAAGCTGCCCGCATGGACAATGCCAGCGAGTGGGCGATCCTCGTCAAAGTGGTGGCGCCAATGTCCAAGCCGGTGGTGACGACGGTCATCCTCATCACGGTGTTGCTCAACTGGGCGCAGTGGTTCCCAATCTTGGTCATCTCCAGCTCGCCGGATACCTACACTTTGCCTGTGGCGCTGCTGTCGCTGAACTCTGAGCTTGGAGTGAACTTCCAGGGCATCATGGCGCTAGCAACGCTGACCACACTACCGGTGATCGTGGTGTATCTGCTCACCCAACGCCGCGTGATGGAGGGCATGATCTCCGGAGCGGTCAAGGGATGAACCTCGCCAATGAGATTGAAGTTGCGCGCCAACGTTCGCTTAGCTGGTTTGATGCGCAATACATCAACTTTGAGAGTGCGTCGCTTTGGCGTGAAAGCGCCCATCATGATCCGGCACTTTGGCCGGGCATGGTTTTACCGGGCACCTACAACAGCGCGATGTGTCTGCGGCTTATCGGCGGTTTGGACAAATTCGATGTTTCAAGCACTGCGCAATGGATCATCGGCAAACGGCAGGCAGATGGAAGTTGGTGGCTTGATGGCATGGACCCGGGCGATGTGTTCAAGAAGCCTGACCATCATGAGAGCCTGCGCTATGTAAGCTGGCACATCACCAATTACACTCTCGGCGCTCTGCACGCGCTAGTCGGGAATGCGCCTTCGCCAAACTTTGCCAAACCCTACTTTGATCCGCAGGCGCTTGGTCATTGGCTGTCGCGCCGGGATATGCGCGATGCCTGGCAGGAGGGCAACAACATCGTCAACCTTGGCAGCTTTTTCTGGCTGCTGCGCGAGGATAGCGCCGCCGGAGCCGCGCTTGAGCAAATGATGGAATGGCATGACGTCAACAGCGAACCCTCCACCGGGTTCTGGGGTGTGCATCAAAGCAACCCGACCCGCCTTTTGCATGCAATGGCCGGAGCAACGCACAACTACCATCTGTTTTACGCGTTGAATCGGCCGATCCCCTACCATGAGCGGGCCGTGGACTATTGCCTCACGCAGCCGCCACAGGTGGTCTCGGCGTGCATCGATGCAGACCTGATTGATATTCTTGCCCACGCCTATGTCCGGCTGGATTATCGTCGTGAGGACATCGCCGCCTGGCTGGCCACCATCTGTGAGGCAATCCTCGCTATCCAGAACGAGGATGGCGGGTTTCCCGACCTGTCCTCCGCCGAAGGCAAGCGCGGTTTTGACGGCTGGCGCGGTGGATACAGCGAGCCGCAGGGCATTTCGTGCGGATTTGGCACCTTCTTCCGTTGGATCGCCATTGCTATGTGTGCGCGCGTTTTGGAGCCGACCCTTCGCGATTGGCAGTTTCGAACCATGCCGGGCCTTGGCTACTTCAATGTTGGTGACACTGTGTCCGGGGAGGCTTGAGCGATGGAGTCATCCGACCTGGCAGGCAACGCCGTCACTTTTTTGCATGATGAGGATTATGCGGAACGCTATTTGAAACCGCGCCTCGGCCATGCGACGCTCATCAATGTTTCAGGACGCGAACCTATCGATTTGAACGGTGATTGGGCGTTCACGCTCGATCTCTTCGACACAGGGCTTAGACAACGTTGGTTCACGCTTGAGCGCGACCATCAGGGCCCAACTGATTATGATCCCTACGATAGCGACACGCTCCTGGTGCCCAGCGTGTGGAACCTCGCCAGACCGCAATGGTTTCATTTCGAAGGCGGGGCTTGGTACACCCGGCTGCTGGATCGCCCAGACCTTGCCCAAGGCGATCGGCTGGTTCTGCGGATCGGTGCAGCCAACTACCTCACACGCATTTTTCTGAACGGCATTTTCTTAGGTTCGCATGCCGGTGGGTCTACACCGTTTTGCTGCGACCTCACCGATACGATGCAAGAGGGCGAAAACCGCCTGATGCTTTATGTGGAGAACCGCCGCAGCCCGACGCGTGCGCCAAGTCACCATATCGACTGGTTCAACTATGGCGGTATTCACCGCGATGTTGCGCTGTATCGTTTACCGACTAATCACATTAGCGATGCAACAATCCGCTGGAGCGATACCCAAGGCATTGTTGTTGATGTGCAAACCTCGGGCGCTGGTGGCACCGTTGAGGTGCGCATTCCAGAGCTTGATCTCTATAAGGCCGCGTCGGTCGAGGGACAAGAAACACAGCTGGTGCTTGGTGGTGCGCCAGAGTTGTGGTCGCCAGCGAACCCCAAACTGTACGATGTCGAGATAGGCTGGAAAGGCGATAGTCTTATCGAGCGGACGGGCTTTCGTTCCATTCAACTCCAAGGGCGCGAAATTTTGTTGAACGGCGAGCCCCTGTTTCTGCGCGGCATATGCGTGCACGAGGATGATGTAAAAACCGGCCGCGTGACATCGCCTGACCAGGTGCGCGCGATGCTCATGGATGCCAAAGCCCTTGGGTGCAATTTCATTCGCTTGGCGCACTATCCTCATAGCGATGTGGTGGCTCGGCTCGCTGATGAAATGGGGATGCTCCTATGGGCGGAAATTCCCGTCTACTGGTCGCTCGCCTTCGACAACCCCGAAACCCTAGCCGATACGTCCAACCAGCTCGGTGAAATGATCAAGCGCGACCGCAACCGACCTAGTGTCCTGTGCTGGGGACTCGCCAACGAGACGCCGGACACTGATGAGCGCTTGGGCTTTTTGACTAGCCTTGCCAACACGGCCCGGTCCCTTGATACCGACCGACCTCTTGCGGCCGCCTGTCTGTTTGACCAAGCTGACTTGACAATCCGCGACCGGCTTGCCGACTTGGTCGATATTGTCGGCGTCAACGAGTATTTTGGTTGGTACGACAGCGATGCTGATGATCTGACGCGCCTTTTGCAGCGCTACGATCTCGACAAACCCCTTATCATCTCCGAGACCGGATGCGACATCAAAGCGGGGTTAGAAGGTGACGCAACTGTGCTTGGAAGCGAAGCGTTTGGTGTCGCCTATTTTAGCGATCAGATCGAGCGGATGAGGGCCAACCCGGTTGCTGCCGGTTTCTGCCCATGGCTGCTCTATGATTTTCGCACCGAGAGGCGGCAAAATCGGCTTCAACAGGGCTGGAACCTGAAGGGGCTGATGGCATCTGACAAGACAACCCGCAAGGCTGCTTTCAACACCGTGCGCGCCTTCTATCAAGAGAGGATGGCGAATGGCCGGGCGTAGAGCACAACCCTTTGACGTGCAGCTGGCAAGCGACTTTGTACTGGATGATTATGCACGATCCTTATCGCTAGGTGCCTGCATCGCGCTGCATCTTCGCAAGCATATCATCAATGGTGAGCTAAAACCTGGTGACCCGCTGCCGGAAGCCTCGGTTGCCAAAGCGTTCCAAACCTCTCGGGCGCCGGTACGCGATGCGATGCGCCTGCTTGCCTCAGAAGGATTGGTCATCACAGCCTCACAGTCCGGCAACTATATCGCGCCGATCAGTATGGATGATGTGAACACCGGTTCTTTCATTCGCTCAACATTGGAAGAGCGCAACATCATGGAGCTTGCCGGTACCATTACGCCGACACAGCTTAAGCGCCTTGGTGAGATCGTTGCTGCCCAGGCCGCTGCAATAGCCGATGGTGCGTTTGCCAGTTTTCACCAGCTTGATGAAGAGTTTCATCACAGCCTGTTCGATTGTGCCGGCCGGGCTTCGGTGTGGGATTTTCTCCAGTCGGTGAAGGTGCATATCGATCGCGCACGCACGCTAACGCTTTCGAAGGGACAGACAGCGCACCAGGCGCTTGCCGACCATGAGATGATCGTTAAAGCGCTTCAGGATGGCGATCCCGCAGCAGCGCGACTGGCCATGCAGCAGCACCTTGATCGGATCCATTCGCTGGTACGCAGCGTAACGGCCGACCTTGCCGACTGTGATCAGGTCATCGCGCAGTAAGCCTGCTTCACGATCGTCATCTTCTGTACCGGCCTCCAAATTGTGTCAGATAACCGCAGCCACCGAGCTTGGCGCTTATTGCTTGCTAGTGCCAAACTGGTTCTCTTTGCGGGCATGTGTTTGAGGCGAGCGCGGCCAGAGCGAGCAAGGCCCAGTTTGCAACCAACCTTTCAATTGGGAAGCAGACACTAGCTGCACGTTATAACCTGAGCCCAAACTCTCCGTTGCCTGGTTGGAGAATTCGCTCACTGCTTGGCTGGAACCGGCCTTGGCCAAGTTTGACGAAACCGTACTGCTGAAGCTCTTGCCCGGTCCTTTAATCCCGTCCGCACCCAGAGATATACGAAGCATTTCTTCGAGGCGGCAAATCGGAAATTGGCCTATCAAGCTGCTATCAGATGCAATTTGCGTGCTGACAAAAGGAGTCAGTACATCGGCTTCGTTGGAAACCAGTCCGATCGATTCTCATCATGGTATGCACCGCAGATGGCATCGACAGCAAAGCGATCAATCGCTGCCTGATCGACGGACACACCAAGACCCGGCCCGTCAAGAGGAGGAAAAGCTCCATTCAGCAGTTTTGGTGGTTCATCGCTAATGTCGCCACCCAGGTAACGCCGCTCAGTATCGATCGCCAGGCTCATATTAGGAATGGACGCGGCCAGGTGTATGTAAGCGGACTGGCTTAGAAAATACGGCCATAAAAGAGACCCTGGGGTATTGCGGAAAACCTCAGGTCATCGCTGCACCCTGCCAGCTCGCTTACTGTCAAGGTAGTTGCTGGACGCTTTTGCAGCAGGCGGCAGATTCGGCGACCACAAGAAGTTCAGCCTGCTCTGTGCATAGGGAGGATACCCATGAAAAAGGCGTTGTTTGCGGCCGTATTGGCCTCATCAATCTCCGTTCCAGCCATTGCTGTGGCTCAGGACGACCCCATTCGCATCGGCATTTTGGTTGCGCTGGAAGGCGCGTTTGCCGAAGGCGGCGCTGATGGCGTGCGCAATGTTGAGATGGCATTGGAAGAGGTTGGCTTTGAAGCTGGCGGACGCACCATCGAATATGTGGTGGCTCCATCCGATACCACGCCCGACACAGCCGTACGCCAAGCACGAAAGTTGGTTGAGCAAGATGGCGTGGACATCATTCTTGGCCCACTTTCTGGCTCGGAAGGCATTGCGCTGCGCGATTACGCGAAGACAGTGCCGGATGTGACGATCATCAACGGCATTTCTGGTGCTCTGGAAACGACCTGGGTTGACCCAGCTGACAACTTCTTCCGCTTCAACCTGGATGGCGCTCAATGGGGCGCAGGCCTTGGTTCGTACGTTGTCGAAGAAAAAGGTTGGACACGTGTTGCAACCGTCGCCGCTGACTATTCGTTCGGCTACACCAACTTCCTCGGCTTTGCCGTTGATTTCTGCCGCGCTGGTGGTGAAATCGTGGAACGTTTCTGGGTGCCGCTTGGCTCGTCAGATTTTGGTGGCGTGATTGCTGCTCTGCCAGATGATGTTGATGCGATCTATCTGGGCGTGGGTGGCACAGATGCCATCAACTTCCTCAACCAGTACCAGCAGGCTGGCTCGGAAACCAACCTGATCGGCGGTACCATCATGGCCGACCAGACGGTTCTCACCTCGCGCGGTCGGGCCAAAGATGCGTTGATCGGTACGCCAACGTCCGGACCGCTGGCCGTGGACAACACCGACCCAGCATGGACGGAGTATGTCGCCCGCTACCAGGCAGCCTTCCCTGAAGATGAGCGCTTCCCTGCTCCATCGCTGTTCGGCGTAGGCTACTATGTGGCTGCTCTTGCTGCCATCGAAGCCCTCAACGAAGTTGATGGCAACGTTGAAGATGCACAGGCCTTCCAAGCTGCGTTAGGTGCTCTTGCACTCGAAACACCGCTTGGCGTGGTTGAGCTGAACGAGAACCGTCAGGCAACCGGAACCGTGTTCATCAACGAAGTTGTTGAAGATGGCGAAGGTGGCCTCACCAACCAGTTGGTGGCAACTCAGGAAGGCGTGAACCAGACGCTCGGCATGAGCGCTGATGAGTTCCGGGCGATGGGGCTTCCCTCGCGCGACACGCCTGACTGCACCGCGCTTGGTGGCGCTGGCTAACGCAAGCAACCTAGGACAAGGCCGGGCAACTGCTCGGCCTTGTTCATTTTGGCCCACGAAAATGCAGCGGCTGCGTACCTTCAGGTAAGCAGCCAAATACGAGCTTTCTGCACTGATAAGCAGGCCGCCCAACGACCTGTCTCCTAACCGCCTAAGCCTTAAACAGATCCAACAAGAGATCTGAGCCATTGGGGAGGGACCGAGAATGTCATTGATCACGTTTCTTACCCGCGTTCACTTCGCCGACGGGGTATTGGAAGACGCTTTGCCAGAAGCAATGCGCCGGCTGGCCACGCGACGGCCTCTACTGCTTACCGATGCTGACGGGCGCTATGGGCAAACGCTGACCCGTATTGAAGACGCGATGTCACCCGACGTGGTGCTCACATCCTTTCCCAAATTGCCGCACAGCGTGAGTGCCGACCGACTGAGCGCGGCAACCCAAGTGCTAAGCGCCGGTGAATGCGACTCCATCATCAGCATAGGCGGCAAAACGGCTATGGATTTCGGCCGATTGCTAGCGGCCAAGCACACCGGTGCCGGTGCGCACCCACTGATCGCCATCCCAACCACCGTGGCCACCGTTGGCCTTGGCCCCGTTCACATGCCCGGCATCACCAAACCTAGAACCGCCGCCCTGCCTGCCGCCATCCTCTGCGATGCAACAATGACGCTGGATTCCGACAAGCAGACTCTAGCCGCCAACGGCTTCAATGCCTTGACCAATTGTGTTGAGGCCTTTTTGGCCACCGCCTACAACCCGCCCGCCGACGGCATCGCCTTGGAGGGCATCCGCCGCTCCGCCCTCTTTTTGGAGCGCGCAGTCGCTGAGCACGGCAACCTGGATGCGCACCGTGAGCTGTTGGCCGTCGCCCTCAATGCAGGCCTTGCCTCGCAAAAAGGTCTTGGCGGTGTGGAAGCGTTGGCACGCGCAACGCAGGCCGCCTGCGACATCAACTTGGCCCATGGGCGCCTTCACCCAGCCGTGATGCGTCCCGTACTTGCGTTCAACGCGCCCGCGGTTGGCAGCCAATATGAGCGGATCGTGGAAGCAATGGCCCTGCCCGGCCAGAACCATGTGGTGGACGCACTATCCACCATAAGCAGCCGCTTGGGTTTACCTGAAACACTGACCAGTCTGGAGATTGATTCCGCGCGCCTTGACCATGTTGCAGAGCGTGCAGCGGCCGATCCGGCCAACCTCACCAACCCGCGCCACGCCACACAGGCGGACTATCGCGCACTGCTCGATCAAGCGCTCTGAAAGCGCATTCGGACGAAACGACCTTGACCTTCCTTGCGGGCTAAGGGAACCTACTTAAAAAAGAAAAAGTATCAGCAAAATGCTGAAAGGGTGGAAACAATGAGCACAGCTATTGCTGTCTTTCACGGCGCATTTGGACGCGTATGTCTTTATTCCATGGATAAAAAGATGGCGCCGCACGGGCATCGTGAAGGCCATCTTATCTTTCATGTAGCCGGCCCTGCCGGACAGATGGTGACGGAGGACCATTGCTCGCCGATTTCTCCGGGTCAGGCGGTGGCGGTTAGCCCTTGGCAGGCCCACTATTATGAACCCCTGGACGACAGCGCGCCGACATTGGCGCTTGTGCTCTACATCCGGCCAGGCTGGTTCTTGGAAGTTGCACGCCAAGTGTCCGCCTCCATGCGCTTTGGTAGGCCCGGCATCGAAGTCACAGACCATTTGGCGCGTCTGGTTGCTGAAACGGCGCGGGTTATGCTGGATCACGATAGGGATGATCCTCTGCTTGAAGATCGTTTGTGCACGCTGACGCAGGCAGCCTATGACCAGTCATGGCAGTGGACGGAGAAGGGCTCATCCTTCACCGGACCAACCGGCGCGGCCCCTGATTTTCGCATTCGCAATGCCGTGCGCCTGATCCAGCACAATCTGGGTGGTGAGTTTGAGCTGAACTTCATCGCCCGCGAAGTTGGGCTATCTCGACCGCATTTTTACAAGCTGTTTCGCAACCAGATCGGCCTGACACCCAACCTCTATCTCAACGCTTTGCGGATGGAGCGAGCGATTGAGCAACTCAGCGCTACCCAGGCTCCGGTGTCTGACATTGGCCTGGATCTTGGATTTTCCAGCCAGGCCAGTTTCTCGCGCTTTTTCATCTCCAATGGGGTGGTTCCACCATCGAATTACCGCCGCTCTGTGCAGTCCATTGATGCGGCCGATCCGTTCTGATTGCCTGCTGACAGATCAGCAGTGCGCCTGACCAAAAAACACGCAAATTCATGGATTTGCAGCCGTTCTTTGGGTGCAGCGCACAATCGAAACGGTCCAAAACACTGCGGTCTGCAATGCAACCGTAGCTGCGTGATCTTTTGCCGACGAAAAGCGCAATCAACAGACTGTCGGGTATGACCCCCGCCAGACCACCGCGTTAGCTTCGTCGCAAAGGAGAACGCTGCGCCGATGATTGCTTTTGCATCCCGACGTCCAATTTGGTCCCTCATCATTCTGCTGGCAGCAGCGGTGGTGGTATGGCTGATTTTTGCGCCCTGGCCTCCCGGCTTAGAAGAGGTACTTGGCCGCAAACGCATCTTCCTCAATGCCATTTTTGGCGGCGTCACCCTTGGGGCGCTCTACTTTCTGGTGGCCTCGGGCTTCACGCTCATTTTCGGTCTCATGCGCAACGTCAACCTGGCGCACGGCTCGCTGTATCTGCTGGGCGGCTACCTCGGCTTTGAGATTTCTGAGTTCACAGGCTCCTGGCTCCTGGCTTTCCCTATTGTGTTCATCATTGTTGCGATCGTCGGCATCATTTTGCAGCACCAGGTGTTCCGTCGCATGGACGGTGAGGATCTGCGGCAAACCATGGTCACCATCGGCATCTCGGTGGTCTTGGCCGACTTGATGCTGTGGTACTGGGGCGGCCAAAGCTACACCATTTTTGCGCCCGATTGGCTGTCAGGCCCTGCCACCTTGCCGATCATTTCGTCCATTCGCGAGTCCGGCGAAATAGTCTACTTGCGCTACCCAGCGGTGCGCATCGCCATTCTGCTGGCGGCCATGGTGATCGGCATTGGCATGTGGCTCCTGCTCAATCGCACCAAGCTTGGCATGTTTGTGCGCGCCGGCGTGGACGACCGTGAAATGCTGGCCGCCTCTGGCGTGCGCATTCAGTACATCTTCCTTGGCGTGTTCGCGTTTGGCGCAGGCCTGGCCGGCATCGCAGGCATTGTGGGTGGCACGTTTCAATCGCTGAGCCCCGGCGAGGATACGCGCTTTCTTCTTGCTTCCCTCGTTGTGGTGATCGTTGGCGGCATGGGCTCCATCCCTGGCGCTGCCATTGGCGCGCTCATCATCGGGCTATCTGAACAGTTAGGCCTAGTGTACGCGCCCACCTATTCGGTGGTGTTCACCTTCCTCATCATGGCAGTTGTTCTCGCCTTCCGCCCGCAAGGACTGTTGGGAGACGCACGCTAAGCCATGGCTGTGATCGAAAACCCCAATATCTCCCGCGATGCCTCCCGGACCTCAAGTTGGTATGAGCGCGTTCCCGTTGCAGCATGGGTGCTGGGCGTCGTGTTGCTGCTGATGCCTGCAGTGGCCAATGATTTTGTGCTGTTCCAGGTGTTCGGCTGGACGTTCATTTTGGGCATGATTGCCCTGTCGCTCATGTTCCTTGCTGGCTATGGCGGCATGGTCAGCCTGATCCAGATGTCGGTTGCGGCCATGGCCGGTTACATGGTGGCCATCTTCGGCGTTTCGGGCATCGCAGAGCTATCACTTGGCATGCCCTGGTGGATTTACATCCCGGCCGCCATCCTGGTTGCGACCATTTTTGGCACGCTTGTTGGCGCACTGGCAGTGCGCACCGAGGGCATCTACACCATCATGATTACGCTGGCGATTGCCTCAGCGTTCTTCTATTTCACCCGTCAAAACTACGGCATTTTCAACGGTTACACTGGGTTCAACCTGGTGGTGCCACCACAGCTGTTTGGCGTGGATTGGCGCAATCCGGTGCCCTTCTACTACCTCACATTGGGCTGCGCGTTCCTGGCCTACATGGCTGTGGTCTATGTATCACGCGCGCCCTTTGGTCTTGTGCTGCAGGGGGTGCGTGACAACCCCCGCCGCATGGCAGCGCTGGGTTACAATGTGATTGCCCACCGTATTGCCGCCTACACCTTTGCCAGCATTATCGCTGCTGTTGGCGGCATTTTGCTGGTTTGGCAAAACGCGCAAGTGGCCCCAGGCACAGCAGGCATTCCAGCGGTCATCGACATCCTGGTTATTGCCGTCATCGGCGGCATCGGGCGGCCCATTGGTTCGTTCATCGGTGCCATAATCTATGTGGTGCTCAGCACCTTCGCGCCTGACCTCCTGTTCTCTGTGGGGCTATCATCAGAGCGTTTCAATCTGCTGATTGGCCTCGGCTTCCTGGCGATTGTTTACTGGTCACCCGACGGTGTGCTCGGCCTTTGGGACCGGTGGAAGGCGCGGCAGGAACGTCGCAGCGATCCACTAACAGGAGGGGACGGGACATGAATGTCATCACCGTCCCCGCACTATCCAACGGCATTGGATCGGTTAGCTCGGGCAATTCCTTAGAGCTGCGCGGCGTTACAAAAATGTTCGGCGCGCTGGCCGCCATTTCCGATATCACGCTGACGGTAAGTTCCGGTGAGCGGCGCGCGGTGCTGGGGTCCAACGGTGCTGGCAAAACGACGCTGTTCAACTGCGTCACCGGTGATTTTTTCCCCACCAGCGGTACCATTCGCTTGTTTGGTGAAGATGTGTCGCGCTTTCCAGCTTACGAGCGTATTCGCCGGGGTCTGCGCCGCACCTATCAGATTAGCCTGCTTTTTGGTGGGCTTACTGTGTCCGACAATGTGTACCTGGCTTGCCGCGGCGTGTCGCGCGGGCGGTTTTCGCTGTTTCGCACCCGCCGCAATGACCCACTGCGTCTGCGGGTGGAAGAGCTGATTGAAGCGGTAAACCTGACCGACGTTTTTGACACGCTCGTCTCAGAGCTAAGCTACGGCCAACAGCGCCAACTGGAAATCGCACTTGCGCTCGCTGGCGCACCACGTCTGATCCTGTTCGATGAGCCTGCCGCGGGCCTTTCGCCGACCGAGCGCACTGAGTTGATCAACATCCTCACGTCCCTGCCCGGTCACATTGGCTACGTTATCATCGAGCATGACATGGACGTTGCGCTGCGCGTGGCAGAAAGCGTGACCATGATGCACAATGGCCGCGTGTTTAAAGAAGGCACACCAGAGGAAATCGAAAACGACCCTGAAGTGCAGGCGCTTTATCTCGGACACGGAGACGAGTGATGGCGCCTGCAAACCGACGCGGCCCCGCCGCTCTGGAAGTCAGCGGATTGAATGTTTACTACGGCGCGTCACACGCGTTGCAGGGCGTTGATCTGCGGCTAGACTCCGGCGTGTTGTCAGTGGTTGGCCGTAATGGCATGGGCAAGACCACGCTTTGCAAAGCCATTTTGGGCCTAGTGCCAGTTGCCAGCGGCTCAATCACTTTCGATGGTGAGTCACTGGTCGGCAAGGATCCCACCGAAATCTCACTTTTGGGCGTTGGGTATGTGCCGCAGGGTCGCCGACTATGGCCCTCGCTTACTGTCGATGAGCACCTCAGAATGCTCGCCAAAAAGGGTGGCGCATGGACGGTGGAGCGGGTTTATTCCACCTTCCCGCGCCTTGCCGAGCGCAAGAGCAATGGTGGCGGACAGCTTTCGGGTGGTGAGCAACAGATGCTGGCCATCTCGCGCGCGCTTTTGGCCAACCCTCGCCTGCTGGTGATGGACGAGCCGACAGAGGGCCTTGCCCCCGTCATCGTCGACCAGGTCGAAGAGATGCTCCTGCGGCTGGGTGAAGAAGGCGACATGGACGTGCTCGTTATCGAGCAGAACATCGGTGTTGCCTGCGAGGTGGCCGATGAGGTGGCCATCATGGTCAATGGTCGCGTCGCGCAGAAAGCACCTGCCGGCCAACTGGCGGGCGACCGCGCGCTCCAACAGCGCCTTTTGGGCGTGGGCCGCCATGCCCATGACGACACGCCAGAGCCTGAAAACCAGGGTACTGGCGAAGATGCCTCACCGGGTCAAACCAGCCACGCAACCAAGATTTACAACTCCAACCCCACCATTCCCAACCGCTGGTCGAAGCCGGTTCCAGTTGACCAGCTTGAACGGTTAGCCCGCGTTGCCACCGCATCCATTCCCACCACAACCAGTGTTGCCCAGGTGGACATTCGCCCCCTCACTTCACCGGGTGAAAGCGTAGTGCTGGTGGCGGGCACGCTCGATACCAAGGGCGAAGAATTGCGCTACATGCGCGACATCATCCGCGCCGCCGGTTTGGCCGTGCGCATGGCAGACCTTTCTACCTCCGGCAGCCATTCAGGTGCTGAGATTCCAGCTCACCAGATCGCTGCGTTCCACCCACGTGGTGCCTCGGGCGTGTTCACAGGCGATCGCGGTACATCGGTGGCTGGCATGGTGCTGGCCTTTGAGCGCTGGATCGAACGTCAGTCAGGCATTGCGGGTGTTTTGTCGGCAGGTGGCTCTGGCGGCACAGCCATGGTGGCACCCGCGATGCGCGCGCTGCCTGTTGGCGTGCCCAAGCTGATTGTTTCTACCGTCGCCTCGGGCCAAGTGTCCCAATATGTTGGCCCGTCAGACATCACACTCATGCACTCTGTTGCCGATGTGCAAGGCCTCAACGCGCTGACGCAGGAAGTGTTGGGCAACGCCGCCAACGCGATGGTTGGCATGGTGCAGGGCCGCCGCGAGAGCGTTGAAAAACGCGCCAGCAAGCCCGCCATCGGGCTCACCATGTTTGGCGTGACCACGCAAGCGGTGCAACAGATTGTCGGTCATCTCAACGATGAAGCTGATTGCTTGGTTTTCCATGCCACAGGTATTGGTGGCCAATCGATGGAAAAGCTCATCGACTCGCGCAAAGTGGCTGGGGTTATCGATCTCACAACGACTGAGATCTGCGATATGGTGGCCGGAGGCGTGTTCCCAGCCACCGAAGATCGCTTCGGTGCCGTTATCCGCACGCGCATGCCCTATATCGGGTCGGTTGGCGCCACCGATATGGTGAACTTTGGCCCGCCAGAAACCGTGCCCGATAAGTACAAGCACCGCACCTTTTACGAGCACAATCCGCAGGTGACGCTGATGCGCACCACGCCCGAAGAGTGCGATGCGATTGGCCGTTGGATTGGTAACCGCCTGAACGAGATGGAAGGCCAAGTGCGTTTCTACCTGACCGAAGGTGGCGTGTCTGCGCTCGATGCGCCGGGCCAAGCTTTCTACGACCCAGATGCCAACAGAGCGCTGTTTGGTGCGCTACGCTCCACCGTGCGGGCGACATCCAATCGCCAGCTGATCACTGTCCCTGACCACATCAACGACCCGTCTTTTGCCGCCACCATTGCCGATGCCTATCGCGCATTGCATGGCGGCCGCCCTGTGAGAGGAAAACGAGCAAGCAAATGATACCGCGCAATCAAATCTTGGAAAAATTTCGCACGCTCATTGCCAATGGCGAACCTATTATCGGCGGTGGCGCTGGTACCGGCTTGTCGGCCAAGTGCGAAGAAGCAGGCGGCATCGACCTGATCGTTATCTACAATTCTGGCCGCTACCGCATGGCGGGTCGTGGCAGCTTGGCCGGCCTCATGCCCTATGGCGACGCCAACGCGGTGGTGATGGAGATGGCGGGCGAGGTTCTGCCAGTTGTGAAGCACACCCCGGTTTTGGCAGGCGTATGCGCCACCGATCCGTTCCGCCTGATGCCGGTGTTTTTGGATGAGCTTAAGCGCGTTGGATTTTCCGGCGTGCAGAACTTTCCAACCGTCGGGCTCATTGACGGTACGTTCCGGGCGAACCTGGAAGAAACCGGCATGGGTTTTGGCCACGAGGTCGACATGATCAAGCAGGCCAATGAGCGCGACATGCTGACCACGCCCTATGTGTTCAGCCCAGAAAGCGCTGAGGCCATGGCCAAGGCCGGTGCTGACGTCATCGTGGTGCATTTGGGCCTGACCACGGGCGGCGCCATTGGTGCCGATACCGCCTTCACGCTGGAACAGTGTCCAGGGCTGGTGGACGAGTGGGCCGAAGCAGCACTCAAGGTGAACAAAGACGCGATCATCTTGGTGCATGGCGGCCCAGTTTCCATGCCCGATGATGCTGATTTCGTGCTGAAAAATTCGCAAACCTGCCACGGTTTTTACGGCGCAAGCTCCATGGAGCGGCTGCCGACCGAAGTGGCACTGACAGAACAAACACGCGCCTTTAAGCGCATCAAGGGTCGCTGAAACAAGCAGCGGAATGGGAGATAGACCATGACCGGACAGTTGATAGGACAGCTCATTTTGTGGCTGATCGTGGCGGTAATCGTCATCGCGATCATCTATTGGGTGATGCAGTGGCTGTACAAGCGCTCCACCAAAGAAGTGGCGTTCGTGCGCACCGGTTTCCTAGGCGAGAAAGTGGTGATTGATGGCGGCGCGTTCGTCTGGCCGATCATCCACGACATCACCCCGGTCAACATGAACACCCTGCCCCTAGGGGTCAGCCGCATCAAAGATGAGGCGTTGATTACCAAAGATCGCATGCGTGTCGATGTGGAAGCTGAGTTCTACATTCGCGTGCGCCAGGATCGTGAATCGGTGGCTATGGCCGCTTCCACGCTGGGTCGCCGCACGCTGGAAGCAGAAAACCTGCACGGGCTTTTGTCGGGCAAGTTTGAAAGCGCCATGCGCACCATCGCCGCCGAAATGGAAATGGCGAGCATGCACGAGAACCGCAACAGCTATGTGGAGCGGGTTCGTCAAGTGGCCCAGGAAGACCTCGCGAAGAACGGCCTTGAGCTGGAGTCGGTGGCGATCATCGATATCGACCAGACTGCGCTTGAATTTTTCAACCCATCCAACCGCTTCGACGCTGAAGGTTTGACCTCGCTGATCAAAGACATTGAGGAACGCCGCAAGCTGCGCAACGACATTGAACAGGATTCAATGATCAAAATCCGCGCGCGCAATTTGGAAGCCGAAAAGCAAGCGCTGGATATTGAGCGCGAAAGCGAAAGCGCGCGCCTTGCGCAGGAACGCGAAGTTGAGTTCCACCGCGCACAGCAGCGCGCCGAATTGGCGAAAGAACGAGCCGAGCGTGAAACCGAGGCCGAAAGCGCAGAAATAACGGCCCGTGAAGCGATCGAAAAGGCGCGGATCGCAAATGAGAAGGGTATCGCAGAAGCGCGGATCGCATCTGAACGTGAAATTCGTGGCCGTGAAATTGCTCGCCAGAAGGACATTGAGGCCGAAGAAATCGCCGCGCGCGAAACAACCGAGACAGCGCGCATCATTCAGGAACGCGCGATCACTGAGGCGCGCATCGCCAACGAGAAAGAGACCCAGGCGTTAGAGATCACGCGCCAGAAAGAAATCGAAGCAGAAGAAATCTCTGCCCGCGAAGAAACCGAAACTGCCCGTATTGCTCAAGAAAAGGCCGTGACCGAAGCGCGCATCGCCAAGGACCGCGAGACCCAGGAACTGGAGATCGAGCGGCAGAAGGCGGTGCGTCAGGCTGAGATTGAAGCCAACGAGGCAAACGAAAAACGCCGCATGGCACAAGACCTCTTGCTGGCCCAAACCCGCATCAAAGGCGAAGAAGACATCAAGCAGCGAGAGATTGCCCGCCAGAAATCGCTTGAAGAAGCTGAGATCACGGCACGCGAGGCCACCGAGCGGCTTCGTATCCTACAGGCGGCAGATGTGTCTGAAGCCCGGATCGCAGAAGATCAACGCGTGCGTCAGTTGGAAATCGACCGCAAGCAGGCTGTGGAAGCCGCCGAGATTGCCGCAAGCGAGGCCGTTGAGGCAGCGCGCATCGCCCGCGAGAAGCAGATTGCTGCCACCCGCATTGCCGCCGATGAGGCAACGCAAAACCTGGAGATCGAGCGTAACAAGGCCATCGATGCAGCACGGATCGCCGCTGATGAAGCCATCGAGCAAGCCCGCATCGCCCAGAGCAAAACAGTGGATGCAGAGCGAGCAACCGCAAAAGCGGCCGTAAAGCAGGCGGAGATTGCTGCAAGCCAGGCGGTAGAGACCGCCGAGGTGAGCAGCGACCGGGAAATCCAAGCTGCTAAGCTGGAGCGTCGCCGTTCGCTGGAGCAGCTGGAAGTTGCCCGCATACAGATGCTGCGTGAAGCTGAAATTGCCAGCCAAGAGGAAGTGGAGCGCGCCCGCGTTGCCTCTGAGCGTGGACTGGACGAAATCCGCATTGGCCACGAAACCGAGCGTCGCCGTTTGGAAGTGGAGCGCGAGCGCGATGTGGAAACGGTACAGATGGAAAAAGCCATCGTGCTGTACCAAAAGTCGCTGGAAGAAAGCGCCGCGCGCGCCGAGGCTGATGCAGCGCGTGCCCGAGCCGCTGAAGCAGAAGAAAAAGTGCAGACCGTGCGCGAGACGGAAGCGGCCAACCGCAAAAAGTCTGTCGACGTTATGATGGCGGAAAAAGCTGCTGCAGAAGCCAAGCATATGGCCGAAGCACAGAAGATGCGCGCTGCGGTGGAAGCCGAAGCACAACGCCTTATCAACGAGGCAGAAAATGTGCTGACCGACCCCGCCCGCGCGTCGCTGTTCCGCCGCAAAATGCTGGAGCATGTGGAAGGCATTGTGTCGGCAAGCGTCAAGCCGCTGGAGAAAATCCAGGACATCCGCATCATGCAACTGGATGGCGGCATGGGCGGCGGGCACGGCGGCGGGTCAGATGGCTCGCCAACCGACGAGGTGATCAACTCTGCCCTGCGCTACCGCGTTCAGGCACCGCTGATCGACAGCCTTTTGGCCGATATCGGCGTGGATGGGGCGAACCTCTCCAAACAGGGCGGGCTGATCCGCGAAGCCTCCGATATGCAGCGCGTATCCAATGAGGTTGCCAAAGGAAAAGCCTCCTCAGGTGATGGCGGTTCAGACAAAGGCCAAGGCAAGGATTCTGGCAAAGATGGGAGCAAAAAGTAGATGGCTCGCGTCTATATCTCCTCGGTCATTGATGTGCCGGCGGCCAAAGTCTGGGAGCGCGTACGCGATTTCAACGGCCTGCCACGCTGGCACCCCTCCATCCGCGACAGCCGCATTGAGAATGGTGAACCAGCCGACAAGGTAGGCTGCATCCGCGACTTTCACCTGCAAAACGGTGAACGTATCCGCGAGCAGCTTCTGGGCCTGTCGGATTACGACATGTTCTGCACCTATTCGATCTTAGAAAGCCCGATGCCGCTGACGGACTATGTGGCAACGCTGCGGCTGACCCCCATCACCGATGGTGACAAGTGCTTTGCCGAGTGGAGCGCGGAATTTGAATGCGATGAGGCCGAGGCCGAAGGCCTGGTGGACGGCATTGGCGATGGCGTGTTTCAAGCCGGGTTCTCTGCCCTCAAACGGCAGCTGGCGGTGTAAGCGCAGCATGGTGAAAGTGGTCAAAAGCACGATCATCGAAGCGCCAGTTGAGGACGTGTGGGCTATCCTGCGCGACTTTAACGGCCATGAGGAATGGCACCCAGCGGTTGCGCAAAGCGCGATTGAGCGGGCCAATCCATCGGACATGGTGGGGTGCGTGCGCCGCTTTAAACTGGCCGACGGGTCGGAGCTGCGCGAGCGCCTGCTGACCCTATCAGACATCGATATGGCGTTCTCTTACTGCCTAGAAGACACGCCAATTCCACTGCTCAACTATGTCGCCCATGTGCGCCTGACACCGGTCACAGATGGCGACTGGACGTTCTGGAGCTGGGAAAGCCGCTTTGACACGCCCAAGGGGCGCGAAGCGGAACTGAAGACACTCGTATCGGAGGGCGTCTACCAAGGCGGCTTTGATGCGATCCGCGAAATAATGGGCCTTGCCCAGGAGAGCAGACAATGACGGATGTGCAGACCGTGCTAACGCTCGCCGACGCCGCGCGCCAGATGAACGCTGACAGTGCTTATATGGGTGGCGGCACCGTGCTCATGCGCGATGTAAACGCCGGTGAGGCACCCGCTCGTTTGATCCGTGCCACAGATCCCGCGCTGACTGATATTCGCACCATGGGCGACCGCGTGACGATCGGTGCGGGTGTGACGATGGCGCAGATACTGGCACAACGTGAGCTGGAGTTCCTGCACCCAGTGGCGCGTCAAATTGGCGGGCCGCAGGTGCGCAATATGGGCACGGTTGGTGGCAACATCTTTGCTCCCCACCCTTATGGCGATTTCGCAGTGGCACTTCTGGCGCTGGGTGCACAGGTGACCATGGCGGGCGGGTCAGGCAGCGCGCGGCCTATCGACGATGTGGTGCGCGAGCGCGAGCGACCCTCCGGCTTGGTGGCCTCTATCGACGTTCCGCGTCCTTCGCCAGGAACCTTTGGGTTCTTGAAGGTTAGCCGCGTGAAGCCGAAAGGCGTGTCTGTGTTGTCGATTGCAGTGCATGCCCCGCAATCGGGTGGGCGTATATCTGGTGCGCGCGTGGCATGGGGCGCAATGGGCGACCGCCCTATGCGCGGTGGTGGCGTTGAGCGCGTTCTTGAAGGCCAAATGTTGGACACACCCACGATCGAGCGTGCCGTTCAGGTGGCCGCAGAAGGCCTCAACCCACCGACCGATCCGCTGGCGACCAGTTGGTATCGCAGCAAAGTTGCGGGCGTGCATTTGCGCCGCCTTCTGCAATCCATGGGAGGCCGCTCATGACCAAGAAGCCCGTCAACCTGACATTGAACGGCATGCCCACGGCTGCCTTCGCTGATCCGGGCCAGAATCTACTGGACTTTCTGCGCCGCGGCTTGGGTGATTTGACCCCTAAATATGGCTGCGGCCAAGGCACCTGCGGGGCCTGCACGGTGACCATTGATGGGCAAACACAGTTGTCCTGCCTGGTGCTGGCTGAAACGGTGGATGGCAAATCCGTGGGCACCGCTGGCGGCCTTGCCAATGGCGCGCAGCTCGACCCGCTGCAAGAATCCTTCATGGAGAATTTTGCCGCGCAGTGCGGCTACTGCACACCTGGCATGCTGGTGTCTGCCCGCGCTTTGCTGGAGCGAAACCCGAACCCAACGCGTGAGGAAGTGATTGAGGGCATCTCCGGCAATCTCTGCCGCTGCACCGGTTATGAGCCGATCATTGAGGCCATTCTGCAAGTCGCGCATGGCCCCCAAAACCCTCATGGGAGGGCATCGGCATGAACGACACGACCAACACGTTTGAATTCCGCAAAGAGTTCTTTGCTGACGAGCGCGATGAAAACCTCAACGAGATTGGCAAGCGCGTTCGTCGTCAGGATATCGAAGGTCATGTGACGGGACGCTCACCATTTTACGACGATAATCTGTTCGATGGGTTGCTGCACATGCGCTATGTGCGCTCGCCGCACCATCATGCCCGCATCCGCCGCATCGACACTTCGCAAGCGCAAGGCATGCCCGGCGTGGTGCGCATCGTGACCGGCGCGGATGTACCCACCAACCTCAACACGCTGCTGGCGCTGCTTGATTTCGGTTTGGATGATGAACCGGTTCTCTCCGACAAAAAGGTCGCCTATGTCGGCGAGCCTGTGGCCGCTGTGATTGCCCATACAGAAGCCGAAGCCCGAGCTGCCGTGAAACAAGTCCAGGTGGACTGGGAGGTACTGCCCCATGTGCACGATGTGGAAGAGGCACTGAAGCCCGGCGCGCCAACTGTATGCGATGTGTACCCCGGCAACGCCTTTATCTATCACGGCAAATACGACCACCAAAAGCTGCGCTTTGGTGATGTGGATGCGGCGATGAAAACCGCCGACCACGTTGTGGAGTCCCGCCACCAAATGTCGCCGATTGAGCAAGCGCCAATTGAAACATGCGGAGCGATTTCCGCGCCCGAGCAGAACGGTCGCTACGTTTGCTACACCGGTACGCAAGCGCTGTTTTTCTCGCTGGGCACAGCCTCCAAAGTTCTGAACATGCCATCCTCGCGGCTGCACTTTATCGGCGGCACCGTGGGTGGCGGTTTTGGTGGCAAGGTAGATTCCATCCATGAACCGCTTTCCATTCTAGGCACCATGCTCACCGGGAAGCCCTGTAAGTCGCAGTGGGATCGTGAAGAGGAAATGCAGGTCGGCGCGCCGCGTGGGGCTGAGCGCTGGTACATCACCGATGGCGTGATGAATGACGGACGCATCGTCGCGCGCAAATTCCGCGGCTATTTTGATTGTGGCGCCTACACCCGCTTGTCGTCCTATGCGGTGATCAAATCGGTCGGGCACCTGCCTGGCCCTTACACCATCCCCAATGTGTATGCCGATGTGTATTGTGTTTACACCAATCGCACGCCTGCAACGGCCATGCGGGGCTTCGGCATCACCGGAGTCGATTTTTCCATTGAAGCGCATATGGATCAGGTCGCCGACACCATCGGCATGAACCCTGTTGATCTGCGCATTTTGAACGCCTACCGCGATGGCGACATGAAGGCCCACCGGCGGGTGGCGAAAAACTGCGCCTTCATTGAGTGCTGCCAGGTGGTCGCCGAGAAGGCCGGAATCACCATCAAGCCAGAGTCCAAAGCGGCCTCATCGCTGCGCGATGGCGGCGGCGCACGGGGCCAGTTACCGGCACAAACGGCAACCGACCAGCACGGCGCAGTTCAAGGATTTGAAAGCACATCCTACGCCCGCAAAGGTGGTGGCAACGCCACAACGGGCAGCGTGCCGTCCACGCCGACACCTACCGCACCGGTGTCGCAGCCCGCATCCTATCAACCCGCCCCTGCTCACCCGACCGCACCCGCAGCTCCCCCCGCTCCAACAACGCCACCTGCCAATGCGGCGCCAACGCGCAAGCGTTCCTCCACCCGCTTTTCCTCCATCTCCGGCTTTAGGAGACGCTGATGACTGTTCACAAAGGCCGTGGCTTTGCGGCGATCAACTATCCCATCGGCATGAACCTTGGCGGCGATCCCTCGCAAGCGCTGGTGCACTCCAATCCTGATGGCAAGTTCACCGTCGCTCTGTCCGCCATCGATCTTGGCCAGGGCATGAAATCGGTCACCCGGCAGATTGCTGCTGAAACGCTTGGTGTACCGCTGGCGGATGTCTATGTTGATACTGCCGACAGCGACACCGGCCCGCACGATATGGGCTCGTTCGCCAGCCGCGGCACGCACCGCATGGGCAATGCCGTGATTATGGCCGCGCAAGAGGCCCGCTCGGTGATGCTGGAAGCAGCTGCCGAGGAGCTGGAGGTAGACCCCGCCGATCTTGTGACCGATGGGCAAGGCAACATCCACGTGAAGGGCGCGCCATCGCGTTCTATCACCACAATGGCAGCCGCGCAGGCAGCGCAGTTCAAGCAAGGCCGCACCATTGCAGGGCGCGGCATCTTCCTCATTCCCTTGTCCGAGGTGGACCCTGAAACAGGTGAGATGTCGCCCGTCACCACCTTTGCGCATGCCGCCATGCTGGTGGAAGTTGAGGTGGATGATGAGACCGGCGAAGTGGCCGTGACCGACATGCAATCAGCCTATGAGGTTGGCAGGGCTCTGAACCCTGGCATGGTGGAACAGCAGCTTCGTGGTGGCGCCTGGATGGGCATGAGCCATGCGGCCTGGGAGACGACTGAACCCTATTATCCGCAGCGCGATCATGGCCCGGTCGACTTCAATGACTATCTGATGCCTGGCCCTGGTGACCTTGCCCCACATCATATTTCGGTGTTGGAGCGCCCCGCTGAAGATGGCCCTTATGGCGGCAAAGGCCCAGGAGAGATGTGCGCCAACCCGGTTCTGCCTGCGGTTGTGAACGCGGTTTATGATGCCGTGGGTGTGCGTCTCTATGAGCTGCCGGTAACGCCGGAAAAAGTGCTACGTGGCCTGCAGGCAAATGGCGGCGCCAAGCCACGCCAGATGATCTCACGCCAAAACCCCGCTCAACAGGCCGGCTAACCATGCCCATTCGCCAGCTTCCTGCCGGATTGAATGGACCGCAACCGCTTGCTGATGCGCTGCGTGATGCGCAGTACATCGCATCCGATGATCTGGCGACAGCAACCTTCCTGGCACTTTCCTTGCAAAAACCTCTGCTCTTGGAAGGTGCGCCAGGGGTCGGCAAAACCGAAGCCGCCAAGGCACTGACCTCGATCATGGGGCGCGAACTGGTCCGTTTGCAGTGCTATGAAGGCATTGATGCTTCGGCTGCCATGTATGAGTGGAACTTCCCGCGCCAGATGCTGGCGATCCGCCAGGCAGGCGATGACTATGTGAACCTCTATGGCGATGAATTTCTGATCGCCCGACCCATCCTGCAAGCACTGGAACAACCACGCGACCGCGTGCTGTTGATCGACGAGATTGATCGTGCTGACCATGAATTTGAAGCATTTCTGCTAGAATTCTTGTCGGACTTTACGCTGTCGATCCCAGAGCGCGGCACCCTGCGCGCGCCTGAGCCACCTATTGTTATCCTGACATCCAACCGTACCCGCGAGTTGCACGAAGCGCTACGTCGCCGCTGCGTCTATCATTGGATCGGCTATCCCGACCCTGCGCTGGAAGCCAACATCGTGATGATGCGCGCCTCGACGGTTGCGCAAGACACTGCTCACAAAGTGGTCGCCGCCGTGGGGCAGTTGCGCGAGCAGCCCTTGGCCAAGCCACCCGGCGTTGCCGAAACTGTGGAGTGGGCAGAAGCTGCCACCCTGTTGCACGAACAAGGCGCCACATGGCCACGCGCTTTCGCCCGCGCCATCGGCGTGGTGCTGAAAGACCAAGACGATCTGGAATTCATGGCACCGCAGGTCGATGCTCTGTTAGAACGGGTGGCATCATGAGCGTGAGCCTCCTGCCCAAAGCGGCAACACCGTTTCTGCAATTCTCCATGGCCCTGCGCCAAGCAGGGTTTTTGGTAGCGCCGGAACAGTTGGAGATGTTTTTGGCCTCCGTTGGTCTGCTCGGCCCGACCTCTATGCTGGACATTCGCCGCGCTGCCCATGCTGTGTTTGGCCCGGCGCCCGAACGCCGCGAAGATTTTGATGCGGTGTTCGATAGCATCTTCCTTGGCCGCAGCTTTGCAGCGCCCGCCGAAGGTGAACCAGAAGACATGCCCAATGCCTATGATGGCGGCGAGTTTGAAATGTTGCCGGACCCTGATGAGGAAGAGCCATCAGGTGCAGATGCCACGCAGGCTGAGCGGCTGAACCAGCGCGACCTGGCAGCCGAGGATGAAGACGCGACCTTGCGTCTGTTCGCCAAAAACGCGCCGCGCGCCCTGCCGCGCCGCACATCACGCCGCACACGCGGTGGCAAAGGGCGCCTTGCCGATGCACGCCGCGCCTTCCGGGACATGCTGCGCCGGGATGGCGAAATCGCTCAATTGCCCACCCGTACCCGCCGTCAGCGCCAACGCCGCGTGTTGATGCTGATCGATGTTTCCGGTTCCATGAAATCGGGCACAGATAGCCGCCTGCGTCTTGCTCATGCGCTGGTGCAAGCTGGAGAACGCGTGGAAGTGTTCACGCTGGGCACTCGTCTTACTCGCGTTACCCGTGCGCTCAAGCATCGCAACCGAGACCAAGCTATGGCCCTTGCATCAGGCCTTGTGGCTGACTGGGATGGTGGCACACGGCTGGGCGAAGCGTTGGCGGTGTTCCTTTCCGTGCCGCGTTTTGCATCCTTTGCACGCGGTGCGCTGACCCTCATCGTGTCTGATGGCTTGGAGCGCGGCGGACCAGAAGCACTGGTTGCGGCAATGGACAAGCTACGGGGCCTTTCCTGGTCCACGCTCTGGCTCTCGCCGTTGGCCGCCGACCCCGCCTTTCGGCCCGACACTGAAGCGATGCGCCTGATCCTGCCCATGATTGATGAAATTGGCGATGGGTCTTCAGCGCAAACGCTTGCCCATGAGGTCCTTTCCTATGCCAAGGGTGCCAGGTGATGCAGGTTGTCGACGCCCATTTCCATGTTTGGCAGCAGGCCGATTTGCCCTGGCTATCTGGCCCTATGCAGCCGCGTATTTTTGGTCCGTATGAGCCGATCCGTCGGGACTATCTGATGGCCGAGTATCTGCAAGATACCCGCCAAACAGGCGTTGAAAAATCTGTCTATGTGCAGGCCAATTGGCCAGTGGATCAAGCCGAAGGCGAGGTCGCGTGGGTAAGCAAGGTTGCACAGGAAACTGGCTGGCCGCACGGTATTGTTGGCTATGCGGACATGACCATCGATGATGTTCGTCCAGCGCTCGACAGACTGACAGTTTATCCGCGCATGCGCGGCATCCGCCAGCAGTTCCACTGGCATGAGAACCCGCTGTTCCGCTTTGCCTTAGACCCGGATGTCTGCCGAAACACCACTGTGCAGGCCAACGTCGCCAGGCTTGCTGACTATGGCTGGTCGTTCGACCTGCAGGTGTTTGCAGGTCAAATGGATGGCGCGTGCGAACTGGCCGACGCGTGCCCGGATGTGACGTTCGTTTTGCAACATGCCGGTATGCTGACCGACACCAGCCATGAGGGTCGCGACTACTGGCGCAGCCAAATGACCATGCTGGCCCAGCGACCAAATGTGGTTTCCAAGCTTTCTGGCTTTGGCACCTTCATCCATCAGCGCGACGCGCAGCACATCGCCTGGCTGACCCGCGAGACGGTGGCGATGTTTGGCGCAGATCGCTGCCTATGGGGTTCGAACTTCCCCATTGAGAGGCTGTGGACTGACTATTCGTCACTTCTGGACACACACCGCACGGCGGCAGGCGGACTGAGCACCGGCGAACAAGCCGCCGTTTTCAACACAACTGCAAGCCGGGTTTACCGGCTCAACTAGAACAACAGACTGACCCTGGGAGGACGCAATGGCGTTAGAAGTGAAAGTGCTCGACTATGGTGATATTGAGCTGGAATCCAGTTTTCTGGTGCTGGCGCGAGATTGTGGCCGCACGCGCCGCGTACCGGTGTATGGCTTTTTGATCCTCGGCGGTCAGTATCCTATCGTTGTCGATACCGGCTATCGCGACAATGCGATCATGGAAACGCTTGGCATGCGTGGCCTGCAGTTCCACGAAAACATGATCGAGAAGCAGCTTGCCAATCACGGCGTGAAGCTCGGCGATGTGCGTTATGTTCTGCACACCCATTTGCACATTGATCATGCGGGCAAGGATGATCATTTCCCCATGAACACCACGGTGGTGATCAACCGCCGCGAGCTGGAATACTCCGTCTCCGGCTTGATGCACCCGCAATACCCCAAGCCCGACATCATGCACCTTGTCGAGCGCCTACACACACCCGGTGCTCTGCGGCTGGAAGACCTTGAAATCTCCGGTCCCATTGAGCTGATCCCGGGCGTTTATTTGGAAGCTGCTGGTGCGCATACCGAGGGCTCCATGAATGTGCATGTGGACACCGCCGATGGCCGTGCCACGCTGTGCGGCGATGTGATCTATGATTTCAACGATCAAATCATCAATCCGATCCACACCTTTGGCCCAGAAGAAATTCAGCCAACGGGCAACCATGCTGGCTCCAAGCGCAACGAAAAGGCGCAGGTTCGCAAGCTCATGCATTCCGGAGCAAAATTCCTACTGCCGGTGCATGACAAGCCCGCACTGATCGAGAACGGCCAGGTTGTTGGTCGTCTGGATATGGTAGTGCCCGGCCCGGTTAGCCAGTCTGTGCCACGACGCGACTGGTTCCCGATGTAAGGCCCAAACAACCAAGAGGCCCCCAAGGAATAGGGCAAAAGCCATGACACATGAAGCACTCGACCCTGCCTTTCACGCGCTGATCGACGAACACGCCCCGGTGCGTCAGGTCGGATCGGGCTTCACCTTCACCGAAGGGCCGATTTGGCATCCGGTGGAGCAGCATTTGCTGTTCTCAGATATGCCAGGGGACGTGCGCCGTAAGCTCGATCAATCCGGCGTGCAAGAGGTGCTCAGGCCTTCCAACAAGGGCAACGGCATGACCTATGATGCCGGGCTCAAACTGTTGGTTTGCGAGCACTCCACCAGCAGCGTCGTGCGGTTTTCACCCGATGGCACACGCACTGTGTTGTGCAGCCATTTTGAGGGCCGTGAGCTAAACTCGCCCAACGACATCTGTATCATGTCCGATGGATCGATTTGGTTCACGGACCCCTGGTATGGCCGCATGCCCGGCTTCGGCGTGGAGCGGCCGCGCGAGCTGGGCTGGCAGGGTGTATTCCGCCTTCCGCCCAACCACAGGCCCGGGGATGAACCGCAACTGGTAGTGGATCGCTATACATTCACCATGCCCAACGGGCTGACCTTCTGCCCCACCGAGGATCGTCTGTTCATCAATGATACCGAGCAAGCCAACATCCGCGTCTACGATATAAAAGGCGATACGCTGGCAAACGGGCGCATTTTTGCCTCTGGCATCAAAGACACCCTCAAACCTGGCGTTCCCGATGGTATGAAGTGTGACGCCGAGGGCAATATTTGGGTCACTGCGCCAGGCGGACTTTGGGTTTACACCATCCAAGGCAAACTGATCGGCAAGGTCGCCATTCCAGAACTTGCCGCCAATCTGCATTGGGGCGGGCCGGACTGGCGCACGCTGTATGTGTGCGCATCAACAAGCGTTTATGCGATTGAAACCAAGGTGGGACCGCGCATCGAACCGTTCATGCGCGCGCGTGGTCAAGCGACTGCCGCTGCAACCAACACCTCATCGCACAGTGCTTCGGCAGCAAGCGGCGAAGCGCTGCAGCTTGATGCATCGCGTTGCGCTTTGATCATCCAGGACATGCAAAACGATGTGGTGATGGAAGGCGGCGCGTTTGCTGAGTCCGGCTCACCAGCCCACTGCCGCGAGCAAAATGCTATCGAGAACGCGGCACGCTTGGCTGCACGTTGCCGCCAGCTTGGTGTGCCCGTGATCCATGTACATTTTTTGGTGCCTCCAGGCGGTCCGGGCCTTACCCTCAACGCCCCTTTGTTTGAAGCGACCATCGACAACAACGCGCTGGTGAAAGGCACCTGGGGCGGGTCGCCGGTGGCAGGCCTTGAGCCGCAGGATGGCGACTATGTGGTGGAGAAAAACCGCATGTCAGCCTGGGAAGGCAGCCAGTTGGAAACCATCCTGAAAGCCGAAGGGCGTGACATGATCATCGAAACAGGCGCGTGGACCAACATGTCGGTGGAGCACACCGCACGCACCGGCGCTGACAAAGGTTATGTGATGGTGATCCCTGAGGATGGCTGCTCAACCATGAACACTGATTGGCATAACGCCTCGATCAATTATGCCATGCAGAACGTGGCGTTGGTCACCAAAACAGACGAGGTTCTCGCCGCCCTAAGGTAAGGCCAACGACCGCGCTGAACATTAAAAAGGGACTGTTATGTTTGAGGGACAATCGGCCATCATCACCGGCGGGGCGCAAGGTATAGGCTACGCGGTTGCCAAGCACCTGCATGCGCGTGGCGCCCATGTGGTGCTGTGGGATTTGGACGGTGATCTGGCAAACAAGGCCGCTGGCGAACTGGGCGCGCGAGCCCAGGGTGCGGCGATCGATGTTACTGATGCTGATGCTGTTGCGGTCCTTGCCGATGATGTTGCCGGGCAACTGGGCAAAATCGATACGCTGGTGACATCGGCGGGCATCGCTGGCTCCAATGCGCCGGTGATCGACTATCCGGTAGAAGAATTCCATCAGATCGTGTCGGTCAATTTGCATGGTGTGTTCCATTGCTGCCGCGCAGTGCTGCGACACATGGCCGGTACCGGTTATGGCCGGGTCGTGAACATAGCCTCTGTGGCTGGCAAGGAAGGTAACCCCAATGCGGGCGCTTACTCTGCTTCCAAGGCCGGCGTGATGGCGCTGACGAAGACACTGGGCAAGGAACACGCAACGCAGGACATTGCGGTCAACTGCGTGACGCCGGCGGCAGCGCGCACACGTATCTTCGATCAGATGAGCCAAGAGCATATCGACTACATGCTATCGAAAATTCCCCGTGGTCGTTTTTTAGAAGTGAGTGAAGCAGCCAACATGATTGGCTGGCTTTGCAGCCCGGAAAACAGCTTCACGACTGGCGCCGTTTTCGATCTTTCCGGCGGCCGCGCCACCTACTGATCTGCGTTGACGCGTTCATTAGGACACTGATTCTTGGTGGGCGCCATTCGCAGCAGCCAAAAAGAGAACGGTTCCCTTCAGCCGATGTCCTGAACTGTCGGATATCTGTCCTATGATGCCCAATCCTTCCCGGACATAGTTAGAGTCCTGAACTTTGGGGTGCAAACCAACGCGCCTTGGATCTGTGGTGGGGTCACGCGTGCTGGGTGAGTTAAGTGCGGCATTGGTATCAACCAGCGATACGCCTCTTCGCGCTCGGCCTTTTGGACCCACCCTGATGCGTTGGTGTGTTGTTTTGTGTGCTCTGGCTATCGCTGGTCACTTTGTTAGCCCAGCGCGTGCTGATGTCGCCTTTGCGGATCTGGCTGGGGACTGGACAGCATCAGGCCAAATGGTTGCTCACCCCAATGCGCCGTTGGAACACAGCCGCTGCAGAGTCAGTGTTTCTTCAGGCAGCAATGGAAGCGCGCTAACCGTGCAAGGGCGTTGCGCCATCGCTGCCGGGGCAGCACACGTCACAATGAGCGTTATTGACCGCCAAGACGGCACAATTGGCGGTTCCGTCACCCTATCGACCTTGGAGGGGCCCGTTCAGTTGACGGGCAGTCGCAATGGCGACGTGCTCTCGCTTACGACCCAAACGGCGATGTTTTTCGAAGGCCAGCACTATTGGTCTCGCCTGGACATTACCATCAATGATGCAACGCAGTTTTCGCTCAAAGAATGGACGGCTGTGCAGTCCACCTCCGACTGGCAGCTCACGCGAGACTTGCTGTTTCAGCGCCAGGGTGCTGCGCAGTGAGCACCAAGCATGAGAACGAAGTGCGCCATGCAAACTGGCTTATTGCGCTGCCGCTGATTGCGTGGGCCGGCAATGCGCTTTACGCGCTGGGTGAGCCGCAAGGGTGGATCAAAGACTACTCACCCGCACTGGTTGCCTCAGCACTGATTGCCTATGTTTTTCTGCACGGTCGAGCGCGCTATGGCGGGCGAACGCTAGGACGGTTTGTGCTGATTGTGTTTGCCATTGCTTGGATTTCCGAGACGATAAGCATGATCACCGGCTTCCCGTTTGGGAACTACCATTACACCGAGATCATGGCACCTTACCTTTGGCACGTGCCGGTGTTTGTGCTGCCTGCCTACGCGTTGATGGGTTATGCCTCTTGGTCGCTCGCCTGCCTGGTGTTGGATCGCCGCGGCGCGCACCTTGATCGTTTTGCTTTGCTCTGTGTGCCGCTATTGGCCGCCACAGCCATGGTCATCTGGGATCTTTCCATGGACCCTTTAAGAGCGACGCTGGAGGGCCGCTGGGTTTGGCTGGACGGAGGCGCGCATTTGGGTGTCCCGATCAGCAACTATCTTGGCTGGTTCGGTGTCACATGGCTGATGTTCCAGAGCTTTGCGGCCTATCTCTACCTTCATCCAAAGTGCCGCTTTCCCAAGCTGGTTCGGTCCAGGGCGTATTGGATTTCAGTGCCTTTGGCCTACTCAGCTTTTGCCGGCGAGTACCTGTTGAATCCAGTTGTCGGCAGTTCACAGCTGGAGATGATCCTTATCAACCAAACGCTCGTTCCAACCCGTTCGCTTTATGCCGACGTAGCGGGACTGTGCTTGTCCACAATGATCCCCTTGGCAGCCCTGGGGCTTGTGATGGCACTTCGCTCGTCTGCCTCGAAACACTTGGGCACGCCACAGGGCCAGAAGGAAGCGCTGTGACCCGACCATTGGTCAGTGCGGTGAAACCTCCTCGCGCCCGCGCGCAGGAAGTTCTTGCCCTGGTAGAGGAGACAACAGCTTGTTTCGTCGATATGCCGGACGAACCTGGCCAGCAGGTGCACTGCCTTTTTGCTGGGCTTTATCGCGAAACAACAAAACGCTGGTTGCAAGCACTTAACAACGCGGAAAATCCACTTTTTACCTATCTCGTGGTTCGGCGGTTTTACGACGTCTACGAACAGGGCGTGCCAGCACATCTTAAAGCGGGAAGACTGAAAGCGCCATTGCCGTGGCGAGGCTATCATTGGCTGGCAAAGCGCCTCACAATGCGCTCTTCAATTACCATGCATCTCCTGCTGATATCGCTTGGTGCACGGGCACATACCTATCATGATCTGTCCACAGCCGTTCAGTTGGGCGCGCAGGATTACCGAGATATCTTCGGCCACGCAGTGGACCTGGAACAGGAACGTCTAAACATTATCGGACCTGTTTCGGCCAAAGCATTTTTTGATGCAGCACAAGACTATGTCTCATGGCATCGAACACGACAGACTGGCTGGAGGCACGCCGTTCTATCGGTTTATGGACCCATTTTGCACGCTTTGCGCCCTCTTTGGCTAAACATTTTTGAAGGTTGGCGCAGCCATGCCTGGGAGATTGCAATCAAGCAGGACAAAGCGGTGCAGCCGTCAAAGATCGCCCAGGTGCAACCTGACATACCTCACTTCTCACGCGAATAGCCAGCCGCACGCTTCAGCATCTTTGACGCGATCACCATTAACCCAGGCAGGGCGACCAGAACGGACAACAGCGCCAGGGCGAAAACAACGATTGTGAGTGCGCCAAAATATTTGATCGTGGGAATGTTGGCGAACTGTGTGCCCAGCATCCCGAAGCCAAGTACAAGCGTCGTCGTCACCAAAGCAGGCGAAATTTCAGCGTATGCTTTTCGGATCGCATCCAGGTCGAACGGGCTATCGGTCGGCGCCGTCAGTCTCATTCGGTTGAGAACATGGATTGTGTCATCAACCGCTATGCCAAAAGCGATGGTCAACGCAATTGCGCTGGAAAACTGGAGTCCATTTCCGCTGATCGTCAACCACGCACCAACGCAGGCGATTGGAAGCACATTCGGCACGAGTGCGAGCACGCCATAACCAAGGCTGCGATACCACAGCGCGACAAAGAGACCGGCGGCGAGAACCGCGATGCTGAAGCTGACATTGAGATGCCGGATCATGGTCAAGCTGATCTCTGAGGACATGGCCAGCAAGCCCGTTGGGGCTTGAACGGCATCACGCGTCTCCGGGTCTGCCGCAAAGGCGTTTTGCAGACTGGCCAATGTGCTTTGGGTTTCGCGTGCCCCGCGATCTGGCAAGAACACGCGGACCAACGCCGTTGAACGATCCTTTGAGATCAAGCGTTGCTGCTGTGAGGCGGAAAGGTCGTCAAAAAGGGAACCGGCCCGAAAGAAGCCAGATATCTCGTCGCGATCGCCGATCCATCGAACCAGATCATCGAACGACGTCACGCTTGCATCTGGCAATGTCGTTTGTGCAATCTGTGCTGCTGTTTTGATCACGGACAAAGAATGGGGATTTGATAGACCACCGACCGGCAGGGTGATCGGAATATCGATCGTTGCCGTCGCAGTTAAGTGATCGCCAACCTCGCCCAGGGCGATCATTGCCGGGTCGGACTTGGAGAGGTTTTCCAGAAAGGAGTATTCGGTTTTGGCAAAGGCAAAAGTGCCAACGGCCAAGGCCAATAGAGCAAGCGAGCCCATCGCCACCAAACGAGGGAACCGGAAGGCGAACCCATACAATGTGCTTCCGCTGAAAATCGCGCCTTCAGATGGGCGACTGGCACGCAAAGCCTTCTCAAGGTGGGGAACTCTCATCGCGATGAGAAAGGCCAGCGGATGGATCAGTAGAACCGAACAAAGTGAGACGAGCGTCCCCATCCCTCCGGCCCATCCAAGGCTGCGGACGAGTTGGGAGTCCGAGATGCAAAGCGCGGCAAACGCAATCGCAGTTGTGAACGATGTCAGCGCGCAGGCCGGGGCCACGCGGCGCATAGCGAGGCTCACCGCCTGTTTGGCAGTTTTGCCGGATCGTAGGTGACGCTGCAGGTCCAATGTCAAATGGAGGCTGTCGGCCAGCGCGAGTACCAGGATGAGAACGGGCACCACATTCGTCAAAAGGTTGATTTCTAACCCAAGCAAGCCCATCGCGCCGAGAACCCAGAAGAGCGCATTGGCGGCCGGTAGCCCTGTTAGCAGCGCAAGCGGGAGCGAGCGAAGCGCCACAAGGCAAAGCAGAGAACCAAGAACAATACCGATAAGGTTGAGGATCAGAAGGTCTTGTATCTGGCCATCGATGACAGACTGACGGATCGGTATGAGGCCAGTTGATTCAGCTGAGAGCCTGCTGGAGCCACGAAGGACATCCAGATATCCATCAAGCTCAGCAAGTGTCTCACGTGCCGGTTCAAGCTCACTATGCTCCTGCAGCAGCGATACGATGACCATCGTGTAACGGAAATTCTCCGACAAAAGGCGCGCACCGCCAAGCGCGTGCTCTCGGGCGCCGGCGAGAAGCGTCGGCAGGTCGTCGATCGCCTGCAAATCATTGGGAAACAGCGCTGCAGTGCGATTGTTCTCATCGGGGGGCGTGCGAAGAGAAAACAGCGAAAAAACAGAGTCCACATGGGTTGCGAGAGATGCATCAAACACAAAGTCGCGGATGGCACTCAGGTCAGATGGCTGCAGCGCTTCCGGTCCGCTGAACAGGATCACAATATCGGATTCCGACGTCGTGAAGCGCTGTTGGTGGTCCAGGAAGTTTTGATACGCTGGCGTATCTCCAGCAAATGCGGTTTGCATCCCGTCGTTAACTTGAAGCTGTGTTGCCCCAAAGAGCGCGCATGCCGAGACGAAGAGAACCAGGCATATCGCGATGAGCGGTTTGCGCACCGCAAATTGACCGAAGGCTTCTATCATGTGGCCTGACCCTTGCTGATTGGCGTGTCAGGCAATCACGGTGATCCAACAGTTGGCGAAGACAGAGGGTCAGGCTGCTGCTGCTTTGTGAGCATCTCCGCAGCTAAGGCTCGCTCTGCAGGCGTTGCCCGCGTGCGGTCCCATTCTTCAAGCGCCGGTTTGGTAATCTTGAAGTACAATGGCGGGATCATCGCCAGCGCCAAAACGGGAAATGGACCGTAGGGCAAAGTCGGTGCCTGGTTGGTCAGACGCAATTGCCAGAACGGCTTTTGTCCCGAAATATGGTGATCGCTGTGGCATGTGAGATTGATGGTAAAGCTGCTGGAACCTTGGCCTGATAGCTCCCAGGCGTGCGCAGCCCTAACCGGTGTTCCCGGCACCCGAATGAGGCCGTAATGGCCAACATATTGAAACAGTTCCATGATGATGAGGGCGATGATCGTTGCCACAAGGTAGGCGGCAAGGCCTGTCCATCCCCCAAGCACAAATGCCGCTGCGAAAAGCGCACTCTGGATCGCTATTCCATGGATCGCTCGATTCTTGAGGAGACGTGCGATCCCTCCATGGCGCGACGCGCGACGGTTAGCGATGCGAAAGGCGTTGCGATAGGTTCCCAGAAACGACCGTCCAATAAAGAACCAGAACGGCTCGTTGCGTCGTGCCGTGGTCGGATCAAGGTGCGTCCCGACGTTTTTGTGGTGCCCATACACATGCTCGATGGGAAAGCAGGAATGAAGAGACAATGTGCAAATGATCTGCCCGACCAGCAGATGAAATCTACTGTCGGAGCGATGAGACAACTCATGACCGATGTTGAAAGCTGCTGCCATCAGCATGCCAACTCCAAGAGCACCACCGGCTAATGCCCATAGAGGCTGTGGTTCAACAAAAGTGTTCGGGAGAAGCACCATAGCGGCTTGATTGCTGCCTACGCCCAATGACGAAGAGGCGATCATGACAAACACGACCGCAACGACCAAAGCCAGAGTGGCCGTCAGAAGGATGGGTACATAAGAATAGATGCTGGGCTCTTCGGCCTCTTCAAAGTCCGGCGAAAGCTCATCAAGGACGGCTGTCAGGAAGAAGATGGTGATGGGTAGCAGCCAAAGCCATATCCCACCCAGGGCGAAAAGGCCGAGCGCGAAGAGGTGTATTGCCGGTTGATAATAGTACCGTACCCAGCCCATCTAACTTGATCCAGGTTCGATGCGACCAAGAGTGGGTGGGAGGTACACCCAGTGTGACCTGTTGCGGTCGTTTGCGCGTAAAACAGTGTCAACCAAGTCATCCAGCACGCGTGACCCCACCACAGATCCAAGGCGCATTGGTTCGCACCCCAAAAGTTCAGGGCTCTGACTATGTCCGGGAAGGATTGGGCATCATAGGACAGATATCCGACAGTTCAGGACATAGGCTGAGGGGAACTATTCTCTTTTGGGCTGCTGCGAATGGTGCTTTTGAAGCGTGCGCGATAGTCTTGAGGGCTGATGGAAAGCCGTCTTGTAAAAACTCGGCGCATGGAATCGGCCGAGCTAAATCCGGCACGGTCTGCGACGTTCTCCAGCGTCATTTCTGAGTCTTCAAGATACAAACGGGCATGACCAAGGCGCACGTCTTCCACGAAGCGGGCAATTGTCATTCCAGTAAAGGACTGGAAGCGCCGGGCGAGCGTGCGTTCGGTGAGGTTGAATTCCTCTGCCAGGGTGGAACGCCGCAGATCATTTGTAGGATGCAGGCGGATAAGATCAATGATCCCCTGAACTGGCAGGTCTGTCGGTGGTGCTATTTCCTTGGCATCAGCTATTGGGTTTTGAAATTGCGCCTGTCCGCCAGGGCGGGCCAGAAACATCACCATCATACGCGCCACACTGCGCGCCATATCAGCACCCAGATCATTTTCCACCATCGCCAAAGCAAGATCGACACCAGCACTGATGCCACCTGAGCTCCAGATTTTCCCATCATGGCAAACAAGCGCATCGGCATCGACTTTGATCTCAGGATAGTCATGGGCGAGACGGTCCGCGACACGCCAATGCGTGGTGACAGCGTGTCCATCAAGAACACCAGCCTCTGCAAACAAGAACGCACTTGTGCAGACCGATGCAATACGCTTGGCATGTTTGGACGCACGTTGAATAAAGGCTATGACATCTGGCTCGGCACGTAGACTGACGGCGGAAAACCCACCGGCAATCATAAAAGTATCAAGCTGTGCGAGTTCCTCATCGGTGATCTCTGAAATGGCATGATCAACGTGAAGGCGTATAGCCCCGCCGTGGGTACCGAGGGCGCCGCTTTGAGGTGCCACCAGTTTAATGTCGTAACAAAGGGCATTGCCGCCACGGTCTTGGCTAACCTCATTTGTCATCTGCAGCGCATCGACCGGACCAGCAACATCAAGTGCTTGGCATCCTGGATAGGTCAGGACCATAACTTTCTTTGACAACTCACTCACCCCCATCGTGATGGCGCACAATGGCGAAACTCGAGCCAAGATGCCAGGGTATCGGACAATCCGTCTGGCACGCAAAAGCTGCGATCTCTGCTCCACATCCAGAGTCGCGCGTGCGGAGGGAATGGCTGGCCTTTTATTTGATGGTATGTGCGCAGCGCACATATGAAGGATATGACCGATACCGCGACAAAAACTATACAACCAAGCCGCTGAGCGCCGATACGTGGGCAGACTTCGAGCGCCTGGTTGAGGACAATAATAACGTCTGGGCCGGTTTGCGGCTGTTAGGCCACTTCTGGCGACCCTTACGGACAACGAGAAAGATCAACTCAGCCGTCTTTTTGGCAAGATGCTCACCGCCACAGATCCCGCCGACGCTGAGAGGCGAAGGCTTTGCCGTTTGTGTGATACGAGCGTCTGCACAGATTGCCCAATTCCGGCGATCGGCGACTGGGCACACAATTTCAAGCTCTAGACCATGGCAATGCGCTCTAGCCAGCGTTGGTAGCGTTAGCGTGCCACCACTGTGGCAAGTATTGCCAAATCGTGGCCAGTCCTAGCCAGTACGCGCGGCTCCACAAAGATTGACTTTGATACCTAGCTTTGCTGCCAGCGCTGCCCGAGCCTGTATTGCTGTATCGGCCTTCTCTGCATCGCGTGCATAGACGACTTGAATGTGGTTGGCCCGGTGGCGGCCCATCATCTGATCACGGGTCACGCCATTGAGAACACCATGCATGATGGGCCATTGCTCGGTCGTGGATCGCAATCGATTCTGTGTTTCCTCCTCTGGCAGCCGCACAGCTTGGCCGCGGCCGATGTCCATGTGCAGGGCACCATCTTCCACAAAGATGCGCGACCAGATGATCTCTCCAGGCTTGGCCACACCGCGCAGTGTGCCTCCGCCCAACGGGAAATACATAGGCGGCTGTCGCAGACTGTCCGATCCGGCCCATCCGCCTTCATGATGGGCCGGTGGTGCAGCGCCGGAGATCTCAAACACCCAGACAAAACGATCTTCACCCGTTGAGGTCTCGTTGGCTCCCCAGCGCAGATCGTGCAGCGTTGTTTCTACCGGCTCACCCAACGCTCGGTGCACGCGGTTGATAAGAATGGCATCCAGCCCAGCGCATTCATCCACCTCGTTGAAGTGGACAATCGCCTGACCATGGCGAATGGGCTGGCCGTCGGCGGCAAACACCGGAGGGCGATCATCATTGTTGAGCATACCCTCAACGAGATCAGAGGCAGGCAAAAGGTCTTTCAGGCCCTGCTGGTATTGGATGCCAATGGCTTCGCAGCCAAACTCATCGGCAATCTGAACCGCCGCATGATACATGCGGCATTGGTCGAGCACCTGGCCTTCGGTGAGGTCGATGGCAGGGTCCTGGCCAAAGTGAAAGGTAAGGCCTTTGACCTTTAGCCAGTCCAGCGTGGCGTGAACGGTCGCAT
This sequence comes from Hyphomicrobiales bacterium, assembly GCA_046290645.1. Taxonomy (GTDB): domain Bacteria; phylum Pseudomonadota; class Alphaproteobacteria; order Rhizobiales; family MH13; genus MH13. The sequence goes on from JBKAGZ010000003.1 coordinate 627,466, forward strand.
CGTCGATTTGCTTGCTGGCATGATACAGCGCGGACTGAGAGAGGCGTTCTTTGAACACACCCATTGGCATCAACAGCTCATCAGGAATTATGGCATTGTACATGCCCATACAGCCCTCATCGAAGATGCCGAGGATCGTTTTGTTGGTGCGCAGGTCATCGGCTATGCCATCAGCCAACGCGTCCAACTCACCGGGAAGGTCACTTCCATTCCAAGGTTGAACGTGGCTTGCATCGTGGCTGCACGTGCCGGTTGTCAGCCACGCTTCTAAGCGATCAAGGAAATAGGCATCGGTAAAGTCTTCGCTCCACAGCGTGCTGAACGACACACCAGCTTTGACCAGTGAGCCGTTGAGATTGAGCATGCCAACCAGTCCTGGCCATTGCCCTGACCAGTTGGCGACCGTCAGAATTGGCCCACGGTGGCTGGTCAGCCCAGGCAACACATGGTGGGAGTATTGCCAGACAGCTTCAGCAACGATGATTGGCTGATGCGGATCGATGCCAGCAAAGGCATCCATGCCCTCGCGCTGAGATGCCAGAAACCCGTGGCCACGCGCCTCATCATACGCATGAGCGCGCTGCACGCGCCATCCGTACCGTGCCAGCGCGGCAGCCAGCATCTCTTCCATCTGCGCCTGCGCAGGCCAGCATGTCTGGTTGGCACTTTGCCGAAGATCACCGCTGGCAAACAGCGCAACACATTGATCGGTCATTGGGACATCTCTCCGTTCGCCTTTTGGGTCGCCACTATCGCCGCAAAAGTTGCATGGTCGTCAAACACGCCAGCACGTGCGCCGCTGGTGCCAACATCAACACCCAAAAAAAGGTCATTCAACCGCCTCAAGATCGACTTCCAACTCGGCCATATCTTCACCGCCAGCCATCAAATTGAGCAGTTCATCGCGGGTCACCTCTCCGCGTTTGAACTGGGCCGCAACTTTGCCGTGGATGAGAACAGAAAAATCATCACCAACAGCCATCGCATGGCGAGCATTGTGCGTGATGAACACCACCGCGATGCCGTCCTCGCGCACCTGCTTCATCATCTTCAAAACGATGGCCGACTCTTTGACACCCAAAGCAGAGGTTGGCTCATCAAGGATCAAGACGCGAGCGCCAAAGTACATGGCACGACCAATGGCAAGCACCTGCCGCTCGCCACCTGACATCGTTCCCACAAGCTGTTCAGCATCTTTGATGCGCGTGATGCCAAAACGCTGCATCTGCTCAAGTGCGATGGCATTGGCTTTAGCCTTGTCGAGCTGACTGAACGGCCCGAAGCCCTTTTTGGGTTCCGCACCTAGGAAGAAATTGCGCCCAACCGTCATCAGCGGAATGGTGCCAACATCCTGATGCACGGTAGCAATGCCCAACTGCCTGGCGTGGCGCGGACTGGCGAACGTCATCGGCTTATTGTCAAATGTAATCTCGCCGCTGGTTGCGCTATGATAACCGGACATGACCTTGATAAGTGTGGACTTGCCAGCGCCATTGTCACCTAGGAGACAATGGATGCGACCAGGAGTCAGGCTGATGGAAACCTTGAAGAGCGCGTCGGTGTTGCCGAAACGTTTTGTGACGTTTCTCAGTTCCAAAATCGGTTGCTGGGTTGACATGCTAGCGCCCTCCCGAGAGTGCCATTTTGCGCACATAGCTGTTGGCTAGAACGGCGGCGCCGAGAAGCGCACCAAGGAAAAGCTGGATCCAGTCCGTGCTCCATCCGGTGTAGAAAATACCGGTTGAGATCACGCCGAACAAAGCGGTCGCGACCGCGACACCGCCAACGGTTCCATAGCCTCCACTGAGCAACACGCCACCGATCACAACCACGATCGGAGCTTGGAACACATAGCCCATGCCGTAAGTGGCGTTGCCAGAGTTCCACTGGACACCCAGGATAATGCCAACCAGCGCCGCTGCGAAACCGGTGGCCATGAACAGAATGATTTTCACCCGTTCCACCGGAACCCCTGCCCCGCGTGCAGCCTGTAGATTGCCGCCAGTGGCGTAAATCCAGTTGCCGAAAACCGTGCGAGACAAGACCCACCAGCCGATCACGGCGGCCAAAAGCCACCAAAGAATGGAGATGTTGGCCTGCTCCCAACGCCCGGCAAAAACCAGTTTTGAACTGGCACTGCTTTCAATGGAGCTGGACGTCACATTGGTCAGCAAGCGCGCGATGCCCATCGTGCCGCCGATAACAATGAAATTGGTTGCTAGCGTGACGATGAAGGATGGCAGGCCGGTGCGAACAACAGCCAGACCGTTCGCCAAGCCAATGAGCACGCCAATCACGAGAGCCAAGCCAATCATTGGCCAGATAGGCACACCCATATGTGTGGTGCCAATGGCAAGCACCATCGAGGATGCCCCCACTGTTGAGCCAATGGAAAGATCAAATTCGCCAGCGATCATCAGAAGCGCGACGGGGATTGCAACAATGCCCAACTCGGCTGCCAGGTTCATCCACCCAACAGACCCATTCCAGCTAACGAAACCATTGCTGTGCGTGAACACGGCAAAGAACAAATAGGTCATCAAAAAAGCTGCGATTGCGCCAATTTCGGGTCGCCTCAACAAGCTTGCCATCATCAAAATCTTCTTCTTCTGGGCAGTTCGTAGTTCCAGCCTATCGACCGAATTTTCTGGAGGCCAGAAAAAGGGAGAGCATACCGCCCTCCCTTTTTCGTCATGCCAAAAATTGCGAGAACACCGTTGCTATGATGCGCCTCGGATACCGGGGTGTTCCTGGTTTACTTCCAGCGTGCGCTCAACATTTTCCTGATCAATCACCAACGGCCCGGTGGTGATGGCGCCAATCGGATGCATGCCGTAGTTGAGATATTGATGGGTAACCTGCATAGAAATGAACCCTTGGAGGTAGGGCTGCTGGTCCATCGCGAACGCGATATCGCCATCACGGATGGCTTCGAGAACTTCGTTGGAAAGATCAGCCGTACCAATCATAACCTCGCCAGCACGGCCGGCATCTTCCACTGCACGCAACGCGCTCATCGCTGGGACTGCGTTCAAGGTGTAAATGCCGTCAATGCCCGGATTGGATTGCAAGGTACCACTTATTGCCTGCGCCATGGCTTGCGGGTTGGTGGCATCACCAGTGCCAATGGTCTGGTAAACTGTTTCAAGACCAGCAGCTTCCATGGCATCGACGTAGCCGGTGCAGCGCTGCTCCACGGTTGGGTTGCCAGGCACCTGGTTAAAGCAGAGCCCTTCTGTCACACCGGCTTCGGCCTGAATTTCGCCGGCGCGGTAACCCATCTGATAGGGGTCTTCACCGACAAATCCGAGTGAGCCATTGCCCTGCCAAAGCGCCTCACCAGAATTGTGAGTAAGCACGGGAATGCCCGCCGCTGTCGCTTCAGCGATCAATGGATCCATACCGTCGGGAAAGAAATTGCCAACAAGCAGCATGGATGGGTTACGGCTGATCGCTTGCTGGAGGAGACGCGGGTAATCCGATGTCATGTTGGCGGTGTCGGTCACCGCCACATATTGATAGTCCAACCCAAAAGCCTCGGCACCATCGTCAAAGCCCTGCTTAACGGCAGCAAAGAACGGCCAGGAGAGTGGGCCGCTGACGACAATGATGGGGCCGTCATTCTGTGCAGTGGCAGGTAGTGGCGCGAGTGCGGTAAGCGACAGTGCAGCGGCGAGAACACCGCCTCGTGTCAGCTGACGCATGGTGGTTGACGTACGCATTCTGGTTCCTCCCAGTTCGGCTTTTTTCCGTGATGTGTCCCCGCTCTTTTGGCGGCGGCTTCGACGCAAAAACCAACACAGTCACTAAGCCATGTCAATAGTTATTCATGTTGAATGATTATTGATGTGATGATGTGTTGCTGCTAGGAATTGGTCAATGGGAGGTCAGCGTCAGCGCACGCTGCAACCAACAAGAAGAAGGAATGACCTGGGCATGAGAAGCGTTCTTTGTTATGGCGATTCAAATACTTACGGACAAACGTCAGCTGATCGACCTGCCGACCGATTTGGACCCACCGAGCGCTGGCCACGGCTGTTGAGCAACCATTTGGGCAAGCAGTGGTTGGTTATCGAAGAGGGCCTCAGCGGGCGCACGACCGTTGATGATGATCCTATTGAAGGGGCCTATCGCAACGGCCGCACCTATCTCACACCTTGCCTGCTAAGCCATCGCCCGCTGGATGCGATTATCCTCATGCTCGGCACCAATGATTTGAAGATCCGCTTCAACAAACCGGCGAGCGAAATCGCCATGGGTGTTCGCGCCTTGATTGAAGATATCGCGACCACTGATGCCGGTCATGATGGCCGGATGCCGGAGGTGTTGCTGGTATCGCCGCCACCAGTGCTGAAGGATCTGCGTGGATGGGAGCCCGTCTTTGCTGGCGCTCACGAAAAGTCCAAGGCTTTGGCGCACGAGTACGAAAAAGTCGCCGACGCGATGGAAGTGCACTTCTTTGATGCCGGCAGCGTGGTGGCATCAGGGACTGACGATGGCTTCCATCTCGATCTTGCCGGCCATTCCACACTCGGCGAAGCATTGGCTGCGCAAATCGAGCTGATCGGATGGCCCGAAACGGCATCACGCTAGCGCATGCTAGTGTTTCCGATGCATGCATAGAATCAGGAGTTCTCATGCCCGATATGCGATTTGCCCCTGCCCCTGTTCTGCTGGCACAGAAAAGCGCGGGCGGTCTCAATCAGATGAGCGTGCGCGGGCACAATGAACGGCTAATCCTCGACCTTTTGCGGCGTGAAGGTACGCTCTCCAGGTTGGAGATTGGCCAAAACACCGGCCTGTCTGCCCAGACGGTTTCAGTGCTCGTGCGCGCTTTGCTCAAAGAAGGTTTGTTGCTGGAAGGGCAAACAAGCCGTGGGCGGGTTGGTCCGCCAACCACGCCTTTTTCTCTTCACCCAGAAGGTGCTTTCGCGCTGGGCATTTATGCTGGCGCGCGCGTGCTGGATGCTTGCTTGATGGATTTCACGGGGGTCTTACAGCAGACACACCGCCAAGCGATTGAAACTGGAAAAGATGTCGCCGATCAAGTTATCGATTTGGCTGCCGATCTCCTATTCGCTGCGCCCGTTGCGGCACGCGAACGCTGCCTTGGTCTCGGCCTTGGTGTGAATCAAGTGCATTGGTCTCGCGACCGTGGAATTGGCCAAAATGGCTGGCATCCTGGCTCTGGCTTGGATGCCGTGGAACCTCAATTGACCCATCAAACGGGATTGCCTTGCTACATCCTGGACGACACGACCAGCGCAGCGACAGGCCAGGTGCTCTATGGTGGCAAGGAAACAGGTTCAAGTTTCCTCTACTGCCATGTCGGTGCGCGCACCCAGGCGCGGGTGGTGCTGCATGGACAGGCGCAAGTTGGTCATGATGAGGGCCTGTCAGTCCTCCCCGGCTTAGCCGCGCTGGAAGAGCAACTTATGGCAGCCGGGCTAGGCTCGACCGACGTTTGGATGGGCCATCAACTGCCGGATAGCGCGAGGGATGTTTTTACCGACTGGGTCGGCGACGTTGCGCGCAGCCTCGCCTCCGTAGCTTTTGGTCTGCTGGCCTTCCTAGATATTCGGCGTGTCGTGCTCGTCACATCGCTTGCAGAAGACGATAGGGCCGTCCTTTGCAAAGCACTGGAAGCCGAACTGAGCAACCGCAAACTCACGGTGGACACCACTATCGGCCATAACCCACAATGGGCGAAGGCCTCTGGAGCGGCAGCGTGCGTTCTATCCAATCGATTCACCCCAGACTGGGGCAAGAACGCGGCAACCTGAGATATCTAAGCCTGCGCAACCCTTGGCATCTTCATCGGTTCGCACTTCTGCAACCCCTGAACCATCGCGTGCAGCATGGCGCTTTTCAGTGTGCTGCTGGCAGGATCGCGCCACAGATTGTGGGTCTCACCAATCCGTGGCGCGTAGTGTGTGTCTTCAGATGAACCCCACCGCCTGTTCTGCCGGGCCCAATAGGGCTCATTTTTGGCGCGCTGCGATGCGTTGGGGCGCCGCAGCGTCGGCCCTAGGTTATCGATGATCAGGTGGAACCACACCAAACGGTAACCATTACACCATCGCTCGATCACCGGGTTGGTGATGGTCGACAGGCAGCACGGCTCATTGCCGCATTCGAAACTTTCATGCAGTCCCAGGAGGCCCTATGACACCGCAAGAAATTCGCACGGCTTATCTCGCCGAGCTTTCCAAAATCGCCCCGGATATCGTGCTCGATACCATATCAGACGGCGATCACGGCTGGCGAACCTTAGAGGCACACCTTGGCAATCGCCGCCACTGGCCAATGGCAAGCAAGACCGCGCCGGATCACGCTTCCTTTTTGTCGAAGTTGGCCGATAGGCGCATCTGCATGTAGTCGCCGGCGGACATTGGCTCATACTTCTCCCGCGGGCCGACAATCATGGCGTATTTGTTGGCCTGGGCGAAGAACGCGATGGAATAGCGCGGGCCGTCATACTCGCCAGGTTTTGGCATCCGCACGCGGTGCAGCGTCGACTGCAGCAGATCGTCCGACCAGCGCATCAGCATGTCGCCGATGTTACAGGTGATGATGCCATCCAGCGGCTCCACTTCCGTCCAGGCGAGCCCGTCCACTTGGTCTTTGCCCGGCGCGACCTGCAGACCGCCCTGCCCTGTGCGTTGGTGCAAGAGGGTCAGACAATTGTAGTCGCTGTGTGCGCCGGCGCGCCAGTATTTGTAGTCTTCTTGCTTGGCATCTTTCATCGCCAGATAATGAATGAGCCGCACGGTGGACTGGTAGGTCGGTTTCATCGGGTCGTGGGCGGTGGTGAAGAAATCGGTCGGCATGCCGAGCTTGTCGGCGAAACAGCCAAGAACCTTCATCGCGACGCCCCAATTGGCGCGCTCGAACGTCAGCATGGAGGCCTTGAAGCCCGCCAGTTCTTCCGGCGTTGGCCAGAGGCCAAGCTCGTCCATACGCGAGATCGTGACCTGATAACTTTCCTTCTGGTCGGCGGTGCCGGTGGAGGGGCGCACCTGCGCTTTGTATTCCCAGCCGGAATTGGTGCCGCGCGCCATGGGGTATTGCGCCTTGACCTCCTGGGGCAGATCGAAAAACGCTTTCGACATCAAAAACGCATCATCGATAAGATGGATCGGCACGCCATGATTGACGAGTTGGAAGAAACCCGTGTCGGTCGCTGCCTCCCACAATTGCTCGGTGATCTCGGATTTGCGGGCATCGAAGTCGGTCAGATCGATCCGGGGAACGGAGCGTTCCACCTCAAGACCGACGCCACCAATGGTGGTTTCTTTGTTAAGTTCTTTGAGGGCGTAATCGGCTGCATTGGACATTATTGGTCTCCATCAGGGTTGATTGATTTGTCCGCCGCTCGGGCGGGAAAACGTCAAACGGAGCAATGACCTGCGCTGGCGATGAACCGCGTGCTGCCTGCTTCTACTCCTGATCGTGATCTGGGTCGTTTGATCTCCTAGTGTTTGGCGGCACGCCGCGCTTTGATGGTTTCGACCGCCTGGAAGCAGTCGTGCGAAAGCTGATCCATATCGAGGAATGGCAAGGTGCCATCCACCACGAGCGGTTTGCCCTTTACAAACGAGTGGCGCACATGACCTTGGCCGCCGGCAACGATTGGCCCAATGAGCCGATCATGCTGGCCGAGGTAACGAGGCGCAGAGAGATCGAAGAGCGCGATGTCGGCGTCTTTTCCAACCTCCAGCGTTCCGATGCTTTCAAAGCCTAGAACTTTGGCACCACCAGCGGTGGCCCAATGCAAGCAGGTTTCCGCATCCACCGCGTGCACTCCTTTGGTGATGCGGTGGGTGCAGAAGGTGGCATAGAGCGCGGCAATCATGTCGGCGGCTTCGTTCGCTGCCGCACCATCCACACCGATTGAGACCGTGCCGCCAAGCGTGTGCAACAAATCTGCCGGCGCAACGCCTGAGCCAAGCCTTGCATTGGCCTGAACACAATGGGCCATACCGGTGCCGGTTTCAGCAAGCAGGCGTACCTCGCTTTCATCGCAATCGACGAGATGGGCAAACCAGACATCAGGCCCCAACCAGTCATGCTCGGCAAGCCAATGGACCGGTCGTTTGCCGTAGTGTTCTAGCGTGTAATCCACATAGCCGGTGTTTTCCGAAAGGTGGGAATGGAGCCGCACACCCATGGCGCGGGTCGCTTGGGCGAGCTCTTTCAGTTCACCTTCAAACAGCGAGTAGGTGGGCGTCGTCGGCGCGAAGGCCACCTTCATCATCGCGTCGGGTGCCGGGTCATGCCAACGGGTCACGTCAGCCTCCACGGCCTGCACCATATCGTCATAGGTTTCGGTCGGCAGCGGTACGATATCGGGCGCATCAAAGGCTCGCGCCTTGGTTGCGCCCCCGCGCCCGAGCATGAACCGCACGCCAAAGCGCTGCGCCGTCCGGCAGAGGATTTCTGACGGATCGAAATCAAACCTTTCGGAATAGAAATAGTGATGATCGGCGATGGTCGTGGCGCCGGAAAGCGCAAGCTCGGCCATGCCAAGGGTGACGCCCGCCTGCATCACATCGGCGTCGAGCGTGTCCCAATAGGAATAGGGCACCATCCGCAGCCAAGGCGTCAGCGGCTCATTCATGCCTTCGGGCACACTTTTCAAGACACTCTGAAAGAGATGGTGATGGCTGTTCACCAGGCCCGGTGTCACCACGCAGCCGCTAGCATCGGCGGTCTCTTCGCCTGGCTCTGGCGCCAGGTCACCAATGGCGGCGATTTTACCATCGCGTACGCGGATCGACCCACTGGTGCGCGCGTTTTCGCCCAAATGCCCGGTCAAAATGCCCTCGGCGCCTAGGATAAGAAAGCTCGTCACCGCGCGCGCCTACCGCTCATCCTTTGGGATCGACCAAGGGAAGAAAATACGCTGCACCAACACCACCAAGTTGAACAGGGTCAGCGACATCAGCACCAAAAAACCAAGCCCAAGCCAAGCCTGCGGCAGCTTGAAGTTGGACGTGGAGAACTGGATAAAGAAGCCAAGCCCCATGGACGAGGCCACGAACTCCGCCACCACGGCACCGATGACCGCTAGCGTGATAGAGATTTTTAGCCCTGAGAATATGTAGGGGATCGCATAGGGAATGCGGATCTGTGTGAACTCGCGCCAGGCCGGCGCCTTTAGGCTCTGCGAAAGTTCGATCAGCTCACGCGGTGTCGCCATCATGCCCGTGGTCATGGAAACGACCAGCGGGAAGAAGGTGATGAGGAAGGTGATCGTGACGCGCGGCGCGTCGCCGGAGCCGAGGATCACGATGATGATTGGCGCAACAGCGACTACCGGTGTGGATTGAATGACAACGAGCAGCGGGTAGAGGCACGCTGACACCACCTTGGAACGGGTGAGCGCGATAGCCACGGGCAGCGCGATGCAAATGGATATCACGTAGCCGATCATTGCCACGCGTAGGGTCGCCCAGACATGTTCAAACCAGCGATCGGCAGGCACTGCATCTATGGCTCCGCCAATGCGTGTTGGCGCGGGCAAAATGAAGCTCGGGATCGGAAAGATGCGCGTTGCCAATTCCCAGATGACCAAAATACCAATGATCGTCAGGCCAGGCAGCAAGCCAGGGACCGCCATCATCTGGCGTATCAGCGGCACCTTCACCGGCGCAGCCACGGGCGGTGCAGCAGGGGTGGTCGCCGCCTTAGTTTCCTCAGGCTGCGCGCTTGAGGAGGAGGCTGCGGAGATATCCTGCAAACTCATGCATCACCTTTGATGTGGTGGTTTCAATAGTGCGCGGGCGGTCGAGCGGCACCTTCAGATCTTCAAGAATGCCGCCTGGGCGATCGGTCATCACGATCACGCGGTCGGCAAGCAACACGGCCTCGGCGATGGAATGGGTGATGAAAAGCACCGTCTTTGGTCGCTCCTGCCAGATTCGCAGCAGCTCAAAGCCCATATCTTCGCGGGTCAGCGCATCAAGTGCCGAGAAGGGTTCATCCATCAGCAGAATATCTGGGTCCATGAGCAGAGCGCGGGCAATGCCAACGCGCTGCTGCATGCCGCCCGACAGCTCGTTGGGCAGGAGGGTCTCGAAACCTTCCAGCCCGACCATTTTGACCAGATCGACGGCGCGCTCGCGATCCGCCTTGGAGACGAACCCTCCACGGTGTTTCAGCGGGAAGAGCACATTGTCGATGGTGTTCGCCCAGGGCAGCAAGGTCGGCTTTTGGAACACGATCCCGATATCATCGCGCGGGTCGGCGACCTCCAAGCCAAAGACCTTTACGCTGCCCGATGTCGGTTTTAGGAGGCCGGACGTTAGGCGCAGGAGGGTGGACTTCCCGCAGCCTGACGGGCCGAGCACGGCAACAAACTCGTGCCGGGCAATGGTGGAGGACACGCCGCGAAGCGCTTCCAGCGGGCCGGTGTCCGTGGCGAACACCTGGCCCACATTTTCGAACGCTATCGCGGCGGTATCCGGCATCTCTTCGTGCCTTCGTTCCAGCTATCAGTTGGTCGGCATGAAGGAGCGATCGACAATCGTCTCCGGGTCGAGCGCCTCCGGGTCAAAATCCTGTGCGGCGGCCACACGCGCCCATGTCGATGCAAGACGAGCTGGCTCGAAGACGCCCAGGCCGTCCGCTTCGGTCACCTCATTGAAGACCAGCAGCATGGCATCGTTGACACCGCCTTCGATGGAGGCGAGATCAAGCTCAGGCACCACAGAGACCACGGCTGCTGCCGCTTCTGCCGGGTTTTCGTGCGCGAAGATCACCGAGCGCTGATAGGCTTCAAGGAAGCGACGCGCCACATCTGGCCGTTCGGCAAGGAATGTGTCGTTGGCCATCACCGACGCCGAGTAAAGATCAAGGCCAGCCGTGGACCAGGGAATGACCATGATGTCCTTGCCGGCTTCTTCGGCCTGGGTGGTGTAGCGGGTAACGTCCACAACCCAAGCGATGATTGCATCGGCCTGCCCGGTCATAAGCGTCGGCCCAAGCGCGCCCGGGTCCATTTTGTTAAGAACAATGTCCTCTTCCGTCATGCCCATGTCGGCCAGAATGAGCGGCAGATAGACGTTGGACGAGGTGAAGGGCGAGGTGGCGATGGTCATGCCGCGCACATCTTCAACCGTCTCGATACCGTTGCCTTCAAGCGTGTAAAACGCGTGTGGGCCCTGGTTGAAGTAGGACATAACCGCCGTCACCGGCACGTCTTCGGTCACCGCGGCGGCCATCAGCGCGCCAAGGCCGGCGGTGCCAATGTCGGAAATGCCGGTCGCCAATTTCGTGACGGCTTCCGAGGAACCGCGGCCACCTTCGATGGTCACTTCGATGCCAGCTTCTTCGCAGAAGCCTTGTTCAATGCACACATAAATGGGGGATTTGTCGCCGCCGGGCAGCCAATCCAACTGGAACGTCACGGCATCCAGCGCCTGCGCCGAGGTCGCGGTTGCCAGTATTGTCATGCCGCCCAAAAGCGCGGCGGAGAGTGATTTAAGGCTCATATCATTTCCTTTCCCAGTCGCACACGCAGTGTGATCCGGCGCCACGCAATGTGCGGCACCGGCAGATCGACCGGATGACGGGGCTTCTCGCAGCATGCGCGTCTATCAGAGCGCATCGATCAGCCGGGTGGGAGGAGAGAAGAAACAGCACGCGGGCTCGGCTCCATCGCCGCTTGGCACGCGACCAAGCGTTGGGGTTGGAAGGCCGAGCAATGTCCCGATCTACAGCTTGTCTCTGGCGCTTTTTCGCCCGCGAGCTGATCCACCTGACCGCTTCTACTCGATGACGATGAAACCATGGGTAGCGCCGTGCGCGCAGGTCTATGGGGCGCCTGAGCGCCTCAATAACACTCAAAAGCTGTCGAACTTGCAGACATTTTGCCTGCTAAACAGGCATGCTACGTGATTGCCCACATGCTAAGCAGATGTGATTGAACCACCCATGAGCCGAGTTATCCCATGCCGATTTTACCTGAACGCGACGAAGAATTGATCCGTCACACCATCGAGCTCGCCAAGCAATCACGCGCCCGCGGCGATCACCCCTTTGCAGCGCTGCTGGCCGATGCCGATGGCAAGATCTTGCTGGAGGCGATGAACACCTGCGGCACCAAGGGCGACGATACCGGGCACGCTGAGCGCAACCTGATGACCGAAGCGTCGATGACATATGACACGGATTTTTTGCGCACGTGCAGCATGTATACGAGCGCTGAACCCTGCGCGATGTGCGCCGGCTCGGTTTATTGGGCGGGCGTTGGCCGCGTGGTGCATGGCATGAGCGAACGCGCGCTAAAGGACCTTATCGGCCCCGATCCGGAAAACCTGACGATGGATCTGCCGTGCAAGACTGTTTTCGACTCGGGCCAGCGCAAGGTGGAGGTTGTCGGACCCTTGCTTTCAGAAGAAAGCGCGGTGGTGCATGAAGGTTTTTGGGTGGGCAGCAAATAGGCCGGGTAGCTTGCCGTCGTTCCTGTGCTTGTCACAAGCATCCATTCCATCGCTCTTTACCCTACGCACTGGATTCTTGGATCAAGCCCGAGAACGGCCGGCTCGGTGATGCTAGATGATGCTGCAGACCGTCTTGGTCTGCAGATAATTGTCCAGGCCTTCAGCGTTGTTCTCAACGCCCCAGCCGGATTCTTTCCAGCCACCTTTCGGCAGTTCAGGTGAAAAATACGAATGCCCGTTGATCCAAACCGTGCCCGCTTTGATGGCGGCTGACATGCGATGGACGTACGAAAGGTTTCGCGTCCAGACGCTGGCCGCCAAGCCGTAACGGGTATCGTTGGCCTGGCGGACAACATTATCGACATCGTCAAAAGCGCACACTGCCGCTACTGGGCCAAACACTTCCTCGCGCATGAGTGCACTGTCAGCTCTCGGATTTGCGATAACCGCCGGATGCACAAAACTGTCGTGGGGGCCATCGAGCTCGCCGCCGGTGATGATCGCTGCACCGTCCTTGGCGGCACCTCTCACATAATCAGCCACTTTAGCCGCGTGGGCCGGATGAATGAGCGGCCCCATCTGCGTGCCCTGATCGAGCCCATGCCCAAGCTGCATAGCAGAGGCTTTTTCCGCTAGCCCATCCACAAATCGATCAAAGATTGCACGAGCAACATAGATCCGCGATCCAGAGACGCAAACCTGCCCACCATTGGCAAAAACACCGCGCATAGCGCCATCCAGCGCCGCGTCCAGGTCGGCATCCTCCAGAACGATGAAAGGCGATTTGCCGCCGAGCTCGAGGGTCAGTTTTTTCAAGTTGCCTGCCGCCGCTTCTATCAGCTTGCGGCCCGTGGTGGTAGAGCCGGTGAAGGCGAGCTTGTCGACGTCAGGGTGTTCGGCCAGTCGTGCCCCCACCTCATGGCCGTAGCCGGTCACGATGTTCACCACGCCGGGCGGAGTGCCAGCTTCCAGCAGGAGGTTCCCCAGATAGAGCGCGGTGAGAGAGGTGTCCTCGGCCGGTTTCAGCACCACCGAACATCCCGCGGCCAGCGCCGGGGCGAGCTTCATCGCTGCGATCAAAAGCGGCGAGTTCCACGGCGTGATGGCCGCAACGACGCCAATCGGCTCACGCAATGTGTAGGCCACAACCTGCTTGCCTGGCGGCTGATAAGTGATCGATGGTGTGATGGTCTGACCGGAAATCTTGGTGGCGAACCCCGCAAAATAGCGAAACTGCTCGGCACTCGCAGGTATCTCAGCAAAGCGGCTCGTGCCCCAGATCTTGCCCTGATCCAGCGTTTCAATCTCGGCAAGCGCATCGGCATGGTGATCGATCAGTTCGCCGATCTTCCAAAGAACCTTGCCGCGCGCCGAGGGCGTCATGCCCCGCCAGCGTTTGTCCTCAAACGAGGCACTCGCGCTTACGACGGCCTTGTCGGCATCTCCTGCTGACCCTTTGGCGATCTGCGCAAGCGTGTGCTGCGTTGCCGGGTCGCGCGTCTCAAAAGTCTGGCTATCTGTTGCATCGACCCAGGCGCCATCGATGAGCAACTGTTTTGCGCCCGTCGCAAGAAAGGCCTTGGCCTCTTCGGTTTCGGCGGTCGTGCGAGTGAAGTGAATAGTCATGAGGACATACTGGACTCACGATGGGCGGCCCGCACCCGTTCCGCGGCGTTGAGCGCACCCCGCACGATCGAATGGTAGCCAGTGCAGCGGCAGATGTTCCCTTCAAGCGCGGCGATCACCGCCTCATCGTCAGCGGTCGGGTTGGCTGACAGGAACGAGACAAGGGCCACCACAAAACCCGGTGCGCAGTAGCCACATTGGAAGGCCGACTCTTCACGCAGGCCGGCTTTGACATGGGTCGCGACGGCCAGCCGATCGATGCCTTCAATGGTGGTCAGCGTCTTGCCGTCCACCTGCCAAGCCAACAACAGACAAGCGTTTTGCGCCACGCCATCGACCAGTACGCTGCACGCCCCGCAGCGGCCGATGGAGCAGCCGATTTTGGTGCCGGTCAAAAACAGCTTTTCCCGCAGCAGATCCGCGAGGCGCGTTTCGGGCCCTACAGGCTCAGTGACGGTTTCACCGTTCAGCGTAAAAGATACAGTGAGAGCGTCGGCTACAGGTCGGTCAAGCATCACCCCTCCATGAAGTTGAGAAGCGTTTCGGGCGATAGCGGCAAATGGTTGGGCCAGGCGGCATCGGCCCGCAAACTCAGCGCGCGGGCGACCGCGTTGCCGATGGCGGGCGCCGATCCGGTGATTCCGAGTTCGCCGACGCCGCGCGGGCCATAGGGATCGCCTTCATCAAGCTCGTCGAGCGCGAAAGTGGCCATGGTGCCCGGTCGATCCGCCAGCGATGGCATGATGTAGGTGTCCAGGTTTCCGGTGACGGCGCGGCCCTCTTCCATCAGAACGTGCTCGGTCAACGTCATGCCCATGCCCTGGCTGGCCGCGCCCTCCATCTGGCCGAGGTAGGACGCGACGTCGAGTACGGGGCCAGAGGCCGAGTGCTGGGCCATATCCAACACACGTACCATGCCGTTGATGCGGTCCACCGCGACGCGCGCCAGCGTGACACCGGAGATAAACAGAAAGCGCGCATTGCCCTTGGTGTAGTCGGATTTGGGATAGGCGCAAAACTGGCGCTCAATCGGCCTTTGGTCCGGCGTCAGGTGGTCCGCCAATTCGCGAATGGTAATCAGAGGGTCGCCTGAGTTGGTGCCCGCCTCGCCGACGCCGCCAGGCACCAGCATCAGTTGGTCGGGCGTTCGCTGCAGCTTTGCCGCTGCGGCCTGCAGCAGGGTCTGGCTGAAGCCAGGTGCGGTCAGTTGGGCGCCCTTCCACACGATGTAGGTGCCGCGGGAAGCTGTGGTGGAGCCGCTGTCTGGCGTCGCGCGGGTGTCCCCAAAGACCACGCGCACATCCTCGCGGGCTACGCCAAGCGCGGTAGAAACGGCCGAGGCAACCGCTGGAACCAGGCCTTGGCCCATCTCATCCAGACCGTAACGGGCTTCGATCTTCCCATCGGCAGCGAGCGCCAATTCAATCTCGCCTTCATCCTCCGGCAACGTGCCAAGCCCGTTGCCCTGGTAGCAAAGCGCCATGCCGGTGCCGAGCCAGCTTTGCCCATCCTGCGATAACCCTTGCGGCAAGGTCCAAAGCGGACTCGCTGCCGCACTGTCGAGCATGGCCGACAAGCGTTCCGTCGGCGCGACTTTTTGGCCAAGATAGCCGGGCATGCCAGGCTGGCGAATGTTCTGGCGCCGCATGGTTATAGCATCGACACCGACCATCTGCGCCAGCCGCTCGATCTGGCTTTCCACTGCAAACGTCATCTCGTTGCAGCCAAAGCCGCGAAACGCACCGCACGTGCCATTGTTGGTCGCGACCAACCGTCCGCGCGCGTCGATGTTGGGCACGAGATAGGGCCCGCAGGCATGTTCCATCGCGGTCTCGATTACGCCAACGCTGAGGCTGGCATAGGCTCCGCCGTCGGCGATCGCATCTACCTGCTGGGCAAGGAGCTTGCCTTGCTTATCGCAGGCGGTCTTCATACGGATCTGAAAGGGGTTTCGCTTGGTGCCGGCTTTCACTGACTCGGTGCGCGATAGCTGTAGCCGCACCGGGCGCTTGGCTTTCAGGGCGAGCAGCGCCAGCGCGGGCTGCACGGTCAACTCGTCCCTGCCTCCGAAGCCCCCACCGATGGGCGACGTGACGACCTCGATCTTGTCTTCCGGCAGGCCGAGAATGCGAGACAGCTGTGTGCGGTCTCGCCCGCCATGCTGGCCGCCAACGCGGACTAGGATCCCGCCATTATCGGTCGGCTCGACCACACCGCCCTCGGTCTCCATAAACCCGTGCATCTGGCGCGGCGTGACATAGAGGTCCTCCACCACATGCGCGGCGTTCGCGAACGCAGCCTCCACATCGCCGACTTTGTTCTGGACCGTTTTGCGCAAGTTTCCGCCCTCGTGCAGCGCAGGGGCGTCCGGCGCCAATGCGTGAACCGGGTCGCTGACGATCGGCAGCGGTTCATAGGTCACCTCGATCAGATCAAGGGCCGCCTTGGCGATCTCTTTGCTGTCGGCCGCCACCGCTGCGACCGTATCGCCTTCATACCGGACCACATCACTGCAAAGCGCGGGCTGGTCCTGAATGACGATGCCAAAGGCGTTGTCGCCTGGCACATCTTTGTGCGTGACCACCGCATGGACGCCAAGCAAAGCTTCGGCCTTGCTGGTATCAATGGAGTGCAGTTTTGCGTGCGGATGCGGGGCGCGCAGGATCGCCCCGACCAGCATGTCGTCGCTGCGCGCATCGGTCAGAAAAACAGGCACCCCGCTGAGCTTGTCATCCAGGTCAGCGCGAATGTGCCAGTCGCCATTAGCAGCCGCTCGCGAAAGCACGCGCTCGCCCTGCGGCGCCGGGACCGTCGTCGGCAGCCGAGCCTCTGTCTGGGCGTTTGGCATCGGCAGACCGCGAAGCCCTCTAGCGAGCGCGGCCGCGCCAACGCGTTTGCGGTACGCGCCGGTGCGCAAGGCATCATCGGGCGCTTGGATCGCCTGGGCGATCATCGATTCATCGACACTGGACGCAGTTTTGCCCTCCAGAGCTTCGTTGATGACCGAGAGCCGCTGAGGAGGCGTCGCGCCAGAGCCCGCGGCGAGGCGCAGATCGGCAAATACCTTATCCTGCTGCGCCCAAACACCTGCAACGGCGATAATACCCGGCGTGAAGGAAGCGCGCAGCCCTGTTTTGTGCCACAGCCAGTGTGCTGACGTTTGTTTTGGTACGCGAATGGCAGAAATGAGCGGGCTACCGTCACCAGCCAGATAGTCGGCTAGTAGCTGTTTACGATCACCCCTCTCGCTTGCGAGTATCACTTGCGCATCAAGCGCCAGAAGTGCGGGCAGCAGGCAGCCAACACCCCACCCAATCTGTCCGCCAAGCTTGCCCATGGTGCGCACAGATGGCCCGGCCACATCACGCGTGGCACGCGCCAGCAGAGGCAAATACTCGACGATGAGAGCGTTCTGCATCAACTCCGACAGAGTCGTCAGCGCACCGATATGGATCGCCTCGGCTTGCTCACTTACTCCGGTCAGTTCGGAGAGCGCAGATACATCAACAATAGTCTCGGGCTTTTTTGCGCCCGCTTCCCAAGTCAATTGCAGCGCCGTCCCACCGGCTATCGCCTGGGCACCGGGCTCAGCCAATGCATGCAAAGCTTCGGCGAAGGAGGAAGGCCGAAGAAGCTGCATCAGGCGGCCGCCTTCGGTTGGCTGGTCGTGCCGTAAGTGAGGCCCTTTTCTTTCAGCCAGCGACGATAAGCAACGGACGAGCCGTCGGCACGGGTCGGGATTTCGTCCTGCGCATGCAGCGGCAGCAGGATCGGGCGCTGGTTCTCCACGATGATCTTGTCCTGCGCGAAGATCACCTGCTCGAACTTCAACAGCGCCGTGTGGCTGCTGTCGGGATCGACCAGATACATCACCGGGATCGCCCGGCAGAAATCTTCTTCAATCGGCTGAATGAACGCGGCAATGGCATCCAAGCGCGATGGATCGGACGGGCTGACGCGGTAGAGCATCACGGTGAACGGCGTCGGCACACGATAGGTCAGTTGCGCAAACGCGCCCTCACTGCCAGCGGTGACCTGCGGCTGGAAAAACGTACAATTGGTGGCCCAAACCTCATCCACATCGCGGCGAATTTCAAACTCATATTTGGGCACATCGGTGTGCGGTTCGGCGCCCAGAATATCGGTGTGCACAAAAGGAAAGTGCGCCATGTCGAGGAAATTCTCCACGATGCGCAAGCCTGACGCGCGTAGATTGAACCAGCCACACGGCACGTAGCGGCGGTCCGCCTCTTCACTCTCGGCGATGCCAAAGATCGGCGCGTCGGGCTGGCCGAGTGTGGTCCAGAGACAACCGAATCTTTCCTGCACCGGAAGCTTAAGGCCAGAGTTCTCCTGAAGCACCTCGCGAGCTTCGACGCCATCGTCTGAGTTTTGCAGAACAATGTCCTGGCCAAGCAGGCGGGTGCGATAAGGCTTGCTCGTTACCTCTTCACGCGAGGCGACGGCATACCATTGATTGAGCGCGACAGGATCGGTCGTTTTGGCCATCGGTCTCCCTACCCTGCTACCCACTGGATGGTGCCGTTGCGGTGCTCTTCGAGAAAGGCGGCACGGCGGGCAAACAGACCCGGCGCAAGCGCTCGAACCTCGGACAGAATGTCAGCCATATCGTCGTTTGTGAGCTTTCCGTCTTCGGCCACGATCTGACCGGCCACCATGGTCATGCGCACGTCCGAGCCCTTCACCGCGTGCACCAAATTGTGCTGCAGGTTGAAGTAGGGCCCATCGGCAAAGAGCGGCGTCATGCGCGGCGTGTCCGTGGCGACCGCGATGATGTCGGCCTTCTTGCCGACCTCCAGCGATCCGATCTGGTCGCTAAGGCCAATGGCGCGCGCGCCCTCGCATGTGCCCATTTTCAGCACCTGCCAACTGTCG
Source organism: Hyphomicrobiales bacterium (assembly GCA_046290645.1). Taxonomy (GTDB): domain Bacteria; phylum Pseudomonadota; class Alphaproteobacteria; order Rhizobiales; family MH13; genus MH13. The sequence continues at coordinate 646,434 of JBKAGZ010000003.1, forward strand.
AGCGCGGCGGCATCATGGTCGCGCAGCTTGGCCATTAGTGAGGCAGCTTTTAGTTCCTCAAACATATCGAAATTGTTGTTCTCTTTCTCGCCGTCTGTACCCAGGCCAACCGGGATGCCGGCAGCGCGCATGGCCTCGACTGAGGCGATACCGCTGGCGAGCTTCATGTTCGATATCGGGTTGTGCGAAACCGCCGCCGGCTTATCGGCGATGAAGGCGATTTCTTCATCGGACAACCAGACTGCGTGGGCAATCAGGGCCAGCGGTGTGTCGAAAAACCCGAAATCAGCCAGCGCCACAACAGGTGCCTTGCCATAGCGTTTGTGGAACTCGTCCACCTCGATCTGCGCTTCGGAGCAGTGGGTGTTGATGCCAGTTTGGTGGCGATTGGCCATATCCACCGCCCGCTTCCAGCCGGCCTCGTCGGTGTAGAAGGGGTGCTCCAAACCAACCCAGACCCGCACACGGCCATCCGCCCCGCCCTGCCAGCTATCGAGCAGTGCTTCGTTGTCGTCGAGGCTTTCAAAATAATCATAGTCAGGGTGAGCGCCGACATAGGGCACGGCGACCAACCGGTTGCCCATGTTGCGCGCAACCTCACAGCTACCTGCCATAAAGCGCCACATATCGACCACGGTGGTCGTGCCGCCGAGCAGGCTTTCGGCGTAGCAAAGGCGGCTTGCCGCGCGCGCTTCCTCGGCGTTCAACACCTTGTGCATGGGGTTGATGTGCGTTGTCAGCCATTCCCAAACCGGCAAATGTTCAGCCGTGCCCCGCAATAGGCCTGAGTGCGCGTGAGCATTGATGAGGCCCGGCATCAGCAGCGCATCGCCCATGTTTTTCACACGCGCGCCAGGGTAGGTCTTCAGCACATCGTCGCGCGGGCCGATGGCGGCAATTGTCTCTCCGTCAATGGCAATAGCTCCATCCAAGATGACCGAAGTCTCGGCATCCATGGTGAGGATTGTATCACTCGTGAGAATATGGGTGATGTTCATGCAGGAACCGCCTGGCTGTTTGTGGCAGCGGAGCAAAAGCCGTGCCGGGCCAGATCGTCGATCAGGAACTCCGCCGCCCGCTCGCCGATCATCGTTACCGGCGCATGGGTGTTGCAGGTGGGGATGATGGGGATAATCGACGCATCGGCGATGCTCAAACCGTCGACGCCACGAACCTTCAACCGAGGGTCGACGACCGCCATCGGGTCGTTTGTGGCGCCCATTTTCGCGGTGCCGCAGCAGTGGAAAAAGGTTGCGCAGGCAAGGCGGATAAAATCGTCAATCTCGTCGTCGGTTTCGAGCGATGTCGGCGCGACAAGCCCCTCATAGATATCCTCGAAGGCTTTGGTGCGCGCCACATCACGCGCCAGCTGCACACCAAAGCGCATGGCCTGCCAATCATCGGGATGATCAAAGAAGTTCGGGTCGATGATCAGAGGGTCGTCGGGACTGTCGCCGGTAACGGTGATCGCGCCGATGCTCTTGGTGTCCATCACGCCGGGCGCCAACGCGAACACATCGCCGGAGGTGTCGTAGGCCTCCCGTAAATCCGGCCCACCCGAAGCTTGCTGGATCGGCAGCATATGCACATCGGGCTGTGTGCGGCCCACATGCGAGCGCACATTTGCTATGGCGCCGCCACCATTGTCGCGGGTTGGACCGGATGGCTGTTTGGCGCGAAAATTCACCGCGCGCAGCAGCGGATGGTCCTGCAAGTTCTGACCGACGCCCGGCAGGTGCACGTGCGTATCGACACCCAAGCCTTGCAGCACGCGTTCGTCGGCAAGACCGGAAAGCGTCAGTAGCCGTGGCGTTTCTAACGCACCGGTGGCCAGGACAATTTGCAGGGACGCTTCAACCAAGAAGGGTCGGCCCTCGATGATCAGCTCAACCGCAACGGCCTTGTCGCGCTTGATGATCACGCGCTTGGCCCGCGTATCCGTCACGATGGTGAGGTTCGGATGGGCGAGCACCGGCTCCAGATAGCCGGTCGCGCTTGACCAGCGCTTGCCATCGTCGATGTTGTAATTGGCAAGCCCGACCCCGTCGTTGGAGGGTCCGTTGGGATCGTCCAGCTTGGCGTAGCCAAGCTCGGCCATGCCTTCGATCAACGCCAGGGCCACCGGATGGGGATCAGGGGATCGGTTGATGCGCAAGGGGCCATCGCCACCGCGCAGCTCGCTTGCGCCACCTTCCCAAGTTTCGCAGCGCTTGAAGGCCGACAGGCAATCGGCCCACGCCCAGCCGGGGACGCCCCACCGATCATAATCCTTGGGGTGGCCGCGATACCACATCATCGCGTTGATGGCGCTGGACCCGCCAAGCACCTTGCCGCGCGGCATGGGAATGCGGCGGTTGTTCAGCCGCGGATTGGGCGCGTAGGAGTGCCCCCAATCATAGTCACCGCCCGCCAGCGGTATCCAAGCGGTTGGGTCGAGCAGAGGGGCCGCATTGTAGTCCGCCCTGCCAGCCTCCACCAAAAGCACGCGCGCATCGGTCTGATCGATCAACCGCCGCGCCACGACGCAGCCGCCGGAACCGGAGCCGACAATGATGACGTCGTAGGCCTTCTCCAGCTGGTTGGGGGCGATGATCGGCATCAGTGATAGTCCGGCACGCCAGGCATGCCGATAAAGCCAGGAAGCTTGCGCACGCGGCGCGCCCAAAGCCGAAGGGCTGGATAGGCCTCCGGCTCAATGCGCAAGTCGCGGGATTGGGCAAAAACCGGAAACGCGATGATGTCTGCAATGGTGGGCGCATCACCGGTGAGAAAGCGCTGCCCGCGCAACGTGGCGAGGCTCATTTCGTCTTCCAGAGTTCGCAGCTTGGCTTTTACCTGGCGGGTCACTGGTTCGATATGCTCGTAATGGCCTGTGCCAGGTTGATCAAAAAGTGCAGCGTGGCGGCCGATATTGAAGGTAAGCAACGCATCGCTCGCAAAGATCAAAGCACCAAACTTATCACCATCCTCAGCGGCCCACGGCGTGCCTTTGGCCAAGTGTATGAGGATGCCGCTGGGCTGGATGATTGTCTCCTCGCCATCCACCAGAACGGGCACACTGCCTTTCGGGTTTATCGCCAGAAACTCTGGTGATTGATGCTCACTGCCCGGCACAACGTCCACATCACGGATGGTGATCTCGCGGCCCATCAGGCTCGCCCCAAGGCGCACCGCGTAGCAGCCCGCATCGAGTGCAAAGTCATAGAGAACCGGCACGCTCATCAGGCCGCGCCCTCAAGCTCGGTCCGCAGGCCTAACGCCCAGAGATAAGCAGGTTCAGCCTGGGTGACCTCCTCCACGCAAATGTGGAGCATTGTCTCGCCGGCGCTCACGGGCTGGACGAAAACATGCGTGCCTTTTGGCGTTTCCACATTGCTGACAACCGCCTCAACCATCATGCTGCGCACGGGGTGCAGCGGCGCGTCCTCAACGGCTGATCCTTCGGTGGCGAGCCAAATCAACCCACTGCTCTCGACCGCTCCAAAAGTACCCACGATGATACTGTCTGGGACCGGGAGTTCCGGGTGCGCCGGTATCTTCTGGCAGCGACCATCGGCGCTATACTCCCAACCATGATAAAGGCAGGCGATGCGATCGCCACGCACAAAGCCGAGCGACAGTTTCATGCCGCGATGAGGGCAGCGATCTTCCCAAATATGGGCTTTGCCACCCTCATCGCGCCAGACGATATATTCGATGTCCTCCACGCGCACGCCAATCGAGGTGCCGAACGGAACATCACGCGAAAGGGACACGGGGATTGGCGCGCTCATGCCGCTTTCCTGGATGTGGCGACAACGACGCTGCCTTCCGGTCCAAGGCTGCAGGCCATTTCAAACATATCGATCAGCGTCGCGTGGCCGCGCAAGGTGACTTCAACGCGCGATGATGAATGCTCCAAAACGTCGTGAATGATCGAAAGCCGGTCAGCGCGATGGGCGCAGAACGCCAGAAAAGCATCTGGGTCCAGGGTCCCAGAGAAAACCAGTGTTTGGTGGTCCATCACGCCGTAGTATCCCGGCGGCAGGCATCGCCCTTGCAGGCATATGCATAATACTTCATCATGCCTATCAGAATGGCATTCTCGATTTTTCCAGGCAACGGGTAGGCGAGCGTGCATCGCCTAAAATCTGTTCACCTGGAGGGCCAATTGCCGTGACTGCTGCCGAAAATGCCTCACTTTTCATCAAGAACATCGACGTGTTGGGCACCTTTGATGAGGGCGCACGGGAGATCGCCGACGGCGCGATCCTGGTGCGCGGCAATGTGATTGAGAAGGTTGGCACAACGCAAGAGTTGGTAGGCGAGGCTGCCGGTGCCGACCGCGTTGTCGACTGGTCCGGCCATGTTGTGATGCCGGGTATGATCAACACCCACCACCACATGTACCAGAACATGACCCGCTGTATGGTGCAGGACGATGTGCTGTTCACCTGGCTAACGACGCTGTATCCGATTTGGGCGCAGATGGACGATGCGGCGGTGAAGGTGTCGGCGAAAATCGCGATGGCCGAGCTCATCATGTCCGGCTGCACAACCGCGTCTGACCACCTTTATATTCTGCCCAACGATTGCACGCTCGACAGTACCATCGAAGCGGCGCGTGAGATCGGCTTGCGCTTCCATGCCTCGCGCGGGGCGATGTCGCGCGGCAAGAGCCAAGGCGGTCTGCCGCCGGACAATTGCGTGGAGGATGAAGAGGCAATCCTAAAGGATTCTGAGCGCCTTATTCACCAGTATCATGACATGTCGCGCCATGCGATGAACCGGATCATTTTAGCGCCATGCTCGCCCTTCTCTGTCACCGATGGGTTGATGAAAGAGGCCGCGCAGCTCGCCCGTCAGCATGAAGGCGTGCGGCTGCACACCCATATTGCCGAGACGCTGGATGAAGAGACCTATTGCACCGAGATTTACGGGATGCGGGCCATCGAGTTCTGCGAGAGCGTTGGGTGGATGGGTGATGATGTTTGGTTTGCCCACGCCATCTTTTTGAACGATCGCGAGATCAAGCTTTTCGCCGATACAGGCACCGGCGCGACCTACTGTCCGTCGGCCCATATGCGCTGCGGCTCTGGCATCATGCGGGCGCGCGAGATGTTGGATGCTGGCGTGACGGTAGGATTCGGCGTCGATGGCTCGGCCTCCAACGACACGGGCAATCTGTTCCTGGAAGCGCGGCTTGGCATATCCCTGCAGCGAGTCGCGCCGACGCGGTACCTGTCGGAGAAACCAGGTGGGCGCGGCGGCTTTGCCGGTTCGCCTCAGGCGCTGTCTGCCCGTGAAGCGCTGGGCATGGCGACGCGCCATGGCGCCAAGCTCCTCGGACGGGACGATATCGGCCAGATCGCGCCGGGCATGAGCGCGGATTTCATCGCTATCAAGCGCGATCATCTGGGTCTATCGGGTTCGCAGCGCGATCCCCTCGCCGCCCTCATCTGGTGTGGGCCATTCAAGGTAGATCACTCGTTCATCAACGGCGTTCAGGTGGTCGAAAACGGCACCTTCACCGCGTTTGATTTGGACAAGGCGCTGGCCGATCACCAAGCTACGATGGCGCGCCTCTACCATGTTTAGAGCAGCCTATCAGGCATAGGTCGCGGTCAAACGCTGGGTCAGATAATCGGCTGACGTGATTGGCGGGTAATGCGCCTCGCCCGTGCCCGGCAGCGCTTCCACCACCACATCAGGATTGGGCTGGAAGAAGAAGGCCAGCGAATAGCGCTCACGCGCCGGCGGGATCACCCGGTGTGGCGTTGAAACGTAAACATCGTTTGTCCAGCGCATCAGCAGGTCGCCAAGGTTCACGACAAAGGCGTTTTCCACGTGGGGCACATCCACCCACGCGTCCGATCCGCGAGGCTTCACCTGCAGCCCCGCCGTGCCATCGGTCATCAGCAGCGTGATCGATCCGTAATCGGAATGCGCACCGGCGCCGATGTCGCCATCAACGCCACGCGATGCCGGGTAGCGCAGCATGCGCAGAATGGCGATCGGATCGTCCAAATAGGGATGAAAATGCGTCTCGTCCAAGCCGAGATCGAGCGCGATCGCACGGTGTAACTCCACCGCCAACGCCTCCATCGCATCGTAATATGCCATCAGCGTTTCACGGAACTCTTCCTTGCCGGCCGGCCACTGATTCACGCCGCGATAGGGCATGCCCGTCTGTACGCGCAAATCATCGGGCATGAGGTCAGCGCCGACGTTGAACGCCTCTTTCTGATCGATAAGGCCGCTTGTCTCATCCAGCTTTTCAGAGCCGACAGCGGCGTAGCCTCGGTCATGCTTAGAGTTGGCGATGGAAAGCCGGTTCTTCTCGGCAAGGTCGAGCGCGAAGAACTCTTCGGCACAGTTGAACACGCGGTCGATCAATACCCGGTCCACGCCGTGACCGGCCAGCAACATAAAGCCGCTCTGGCGGCAGGCCTGACCAACCTCGTTCACAAATCGTTGTTTGTCGTTACCAAGAAAATCCTGAAAGTTGAGGACCGGTATCATGAGTTTATCTCCTGGGGCGGGGAGCGGGGGATGCTAGTTTGACCCTATGCGTAGGTTTGCTTGTACATGGCCTGCAGGTGCTCTGAGACCGTGATCGGCGGGTGGTCCGGCGTTTCTCCGGGCGCAAGGCACGTCTCAATGCAGCGCACTTCGTGGTCCGGGTTGCCGGTGTAAAAGAACGGGATGGAGTAGCGCTCGCGGCCGGATCGGTTAATCACGCGATGGAGCGTCGAGCGATAGCGCCCATTGGTCCAGCGTTGGATCATGTCGCCCAGATTCACATTGAACGCACCTTCGATGGGCGGGGCCGGGATCCAACCGTCGTCGTCGAGCACCTCAAGGCCACCAACCTCATCCTGCCAAAGCAAGGTCAGACCACCAAAATCGGTGTGCGCGCCGCAGCCTTTCTCATCCGGCTCGGCATTGGGTCGCTGAGGCGGATAGTGCAACAGCCGCAGGGTGCACATCGGATCGGCGGTGTAGCCTGCAAAATAATCACGCGGCAGGTCCAGCGACAGCGCCATTGCCTGCATCAGCTTGGTGCCGAAGCCGACCATGGTTTCAAAATACGCATCAGCCACCTGCCGAAATTCGGGCATGTCGGCGGGCCATTGGTTCGGCCCGTGATTGAATTTTTTAGCAAACACGCGCGGGTCGGTTTCTGGCACCTCCACGCCGATGTAATAGCCCTCTTTCTGGTCAGGTGAGCCGCCCTTTTCCAGCGTCTGGGCGGCAAGGCGCTCATAGCCGCGATTGCAGGTGGAAAGGTCTTTGGAAACCGCCTCTTTCTGCGCTAAGGGCTTGGCAAAGAAGGCTTCTGCCTGCGTACGCAGCGCCGCGATCAGGTCCGGCGCAACGCCATGGCCAACGACGTAGAAAAAGCCCTTGTCCTCGCAGGCATCGCGTAACGCTTGCGCGACGTTGGCATCGTGGGCGCTATTCCCCTCACCAAAGCCTGACAGATCAATAACCGGCAGCGACTTGGCTGTTGCCTGGCTGATCGAGACGGTGGCTGTGCTTGCGGGTGCCATGATTGATTGCCTCCTGCAGATGAGGTTTGAGGAACTTATCTGGGCAAGAAACAGCAAGTTTCGCGCCAACCTCTCGTTGGAGCGGCTTCCCATCTCTTGGGGCAGATGAGGCCTAGGTCCACACTAGCGCGCACAACTTCTATTGCCTCAGGCAGCAGCAAAAGGCGAGATATCGCGTTCCAGCACTCGTCCTTGACCTGGTTCTGTGAGTATCTTGCCGTCATCCATCGCTATCTTGCCATTGGCGATCACCATCACGGGCCAACCGGTTACCTCAAAACCTTCCCACGGTGTGTAGTCGGCACCGTGCTTAAGATTTTCCTGGCGGATCGTTTCCTTGCGCGAGGGATCCCACAGCGTGATATCCGCATCAAAGCCAACACCAATGGAACCTTTGCGCGGATAAAGCCCGTACATGCGAGCATGGTTGGTGCTTGTCAGCGCCACGAACTGTTCGGCCGTAATGCGCCCTTTTGAAACGCCTTCCGAAAAGAACACCGGCAACCGTGTTTCAACGCCTGGAATCCCGTTGGGCACCCAGCGGAATGACGTCTTTGCTTTGGGGTTTTGCTTGCCATCTGCACCTTCAAAGCGGAATGGGCAGTGGTCGGACGAGAAGGTTTGGAACACGCCTTGCTGGATGCCTTCCCAAATTGCCTCTTGGCTGGCTTTGTCACGCGGTGGTGGTGAGCAGACATATTTCGAGCCGCTCATATCCATGTTGAGGCCTTTCATATCCTCTTCGGTCAGCGTGATGTATTGGGTGCACGTCTCCCCATAGACCTTGAAACCACGGTCCTGCGCCCATTTTACCTGCTCCATCGCCTCACGACCTGAGACATGGACGATCATAATCGGCACATCGACAAGCTGGGCATGGCTGATGGCGCGATGGGCCGCCTCGCGCTCCACGATCTGCGGCCTGGAGGCACCATGATAGTAGGGCTCAGTCTGCCCTGCCTTCTCGAGCCGTTCGGTCATGAAGCGGATGGCGTCATAGCCCTCGCAATGGACCATCACCAAAGCGCGTTCGCGGCGCGCTACATCAAATACGTCAAGCAGTTCGCGGTCGCTCAGAACCAGATCGTCATAGGTCATAAACACCTTAAACGAAGTGTACCCATCCTTCACCAATGCCGGCAGTTCCTGGCCAAGCACCTGTGGCGTGGGATCGGAAACGATGAGGTGAAATGCTGTATCGATGTGGCAGCGTCCTTCGGCACTTGCCTTATAACCCTCCACCGCAGCGCGCAGGCTCTTGCCGCGTTCTTGCAAGGCAAACGGCATGACAAACGTGTTGCCGCCTGCGAGCGCGGCGCGAGTGGCGGACTCAAAATCATCAGCCATCACGATGCCGGGGCCAGAAGGTTGCTCGATATGCACATGGCTGTCGATACCGCCGGGCATCACCAACAAGCCGCTGGCATCCACCTCGCGAGCAGCTCCTGTAATTGCATCGCCCAGCGCGACGATACGGCCATCTCGAATGCCGACATCGGCACGAACGCTGTCGCTTGCTGTCACTACCGTGCCGCCACGGATCGCAAGATCATAGTTCGTCATCGTGTCCTCATCAGGTTTAGGTTGATCGCATCGGCAGGCTTGCTGACTGCAATGCCTGCTCGATTAGCTGATGCTCACGGTCATCCAGAGCCGGCTGGGGTGGTCGCACGGCATCGCTTTGCAAATGCCCAAGAAGCTGGAGCGCGTGCTTGATACGCGCCGTTGCCCGTCCTCCAGGCGCTTCGCGGTAGATGGCGCGCGCCAGTGGATAGACCTGATCGTGCAGCGCCCTGGCCTTGTCCCAGTCTTTGGCCATAGCGGCGTCGTAAAGCGCAACGATCAAAGCCGGTGCAAGGGCGGCAAGACTGACCTGGCTACCGTGGGTGCCAACCATATAGGTGGCCAACAAATGCTCATCGCCGGAACCCAGCACGGCAAATGTGTCTCGTCGGCTTTCAAAAAGCCGCCAATTGGCTTCATAGGCAGCCACTTCCCAGCTGCCATCCTTGATGCCAACCACGCGCTCATCTTGCGTCAATTGCACCAGTGTTTCGGGCGGATACGACATAGCGCCAGCATTCAACGCTGCGCCATAAACAAGCAGCGGCAACGAGCAGGCATCGCGGACATGGGCCTGGTGAAGAGCCGCGCAGCGCGGGTCCTGCGCAAGGGCAAAGCTGTTCGGCGGAAACACCAGTAGCACGTCTGCTCCGGCGGCCTCAGCGGCGGCTGCTTCCTTGGCCGCTTCCAAGCTGGATTCATGGTTGATACCACTGCAAATCAGACAGTCCGGTGGAACGCTCTGCCGTGTCAGTTCGACCACACGACGCTTCTCTGCTGAGGTGAGCACAAAGTTCTCGCCGGCATGACCATTGATGAGCACACCTTTGATGCCCGGCGTACCAGTGACCCACTGCAGGTGTGCGACCAAAGCCGCCTCGTCGATCGAAAAATCAGGCCTCATAGGAACGATCGTTGCCGCATGTATACCGCCGAGCCGTGTGTGAAGTGTCTGGCTCATGCAGCATTCCCAATTGTTTGAGACTGAGGGGCCAGCAGACGATCCATTGGAAACAGCGGCATCGCTGGTTCCTGCCCTAGTAGCTGGTCTGCCAACAGCTTGGCGATGTAAGGCCCGCTCGTGTAACCGGAGTGAATTGAGCCACAAACAAATGCGTCCTTGATGCCGGGCACAGGCCCAGCGACTGGCATGGCATCTGCTGTTTCAGCTTCAAAGCCCGTCCAAGCTCGTACCAAACGCGCCTTGGCGAGCGCGGGGATGGCATGGATAGCAAGCCGCGCATTGCCTATGACTCGGTCGGGGATGAGTGTGCCAGTTCCGGTTTCTCGATCACCGAGCGCTTGCCAACCACCGCCAACAACCACCGTACCATGAGGGAATTGTTTGAGAGACAAAAGCCCGCTTGCGATGCCGACGACCGTGCGCATGACGGGCGCCAACCGCTCAGTCACGGTGAGTTGGTTGATCAAGGTCTTTATCGGCAGCTTGACGCCTAACCACCCGAGCATGGCCTCCAGCCATACACCGCCTGCCAGCACGATCCTGCGAGCCTTGAGCGGCTCTTTCGATGTGCTCACAGTAAACCCACGATCTTCGCTCACCACCCCGCTCGCGGCGTGGTTCTCATGGAGCGTGACACCAGCTTCCAGCAGTGCCTTGCGATAGGCCAACCCTGTTAGATAGGCGTTGGCGTAGCCATCAACCGCGCAATGTCCGGCCAGCCGTACACCCTGGCCCAAACCGGGTTCGATCTCTTTGGCTTTCTTCGCCCCGATAAGGTCGATGGGAGCACCAGCCTCTCGACGCAAGACCGCGCGTTCGGACAGCAGCGCCTCTTCGGATTCTGTGAACGCAAGCGACAGCCCATCACAGACCTGCACCCCAACATCATGGCCAAGCCAATCGGGCGCACTGGCCCACATACGATGGCCTTCAAGCGCATACGGGATCAGCGCCAACCGTGTCATTTGCATGGTCAAAGTGCCTGCATTGACGCCAGAGGCTTCTCGGCAGAGCGCACCTCTCTCAAGCAGCGCGACATCCATCCCGCCGCGCGCGGCAAACAGTGCAACTGTGGCGCCGTGCAGGCCGCCTCCGATCACCGCAAGATCATGTACATGGCTCATAGGGCGCGCGTCATAGCGGTGCTGGCTCCGGGATGGGAATGTCGTCGTAAGAAAAGCTGCCCGTCAGTTCGCTTATCGCGACCGGGCGCAAAGGCGGACGAGCGGTAAACGTACCAACGGCGCGGCGCTCAACGCCCAGATGCTGCGCGAGCAAACTCGCGGCGATCTCTCCGCACATTCTTCCTTGGCATGAACCCATGCCGATGCGGGTGAAATGCTTGAGCTGATTGACATCGCGCGCGCCAGCATCGCCAGCAGCCTCGATCTCACTGCGGGTGATATCCTCGCAGCGGCAAACGATGGCGCTCTCTGGCACACTTGCAACTTGCCCCGTGCGCAGTGCCAAAGCACCGCCGATAGCATCAGAGAAGCGAACCTGTCGGTCGCATGCTTTACGAAGCCGGGTCACCTCGCGCTCGAACCTGATCGTGTCCAACTGAGCTGCCTCATGAGCCACAACCAAACCACAGGCTTGCCCTGCTGTGACGGCCGCATCGGCGCCGCGAATTCCTGCGCCATCGCCAATGGCAAACAGGCCGTCGATGCTTGTGCGGCCAAAAGCATCCATCTCCGGCACATACCCACCACGCAACGGGTCATGCCGCATCTTGGCACCAAGAAGACGCGGAATGTCGCTACCAGGGGTCAGTCCATGACCGACCAGCAGGGCATCGGCATCAAAATGGGCGTCATCACCAGCAATGAAGGCCCCCGATGCATCCACTGGTGAAACGGTGACGCTTTTCACTTGGTCGTGCCCGTCGACCGCACGTACTGCATGACGGCGCAATATCGGCACGCCCGCCCTGCGCACGCGCGCTGCCCACCGCGCACCGCGTGCAGCAAGGTTTGGACGTGCCAGAAGGGCTGGCAAGCGCATCAGCCAATCAACACGGCTATCAAGATCGATGACGGCGAGAGGTTTAACGCCGGCATCCAGCATGCCGGCGGCAACGACCAAGAGCAGTGGTCCAGCACCTGCGATCACCGGGCGTTCGCCCGGCACAACACCATGAGATTTCAAAAGAACGGTCGCCGCGGCAAGGCCCATCACGCCGGGCAGTGTCCAGCCTTTGAAAGGCACGATCCGTTCATAGGCTCCAGTGGCAGCAACAAGACGTGGCGCTTGCACCGTCATTGGGCCCTCGGGGCCGAGGCTATCAACTTGAAACTCACCATCGGCCTTGGTCAGCACCGACCAAACACGCTGGCCGGTGTGAACCGTCACGCCACTTGCCGCTAGGCGGTCACGCAACGCCGACCCTTCATGCGCCTCGGGCGTGTTGTCCTTGGGGCTATCATCAATCGGTGCACGCCATACCTGGCCACCGGCCTTCGGCGCTTCATCAAACAGATGGACATCGACGCCATGGGCATTGGCAGTGATCGCCGCATTGGCGCCCGCCGGTCCAGCACCGATAACAATAAGATCAGTCAAAGTTGGAGCCATCAGGGCGCCCCCCTTAGCCGCACGGCCATGCCCTCTTGCGCCGGGGTCAGGCAGGTTTGAACCAAATGTCCATCAACTTCGATGCTGCACTCCTGGCACACACCCATGAAACAGAACGCGCCACGTGGGGCTCCGGCATTTGGGCTTTGACGCAGACAAAGATGCCCCTCGCACAACAGGGCGGTCGCCAATGGCTCGCCGCTTGGAACGCTTAGGGGCGTGCCGTCGACCGTTATGGTGACGCGTGCTCGATGATCGGTGTTCTTACGTTTGCCGGTCACAATACACCGCCCTGCTGCTTCAAGGCAGTTTGAACCTCTGCTTGGGCGTTGGGCTTGCGGGCCTCGTGCACCAACCGCTTCTCAGCGTAGCGTCCGACACGAGCAAAGGACCAAGAAATGACGAAGTAGAGCACCAATATCGTGCCGAAGCATATGAGTGCCGAGAAACCGCGCTGGTTCAACATGCGTGCGGCAAAGGTGAGCTCCAGAAACCCGATCTGTGAGATCAGTGAGGTTTCCTTGATCATGCTGACAGTGTGGATCGTCGAGGGCGGAAGAATGACGCGCCATGCTTGCGGCAGGATGACCCGTACCAGCGTTGAGAGCGGCGTCATGTTCATCGCCAGAGCCGCTTCCCATTGCAGCGGGTTGATGGACTCGTAACCGGCGCGAATGTTCTCTGCCGCCAAGGCCGACATGCGCAGCGCAACCGCTGTCGTAGCAATGACAAAGAGGGATGTCTCAGCCCCTGACAGCTGGAAAGCAAAGAACACGCATAAAAGAAGCACAAGAAATGGAATGCGCCGAACAATCTCTGTGTAGAGGATGAAAAGCGCACGTAGCGGTGGAATGGGGTTGACGCGGACGACACGGAATGTGGCGATCACAAAACCGACGACATACCCGATCAGGCAGCCGAAGAAGGAGACCATCAGCGTGTTCTTAGCCGCGTCGGCCAAAAAGATGATGTTCCAATAGGTGAAGAAACGTGGCGCTTCTTCCAAAAGTTGTTCGAGCGCGCTCATGCTAGAACGCCTTCACTTTGACGCGGAACAACCAACGCCCGACGGCGTAGAGCAAAATCGAGGCGATGATGGTGAGCCCGATATAGATCAGCGCCGTGATGGAGAAGATTTCAAAGGAACGGAAACTGATCGCATTGGCATTGAGGGCTCTGCCCGTGACCTCTTCCACGCCGAAGATCGCGGCCATTGATGTGCCAAGCGTCATAAGGATGTAGTGGTTGGAGAGCGCCGGATAAAGCGCGCGCACAATGTGCGGTGCGATCACGTGCCAGACCAGTTGCACGCGGGAAAAGCCAAGCGTCTCGGCCGCCTCCACTTCGGCTTTTTGAATGGATTGGAAACCGGCGCGCTGAATTTCCGTCAAGTACGCACCGGCATTGATCGTCATGCCAAGAAGGACCGCCTGGTAGGGGCTCAGAAGAATCCCGAACTCGGGCAGTGCGAAAAACAGGAAGAAGATTTGCACGAGCTGCGGTGTGTTGGTGAAGAAGCTGACATACATGCGCACCAAAATGCGCGATGGCTTGTTGCCGTAGGTCAAGACCGCCGCACCAAACAGTCCCATCAATGCGCCCAAAACGAAGGCGATGACCGCGATTTCTAGCGCGATAACCGCCCCTGCAAGAAGATCGGGAATGTATTGGACGATCTGCCCATATTGCAGTTGCATGCGTAGCTCCGGCGAAGGCTGGTACTGGATGTTGGTGGCACCAGCCTTCGCGTCACATGGTTGATTGAGTCAGAACAGTTGAGAGTTCAACGACCTAGAAAATCGGATTCAGAGGCACCGGTGTTTGCATCGGCACGCCGAACCATTTCTCCCACGTCGCATCGACAAAACCATTTTGGTGCATCTCAAACAGAGCAATGTTCAAGAAATCGCGCAGTGTGTGGTTGCCTTTTTGAACACCGACGCCGACCCAGGTGTTGCTGATGGTCTCATCAAGGATGCGCCATTCCACGCCCGCAACATCCTGCATCGGGATGACAACAGACTCGATGACATCAACCATCGCATCAGCACGTCCCTGCTGCATGGCACGGAACGTATCGGGATAATTGTCGAGCAGCGTTAGCTGAGCTTCGGGGGCATTGGCCTCAATCCACGGAACACCTATGGTGCCGCGCACCTGAACAAGGCGCACATCAGGATTGTTGAGGTCACCAAGCGCATTGATCGGCACTGCGGTGTCGTCTTTCGTCAGCACAGCAACGGTCTGGGTGTGCAGTGGGATCGTGTAGTCAATCACTAGAGCGCGCGCCACCGTGCGGGTGATCGCACCAAGCACGATATCGATACGGTCAGCCTGGAGGAATGGAATGCGGTCGGGACTGCCGACCTGAACCACCTCGAGCTCGACATTCATCAGCCGTGCCAATTCCACCGCAATGTCATAGTCGAACCCGTCAATCTGGTTGCGATCATTGAACACGCCGAACGGCACCAAAGTGGGATTGATGCCCACTTTAAGGGTCTGGCTGGAGAGCACATCTTCTAATGGTCGAGCCGATGCAGGTGTCACTGAAGTGGCAGCAACAACAGGAATAGCGGCCGCCCCAGCGGCGAGGCCAAATGTGGCGCGGCGCGTCAATGTCGCCGATTTACCTGGGTTTTTTGAGTCAGTCATAGCAAGATCCTTCTGGCACTTATGATACAAATTGCATACAATGGTTGCACAATCTCTCAAGGCAAAGTACGCAGGTTTTGGGTCAACGCGCAAGCGCAAAGCGGGAAATGTCCGATGCATCGCGAACCGTGTTGTCGATAGGAAATGTTGAAGGCAGCGCAGATGTGCGTGGCAGCACCGCATCCATGTGCTGGCAGATGGCAGACTGTTTCATGGCCATCGCCAAACGCGAGTAAGGAAGACAATGGCCTACCTCACTGTTGATGGCATCTCGGCAGGTTATGCCAAACTGGATGTGTTGAAAGATGTGCATCTGTCGATCGAGAAAGGCGAAATCGCCGCCCTCATAGGCCCCTCAGGGTCTGGCAAATCTACATTGCTGCGCACGCTGGTCGGGCTCTTGCGACCACACACTGGCGGCATCCAAATAGACGGCCATTCCATTGACTATGGAAACCGCAACTCTTTGCGGCAGGCCCGCGACAGGTTTGCCATTGTCTTCCAGCAATACAATCTGTTTCAAAACATGACGGCACTGCGCAACGTTACCATCGCGCCGGATATCGTGAAAAAACGCGCGCGCAAGGATGTCGAAGCTCTGGCCGCCGAGCTTTTGGACAAAGTCGGCCTGGGCAACAAACTCGGCGCCTATCCTGATGAGCTGTCCGGTGGCCAGCAACAACGCGTTGCCATTGCACGGGCTCTGGCGCTCAAACCGGATATTCTATTGCTTGATGAGGTGACGTCCGCGCTTGATCCAGAGCTTGTGACAGAGGTGCTCGATACCATTCGGCTCCTGGCCGATGAAGGCATGACGATGTTAATCGTTAGTCACGAAATGGCGTTCGTGCGCGAAGTGGCGAGCCGTGTGGTGTTCATGGATCAGGGCAGCGTGGTGGAGGCGGGCCCACCTGATCAAGTGTTTGACAATCCGCAGACAGATCGGCTGCGCGATTTCACCGCCAAGATTCTGCGCCACTGATGAGTGCAAAGGTGTTCGCATGATCAGCCCGGACGCCCAAGGAGACTTTCTGCGCGGCGCGGTTGATGGCCATGTGCACGCATGTCCACACCTCAATGCCCGCCGTCTGGACGCGCTGCAAGCTGCCGATCAAGCTGAAGCAGCTGGGATGGCCGGCCTTGGCTTGATGGATAATTTCTCAAACTCAGCGGTTCTGGCCGCTCTGGTACGCCGCGCGAGGCCGGATATGCAGCTTGATGTGTTTGGCGGATTGATCATGGAGCCGCCTGCCGGTGGTCTCTCGCCAGAAGCGGTAAAGACCGCCCTTGGAAGCGGCTATGGACCGTCGCAAGGTGCGCGGTTTGTCTCGCTACCGACGCACCATACGCAGCACGTCGCACGCTCCGAGGGTCGCTCACCAGCTCATATTGAGGCTTGTCTTGCCATACCCATGCAAGGCCCATTGCCCGATCCCTTGCTAAAGATTTTCGACCTGGTGGCACAGGCCGGTGTCGTTTTGAACACGGGGCATCTGAGCGCCAATGAGGCACTTCGCGTGGTTGAGGCCGCCATCGTTGCAGGCATCAAAAAGGTTCTTGTGCCTGCCAACGCGTATGAACCCGACGAGGCACGAGCCCTTGTTGCTGCGGGCGCGGTGGTGGAACTCTCATTCTTTTTTGTCAGTCATGCCACAGAGGCGGGCCTGACACATGTCGATAGTGAAACCCACACAATACCGCGCGTTACCGCACCGCAGATGGCAGCGTTGGCATTGGCCGCGGGGCCGGACAGGTTGGTGCTTTCTAGCGACTGCGGGGTGTTTCTGCTGCCACCGCCTGTCGAAGGCTTGCGCGGCTTTATTCTGT
Source organism: Hyphomicrobiales bacterium (assembly GCA_046290645.1). Lineage (GTDB taxonomy): Bacteria > Pseudomonadota > Alphaproteobacteria > Rhizobiales > MH13 > MH13. The sequence goes on from JBKAGZ010000003.1 coordinate 663,549, forward strand.
TACTTGAGGCCTGCGGCGTTCCTGCAGATATCCTGGTTCCAGCAATCAGCAAAACGCCCGCAAGGCTGTTCAACGTGAACAGAAGCGATCTTAGCGAAGCAGTTTAGTTGCATAGCGCATCAGCGAGCGGATATGCGCTCGCACGGCACGGCGGGCAGCACGCGGATCTTCAGCTTCCAGCGCTTTGAGAATTTCAAGATGCTCTTGCGAGTCGGGGATCACACGATCGGCCAGACGGTCGCTCTCGAACAAGCGGGTCGTCGTGCGTAATTCCTGAATCGTTTCCGCCAAAACCGTATTGGCGCAAGCATCGGCGAACATTGTGTGCAGATTGTCGTCTGATATCCAATGGGAATCGGTATGATAAAGCGTGGCGTCCTGTAGCTGTTCAAGCTCAGTGCGCACGGTGCGAAACGTGGATGGCGCGATGCGGCCAATGGCCATCGCTGCGGCCTCAGGCTCCAGAATCTCTCGAACCTTTAGGCTCTCCAGATACTCTTGAAGACCGACTTTGCGGACCACGTAGGAGCGGTTGGCGACCTTGCAAACAAGGCCTTCCCCTTCAAGCCGCTGCAGAGCTTCGCGCAACGGGGTGCGCGAAACGCCGAGCGCTTCGGCCAGCCGTTGTTCAACAATCACTTCACCGCCACGCAAGCGGGAGTGGTAAATCATCTCTGAGACCGACTTGTAGGTCAGGGTCGATAGATTGAGTCCGCCGGCAGATGATGTCGTCTTCTTCTGGCTTGCTGGATCAGACGTGGGTGTGTCCTGCGCATGCTCGTGCGGGGGTGAATCTGAGGCGAGTGTGGCCTCACCTGTCGTGTTTTCGATGACCATGTCTGTACAGTCTCACAACTTCCACGCCATTCAAAGGCATGTAAGCGTGGTCTTCCAGCACAGTTTATCTTTTGCCGTCCAGACCCAATACATCGTCAGTCCAGTTCAAACCGAATAGGCTGTGCTCCATCCCAAAGCACTCGGCGGCCCACTTCAGGCAAATTTTCGAGCCCACCGATCAGTGTGATGAAGTGATTGCCGGCCAGTTGTCCCATCTTGGAAGAGAAATCCACACCACCATAGGCGAGCAAAATCTCAGTCTCGCTGATACCACCCGGGTAAAGGATGATGTGTCCAGGTGCAGGATGGCTTGTGTGGTTTTCGTACTCCACGCCAAAATCGGTATCGCCCAGCGGTACCCAGACACCTTCGCCACTCCAGCGCACATGGACGATCTGGCTCACATAGGGCATCTGAGCGCGAAAGGCTGCCACCGTTTTGGGCGCAAGCTCGCTTTCAAAATGGCCTGAGAATGTGAAACCTGCGGCAGTAACTTTGAGCGTTTCCATGATTTTTCCTTTCAAATGGAGTGATTGAGCGCGCGCGACTGTTCGCGCGCATGAAGATCATCGCGTTAGGCAAAGCGTTCGGGTGAAAAGCGGCGATAGGCGGCTGGCAACGCACCGCTGATAATGGACTGCGCCGCGACCTGCCCAAGCAGCGGCCCAAGCGTGTAACCATTGGCCCCAGCGACAACCACCGCGCCTGGAAGCACGGGCAGAGGACCAACCATTGGGGCCCCGTCGATATCGACATTCATCGCAGCCCAAGAGCGCAGCATATGCAGGCCTGCAAGGTCGGGCACCACCCTTTCCGCCACCCAGAGATTGCCTTCCAAGCTCTGGCGCAGGATGCGCGTGCGCCCGGTATCTTTATCCGTGCCTGCCGACCAGGCACCCCCAATGATGATGTTGCCAACCGAGGCCTGTTTCATCGTCAGATGCCGGTCAGCATGGGCGAGCAAACAGGGCGCAAGTTGCGGTGCGGTCTCGGTCACGATCATTTGCAACGGGGCACCTTGGACCGGAAGGTTCACACCGAGCATCGCGCCCAAAGCGCCAGTCCAACCCCCGGCGGCAAGGATAAGGTGCTTGGAGGCAATCGACCCGGCACTCGTTTCGACCGTGTAGACGCTTTGATCATAACTCAAAGCACCCACGTGGACGCCTTCAACAAAACGCGCGCCATTGTCTTTGGCGGCACGGGCCAGTGTCGGCGTTGCGATCAAGGGATTGATTTTCCCCTCGCCCGGACACCACGCGCCAGCAATCATTTTGTCTGAAACAGCTGGGGCGATTGAGTGGATCGCATCGCGGTCGATCAGTTCGACTTCGATGCCGTTGCGCCGCTCCGCCTCGACTTTCTGTTTCAGAAATTCAATCTGCGTGCCCTCTTCGGCGAGCATCAGTCCACCGGTGAGCGCAATCTCAAATGAGGTACCCAGTGAACGTTCATGCTCCTGCCAGAGCGCTATGGCATCGCGCTGCAATGGTAGTGTTTGCAACAGAGCTTCGCTTCGCCCGCCAGTCTTCTCGCCATAGTCGAAGGAGAGAAGTTGCATGTGCAGGCTGCCGGCATTGCCGCCCGAGGACTCGCCATTGATAGAACCGCGATCAATGACCACCGTGTCCAGTCCGGCGGCACTGGCGTGTAATGCTGCGGCAACGCCCATAATACCCGCACCGATGATAACCAGATCGGCCTTTTCCGGTAGATCATTGAGATCATCACGATCACGTTCGGGTAGACGGGCACGCGGCAATTCACTCTGGCGATGACCGCCCCATTCAGGTTTTTCCAGCGCCAAAGCTGCAATAGGCACAGGCCGCGCCGGGGCCTGTGGCGCAAATAATTGAGACTGACCAAGCAGACGAGCGGCCGGTCCGCCGCAATACCGCCCCTGGCACCGTCCCATGCCAAGCCGGGTTTGGCGTTTGAGCGCACCGAGGTCAGATGCACCTTCTTTGATGGCCAGACGCGCATCGCCGAACGACACGCTTTCGCAGCGGCAGAGCAGTGTTTCATCGCTAGCTGAATCACGCGGCGGCGCAGCGTAAAGCGACCAGAGTGCACGTTGAAACCGCTTAGCCCGCGCAAGCCTTGTCTTAGCATTTCTGGTCGAGGCCGGTTCTTTTCCCAGCCAGCGCAATGCTTGCGAGGCAGCAATTTCACCTTCTGCCAGCGCGGCTTGAGCCCCGCCCATGCCACCACCATCGCCAGCGATCCAAATGTCCGGCTGCGACGTGGCGCACTGATTATCATGACGCGGAACAAGGAAACCGCTGCCGTCGTCTTGGTCGCACGCGCAGCCAAGGGAACGCGCCAATTCAGCCTGCGGCAGAAATCCCTCGCCGACACACAGCGTATCCAAAGCAAACCGTCGGTCAGCGCCCGTCCTGGTAACCGGTTCAAAGGTGGCAGCCTGAACGCGGCCATCACCTGCGCAACGCGACAGCTGCCAGCCTTCAAGAATTTCGACACCGGCACGCTTCACCATTGCGCGCATCTGCGCGCCTTTGAGCGCAAGACCAGGCGCATTCCAGGCCGCGCTTGCGAGTGATGCGATGTTGGCAAAACGACTTGGGGTTGAGCGCTCGATAATGGCCAGCGGCGGTGTACCAGCTGCAATCATCTCGCAGGCCAACTGCAAACCAAGAGGTCCATTGCCCGCGATCACGACATGCTTGCCCGGGACTGCGCCATAGCTGCGCACCAGCGATTGCGCGGCACCGATGGTCATCACACCGGGTAAGGTCCATCCGGGCACCATGGGCGGATGCTCATAGGCACCGGTGGCCAAGATCAACGCTTTAGGGTGAACAAGCTGAGCGCCGTGATCACTCAAAACGCCAAGGACAATGTTGTCCTTTTCCCGCTGGGCGTACCAAACCGTGTGACCGGTTAGATGGGCCACAGGGGATTGCGCAAGTTGCGCGCGCAAAGCATCACCAGCCCGATGTTGTTGATCCTTGCGGTGTTCAGAAGGGCGCAGGTCCGGCTTGAAGTACTGACCTCCCCCATAAGCCCGCTCATCGATAAGCAGAATGGAAAGATCATTCCCGCCTTTCGCAGCATGCAGGGCTGCGGCAAGACCAGCTGGCCCCGCCCCGATGATGGCAAGGTCCACCTCCTGCTCGGCCATGACGGCATCTGTGGGTTGTGGCGCCAGCCGCTTTAGCGAGCCGTTTGAACCCACCGACGGCGCAGCTTCTCGATGACGGTGCACCTGCCGGGCGCCTGCAGCGGAGGTCATACACGCGCGCTGTCCCTGCCTGCCGTCCACATTGACCAGGCAATCATGACAAAGACCGATACCGCAGAAGACACCGCGTGGTTCATCGGCACGTGTGATACGCTGCACCACATGGCCCGCGCGCCCAAGGGCGCTGGCAAGCGTGTCGCCAGGATTTACTTCAACCTGCTCGCCTTCAAACTCAAAATGGGTGGGCGATGGTACGTCGGCCTTCATGCCGATTGGCGCATCTGTTCTGGGACGGCCAGTGAAAGCTTGGCCAGCGTGTCCAAAATCTGTGCGTAGTGGGTTGCATCCACTGGCAGGCGCGGCGCCCGCGGTTCACCAACACCTTGTCCTATGACGCGTAGCGCTGCCTTTGTGGCCGATACATAATGGTGCCCGCCAACCATCCGTATGATCGGTAGGACATCTTTGTAGAGTGCACGCGCCGCGTCATAGTCCTTTTCATCGGCGGTTAAGGCAAACAGACGAGCAAATTCGCGCGGCATGATGTTTGAACCAACCGCCACCCAGCCTTCAGCACCTTCCACGAAGGATTCAAAGCCCAAGATGCCACCAAACACGGTCATTCGGCCCCCGCACAGCTCCAGAATATCGCGGATGCGGGTCACTTCCAGCGTGCTCTCTTTGATGTAGCTGACATTGTCGATCTGGCTGAGACGCGCGACGATGGGCGGCGTCATGTCGATGTTGGCGGTCGCCGGATTGTTGTAGATCATAATGGGTAGAGAAATGGCGTCGCCGATCCGTTCATAGTGCCGGAAAAGCTCATCCTGAGTTGGGGTGGAGTAGAAGGGCGGGATGATCATCACCCCGTCCGCACCCATAGCCTCGGCGGCGCGGCTATCGCGGATAACAGTATCGGTCCATTCAGCGCCCGTCCCAATCAGAACCGGGACGCGGCCAGCAGCGACGTCCACGACCGTACGTGCGACGCTATCGCGTTCTTCATCCGTCAGTGACAGAAATTCCCCGGTCGAACCCAGCGGAATGAGACCGTGAATACCCTGCGCGATCTGCCATTCGGTGAACCGGGCAAGCGCCGCCAGATCAACGCGACCTGCCTCATCGAAAGGCGTGATCATGACGGTGTAGGTGCCGCGAAACGGGGTGCTCATACAGATGTCTCCGGTGAAAAAGCAAGCAAAGATAAAGGGTTGATGCGCACAAGCTGATCGATTTCATCAGCGTCAAAGCCGACCCGCGCCATCAGCGGCTGCACATTGCGCGGGATGTGGCCATAGCCATGCCCACCGAAGCTTTGCAGCCGTGTGCGTGTGCAGATGTCCTGGCTGATGAGAACGTTGGTTTCTAAACCGGCATCAAAAAGACCGCGGATTTCTCGCAGGCGACCGCGGTCGGTCGGCAGTTCCACATCACCCATCCAGTAATGTGACGTTTCGATGCCAAAGAAATCCCATTCAACCATGACGCCTGTGCGCGCCAGTACCAGTGGGCCGTCACCGTCTGGATAGGTTCGGTCCATGTGGCAGATCACGCAGCGCGAAATATCTGCGCCTTCGGCTTCAAGGATCGCGACGATCTCAAAGGGTGCATCGTGGTCACGCCCCGGGTGGATACTTATGCCAGCACCAGTACGAAGACTGGCCCGCGCGGCAGCTTGTAAGGCACGCCTCTCAACGGGTTCAAGCGGCCAGGAACAACCAATTTCGCCAATGATCCCAGCTTTGATATCCGTACCATCAAGGCCAACCGTGACTTCACGGATAAAACGCTCCGTGAGCGCTTCAACATCCATCGCCTGCGTTGTCGCATCGAGATAGGCCGAGGTGTACGTACCCGCCGCTGCAACAACAGAACATCCAGACCTCTGCGACACGCTCTGCAAACCCATTGCGTCGCGTTTGAGGCCATGGGTCGATTGATCGACGATCAGGTCGCCGCCATCGTCTTTGAGGGCCAGTAATTCGTCCGCGGCGATATTCCAGTCTTGCTGACTGGCATTGGTTGGATTTTCGTTTGAGCGATAATCGGTCTGCCAGCGTGTTTGCATTGCAATCGGCGCGCTGCAGGACGCATCAGAGCCCACCGGCGCGATATCAAAGAGCACATGCTCGTGCACCAATACCGACGAAAAATCTGAAGCCGGCCGGTCGCCGCAAACGGTGCGCACAACCGGCTCGCCGGATGAAGGGGACGGAGGCAATGCCAAAATCTCTTCCCACCTAGTGCTGCAAAATCTTGGAAAGAAAAGCCTTGGTGTGCTCACTCTTTGGCGCTGTGAAAAACGTCTCGGGAGGCGCTTCTTCGACAATTACCCCTTCATGCATAAGAAGCACGCGATCGGCCGCCGCACGGGCAAAACCCATTTCGTGCGTGACAACGATCATCGTCATGCCCTGATGGGAAAGATCGATCATCACATCGAGCACTTCGGAGATCATCTCAGGGTCAAGCGCAGATGTTGGTTCGTCAAACAGCATGACCTTGGGTTTCATTGCCAAGGCCCTGGCGATTGCAACGCGCTGTTGCTGGCCACCAGAAAGCTGACGGGGATAGGCATTGGCCTTCTCCGGCAGGCCGACACGCTCCAGAAGCGCCATAGCCTCTTCGACAGCCTGCGCTCTTGGCACTTTTTGGATCTTGATCGGCGCAACGGTGATGTTGTCGATGACCGAGATATGGGGAAACAAATTGAAGTTCTGGAACACCATGCCAAGGTCGCGCTGCTGTTGTGCAACCAGGCGATCAGGCAAAGGCACAAGCCTGCCGTTTTTCTCGCGAAGCCCCATCAAATGTCCGCAGGCGACGATCTTTCCGCTGTCGATGGTCTCCAACTGATCGATACAGCGCAGCAGCGTGCTCTTGCCGCTACCAGATCGACCAGCAATAACAACCACTTCGCTATGGCGAACCGTTAGGGACACACCCTTAAGCACCTCGGTACCATGAAAGGACTTGGTGACATCCTGGATTGTCACGATGGGGTCGCCCAACGTCTTGATCGGGCGCTCCTGAGCTTTTGCTGGCTCGCCAAGCGCCAAATCAACGCCTTGATCATGGTCGGTGTTGGCTGTCATATGTTCGCTCATGCTGTGCTCGCCGCGCCGATCGCTTTCTTGAGTTCCTTCTCGCCCTCCGGCGCAATCGCTGCCGCCGGGCCAAAGGGTTTCTCATAGTGCGCTTCGATGCGAACCTGGATCGCGCTCCAAATCGAAACCAAAAGCAGATACCAAAGCGCGGCGACCAGATAGACTTCCAAGATACGGAACTCGACCTGCGCCAACATCTGCGCATTGCGCATCAACTCTTCCATGGAAATGACCGAAACCAACGAGGTGGTTTTCAGCATGCCATTGAACTGGTTGCCCAGGGGCGGAATAATGGTGCGAACGGCCTGAGGCAGGATGACGATACGCATGCGCTCCCACCAGGTCATGCCAAGGGAACGACCTGCATCGTTCTGGCCCTTGTCGACAGACATGATGCCAGCGCGAATGATCTCTGCCAGATACGCGCCCTCGTTCAACGCCAGACCAAGAATGGCTGACTCCACAACGTTGAGCCGAATGCCAAGCTGAGGCAGACCAGTGTAAATGATCACCAACTGGATGAGGATTGGCGTGCCGCGAAACAGCCAGATGTAAAAGTTGGCAATTGCTTGCAGCGGCTTGTTGCCGTACATCTTCAGAAGTGCAGCCAAAACCCCCAAGCCCAGCCCAAGGATCATGGAGACGACCGATAGCCAAATCGTCGCCCAAGCGCCTTCAATCATCAGGCCATTGGTTAGGTATTGGAAAAAGTAATCCCAGCTCCAGTTCATGGTGCGCTCCGGCCAGATGGTGTGCGTTGATCAAACAGTCATCCGGCGCAGCTTAGTGTTTGCCGCGCCGGATATCGCGATAAGGGAACAGTCGCGATCAATCAGCCTTCGGGCGCGTGGAGCACTTCGAAGTCACCGGTCCACTGGTCCCAAGCTTCCATCTTTGTGGCGCCATACTGGTCCATGATCTCGGCATACGTTCCGTCTTCCATCATGTCGGCAAGCACATCGCGCACTGCCTGCGCCAAGACCTCATTGTCGGCATCAAAGCCGAACGAGCTTGGCAGGCCAGGGTTGAGGGCGTTGGCGCCAACGTCAAACTGGCCGCGCTGCGCATAATAGGTTGCTGTCGCATCGGGGCCGAAGACGGCGCGCACCTGACCGGCGCCAAGTGCCGCAAACGCTTCAGCGAACGTGTTGAACGCCTGGATTTCCATGCTCTCCATGCCATCGGCAACCTGAGCATCGTTGATCTCGCGGATGAGATTATCTGCGAATCCAGCAATTTCGGTTGCAACTGGCTGACCTGCCAATTCCTCATAGCCGGTGACGCCCAGCGGGTTGCCGTCTTCGACCACGATGGCCAGGGCGTTCACCACATACGGCACCATGCGCATGATCTGTGAACGTTCCTCGGTGTAGTACATTCCGGTGTTGACCATATCCCAACGACCATTGGCCAAACCTGGAATCTGCACCTCAAAACCGACATTCATGTAGACAGGCTCCAGGCACAGACGGCTGGCGATTTCGTTACCAAGATCAGGGTGCATGCCTTGTAGATTGCCCGAGCTGTCGATGAACTGCCGCGGTGGAATGGTCGCGTTGATCGACATGGTCAATTTGCCCGGCTCGATGACCGGCAGATCAGCCGGACAATCCTGTGCCCATGCACTTGTGGCGCCAAGCGAAACGGTAGCGACAACTGCTGCGCTGAGAAGATGATTGAAAGTGCTCATTGATGTATCCCTCTGTTTGATGATTGCCCCGGATTTTTCCGGTTTGCAGATGAGAACGTGCCGTTACCCAGACGCGGCACGCGGTGAGCCACACCAGCCAACGATGACGGCAGCCGTCGCGTCGATGGTGCGGAAGTAGTCATCCAGATCGACCCACTCGTCGGTCAGGCCGTTCTGGCTAAGGTCACCGCACAGACCACCAAGCCCGACGGTGGGAATGCCTTTCTGCACGGGGGGATTGCGGATATCGCTTGAGGTGTGCATGGGGTTCACGTGCGGCTCAGCGCCGGTGACTGCCGACACGGCACGCGCAGTAACTTGATAGAGAGGGTGATCAGGCGGGCAATGCGCCCCGGTCACGCCAGAAACCCACTCCAGAGTGGGGCGATTGTCGCGCAGCCAGGAGTCCTGAGTGACGCAACTGACGATGCATTGCTCAATCTCAGCTTGAACATCTGCCATCGCCTCGCCGGGCGGAAAGGACACCGCGCCGCCAATGACACATATGTCATTGACGCGCCCAAAACGCCCATCCTCACCACACTGAAGATTAGAAATCATAAGGTTGGTGGAACGACCAACAGCAGCATCCAGCGTTTCATTGTGCACGCGTGCAGCGCGCTCAACGTCAAGTGCCTTAAGGGCGGCAACAACCAACATGGCTTTGTCGACCGGATTGATGGCCAAGTGCGCAAAGGCTGTGTGTCCAGGTTCCGTTGTGTCAGGCAACCTACCTTCGACCTTTATGCGGAATTCCAGATGACCGGATGCAAAGGCTTTGATCTCATTGAGACCAGCCCCTGATTCAGCCGGGTGCAGATAAAGCGATGCGTCTGCTGTCAATCCATCATGCAAAACGGCTGCAACACCGCGCGCGTGACGCTTGCTGGGCACGCTGGCCATAATGACATCGCCAAGCTCAACGCCTTGCAAAGCAGCGCGCTCTATTGCCAGTGTAGCTGCGGCCACGCCTGCCAAGTCGTCGGCCACCCCCCAACCGTAGAAGCGTCCGTCCTTGACTGTCCCGTCGAAGGGATCAGCCTTCCAGCTTTCCAGATCGGCCAAAGGCTCACTGTCCGGATGGGCGAAAAGCAGAAGCGAGCGATAGGCTGGATCACCTTTCAAGCGGCCAACGACATTGGTGCGCTCTCCCTGCGTTTGCGCTCGCCCACCGGCAAATTCACCAACGACAGGCACCTTTGCAGGATCATATTCGACGGCATCAACGGCACAGCCAGCCTGCTCCAGACGCTCACGCACCAAGGCCTGAACTTTGATCTCGCCAACCTTTTGCGCCGCCGTCAAGGCCTTCAAAAACACCAGAGCATCGGCTTGCTGTGGATCGATCGGAGCATCGTGCTCGCTAGGGGATGATCCGGCCAAGCTGATTGTTTCTGGATGCACTGACTTCTCCTGATCGACCTGATCGCCGAATTGCGTGACGTGTCAATTTCACGTACACTTATTGTATACAATTGGAATGCATCACACATTAGGCTCGAACACAAGAAAAAAGTTCTGTAAGAAAAAGTGCCTAGCTGAGCGATTCCCTTGCTGGACAAAAACAAGGGCAAACAGTGCCTTAGACCGGGCCATGAAAGAGGATGATGGACGCCACCGCACGAGAACGCACAAAGGCAGAGCAATCTAAAGCGTCCGTTCCGCGGAGTTCCACGCCTGCGCCCAACGCGTCGACCCGCGCCTATTTGGCGTTATCGAATATGATCAAGGATCGTGTGCTGAAGGGCGGGCAGAGCATCGTTGAGCAAAGACTTGCCGACGAGCTTGGCGTGTCGCGCACGCCATTACGTGAAGCCTTACAACGCCTAGAAGGCGAAGGGCTGGTCAACAAGCTTTCCAATCAACCGTATGTGGTGCGGCAGGTTGACCTGAGAGATTATCTGCAAAGCATGAATGTGCGCAAAATCCTGGAGGCTGAGGCCGCTGCTTTGGCGGCTGGGCGGGTGGATATGGCCGCATTGAAGGCGGCACGTGCTTTCGTGCTCGAGCTTGAGCAATCCGAACCCTATGACACCCATGCGCACTGGGCCTGCGATGATCAGGTGCATGGCTTGTTTATCAATGCATGCGGTAACACGATCATGGCCGACATGCTGTTTGAATTGAGAACCACGACACGGCTTTTTGAGATTGCGCGGCTCGCCGACAGACTGCGACGCACGTCGCAAGAGCACATTGCCATTTTGGATGCACTCGAGGCCAGCGACGCCAATGCTGCACGCAAAGCTATGGCCGCCCACGCGCAATCCTTGATTGATTTCGCCGTTAAATCAGTCGGCTAGAATCCCGTTGAATCAGAGAAGGCCTCGGGCCGCCAAATTGGCCATCAGCGCCCGGGTGCCGAAGGTCCAAGGCTGGCAGTTGGTGGATAGATCGACTGTGTTGGTGAGCGCGCCGAGATCAGACGAAGAGATAGTCACCACATCGCCTAGCTTGTGGGTGAACCCATCGCCGGGGGCACCTTCGGGGTCACGATCCTGCGTCGGCGCGAACAGCGTGCCCAAGAACAGCATGATGCCATCGGGATATTGGTGATGAGCACCCAAGGTTTGGGCGACAAGGTCAGCGGGATCGCGGCTGATCCGCGCCATATCGGAGTGCCCATGCATCACGAAACCATCCGGGCCTTCCACGTGCAGGGTCAGCGTCTGGTTGCGCACCGTATCGAGCGTAAACTCATCATCAAACAAGCGGATAAATGGGCCAATGGCGCAAGAGGCATTGTTGTCCTTGGCTTTTGAGAGCAGCAGTGCCGAGCGCCCTTCGATGTCGCGCAGGTTCACATCGTTGCCGAGCGTCGCACCGATGATTGCGCCTTGGGACGACACCGTCAGCACCACTTCTGGTTCTGGATTGTTCCACTTAGAGGACGGGTGCAGCCCGACCTTGGCACCGTGACCAACCGAGGACAGCACTTGCGCCTTGGAAAACACCTCTGCATCCGGACCGATGCCCACTTCCAGATACTGGCTCCAAAGCCCTTCTTGGATCAGCGCCTGCTTCACCGCCATGGCCTCATCGGAGCCCGGCGTGATGTTCTTCAGGCTTTCGCCAATCAGAGCCCCAATCCGCTCGCGGATCGCCTGAGCGGCCGAAGGGTCCCCAGCGGCGCGCTCTTCGATCACCCGCTCGACCATCGAACCGGCAAAGGTAACGCCACAAGCTTTGACCGCCTGGAGGTCACACGGCGCCAGGAGATGGGTGACCGTCTCATCATCAACGGGTGCAGCCATGATCTCTTCAAGTGAGCCAAGCGCTTCGCCATCAGCATCAGCGACAAAGCCCGCTGGGTCGTCCGACTCGCAAATATCGCGAACCGTTGGTGCTTGCTTGCTCGTGATGTCCACAACATCACTATCGCGCACGGTCACAACGGACGGCCCGATAGAGCGCCCAGAATCAGCACGCCAAACGCGGCCAAGAAGAAGAGACGTCACTTTGTCAGGCTCCAAATCGGTGGTCAGTCATTCCGGCAATTTCGACATTTGAGCCGAGAACTGCACCTTCCAACGGGTTAGCCGCTAGCTGATCCTTACTCAAGGTAAACTGTGCGGATGTCACGAACAGCGTTCTGCGATCTGACCCGCCAAAGGTGCAACTTGTTGGATTGGTAACGGGCAGCTCTATCACTTGATCCACATCACCGTTCGGCGTGATGCGGATGAGGCAGGAGCCACCAAAGCGGGCATTCCAAAGGCAGCCGTCTTCGTCCATCGCCGAGCCATCCGGCGCGCCGCGATCAAAGCCTTCCAGGAGAACACGCTTATTGCTGATGGCACCTTCCTCGGCGTTCCAGTCATAGGCGAAGATCACGTTGCGGATGCTATCGGCGAAATAGAACGTCTTGCCATCGGGCGACCAAGCCAGTGTGTTGGAAATGCCGAAATCATGCTCGGTGTGGCAACTGGTTGAGCCATTGGGGTCCACGCGAAACAATGCCCCTGAGTTTCGATCCATGTCACAGCCGGAACCATCCTCATTAAGGTTGGTTTGCATGGATCCGGTCCAGAACCGACCTTGTGGATCGCATTTGCCTTCGTTGAGACGGTTGCCCGGCATTGTGTCCGGATCGGCAAAAGGTTCAAAGCCGCCGGAATCTAGGTCCAACCACGCCATGCCGGATGCCAACGCCACAAGCGCGCTATCGCCAGACTTGGACAGAGCCAACGCCGTCGGGAAATCGTCAGACTGCCAGACCTGTTGCTCGCCACTGGTTGGATCATAGGCGTGAATGGTCTTGCCGATGATATCGACCCAGAAGAGTTTGCCCATTTGGGCATCCCACACCGGACCTTCGGCGACCGCGTAACGACCGTCATGGATGGGTGAGAAATCCATTAGGCGGCTCCCCAGTCCAAAGACATCTCGAACGCCAGGCTTTCGCCTGGTTGCAGCACTTTGAGCCCCGGCATGCCCGGTAGATTGTGGGCGTTGACCGGATGCGAAACTGGCTCGAAGCAGAAAAACCCGCAATTGGGTTCCGGTGAATAGATGATGGCAGTTGTCAGCGTCTCGCTGGTGAGTGACACCGAGACGGCACCCTCGCCTTGGCTGATGCGCGCTTTGCCATCCCAGTTGGAAAAAGCGCAATTGATCCAACGATCTGGCAGCGGCTTTCCATCAGAAAAATCAAAGTCATCTGGCGGTGGTTGCGGGCTGGCGGTTGCAGGCAAACTGCCCTCGCCTTCGGGCCAATGGTCCGGCGCGCTGGCTTGCAGGCGTGTCTCTTCGGTGCGTGGGAACCAAGGATGAAATCCACCGCCAAAGGGTAGCGCAATAGCAGCCCGATTGGTCATGGTCAGCGTGTTGGTCAGCGTGTCGCCAGTCAGCGAGAAGGTCTGCCGCGCCTCGTAAGCGAAAGGCCCGAAGGCACCATTGGACAGGTGCAACACAGCTTCATTTTCATCGGCAGAGACAACGGCCCAATCCTTCTGAAAGCCATCACCATGAATGGCCAATGGATCGGCATCCATGTTTTTGGCCATAGGATGGTACATGTCTTCAAAGGTGAAACCGCCGTCAATTCGGTTGGAGAATGGCACCAGGATATTGGAGGCAAGCGCGAAGGGGCCGTCCTCTTCCTTGCCCGACCAGGGACGCAGGATTGGCTTGTCGCCGACCCACAGCCCTGCGATGCCGCCGCCCATCTCCGGATGCAGCCTCAGTTTTGCGTCACCGGCAGTCAGATTCAGCATCTACCAGCCACCATCGATGGCCATGTTCTGACCGGAGATCATGCGGGCGGAGTCCGAACAGAGGAACAAGGCAAGGTCCGCCACGTCGCTCGCCTCAATGCGCGATTTCAGGCACTGCCGATCGAGCACCCAATCATTGTATTCTTGCAGCCTGTCGGCAAAGACACGGTTTTCAGCCGCTGATTTCACAGCGCCCGGCGCAATGGCGTTCACATTGATGCCGAAGGGCCCAAGTTCTCGCGCCAGCCCCTTTGTGAGGCCAAGCATTGCACCTTTGGAGGCGACGTAGGGCACATACCCATCCCACTGGCCATTCAGCGTGATGGAGGTCAGGTTGACGATCTTGCCCCAGCCCTTTTCTTTCATCGCCGGCGCGCAGACCCGCGACAGAGCGAAAGCCGCTGAAGAGTTCACCCGTATCTGGTCCTCATATTCCATCAGCGAGAACGCATCATGCGGCTTGTTGATGATGAGCGCGGCATTGTTGATGAGGATATCAAAGGGTGCGGCCTGTTTCACCGCTTCTTCGGCGCCCGCCAAATCGTTCAGATCGACACCCAGATAGGCGAAATCTTCCAAGGGTGTGCCGTCGGGCCGATCTAAAATCGTGACGTTGGCGCCCGCTGCTTTGAAGGTTTCTGCCATGGCCGCGCCAAGCGTACCTAGGCCACCGGTGATCAGTGCCTTTTTGCCGGACAGATCCGCCATATCATTCTCTCCTCACAACAAATCGTGCACTTCATCGATGCTCGTCTCTCCGACCGGCTTGTCAAGCACGACCTCTCCGAGCGCCATGGCGACAATCCGGTCGCAGCAGGCGAACACGTGATGCATGTTGTGGCTGATGAAGATGCCGGTGACGTTCTGCTCTTTCAGCGACTTTACAAAGCCGATCACCTTGGTGGTTTCCTTCACCGACAGATGGTTGGTCGGCTCATCCAAGATCATTACCTTGGAACGGAAGTGCATGGCCCGCGCGATGGCAACACCCTGGCGCTGACCGCCAGATAGCTCGCCCACCAGAGCATCGGGCGAGCGCAGATGCAGATCGACGTCCGCGATGGCTTCCACGCTTTGCTCACGCATCTTGGCTTCATCGAGAATGCCGATGCCGCCGAGGGACATCTTCAATGGCTCACGACCGATGAACATGTTGCGGGCAATCGACATGATCGGAACCATGGAATTGTATTGGTAGATCGTCTCGATCCCCAGATCCATCGCATCGCGCGGGTTGTTGATGGAGGCCTTTTCCCCTTCAACGTACACCTCACCACCATCTGCTGTGTGCAGTCCTGACAGGATGTTAATCAGGGTTGATTTACCAGCGCCATTGTCGCCGACAAGACCCACCGCCTCGTTGGGTTGGAAGTCCAGTGAAACGCCTTTGAGCGCATGCACACCAGAGTACCATTTGTGCAGATTGTGGACGGAGATGATGGGCTCGTTGGTAGAGGATGTCCGCATGCTCACGTCTCCACTTTCATGGCACGTCCTCGTTTGCGCAGCCAGGCATTGGCAACCACGGCGAGGATGGTCAGCGCACCAACAGCGAACTTGAACCAGTTGCTATCGACCTGACTAAGCACCATGCCATTGTCGATCACGCGGATCAGCGTTGCGCCGATCACCCCACCCAAAATGGAGCCGACACCGCCAAACAGCGACGTCCCACCGATCACCGCAGCCGCGACGGCCTGAAGCTCCAAACCTTCGCCAATAGACGGCAGCGGCGATCCGAGGCGCAGCACCTGGATCATGCCAGCAAAGCCAGCCAGCATCGAGCAGATCATGAAGCAGGCAATCTTCACCCGCGCAGTAGGGATGCCCATGGCTTGCGCGGCTGGCAGGAACCCACCTGTGGCGCGCACCCAGTTGCCGAAATTGGTTTTGCCGAGCAAGAACGCTATGAACAGGGCAATACCCACGAACCAAAGGAACGAGGCGCGCAGCAGATCACCAGGGCCGACAAAAGCGATGAAAAGCTGTTCTGGAATACGGTCCATTTGCAGGCGCGGCGGAAAGCCACCGGAAATCACCACCGTCATCGAGCGGGCCATAAACAACATGCCCAGCGTGGTGATAAAGGAGGGAATGCCGAATTTGATCGTCAGGAAGCCATTGATGAAACCGATGGCCGCGCAGACCAGCATGCCGAGCGCGACAGCCGGCACAAACCCCCAACCGGCGACCATCAGCACCGCCATTGTCATGGGCATCAGAGCAAAGACAGACCCAACGGAGAGATCGAACTCCCCGCAGATCATCAGCAAGGTCACGCCGATGGCGACCAATGCCATTTCAGGCAGGAAGCCTAAGAGCCCACGCATATTGGCGTAGCTCAAAAAGAAGCTGTTGGAGGTAAACTGGAAGACGCCGATCAAGATGACCAGCAGCAAAAGGGCCGCCAGTTCCGGCTTCTGCAAAGACAGTTTGAGGAGGCGTTTCATGGAACGCAACGTCCTTAATACAGTGGGGCAGACGAGGTCGGCGCGTTCATGCGCCGACCTTCTTGAGGGGAGACGTGCTGAAGGCCTAGCGCAATCCTTGCGCAGACAGATCCATGATCGCGTCAGCATCTGCAGGTGTCACGATACCCTGCCCTGTATCGATGTCTGCTGGCGCCAAGCCAATCGTTTTGGACAGATAGACCTGCATCACCGGCATGAAGCCCTGCATGTAAGGCTGCTGATCGACTTGCACCTGAATGTAGCCGGCCTGCATCTGCTCGACGGCTTCAGGCACAAGGTCAAAGCCGCCCAGCAGCACTTCACCTGGATCAACACCGCGATCAGCGAGCACGCGTGCGACACCCGCATGCCAGAAGCCCGTATCGAAATAGGCCGTGGTTTCTGGGTTAGCACCGAGATAGGCACCGACACGGTCGGACACGGTGGCAAGGTCTGTGCCGGAATCGATCCGCTCGATACTGACCTCGCGATCTGGATTGGCGGCAGCGAAGTCTTCCATGAAGTTCATGACACCCGCGCCGCGCTGCTCCGACCAGTTTTGGCCAGGTGCAGAGATACCAACCAGTACATTGATGGGGCCTTCATCAGGGAAGTTGGCAGACTGGGCCTCACCAAGCGAATAGCCAGCAGGCAGAAAGCCCTGACCAACGAAGGCCTGACGGGCATTACCGGCGGCGCCTTCCAAATCATCCACGTTCACGCCGATAACGATTACACCGGCATCACGGGCGCGCTGAACGATCTCATCAA
This sequence comes from Hyphomicrobiales bacterium, assembly GCA_046290645.1. Taxonomy (GTDB): domain Bacteria; phylum Pseudomonadota; class Alphaproteobacteria; order Rhizobiales; family MH13; genus MH13. Next base: position 680,822 of record JBKAGZ010000003.1, read on the forward strand.
GCGCGGTGTTGTCGACGATGGAGGTTAGAATCGCATCAGGTTCGCGGGCAAGGGCCGCTTCCATGTTCGCAAGCTGCTCCTGCACAGAGCCCTCGGTTTGCGTGAAGATCATTTGGCAGTCGGCATCGACGCGTTCACAGCCATCGTCGAAACCCTTTTTCACAGCCTGCCAGAACGTGTTGGAGGCAGAAGAGTGGTGGGTGAAAACGATATCCAGCGCCAAAGCGGGTGTAGAAACGGATGCGAGCATGGCCGCAGCAGCAAGCAGTTTGAGTTTCATGGGTATTGCTCCTCCCTAGAGCAGGTTGGGCCTGTTTTTAGACCGTGGAAGCGTCGGACATTTTGCGCGACACTGTGAAAGCCCGGCTAAGTTCCGGGTTGAGTTCGAGCCCGAGACCAGGGCCTGGCGGCACGGTCATCATGCCGTTGTTTACTTCCGGCAAAGCGGTGACGAGATCGCGGTACCAGGTGTGGTAAAAGGCGCGCACACTCTCTTGCACCAGCGCATTGGGCGCGTTGAGCGAGAGGTGGGTTGAGGCCGCCAGCACCACCGGCCCGGTGCAATCGTGCGGTGCGATCGGTAGGTGCCAGGCTTCGGCCATGGAGGCGATCTTGCGCGCTTCTGACAGACCGCCGCACCAAGAAATATCAAGCATCACAACGCCTGCGACATCGGTTTCTAAAAGATCGCGGAAGCCCCAGCGCGAGCCAAGCGTTTCAGACGCGGAAATCGGCGCTTTGGATGCCTGCGCATAGCGTTTCAGGCTGGAGAGCGAATCCATCTTGATCGGGTCTTCGTGCCAAAACGTATCGAACGGTTCGAGCGCGCGGGCGATCTGCATGGCTGGCAAGAGCTGCCACATGGAGTGGAACTCAACCATGATATCCATGCTATTGCCGACAGCTTCGCGGATCTTCTCAAAAGGCTTCAGCGCGGCATCCAGATCAGCGGCGGAAAGGTACTGCCCGCGGGTCTTTTCCGCAGCGAAATCAAACGGCCATATCTTCATGGCCGTGATGCCTTCTTCCTTCAATGATAGCGCCAGTTCATCGGCGTTGTTGAGGAACGCGTTGAGATCATCATACTGCGTGCCATTGCCGTTTACAGCATAGTTGGCGGTGGTCTGACCGGTGGCGCGCTTGATGTATTCTGAGCCCGCGCAGGTGTTGTAGGTGCGGATGCTTTCCCGGCTGAAACCGCCAAGAAGCTGCGCGATGGGCTGACCGGTCGCCTTGCCGAAAATATCCCACAGCGCGATATCAAAAGCGGAGTTGCCGCGCACCTCAGCGCCCGACGAACGAAAACCGAGATAGCCCACTAACTCGGTTGCCAGGAGATCGATCTGCAACGGGTTGCGGCCGATCACACGGGGCGCAATGTACTCATGCACGTAGGTTTCAACCGTGGCCGCGCCGAAGAAGGTCTCGCCCAGGCCTATCAAGCCTTCATCGGTATGCACCTCCACCCAAAGGAGGTTGGGCCGCTCGGCAATGCGAATTGTTTCAAGCTTGGTGATCTTCACGCCAAAGCCCTCACGACAGGCCAGCCTGAAGAAGAGCATGAACACTTTCATCGAAGTGCTTGCTCATCGCTTCGACCGCCTGTTGCGGGTCGCCAGCAGCGACCGCATTGGCGATGCGTAGATGCGTATCAATCATGGTCTGGCGAGCTTGCTCGCTGGTGCGGCTCTTCCAACCGATGGGCCAGGTCTGCCGGGTGATGCCCTGGAAGGCACCAACGATCAGTTCAAACACAGGGTTACGGCTGGCCTGCGCAAGCGCCAGATGAAACGACAGATCATGTTCCATCAACTGCTCAGGGTTGGCCAAAGCATCGGCCATTGTCTGTGCCAATTTCAGGATGGTTTTTGCTTCATCATCAGACCGGCGGATCGCCGCGAGTGTCACAATGCGCGTTTCGATGGTGCGGCGCACATCGTAGATCTGCTGCACATTGATCTGCTCGGTGTGCACGCCATGCTCGATGATCAGCGACATCGCGCCATGATCAATGTTGGCGACGGTCGCGCGTTTACCGACGTTCAGTTCGATGATCCGCATCGCCGCCAGTGAGCGAAACGCTTCGCGCACCACGGTGCGGGAAACCTTCAAATCTTTCGACAAAGCAAGCTCAGAGGGAAGTCTGTCACCAGGCATGAGCTCGTGTTCACGAATATGGCGCGTGATCGCACCAATCGCTTCGCTGACGCGACCTGCACCGTTCTTTTCCATCTGCGCATCTTGTATCTGCAAACCAATCTCCTCAAACCTGTATGACAGGTTTTTTATTTTTGTAAACATAGCCAGCCGGCTCGTCAACGCGAGTCGTTTAAAGGTTTGAGCTTTTTGTTGGAGAACGGGTCGGCCTGGAGGCTAGGTGAGCGGCGTCACGGCGATGCGGTAGCGTGTTTCAAAGACCTTGCCAGCCTGAAACGAATGGCTCGTTGGCGTGCCCTGACGCGCAATGGGATTGCGAGCCGAAGCAATACCAGCGCCAAGGTCAAACGCCGAGCAGATCGGCTCTAAACCGAGCGCAGTGTGGCGCCCATTCCAAGGGGCGTGCTGGCGACCGCGATTGCTGTACCAGATGAGGAGGCTTGGAAAATACTTGGCGTTCCACGTCAGCGTTGCACGATAACCGGCCTCGTGATTGTCTAGTGCTGCAAACCCCTCTTCCACACCCACCATCTGAAGCAGGTCTTCACCAGCGGCCTCAAAAGGAACACGGCTGGCATCAATCTGCCCTCCGGAATGGGCTGGTGCATCACGCAAATCATTAAACAGCGTGTCTGCAGGAAAGATGTCTGCCCCCGGCTCTAGGGAACCTGGGTAGCTGCAAATATGACGCGCCTTGGAGGTGCCGATACGTGCTGCTCCAATCGTGGTGGGCAGCGCAAAGGTTGGATGCACCCCAATCGGCAGACAGCAATCGGTGCGCGGCATCACCCGCAGCACGCAGTCTATAGCCGGTGCATTGGGGTCAGGAATGATCTCGCGCTCAACCCAAACAATAGGGTGCTCATCGGGATAGTTGAGGTGGAGCGCGAGACGCTTCTCATCGCCGTCCAACCAATCCCAAACACGGTTGGAGCTTTCACCATGGGGCGGCGCATCGCGCAGCCAAGGGGATGGCCGACCCATCGACTCTTGCCAATCGGGCGCCAAGCTTTCCGGCTCATTAGCGCCAAACGGAACGCATGGCCATTCACCCCGCAAACCGCGGAGAATTGGTGGAAGGTCGGGGGACAGATTTTCATTCGCCCAAGGCGGGATGTGCATTGGTCGCACGGATCGTCCATCAGGCAAGTCAAAGCGGACCGGCGCGAGCATCGCTCCCAATCGCTGAACGGTTAGCGATCCATGCGCCCAATTCAGGGTGCGGGATGGCTCAGAACTTTCCATAAGCCTTGTAAGCGTCGACCGGATTGGTGCCCGCGAGGATGGCTGCGCGCACTTTGTCCTCGGCGCTGATCACCTCCTCAACCTCAGTAACAACCTCTTCGATAATACCCTTGGGGATGATCACCACACCATCGAAATCAGCTATGACAAAGTCGCCGGCTTCGATCAGCACATCACCAATGGTAATGGGGTCGTCGATCCCTTCCGGCACCCATTTGGCGACGATATCGCGGGGTGTACGGAAGCGGCAAAAGACCGGGAACCCAATGGAGCGGATGAAGCTGTTGTCGCGCGAACCACCATCGACGATGTAGCCGCGCACGCCACGGACTTTCAGTGTTTCAGCCGACAGCTCGCCCATCAACGCCAGGCGCTCAGAGTTGGGCTGGCACAGCACCACATGGCCTGCGGGTGCGCTGGCGAGGAATTCCACCCACGGCAGAAGGTAGTCCACCTCTTCATCGTGTCGGTTGGCATCAAAAGCAACACCGCGCAGCGTTGAGATCGGCCCGGCAACCCGCGTCTCATTGTCCAGCCCCTCAATGGAATGCGGCAGCACGCAGTTTTCCAGGCCCCGCGCGCGCATCACATCATAGACTGCGCCTGAGTAGCAGGCATCCAAGCGCTCGGTGAGTTTGGCGGTATCCATGGTTGATCCTTAGAGCTTGAAGCGGTTTTCCGGCAGTCCGCGGGTTTGGGTTTTGATGGCGAACAAGCTGCCAGCCAGCCGGTCACCCTCGTCCTTCATGACGCTGGCGGTGGTGACGTAGAGCGTTGAAAGGTCGGTTCCGCCAAAGCAGCAGGTGGTGATGTTTTTCACCGGCATCTCGATCACCCGGTCGACATTGCCATTGGGTGCAACGCGGACGATGCATCCACCGCCAAAGCGGCAATTCCAGATGTAGCCTTGTGCATCGATGGCTGAGCCATCGGGCAGTCCCCGGTCGAAGCCAGCAAAATGGGTTTGGCCCTCACCGATAGAGCTCGTGGCCGCATCGAACGGATAGGCGCGTATTTCGTTTTTAAGCGTGTCGCCAAAATAGAAGGTTGAGGCATCCGGTGACCAGCACAACGTGTTGGCGATGCCAATACCCGCTTCCATCTCTTCCAGGGCGCCACCGCTGCGATAGCAAAACAGCTTGCCCAGCCCATTGGTGACGTCGAGGTTTTCTCCATTGGGACCAACATTGTTGCCCATCGACCCAATCCAGAACACGCCATTGGGGTCGGTGCGGCCATCGTTGAAGCGCACCTGTGGGCTGGCAGGTAGCGTGACGCCCAAATCCTCGCGGCTATCGCTGTTCACATGAAGCACCGTCAGCTTGGAACCCAACGCAACCAACAACGTGTCCTGTTTGGTGGTCAGCGACAGCGCAACCACCGGTTCCTCGAAGAGATGGCTGGTCACCGCACCGCTGGCCACATCCATCCGGTGGACCACAAACCGGTTGATATCGACCCAGTAGACCCGGTTCTCATCGGCCGACCAGGTGGCAGCCTCGCCACAGATATCGCCGGTGGGCGCAACGCATTGGATTTGGCCGATCATTGCCGCATCCTAGTGCTTCTTGGCCGAGCTATCGAGCGCGTGGTTCAACAGCACCGCGCCAATGATCAGCGCTCCGCGCACAACCAACTGCCAGTACTCAGATACGTTGAGCAGCGTCATGCCGTTGACGATGATGCCAAGGAACAGCACGCCAATCAGCGTACCTCGCACGGTGCCCTTGCCGCCAAACAGGCTGGTGCCACCGATGATGACGGCGGAAATCACATCCAACTCCCAACCGCGCGCAGCGCTGGCGCTGCCAGATAGGATTTGCGAGGCGATGAGTACGCCCGCCATGGCGGTGAAGACGCCGGTGATGCCCAGTGCCAGCGTTTTGGTTTTCCAGACATCGATGCCGGACAGCCGTGCCGCTTCCAGATTGCCGCCCACCGCATACAGCGCACGACCAAAGCTGGTGTAGTTCATGAGGAAATACACAAAGCCAAAAACGGCTGCGAAGATGTAGACCGGGAACGGAATGCCAAACAGCAGCCCGGCGCCCAGGAAGTTGAACTGGAACGGGAAGCTGGTGATCGGAAAACCACCGGTGATGAGGTTCGCGGCACCGGAAAGCACCGTTAAAAGCCCAAGCGTGGTGATGAAGGTTGGCATGTTGAAATGCTGGCGCAGCTTGCCGGTGAATACACCCACGCCGAACAGCAGTACCATGGCGCATATCGCACCAATGGTGATGGCAGGCCACGTTCCAAGGCTATCGGAAAGCGCACCGGTCACCCAAGCTGTCACACAGCCAGAGAATGCCACCCCGGACCCCACCGAAAGATCGATTTCGCCCGACACAATCACCATCGTCATGCCGAAAGCAATGATGCCCTGCATCGTGATGTTGCGCAGCACATTCATCTGGTTATCCAGCGTGGCGAAACCAGGCGCGGCAAAGCTCAGATAGATGTACATGAGCACCAGAATGATCTCCATCGGGTAACGACGGAACAGGTTCAGCGCCATCAAAGGCCCTCCATGCAGGCAGTGTAGAGTCCGGCGAGGGTTGTTTCAGACGGGTCCAACTCGCCGAGCAGTTCGCCTTCCTTCATGATCAGGATGCGGTCGCAGACTTCCAGCATCTCCTCCAACTCGGTGGAGACGAAAATGGACGACAATCCAGAGGCCGCCTGCTCCCAGATGATTTGGAAAATCTGTTGCTTGGCGTTGACATCGACACCGCGGCTCGGCTCGTCAAAGAACATGACTTTCGGGTCGATGTTGAGCCAGTTTCCGATCACCACCTTCTGCTGGTTGCCGCCCGAGAGCGAGGACACCGGCAGATCAGGGCTGTCCACTTTGATATGCAATTGATCGATCTGTTTGGTGACGCCGGGGGTTTCGGCAGCTTTGGTGATGAGGCCCTTGGGCGCGAGCTTGAAAAGGCTCGCCATCGACAAATTGTTGTGGATCGAATGCTCTTGAACGAGCCCAACTTCTTTACGGTTTTCCGGCGTGTAGCCGAGGCCAAGCTGCACCATGGATTCCGGCGTTGGCGCGGGGATCGTGTTCCCGTCCAACACAATCTCGCCAGCATCCAACGGGTCTGCACCAAAAATGGATCGCAGCACCTCGGTGCGCCCTGCCCCGAGCATGCCTGCCAAGCCCAAAACCTCACCGCGCCGCACATCAAAGGAGATATCGCGGAAGACCGGCTCACGGGTGAGACCGCGCACTTGCAGAACCGGATTTTCAGTCGGAATTGCCGTATTGCGTGCCGGGCGGGTGGCTCGCGCCACATCACCAAACATCATGTCAACCACAGTGCCAAGCGAGGAAGCCGCCATTTCGATGGAGCCGACATGCTGGCCATCGCGCAAGACTGTCACGGTGTCGGCAATCTCAGCAAGCTCGGACATGCGATGAGAAATGTACATCATCGTCACACCCTGCTCTTTCAGGGTTCGCAGCAGACCAAACAGCATCTCTACTTCTTTGGTGGCGAGCGCTGAGGTCGGCTCATCCAGCAACAGCAAGGTCGGATCAAACGACATCGCCTTGGCGATCTCCACCGTCTGTTGTTGACCGACGCTAAGGCTAGAAATGGTGGCTTTGGGATCGAGCTCTAGGCCCATGCGGGCGAACAGCTCTTCGGTCTGCCGATGGGCTTTGCCCCAATCGATATGGCTGACGCCCAGCATGCGCGAGCGCGGCAAACGGCTAAGAAACAGGTTCTCCGTGACGGAGAGTTCAGGCACCAAGGAAAGTTCCTGGTGCACGGTGACGATGTTGGCGTCGAACGCATCTTGCGGCGATTTGAAGGCGACGTAATGCCCATCCAGCGCCATAGTGCCTTCGGTCGGCTGCGTGACGCCGGACAGCATCTTCACCAGCGTGGATTTGCCGGACCCGTTCTTGCCCATCAACGCGTGGATACGTGAGGGCTCAAAGGTGTGGTTGAAATCGTCAAGCGCGACGACATTGCCATACACTTTGGTCAGAGATTGAGTTTGGATCGCTGCGGACATGGAGGTTTTTGACGGGCTTCTGGGCAGGTAGGCCTAGCTGGCGCTTGAAAAAGGACGGGGCAGCTTACGCCGCCCCGCCAGTTGGTTCAGGGAGGGAAATTAAGGTCCGGATCCTAGTTGAGAGACTGAAGGTACTCTTGGAACTCTTCAACCGCAGGGCGGTCGGTGCGCGACAAGCCAAGCACCGGCACAATCACAGCCTCTTCGGTGGCTTCGCCATTGATCGCAGCGATGGCTGCTTCCACAGCCATCTGACCCATCACATAAGGCTGCTGCGCGGTGACGGCCTGAAGCACATTGTCATCATCCAAAATAAACGACACCAACTGCTCTGTGCCATCAACGCCGAAGACGTAAATTTCACCTTCTTTGCCAGCGTTGCGTACGGCTTGCACAGCACCCACCGTGCCACCTTCATTGGCGGCGTAGATGATGTTGAGATCGGGGTTGGCGGTGATGATGTCACCAGCCACCTGGATCGCATTTTCAGCCAGCCATGCATCTTGCTGAGACACCACATTGATGGTGTTGCCGTCTTCGGCCATTTCGATGAAGCCATCGACGCGATCAGCAGAGATTTCCGGCAAAAGCGCGCGGAAGCCCAACGTTGCCACATTAGCCTCACCACCCAGTTCATTGGCAATGAACTCAGCAGCCATCATGCCGGTGGAGTTGCCCAAGTCACGCTGCGCGGAGTTGAGGTAAGACACTGGGATCGACGTGTCATCGACATTAGAATTGTAGGTGACGATGTGGATGCCGCGATCACGGGCGCGCATCAGTGCTGGGATCGACGCGACAGCTGACACCGGCGAGATAACAATCGCATCCACACCGCGCGCGATGTAGGTGTCAATCAGGCTGATTTCCTGCTCCGGCTGACTGTTGGAGTTGCCTTCCAGAAGCTCAACACCGGCGTTATCAGCGGCGGCATTCATGCCGAGCTGAATGGTCCGGAAAAACTGATCCTGCTGAAACACAACGGCGGCGATGGTGACATCGCTTTGCGCCATGGCAGGCGCCGCGACGCCGGCGGCCAACGTTGCTGCAAGCGCAAGGCTCGACAAGGTTTGTTTAAATGACATGATCTTCCTCCTGTTCGGTCCGCCTGTTGGATCGGCGGGTTTTGGCCGGTCACGCGCGGCGTGGTCGGCGATTTGTGGTGGCCCGCTACGCGGCGCCTGCTTGCCCGCCTCTGGTTACGCCATCGGCAGGCATTGTCTGTTCAATGAAGTTGAGGCCGTGGTCGAGATGGCTCGACATCCAGTATTGGAACGCGAGCCGATCGCGCTTTTCCAAGGCCTCAAGAATGTTTGCGTGGGTGTCGTGCGTGCCTTGCAGGCCGTGCGTTTCTTTGCCGGTTTCCATCAGCTTCACGATGATCGGCTTCATGGTCGTGTAGACGTTGAGCACCGTCTGATTGTCGGCTAATTCCAACAAAGCGGCATGAAAGGCAAAATCACGCTCAGCGGCTTCAATAGCCGAGGTGGCCTGAACGATGGAATCGTTGATGGCGTGGAAACATTCAATGTCGGCGTCGGTCAAAACGGCCAGAATAGCATCTGCCGAGCCGACCTCGATCAAACGGCGAAACCCTTGAATATCCAGGAAGGTCTCGCGCGAAATCGTTAGCTGAAACGAGAAAAGGTCAAGCACGGCATCCATGTGCCGATTGACGATGACCGCGCCGATTTTCGGGCGCACGTCCACCACTCCATAGGCTTTGAGAATGCGCACGGCCTCACGCACTGTGTTACGTGCCGCGGCGAATTTCTCGCCCAGCTCACGTTCAGATGGCAACGTGTCACCAACGGTCAGACCGTTGGCTTGAATATAGGTTTTGATCTGCTCGACGAGATTGTCCACGGCGCTGCCATCTCCGGCATCGCGGGCGTCCAATGATCGTTCTTGAGATGTGCTGGTCGGCACGCCACTATCCTATTTGTTGGGCCAACTTATCGTTGCGTGAAACCTCTTCGATGGCAAGCCCAACTTACAAAAATAATTTATTTTTTGTTTTCAATATTTTATGGGAAAGACATCTTTGAATGCACCCCAAAACGACATGTGAGATATAGGCACAATCAATTTTCCACTTGATATTGTTGGACCAGATTGAAAAGATGTAGCACCAAGCTGATCTGAAAGGAATGGAATGCCGGATGCTATGGGATTGAGCGTGAGCGCGCCAAGTGCCGCTGGGATGCGCGCCGATGGGGAAACTAGCTTAAATCCAGGCTTACAGCAGGCTTGGCGTTGGTACGGCCCCTCTGATCCAGTGACCCTGGCCGACATCCGCCAAGCTGGTGCTGAAGCCATCGTGGCAGCCCTGCACGAGACCTATGATGGCCGCCCCTGGTCCAGTGATGCGATAGCGGCGCGCAAACAGTTGATCGAAGAGGCCGGGCTTACCTGGAGCGTGGTGGAGAGCATACCGATCCATCCATCGATCAAGCTCGGCACCGATGAGGCTGCCACCTACACCGAGCATTTTGCAGCCACGATGGAGCGGCTGGCGGAGCAAGGCATTTTCACAATCTGCTACAATTTCATGCCTGTTGTGGATTGGACGCGCACCGACCTGCGCCATCCGATGGCCAATGGCGGTCTTACGCTTCGCTTTGATGCGGTTGATTTTGCGGCCTACGATCTCTGCATTCTTGGCCGGAAGGGTGCCGAAGCAGACTATGACGATGCTATGGTGAAATTGGCAAAGGCACGTGCCGAAACGCTTTCGCCAGATGCCATAAAAACACTTGAAACGACCATCATTGCAGGACTGCCAGGCTCGGAACTCTCACACAGCCGCGAGAGTATTCGACAGAAAATCACTGACTTCTCAAACATTGACGATGCCGCCATGTTTGCCAATCTGGCCGCCTTTTTGAAGGCTGTGGTGCCGCGCGCTGAGGCCTGTGGTGCACGCCTTTGCATTCACCCTGACGACCCGCCCTTTCCGCTGTTTGGTTTGCCACGTGTCGTCAGCACTGCCGCCGACTATCAGGCTTTAATGGAGGCAGCCCCCTCGCCTGCCAACGGCATGACGCTGTGCACTGGGTCACTGGGCTCACGCCCTGACAATGATCTAGCCGCGATGGTGAAGCAATTCGGCGAGCGCATTCACTTTGTCCACCTGCGCAATGTGACGCATGAGCCTGATGGCTCCTTTATCGAAAGCGATCATCTGGGCGGAGACATCGATATGGTTACGATTTTAGATGGCTTGCTCGCCGAGCAGAACCGTCGCCGGGCCGATGGCCGTACCGACTGGCAGATTCCCATGCGCCCGGACCACGGACCGCTTTTGCTGGACGATCAGACCAAGACCACCAACCCCGGTTACTCGGCGATTGGCCGCCTGAAGGGTCTGGCTGAACTACGCGGCATCATGACAACGCTCACCCATCCGAAATTGGGGCAACACCATGCCTGAGACACTGATTGATCTTTCCGGCAAGACGATCCTCTGCACCGCCGCTGGCGCGGGGATTGGCAAAGCCATAGCCCTGCGTCTGCTTGGCGGCGGCGCGCGGGTTGTCGCCACCGATCTTGATTCGGATGCACTTGCCGTACTGGCCGAGGATGCAGGTGGCTATGCCGATCACCTGGTAACGCTGGCAGGTGATGCTACGGACACAGACCATTTGCAGACCTGCCTCAACGCAAGCCCTGAATGGCATGGCCTCTACAACGGCGTGGGTTGGGTGCATGAGGGCACACTGGCCAACACCAGCCGGGAGGCCTGGGATCGCTCCTGGCAGATCAATGTCACTTCTATGTTTCTGGCAAGCCAGCTGTTCGTACCGGCCATGATTGCCAGCGGTGGTGGGTCGATTGTGAACATGGCATCGGTCGCCTCATCCCTGAAGGGCATCCCGAACCGGTTGGCCTATTCAGCCACCAAAGCCGCTGTTCTTGGCCTCACCAAGTCCATTGCGGCTGACTATGTCGGCCAAGGCATTCGCGCCAACGCCATCTGCCCTGGAACTGTGGAGAGCCCTTCGCTTCACGCGCGCATCGATGGTGCACCAGACCCCAAAGCGGCGCTCGCCAACTTCATTGCCCGGCAGCCCGTTGGCCGCCTTGGGCAACCTGATGAGATCGCTGAAGTCGCAGCCTTTCTTCTTTCCGATGCCGCCGCCTATGTGACCGGAACGCAGTTTGTTCTGGATGGCGGTATAACCCTATAGGAATGGTCCATGAAAATCGGTCTCGGACTCTATCGCCAGATGTTGAACGAGCGGCATTACCGGTTCGCCCAGCAGCTTGGTGTCACTCACATCGTTGCGCATCTGGAGGACTATTTTTCCGCCGATCCCAAACTTGCTGATGATGCCCATGATAGCTCGCTTACCAGTGGGTCCTGGGGCATGGGCCAGATCGATGATTGGACCGAAGAAACTTTCGCCTCGCTGATCAGTGATCTTGCAAAGTTTGATTTGAAACTGGCCGCGATTGAGAACTTCGCGGTGCGCCACTGGCACGATGTGTTGCTGGATGGCCCCAAGCGCGATGAACAGATGGCGCATCTGAAACGCATTGTTCGCGCAGCGGGGGCGGCGGGTGTTCCGTGCATTGGCTACAATTTTTCCGTCACCGGCGTGTGGGGCTGGACCCGTGGGCCTTATGCGCGTGGCGGCGCCATGTCGGTGGGTTTTGATGAACGCAACATTGATCCGGGCAAACCCATCCCCGAAGGCATGGTTTGGAACATGGCCTACCGTGATGATGTAGGGCCTGGCCACCAAGCGAAGACGACGAAAGCGCAGATTTGGGATCGCTATCAGCGCTTCCTCGATGAAATGCTACCGGTGGCTGAGGAAGCGGGCGTTATCCTGGCTGCGCACCCTGATGATCCCCCGGTTGAAGCCTTGCGCATGAGTGCCAAGCTGATCAACTCACACGATGCTTATCGACGCGCCTTTGCCGCCAACGCATCGACCAACAACCGCGCTGAACTGTGTCTGGGTTGCTTGCAAGAGATGGCCGATGGCGACATTTATGAAACCGTCGATGAGTTCGCGAAGGCTGATCGTATTGGCTACATTCACTTCCGCAATGTGCGTGGCAAGGTGCCCAATTATCATGAGGTTTTCATTGATGAGGGCGACATCGATATGGCGCGGATCATCAGCATCTTGAAAGCGGCGGACTATCAGGGTGTGTTGATCCCCGATCATACACCGGAACTGGAATGCGACGCACCATGGCATGCTGGCAAAGCCTTTGCTGTTGGGTACATGAAGGCGCTGATGGCCGCTGCCGAGGCATAAGGACAACACGATGGATCAGGATTTTGCAGGCAAAATCGCCTTGGTCACCGGTTCCAGTGGCATCGGGCTCGGCGCCGCGCTGCGCCTGGCCCGCGGCGGCGCGAAGGTATTTGTGTGCGGCAACGATGATACGCACAACCAAAAGGCCGCCGGAGCGGCCGAAGGGCTGAATGTTTCTGTCGCTCACGTTGACGTTTCAGACGAAAACAGTGTGCGTGACTGGATCATGCCTATTGGCGAGGCTGAAGGTCGCATTGATGTGCTGGTGAACGCCGCAGCCATCCAAACCTATGGCGATATCTCCAGCACCGATAGCGCGCACTGGGATAGGGTGATGGCGATCAATCTGCGATCCTGTTTTCTCACCAGCCACCACGCCTATCCGTTCATGAAGGGGGGTGGCGGCGCGATTGTGCACGTCTCATCCGTGCAAGGTCACGGCAACCAGAACAATGTGTTGGCCTACGCCACGACCAAGGGCGCCATTCATGCGATGACTCGCGCGATGGCGGTGGATTGTGCCAAAGACAAGGTGCGGGTGAACTCCATCAGTCCGGGTTCAGTGCGTACGCCCTTGCTGGAATTTGCCGCGCAAGAGGTTGTCGGCGATGGCAATGATATCGAACCGGCCATCGCCCAATTTGGTGAAGCTCACCCGATTGGACGTGTTGGTACGGTGGAGGAAACCAGCGAGCTGATTGCATTTCTTTGCGGTGAGAAATCTGGCTTCTGCACCGGTGGTGACTATTTGGTCGATGGTGGCCTGCTCGCCCATTTGGGCGTTTAGGTCGACCTCATACTACCGCGCGATAGAACCCTCCTACCCCTGAAGCTGTTCCCACATTTCCATGTCGCGCTTGTCGGTCCAAATGCGTGGGTGCCAGATGCCACGTGCCTCATCATAGGCACGGCTGACATTGAACGGCAGGCAGTGCTCATAGATGGCGTAGTCCTTGAACTTCGGGTCGCAGGACTCGCGCACCGCGTCCCAAGCGTCTTTGAGTGAACCGCCCTTCATGGCCACCCTCTGGGCAGGTATAAATGTGCTTTGAACAAAGTCACGCGTGCTCTCAATGGCACGGTCAACGGCCTCATGGCCGACCAAAGCATCACCGCGACCCGGCGCAATCGCGTCCACATCATAGGCTTTGATGCGGTCTAGTGTGCCGCCCCAATCACCAAAATAGCCATCGCCGCAATAGCAGGCTGAGTGATCCTCAACGATATCGCCAGTGAACATGACATTCTGATCAGGCACATGGATCACCGCATCGCCCGCAGTATGGGCGCGGCCAATGTGTTTGATGTCGACCCGGCGATTGCCGAGATAAACGGTCATCGAGTCGCTGAACGTGGTGGTGGGATAGGTGAGACCTGGAATGCTTTCATGGCCCTCAAATAGGCGCGGGAAGCGCTGGAATTCACTGTCCCAATCTTCCTGGCCGCGCTCAACAACCATTGAGCGCGCAACATCGGACATGATGATCTGATCTGCGTTGTAGGCTGATGCACCCAGCACCCGAACCGCGTGATAGTGCGTTAGCACCACGTGACTGATGGGCTTGTCGGTAACGGTGCGCACTTTCTCGATGACTTGGTTGGCAAGGCGTGGCGTTGCCTGCGCTTCTACGATCATGACGCTGTCATCGCCTATGATGACGCCGGAGTTGGGATCACCTTCAGCTGTGAATGCCCAAAGACCCTCACCGATTTCATCGAAGGTGATCTTCTTCTCACTCATATCGCCTTGCGATGCGAATGCCTTGGCCATGTGTCTCTTCCTTCTTTGCCGGCCCTATCGGCCGCGCAGTGATGCAGAAAATGTGGGTGAGCTAGGTGCGCTCATATGGGTTTTTCAGCGCAGGCAAGACCTTGCCTGAGCATGTACCAAACCCGATGGTGTAGCCGTCACGCTTTGCGACGCCGTGCAGCACAAGCGTGTCGCCATCTTCGATGAAGCTGCGGTTCTCGCCAGTGTCCAAGGTGAAGGGTTCTTTGCCGCCCCAGCTCAATTCCAGCAGCGACCCACGATTTTCCTTCTCCGGGCCGGAGATCGTGCCGGAGCCCAGAAGGTCACCGGTGCGCATCGCGCAGCCAGACGTAGTGTGATGGGCAAGCTGTTGGGCGGCAGAATAGTACATTTCATTGTAGTTGGTGCGCGCGATGGTGGTGGCGGCCCTGCCTTGCGGCGCCAAGGTGACGGACAGGTCGATGTCAAACAGCATCGGGCCTTGATCCTTCAGGTGATCGAGCAGTTCAAAGTCGCGCTCCGGTGTGTCGCAGCGAAAAGGCTCCAGCGCCGCAGTAGTTACAATCCAAGGACCAATCGTGGTTGCGGTCGCCTTGGCCTGAAACGGACCAAGAGGCTGATACTCCCAGGCCTGAATATCACGCGCTGACCAGTCGTTGAGCAGGACATAGCCGAAGATGTTGTCGTCAGCCTCCTTCACTGAGATCGGGCCGTCGCTGGGCGTGCCAACAATTGCGCCCATCTCAAGTTCGATGTCGAAGCGCTGGCTCGGTGCAAAGCTCGGTTTGTCGTCGTTCGGTCCCTTGAGTTGCCCCCAGGGACGGCGAATATCGGTGTTTGACACGACAACCGATGATGCGCGGCCATTGTAGCCGATAGGGATATGCAGCCAGTTCGGCGGCAGCGCATTTTCAGCGCCCCGAAACATGGTGCCGACATTGGTTGCGTGGTGGCGTCCGGCGTAAAAGTCCGTGTACTCGGCGACCTCAATTGGCATGTGCATTGTGGCATCGGCCTGAGCAGTCAAAAACTCCGCTGCCTTGGCCTGATCGGTGCTGCCTTCGGCCAAAATTTCGGTGAGGCGCACGCGCAGAGCATCCCATGCCGCCTTACCCTGCCCCATGAAGGCATTCCATGTGGGTTCTTTGAAAGTACCGCCGACGTTGATCAGGCCCGCGGCCTCAAGTGCCTGTACATCAAGGATTTGGTCGCCAATTGCCACACCGCAGCGCGCTGGCGTCCCAGTGGTTGAAAACACGCCATAGGGCAGATTGTTCAAGGGAAAGGGCGTGTTGGCGTTGTTGGCGCTTTCCACCCATGATGTCAGCAATTTCGTCATACCGTCTCTCTTGCCATTTCTTGCGCTTCAATTTGTTGATCGGGGTGAGCCGCCGCGATGGCGGGAACACTCAGACAGGCAGCCTCAACCCGGCGCAGTTTTGGAAAAGGGTGCAAATCCAGGCCCCAACGGCGGGCATTATAAGTCTGTGCAACTATGCAAAGATCAGCGGCGTCTGGGGCCGACCCGAAGGAGAATTGGGTGTCGTCGGCAAGCTGTTTTTCCAGCGAGATGAATCCCTCGTTCATCCAATGACACATCCAGTTGCGCGCTTCTTCTGGGGTCGCCCCAAAGCGTGATTTCACTTCCGCGATGACCCGCAAATTGTTCAAGGGGTGAATATCGCAAGCCACGGTTTGCGCCGCAGCCATCACCCTTGCTCGTTCCAGCGGGTCGCTCGGGATTAGCTGCGGCTCAGGCCAGACAGCGTCGACATAGTCCAAGATCGCCATCGACTGCGTGAGCACCGTGCCGTCGTCTAGCACCAGTGTTGGCACGCCAGCATTGGGGTTTAGCGCGACATAAGGCTCATCGCGCTGATCGCCAGCGACCAGATCAACCGGCACCAGATCGTAAGCAACAGACTTGAGGTTCAGCGCCGCTCTTACCCGGAAAGAGGTTGTGGAACGCCAGTACGAATAAAGTTTCATTTCTTGCCCGGCGTTCCGTCGAACTTCTTCTCCAGGCTCTCCCAGCAATCGATGTAATCGTCCTGTAAGGGTGCCTCCTTGCCGGCAAATTCTGTCAGCTGCTGCGGGAACCGGGTCTCGAACATGAACGACATGGTGTTGTCGAGCTTTTCAGTCTCCAGCTTGGCGTTGGACGCCCCTTCAAAGGCGTTCTTATCCGGGCCGTGAGGCAGCATCATATTGTGCAGGCTGATCCCACCGGGCACGAAACCCTGGGGCTTGGCATCATACTGGCCGTAAATGTTGCCCATCAGTTCGGACATGATGTTCTTGTGATACCAGGGTGGCCGGAACGTATCTTCGGCCACCATCCAACGCTCTCGGAACAGAACGAAATCAATGTTCGCCGTGCCGGGCTGACCGGATGGCGCGGTGAGCACCGTAAAGATCGACGGGTCCGGGTGATCGAACAGGATCGCACCGACAGGGCAGTAGGTGCGCAGATCATATTTGATCGGTGCGTAGTTGCCGTGCCAGGCCACCACATCCAGCGGTGACTGTCCGATCTTGGTTTGGTGAAATTGACCACACCATTTGATCGTCACCGTTGAGGGCACATCACGGTCTTCAAAAGCTGCAACCGGAGCTTTGAAATCGCGCGGATTGGCCATGCAGTTCGCGCCGATTGGACCGCGTCCAGGCAGCTCAAATTTCTGACCATAATTCTCGCACACAAACCCGCGGCACGGCCCTTCAAGCACTTCAACGCGGTAGAGCAGACCGCGTGGAAGGATGGCGATCTCTTTGGGTTCTAGATCGATGATGCCAAGTTCGGTGCAGAAGCGCAGCCGACCTTCCTGCGGCACGATCAGCAGTTCGCTGTCGGCGGAGAAGAAATAGCTGTCCACCATGGATTGGGTCACCAAATAAACATGGGTCGCCATGCCGACTTGGGTGTTCACATCCCCGGCGGTGGTCATGGTGCGCATGCCCGTCAGCCAGGTGGTTTCCTGACCGGAGTGGGGCACGGGATCCCATCGATACTGACCAAGCGAAGTGACGTCCTCAACCACATTGGGGGCAGACTTCCAGTAGGGCAGATCGATCTTTTCGTAGCGATGTGAGTGCTTGACCGAGGGCCGGATGCGGTAGCACCAAGTTCGCTCGTTCTGGTGGCTAGGCGCTGTGAATGCCGTGCCTGAGAGCTGTTCGCCATAGAGGCCGTACTCACATTTCTGCGGTGAGTTCATACCCTGCGGTAAGGCACCGGGAAGCGCTTCGGTTTCGAAGTCATTGCCGAAACCGGGCATATAGCCCTGGTGCGGGCCGGGCAGAGAGGGAGCCTGGGTCATGGTGTTAGGCAAGGCTGAAGCGTTCATGGTTTCCTCCGCGAGGCGACGTCAGAATTGTGTGTGGCAAAGGCTGAGAGAGTGACCTGGACACGGGCGTTTTACATGGCCGTAACCAACCACAAGGAGAGCCATGGGATCGCCATCAACAGGCTGAGACGAAAAATATCGGCGAACCAGAAGGGCAGCACACCCTTGAAGATGATTCCCAGAGAAACGTCCTTAAGCACCGATTTCAGCACAAAAACATTCATGCCAACCGGCGGTGTGATGAGGCTGATCTCAGTGACCACCACCACCACGATGGCAAACCAAATCAGCGCCAGTTCTGGATCGAGCAGTAGCTCGTTGGTAAAGGGCAGCTGGTACATAAGTGGGTAGAAAATCGGCACCGTCAGCAGCACCATCGATAGGCTTTCAAGCACACAGCCTAAGATCATGTAGATCAGAACGATGACCAGCATGACGGCCCAGACCGGCATATTGAGATCGAACACAAGCGAGGCTAGCGCGTCGGGCAGACCAGCGAAATTGATGAAGTTGGAAAAAAGCTCCGCACCGATCACCACGGCAAAGATCATCGCCGTTGCTCGCACACTGTCGAAGGTGGCAACCAGAAAATCGCGCCACGTCATGGTGCGCAGCCCAATCGCAATTAGAACCGATGCACCCGCGCCCATGCCGGCCGCTTCTGTGGGTGTAAAGAACCCACCATAGATGCCCACCATGATGAACAGAAAGAGGCCTAAGACACAGAGCACGCCGATCAAATCAGAGCGTGTCATCGGCTCACGTTGGGTCACCACATCTGGGGCCAGGTTTGGCTTCATCCACACGGCCACTTTGACCGCCAGTAGATAGAGAATGATGCCAAGGATGCCTGGAATGATCCCGGCGATGAACAGCTTGGCAATGTTGGTTTCGGTCAACAGACCATAGATGATGAGAATGACCGAGGGCGGAATGAGAATGCCCAGGGTGCCACCAGCGGCGATAGAGCCAGTTGCCAGGCGATCATCATAGCCAAACTTGCGCATAGACGGCATCGCCACCTTGGACATGGTGGCTGCGGTCGCCAGCGATGATCCGCAAACGGCGGAGAACCCGCCGCAGGAAAACACCGAGGCCATGGCAAGGCCGCCACGTGTGCGACCGAACATGCGATCTGCTGCCGCGAAAAGACCGTGCGCCACACCAGAGGCGGCGAGCACATTGCCCATGAAGATAAAAAGCGGAATGACAGACAGGCTGTAAGAAAGGGCCGAGTCAAAAGCGATCTGTCCGGTCATCGCCCAGGCCGGCTGCCAGCCACGCAGGAGCGCGAAACCGATGCCACCGACTGCAGCCATCGCGAAAGCGATCGGCACACGCAGCAGGATCAGGCCAAGAAGAATGGCAAATCCAAGCAGAGCTTCAAACATGGTCGTCCTGCCCGTTTTCGTCTCGCCCGTTTTCGCCCAGATGGGATGGGGGATAGATACCGCGCATGAAGGCGATGAACGCACTGACAAGGCACGAGAAGGCTGCCAGATATCCAAACGGCGCCAAAGAAATACCCAGAGCATTTGTCGTTGCTCCATCCTCGGCGGCCGACACGGCGTGAGACGCCAGACGCCAAGCCAAAGTTGCCAGCAGTGCGGCCGAAAACAGCCCAGCAAAGGCACTGAGATAGCGTTTGCTCGTGTCATTGATAAAGACGTTGAGCAGATCGACCTCGATATGCTCCCGGCGCTCGGTGGTCAGCGGCAGTGCCGTGAACACCAGGGCGGCAAGAAGAAGCTCGGTGATCTCGAATGCGCCGCTGAGAGGAGCGGAAAAAAAGTATCGTCCGATCACATCAACGCAGGTCACCAGAATGAGGCTGAAAAGGAGAAGAGCGGCTCCGACACCCAGGGTGCTTTGAAGGACCTTGTTGATGTCCAACCCACCGTCATTTCCGGGGTGCCTTTGTCGAAGCCGCTCCATTGCTTAGAAGTCCACGCCAGTCTGCGCGCGCAATTCAGCCAGCGCTGCTACGCCATCAAAGTCATCTTCGGCGATAGCTTCTGCCCAGGATGCTTCACGGATGGCAGCCATCGACTTGATGGCTTCGAGCAACTCATCGGGCGCATCATTGATTGCGATGCCTGCTCCTTCCATGACAACAAGCGCACGCTCATCAGCATTGTTCCACGCCGTGCCAACACGTTCGGCAAAGGCTTCACCGGAAATGGCTTCGATAGCAGCCTGATCTTCTGCCGAAATGCCGTCCCACGCACCTTCGTTCATCACCAGGAACCAGGTCGTGTTGTACAGCCCACCTGGCACCCGCATGGTGTGCTGCAGATCTTCGGTGAGGTTGAAGGCCGTGACAGCCTCATAGGTGAAGGTCACACCATCGATCACGCCACGAGACAGTTTCTCAAAGACTTCACCAGACGACATGAAGAGCGTTTCAGCACCAAGATCTGACATCAGATCCGAAATGTAACCACCGGGAACACGGATTTTCAGGCCCTCGACATCGGCCTGCGTTTCAATGGGGCGAATGTTGTTGTGCAACACGCCAGGGCCGTGAACGAAGAGACCCAGAAGCTTCACGCCCTCATGCTCTGCTTGCGCGTCGAGCGTACCGGAATAAACGTTCCAGAAGGCTGTTGAGCCCGACACGGCGTCATCGCCAAGAAAGGAGAATTGACCAATTCTAGAGCGCTCAAAGCGGTCATCTGTGGTGAAGGAGTGCAGACCATATGTGATGTCCGCAATACCGTCCGCTGCCATGTCATAGTGAGCTGGCGGCGCCCCGAGTGGGCGGGCAAGAATGCGCACGGTGACACGACCTTCGGTCACTTCAGCAATCTCTTCTGCCCAAGGGCGCAGCGCATCCACAACGATGGGATGGCGCGGTGGCAACCAGCTGGACATGGCCAGCGTCGTGTCGGCCAAGGCCGCACCTGATGTCAGGAACGTCGCCCCAACCGCAACAGCGGAGATGGTTTTTCCGACATTTAACATATTGATTTTCATGCAGTAGTCCTCCCTTTGGATTGATGTTCACGCGTCGACCACATCTCTTGGGATGCTACAGCTGCCGATGCGGATGATGTCATGGGCGCCGCGTATTTATGAGGCACCCAAAAGATCGTTGCATTTGATACGATCATCCAATGAGCCTGTGATAAAGTCAAGAAAATTATTGCACATGCAACGACTTTTCCGCCAAAATGATGAGGACAAGAAAAGGTGCACGACATGAGCGATGCTCTGCCGGACTTTGATCTGGAACGATATTTGCCCTACCGGTTCGTCGTTCTTGCAGCGCGGCTGAGCAGCAAATTGGCCAAGCAATACAAGAAGGAATTCGGCATCTCGATTCCCGAGTGGCGCGTGCTTCTTAATGTTGGATACACCAAGGATCTTTCGATCAGGGACATTGAACAGCGCGTCAGCCTGGAGCGCTCCAAGGTCAGCCGTGCCGCAACCAAGCTGGAAGCCAAGGGCTATCTGGCCAAGCAGATCGACAGCCGCGACAAACGCCTGCTGAAGCTAACACTGACGCCAGAGGGCATAGAGCTGCTCAGCAAGCTGATCCCTATTGCAGAAGCCTTTCAGGCCGAGCTCAACCTAATATTGGGTGACGACAAGGATGCGCTGCAACTCGCGCTGGATCGGCTGATGGAAGAAACCAACTAGGGTGTTTAGCTTTAGCTTGAGACGTAGAGCGTCATATAACGCGTTGGAATCTTTAATTTCAGGCAGCGTTGTGCGAGTCAGGGTTAGCGCGAAATGTTTTAATCGGCCTACTATTTATCGCCCTGCGTCATCTGCTCTGTGTGCGTGGCCACGGCGGCAGCCAGTGCCTTCAAACCCGTTTCTAGGTTCGCCCTGTCCTCCGCGCTCATATTGCCCAGAATAGCATCAGCCTGGCTCTGCACGCTGGGGAAGACTTTCGAGAAAAGCTCTTGGCCCTCATGCGAACAGGTGTAGACGCGCAGCCTTCTATCGGATGCCGGAACGGACCGGCTGATCAGGCCTTTGTCTTCGAGTTTCTGTGCAGCGCGGCTAACTTGAACCTTGTCGAGTGTCGTGCGCTTGGCCAATTCCAGCGAGCTGAGTTCTCCGGCATCGGCCAAGAGCAACAGCAACCGCCATTCTTCCCGCGAGAGCCCATAGGTCCGCCCATAAACCTCAACGAGCTTGCGGGAAAAGGACTCAGCTGTCGCGGCCAACAGATAGGGAAAATAGCTCTCAAGCTTCATAGATCGCCTTTTTGGATTGCCCAAGGGTCGCCTGTATATATCGGCGAAACTTATTGTTTCATATGCAACGAATTGACCTGCGTCAAAAGCTAAGGTACTGACTTACGATATTCATTGCAAATGCAATGACTTTTGGAGGAAACAATCATGACCGCACAAAACTTGAAGTTGGACCAAATCCACCACGTAGCCTACCGGTGCAAAGACGCCAAGGAGACGGTCGAGTTCTACACCAAGATGCTCAACATGGACTTCGTCTTGGCGATCGCAGAAGACAAAGTGCCTTCCACGCACGAACCCGATCCCTACATGCACCTGTTCCTTGATGCCGGGAATGGCAACGTGCTGGCGTTCTTTGAGCTGCCGACAAAGCCTGACATGGGCCGCGATCCGAATACACCAATCTGGGTGCAGCACATTGCCTTCAAGGTGAAGGACCGTGAGACGCTGATGGGCTTCAAAGAGCATCTTGAGGCCAACGGCGTGGATGTGCTCGGCGTGACCGATCACTCCATTTTCCACTCCATCTACTTCTTTGATCCCAATGGCCACCGCGTTGAACTGGCCTGTCCAGACCCCAAAGAAGAAGAGATGATCAAGCGCCTGGACGCGGTGAAATGGGACATGCTTGAAGAATGGTCTCGCACCAAAAAGGCCCCTCAGCATGCCGACTGGCTGCACGCCAAAGAGCTAGACAAGAAGGATTTGGGCAAGACGGAAGCGGGAAAGAGCGATGCTTAATACGTACGACTTTCCCGAGTTCGACTATGTTCAATCACCTGAACAAGAGGCCAGCGAAACGTTGCGCCATGATGTGGTGATTGTCGGTGCAGGCCCTATGGGCCTTACCGCTGCGCTCGATTTTGCTGCGCGCGGACTGAAGGTCGTGGTGCTGGATGACAACAACACGGTTTCGGTTGGCTCACGCGCCGTCTGTTATGCCAAACGCCCGCTCGAAATCTGGGACCGCTTGGGTATCGCGAAGCAAATGCTGGACAAGGGGATCGAGTGGAAACTCGGCCGGGTCTTCTTCCGCGACAAGGAGGTCTATACCTTTGACCTTCTCCCCGAAGACGGCCACAAAATTCCAGCCTTCATCAATCTCCAGCAGTACTATCTTGAAGAGTACATGGTCGCAGCCTGCGAAGCGAACCCGCTGATCGACCTGCGCTGGAAGCACAAGGTTGTCGCGCTGCACACTCATGATGATCATGCTGAGCTTGCCGTTGAAACGCCCGACGGCATCTTCAACATGGAGGCGAACTGGGTGATCGCCTGCGATGGCGCGAACTCTGATATCCGCCGCATGGTGGGTGCTGACTTCACCGGGCAGTTCTTTCAGGATCGGTTCCTTATTGCCGATATCGTCATGAAGGCCGACTTCCCTACCGAGCGCTGGTTCTGGTTCGATCCGGACTTCCACCGTGGCCAGTCAGCCTTGCTGCACAAGCAGTCCGACGATGTCTGGCGGCTCGATTTCCAACTCGGCTGGGACAGTGATCCCGAGGTAGAAAAACGGCCTGAAAACATCATTCCACGGGTCAAGGCCATGATCGGCGACGATGTGGAGTTTGAGCTCGAATGGGCGTCCGTCTACCAGTTTGCGTGTCGCCGGGTGGATCAATTCCGCCATGGCCGCGTGCTTTTTGCCGGTGATGCCGCGCATCAGGTTTCACCCTTCGGTGCACGTGGAGCGAACACTGGCGTGCAGGATATCGACAATCTGTCGTGGAAGCTTGCTGCGGTCTTGCGCGGTGAAGCGCCGGAGACTTTGATCGATAGCTATCACGATGAGCGGGCATTCGCTGCCGACGATAACTTACTCAACTCTACGCGGTCGACTGATTTCATCACGCCGAAAAACAACGCCTCGCGTCGTTATCGCAATGCGGTGCTGAGCCTGGCCAAGAGCCATGAGTTTGCTCGCCCGCTGGTGAACTCCGGACGTCTGTCAACGCCGACGCCCTATATAGAAAGCCCTCTCAACACACCAGATGACGATGATTGGAAGGGATCTATGGTTCCCGGCACCTGTGCTGCCGACGCCCCCATCAAAGTGGCTGGGCAGGATGCATGGTTCTTGAGCCTGCTGGGTGAAGGCTTTGCGCTCTTGGTTTTCGGATTGGAGGCAACTCCGGTCGATTTTGGGGTCTTTACACCCAAGCTGATCGTTGCCGGCAAGGACTTTGAAGACACAGCGGGCCTTGCTAGCGAACGCTATGATGGACAGGAGGGTGCCGTCTATCTCATCCGTCCCGATCAGCATGTTGCCGCGCGTTGGCGTTTATTCGATGCCGAAAAAATCCGGGCCGCCATAACCCGTGCGACCGCAGGAGCACTGTCATGAGCCTCACGCTAACGCCCAACATTGAAAAACCTGACGCGTTCTATGAGATGCTGACCGATGCACAGCGCGAGATGAGCGACGAGGAAGCCAACGATATGAATGCGCGCTTGGTGCTCATTCTGGCCAATCAGATTGGCGACCTGGATGACCTGAAACAAGCCATCGACCTAGCCAAGTAGGGCCGCGCCTCAGATGAGTATCGGGGTGGGCGAAGCGCCCGCCCCCACCGGTCTATTGGCCAATACCAGCGGCAATGGCCGCATTCACCGCCGATGCACATCCTGTGTTCGTCTCACCGGATAGAGACCGGATACCAGTGACGGTCAAGATATCGCTCAATGCAGTCAGCTCCCGGTTCATACCTCGATTGACAACCGTGACGAGGAGATCACCAAGCGCCAAGCAAGCACCCCCTTGGCTCGGGGCAGGTGTTGGGGCCGGCCCGGGGCTGGTTGCGCCTGCCGCGCCCCACCCTACGCCATCATCGGGTATGGTATTGGCCGCGATCAACTGCGCTATCACCTGCGCGCAGACCTGCTGCGAGGCACTGGCCACATCGGCAATGCCATTGGCCTGAAGTGTGCTGAGAACAGCGCGCCGCGCATCGGGCGCACCGCCACGCAGGGGAGGCCGGATCGCTTGTGACAACGCCTCACATGCCGCAGATTGTGTGGCTGGCGCAGGGGCGACTGGTGCGCGTGTCTCGCTGAATCTCTGCGCCAAAAGCCGCACCTCTTCCGGTGATCCCATGCCTTCCATCGCCAGCAGTTCCAGCAATGCCAGGCATTGCCCTTCGGTTGCTGAAAAGACGTCGGTCATCGGAATGGATTGCATGCTGCTGCCAAAGATCTCCGAAACCATGCGGTTGTTCACCGCTTCCACTGCCTGATCAATCACCAAGACCTCACGACACGCACTGCTTAGACCTTGCGGCCGAGCAGGCGTTGGGGACGGCGGCGTGCCGCTGGATGGGCCGATACCGGCCTGAATACGCACGGAGGGCGCATCGACGATCCCCTCCATTTCAAGCAGATCAAGGAGGCGGCCGCACTGCTCTTCGTTTGCCGCGAAAAGATCCATGATACCCACTTCATCGATCAGTTGGCCAAGCAGGCCGCTCAGACGGCGATCATTGGCCTGCTCAATGGCCACGGCGATCTCGTCAACCGCGGAACAGTTTGCGCTGTCATTGCGAACCGCGCCCATGTTTGGCGACTGACCAATGCCGCGCGATGCCAGCCAACCTTGGAGGGATGGGGAAGCCGCTATCAGATCAAGCGCCTGCTGGCATTTGTCCGGGGTCTGCGCGCCGCCAAAGGCCAAACCGGTTATCACATAGATGCTACGCAACTCCTGGACGCTGTCGGTATCACCCATGGCATTGATGCGCGCGCTGACCGCCTCCAACTCGGTACAGCTGTCACCACCACCCGGAGTGGACCCGCTCTGGGCGCTTTGCCCGGCGTTTTGCTGAACGCCAGAGGATCCACCGACAGGTCGAAGTTGCAATTCCAAGAGAAACTCCGCCATCGGGCTGGTGCCATCAAGGATGAGCAACGGCGTTGGCGTCGTGAGGTCCCGCAGGGTGACCGTCACATTGGCCGGAATACCTGCCCATTCGCCGAAAGAGCCAGTCCAAACACCGCCAGGTCCACGGCGCATGGTCGGTTGGCCGGGAAAAACCGCGGTCGGCATGGACAATCGAGCGGTGGAACCATCAATCGGCGTTAGGCTGACCGTTCCACCGGGATCAACCGGCGTCGGCTGGGTTTGCCCCATCATGGTGACTGTTCCGCTGCCGCCAATCACCTCGAATGTCTGCACCGCACCGCCTGATTGCTGGCCCGTAGCACCAGCTGATGGCTGCACCAGACTGCCAGTGAGGTGCCGCATTTCTATCCAACCATTCAGCCCTTGGTAGACGATCACACACCAATTGCCCTCGCACTGGTTGGTCACCATGATGTCGCACTGGCCAACGCCGATGCCGCCGAGCACAGCGCTTTGCGGGTTGGGCTGATCAAAGACGGGCAGTGACGACCCGTTGGGCGCGCTGCCAACACAGGTGTTGGGATCTGCATGGGATGGCGATGTGGCGAGCGCAATTTGCGCTGCCAATGCCACTGCACCTGCGACAACAAATTTCCAGCTCATGGGCGTCTTCCGTTCTCTTTTAGGTCGCAGGCCTGCGATCACTGGGGCGCATCGGGCATAGTGATTTCGATGATCCGGTCATCACCTGCTGCCAACTCAAACTCCGTCTCGACCGATCGGCGCGGACCGTCGTCCCACGCTTCAACGCGCGCGGTGTAGCTGCCAGGGAGAAGCAAAAGCGCATCGCCGCCGATACCACCGGCAACGCGCTCATTTTGATCAACCGGTCCACGAAAAACGTTGTGGCGAAGTTCAAAGCTCGTCAACTCACTGCCGTCGGTGTTGAAGACCCGAAAGCCGACGCGGGCGGTCGACGCGATCACCTCCTGCTCGCTCACTTGGCCGGCCGAGACCGCGAGCGACACCGTGCCAGGCGACATGCTTTCAAGGCGCGTGATGATCAGCGAGGCTTCGTAGCGCCCGGCTGGGACAATTTCCCGCGCGTTGCGGGTGTAAACGGTGAACGTTCGATCTGTGTCGAGGTTACGAATAGCCCAGCTGAAATCGGTGTCGGAGAGTCCAAAATTATCGTTCAGCATGACGGCATAGAGATCGAGCGTTCCAGCGCCAAAAACCAGATCAACGTCGGTTCGCTCCGTCGCTGTGAGGGTGATCTCCTCGCTTGCCAGCAGGCCGCGACTTGTACTGGCCGATAGCCGGTAACGGCCTGGTTCAATGAAACGCTCAAAACTTGGCTCAGCGGCGATAAAGGGAACGGACGCCGGATCAATCTGCGGGTCCAGCGGCTCCAGATCCCACTCCACGCGGATTGGGTCCTGCGTGGTCAATGGCTCGCTGGCCGCATCCAATCGCACGGTGACGAAAAGGTTTTGCTCAATCGGCTCCAATACGGGTGCTGGCGGCGCTGATGGCTGGGGCGGCACGAAGGCCACGGTTTGCGTGAGTGCTTCGCTCAGCGCATCGGCATCAGTGGCTTGGAAATAGCTGCCGCCGGTATTCTCAGCCAGGCACGAAACCTGTTGGCCTTCCTCTTCGGTCAAACCAAAGCCGATCACATGGGTGGTGAAATCAATGCCCAAGCTTTCCAGTTCATTGGCCAAAGCGCACGGATCGGCTTCGCAGGTCTCCAACCCATCGGTGACAAGAATGATCGTGGCCCGCTCTTCGGTGTAGCGCAGTTCCAGCGCAGCGAGGCGCACGGCCTCAGACAGCGGTGTTTTTCCGCGCGGGTTTAGCGCGTTGACGGCATCGGAGATCGGGCCTGCCGTTGTCGTCACCGGGCCTGTTTGCACCAGCATCTCTATGTCGTTGCAGTCGCCACGGCGATTGTGGCCATAGGCCATCAAGCCCAGTTCCATCGTGGCCGGAAAGGTCGGCAGCACGCGCGCTAGGGTCTCGCGCGCAGTGACAATCTTGTTGATCCCATCAATCTGTCCCCACATCGATCCTGATCCGTCAAACACCAGGATCGCGCGCTCCAGATCGCTCTGTTGCGCGTTCACAGGGAAGGTGCAAAGGGCAAGAAGGCCAAAGCTTGCTGCAAACAGGCGTTTGAATAATCCAGTCAATGTCTGCCTCATAGGGGTTAGTTTGCGCATGATTGGAATCGCGCCGCTGGCGCTCAGATAGTGATCCTAGAGAGTGGCTGGCTGTGACGGTGCACACACAAGGTTGCCATTTCACCAGTCTTGCGCACACGGAGCGTAGACGCCGTCGACTGCGCCCTCAACTTCGTCGCGGCTGGCGTTTTCAACGAAGCTGGGCAGGTTCATCGCCAGATCGTTGCGCAAAAGGTGGATGGGATTGCGCGGACAGGACGCCTCTTGGCGGATCTCCGTTCCGTCGGCAAATGTCACAACCAAAATATCGCGCCAACCATCATCACAGCTGTCTGGGGCCATGCCATCCATAGCTGCCAGAGGCGATTCTACGGCAGCCCAGAACCGCGCGAAATAGTCCGCCTCGGTCCAGCGCGTGATGCGAGAATTCGGGTCGTCAGAATAAGGGCTATCCACACGAACCGAGCTGTCGTCGGCATGATGGATCATCGCCGTCATGCCATCGGCTTCACTTCCGGCGGCCAGGCAAATGCTGACTGGCTCACTGGCACTTGCATTGCAGGCCATCAGCGCCAAGGCAAAGCCCAGGCCAAGGGTCGCTTTGGACGGTGTTGTCATGCGCATCATCCAGTTTTGCCCATCGCCCCACGAACGCTGCACATAGAAGGCCAAAGGCGTGCCAACTGGAAAGCTACCAAAATCCATAGGGTTGGTGATGCGGCTCTGAGGAGCTCTTAGAAGGGCCGAAACAGAAGCGGCCCTAGGCTGGCACGGTTGGACAGTTCTGTTTTGCGCAGCAGCGCTTCGCAGTGACGCCGAGCCGTATGCGGGCTGATGGAGAGGCGCCGTGCAATTTCCTTGTCGCGCAGGCCTTCGGCAATCAACACTGCCACCTCGCACTCCCTGGGTGTCAGGCCATAGGCACGAGCGAGCGCTTTGTTCAGCGTTCGACCCGATTGCGGCTCAATCCAAATATGGACTTCCGGGTCGCCATTGAAGGCCATGCCGATCCGCGCGCGCAGCGTGTAGTGTCGATTTCCGATTTTGGCACGCTGCGCAGGTCGGGCCAGCGCGCCACCGGGATTGGTCACAAGCGCCTGCGTTGCATCCTGCGCCATAGACAGGATCGCCGCCAGAACGTCTTTGCGATGGTCATGGCCAGCCAAATAGAACTGAAGCTGCTCGCTGAGAAACAGCAATGTTCCATCAATGCTGACTATGGCAAAAGGCTTGCCAGCGCCTTCCATGGCATCTCTGGTTTCCAGATAGCTGCGTTTCAAGCGCGCGCGGAAGGCAATGGCCGCCTCAAAGGCCGGTGTGAGAAGCTGGATGGCCTGATGGCGCTCGTCGCCATGCTCGGGAAAATCCTTGTGCCCAAAGCCAGCGATCAACATCGCTTCGCCACGCACAAGCGGCGCGGAGAGCGCCATCTGGCGCTCAAGACCTACCGGCTTGAACACCTCTTGGTGGAGCTCCATCGACTCGCGAATGCGGCGATCATATAGCGGGGCATCATGATAGGCACCGACGCCGCTGGCGCGGACGATCCGGTGCAGCGCCGACGCATAGTCCTCGCGGAACAGGCTGAATCCATCATCGTCAAAACCTTCAAAATGCGAGGCGATGCCATCAGCGAAGGTTTGGCCAATGGATTGACTGTAAACGCCAAGTTTTTCCTGCGGCTCGTGGGACGTGCCGGTCTCTTCTGGTTCGATGAAATAGACATGCTCAGTGCCAAGTAGGGCACCCATCGAAGAGCAGATGTCGTGGGCCCAGACATCGGTTGGGCTATCATAGCCAGAGAGGATGGCGGCCTGAATTCTGTTGATCGCTTCGAGCATTCGCTCTGATCTCCGCAGCATGTCCCCAGGGAAACGTAAGCGCTTTTTTCCTCATAGGGCAACTGCCCCATAGAAATCCAAGCGCGTCAGCGCGCACAGTGGCCGCCAATCATGACAACCAAGCGGCTGGCCCATGAACCATCAGAAGCGAATTGCCATGGAGCGCGGCACCGCAGGCAGGATTGACCCAGCGCCGCATGCGACCTTGGAAAATGCTTGGAACAGCGCTCTATCCGTTCTGGAGCAACTGGGTTTTCCCAACGTCACTTGCGTTCTTCGCCACGACCGACTGCCGACGGGTCTGTGCGTCCTTCGCTCGGGAGCGGCACTCTCACAGGTGGTCGATCTGGTGACGCGCGAGTTTCCAAGCCGAGTGCAACCTGGTGGTTTCACCATTTCGCTTGGCGCTGCCCGTGGTGCCCAAACAGCCGGTTGGGTACTCGTCCCGGCCGGACCCTGCGCGCAAATTCGACCCGAGCGCAAAGTCGAAGCCAAGCGCGTGGCGATCCAAAGCTATGACCAGTTTATGCGCATCCTTGATGAGCGGCCCGACCCTGCGGGTGAACCCAAACATCTTAGCGAACGCGAAAAGCAATGCCTTTCGCTTCTTGCCCAAGGGCTACGCACCCAACGCATTGCTGAGCGGATCGCTATTTCGCCAGCAACGGTTGAGTTTCATTTCAAAAATGCGCGCAAAAAGCTTGGTGCGCTGACGCGTGAGCAAGCGCTGGCCATCTCAGTGCAAAACGGATGGGTGCAGGTATGAGCGTTAACGCGGCGAACCTGGACTTCGTGCGGCGCATTGAGCGCTGGAGCAGTTTGGCGGCCACTGGTATACCGCCACGCGGCAGCCCCAGGACAATCGGGTGGGAGCCTTTTAGATGCATCAGCTCATCAGCGGGGCGCCGACCGTCATCGGTACGGTTGGCCGGCAGTTGATTTGCAGTCATCCGTTCTTCCTCAGGCTTGTCTCAAGCCAGGTGATGATTGCTAGCGTTGCAATGAGTGGTGGCGTCTCGTTGACAATGCGCAACGGTTCGTCTGCACGTTTTATCTGACCATCAAGCCGTTGCGCCAGATCAACAGAAATCCGGCAGCTTGCGTCATCATAGCCCTCGCACCAGAGGAGAAATGGCGATGAACAATGCAAGTGTATTGGTGTTGACCAGCGGTCAGGCAAAACCGGCAGCTCTGGAGGGCTTATGCGACGTGGCGACCAAGCGCGGCTTGCATCTGTCCGTGGTTGTTCTTGGGCGCCTACCGACCTTGCCCATATACGCCACAGGTATGGGCGATTTTGCGGCGATCGGTGACTATGGCGACTGGCAAAATGACCTAGAAAACGCCAAAGCCAAACTGGATTCCTGCGCCCAAAATCTTAAGGGCTACCTTGCTGACCGTGGCGCAGCCTGCAACGTCAGTGTGCTTTCCGCCGATCCCGTGGCCTTTCCTGATGCGCTGGCGCGTCGTGCCCTGACAAGCGATCTGGTCATGGTGCTTGATGATGCGCGCGCTGAGGGTGACCTGTTTAATGACGCGGTAAGCTCAACGCTGTTTCATGCACCTGTTGCCGTTGTGCTCAACGCCCTCAAAGCGCCAGAACCTTTGTTGCCAAAACGCGTGCTGGTCGGTTGGAACTCCGGGCTTCCTGCCTCTCGCGCTATCCGTGCTGCCATGCCCATGCTACGCGCTGCTGAAGACGTCACAATCGCGGTGTTTGATCCGGTGATGACGGCCATGCGCGATGGCGAGAACCCAGGCTCAGATGTTGCGCATTGGCTGAGCCATCAGGGCTGCACTGTAAATGTTCAGCAGTATCCAAGCGGCGGCAAAGAGATCGCCGACAATTTGATGCAGCGCGCCCGCGAGGTTGAGGCTGATCTCATTGTCATGGGTGCTTATGATCATTCGCGCATGCGGCAGATCATGTTTGGCGGCACCACGCGCAGCATGATTGCCCAGACCGATCTGCCGGTTCTGCTTGCGCATTAAATGGCAGCACTAAGCTGCCGACTGTTCTGGCTGCGGTCGCTGGCGGAGCGCCTGGAACGCGTCATATTGCGACAAGAAAACTTCGCCGGTTAGGTGCTCGAGAAACGAGCAACGGTGAAGCCGGTCCATCACCGGGCCTTTGACCTCCGACAGGTGCAGCGTGATCCCCATGTCTTTCAACCGCTCATTGATGGTTTCAAGGCTTTCCAGCGCGCTCATGTCCACCTCGTTGACGGCGGAAAACATCAAGATGAGATGGCGAACATCGCGATCCGGGGCAACGCGGCCATAGATGTGATCTTCCATCATGCGCGCATTGGCAAAGTAGAGGCTTTCATCGATACGTAGGGTGAGAACCTGCCGATCCGTCTCAACATCATGGCGCAGGATGTTGCGAAAATGCTCGCCACCTGGAACCAAGCCGACTTCGGCGATGTGTGGTCGCGAGGTTTTGTAGATGTGGAGCACCAAAGACAGCACCACACCGCTGGCCACACCTGCCTCAACACCCACCAGCAACGTTAGCATTATAGTGATCGCAACCGCAGAAAAGTCAGCGCGCGAATAGCGCCAGCTGCGCTGCAATATTGTGAGGTCAACCAGCGTGAGCACCGCCACGATGATGGTGGCTGCTAATGTGGCTTTGGGCAAAAAGAACAGATAGGGCGTGAGAAACAAAGCCGCCAAAGCGATACCAATCGCCGTTAGAGCGCCTGCGGCGGGAGTCTGCGCACCCGCGTCGAAGTTCACCACCGATCGTGAGAAGCCTCCGGTCACTGGGATACCACCGGAAACTGCTGAAGCGACATTGGAAGCGCCCAAACCGATCAGCTCTTGGTCGGGGTCGATGCGTTGCCGTCGCTTGGCAGCCAATGTCTGCGCGACCGATACCGACTCAACAAATCCAATGATTGAGATCAGTGCGGCTGAGCCGAGCAGGGCAAACCAAAGATCGGTATTGAAAACGGGCATAGCGGGCGATGGCAGGCCGGAAGGCACCTCGCCTACCAAGCTCACACCTTGGCTGCCCAGATCGAACTGCCAGGCCGCCCATGTTGTAGCAACCACAGCAAAGACGGGCCCGGCTTTCACCAGTGGGCCAATCAACCCAGCAGGCGTTCGCAAAGTTTTGAGGACCTTCGCCAGACCACCACGCACCCAAGCCAGAAAGGCTGTTGCAAGCAGACCAATCACCAGCGTCGGGAAATTAATCTGGTCGATAGATGTCGCCAACTGGATGAGAATATCAGGCAGTGTATGACCGGAGATCGGCACACCGAGCAGATGTTTCAATTGGCTAGCGGCTATTAGCAGGCCTGATGCTGTGATGAAGCCGGATATAACCGGGTGGCTGAGAAAATTGGCCACAAAACCGAGCCGCAGGACACCCATGGCCAGCAAGATCAAACCCGATAGAAGCGCCAGCACACCGGCCGCCGCGACGATAGCTGCAGTGGATTGCAGGTTGAGTTGAGCAAGTGCTGCTGCCGTCATCAAGGAGACGATGGCCACCGGTCCGACCGACAAGGTGCGGCTGGAACCAAAGAGCGCATAAGCCATAAGCGGCAAGATCGAGGCGTAAAGCCCGACCTCTGCAGGCACACCGGCCAGCAAGGCATAGGCCAGCGATTGTGGGATCAGCATGATCGTCACAACCACCGCAGCGATACCATCGCCTACCAGATCTGCCCGGCTATAGGCACGACCCCATGCCAAGACGGGCAAGAACCGCGCAAAGCGTGGTTCTGATGTCTTCGTGGCCATGCGCTAGCTCGACGAGCGTGCGGCTGGTCCCATGCCATGCCAAAGGGTTGCCGATCGATTGCTACTGCGACAATAGCCAAGAACCGGCTTGGGCAAGCGGGTGAAGAGCCGCTCAAAGGCTTGGCGGTCCTCCTCCGTTGCGCCTTGCGGAGCAATAGGCAGAAAGGCGGCTTCTATCCCCAAGGAACGAGCTGACTCGGCAATCGTGTCAAAGGATTCCTGGTCAGCGCTCTCGCCCTCTGGCCGGTTGCAGACCACTGACTTGAATCCTGATTGTGCAATTGTGGGCAAATCATCAGACCTGATCTGGCCGCAGACGGCATAGGTTTCACTGATCTGACGGATGTCCATGATCGGCCACCTCCTACAGTCCGTTGACGGGGACTTTGAGGAACGTTTTGCCATCCTCGTCGGCAGGTGGAAGCTGTCCAGCACGCATGTTCACCTGAAGTGACGGAATGATCAGTTTTGGCATAGCAAGCGTCGCGTCGCGGGCTTCGCGCATGGCAATGAAATCCTCACGCGACGTGCCACCACCAACATGGATGTTGTGGGCCTTCTCATCGGCGACCGTTGTTTCCCAACGGATTTCGCGACCGTTGGGGCCGTAGTCGTGGCACATGAACAGTCGTGTTTCGTCAGGCAGTGCAAGGACTCTTTGGATGGAGTCGTAGAGGTGCCCTGCATCGCCGCCTGGAAAATCAGCGCGTGCCGATCCACCATCGGGCATGAACAGCGTGTCGCCAACGAAGGCTGCATCACCAATCACAAACGTCAGGCAAGCTGGCGTATGGCCGGGTGTGTACATGACCTCGACCAGCATATCGCCAATTGTAAACGTATCGCCATCATCAAGCAAGCGGTCGAACTGGCTTCCATCGCGGGCAAACTCGGTGCCCTCATTAAACACTTTTCCAAATGTGTCCTGAACGACGGTGATGTTTTTGCCAATACCGATTTGGCCGCCCAACTGTTCCTGCAGATAGGGCGCTGCGGACAGGTGATCGGCATGAACATGTGTTTCCAGCAACCACTCAACGATCAGATCATTGGCTTTCACATGCGCAATGATCGCATCGGCATGGTCGAAGGTGATCCGGCCGGCCGCATAGTCGATATCCATTACCGAATCGACAATCGCACAGCTTTGCGAATTCGGGTCTTTGACCACATAGCTGATGGTGTTCGTTGCCTCATCGAAGAAGGCGGTGACATCAGGCTTCACTTGAGATTGGGTCATCGTTTTACCTCCACTGTCAGCTGTTACGTCGTTTTGGGTTTGGCTTGGCGCTGGGCGGTCAATCGCATCATGCTGCGCGCTGCAAAGATGCCTGCAATCAATGCCAGCGTGAAGATCAGGACATTTGGATCAAGCGTACCGAGCGCTGGTAAAGCGCCACCTGGGCAGAACCCGGCAATACCCCAGCCTATGCCAAAGATGGCAGAGCCACCGATCAAACGCGCATCAATGTCGCGGCGTTTTGGGATATCGAAGGCTGGTTCGTACACCGGGCGCTCGCGCCGCAGCACCAACCGATAGCCGATAAACGCCACGAAGACCGCGCCGCCCATGACGAAGGCAAGACTTGGATCCCAAGTGCCGGCAACATCAAAGAAGTTAATCACCTTTGCCGGATTGGCCATGCCAGACATGGAAATGCCTAAACCAAAAATGAGGCCGATGAGGTAGGTAAGAATGTGCCGCATCAGATACCTCCTACGAACAGGTGACGAACCGCGAAGACCGTAAGACCAGTTGTCAGCATGAAGGTGAGCGTTGCGATGATGGAACGCTTGGAAAGCCGTGCCATGCCACACACACCGTGGCCCGATGTGCAGCCCGCACCATAGGTCACGCCAACCCCGACGATGATGCCGCCGATTATCATGGCCGCTGTGCTCACGGGGACCTCAATCTCAGGCATCTGCCCGAATAGAAGCGCGTGCACCAGCGGACCGGTGACCATGCCAGCCAGCAGCAGTGCCCGCCATGTCCAGTCGGACCGATCGGCGGGTTGCAGGAAACCTGCTAAAATGCCGGTCGCACCAAAAATGCGACCGCGCACAGCCATCAACAGCACCGCTGCCATACCGATCAAAAGGCCCCCGACAAGCGAGGCTATTGGCGTGAACTCAGTAACCACGTATCAGCTCCGGCACGTCGAAAGACCAAGCAACCGATAGGCAGGGCAAAAACGGAAAAGCGCTGTACCAACAAGCACAAGGCCAATCGCGATCATCGCATAAGAAACCGTGCCACTAACAGCCAGGCCAAACAGCCCCAAAAAGGGTGCGGCGATCAAAAACAACCCAACCAATCCACGAATGGCGCGGTCGACGTTTCCTACATTGATGCTCATTTTCTGGGGTCCTCTCTTGGTTGCATGAAAGGCTTATAGTGATTGGATCATTGGGCCGTCTGTAACCAAGTCACACAAGATCACGTCGCCGGATGATCATCGCTTTGCGCGAATGCATTGAGCCGTGTTTTGTCTTGTAATGTCAGCGATCCACGCCCGAGCGATAGCCAGCCGCGCCGCTGAAACTCCTGCAACTGCCTGGAGATGACTTCGCGCGCAGTGCCAAGTTCTATTGCCAAATCTTGATGTGTTGCGCGCACTTCATCGTTTGACCCTGCCATCTCGATCAGCTTGGCTGCCAAGCGCAGATCAACGCGGCGAAACGCAACCTCCTCAATCACAGTCAGCAGGTCAGTGATCCTGTGAGAGTAGGCCTTGAAGATGAGGCCGCGAAAGGCCTCAGACGTTGCAATCAAATCATCAAAAACCGCCTGAGGGATAACAACAACTTCAAGATCAGTTTCGGCGAGGCCTGTGGCTGCATAGTCCTCGTGGGCTAGCAGGCACGCTGTTGTGAGAATGCAGCTTTCGCCTGCGTGCACACGGTACAGCACCATCTCGCGACCTGTTTCGGCAAGTTTTTGAACGCGCAAGGTGCCTGAAACCAACAGATAGAGATTCTGCGCTGGATTTCCTGGACCGAAAACCTCACTGCCCGCTTTCACATGCTGCAGGCGGGCATGACGGATGATCTGCGCTTTCAACTCTTCAGGCAGATGTTGG
Organism: Hyphomicrobiales bacterium; assembly: GCA_046290645.1. Classification (GTDB taxonomy): domain Bacteria; phylum Pseudomonadota; class Alphaproteobacteria; order Rhizobiales; family MH13; genus MH13. The sequence continues at coordinate 717,523 of JBKAGZ010000003.1, forward strand.
AGAAAAGGAAGCTGGTGATCGTGAATGGACACTTTGGAAATCCCTTTTGATGATCAGGCAACAGTAGCGGTGGGGCACGGTTTTCCGTTGACCTTACTCAACGATAGGGCCTGAATTTCTTCCAACGCTCGGTGCAATGAACAGGGACGTCCCTGAAGGGTTAGTTCTGGGTCAGGAGCTGATAGCCCGGTCTGGTAACGGCCCGCACCGTCGTGATGGGATGTTCTTCAATCCAGGTGCTTCGCTCAATCACCAACAGCGCTGAACCGAGCGGTGCTGCCAGTTTGTCCGCCGCCTTTTGATCGGCTTCAACGGCGTAAAATCGCAGGTCACAGCGCGTGTAGGGCTTGTTGCGCACCAGCCATTCATTGGCACTGTTCGCGGCCAAATCAACGGTGAGAATTTCTGGAGATGTTTCAGTGCTGATCCAGCGATCTTCCAAAATGTAGGGGCGTTGGTCGGCCAGATGCAAAGCATCAACGTGCAGCATTGTTGCTGGCTGGCTTAGCGCAAAATTGGCGCTAACCCACGGCGCGATGTCTTCAACAGCACGGTTCAACAGCTGATAGCCATAGATGCCACCGCGTTGTTCTACCTCCTTGCGGGTGATCGGAATATCCAGTGTGGTGCGGGTTACTGGATCGGTGCGAACCTGCGTGCCGCCCTTGCGTTTGCGTTCCACAATGCCTGCGTCTGACAAATCCTGCATGGCTCGCTGCACAGTGCTGCGCGCGCACCCAAGGTCATTGGCGATATCTTCATCACGCGGAAGCTTGTCGCCAGGGCGATAGGTTCGATCCAAGATCTGGGCATGGATGTGATCGCGGACATCCGTCCAGGAAAGGCGTGTGGCGGTGGTCAAATGTCTTGGCCCAACTGTTCAACAGTGGATTGGAAGGCTCGCATGATGCGCTCTCGATCTGAATGCAGACCATCGTTGACCACATGACGCCCGGCGCTCCAAACGTGTTCGATGCAGGCGTGGCCATGACCGCCAAATATCAGGCTGTCGAGTGCAGTGTCACCTTGCCGGTTGCAAAGCCACGCATTGTCGGCACTGATACCAACAAGATCGGCCCAAGCACCCTCGGCGATTTGGCCAGATGCCCGCCCAGCAGCTTGGGCGCCGCCTTTGACGGCACTCTCAAAAAGAACGCGGCCCGTGGATTTGGACTGGTTGGTCAAAGCAGCGCGCGTGCGATCACGCAGCCGCTGGGAGTATTCGAGCGTGCGCAACTCATCAAACAGAGCAATGTGAATGTTGGAGTCCGATCCTACCCCTATGCGGCCACCGCCAGCCAGATATTGCGTGCCGTTGAAGATGCCATCGCCCAAACTGGATTCGGTGATTGGGCAGAGACCCGCGACAGCACCCGTTTGCGCTAAGCGCTGGGTTTCTTCAGGCGTCATTTGCGTGCAGTGAATGAGGCACCACGCTGTATCGACCTGATGGTTGTTGAGCAGCCATTCGGTCGGGCGGGCGCCGGTATGAGCCTCGACCTCTTCGACCTCTGCAACTTGCTCAGCCAGATGCATATGGACCGGATTGTCGCCAACGATCCCCAACGCAGCGTCCAGACCCTGCCCGTCCACAGCGCGCAAAGAGTGAGGGGCCACGCCGATGGAAAAGTCAGCGGCACCTTTTTTGATTGCTGACGCTGCCTGGGCGTGAAGCTGAACGAACTGATCTGGCGTGCAGCCGAAGCGACGCTGCCCGCCTTCCAACGCGCGCTTGTCGCACCCACCGAACTGATAAAGCACTGGCAAAAGGGTTAAGCCAACTCCGGTGTTCTGCGCTGCTGCCACAGTGCGCTCAGACATCTCAGCTTGGTTGGCGTAGGACGCGCCGCCAACGCGATGGTGCAGGTAGTGAAATTCGGCCACGCTGGCATAGCCAGCTTCCAGCATTTCCATAAACACCATTTCGGCGATTGCCTGCACATGGTCTGGCGTTAGCTGATCAAGATAGCGGTACATCAATCGCCGCCACGTCCAAAAACTGTCGCTTGGATCGGGGCCGCGAGCTTCGGTCAGGCCTGACATTGCGCGCTGAAACGCATGGCTGTGCAAATTGGTTGGTGCAGGCAGCAGCAGATCAACCGTGGTTTGCGGTACGGCATCAAGCTTCCCCACCTGCTCAATGCGCCCATCTTTGCCGATGCAAACATGCATGTTTGCTTGCCAGCCATTGGGCGTAAGCATCTGCTTTGCCTGGATAATTTGCACAACCACGACTCCATTGACATTAATATGTATCTACATATTAATGATAAGCACGATCTTTATACGGAACAACCCATGTCGAACCCCTACATTCTTGTCGATGCCACGGTCGCCACGATGGCCCCTGGCACCGACGGTTACGGGTTGGTTTGGGATGCTTCACTCGTCGTCGATGACGGCCACATTGCTTGGGTTGGGCCATCTGGTGACCGACCGGAGCGCTATGCAGGCCTCGAAGAGACACCCTGCGACGGTCGGCTGATCACGCCAGCCCTCATCGATTGTCACACCCACATCGTTTACGGCGGCAACCGTGCGCGCGAATTTGAGATGCGCCTCAATGGCGCAAGCTATGAAGAGGTCGCCCGCGCGGGTGGCGGCATCGTCTCGACCGTTTCGGCGACCCGAAACCAAAGTGAAGCCGACTTGCTGGATGCGGCGCTGGTACGCGCAGACGCGTTGATCGCGCAAGGTGTGTCGGTGATCGAAGTCAAATCGGGCTACGGTCTTGATCACGTCACGGAGCTGAAAATGCTACGTGTGGCTCGCAAGATCGGCGAGCATCGCCTGGTCCGTGTGATCACCACCTTCCTTGGCGCCCATGCGGTGCCAGATGGGATGGATGCTGATGCCTACATCGATACGGTGTGCATCCCGGTGCTCGAAGTGGCCCATACCGAGGGCTTGGTGGATGCGGTGGATGGCTTCTGTGAAGGCATCGCCTTTAGCGCAGCCCAAATCGAGCGGGTGTTTGAAAAAGCTCGCGCGCTTGGCCTACCGGTCAAGCTGCACTCTGACCAGTTAAGCAACATTGGCGGCACACCTTTAGCGGCGCGTTTCGGTGCGCTGTCCGTGGATCACGTGGAGTACGCCACTGAGACCGATGCCCAAGCCATGGCGCAGGCAGGAAGCACCGCCGTGCTGTTGCCGGGCGCGTTCTACACCCTGCATGAAACGCAAAAACCGCCTGTGCAGGCTTTTCGCGATCATGGTGTTCCCATGGCCGTTGGCACCGACTGGAACCCAGGCTCCTCCCCGCTGGGGTCGCTGTTGCTGGCGATGAATATGGCCTGCACGCTGTTTGGCCTCACCCCAGCGGAGGCACTTGCAGGCACCACACGCAATGCCGCGCGCGCTTTGGGATTGGATGATTGCGGCATCATCGCACCGGGCAAACGGGCCGATTTGGCGATCTGGAATGTCGAAGAGCCCGGAGAACTTGCCTACGGTATTGGGATCAACCCGCTTCAAACTCGTGTTTTTGGTGGGGTGATCGAGCCATGATCCTAGAACCCGGCGCAACATCCATTGCTCAATTGGAAACCTTTTGGCGCGGTGACGGCATTGCCAGCCTCGCCTCGTCCGCTAAAGAGGGCGTCGATGCCTCAGCAGCAGCCGTGTTGCAGGCCTCACTGGGTGACCAAGCGGTCTACGGGGTGAACACCGGCTTTGGGAAACTGGCCTCAGTCAAAATCCCGTCCGAGGACACCTCGCGCCTGCAACGCAATTTGGTCCTGTCGCATTGCTGCGGCGTTGGCGAACCTTTGGAAGAGCCTACAACGCGGCTGATGATGGCCCTCAAGCTGTTGTCGCTGGGTCGCGGGGCCTCTGGCGTTCGGTGGGATCTTTGTACGCTGATCGAAGCGATGCTCGAGCGCGGCGTCATACCCGTTGTGCCGGTTCAGGGCTCCGTCGGGGCATCGGGTGATCTCGCCCCGCTGGCCCATATGGCAGCTGTGATCATCGGTGAAGGTGAAGCCTTTTTTGACGGCACGCGCATGCCTGGCGGGGAAGCTTTGGAGCGCGCCAATCTCACCCCTTTGGTACTTGGGCCTAAGGAAGGTCTGGCGCTGATCAATGGCACGCAGTTCTCGACCGCCTGCGCTTTGGATGGCCTTTTTGATGCCTGGCGCATGGCAAGTACATCTATCGTGACATCGGCCATGTCCACCGATGCGATTATGGGATCAACGGCACCATTGACCCCGCAGATCCATCAACTGCGCGGTCATCGCGGCCAGATAGACGTGGCCGAGGCCATGGCCAGCTTGATGCAAGGCAGTGCTATCCGCGAAAGCCATCGCGATGGCGACAGCCGGGTTCAAGACCCCTATTGCATCCGCTGCCAGCCGCAGGTGACGGGCGCTGCCGTTGATATGTTTCGCTTTGCCGCGCAAACACTGGAAACCGAAGCCAACGCCGTCACCGACAACCCATTGGTTTTATCATCGACCGGCGAAATCGTTTCTGGCGGCAACTTCCATGCTGAGCCTGTCGCTTTTGCCGCCGATATGATCGCGCTTGGCCTGTCCGAAGTGGGCGCCATTGCGCAACGCCGGATCGCGCTGATGGTTGATCCAGCTTTGTCCTTTGACCTGCGGCCATTTCTAACACCTGACCCCGGTCTCAACTCCGGTTTGATGATCGCCGAGGTCACATCAGCCGCGCTGATGAGCGAGAACAAGCATCTGGCCAACCCTTGCTCCACCGACAGCACGCCGACCTCTGCCAATCAGGAAGACCATGTGAGTATGGCCGCCCACGGGGCTCGACGCCTGCGCAAGATGACGCAAAACCTGTCGGTCATTCTGGCTATTGAGGCGATCTGTGGTGCTGAAGGCATCGCCGCCCGTGGGCCTCTTGAAACCTCGCAGCGCTTGCAATCAGCCATCACCAAACTTCGCACCGCCGTGCCGCCGCTGGGCGAGGACCGATACCTCTCCACCGATATTCACGCCGCTGCCGCCTTGGTGGCCAAGGGCGAACTGAGCGAAGCAACTGATGTGGTGTTGGCGTATTGACGTTTCTTGAGGTGACACAGGGTTCAAGCCCGCTGGTTCTCGGCCTGCCGCACACCGGCACTGATCTGCCTGAGGACTGCGCAGCGCGTTTGAATGCGCGCGGCCTAGAGATCGCCGACACCGACTGGCACATTCACGATCTTTACGCGGGATTGGTCGAGAACGTCTCAAGCGTTCGCACGACAATCCATCGCTATGTGATCGATGTGAACCGCGACCCAAGTGGGCAAAGCCTTTATCCGGGGCAAAACACCACTGGCCTTTGTCCGACCACCGATTTTGACGGCAACGCCATCTACCATGACGGCCAAGAACCTGATGCCGCCGAGGTTGCGCGTCGTCAGGGCCTCTATCATGCGCCCTACCACGCTGCACTGGAGGCTGAACTAAGCCGTGTGCGGGCCATCCATGGTTTCGCCATCCTCTATGATTGCCACTCCATCCGCTCGCACATCCCGTTTCTGTTCGATGGCAAACTGCCGGATTTCAACATCGGCACAAACCTCGGCACCACGTGTGACAAGGCGGTTGAAGCAGCGGTGAGCGACCTGTGCGCCAAGGCGGAGGGATACAGCTCCACTGTCAATGGCCGCTTCAAAGGTGGGTGGACAACCCGCCACTATGGCCGCCCGAGCGAAGGCTGGCATTCAATCCAGATGGAGTTGGCGCAATCCACCTACATGCCTGAGCGATCGCCTTGGACCTATGAGCCCTCGGCGGCTGAGAGCCTTCGCCACGGCCTGAAAACAATCCTTCAAACCTTGACCAACTGGAAGCCTCAATGAGCGACCCTCGCAGGAACAGCCGCGACATCTATCCGCCGACAGGCCCCGAATTGAATGCCAAAAGCTGGATGACCGAAGCGCCACTGCGGATGATGATGAACAATCTTCACCCCGATGTGGCCGAGAACCCGCATGAGTTGGTGGTTTATGGTGGGATCGGGCGTGCAGCACGCACCTGGCGAGACTTTGACCTGATTGTCGATACCCTCAAAGAGCTTGAGGAAGACGAGACGCTGGTCGTGCAATCGGGCAAGCCGGTCGCTGTGGTCAAAACCCACAGCGATGCGCCCCGGGTGCTGATAGCCAACTCCAACTTGGTGCCGCATTGGGCGACATGGGACCACTTCAACGAGCTCGATAAGAAAGGTCTGGCCATGTACGGGCAGATGACCGCCGGGTCTTGGATCTACATTGGAAGCCAAGGCATCGTTCAAGGAACCTACGAAACCTTCGCTGAGGCAGGCCGTCAGCACTATGATGGTGACCTGACGGGCAAATGGATCCTCACGGCTGGTCTGGGTGGAATGGGCGGCGCCCAACCACTTGCCGCGGTTATGGCTGGGGCGTGTTGCCTGGCTGTTGAGTGCAATCCAGACAGCATCGATTTCCGCCTTCGCACCCGCTACATCGATGAAAAAACCGACAGCCTTGACGAGGCGTTGGCCATGATCGAGCGCTGGACCAAAGCCGGTGAGGCCAAGTCTGTCGCACTGCTCGGCAACGCAGCTGACATTTTCCCGGACCTTTATGCCCGTGGCATCCGCCCTGACATCGTGACCGACCAGACGTCTGCCCACGATCCAACCCACGGCTATCTGCCCCAAGGTTGGACGATAGCTGAATGGAAAGCCAAGCAGGAAAGCGAGCCCAAAGAGGTCGAAAAAGCTGCGCGCGCGAGCATGAAAACGCACGTGGCGGCCATGGTCGACTTCTGGAACGCCGGTGTGCCGACGCTCGACTATGGCAACAATATTCGCCAAGTCGCGCTGGAAGAGGGCTTGGAAAACGCCTTCGCCTTCCCAGGCTTTGTGCCGGCCTATATTCGCCCCTTGTTCTGTCGCGGCATCGGACCGTTCCGCTGGTGTGCCCTGTCCGGCGACCCGGAGGATATCTACAAAACCGACGCGAAGATGAAAGAGCTCTTCCCGGACAATGCCCATCTGCACAACTGGCTGGACATGGCGCAAGACCGCATCGCGTTTCAGGGCCTGCCAGCGCGGATCGCCTGGATCGGACTGGGTGATCGCCATCGCGCAGGGCTGGCGTTCAACGAGATGGTGGCCAGTGGCGAGCTGAAAGCGCCTATCGTCATCGGCCGCGACCACCTCGACAGCGGCTCCGTCGCCTCCCCCAACCGCGAAACCGAAGCCATGCTGGATGGCTCAGATGCAGTAAGTGACTGGCCACTGCTCAACGCTCTGGTGAACACAGCATCAGGGGCAACCTGGGTGAGCATCCACCATGGCGGCGGTGTTGGCATCGGCTTTAGCCAGCATGCCGGCGTGGTGATCTGTGCCGACGGCACGCCCGAGGCAGCCAAACGGATTGAACGGGTTTTGTGGAACGACCCGGCCAGCGGCGTGTGGCGCCATGCTGATGCTGGATACGAAACCGCACGTGACTGCGCGCGCGAGCATAGACTGAAATTGCCCGCAATACTTGACTGAATTGTTTTCGCTAAATGACCAAAACGGAGAATGACCAATGGAAAGACGGACGTTTTTAAAGGCTGGCGCGGCTGGTGCCGCGGCAACAGCTCTGGCAACTCCCGCCATCGCGCAGGATATCCGCCAATGGAAAATGGTAACGGCTTGGCCGAAAAATCTGCCTGGACCAGGTGTCGCTGCTCAGAACCTAGCGGACCGGATCGCCACCCTGTCTGGTGGCCGCATTGAGGTGAACTTGTTTGCTGCTGGTGAGCTGGTTCCTGGCCGCGGCGTATTCGATGCCGTAAGCGAAGGCACCGCCGAGCTTTACCACGCTGTGCCTGCCTATTGGGGATCGAAATCCAAAGGAATCTTGCTTTTCGGCTCCCAGCCCTTTGGCCTGCGCGCTGATGAACAGTTCGGCTGGCTTTACCATGGTGGTGGTCAGGCGCTCTACGATCAGATGTATGGTCGGTTTGGCATCAAGCCGTTCCTGTGCGGCAACTCTGGCCCGCAATGGGGTGGTTGGTTCCGTGATGAAATCAACTCGGCTGAAGATCTGCGCGGTCTGAAATTCCGCACCACAGGTCTGGCCTCTGAAATGGCCACCAAACTTGGCATGGCGACCGAAGCGATGTCAGGCCCAGCCATGTTCCAGGCCCTGCAAACCGGTGTTTTGGATGCTGGAGAATTCATCGGCCCATGGACCGACAGCGCACTGGGTTACTACCAGGTCGCCAAGAATTACTATTGGCCGGGCGTTGGCGAACCCTCATCAGCCGAAGAATGCGGCGTGAACGCCGATGTCTTCAACGGCCTGCCAGATGACCTGAAACAAGCGGTCAGCTTTGCCTGCGAGAGCCTCTACAACCCTGTTTGGACCGAATACACAACCAAGCATGCGCTCTCTTTGCAAAGCATGATCGCAGAGCACGGCGTCATGGTGAAAATGTTCCCAGAGGATGTGATCGACGCCATGGGCGTTGCTGCTGGCGAAGTGATCGATGAGCTGCGTCAGGATGACGATGATCTGGTCAAAGAGATCACCGAAAGTTTCGTGGCCTATCGCGATAGTGTTGGCGGGTACATGACCTATGCTGACAATGGTCAGATGAATGCCCGCGCAGGCATTATGGGCTACTAAACACCAAGCGAAGGCGCGCGCGGCCCTGTGCGCGCCTTCATCAATCAGCCGCGGAGGGCTTATGGAACGCATTGCGGCTGTGATCGATCAGATCAACACAACCACCGCGCACATGCTGCGGTGGCTGGCGCTGTTCATGGTCCTCATTCAGTTTGCCATTGTGCTTGGCCGCTACATCTTTGGCGTCAATTCGATCGCTGTGCAGGAAAGCGTGCTCTATCTCCATGCCACCCTGTTCATGCTGGGCGCGGGATACACGCTGTTGGTCGATAAGCATGTTCGCGTTGATGTGTTTTACGCCAAAGCCACGCCACGGACCCGTCGGCGCATCGACATTTTTGGCCATCTCTTCCTTTTGCTCCCATCCATGTTGGCGCTTCTCTACTGGTCGTGGCCTTCCGTGAGAAACGCCTGGGCCATTTTTGAGGGCCCTCTGTCTGTTGGCGGTATCAAAGGTGTCTTTCTGCTGAAAACGCTGATCCCGCTGTTCTGCGTTCTCGTGATCTTACAATCGGTCTCGTCGCTGGTTCGTCTCTTCTCTGGAAAGACCTCATAGTGGCAGAGTATCTTGATCTGATCATGTTTGCGGCGTTGATCGTCGCCATTCTTCTGGGCTTTCCGGTCGCTTTCAGCATTGCAGGTATCGGCATCGCCTTTGCGTATTTGGGCTGGGCCTTGGGCGTAATGGACGTCTCGCTGCTTGGTGCCATGGGTCAACGCGTCTTCGGTCTCATCAGCAACCAGGTGCTGATCGCCATTCCGCTGTTTGTGCTGATGGGCGCAATCCTGGAGAAAAGCCGCATCGCCGAGGACCTGCTGGATACGATGGGCCGCCTGTTCGGCCAGTTGCGCGGCGGCCTTGGGATTTCGGTGGTGCTGGTTGGCGCGCTTCTGGCGGCATCCACCGGCATTGTTGGTGCGACGGTTGTGGCTATGGGCATGATCGCGCTGCCGACCATGTTGCGCGCGGGCTACAGCAAAAGCGTGGCCAGCGGAATTGTCTGCACCGCCGGGACGCTGGGTCAGATCATCCCGCCTTCCACGCTGCTCATCATTTTGGCCGATGTGATGTCGAACGCCTATCAGCAGGCTCAGTATGAGCAAGGCACCTTCGCGGTGCAGGCCCTTTCGGTGGGGCAGTTTTTCGCTGCAGCCTTGTTGCCCGGGTTGCTGCTCGTTGGCCTCTATCTGCTCTACATTCTTGTGCGCGGGGCTCTGCGGCCAGGCGATATGCCACCTGCCCCAGCTGACCTTGCCAAGCCGGATCGCGCTGAAGTCGTGCGGGCAGTCGTGCCGCCCGTGCTTTTGATTTTCGCGGTGCTCGGCTCGATCCTTGGTGGCATCGCCACACCAACGGAAGCAGCATCGGTTGGTGCTGTCGGCACGCTGTTGATGGCGGGCTATCGGTTGGGCGTTGACCGGCGTCTCATCCTCTTGGGCACAGCAGCACTTGTTGCGGTTGGCATTCTTGCAGGGCTTTTCCCGGTACGCCTGCAACGCACCGATCTAGACGTTAGCGCTTACCTTGCTGGCGGGGCCTATGCGGTTTTGGTGTTGATTGGCGCCGTCGCGGTCTTCTTTGCGGTACGCGCGAGCATAAGGGCAAAAGTGATCCACGAAGCGATGACATCAACGCTGACGATGACAGCAATGATCTTTGCGACCATCTTGGCAGCCGGCATCTTCTCGCTGGTGTTCATCGGACTGGGCGGTGAAGAGCGGGTGGCGGATCTGTTGGCAGACATGCCCGGTGGCGCGACCGGCGCGCTGCTGTTCTGCATGCTCTTCATTTTCATCTTGGGGTTCTTCCTGGACTTCGTCGAAATCTCAGTGATCGTGTTGCCACTGGTGACACCGAGCCTGATCTTGATGGGGCATGATCCGATCTGGCTGGGTGTTCTGATCGCCATCAACCTGCAGACAAGCTTCCTCACCCCACCCTTTGGCTTCTCGCTGTTCTACCTGCGCGGTGCGGCCCCTAAGGAAGTCGCGACCACCGACATTTATGCTGGTGTTGCACCTTTTATCGCGCTTCAGGCGATAGGCGTGCTGCTTATCTGGACGTTCCCGATGATCGCCACATGGTTGCCTGCCGCAATATTCTAGGCGCGGCGCTTCTACCGCTCACCACGTCGATAAGGCGCCATGAGCGCCTCGGGAACTTGCGCGCGGCGCGCGACGAGGATCAGCGCAACAATCGACAAGATGTAAGGCGCCATCAGGAACAGCTGGTAGGGCACGCCCTCAACTGAGGTTTGCAGCCGTAGCTGGAAGGCATCAAAGAAAGCGAAAAGCAGCGCGCCTAAGAGCGCTTTGCCAGGGCGCCATGAGGCAAAAACAACCAGCGCGATGCAAATCCACCCCCTGCCCTGCACCATATCGGGGAAGAAGCTGTTGAACGCCGCCATGGTGAGGAACGCGCCACCGACTGCCATCAAGGCCGAGCCGGCCATGACCGCGCCGATGCGGATCATCATAGGATCCAGCCCCTGCGCCTCGACAGCGTGGGGGTTCTCGCCCGTCATACGGATGGCAAGGCCAAGGGGCGTGCGCGCCAGAACATAAGCAAGGAGGGCAACGGCCAGAAGTGCCAGATAGGTGGGCGCACTTTGCTGGAACAATACCTCGCCGATAAAGGGCAGATCGGAGAGCACAGGAATGGACAGTGCCCGGAACGGTTCAATGGTCGGCGGCAAACTGCCAACTTCGACGATCAATCGGTAAAGATAGTAGGACAGCGAGGATGCAAACAGCGTGATCCCAAGGCCGGATACATGCTGCGACAGGCCCAAGGGCACCGTTAGCATCGCATGCAACAAGCCCATCATCACGCCAGATAGGGCGGCAACAACAAGGCCAGTCCAAAGGTCCGCGCCCAGATAGACCGTAAGCCAACCGACCATGGCACCCATGGTCATGATGCCTTCGATGCCAAGGTTGAGCACACCGGATCGCTCGCACAGCAACGCACCCAGAACGCCGAAGATCAACGGTGTTGCAATGCGCAGCACAGCCGCCCACAGGCTGGCGCTGGTGAGGATCTCAATCGCTTCGCCCATATCCCCCGCCTCCTAACGCCGCACGCGGTAGCTGGTGAAAAGCAACGCCACAAGCATGCACAAAAGGCTGACCGACATGATGACGTCGGCGATGAAGCTGGGCACCCCGGTGGCGCGCGCCATGGCATCAGCGCCCACAAAGATTGTGGCCACAAACACTGCCGCCGCTACAACACCGAGCGGATGAAGCGCCGCGAGCATGGCCACCACAATGCCGGAATAGCCATAGCCCGGTGACAGGGTGGTGGTGACATTGCCGGTCACGCCGAGCACCTCGACCGTGCCGGCAAGACCGGCAAGACCGCCAGAAAGAAAGGCTGTGCCCAGGATGGTGCGCGGCAGGGAAATACCGGCAAAAGAAGCGGCCTTGGCGTTCAGCCCTACCGCACGGCTTTCCAGCCCGAAGCGCGTTCGCGCAAGCACAAGCCAAATGATCAGCGCTGCCGCCAACGCGATGAGCAGCCCGACATGCAGGCGCGAGCGCTCCACCAGATCAGGCAGTCGCAGGGACCGATCCACCGGCACCGACTGCGGCCAGCCAAACGCCAATGGATCACGCAGTGGCCCTTCGATCATGAGTCCGATGAAGAGGATGACGACAAAGTTGAGGAGCAATGTGGTGACAACCTCGTCAACACCAAATTTCAGCCGCATCAATGCTGGTCCGGCAAGCAACAGCGCGCCGACAAACATGCCGCTGGCCAAGATGACCGCAAAGGCCAAAGGCGCTGGCAGAAACGTGACAATGGAATGGCCAAGCCATGCCGTCATCAAAGCACCGACGTAGAACTGGCCCTCGCCGCCAATGTTCCAGAGGCGGCACCGGAACGCCACTGCTGCTGCAAGACCAGTGAGAATGAGCGGCGTCGCGCGCGTCAACGTTTCGGTGATGGCAAGGCGCGAGCCAAAGGCGCCATCGATCAAATGTGCATAGGCGCCCAGAGGATTGACCCCGGCCATGCCAATCAGCACCGAGCCCAAAACCAGGGCCACGCCAATGGCAGCCAGCGGCGCGGTCGCGACCAGATAGACCGGCACGTCTGTTCGTCGCTCAAGCCGCATCGGAGTGATCCGCTGTTGCATCCCAATGACCTGCCATCATCAGGCCAAGGGTTGGGGCATCAGCATCCTCGGCGACGAGTGGCGCCGACAGTTTGCCATTCACAATGGCCTGAAAACGGTCGGCAAGGGCCGTGGCTTCATCCAGTTCCTCGGTGATCAAGAGGATGGCCGCACCCTCCTCTCGCGCCTTGAGCAAATGCGAATGGACTGCGGCAATTGCGCCCTCGTCCAAGCCTCGCGTCGGTTGATTGGCCAAAATGAAACGAGGATTAGAGGCCAGGACGCGGCCCAAAATCAGCTTTTGCATGTTCCCGCCCGACAGCAGCCGGGTGCGGGTGCCAGGGCTGGCGCCACGAATGTCATACCTCTCTATGAGTTGCTTGGCGTGATCGTGGCCTGCGGTTTGGCGCACAAAACCTGCGGCAGAAAAACGACGACTTGTCAGATGCTCCAGAACAGCGTTTTCCCAGACCGTGAACTCGCCAACCACACCTTCAGCATGGCGATCTTCGGGCACCCGCCCAATGCCTGCTTTGACGCGTTCGCGCGGGGCCATTTTTGCAAGATCCTGTGGCTCTCCATCCGCGGCATGAAAGTGCAACTGGCCATCGCTGGGCGTTTCAAGACCGCCCAAAAGCGCGCCCAAAGCCGCCTGCCCATTGCCGGACACACCAACGATGCCGAGAATTTCTCCAGCGCGCACCTGCATGGATACCTCGTCCAACGTACGCGCATCGGGCGTCCCGACACTAACGTTTTTGGCAACAAGCACCGGCTCACCGGCGGCCTGCTCGGTGCGTTTTGGTCGCTTGACCTGGCGGCCCACCATAAGCTCCGCCAACTCAGGCGGCGATGTTTCGGTGGTTGTGCGCTCTGCCACCACCTTGCCTCCACGAAGCACCGTCACCCGGTCCGATCCGGCCATAACCTCATGTAGCTTGTGGGAAATGAAGATGATGGAAAGCCCGTTTGCTGCCATTTCCCGCAATGTTTTGAAAAGGCGTTCAGCCTCAGGCCGGGCAAGCACAGCGGTCGGTTCGTCTAGGATCAAGATTCTGGCATCGCGATAGAGCGCCTTGAGGATTTCCACGCGCTGTCGCTCACCCACGGAAAGCGTGCCAACGCGCGCATCGGGATCAATCGGCAAGCCAAAGCGCTCAGCCAATGCCAAAAGCTTGTCCCGCCCAGCTTTGCGTTGGCTTTTCACCAGGCGAAGCGGCTCAGAGCCGAGCATCACGTTCTCAAGCACGGTGAGGTTGCCTGCGAGCGTGAAATGCTGGTGCACCATGCCAACGCCTGCATCAATCGCCGCGCGCGGTTTGCCGGGCGGTAGGCGCTGCCCAAACACCTCAACCGTTCCCTCATCGGCAGTGTAATGGCCGAACAGGATGTTCATGAGCGTGGTTTTGCCCGCTCCGTTTTCGCCAAGTAGCGCCAGGATTTCGCCTTTAGCAAGAGTGATGGTGATTGCATCGTTGGCTATCAAATCACCGAAGCGCATGGTGATGTTGTTGAGCGAAAGAACCTGGTTGCGCGCCATCAACCGAACCCCGCAATGGGGTGGGGAAAGGCAATGGTAGGCGCGAACGTTTCGATGCGCTCCGCCAGTTTGAACAGCGCCTCATCGCTGTTCACGGGCCCCATGACCTGGAACCCGAAGGGCACGTGATCGCGCGGAGACGGCATCATGCCGAACGGAACGGCGAGCGATGGCAGCCCTGCAACATTGGCGAGCGAGACATTGGGCGCCACCGCATTCATTTGCGCGTACCTGGTATCAGGATCAGTCTGTGCGGGATCGAAGGCACCGACAGCTGGCGGACCATCGGAAAGCACTGGCATCACCAGCGCGTCCACGTCAGCAAACAAAGCTTGGCTCTCATGGGTAAGCCGGACCAAATCGGTGTGGGCGTCAAACAGTGTTGGTGCGGCCATCGCGCGGCCGCGCGCAGCGACAGTTGCCGAGATGGGAGAAACCTCATGATCGCTGATACCAACGCTATCCAACCAGCTTGCAAGGGATGCTGCGAAGATGGTTCCCGCGATTGCCATCGCACGCGCGCCAAAAGCATCTGGCGCCGGCTGCTCGACAACATCCATTCCAGCGGCTCGCAAAGCCCGAGCAAGCTCTTCCATTTTGGCAGAGGTCGCAGCGCTGGCCAGTTCGGGCACGCAGATGCCAAGGCGTTGAATGGGGTTTTCGGCTGTGGGATAGTCCACGCGAACGGCTTCAAACGCTGCACGAACGTCACGCACACTGCGGGCGACAACCAACTCGCTGGCGATGCCCATCAGATGGTTGTTGAAATGAGGTGCCCCCGGCATGCGATGACGCGAGGCTTTGTGACCCACCAGACCACAACATGCTGCTGGAACACGGATCGAACCTGCTGCATCCGTCGCGTGGGCCAAAGCCACGACACCGGCTGCCACAGCAGCGGCTGCACCGCCGGATGACCCACCAGGGGAGAGGCTTGTATTAAAGGGGTTGCGGGCCGGGTTTTGGCCAGGTGGCTCGCTTGTCAGAGCAAGGCCGAATTCCGGCACAGTCGTCAGGCCAAATGGCAAAAGACCTGATGCACGGAAGCGGGCAAAAAGCGTGTCATCCTCAGCGGGGTCTTCACTGCGCTTGGCCAGCGCAGCTGACCCTGCGGTCGGCATCAAACCTTTGCCGTAGCCGCCCAGGTCCTTGGCCAAAAAGGGCAATCCAAAAAAAGGACCTGTGTTTTGACCGGAAGCAAGTGCCGCATCGCATGCGCGCGCCGCGGTCAGACCGAGTTCGGGTTCCAGGCGCATAATGGCGCCAAGGTCTGCGCAGCGTTCGGCGTGATTCAGCGATGCGCGCATAAGCTCTTCACACGTTGTTACCCCCGCCGCGACCAACGCGGCGAGAGCTGTTGCGTCTTGCACGTTAGTGCGCCTTAGGCAGGCTCTTCATTGTTGATCGGCACGTCAAAATCGCCGGCTTCAATCATGGCGCGCTTTTCTTCCATGGCGGGGATCGCATCGACAGGCACCATGTCTTCCACGAAGATCAGCTCATTGCCGCCATGCTTCATGAAGGAGAACTCGGTGTAGTCTTTGCCAACCGGCTCGCCTGCGGTCACATCGGCAACGATCGCATCGATGGTTGGGCCGTAGTTCCAGATCGCGTTGGCAAAAACTGTTTCAGGATAGCGTGGGGTGTAGTCGATCAGCGACCCAATGGCCTTGATGCCGCGCTCTTGCGCTGCGTCTGCCGTACCGATGCGCTCGCCGAACAGAATGTCTGCGCCTGCATCGATTTGCGCCAGGGCTGCTTCTTTGGCACGAGCCGGATCAAACCAGGCGCCGATGAAGCCGTTAAGGAACGTTGCATCTGCGTTCACCTCTGACACACCCGCACGGAACGCGTTGATTAACAGGTTCACTTCGGGGATGGGGAACCCACCGACCGAACCGAACGTGTTGGTTTCCGACATTTTGCCAGCCAGCATGCCAGCCAAGTAGGCGGCTTCGTGGTTGCGGGTGCCAAAGACACCGAAATTGTCGCCTTCAGGACCGCCCGATGAGCCCATCAGGAAGGCAACATCGGGATAGTCGGCGGCGACTTCGCGTGCTTCGTTTTCGACCGCGTAGGACTCGCCCCAAATCAGCTGAACGCCAGACTCAGCGTATTCACGCATAGCGCGAGGGTAATCAGGCGCCGCGACCGCTTCAGAAAATTCATAGGCTATCTTGCCAGCTTCAGCGGCCTGCTGAAGCGCTAGGTGGATGCGTGAGTTCCACGCGTTTTCCACTGGGCTGTTATGAACACCGGCAACCTTCACCGCGTCCATGGCGTAAGCATTGCGCAGAATGGCTGGCATCGTCAGCGTGCTGGCCGCGCCCAGGAGCGCAGTACGGCGTGTGATCTTAAAGCTCATGATGGAGATCCTTTTTCGAAAGTGGGTTTGGGAGCAGAACGGCATCAACCGCCAGAAAGCGGCGGTGCGTAATCAGCAGGATTGAGAGTGTCTGGGCGTCCTTCAAGACGAAGTGACGCTTGGCGTGCCAGGGTCTGTGATAAAACACGGCCCTCACGGATAACAAACAAGCGAGTCGGCTTCATACGAACCGCTTCAATTGGATCGCGCGCCTGAAGCACAACCATTGAGGCAGGGCCGCCAACACGCAGGCTGCTATCGGGCAAGCCCATCGCTTTGGTGCCGTTGACGGTCACAGCATCGAATGCCCATGCTATGCCTTCACGCGATGTCATGGGCAATGCGTGCACAGCCATATGGGCGACCTCCAGCATGTCGCCAGACCCAAGTGGGTACCAGGGGTCCATACAGCAATCTTGGCCAAAGGCGACAGTCACGCCAGCAGTGCGCAGCTCGGCAACACGGGTCAAACCACGGCGCTTGGGGTAGGTGTCGGAGCGCCCTTGCAGCGTGATGTTGATCAGCGGGTTCGGGATGATCTGCATGCCGCTTTCGGCAATCAGCGGTATCAGCTTGGTGGCATAGTAATTGTCGAACGAATGCATCGAGGTGCAATGGGAACCCACAACTCGATCACCCAAGCCTAGCCGTGTTGTTTCGGCGGCAAGTGTTTCAATGTGGCGCGAGTGCGGATCATCGGTCTCATCGCAGTGCATGTCGATGGCCAGATCACGATCCGCCGCCAGCTCACAGAGCCGCGTGATTGAGCGTGCACCATCAGCCATGGTGCGTTCAAAGTGCGGGATGCCACCAACCACATCAACACCCTTATCAAGCGCGCGTACCAGATTGGCCTCAGCGTTTGGCGAACGATAGAGACCGTCCTGTGGGAAGGCGACCAGCTGCAGATCGATTGCCCCGGCGACCTGCCGCTTCACTTCCAACAGGGCATCAACGGCCAGCAGCCGGTCATCGCAAATATCGACATGGCTGCGGATGCTCAAAAGCCCTTGCGAGACAGCCAAATCACAATAGCGCAGGGCACGCTCGATCACGGCCTCTTGGGTCAGTTGCGGTTTGAGTTCACCCCAAAGCGCAATGCCTTCAAGCAGCGTGCCGGACACGTTGAGACGCGGGATGCCAAGGCTGAGCGTCGCATCCATATGAAAATGCGGGTCAACGAAGGGTGGTGAGACCAGATAACCGCCGGCATCGATTTCTCTAACCGCATCACCTGCGATGTAAGGTTCAATGGCCGCGATCTGTCCGCCAGCAACACCGATATCAACGGTGCCGGGCGTATCGCTGTTGCTTGCATCATCGACCGGGCGGTGAAGCCGGGCATTGCGGATGATCAGATCAAGCATGATCACAACCATAGCGGGCTGGAAAGAAAGGCAGGGACAAAAGATCACGCTCAAAAAATATGAGCGTACATGATCGCGCTGACCCAAAGGCGAGTCAATGTGTTGGCGGGAAGGTTGCCTGCCTAAATATCAGGCTTGCCCACAGAAAAGACAGGCCGACCGTGAAACTAAGCCGCTGAACGCAAGGGCGATCTGGGCAAAGCCTGTTCCAGATCAGCAAGCACATCATCGACGCCCTCAAGTCCGACGGATAGGCGCACCAGTCCCTCGCTGATCCCGTGCTCGGCGCGCTCCTGCGGTGTGTAAGTTGAATGCGTCATACTGGCTGGATGCTGGATCAGTGTTTCGGTATCACCCAGCGATACGGCTCGGGTGATCATGGTCAACCGGTTCATCATCTCCATACCGGCTTGCCGACCGCCCTTCACTTCAAAGGCAATCATGCCGCCAAATTGCGCCATCTGCCGCTTGGCCAGGTCATGCTGCGCAAAGCTTGGCAAACCAGGATACCAAACAGTCTGCACCGCTTCATGCTGAGAGAGCATGTCGGCCACGATCTGCGCGCTGGCGCAATGCCTGTCCATCCGCAGCTCCAACGTCTTGATCCCGCGCAGGATCAGCATCGCATTGAAGGGTGCCATGACCGCGCCGGTCATGTCTTTCATGCCGTATAGGCGGATCGCTTGCACAAGCTCGGCAGAGCCTGCCAACAAGCCGGCAACGACATCACCATGGCCGCCCAGATATTTGGTGGCAGAATGCACAACCAGATCGGCACCATGTTTGATGGGCTGCGTCAGATAAGGGGTGGCGTAGGTGTTATCGACCATCACCTTGGCACCAGATGTGTGGGCTATGCTGGCAATCGCTTCGATATCCACCAACCGCATGTTCGGATTGGCCGGGGTTTCGAAATAGACGATTTTGGTTGTCTTGCTGATGGCAACCGCGAGGTTTTCCGGGTTCGTCATATCGACATGGGTGATGGTGATGCCGAATTTCGCCAAGCCGTGCTGCAGGAAAGAGAATGTGCAACCGTAGAGGGTTTTATCGACGATGACCTCGTCGCCCGGGGCGAGCAGCGTCCACATGGCTGCGGTTATGGCGCCCATACCAGAGGCCAGTGCCAGTCCAGCTTCTGCGCCCTCAAGAACGGCAACACGCCGCTCTAGAAGATCAGTGGTTGGGTTGGAAATGCGCGAGTAAACGTGCCCTTCGCGTTGCGCGTCAAAAAGCTCTCCACCAACTTCAGCGGTTTCGAACACAAAGGTGGATGTGAGGTGCAAGGGCGGTGTTAACGCGCCTTCATTGTCCATCGGGTCGTAACCGTGGTGGATGGCAAGCGTGGCAAAGCTGTTCGGATGATTTCGCATGGCAAGCTCCAATTTCTCTTGAAACAGGATAGCGATTTTCGGCCTTGCATAGATTGCTAAATATGGCCTGAAATGGTCTTATCTTAGCATTATATGCCAAGAAAGATCGTTATGGATCAGAAAGATCGACAAATAATCCGCGAATTGCAACGCAACGGACGCATGACGAACCAGGATCTGGCAGCAGCGGTCAACCTGTCACCCTCACCCTGCCTACGCCGCCTGAAGCTGCTCGAGCAAAGCGGTGCCATTAGAGGATACGGCGCCGACATCAATGCTGAAGCCTATGGCCTGCCTGTGACAGCGTTTGTACGCGTTACCTTGGCGGCGCATACCGAAGCCACGGTCCAGCAGTTTGAACGCAGAATCGCCCGCGTTGATCAGGTACTGGAGTGCTTTGTCATGACGGGATCGTCGGATTATCTGCTGCGCGTCGTGGTGGCAGACTTGCCGGACTATGAAAACTTCGTGCGCCGTTACTTGCATCCCATCGGCGGTGTTGGGTCAATCGACAGCAGCTTTGTGTACGGCGTTGTGAAAAAGACCGCTGTTTTCCCGAACGTCTCGTGATGTCTTGGAATAACCCGCCCCAACTTCTCGATTGATGTGTGGGCCATTTGAACCTTGACCTAGCTTCGCCATCGCGACTGCAATACCATCACGTGACGGCAAAATTTTTACACGAGACAGTGCTGCGAAAGCGCAGCCTGGATGGGAGATATTGGTTGTGAGCAAGCGTTTTCGGTCTCAAGAGTGGTTCGACAATCCCGATAATCCCGGCATGACGGCGCTTTATCTGGAGCGTTATCAAAACCAGACGTTTACGCGTGAGGAACTGCAATCGGGCCGACCGGTGATCGGGATCGCGAACACCGGGTCCGATCTCGCGCCCTGCAACAAAATCCATCTGTTTTTGATGGACCGTATCAAGGCGGGCATTCGAGATGCCGGCGGGATCCCGATGGAATTCCCGGTGCACCCCATCCAGGAGACCGGCAAACGCCCGACAGCTGCGCTCGATCGCAATCTGGCCTATTTGAGCCTTGTGGAAGTGCTGCACGGCTATCCCATCGACGCGGTGGTGCTAACAACCGGTTGCGATAAGACCACGCCTGCACAGCTGATGGGTGCCGCAACAATGGATATTCCTGCCATTGCGCTCAATGGCGGACCGATGCTGGATGGCTGGTGGAAGGGCAAACGGGCCGGCTCCGGCACCATTATTTGGGAGAGCCGCCGCCTGCTGGCCGATGGCAAGATTGACTATGATGAGTTCATGAACCGCGCCTGCGCGTCGGCTCCTTCGCTTGGCCATTGCAACACGATGGGCACCGCCTCAACGATGAACGCGATGGCTGAGGCTCTGGGGATGACTTTGCCCGGCTCATCAGCGATCCCAGCACCCTTCCGTGAGCGCATGGGCATGGCTTTTGAGACCGGCAAACGGGCTGTACAGATGGCGTATGAGGATTTGAAACCGTCGGATATTTTGACCCGGAAAGCCTTTGAGAATGCCATCCGCGTCAACACCGCGATTGGCGGCTCCACCAACGCTCCACCGCATTTGCAAGCGATTGCGCGCCATGCTGGCGTTGAGCTGGACGTGAAGGACTGGCAGGACATCGGGTTCGATCTGCCGCTGATCGTCAACATGCAGCCGGCGGGCTCGCATCTTGGCGAGAGTTTCTACCGCGCCGGTGGCGTGCCAGCCGTGATGGGCGAGCTTCTGGAAGCCGGACACCTGCATGGCGACATCATGACCGCCAGCGGCAAACCAGTCTCTGAGGCACTGGACGGCTCGCGCAGTGAGGACACCGACGTCATCACCACAGTGGCCGCCCCCCTACGCGAGAAGGCTGGCTTTCTGGTGCTGTCAGGCAATCTGTTTGACAGCGCGCTGATGAAAACTTCGGTGATATCCGATGATTTCCGCACACGGTTCTTGAAGGACGATGTGTTTGAAGCCCGCGCCGTCGTGTTCGAGGGGCCAGAGGATTATCATGACCGGGTCAACGACACCTCGTTGGGCATTGATGATCACACCATGCTCTTTATCCGCAATGTGGGGTGCGTAGGCTATCCTGGGTCCGCAGAAGTGGTGAACATGCAACCGCCTGATGCTTTGGTTCGGCAGGGGATCAACCATCTGCCAACCGTCGGTGATGGGCGTCAGTCCGGCACATCGGAAAGTCCATCCATCCTCAACGCCTCACCTGAAGCGGTTGTCGGTGGCGGGCTTGCCCTGCTGCAGACCGGCGACACGGTGCGGCTCGACCTCAAGGCTGGGACACTTAACGCGGTCGTGCCGGAAGAGGAATGGCAAGCGCGGCGCGATGCATGGCAAGAGCCAGAGCTTGAGCATCAAACACCGTGGCAGGAAATCTACCGTGCCAATGTCGGGCAATTGGACAAAGGCGGTTGCCTGGAACTGGCAACGGCCTATCAGCGCATCGCCCGCAACCTGCCGCGCGATAATCACTGACAAAAAACCCCTCGCTTTGGCGAGGGGTTTTTTGTCTTTTCGGGCGGTGGTTTTAGGCCCGACGTACGTTCTGGTGCTGCTCGCCCAAGCCTTCGATACCAAGGCGCATGGTCTCACCACCGTGAAGCCACTTTTGTGGTTTCAGGCCCATGCCAACACCTGGAGGCGTGCCGGTAGAAATAACGTCACCAGGCTGCAGCGACATGAACTGGCTGACATAGTGCACCAGATGCTGCACGCCGTAGACCATGGTTTTGGTGGACCCGTCTTGATGGCGCGTACCATCGACTTCGAGCCACATGGAAAGGTCCTGAGGGTCGGCGACCTCATCGCGGGTCACCAGCCATGGACCAATCGGACCAAAGGTGTCGGCTGACTTGCCCTTCACCCACTGACCAGACCGCTCGATCTGGAAGGTACGTTCGGACACATCGTTGATAACGCAATACCCAGCAACGTGATCCATCGCATCGGCCTCTTCGATGTAGACACCGCCTTTACCGATGATGATGCCAAGCTCAACCTCCCAGTCGCACTTGTCGCTACCCCTAGGGACAAGCACATCATCATTGGGGCCACAGATTGCGCTGGTCGCCTTCATGAACATGACCGGTTCCGGCGGCACTTCCATGCCGCTTTCAGCGGCGTGATCGGCGTAATTCAGGCCAATACACAGGAACTTGCCGACGCCACCCACGCAAGGGCCGATGCGATCGACTTCCAGTTCCGGCAGCGTGCTGAGATCAAGGGCCTGCAGTTTGGCAACACCATCGGGCGTAATGGCCGCGCCCGCGATATCATCAACATGGCCGGACAGATCACGGGCCTTGCCCTCAGCATCCAAAGCTGCGGGCCGCTCTTGGCCAGGCTGACCGATGCGCATCAGTTTCATGGAAGTCTCTCTTTGTTGGAAAAGTGTTCGGGACGGATCGGAATGACCTACGCCATATAGAATTGTTTGGGCAACAGGAACGGGAACTGGGTCTGCTCGTCGATCTCGATCTTCATGATTGGCCCCATCCATTCGGCCCACTTGGCATTGATGGGATCGTCGGCCAACGCGGCCTTGGTGGCCTCAAGATCATCGGTTTCAAAGTAGCCAAACAGCGTCAGACCGTGGCGAAAGATATTGTAGTTGGAGATGCCAGCTTTGCGCAGCGCCTCCAACATGTCTGGCCAGATATCATCGTGGCGTTTTTTGTATTCTTCTTCATACCCCGGGCGCACTTCAAGCACCCACGCGTAACCAGCCATGACCCTACCCCTCATTCCATGTGTTGAAGCAATCGCGCAGCGCAACCATCTCGGTGAGATTGTCGTCAAACCAGGTGTTCATATACTCCTGGTGCACCGGCTCGATAGACAGATAGCCTTTGTAGCCCGCGTCTCTGAGCGTGGCGAACATGGCCGGGAAGTTCAGCGTGCCATGGTCAAACTTTTCTTGCAGTTTGCCGGCCGTTGCCTGGCGAAGATGAACATGTCCAGCGTGGGCGGCCAGCGGGTCTACTTGATCCTGCGTGAAGCCAAGGCAGGTGAAGTGCGCATAGTCCAAACAGACACCAACGCCCGATGCTTCGGAAAGCTGCCGCGCGATATCAGGATGCTCGGCAAAAGAGTGCACGTGCGGTTCAAAGCAAAGCTTTGCTTTGTGGTCATCCGCCAGCGCCTTCATTGCCTTCAGGCTCTCAACTGAAACCTTAAGAGCGTCTTCGCGAGACTGCCCAGGGTTCACCACACCGGGAAGAACGAAAATGGTGGCGATGTCTGCCGCATCAGCGAAGATGAGCGCTTGCTTCAAGTCCTTGAGATTCTGATCCAACGTACCGGGCAAAGCCAGGTTGCGGCCATCCAGGGACTCGCCAAAAAGATGGTAGAGGTTGGGCATCGTAATGCCGACCGCCCTGGCCTTTTCAGCTTCGGCCAGCGGGTCGGCTAGAATGGCCTGCTTGTCGAGCGCTGAGGCGTAAAAATAGCCAACATCCAGTGCCAGGATACCGAGCCCTTTGGCGATGGCTGCGCATTCTTCCAGCGTACAGGCTGGCATCGTCCAGCAGGTGGTACTGAGTTTCATCTCACTGGCAGGCATCGTGTTAGCTCCCAATCGTGATCAGGCTGTCGGTTTCAGCGGAACGGTAAAGCGCATGCAGCAACTCGGTGACACGTGCCCCATTCTCTCCATTGGAGGCGTTTTCCACCGGCTCGCCAGCGCAAAGCTGAGCGAACACTTCGACGGGCAGAGCGCCATCATATTCCCCGTCCTGTGCGGTCATTTCCACGACCTCGTCGGCTTCATCGTCGCGGTAAAGCGCAAGCTTGGCATCCGCATTGTTGAAGTCGATCATACCCTCGCTGCCATAGATTTTGATGTCCATATGCATGCCAACATGCTTGGGCACGGTGGATGCGCCAGACATTGAGATGGTTGCACCATTGGTGGCGCGGGCGGTTGCCGCGTCATAGAAATCAACGCCGGTAGGCGACTTTCCAACCATGCAATAAGTGCTCTGCGCGCGCAGATCAGACACATAAAACAGCCAAGCAAGCACGTGGGAAAGCTGCCCCCAGCCATAGCCGCCAGCCCGCTTGGGATCAGCCCAAGTGGAAGCCGGTGGGCGATACATATGGCCGGTGGTTTCCAGCATCGGTTCACCGGCAAAGAGATCCGACAGTGCCGATCCCATCTGGCAAGTTGCATGGCGCACCTCGCCAATACGGCCATCGCGCACCCATTGCGCGGCCTTCATGGAGAACCACTCAAAGTTCATGCCTGTGGGCACCAGAACTTGCTTGCCAGCTTTGGCCGCAGTATCGGCAATCGCCCAGCCATCCTCAGCCGTCGTTGCCATGGGTTTCTCCACCAACACATGACAACCCGCTTCAAGGCCCATAACGGCAGGAACCCGGTGCACAACATGGGGTGTGGAAACGATGAGACCGTCGAGACTTTCCGACGCCAACATGGCGCTTAAATCGGTGTAACGCCCAGAGATGCCAAAGCCATCGCCGACCTCGGCCAAACGGGCTTCATCCAGATCACAGATCGCGACGAGATCTGCGAAACTACTCTTTTGGACGGTTGGAATGTGGTTGAACGTTGCCCACCAACCGGCGCCGACCAAACCCAAACGGGCTTTGTTGTGTGCGCTCATGCACCCTCCCCCTTCTTCATGTCTGGCTGTTCAATCGTTACGCGATAGACATTGTGCATGTGCTGCTCAGCAGCCTTGGCGGCGGCATCGGCGTCGCGTGCTTTGAGGGCAGCGACCAAAACCTGATGGTCGGCATAGCTTTGGCGCAAGACCGCAGGACTTTCTGAGGCGCGCTTGCGGAACTCCAGCCCGATCACGTTCAGGCTCTCCCCAATGCGCTTCAAAAACGCATTGCCAGAGCCAATCCAAATCAGTTCGTGGAACGCATAGTCAGAGGCGCGGAAAGCGTCTGGATTGTCCAGGCATTTCGATTGCGCAGCCAGAATAGCCTCCAACCGCGCAAGGCTTGGACCATCCATATTGATGGCCGCCCGCCGCGCGACATCGCTCTCAATCAAGGAGCGGGCGTCGTACAACTCGCTGACATTGAGGTCCTCCAGGGACAGAAAGAACTGGATTGGGCCCAGTAGCGCCTCGGCGTCCAGGTCGGAAATATAGGCCCCGCCTCCCTGCACCGTTCGGACCACGCCCAAAATGGCGAGCCCGCGAATGGCTTCGCGCACAGATGGGCGCGAGACGTTGAGGCTTTGTGCCAAGTCGCGCTCAGTTGGCAACTGGTCGCCAGGTTTCAACGTACCTGCTTTGACCATGTCGAGGATGCGCCGCGCGACCATTTCGCCAACAGGCATGCGCTCAAGTGGGCGCTCGAAATCAAGCTTCTGCGCCGTGGTCATGAGCTGGTTTCCTGTTGGTTTTTGCCACGCAGCAGCATCGGCAGATTTACGCGGGGCAAGAGCACCGAGGCGATGAGCAAGATACCGATCACGCCTGTTTGGATGTGACCGGTGATGTTGAGAAGCGCCATGCCGTTGCGCAAATTGAGCACAATGAGAATCGCCAGCAGTGTACCAAGAAGTGTGCCCGAACCGCCAAAAATGCTCACACCACCGAGCAGAACCATGGTGATGATGTCGAGCTCAAAGCCGAGCGCCACATCCCCGCGCACCGCGCCCACCCGCGCCGCGTAGAGCAACCCAGCAAAGGCCGATACCAGCCCCGACATAATGAACAGAACCATCTTGTGGCGGTTTGTGTTGATGCCTGCGAACGCCGCGACATCGCGGTTAGTGCCGATCACGTAGGTTTTGCGGCCAAAACCTGTGCGCTGAAGCAGAACATAGAGGATCACAAACAGCACGCCGAATGCGATCAAAGCGAACGGAACTGGACCGAGCCATCCTTGCTGGCCAAGCGCATCGAACCATTCTGGAAAATCAGTGATGCCGCGATCTTCCACCAGCACGCGGGCCAATCCGCGAAACCCGATTAATGTTGCAAGCGTTACTACGAGAGATGGCAGGCCGATGGTGGTGATGAAAAAGCCATTGAGGGCACCACCCGCCGCTCCGATGATCAGCACCAGAACGATCGCGATGGCCGGATCAACGCCAGCCTGGAACAGAAATCCAAAGGCGCAGGCCGCGAGGCCCATCATCGAGCCGACCGAGAGGTCAATTTCGGCATTGATGATAACGAACGTCATCACCAGCGCGACGATGATTTTCTCAATCGACAGCTGGAAGAGATTGATCTGGTTGCCCAGGGTCATGAATTGCGGGGAAAGCGCGGTGTTCATCAGCACTATGAAGATCAGCGCGCAGACCAAGAACCCTTCCCAGGTTTGAACCTTGGCCCACATGGTGGCAATCGCCGACGGCTTAGCCATGCGACACCTCCTTCTCGCGCTTTTCGTGATGTTTTGCAGCCCGCAACGCCACCAGGCGGCGCATCACGACAGCATCCAGTGCCACGGCAGTTAGAATAAGCGTGCCCAAAACCGCTTCGCGCCAGAACTCTGACACCAGCGGCCAACGCACCAAACTGGTCTCGATGAGATCGACCAGAACCGCGCCGATCAGCGCACCAAACACGGTGCCCGAGCCACCGAAAATGTTGACCCCGCCGACCACGGCAGCGGCCACCGATTTCAACTCAAAACCAAGCCCGGCAACAACGGTGATGTTGCCGAAGCGCGCTAGGAACATGAAGCCGGCCAACCCCGTCAGCGCGCCTGCACACACGAAGGCGAAGAACACGGTCAGCTTCTGGTTGATACCTGCCATCTCAGCGGCTTCAGGGTTGGAGCCAATGGCGTAGAGCTTACGCGCCACACGTAGCCGTTGCAGCGCGATATGCACGGCAATCACGATGACTACAGCGATCACGAAAGACGCGCGGAATTGAAACTGTCCGAGTTCAAACAGGCGTGTGTTCGGGAAACTGGTCAGCCATTGCGGCAGTTGGGATGAGGTGATCGATTTGCCGTCGGCAAACTCCACCAGCAGCGATCGGAACAGCGCCATGGTCGCCAAAGTGACGATGATGGCGGGCACGCGGGCATAAGCAACGAAGAAACCGTTGAACGCTCCAAAACAGGCGCCGAAAAGCATGGAAAAAGTGACCAGCAGGAGCGGGTTCAAGTCAGGCATTGTTGCGATCAAACTGCCGGTCGCAAAGGCGGTGAAACCCACCACTGAGCCAACGGACAGATCGATATTGCGGGTCAGGATCACCAGTGTCTGCGCAGTGGCGATCAGCGCCATGATGGCGACAGACGATGAAATACGGTTGAACAGCCGACCGTTCAGATAGTTCGATATCTGCGTGGAGAAGAAAAGGATCACTAAGGCTAGCACCACCAGCAAGGCGATGATCCGCAAAGTCTGCGGATTGAGATTGGAGAGCGCGCGCATCATGCGGCCGCCCTCCCAGGACCGTCCTGCCCGGTGGCAAGCGCCATGATGCGCTCCTGATTGGCCTCTTCATGATCGAGGATCGCCATCTGCTCGCCTTCGCGCATCACCAGGATGCGATCACCCATGGCCAACACTTCCGGCAGGTCCGACGAGATGACGATGGCTGCGCCGCCATCGCGCACAAAGTCGCGAATGAGATCGTGGACCTCGGCCTTAGCACCCACATCGATACCGCGCGTTGGCTCATCGAAGATCAGCAGGTCAGGCTGCATGTTCAGCCATTTGGCGAGCATCACCTTTTGTTGGTTGCCACCGGAAAGCATCTCGACCTGCGTTTCGACATCGGGGGTGCGGATGTTCAGCCGTTCACGGAAATGGTGCGCGGTGTCCGATTCCTTTGCCCGATTGATCAGCCCAAATTTGGAGAGAAAGTCACCAAGTGTGGCGAGCGAAATGTTGGCGCGGATCGCCATCGGCATAGCCAGACCAAGCTTACGGCGGTCTTCGGAGACATAGGCAATACCGGCATCCATCGCCTGTTTGGGCGAGGTAATTTTGAGCGGCTCACCCTTGTAGGTGACCGTGCCAGCGGTGGCCGGGTGAATGCCGAACAGTGCGAGAGCCACATCGGTGCGGCGCGCGCCGATGAGCCCAGCCATGGCCAGCACTTCGCCGCGCTTCAGCTCAAAATCGATGTTTTCGAACACCCCATCGAGCGATAGGCCTTTCACACTGAGTATCATCTCGTCGCGGGCGTGGCTCTCACCCTTGGCAAAGTAGTTGCCCACTTCGCGGCCCACCATCTCGGCAATCATCGTGTCGGTGTCGGTTTCGGTGATGAGACGCGTAGAAATGTGTTCGCCATCGCGGATGACAGTCACGCGGTCGGCAACTTCAAAAATCTCTTCCAGACGGTGCGAGATGTAGACAACCGCCACACCATCAGACGCCAATTGGCGTGCAATACGGCGCAGCTGTTCCGCTTCATGGGCCGACAGGGAAGCCGTTGGCTCATCCATGATCAGCACACGCACATCTTGGGAAAGCGCGCGGGCAATCTCGACTGCCTGCTGCTCGGCGAGCGTTAACCCGCTGGCGGCGCGATCGACGTCCAAATCCATGCCGATGCGCTCGATCAGCATGTCAGCGTCACGTCGCTGTTCGGCTTTGTTTTGCAGCCAGCCGCCGCCGACTTGGCTGATGAAAATGTTTTCCGCGACATCAAGATCAGGAAAGACCATCGGCTCCTGATAGATGGCGGCAATACCAAGCTCGCGCGCCGTTTGCGATCCGGAAATCGTGCGTATCTTGCCGTCTACCGATACCGTGCCTTCGGTAGGCTGGTGGATGCCGGTCATTGTCTTGATCATGGTCGATTTGCCAGCGCCGTTCTCACCGACAATGGCGTGCACTTCACCTGCGTGCAGGGTGAGCGACATGTCGGAGAGCGCCAGCGTGGAACCAAAACGCTTGGACACATGATCGAGTGATA
The DNA here is from genome assembly GCA_046290645.1 of Hyphomicrobiales bacterium. Taxonomy (GTDB): domain Bacteria; phylum Pseudomonadota; class Alphaproteobacteria; order Rhizobiales; family MH13; genus MH13. The sequence continues at coordinate 746,767 of JBKAGZ010000003.1, forward strand.
GAACAGGAGCGGTCATCACAGCCCTAGCGGCGTTGAGTGAAGCAAGCTCCGGCGCAGCGTAACGATGCCGCGCCGGAGTTCGGGGAGAAAAGAAGCGCTCTTTTACTGAGCGGCGGCTTCCACATTGTCAGCGTTGTAGACGGTGAATGGGCCCATCAGAATGCGGCTTGCACCTTCGCGGCCTGGATCTTCCTCGATGGTGTATTCACCCATGCGACCGGCGGTGAAGGTTTCACCGATATCGCCTGACAGCTGACCCGTGGCGAGGCCATAGGCGGTGTAGTAGGTGAGGTAGCCAAGATCGCGGAAATCCCACAGTGCGAACTCAGGCGCGCAGCCGTTGAGCGTGTAGGAAAGCATTTCAGCTGGCAGACCAAGACCTGACACGCGAACCTGGTCGCAGAGACCTTCATCCTGCATCGCTTTGGCTGATGCCTGGATGCCAACCGTGGTTGGCGACATGATCAGCCCAAGGTCGGGATACTGATCGACCAACGCCAAAGCACGGTTGTAGCTGACCTCTGCCTGGTCATCGCCATAGACAATGTCGACCAGTTCGATGTCAGCATATTTGTCTTCTGTCAGCGCTTCTTCCATCGCTGCAATCCAGGCATTTTGGTTGGCAGCATCAGGCGTCGCTGACAGCACGGCCATCTGGCCGGAACCGCCGAGAATCGAGTGCGCCATGTCGGCCATCACCACACCGATAGAACCAAAGTCCACCTGCGCTACGAACACATCTTCGCCTTCACCGGATGGAATGGGGCTATCCCAGGTCACCACACGGGTGCCAGCTTCCTGTGCAGCCATTGCGGACGGCACGATCTGGTCACCGGCATTGTTGGAGAGCAATACAGCGCCTTGGCCCTGCGTGGCCGAGGTGGTCATGATCTCGATCTGACCAGCCACCGAGTTTTCAGGGGTTGGGCCAACGAACAACAGTTCACCTGGATTGCCGAGTTCGGCATGGGCTTCCTGCGCGCCTTCATTGGCTTGGTCAAACACCAAGATGCCAAGGAATTTGGGCAGCAGAACCATGTCTACTTCTTGCCCGCCTTCCAACATCATGTCAGCGGCAGCGGGGATGGCGGCAACCGACATGCTGGCTGCCAGGAGCGCCGCAGCGGCGCAACTTGTGGTAAGACGTTTCATCATTTCCTCCCGTTTCGGGTCTGATTGGCCGCCTTGTGGCGTGCCGTTCTTGCGTGTGCGAGCTTGATCCACAATTGGGCGTGGGGTCCCGGCTCGCGCGGGATTTCGTGTGCGGTCAGGGAACCGGTTTGCGTGGCCCCTCCCCGTTCAATGCAAGCGTGATGTCCTGGGCCACCAAGCCCTGAAGCCGGTCGATGGCTGCGTCGGAGTACCAAGCGGAATGAGGCGTCAGAATGAGGCCCGGCGCATCGCGCAAGGGTGAGGTGTCTGGCAGCGGCTCTTGGGCAAAGACGTCCAACGCTGCACCGCCGATGGTGCCTTTGCGCAGGGCATTGGCCAGATCATTCTCATCGATCAATTGGCCACGGGCGGTGTTCACCAGCAGCGCGTGTTTTTGCATCTTGGCGAGGTTGGACGCGTTGAAAAACCCTATGGTGCCTTCGGTGGCAGGCGCATGGCAGGTAATTATATCGGCTGTAGCGAGCAGCGTGTCTGCATCCACCAGCGTAACCCCCAAGGCGTGTGCTTCTTGTGCGGTTAAGCCTGGGTCAGAGGCGATGACACGAAAACCAAATCCCCGAATGCGCTGAAGAACTGCCGAACCGATCTGACCGATCCCAAAGAAACCGAAGGTGGTTTCGTTGAACGGTTTCAGCGGTTTGGAGTATTTGACCGCCGCCCATTCGCCAGAGCGCACCGACGCATCCAATGCGGGGAGCTTGCGCAACAGAGACAGTGCCAGTGCTGCTGTGTGGTCAGCGACTTCATCGGTGCAATAATCCGGTACATAGCCGACCTTCAGATTGGCTTCGCGAGCTGCGGCGACATCTATGTTGTCATAGCCAACACCATAGCGAATGACGCTGGCACCAGGCTTCACAGCTTTGACGGCATCAGCGGTGAAGGGCGCAAACTGGACGATGGCCATGTCAGCATCTTTGACGGCCTCGGCGACATCCTCTGCCGTTTTACACTGAAAGCCCTCAAACTCCGCGCCGGCTGCGCGTGCAGCGGCCTCTTCCTGATCGAGATTGGGAAAAATCGTATCGGTGACGACCACACGCATACTTGCACCATCAGTGGTCATGGGGACGTCTCCAGATAATCATGCAGAATGGTGCCTGCGATGAGGGTGAAATCAGCGCGCCAGAAGAAGCCTTCCAGCGGTTCCAGCACCGGCAGTCGGAACAGAGGCAATTGTGCGTTGGCACGAAGCTCAACCGTGCAAGGTCCTGCCCACGCCTCATGGATCACCACATCGGTGAGCGCGCGTGACGTCAGCTGACGGATCGCCGGACGGCCATCAATATGGTCGATGGATTTGAGATTGATGTTGGTGGCAAAATCAAAGTGCGGCTTGATCGCTGAAGCGTCCACCGCGCGCTGCTTGTAGGCCATCGTGCCGGTCAGCACATCAATACCGTTGCGCTCCACCGTGCCGACCAGCAGGTCACCGCGCGCTTCAATCTGCGGACTGCCAAGCTTCTTCGGCTGGCCGTGCACTTCGCGACCGTGCACCACGCCACCATCAGAGGACAGCGCCAGGTAGGGCGAATAGCCGCCAGAGGCTTTGTTCGGTAGGTCCGCGCCGACCATGACATTCATTTCGCCATAGGGGCCGATCCAGTCCGGATCATTCATTTGGTAGATGTGCGCGCACGCAATGTCGCCGGTGCGCTTCAAAGGTGGCGGCAACAGGAAATCGATCGCATCAGGATCAGTGCGCCAATAAAGCGACATGATCGCGCAATAGCGGAACTTGAATGGGAATGGCGGCACCATTGGTGCATCCCACGGCGTGGAAAAGCCGGGCGCGGTGATGTCCTCCATGCTTGGAGGGGTCATGCCAAAGCGTGTGCGCTGATCGCTCATGCGGCTGCCGCCAGACGTTGCACAACGTCTTCCTGCACGTCGATGCCCAGACCTGGTGCATTGATGGGGTAAGCCCAGCCGTCCTTGTGCCAAAGCTTTTCGCCAACCAGCTCATCCTGAACCACAACCCCGAAAGGTTTGTACTCAAAAATCTCAGCGTTCGGCGATGCCAGTGACAGGTGCAGACTTGCCGCCGTCGTGATGCCAGTGGACCAAGCGTGTGCATTGATCACTTTGCCATAGTGCGAGCAAAGCGCATCGACGCGCCGGAAACCGGTGATGCCTTCAACGCGCGCCGGATCAACGCCGTACACCTCGACAGCACCCATCTCCATCTGGCGGCGATAGCCAGCTTCGGTGAACTCTCGCTCGCCAGAGGCGATGCGCACATCGGTCGATGCGGCTAGCTTTTTGTAGCCAGCATCATCTGTGGGGTAGAGCGGTTCTTCGTACCAGCCGATGCGGTACTCGCCCATGCGATTGCAGACGGATATAGCTGTCTCGACATCCCAACGCACGCCGTTGCCAATATCGACTAGGATTTCTGCCTCATCACCTAGTGCCTCGCGAAGGGCGCGAATGAAGCTCACATCAGTATCGGGGTCACCGCCAATGTTGCTCTCACCCTTTTTCGCAAAACCAAGCTTGGTGGAGCGGAACCCAGCTTCAAAGAAGCCGACAACCTCAGCAACGCAGGCCGCCTCTCCCTTCTTGTTCACATGAGACGAGGCATTGGCGAGTAACCACTCATGCTTGAGGCCACCAAACAATTCATAAAGCGGCTTGCCAGCGGCTTTGCCGGCAATGTCCCACAGCGCCATATCGACACCGGATAGGGCCAAGGAGGCGATGCCGCCTTCGCCATACCACCAGACATGGCGGCGCATCTTTTCCCAAGCGGTGGCGGTATCGGTTGCATCGTCGCCCTTGAGGATCGGCTCCAAGCCATCGGTGATAATGGTCGCGACCGCTTTGCAGGCTTCCGGCCACATAGCGATGCACTCGCCCCAGCCAACGGCCCCCTCTTCGGTGGTCACTTTCACCAGCACCGTGCGACGGGTCGTGCCGAAATCATTCGGGTCGGGATAGGCAATGGGGAACGGTTCTATGGCGCGGATACGCATTGTCTGGCCCACCTCCCGATTTGGATCAGTGCTTTGTTGATTGCCTCTTGGCGCATGCTCAGTTTGAGCTTTGACACCGGGCGGTTCGCGCTGTATCCGTCAAATTGGACAGACCAATTAAATAACCAGACAAAATTGAGGTCAAGAGGAAATGTTCAATCTCGCTCCAATTCCAGTGCCGGACCTTTCAGGCCGCACCATTCTTTTGACCGGTGCAGACCGCGGCATTGGCGCCGCACTGACCCGCATCCTAGTCGATAAAGGCGCCCGCGTTATCGCTGGCATCTACGGCAAAGTGGATGTTCCTGAACTGCTGGCAGGCGCGAAGACCATCAGCCTGGATGTGACCAGTCAGGAACAGGTGGATGAAGCCATTGAGGCCGTTGATGGGCACCTTGATGTTCTTGTGAACAATGCTGGTGTCATTGCGCCCATTGGCCATGCAGCGGACCTTGCGACCGACAGCATGCGCCAGGCTTTCGATGTGAATGTGCTCGGTGTTCACCGCATGGTGGTGGCCGCTCTGCCCCTTCTGAAAGCATCCAAAGGCGCTGTGGTGAACGCTGGAACCGGGGCGGCGACCACGCCTATGGAAGGATGGACGGCCTACTGCACGTCCAAGGCGGCGATGCGCATGCTGACACAGATGTTTGCGATGGAATTGGCAAATGAGGATGTACGCAGCGTGTTCATCGGCATCCCACCAACGGACACCGACATGCAGGGATCGATCCGTCAGGCGGGGCTCAACCCGATCTCAAAGATCGCGCAAAGCGACCTTGTCGATCCACAGGTACCAGCCTCAGTTATGGCATGGCTTTGCAGCGAGGATGCCAAGCAGCGCACTGACGTTCTTCAAGATGTGCGCGATGATTTCTTCACCGAGCGGATGGCGCTTTAGGGCCTAGTTAGTGCCGCAGTATCTTACCGAAGAAGTCGCGCGCGCGTTCGGTGTTGGGTGCGTCAAACAGCTGTTTTGGCGGGCCCTCTTCAACCACCTCGCCCTCATCCATGAAGATCACATTGTCTGCCACTTCATGAATGAACGACATTTCATGGCTGACCAGGATCATGGTCATGCCTTCGGACGCTAACCGACGAATGGTATCGAGAACCTCGTTGACCAACTCCGGATCAAGCGCGGAGGTCACCTCGTCGAGCAACAAGATCTCTGGCTTAAGCGCCAAAGCGCGGGCGATGGCCACGCGCTGCTGCTGCCCGCCTGAGAGCTGGTCAGGGTAAGCATTGAGCTTGTCGGCCAGGCCCACCATAGCCAGTAGCTTTTCAGCCTGGGCGCGCACTTCTTGCTTGGGGCGTTTTTTGATCTTCTCCGGCGCCACCGTGACATTCTTCAGCACGCTCATGTTCTGAAACAGATTGTACTGCTGGAAGACGATTGCCATCTGATCGCGCGCGTCCCTCACGGATGCGCCGCTTGAGTAATCGATGTTCTTCTCATGGATTGTGACGGAACCAGCCGTTGCTGCTGTCAGCCCCACAAGCGTGCGCAACACCGTTGATTTGCCAGAACCTGACGGCCCGACCAACCCGATGATCTCGCCCTTCTCCATAGAGAAGGAGACACCTTTTAAGACCTCAATCGGCCCGTAACTTGCGCGCAGAGCGTTGACCGCGAGGTGTGGCAAGGCGTTTCTCCAAATATTGGCCCAGCATGCTGAGCGGGAAGGACATGAGGAAGTAGCACATGGCAATCGTGCCGAAGACCAGAAGGGCAGAAAACCCCTGATTGTTCAATTCTTTGCCGCGAAACGTCAGTTCAAAAACACCGATCTGGCTGACCAGCGCAGTGTCTTTGATAAACGAGACGGCAAAAGCGATCGCCGGGGGAACAATGATCGGCCAAGCTTGCGGCAAAGTGATCGTGAGCAGCGTGCGCAAGCGACCAAAATTCATGGCCTTGGCCGCTTCAATCTGGGTCGGCGAAACCGACTCGATGCCGCCACGAATGATGTCGGCAGTATAAGCCACCGCATAAATGCAGATGGCGATGACAGCGATGGTGAAGAGGGATGCATCGGTGGAGACTGTCTGGATGAAGAACAGCACTAGATAAATGACCACGATGAACGGGATGCGCCGAAACACTTCCACATAGGTGATGCAGACAAGGCGTAAGGGCAGCGCCCACAGGCCCGGCGTCTGGCGCAGATAGACCAACACAAATGCCAGTCCAAAACCGATAAGGCAGCCCGTTGCTGTCATCGCCAGCGTTAGCCCTGCCGATTGGGCAAGAAGCGCCATATTGTCGGCTGTAAAGAACCGCGGCAATTGCTCGATAATACGTTCCACTAGACACGCCCTGCCATCAGAAAATCCTCGCCTTCACGCGGAACGCCCAACGGCCAAGCAGCGCCAAACCGATGGAAGCGATAAACGTCAAAATGACGTAGAGAACGGCAACGACGGAGAAATACTCCAGCCAGCGATAATTGATCGTGGAAAGGTTGATCGCCTGGCCGGTGAGTTCGTCCACACCGATCAGCGCGCCGATAGAGGTGCCCATAACGAGCACAACGATGAAGAAGTTGGCGAGCGCCGGGTAGACCGACTTCGCGATGTGCGGAACAATGATGTAGTGGATTTGCTGAACCAGCGAGAAGCCCAAGGTCTGTCCCGCTTCCAGTTCAGTTTTTCGCACGGAGATAAATCCGGCGCGCAAAATCATGGTGAGGTAAGCGCCCGCGTTAAGGATCAACCCGATCAACACGCAGGCCTCGTTCGACCAGCGCAGGCCAACCTCTGGCAGACCAAAATAGAGAAAATAGATTTGGATGAGCGCCGGTGTGTTGGTGATGAAAACCACATAGCCGTCTACCAACCAGCGCAGCGGTGCCGGTCCGTAGGTTTTGATGGCTGCCCCAAATAGGCCGATCAACACGCCACCGGCAAAGGCGACAACGCCAAGCTGAAACGTCAACCAGGCGCCTTCCATAAGAGCATCGAAATTGTCCCAGACGACGCGATATTGAAACGTGTAATTCATGGGACCCTAAGGGTTATCGAAGCCCAACCAAACGGGGAAACTGCCCGACACCCCGCCCGGCCCTGCCGCAGGAGTGTCAAGACCAGACGAAGCGTCGGGAAGGCTCTAGAAGTAAGGGTTGGGTACAACTTCGCGCAGCATCGGCGAGCCGTAATGCGCTTCCCATGTTTCATTAATCATGCCTGAGGAATGTAGACCGTAGAGCAGAATGTTGAGCACTTCGGTCAGATTGTCATTGCCTTGGGCAACGCCAATCGCGCAGTAGGCGACGAAGATTGGGTTCTCAACAACGCGCCAATCAACATCAGGGTAGTTTTCGGTGAACGCCATGAAGAAATCGATGTTTTCGACAATAGCATCAGCGCGGCCTTGAGCGACCAGGCGAACCGTATCGGCCAGTGTGTCGACAAGCTCCAACTCAACGTTGGGCATGTTCTCTTCAATCCAACCCACGGTCCAGTTGCCGCGCATGTTGGCAAGCGTCACGCTGTCTTCGTTGAAGTCTTCCCAACTGTCGCCCTCGATCTCTGAGGTTGCAAGCACGGCCAGAACTTCGGTGTGTAACGGCACAGTGTAGTCGATCAACATAGCGCGCGAGGCGTTGCGGGTGAGCGCGCCAAGTGAGACATCAATCCGGTCGGACACGAGAAACGGCACACGCTGTGGCGTTTCGGTGGGCACCCACTCAACTTCCACGCCCAGCCCCTCAGCCAGGGCGTTGGCAACGTCAATGTCGAAGCCTTCCCAATCACCGGCGTCGTTGCGGGTGCTCATATTTGGGAAATTGGGATTGATGCCAACGCGCAGAACACCTTCTGAGAGAATCTCATCAAGAGTGCGCGCCTCAGCCACCGCGATGGGTGCAGTGAGAATGGCAAGGCCCGTTAAGCCGGCAACAAGAGTGCGTTTGATCATTGATCTTCCTCCACATTTAAGTTTGTCCGGTGGGCAGAACGCCATCGGAAGAGAGCTCGCTCGCCTTTTTGTGCGTATTGCGAACTTTCGTGCGGATTATGACGCTTTGTCGCACCATCCTGTCAATGGCGCATCCATACGTGCAAACCGCTATGTTGCGCGCTCTGGTGGTTCCATCTGCGCCTCAACTTCGATCTCAACGTCGTAGGGGCCAATCAGTGTGATGCCGGCGATAAGCGTGTTTGCCGGACGCACATCGGCAAAATAGCGCGCATGGACCTGCGAGACCGCTTCCCAGTCCTCTTCGTTGCGCAAGTAGATGCGCGTGCGCACGACATCATCCAAACTGCCTCCAAGCGATGAGATGGCGGCTGAAACCTTGTCGAGGATATAGATCGCCTGCCCTTTTACATCGCCAGGACAGATGTCTTGTCCGTTCGGCGCGGTCGCCGTGGTGCCACTGACAGTGATGCGCTCGCCAGTGCGCAAGGCGCGCGCAAAGCCTGCTTTTTCTTCCCAGATTGACCCACTCTCAGCGCGTTGGCGCGATGGCCGAGCGGTGCTTGCAGCCACCGGAAAAACGGACGGTAGCGCGTCGAGGTGATCGCTGAGATCGCCAGAGGCAGTCAGAAAGGGTGGCTTGCGATACTCATCGCCACAATCGCCGGGTATAAGGTCCAACGCTTCCAGGCAGGCGCTGATGGCCGCTTGGTCTTCCTCATCCAGCGAGACTGAGCGCGCGCGTTTGTTGTCGGCCCGATGCTCGCCCTCGCCAAGCCGTGCGCCGATGATGGTTGCGGTGACAGCCGGATGGGCAAGTGTCCATGCGGTGGCGATGTTGGAAACGGAGACGCCGTGTTTTTCAGCGATTTTGCCGAGCTCATTAAGCAGCGCTTGGAACGGTGCCCAACCACCGGACGCATCAACAAACCGCTTGTATTTCATGCGGCTCCAATCAGCGATGGTCTCAGGTTCTTCGGCTGCAACATAACGGTCAGACAGGAACCCACCGCACAGCGTGCCAAAGGCAAGCAGAGCAACATTGTGCTCCGCGGCCACAGCGCTCAGATCACCTGCGGCGCGTCGGTCAAGCAGCGAGAAACAAACCTGGTTCGAGGCGATCTCAATACCGTTCTTTAAGAGGAGGTGCAGGTGAGCGGCATCGAAGTTGGTGAGTCCGATTTCTCGGATCAGCCCCTCTTCGCGTAGTCGCATCATGTGCTCAAGGGCATCAATATATTGGTGCGATTCATAGCACCACCAATGGAACTGCATAACGTCGATGGTCGGCAGGTCGAGCCGTCTCAGCGCCGTTTCGACGCCCTTGCGCACTGTTTCAGCGTCCATCTCGCCAGGGGCGGGGCACCATTTGGTGAGAATGGTGGGCGGTCTTTCGCCGGCGTCGCGCATCACTTTGTGGGCCATACCAGCGACAATCTCAGCACTGCCATAATGGTCGGCCATGTCGAATGTATCGAACCCGTCGCGGGCATAATCGACCAGCGCCTGCGCAGAGGCATCCAGATCAAACACCTTTCCATCACGCTCCTGATCGGCCATCTGCCAAAGACCTGTTACCAGGCGACGGACAGGCACACTGCCAATGGAAGGATCGGATGGGTTTGCTATCATTTCTTTCTCCATTTTCGAACAAGTGTGCGTATATTGAACAAAGGCGCAAGGCCGTCCACGCCACGTTCTGGATGGTTTGCCTTGATAGAAAATCGGTTCAGTGAGTGACGATGCGTATCGGATTGGTTGTGAACCCAATCGCAGGGTTGGGTGGCAGGGTCGGCCTAAAAGGCACAGATGGCCCTGGCACAGTGGCCCAAGCGCTTGAGCGCCGCGCCGAACCGCAGGCTGGGCCGCGGGCACGGCGCGCACTAACCCGCCTTGCCGAACGCGTGCCAGGGACCAGTTTGCTTGTGGCCTCGGGTCGACAAGGCGCGGATTGGGCAAAGGGGTTGGACCTTGATGTCACACCGATTGATCTGACAACCAACTCGCAAACAGCCCGAGATACCCGCCTTGCCGTGGAAGCGATGGTCGATTGCGATCTTATCGTGTTTGCTGGCGGCGATGGCACAGCGCGCGATGTTGCCTCGGCCCTACTGAAGGGCCAGGCCGTGCTTGGCATTCCCTGTGGTGTCAAAATGCACTCAGGCGTGTTTGCCATTTCGCCTGAGGCCGCTGGTGCACTGCTGGCCGATATCTTGACCACACCTGACCGCATCACCTGGACCGATGAAGCCGAGGTGATGGACATTGATGAAGCCGCATTGCGAGCGGGCCATATTGCACCGGAGCTTTACGGTCATGCACGCGTGCCCATGGCCGCCAACCGCATCCAGGCCTCAAAGGGTGGGCTGCGCAAGGATTGGAGCGCTGCGCTGGCCAGTGCCGCGGCGGAACTGGCCAGGCAGATGAATCCTGACACGCTTTATGTCATTGGTCCGGGCACCAGCGCTGGCGCTGTGATGCAAGCCGCTGGCCACACGCCAACCGTGCTGGGCATCGACGCTTTGCGCAACGGCGAGGTGGTGGCACGCGATGTCGGATCAGATGAGCTAGAAGCGTTGGCAAGCGAAGGTCCTGTGCGGATAGTGCTTGGTGTGACCGGCCAACAGGGCTTTTTGATTGGCCGTGGCAACCAGCAGATCAGCCCAAAAGTGCTTGCCAAGGCTGGGCGCGAGGGACTGATTGTTCTGGCCGCCGAAGATAAGCTGATGGGTCTTGCCCAGCCGCGCCTGTGGTTGGACAGCGGAGACCCTGTTTTGGATGCGCGGCTTGAGGGCTTTTTACGCGTGCGTACGGCACCTGGCCGCGAAACAATGATGCGGCTTTCCGCTGGTTGAAATCGCACCATCTTTGGCTTGATTTCATGTGTGCGTTATGTGAACTTTTGTGCACTATTTGCACGAACCCTTGAGAATGCCCACGCCCTTGCTCTGAGGAGACCTTCATGTCGACTGAACCCAGGCCTGCACAGTCACGATCCCACCCTCGGGTGGCCCACCCCTGGATGGCCCTTTCGGCGCCCGGGGAGATCGATGAGATGTTGGCTGAGATTGGCGCCTCTTCTGTGGCGGACCTGTTCGAACAGATCCCCGCCGACCACTACCGCAAGACCCCGCTTGATCTGCCCCCAGCCCTCACCAGTGAGATGGAACTGAAGCGCGATCTGGTCACGCGATTGAAGCGCAATGAAAGCTGCGAAGACAATCTGAGTTTTCTCGGCGCCGGTGTCTGGCAGCATCACGTGCCGGCGATTGTTGATGAAATCGTTGGGCGCACAGAGTTCGCGACCAATGTGTGGGGTAGCTATCAGTCGGACCATGGGCGCAACCAGACCTGGTTTGAGTTTTCTTCCCAGCTTGGCGCGCTGCTCAACCTGGATGTCGTCCAGCTTCCGGTCTATTCTTGGGGTTGCGCAACTGGACACGCCATCCGGATGGCAGCCAAAATCACTGGGCGAAAAAAGGTTCTCGTCCCACAGCTTAGCGATCCCGAACGCCTGTCGGTGATCCGCACCTATTGCCAGCCGCAAGAGATGGACAGCGCCATAGAAGTGGTCATGGTAGCGGCTGACCCGACATCAGGGCGCCTTGATCTCAATGATCTGAAAGCCAAACTCGGCCCTGACATTGCAGCCGTCTATTTTGAAAACCCCGCCTATCTTGGCACCATTGAAACTGGCGCAGCCGAGATAGCAAAGCTCGCCCGTGCGGCGGGCGCTGAAACCATTGTTGGCGTTGATCCGATCAGCCTCGGCGTGATAACCGCACCCGGCGATTATGGCGCTGATATCGTGACCGGACCTGTGCAACCGCTTGGGGTGCACATGCAGTGCGGCGGTGGTGCGGGCGGGTTCATTGCCTCGCGCGACGAAGAGGCCTATGTGCGCAGTTACAACGGCTTTTTGGTTTCTATCGCGCCAACACTTGAAGAGGGCCAACACGCCTTTGGTCTGGCCTGTCCGCACCAAAACTCTTACGGCATGCGCGAATATGGCAATGACTGGACCGGCAACTCAACCTATCTCTGGGCGATTGCCGGCGCCGTTTATATGAGCCTGCTTGGCCCAGACGGCTTTGCCGAAGTGGGTCGCTTAATCGTTTCGCAGGCGCGTTATGCCGCCAAGCTTTTGGGCGAGGTTCCCGGCGTTCGCATTGTCTGGCCGGATACACAGTTCAAGGAGTTCATCGTCAATTTCGATGACTCGGGCAAAACCGTGGCTGAGATCAACGATGCCCTGCGCGCCAAGGGCATTTTCGGCGGGAAGGATCTTTCCGATGAAGGTTTAGGGCTTGGTCAGGCCGCGCTCTACTGTGTGACTGAAGTGCACACTGCCGCTGATATCAAACGCCTTGCCGATACCATGAAGGAGGTTCTGTCATGAGCCGCTTGCCGAACTTTCACGCTGCCAAATGGGACGAGCCCGTTGTCATGGAAATGGGTCGGCCGGGTGGCCGCGGTCAGATCTTCCCGGCCCCGGAAAACGAGATCAGCAGCACTGTCGGTGACGATCTGATCCCTGGCGGGATGGCGCGCAAAGATCGCCCTGAACTGCCCGAAATTACCGAGTTCGAAGCGCAGCGGCATTATCTGCATTTGAGCCAGATGACGCTTGGCATGATGGGTGTGAGCCTGTTTGGCACCTGCACCATGAAGTACAATTCCAAAACGTCGGAATACGCGACGTTGCGCCCGGAACTTGCCGAGGTGCACCCGTATCAGCACGAGGACACGCTTCAGGGTGTGCTGGGCATCATTCACGAGTTCGATGGCATTCTGCGCTCCTTGTCAGGCATGGATCAGTTCATTTTCCAAGCCGGAGGTGGCGCCGATGCTGCGTACACGATGACAGCGCTTGCTCGTGCGTACTGGAAAGACAAAGGCCTGCTCGGCCAACGCACCGAAATGGTGACGTCAGCACAGTCCCACCCCTGCAATCCGGCGACCGCAGCGGCCGCTGGCTTCAAGGTGGTGAACCTTCCATTGGAAGAAAACGGCTACCCCTCGCTGGATGCGCTGAAGGCCGCGGTGAGCGACAAAACCGCGCTCATCATGCTCAACAATCCTGACGACATGGGCATCTACAACCCTGAAATTAAAGAGTGGGTGCGCGTTGCCAAGGAAGCAGGCGCGCTCTGCTTCTATGATCATGCGAACTTCAACGGCGTTATGGGCAAACTATCAGCGCGCGAGCTGGGCTTTGATGCGTGCATGTTCATGCTGCACAAAACTTTTGGCGCGCCCAAGGCTGGCGGTGGCCCAGCCGTTGGTGCGTTTGGCTGTTCAGATGCGCTGGCCCCCTTCCTGCCAACGCCCGTCGTGGTGAAAGAGGGCGAACGTTACCGGTTGGATGATGATCGGCCGAAATCAGCAGGCAAGGTTCGCGAATACTGGGGCAATGTTCCCCAGGTCGTGAAAGCCTATGCTTGGGCGCGCGGTATGGGTGCCGAGGGCATTCAGCTTGCCTCCGACATCTCGGTGGTCGCCAACAACTATATGGACAAGCGCTTGTCTGAAATCGACGGTCTTGCGATCTCCAACCCGGATGTCAAAGCCCATCGTATGGAGATGACGCGCTGGTCACTCGGCCCACTGACCGAAGAAACTGGGATCGGCACTGTCGAGTTCGCCAACCGCATGGCGGATTATGGCATCGACCCCTGGTGGATGAGCCATGAGCCTTGGATTGTCGCAGAACCATTCACGCCGGAAGCCGGCGAGTTGTGGTCCAAAGAAGACATTGATCTCTGGATCGACGTGGTTGCCAAGATCGTTGAAGAAGCCCGTACCGAACCTGAGATGGTGAAGTCAGCGCCGCACAATCAACCCGTTGCGCAGGTGAAAGGCGATGTCTTCGAGGACCCAAGCCAATGGGCGATGACCTGGCGGGCCTACAAGCGCAAAGTTCTGGGTGCTGCTAGCGTTGATAGTAGCGCCGCCACGCGTGGCGCAGCCTAGGCCGTGCCTTGGACGTGGTCGTCAATCAGCAAGCACCGAGATACCCTTCAAGGGGATGCTCGGTCGCTTGCCGAGCACCAATTCGGCGACGACCTGCGCGGCCATAGGCGCGGCGCTAAAGCCGACCCAGGGAAACAGCGCCAAAAAGAAGCCAGACGTTCCTGGAACTTCGCCGAGAATTGGTCGCCAATCAGGCGTTCCATTCACCCACGCGGTCCAGCTGCGCACCGCGCGTATCTGGCCAAGCTTGGGCACAACATCAGCGGCAACGCCCATGTTGCCGGTCAGGCTCGTGGGATCGGTGGCAAGCGTTCCATCCTCGCGGCGTGCCGCCGGCCATCCACCGCCGATGATGCAACCGCCATTGGCAGCCTGCTTCAACGACAGTTTGCCCGCCGCCGAATAAACCAGATGCGGGATCAGCGGGGCCACCGGTTCGGTCACCGTCACTTGAAGCGGAAAGCCATCGATCGTGATGTCTACGCCAAGCATGGCCGCCACGTCGCCAGCCTTGGCCCCTGCGGCATTGACCACGCGCGTGGCGCGAAACGCCCCGCGAGACGTTATGATTTCAAAGCCTTCGATTTCTTTGGCGATACCCGCGACGGTGGTGTTGCGATGAATGGTAACACCGGCGCTTTGGGCCGCGGCTGCCACAGCCGGGGTCGCACGCAAGGGATTGGCTTTGCCCTCCATCGGGCAATAGCCGCCACCAATCGCTTTTTCAGACAGGTACGGCGCGATGGTGCGCAATTCATCGCGGGTGAGCAGCTTTGTCTCAACGCCATGTTCACCCTCGATGGCGGCTTTGCGGGCGATGATTTCCATCTGCGCATCAGTCTGCGCAACGACAACACCACCACCAAGCTTGACGTCCAAATCTTCGCCAACACGATCCGAAAGTTGCTGCCACAGTGCCAGCGAGTCTTTCAAAAACCCAAGACATGGCCCGTACGCACGCGCCCAATCTTCTCCGTAGGCCGCAAACTCCGGATACTGAATTTGCAGGTGCAACGAACCGGCATTCGCGCCGGACGCCTGCGTGCCCAAATCCCCCGCCTCAACAAGCACAACCGAGGCGCCTGCCTCGGCAAGGTTCCAGGCGGTCATCAGTCCCGTGATGCCGCCGCCAACCACCAGTGCATCACAACGATCTGCCATCAGTGCAGCATCCCTTTCCGCTTCGCTTCTACGAGGACCCTATGAGCAAGAGTTTTTCTGGCAGTCACACTGTCACCGTTACGCCGTTCACTGAAAGTGGGCGAGCCATCGACTTTCCGGCTTGGGAACGCTTCCTGGATTGGCAGATGGCAAGTGGTGTGCCGGGCATCATCATTCTGGGCACGACCGGTGAGTTCCTCACCATGACCGATGACGAACGTGAGCAGTTCGTCGCCCATACCGTGAAATACATCAATGGGCGTATCACCGTCTGGGTCGGCAGCATGAATGCCTACACGCCCAATGCGGTGCGCTATTCCAAGCAAGCTGAAGACCTCGGTGCCGACGGGCTGATGATCATCCCGCCCTACTATTACACGCCGACCGATGATGAGATTTTCAACTATTATCAAGCGATCTGCGAGGACTGTGATCTGCCGATCATGCTCTACAACAACCCGTTCACCTCGAACGTGGATATGAGCGCCAAATTGGTCGGCAGGCTTACCAAGAGCTTCGATCAGATCCGCTACATCAAAGAGGCCAGCCAACGTATCGAGCGCATCCATGACATCATCATCGAAAGCGATGGGCTGATGAATGTCTGGGCTGGGCAACGGGTTCTGGAAAGCTACAAGATGGGCGCCAAGGGCTATGTGAACCCCTATGGCAACTTCATCCCGCGTGCCTCGGTGAAGTTTGTTGAATGGGCCGAGCAGGGCCGCTGGGATGATGTGCAGGCAGTGCAGTCGGTGATCAGCAAGTTCGACACCATCATCACCGAAGGCCATCCGCTCTACGGCCACCAATGCTACTCCAAGGCTCTGGCCGCCGCTGCCGGATACCCGGTCGGCGACGTCCGCGCACCCATCACGACTTTCGAAAGCCTCGGCGAGGAAGGGCGCGGCCGCGTTGCCCGCATGGTGCCGTTGATGGAAGAGCTGGAGCGGATCGTGGATACCATCGAAGGCCGACAAGTCGCCGCTGAGTGAATTCACCTGATATAGGCCGCGCCATTAAGGTCGATGGTCGCGCCGGTTAAGTGCCGCGCGCGACCCGTTGCCAGAAAAACGGCTGTTTCGGCAATGTCTTGCGGCGGCACCCATTCACCCATAGGCAGAGTGGCTGTCACTGCATCCTCACCACCGAGCTTTACGGCAGTATCGACAGACATTTGCGTGCGCACCACGCCGGGCGCGATGACGTATGCTAAAATGCCTTTGGCTGCGTAATTGCGCGCCACGGTTTTGGTGGCAGCCGAAATAGCGGCCTTCGATGCCGCATAGGCGATGGCACCGGGATGGGATGTGCCACGGGTTGTGACCCAACTTCCAATCCCGACGATGGCGCCTTTTTCCTCAGCACCCAGCCATCGATTGACGGCGTGGCGCATCAGGCGTGCCGGGGCGTGCACATTGACTGTCATGGCTTCGGCCCAAACGGCATCCCATTCATCAATGGGGTCGGCGAAGCCACCTGTTTGGCGCATAATGCCGGCATTGTTGACGAGCACATCGATACACCCGCTTGCTATGTCGACAGCCTCCTCCCAAAACCGGTCAACGGCATCCATGTCCTTTAAATCGGCTTGGATCAGATGGGCCCGGCCATCCGTGGCTGCTTCCGCGCCGGCTTTATCGCCGCCATAGTGGCCGATCACCGTGGCACCTGCTTCAATCATCGCCCTGGCCGTCGCGGCGCCAATACCTTTGGAAGCGCCTGTAATGACAATGGTTTTCCCTATCAGCTCAGACATCACTAGCTCCGTTTGACAAAAGGCGTTGCGGCAAGCGCCGGGTTGCAGCGCGCGTAGGGCGCAGGCAGCGCTATCTCAGCGCCCAATTCAACAGCCGCTTTCCATGTCCAGCGCGGATCCCACAGCATGCCGCGGGCAAGCGCTACCAGATCGGCCTGGCCTGTGGCGATGATCGTTTCTGCCTGGACGGGTTCGGTGATCTGGCCCACCGCCATCACTGGGATGTCTGCCTCGCGCCGAATGGTTTCAGCAAACCCAACCTGATAGCCCGGCCCGGTGGTGATTTTCTGCCGCTGATCAAGACCGCCAGAAGTTACGTCCAGCGCATCACATCCGGCCTCTTTCAAGGCTTTGGCGAAAGCGACCGAGCTTTCCACGTCCCATGCACCGTCAATCCAGTCAGTGGCCGTCAAACGGACCATCACCGGTTTGTCTGCCGGGAACGCTGCACGCACCGCTTTGAAAACCTCAAGCGGGTAGCGCATGCGGTTTTCCAACGAACCGCCATACTGATCCTGGCGTATGTTGGTGATGGGTGAGAGAAACTCGTGCAACAAATAGCCGTGGGCCACGTGGAGCTCGACCAGATCAAACCCTGCGCGGTCCGCACGCTGCGCTGAGTCCACAAAGGCATTGCGCACGCGTTCAAGCGCTGCTTCATCCATGGCACGCGGTTCTGGCCAGCCTGGCAGATAAGGCACGGCGGATGGAGCGTCGGTTACCCACGCTCCCTCGCCTTCGATCAAGCCCCCACCTTCCCAGGGCGCCACCGTGCTGCCCTTGCGTCCAGAATGGCTGAGTTGAATGCCAATGCGCACATCAGCAATCGACTTCATAAAAGCAACGATGGTGGCAAAGGCTTCTTCACAGGCGTCATCGTAAAGGCCAGTGCAGCCCGGCGTGATGCGCCCATTCGGCTCAACGCCTGTCGCCTCAACGAAAATGGTTCCGGGCCCCGACATGGCGAACTGGCCCAGATGCGCCAAATGCCATTGGCCAGGCACGCCATCTGTGGCCGCATATTGGCACATTGGCGAGACGACAACACGATTGGGCAGGGTGATCCCGCCCAGTTGGAAGGGTGTGAACAATTGAGCGGACATGAATGACCTTGAACCTATTGGAAAATGCGATTGATCGATGCCAATCGTGCGTTATAGTAACTTGTGTGCGCTATTTGAACATGGCGCGGAAATGCAGACAAGCAGAAAGGTCCGTCCATGTCGCAGCTTAAAGTCGCCGCCAGCACCTTCCCATTCCTTTACTCTCATGGTGGCCTGGATGCGCTGAAGCATCTGAAATCGCTCGGCTACGACACCTACGAGCTGATGATCTTTCCACCCCATTGCTGGCCTCGTGAGCTGACGGTGAAGGACCGCAAAGAGTATAAGGCATGGCTCAATGGCGAAGGCGGCCATGTCAGCAGCTTCTGTTATCCGTTGCTCGACAACAACCCGAACGGCGTCGACCGGCTGATGCGCGCCTACACGCTGGACCGCTACAAGGAAGCCATTGATTTTTCCGCCGAGTTGGAATGCCCCTATGTGGTGGCCATTCCTGGTCCGGTGAACAGCCTGATCAACCCGCCGCACCAATGGATGCTGGATTGGTTCGTTGAAGGCATGAAGGAGCTTGTCGCTTACGCCAAAGGCACTGGTGTTCAACTGCTTCTGGAAAACGTGCCCTTCACCTATCTGCCAACGGCCAAGGATATGGTCGACACCGCAGCGCTGATCGGGCCAGAAGTCGGTGTAAACTTCGACGTCTGCAACAGTGCCTTCATCAAGGAAAACCCGGCCGAGGCGATTCGCATGCTAGGTAGCCTGGTGAAGAACGTCCACATTTCCGACTCAGGCTATGATGATTTCAAGCATGAGAAGCTGGGAACCGGCATTGTTGATCCAGCGTCGGCGGCAAAAGCGCTGAACGATATCGGTTATAGCGGCGTGACGGTGCTGGAAATCATCACCGATGCGTTGGCTGAAGGCGCTGATCCTGATGGCGACATCAAAGCCAGCCACGACATTCTGGCTGCCAATGGATGGGCCGCGCGCGGCTAACGGTCGCGACCCTAAGCCAAACCCGCTTCAACAGGCAAAACGACACCCGTCATTCCCCCCGAGGCGTCCGACGCCAAAAAATGGGCCGCATTCGCCACGTCTCTCGGTGTGGCGAGGCGGCCCAAAGCCGACTCACTGGCCAACGTTTGCAACGCTTCATCCGGTGACGGTCTGCCTTTCTGGTGGCGCGCCTCTACCCTACCCTTCAAAGCCTCAGTCGCAATGGGTCCCGGTGCTAAGGCATTGACACGTATGTTCCGTGGTCCAAGGTTGAGCGCTGCCGCACGCATCACCCCAATCACGGCATGTTTTGAGGCTGTGTAAAGTACCTGGTTGGGATGGGCTTTGTAGCCATTGATCGAAGCCATCGTGACCACTGACCCGTGGCTGGAAGCCTCCAATGCATCGGCAAAAGCACCGATGGTGGCCGCCACGCCCCAGACATTGACGCGCATGACGCGATCCCATTCGGCCCGGTCCAACGCCTCCATGCCGCGCCAAGGCGGAACCAAGCCGGCATTGGCCACGACAATATCAACCGTGCCGAGTTGCGATGCCAATGCCGAAAGGGCTGCATCAGCATCATCATTTGCTAAATCGATCCCCACGCCCTGCCAGTCTTGGGGCAGATCACGCACCCTATCGGGCAGGTCTACCGCGATGATCCTTGCGCCCGCCTCATCCAAGCGTTCGGCAATCGCGCGGCCTAGCCCGCCCGCCGCGCCGGTGACCACAGCGCAACGCCCTTCAAGCGAGTGATTGTTTTCCACGGCAAAACCCTCCAACACTGATGTCCATTTCTTGGATCCCAGTTTGGGCCCAATTCTCGATTGCCTCTTCCGCACACTTGTGCGTTATGTGAACTCATGCAAGACAAATCGCTAAAATCACCCATGATAACGATCCTCGGCGCGGGCTCCATCGGCGTCTCATTTGCCGCTGCGTTTGCTGATGCGGGTGCACATGTGATCCTCGCTGACCCCGATAAAGATCGCCGCAGTGCGGTGGATGCCGGCTTGACCGTGCAGCAAGAGGCTATCCACACAGCTGGTCTTTCACGTGGGGGTCCAGGCCAGGTGAGTGTGGTTGACCACCCAGGAGAGAAGCTTGAGCATTCCGATCTAGTACTGGAATGCGGTCCAGAAAACCTAGAGATCAAACAGATCATCTTCGCGGAGCTGTTGGCCGAGGCGGGCGAGGATACAATCCTAGCCACTGCATCGTCAGCGATCACAATCTCGCAGATTTTACCCGATGCGGAGACACAAAGGCGCTGCCTTGTCGCACATCCAGTCAATCCACCAGCCGTGCTGCGCGTCATTGAGCTTGTGCCCGCTCCAAGCACTGATCCAACAGCAACCACAAGCGCGGCGAGCATTTTTGGTGCTGCAGGTTTCGAGGCCGTTCAATTGAAACACGAGATCGAGGGTTTTGTGCTCAACCGCCTGCAAGGCGCGGTGCTGCGTGAGGCCTACCGACTGGTGGATGAGGGCGTTACGGATGTGGCTGGGGTCGAGGCGATCATGCGGATGGGCCTTGGCCCACGTTGGGCGCTTTCCGGCCCGTTTGAAACCGCCGAACTCAACACGCCCGGCGGCATCAAAGCACACGCTGCCCGTATGGGCCCAGCCTACAAACGCATGGGGCAAGCACGCGGCGAGACGGTGGATTGGAGCGAAGAGCTGATTTCCAAAGTAGAGGCACAACGGCGAAACATTCTGCCAGTTGGTGCCCTGTCAGAACGGGCCCAGTGGCGCTCAAGCGCAGTCGCGCAGCTTATTGCAGCACGCGACAAGCTGATGCGGGACTAACCTCCTCATGGGCAAGAAAACCTTTCACTTCGACGGCCAAGAAATCATCGCGGAAGACGGTCAGAGCTTGGCCGCAGCGCTGACACAGGCAGGTGTTCGCGCCTTTCGATACACCGCCAAAGATGATGAGCGTGGCATTTTCTGCGGTATGGGCGTTTGCCAAGATTGTCTCGTCAGTGTTGATGGCACACCCAACCAGCGTGCTTGTATGACGCAGGTCCAGGACGGCATGAAAGTCTCCCGGCAAGTGGCTTTGCCAGAATTTGGCGCAACTGCTGGAACCGGCGCCAAAGAGCCGCTGCATCTATCACCAGACGTGTTGATTGTCGGTGGCGGTGCTGGCGGATTGTCGGCAGCCATCGCAGCGGCCAATGCAGGCGCATCCGTTGTGGTGCTTGATGAGCGCAAAGTTGCGGGTGGTCAGTACTACAAACAGGCCGCCAATGGCTCGGTCCTCGATCAGCAGCAGAGCGATGGCGCGCGTCTGGTCAGCGAGGCCAAGTCCGCCGGCGCCCAGCTATTCGTTGGCGTGGAGCTTTGGGGCGCGTTTGATGGCCTCATGTTTCTTGGCCAGCGCGAGGGCACGCCTGTCATCGCCAAACCCAAGACAGCCATTATCGCGACTGGCGCTTATGAGCGCCCGGTCACCGTTCCCGGCTGGACACTGCCGGGCGTCATGACAACAGGCGCTGCGCAAACGCTTTGGCGTAGCTACCAGACATTGCCCGGCAAGCGCGTTGCGGTCTGCGGGTCGGGCCCTTTGAATGTGCAGGTGGCACTTGAACTGGCCAAAGGTGGAGCAAAGATCGCCTACCTCGCCGAGCGGGCGCCAGCCGCCACTGCCAAGCCTTTCACAGCGCTAAAAATGGCAGCGGCTGACCCCAAGCTGACTTTACAGGGCCTTGGCATGCTGGCTGGCCTGCGTCAGCACGGTATCAAGGTTCACAATGGTGCCGAGCTTATCGCGATTGCCAAAGATCAGGATGGGCTCGCGGCGACATTCCGCAACCGTTCAGGCCGCGAAGACACCGTGCATGTCGATGCGCTTTGCATGAATGCAGGCTTTGAGCCGCAAAACGAAATCCTTCGTCTGCTGGGCGCGCAGATGCACTACGATAAGGCGATGGGACATCTGCGCTGCCATAAAAGTGAGCGCATGGAGACCAGTGTTTCCGGCCTTTACGCGATTGGCGATTGCACCGGTCTTGGCGGTGCACCAGCAGCGCGGATTGAAGGTGAGATCGCGGGCGCTTGGGCCGCCTCGGCAACAGGCTATGGAAGCGGCGAAGGCCTGGCGGCAAAGCTGCATACGCTCACCAAGCATCGCACATTCCAAAGCAAGCTTTGGAAGCTTTATGATATCGCACCACGCGACACGGCACCTTTGCCAGATGAAACCACAATCTGTCGCTGTGAGGAATTGACACTTGGCGATGTTCGCGCTGGGCTTTCAACCGCGCCCGGCCATGTCGGCACGCTGAAGCGTGCAACCCGCATTGGCATGGGCCGTTGCCAAGGTCGCTATTGCGGCCCGGTGGCTGCACGCATGGTTTCAGATGCGACAGGCAAGCCGATTGAAGATCTCAGCTTCTTTGCGCCACGCGTGCCGATCAAGCCGGTAGCCATTTCGGCCATTTTGGCGGCGCAGGACGCGATAGACGGGGCAGCAGATGACGGCGACTGATGCGCTTGTCATTGGCGGCGGTGTAACGGGTACCATCGCCGCTATTGCCATGGCCGAACAAGGCGCACAGGTCACAATCTTGGATGCGGGAACCAACGCTGGATCAGATGCAAATGCAGGGTCACTGCATGTGCAAATGCAAAGCCGGTTCATGCGGCTCTATCCAGACCAAGTGGCCAATGTGGAAGCCTCGCTGCCGTTTTACCGTGAGGCCGCCGAAGAATGGGCTCGTCTGGATCAGCAACTTGGCGGAATAGACCTGGTGCGCAAAGGCGGACTGATGCTGGCCGAGAGCGCCGAGCAACTTGCCTTTCTAGAAGCCAAGGCCAAACGCGAAGCTGCCAAAGGGTTGGCGGTGGACATTTTAGACCGTTCGGCCCTCGACGAAGTGGCCCCCTGGCTTGGGTCGCAGATTGTTGGCGCCGAGCTCTGCTGGGATGAGGGCAAGCTCAATCCACTTGTCGCCAATGCCAAGCTGCGGGCTCTGGCCGAACGGCTCGGCGTGGTGCGCCGAACCACACATGTAACCCGACTGGATGTAGGCCCGAGCGATATCTCGGCCTTCACCTCAGATGGGTTTTTCGGCGCTGAGCAGGTCATCGTCGCGGCAGCTTGGGGCGCTGGCGATCTGGTGGCACCTTTCGGGGTTTCCATCCCAAGCCAGGCAGAACCGCTGCATATGAACATCACCGAGTCCGGCGCGCCGGTCCTTCATCATTTGGTGCAGCATGCCGAACGCTCGATCACATTAAAGCAGTTTGGGTCTGGTCAGATCGTGATCGGTGGAGGTTGGCCTGCACAAAGCCGTGGTGACGTGACGCCGCCGACTGTTCAATCAGCCTCACTCATGGGCAATGTAGCGCTGGCCGCTAAACTTGTGCCTGGCATCGCTGGTTTGCGCGTTATCCGCACCTGGGCTGGCATGAACACCACAACCGATGGCGCTTCGGTGATAGGCCGGTTGCCTGGCGCAGAGCGGATCGTCATGGCCATACCTGGAGATGCTGGCTACACGCTTGGGCCACTGGTCGGACGGGCGGCGGCATCAATCGCGCTCGGCCAACAGCCTGCCATGGATGTCGGGCGCTTTTCGCCGCACCGCTTCGCAGCCTGATTTTAGCGCCGCAAAGCCTGTGTGATCTTACCGACCGTTTCCTGCAGTTTGGGCAGGATGAAATCCTCCATCTCGGTGGTTGTCATGCGCAATGTGGGAACACCGATATTGATCGCCCCGGCCATCACGCCCGACGACAGGTAAAGCGGCACGGCGATCGACATCAGCCCGGTTTCCAGCTCCTGGTCGACAAGCGACCAGCCCTTTTCGCGCACATCTTCTAAGATCTTCCGGAACTCGCCTCGGTCTGTGACGGTACGGTCGGTCATGCGCGTCAGTGGGATGCTTTGCAGCATTCCGAGCCACTGATCTTCCGGCAGACCAGCCAGAAGAACGCGACCCGTTGCGGTCGCATGGGCTGGAAAACGACGTCCCACGGTGATGCCGACACTGATCACGCGGTGGAACTGCGTGCCGCTGACATACACAACGTCGTGATTGTCGAGGATCGCCGCGGACACACTTTCACGCGTTTCCTCGGACAAATGCTCGATAAAGGGTCGGGCAATATCCCACGTGCCTTTAGATGACAGTACAGAAAAACCGAGTTCAAGCACCTGTGGGGTGAGATCAAACAGCCGCCCATCGGCCACGGCATAGCCTTCTCGCACCAAAGTTAAAAGAATTCTGCGCGCGCCGGCACGGGTGTTTCCTGTCTCTGCAGCGACCTCTGACAAGGTCATTTTGCGGCGCGTTCTATTGAACGCGCGAAGTACATCCAGACCACGGGCAAGAGAACTGACGTAATCGCGCGAATTGGGCGCGTTTTCTCCGTTCTCATCCATCTCATCAGGAGCAGCCGTCATCAGTCCAGAGGGCGCATCAAAAGCCTTTGTTTTGCTTTTTACTGCACCGGCACTGTCACCGATTGCCTTGTCCTTTGGCTTTCCGGCCATGAAACCTCGCTTTTTATCACCAGTTCTTGGCCCCTAAAGAAAGGACCGATTCCGTACAAATGTCTGCCTACCATACCGTATTGGCAACTGGCAGGCGAAGAATTGCGGAAAAACACTTGCGCACGCCGTCAGATCGGTGAATTATCGCACAAGCGTTCGCTATGTGAACTTTTTGGAGAAATGGGAGACTTCAACGTGACGAAATTGAAAAACAGTGCGCACGGTATTTCGCGCAGAACGGCCCTTAAGGGCTTGGCCGCGACAACGGCTTTGGCTGCTACACCGTTCAGCATTGCGCGGGCACAAAGTGATGTCACGCTGCGCTGGTGGTCACCACAAGCTGCACCAGCTCAAGTTGAAGCTTACCAGCTGCAGATCGCAAATTTTGAAGCCGCTAACCCCGGCATCCGCGTTGAATTCGAAACAACGTCCGATGAGGGCTATGCGCCGCAGTTGGCTGCTGCCTTCTCATCCGGTGAAGTGCCCGACATTGTCACCCACCTACCATCCTTCGCTGTGCAATCCTACTACGCCAATGACTTGCTGGTGCCGTTCAATGACGTCATCGAAACCATCGGTTCAGATGACTTTTTCCCTGGCGCCAACAACGTGTATCGCGCTGCCGACGGCAACTATTGCGGCACCGGCATCGGCAACTCTGCCGCCAACATGATGTGGCTGCGCAAAGACCTGATGGAAGAAGCTGGCATCGACAGCGCTCCAGAAACTTGGGACGAATTGCGCGCCGCTGTTTCCGCCATGCAGACCGGTGGCCTGTACGGTGCACCACTTCCTTATGGCCGCAACTCCATGACGTCGCTGATTTTCATCGGCTTCATTCACCAGGCTGGCGGGCAGGTATTCTCACCTGATCTTGATGTCGCCATCGACAATGAAGGCACACGCAACGCGCTGGAATTCTACCGCGAGATGCGTGAGTACTGCCCACCAGGGGCGACCAACTATTCCTGGGGTGAAGCGATCACCGCCTTTGTGTCTGGTGCAACCGCAACGGGCATCTACACCGGCCGCGTGCTTGCCAATGTGCGCGATCAGAACCCGAGCATTGCCGACCATATCACCTGCGTGCGCTACCCGCGCATCTCCACCGATGTGGAGCCATGGACGTTCAACGACTTCCCGTCAGTGTTCATCCCGGCTCAGTCGCAGAACATTGATGCTGCCAAGCAGTTTGCCGCCTTCTTGTTTGACCCAGAAGGCTACATCAAGCAGCTGCATGCTGCGCCAGGCCATGTGCTGCCTGTTCTGCAGTCGATCAACAACAATCCGATGTACCAGGACAACGACATCATCCAGAAGTACGCGCCGGAAGTTGAACTGATGGCGGAGAGCGCTGCCGGTGGCTTTAATCTTGGCTATGAGAGTGCAGAGCACCAGTCCAACGAGAAGGCTGGTGAGATCATCGGGTCGAATGTGATCTCCGATCTGGTGCAAAAGGTTGTGCTCAACGGCGACAATGTTGATACCGCACTTAGCGATGCCTCTATGGCCATCGAAGCGATCGTCAACGGCTAAGCCCACCGCTTCAGCTTCGCGATATTTGACCGCCCCTCAACTCGGTTGGGGGGCGGTTGGCGACACTTGAAAGAACACAATGTCCACCGCCCCAAAAACACTGCTTGAAAAGCGTTATGCCATGCTTGGTGTGATGCTGATCGCGCCGACGGTCTTGGTGTTTTGCGCAGTCATCGTTTACCCGCTGCTCTCGGCGATCTATCTGTCGTTCTTCAATATCTTTACCCCAACCCTGGAAGGCGAGTTCGTTGGCCTGTCCAACTATGTCGAGCTGCTGCAAACCGGCCAATTCTGGAACGCGCTGGGCAACACGCTGATCTGGACGGTTGGTACGCTATCGCTTCAGATCCTATTCGGCGTTGGCATGGCGCTGGTGCTGCATCAAAACATCTGGTTTCGCAGCCTTGCGCGCTCGCTGATCCTCTTCCCTTATTTCATCTCCACAGTCGTTGCCGTGCTTGTTTGGAAGTGGCTGTTCAATGACCTTTACGGCATTATGAACCACCTGCTGATTTCGGTGGGCATTATCGACTTTCCGCTGGATTATTTGGGCAGCATGCCCAACGCTATGATCTCGGTGATCTTGGTTGGCGCGTGGAAATATTTTCCCTTCGTGGTGATTGCCGTGCTGGCGCGCCTGCAAACGATCCCCGACGCGCTCTATGAAGCCGCGAAGATCGATGGCGCTGGTCCGATTGCCCGCTTCTTTGACGTGACCCTGCCGCAACTTCGCGATGTGCTTGTGGTGATCATCCTGTTGCGTGCGATTTGGGACTTCAAAGAGTTCGATCTCATCTTCCTGCTCACCGGTGGCGGTCCGTTGAGCGATACACAGACTTTGCCGCTTCTCGTCTACCAAGAAGCTTTTGCGCTCAACGATATGGGCATGGCGTCGGCCTTTGCCGTCGTGATGATGCTGATCATGCTCGTCTTCATGCTTGTCTACATTCGCCGCACGCGCAGTGAGGAGGACGCATGATGCCGACTGTGAAAAAGATCGCGTTCAATATCTTCGCTTGGGGCATTGTGCTTGCGGTGGCGTTCCCGCTGTTTTGGATGCTCGTTACGTCTGTAAAGCCGGGTTTTGAGCTGTTCCGCCGTCCGCCCACCATGTTGCCCGAAACATGGACGTTTGAGCACTATTGGCACCTGATCGAGCGGACCAACTTCCTTACCTATTTCCGCAACTCGGTGATCCTGTCGACCGCGACCACGCTGGTTGTGGTGGCGATTGGCACGCTTGGGGCCTACAGCCTGGTGCGGTTCAAGTTTCGTGGTCGCGAGAGCTTGGCCTTTCTGGTGCTCTTCACCTACCTGTTGCCATCGGTCGTGTTGATTATTCCGCTCTATCTTCTGCTGGTGAGCATTGGGCTTTCCAACACGATCTTCAGCCTCGTAATCGCCTACACAACCTTCGCTCTCCCCTACGCGTTGTGGCTGCTGCGCTCCTTCATGGCGGGCATCCCTGAAGACTTAGAAAGCGCGGCCCTGGTGGACGGTGCTTCGCGACTTGGCGCCTTTTGGGATGTGATCCTACCGCAGCTTTTGCCGGGCATCATTTCCACCGCGCTGTTCACGTTCATTCTTAGCTGGAACGAATATCTCTACGCGCTGGTGCTGGTGAACTCTGACAGCGCACGCCCGCTGACCACCGGTGTAATGAACATGCTGGTCTCGTCTTTCAACATTGAGTGGTCATTGCTGATGGCCGCCTCAGTGATGATGAGTGTGCCGCTCATTATCGCCTTCGCCTTCCTGCAAAGTTATCTGACCCGCGGCTTCGGTGCCGGCGGCGTGAAAGGTTAGTTCATGGCCGCTGTGGTCTTCTCCAAGGTTCGAAAAGAATTCGGGTCTTTTACCGCCGTTCACGGGCTTGATCTGTCTATCGATGAGGGTGAGTTTGTCTCGCTGCTCGGCCCATCAGGTTGCGGCAAGACAACGACGCTACGCATGCTGGCTGGCCTTGAGTTCCCAACGTCTGGCGACATCCACATTGGGGATCGCGTGGTCAACGATGTTGCGCCAGGCCAACGTGATATCGCCATGGTCTTCCAGTCCTACGCGCTCTATCCGCACATGAGCGTGGCCCAGAACATCGCCTACCCGCTTAAGAAGCGCGGCGTAGCGTCGGCAGAACGGACGGCCCAGGTCAATGCCACGGCAGAGCTTTTGCAACTCACCGAGCTGCTTGGTCGCAAACCGCGCCAGCTTTCTGGTGGTCAGCAGCAGCGCGTTGCCCTTGGTCGCGCATTGGTGCGCGATCCCAAAGTGTTTCTGCTGGATGAACCGCTATCGAACCTGGATGCCAAACTGCGTGGCTATATGCGTGTCGAGCTTGTGGAACTGCACCGTCGCCTTGGCCGCACCATGGTCTATGTGACCCATGACCAGCTTGAAGCGATGACCATGTCGGACCGCATCGCCGTGATGGAGGGTGGCGAGCTTCAACAGTTCGCTGCGCCCACAGAGGTCTACGCAGAGCCAGCCAACCGGTTCGTCGCCAGCTTCATCGGCACGCCGGGTATGACGTTGATGGATGGCGAGCTCTCAAGCGAAGGTAATAGCTGGGTCTTTAAGGCCGATGGCATTTCCTTGGCCGTAGGGCCGCTTGGTGACAATGCCGCTGCTGGACCAGCATGCCTGGGCGTGCGCCCAGAGCATGTGCTGATTGGCGAGGGTCCAATCAAAGGCGTCATCCAGGTTGTGGAGAAAACGGGCCATGAAAACATCGTGGTTCTAGAACTTTCCGGCGGGCACCGGCTGACGGGCCGGGTGCCAGCGCCACAATCCTGGAACCCTGGCGAGACCGTCTCGCTCTCCTTTGATGCAGACAACGCCCATGTGTTTGGTCCTGGACCCAAAGGGCCAAGGCTCAACCGACCTACGGAGACAATCGTTACCGACATGCCATCGCCCGCTCTTCAGAAAGCACTGCCATGAACAGACACAGCATCGACTGGTCCGGGCCTATGCCGGCGGTCACCACGCCTTTTCATGCAGACCTTTCGATGGATGAGGAAGGCTTTGTCGGCAACATCAAACGCCTCTTGGACGCGGGCGCGACTGGCATTGTTGCTGCTGGCTGCACGGGCGAATTCTGGGCCCTGTCGCTGACCGAGCGCGAGCGACTGGCTGAACTGACGGTGGATGCCTGCAAAGGCCGCGGGCCAGCTATCGTCGGCACAGGCGCCATCCGCGAAGGCGAAGTGATTGAGCAGATCGATGCCGCCAAATCGGCAGGCGCGGACGCTGTGCTCGTTATGCCAGCCTATTTCGCTCATCTTTCTGACAGCGAAACCATTGAACATTTCGCCGCCGTCGATGCGAAGTCCACGCTTCCCATCGTGCTTTACAACATTCCTGGCAATGCCGGGAATGCGATCACCCCAGCCATTGCCGACAGGCTGGCCGACCTCGACAATGTGGTGGCAATCAAGGAAAGCAGCGGGGCCTGGCAGAATTTTCATCAGACACTCAACCTGGTGAAAGATCGCATTCGTGTGTTCTGCGGACCATCGTCCACCATTGGCGTGGCCGCCGCATTGGCAGGCGCTGACGGACACATCGATTGCTTCCCCAATGTCTGGGAAGACTGCATGCAGCTTTGGCACAAGACAAAGGCCGGTGCGATGGATGAGGCCTGGGCGCTACAAGTGACTGGCCAAGCGATGACAGAACTTTTCGTTTCTGAGGGTCGCACGCTTTACCCTGCCACCAAAGCTGCGATGAACTTTCTCGGCTTCCCCGGCGGTGGCGTGCCGCGCCCGCCGCTGCGCCCGCTTTCTGGCGCTGCGCTTAAAGGCTTGCAGGCTGGCATGGACAGCCTGATTGGAACAAACAAGCAGGTTGCCTAACACCTGCAGACCGACAACTAGGAGTGACTGACGATGGATCTTGGATTGAAAGGTCGACGGGCAATTGTGACCGCTGCAAGCCGTGGGCTTGGCTTGGCGACAGCACGTTCTCTGGCACGCGAAGGCGTATCGGTGGTGATGAATGCACGCAGCGAAGGCCCGCTTAGCGAAGCGGCTCAAGCGATCCGGGACGAGTTTGGTGTCGAAGCCATTCCGGTTGCTGCCGACTTCAACGAGAAAGAGGGACGTGCGGCGATCCTGGATGCTGCTGGCGGGTCCACCGACATCCTGGTGAACAATCCTGGCGTGCGTCAGGTGCCAACACCCTATGATGAAATCACAGCTGAAGACTGGCGCTATTGGCTGGAAGTGCACTTCTTGTCTTCAGTGGAGATGATGCAGGCTGTTGCCCCTGGCATGAAAACCCAAAAGTTTGGTCGCATCGTCAATATGTCGGTGAGCTTTATCAAGTTCCCACAGGTTGGCTTCGCGCACAGCCATGCAGCTCGCTTGGCGCTGTCAGGAGCCTCAGCGGCCATGACGCGTGAGCTGATTGGGCACAATGTTACGATCAACACGGTTTGCCCCGGCCTGTTCGACACCGATGCGCTGCACACCAACCTCCACGGCCATGCCAAGCGTGGCAACACGACCTACGAGGCCATTGTGCAAGACCGCAAGGACAACTGCCCAGCCGGACGGTTTGCCGATCCTTCCGAGTGCGGCGACCTGATCGCCTATCTCTGCTCGGCGCAGGCTGGTTTCATGTCGGGCCAAAACATCGTCAACGATGGCGGCGTTTATCAGGGCCTCTTTTAATGACAAAGGTCGTCATGGTCTCCGGCGGCGGTCGCGGCCTTGGAGCTGCGATCACCCAAAAACTGCTCGACGAAGGCTGGACGGTCTCACTGGGTCTGCGCGACTTTTCTCAGGCTGATGCTTTTTCCGGTCCGGTTTCGGCCCATCCCTTTGACGCGAACGATCCCTCCACCGCGCAGCCTTGGGTGGACGCAACCGCCAACCAGCACGGCCATATCGATGCGTTGGTGAACAATGCTGGCATCATGCTGATGGTCGATTTTGAGCGTGGCGAAGAGGCTGATCTGGATGCGATGTGGGGCGTCAACGTCAAAGCGCCGTTCCGGCTGATCAAGGCGGCGCTTCCGCATTTGCGCAAGACCGGCAAGGGCCGTTTGGTGAACATCGCTTCTACCGATGCCAAACGCTACCGTGGCGGAACGTCGGTCGGCTACTCCATGACAAAGCATGCGCTGCTGGCGATGACGCAAGCGGTGCGCCATGCCGCCTGGGATGATGGGGTTCGTGCCACTGCGCTATGCCCCGGCGCTATCGACACCGATCTTCTGGCAGGCGTGGCAGGGGCAACACCAAAAGCCGACCGCCTGACGCCAGAAACAGTCGCAGGCATGGTGGCCATGCTGCTCGCCTTGCCCAATCAGGCGAGCGTGCCGGAGCTTATCGCCAACACCCGTTTGGAGACCGTCATATGAGCCTTGATCCTCGCATCAATGATGAACTGGCCGCCTGGGACCGGGACCATCTGCTGCACCCGACAACGCATACAGCCAACCATGCGCGCGGTGACGTGCCTGGACGGATCGTCACCGGTGGCGAGGGCGTTTACATTGACGATCGCGACGGCAACCGCTTTTTGGATGCATTTGCGGCCCTTTACTGCGTGAACGCGGGCTACGGTCGCACCGAAATTGCCGATGCTATTTCTGAGCAGGCGCACAAGCTCGCCTTCTTCCATTCCTTCGCCGGTCAGGGCAATGAACCGGCTATTCGGCTTGCCAAGATGATCATGGACCGCGCGCCGGACCACATGGCGCGGGTCTATTTTGGTTTGTCCGGATCGGACGCCAACGATAGCAATGTGAAATATGCTTGGCAGTACAACATTTTGCGCGGCAAGCCGGAAAAGAAGAAAATCATCAGCCGGTGGCGTGCCTATCACGGTTCCGGCATTGTCTCAGGCTCGATGACCGGGCTTGCATCTTATCACGCGCGCTTCCACCTGCCGCTTGATGGATTCCTACACACCCACAGCCCGCAATATCTGCGTCGGCCCGACGCGGATATGAGTGAGGCTGATTTCGTAGATTGGTTGATCGATGATCTTGAAGCGATGATCGAGCGCGAAGGGCCGGACACGATCTGCGCGTTTGTTGGCGAACCGGCTATGGGCACAGGTGGCATCATACCTCCGCCAGACGGCTACTGGGCGCGGGTTCAAGAGGTTCTCAGCCGCCATGACATCCTGCTGATGGCTGATGAGGTGGTGACCGGGTTTGGTCGCACAGGCGCGATGTTTGGGACGGAAACCTATGATCTGAAGCCCGACTTCATGACCATCGCCAAAGGGCTGACCTCGGCTTACGCGCCGCTGTCGGGGTCCATCATCTCGCAGCGCGTTTTTGATGTGCTCATGCAAGGGACGGACGATTTCGGTCCCCTTGCGCATGGCTGGACCTACTCCGCCCACCCGGTCAGTGCGGCAGCAGGCATCGCGACCCTTGATTTGGTCGACAGCATGGGTCTGGTTGAGAACGCCCGCGCGATGGGTCCGGTTTTCCAGCAAGCGCTCAAAGATGCCATGGACGGCCAGCCCAATGTAGCAGAGATACGTGGCGTGGGCCTCATGGCGGCGGTGGAGTTTGCTGCTGATCCGGCCAGGCGCGACTGGTTCCCGCCGATGACGGTAGGGCCAAAAATCGCCGAAGCCATGACGCAACGTGGTGTCATCGCCCGCGCCATGCCGGAAGCCAACACCATCGGCTTTGCACCCCCGCTTTGCATCACGCCTGACGAAATCAAGATCGTTGCGCAAACACTGCGCGCTGCGACCGATGACGTTCTTTCCTCTTAAGGTATTTGTTCCATGACCAGCTTTGCATCCCTCGTTCGCGAGATGAACCTCATCAATGGGCAGTGGGTGGGCGCCGATAGCGGCCAGACAATCGACGTCACCGATCCGGCATCGGGCGCAACCATCGCGACGGTTCCCAACTCTGGCCAAGCCGAAACGCAGCGGGCCATCGATGCGGCGCACACGGCTTTTCCAGCCTATGCGGGGCTGACGCTGGGCGAGCGTGTGGCGCTGATGCGCAAGCTGCATGATGCCATTCAGGATAATCTGGAAGGCATGGCGCAAATGCTGACGGCCGAGCAGGGCAAGCCGCTTTCTGAGTCGCGCGCTGAAGTGGGCTCATCGGCTGCCTATGTGCTGTGGTTTGCTGAAGAAGCCCGCCGCACCAATGGCGCAATCATTCCCTCACCCATCGCCGGTCGTAAGCTTATGACCACGCGCCATCCGGTTGGCGTGGTGGCCGCGATCACGCCGTGGAACTTCCCCTCTTCCATGCTCGCCCGCAAGCTCGGCCCGGCTTTGGCGGCTGGCTGCACGGTGGTGGTGAAACCAGCCAGCGCAACACCGCTTTCTGGTCTGGTGTGGGGTCATCTGGCGGAACAATGTGGCTTCCCAAAAGGCGTGGTGAATGTGCTGACAGGCAGTGCACGCACCATCGGCGGCGAAATCACGTCCAACCCAAAAGTGCGCAAAATCACGTTCACCGGCTCGACAGAAATCGGCAAACAGTTGCTTGCTGAAGCCTCGAGCACCGTCAAGCGCATGTCGATGGAATTGGGCGGCAACGCACCCTTCATCGTGTTCGATGACGCCGATCTGGACAAAGCCGTCGATGGCGCGATCATCGCCAAATTCCGCAATGCCGGACAGACTTGCATCTGTACCAATCGGCTGTTTGTGCAGGCGGGCATCTACGACCGTTTCGTCAAAGCCTTTGCCGAGCGCGTGTCCGCGATGAAAGTGGCGCCAGGTGCCGAAGAGGGCTCAGAGCAGGGTCCGCTGGTTGATGATGCAGCCCTGACGAAAATCGAGGAGCTGGTCGCCGACGCGTTGTCCAAGGGTGGCGATCTGGTCACCGGCGGTGGTCGTCATGATCGCGGTGGGCTTTTCTATCAGCCAACGGTGATCGGCAACGCGACGCCAAGCATGCGTGTGACCACCGAAGAGATCTTTGGGCCCATCGCGCCGGTCTATCGTTTTGACAGCGAAGAGGAGGCCATCACCGCCGCCAATGATACCGATTACGGCTTGGCCTCTTACGCCTACACCAGCGATCTTGCGCGCGCGTTCCGACTGCAAGACAAGCTTGAGTACGGCCTGATCGGCATCAATGAGGTGCTGATTGTGGCGCCGGAAATCCCGTTTGGCGGCCTCAAAGAATCCGGTCTTGGCAAGGAAGGGTCCTGGCAGGGGATCGATGATTATCTGGAAACCAAATACACCTGCATCGGTGGGCTTTAGCTTGGCCTAGCCGAGAGAAGGCAGCCAAAGCGCCAGATTGGGGAACGCGATCAACAGCGCTACCAGCAACAGCGAGCATGCGATGAATGGGATCGCGGCCAGATAGATATCGCGCATAGTGGTATCGGGCGGCGCGACACCCTTCATCACGAAGAGCAGCAGCCCGAAGGGCGGCGTTGTGAAGCTGATTTCCAGCGCCAACAGCATGATGAGCGCGAACCAGATCGGCTCAAAGTCCAAGCTTATGGCAAGCGGGAAGAAGATCGGCACGGTAAGGAGCATGATGGATATCTGCTCCATGAACATGCCAAGAATGAGCAGCACACCGAACATGACCAGCAACATGACAAGGGGCTCGAGGTCGAAGCCTGTCGCCCAGCCGATCAACCCACGTGAGGCGCCTGAAAAGGCTAGAATTTGCGAGAAGGTCGCTGATCCGAAGACGATCAGATAGGCCATCAGCGTGACCCGCAACGCGCCATGGATCGACTTCTTCATCGCCTCCCAGGAAAAACACCGGAACACGATAGAGAGCAGGATTGCGCCCAGCGCGCCAAAGGCTGCGGCTTCCGATGGCGTGGCAAATCCGACGATCATCATGATGACGATCACCACCATCAAACCGACCATCGGCACGACATCGGTCATGACCAAAGCGAGCTTGGCGCCGACGGATAGTTTCGGCACCTCGTAGGCCGGTGCAGCACTTGGATCCATGCGGGTCATCACAAAGATCGCGATGATGTAGAGGCCGGCCAGGATGAGGCCGGGGACGACGCCAGCAATCAGAAGCGCGCCGACATCGATCTGCGCAAGGGTTGCCAGCAGCACCGCCAACGCCGATGGCGGGATGATAATCGCCAGGCCGCCAGTGCCCAAAATGGGGCCGATGGACATCTTCTTTTTGTAACCACGCGCCGCCATCTCCGGCACCATCAGCGAGCCGAGCAGTGCGGTGGACCCCATGGACGAACCGGACAGCGTGGAGAAACCGGTGCCACCCAGGACCGTTACATAGGACAGGCGGCCAGGCAGTTTGCCGAGCAGTTGGTCAATCGCGTTGAACATGCGCTTGCCAAGGCCGGTGTGAAAAAACACCTCGCCCATCAGCAGAAATAGCGGAATGGGCATCAGCGCGAATTTGGTCAGCGCGCCCAGACCGTTGTTGAGCAGCAACGCCACACCGCGCTCGCCACCCATGAAAATCCAGGCGCCGATGATGTTCGCCGCCAAAAAAGCCAGCGCAATCGGCATGCCCAGCGCCATGAGCGCGATAATCGCGCCCAGCAGCAGGGCGAGCGCCTCATACCACTCCATTAGCGTGCAACCTTATTCATGGATGCCGGCCTCGCCGGAGTGGAGCAAATCGCGCCCGAACGTAAAGCGTGAAAACTCAATGGCCATCAATCCGAAGGAGATTGGGAAGGCGATGGTGAGCAGCCAGCGCGGATAGAAGTAAGCGCGCACATCAAAATCGTTGCGCTCTAGGTTCGTGGCCACCAGATCAATGCCCTTCCAGGTGAGGATGAGGCAGACGACAACGCAGGCTGCCGCCACGAGACGGCTGAGCAAACGACGCAGGGTTGGCGGCAAAACGGCAGTGACAAGCTCAATATGCACATGGCCTTTTTTGCGCACCAACCAGGGCGCACCGAGCATTGTCATGTAAAGGATGGCGTATTCAGCGGAGGTAAAAAGCCAAGCGAAGGGCTGAATGCCAG
The DNA here is from genome assembly GCA_046290645.1 of Hyphomicrobiales bacterium. Classification (GTDB taxonomy): domain Bacteria; phylum Pseudomonadota; class Alphaproteobacteria; order Rhizobiales; family MH13; genus MH13. The sequence continues at coordinate 782,751 of JBKAGZ010000003.1, forward strand.
CGTTGCGCATGAGCACTGAGGTGATCACCGACACCATCAGCCAGATGAGCATGCCCGCCGCAATAAGCGCCATCGCATCGACAAAGCGATCATAGAGGCGGGTGAGAAGAGCCATGCGCGCACTCAATTCCAGAAGGAAACGACGCAGCGCTTAAGAACAAGCGCCGCGTCAGTCTTAAAAACGTCAGTCCATCGATGGATCGTAGAACAGCTCGATCAGGCGATCATAATTGCCTGCACCCTGCGGGCTTTCTTCCATCAAGGTTTGCATCCGGTTCCACGTCGTGGAGCGGGCTGCTTCCAGATAGGCCGCGCGTGCATCGCCTTCCAGCGAGAACACTTGCATGCCGCCGTCTTCCAGCGCTGCGAAGTCTTCATCGCGCTTGGCACGCAGGGCTTCCACGCTCATACGCTCATGCTCAATGGCGACTTCCTGCACCAAGGTACGGGACTCTTCCGACAAATTGTTCCACGCATCCAAATTGACGATCACGCCAAGATCGGTGGAAAAGAAGTTCGGCTCGATGCGCCAGTTGAGGAACTCGTTCCAGCGCAGATCGATCAAGCCGATCTGGGTCCAGCCGGTTGCATCCACTGTGCCGCGCTCAAGCGCCGAATAGACATCGCCGGTTGGCAGATCGATCACCTGAGCTTCCAGATAATCGGTGAAGAAGGCGTTGTAGACCGCGTTGCCGCGCAGGCGGATATCATCAATCAAAAGGTTGCCGTCTTCATCCACACTCGGCTCATTCACCGACCAAAGATTATAGGTGACGCCGGAGTCAAACCAACCAAGATAATAGACACCCATCTTCTCCTGATGGATTTCGTTGATGAGGTCGATGCCGCCATTCTCACGCGTTTCGATGGCCGTCAGGTTGGACGCCACAAGGGCATCTTTCTCCGGCAAGGCGCCACCATAAAACGAGCCAGGCGTGTAGACCATATCAACCACACCATCGCGCACGGCGTCAGGCTGCTGGAACATGCCGATAGCTTCCGGTCCGCCAAGCACGTCGATCTGAACCACCCCTTCGCCACGCTCATTGACCATGTCGACGAACGACAGGAAGCTTTGCGTGTAGATTAGTGTTTCGGGGAACGCGTGTACGGCGGTAATGGTGTCTTCAGCCCATGCTGCGCTTGCCAATACGGTGCTTGCGGCCAAGGTGCCTGTGATCAAAGTTTTTCTCATAAGTCCTCTCCTTTGGGGTTTCGGCGGCATTCTTTTTGACCATCCGAAAAGTGGCGCTCACACGCCGGTTGGGTGCTAGGGTCCAGACCCTAGTTTGGTGGTGAAAATTCTGTGTTTAGGTAAGCCCAGGGCCGTGTTGCCCGGTCTTTCTGAGTGAAGGCTGCGATGGCATCAGCATGCTTTGCGGTCATGTCGATATCGTCCCAGCCTTTGATAAGTTTGGTGCGCCATACCGGATCAAGCGCGAAGGGAAGTGTCAGCTCACCAAGCGTTAGTTGGCAGGTCTCCAAGTCGATGGTGAGCGAGCCAGCATCACTGCCTAGAGCCTTGGACAGAGCTGCATAGTCAGCGTCGGTGACACGGGCAGGCAGCAGACCATTGTTGACGGCGTTGCCCGCGAAAATGTCCCCGAAGCTCGGCGCAATCACCGCCTTGATGCCGAAATCAACCAGGGCGTAGACCGCCGCTTCGCGCGACGACCCGCCGCCAAAATTTCGTCCAGCCACCAGGACAGAAGCATCTGGGTGCCGGTTCAGGGGATGGTCAGCATCGGTCGTGCCATCAGCGCCATAGCGCAGATCATGCAGCAGAAATCGGCCATATCCTTCAGCGCGCGGGGTGGACATAAACCGCGCCGGAATGAGCTGATCGGTGTCGATGCCTTCCATCGGCAGCGCCACAGCAAGCCCAGTATGGTTGCGCCAACCCGCCATGCTCATGCTGCTCCAGCCAATGGGCGGTCTTTGAGCAAAGCGCGCGCGTCGGTCAGTTCGCCAGCCACCGCAGCAGCAGCCACCATGGCCGGTGACATAAGGTGGGTGCGAGCGCCTGGCCCCTGGCGACCGCGGAAATTGCGGTTTGTTGTCGAGGCGCATCGCTTGCCCGCCGCAACGACATCGCCATTCATGGCAACACACATGGAGCACCCGGAAGCCACCCAATCCAGACCCGCATCGACAAAGATGCGATCGAGCCCTTCAGCTTCCGCCAGTCTTTTCACGATCATGGAGCCGGGCGATACGATGCCTGGAACCTTGGCGCGATGCCCAGCCAGAACGGCGGCCGCAGCGCGCAAATCTTCTATGCGGGCGTTGGTGCATGAGCCGATGAAAACCTGGTCGATGGGCAGGCCGTTGAGCGATTGCCCGGCTTTCAGACCCATATACTCAAGCGCGTCTCGCGGTGCATCGGCTGGAACAGCGCCAGAGATGGGCACAGCTTGTTCAGGAACAATACCCCAGGTGACAGTGGGCGCTACGTCGCTGGCATCGATCTCAGTCTCGCGATCAAAGGCAGCATCAGCATCGCTTTGCAATGCCTGCCAATCATCCACGGCCTCGTCCCACTGCGGACCAGCGGGCGCGAAAGGCCGCCCTTTCAAATAGGCGAAAGTTGTCTCGTCAGGCGCGATCATCCCGCACTTAGCACCGCCTTCAATGGAGAGATTGCACAGCGTCATCCGCGCTTCCATGGACAGCGCACGAACCGCACTGCCCGCATACTCGATCGCGTGACCGCGCGCGCCATCTGAACCAAGTTTGGCGATCCAATGCAGCGCCATATCCTTGGCTGTCACGCCATCTGCCAACGTGCCGTTGAAGGTAAGCCGCATGGTTTTTGGCCTGGTTTGCCACAAGGTCTGGGTCGCCAGAACGTGCGCGACTTCCGTTGCCCCAATACCAAACGCGAAGGCTCCAAACGCGCCATGGGTAGAGGTGTGGCTGTCACCGCACACAACCATCAAGCCGGGCAAGGTCAGACCCTGTTCGGGCCCAGCGACATGCACAATGCCCTGACGTGGATCGTTGAGGCCGAAGTGGCGAATGCCATGTGCGTTGGCGTTGGTTTCCAGCGTCGCAATCATGCGGCGGATATCATCATTAGCACCGCCTGACGCCCGCTCGCGCGTCGGCACATAATGGTCGCTGACGGCGACGGTGAGGTCTGGATTGGCGACCTTCAACCCGCGCGCTGCCAGTTTGCCAAAGGCGTGATGCGAGCCTTCATGCACCAGATGACGATCCACCCAAAGCAGTGACGCCCCATCCTCGCGGCGAAGAACTTCGTGGGAACTCCACAACCGGTCAAAGAGCGTTTGGGCCCTCATGAGGTCACACGCGCGGCGCTGTTCAGGCCGGTTTCTAGTTGGACAATGGGTTCCCAGTGTCGGTTCTCGCCATCGCCGACACGATCCAGTGACATGGAAAGCTGATACCGGTCGGGGCGATAAGAGGCCGCCAGATGCTCGACACCGCGCCCTTGCTCATCACGCACGACACGCTCCAGCGAAAGAAGAGCTGAACCGGTTGGAACATCAAGTGCGCTGGCGATATCCGGCGCGGCCAGTGTCGCTGACACCGATTGCTGCGCGCTGTCGATCCGCACGCCACCCAACTCCAACAACGAGTAGAGTGGGCGCGAGGCAAGGTCGGCTTCAGAATAGCTGAGCGCCACGTCTTCAGGCACATGGGTTACCAGATGCGAGAACGGCTGGCCGTCCATCAAACGCACGCGAACGGCGCGCTGAACGCGCGCGCCTTCGGCAAGCCCAAGCGCATTGGCGACGGCGGCGCTTGCGGGTTGATAACCAAACTCCAGCAGACGGGCTTCGGTCTTGGCACCCATTTCGGCCAGGTGAGGAACAAGATTGGCGATGTCGGCTTTGATGGTCTGTCGTGTCGCCCGGCCTGAGCGCACAACGGAACCGCTGCCCGCGCGCTTCTCGATCAGACCATCGCCAGCCAGCGCTTCCAGCGCCCGGCGAATTGTCACCCGCGACACACTATAGGTCTCGGCCAGCTTGTGCTCACCAGGCAGGTTCGCACCATCTTCGAGCACGCCGCGCGCTATATCATCCTTCAACTGCAGATAAACCCGGCGCGCTTTCCCGCCTTCGGGAATGCTGTCTGTCACGTATGGCGATGGCTGAACGACCATTGACAAAGCTCCACGCTGATTAACGTTAGACTAGCGGCTGTTTTGTGGAATGCAAGATTTTTGTCCTATGATATTCACAAAACCTGTTTTATAGAAGATACAAGTTGTGAGGAGGCCCATCTATGCCGTCAGTCGCAGTGACGATGATCGAAGGCTACAGTGAGGAAGCAAAAGAGCGGCTGTGCTCGGCATTGACGGGCGCCTTGCGCCAAGTGGTTCCGGCCCAACCTGATGGGATCATCATTGCTCTGCACGAGGTGCCAGCTGCCAACTATATGCGCGGCGGCAAGCCCAGGCAGCCTGCTCCAGCTTTGCCCGATGCGGCGCAGGTGGTGCGCCAGTTTCTTGGCCATATGGAAGCGCGCGATTTAGGGTCTGCCAAGGCTATACTCGCCGACACTTTCACGATGATTTTTCCTGGCGGCGTGACCATGAACACGCTTGAAGAGCTGATTGCCTGGGCCAAGCCACGCTACAGCTTTGTGCGCAAAACCTACGAGCGGTTTGACACCGCATCAGGTGATGGGGGGCCGACTGTCTATTGCTACGGCACGCTTTCGGGCGAGTGGCTGGACGGCACTGCCTTTGACGGCATTCGCTTCATCGACCGTTTTGAAACAGACGGCGGAAAACTGACCCGCCAAGACGTGTGGAATGATATGGGCGAAATGAGAAATGGCTGAAACCGACATCGACCCGATCACGCTGGCTGTTCTTGCCGGGCGCATGGAGCAGATCGCCGATGAGATGGACGCCACGCTGTTCCGTAGCGCGTTCAATCCGATCATCGCCGAGGCGCATGATGCCTCGCATGGCCTCTACGATGCGCAAACCGGCGATACGCTGATCCAGGGCAAATCCGGCCTGCCGATTTTCGTCGGCGTCATGGCGTTTGCGGTCAAAGCGGTGATCGAAAAGGCCGCGCGCGACGGCGATCTGGCTGATGGCGACGTATACATTTTCAACGATGCGCATATTGGCGGCACGCATTTGTCCGACATGCGGCTGGTGCGCCCCTACTTCCGCGATGGTAACCTGTTCTGCTACCTTGCATCGGTTGGCCATTGGCACGATCTGGGTGGCGCGGTGCCGGGGAATTACAACCCATCGGCACGCGAGGTTTTCCAGGAGGCGGTGGTTCTGCCGCCAGTGAAACTGGTTCGCGCCGGTAGGGTTCAGACTGACATTATCGACATCATTCTGCGCAACACGCGGCTTCCCCAATCCGCCCGCGGCGATCTGAACGGTCAGCTTTCAGCGCTTGATCTCGGCGTCAAACGCCTGGACGCGCTTCTTGATAGCTACGGCGCGGAAACCGTGGGGGCAGCGTTCACCAAGCTGGGCGACCGGGCTGAGGCGCTGATGCGCACCGAGCTTGCCGACCTGCCCGATGGGCGGTGGGAAGCAACCGACTATCTCGACAATGATGGGATCACGGACACCGCCCTGCCGATCAAGGTGACACTGGAGGTGCGTGGCGATCATCTGACCATAGATTTTGAAGGCTCTGCGCCTGTTACCGCCGGGCCGGTGAACATTGCCCTGCCGACGACAATTGCTTGCTGCTATGTGGCGATCAAACACATCTTCCCAGCACTGCCAGCCAATGCCGGTGTGATGCGACCGATCACCATCAACGTGCCGGAGGGGTCATTGCTTTCCGCCGAGTTTCCCGCGCCGACCGGTGGCTACACTGAAACGATCCTGCGGATGATTGATGTGATTTTTTCGGCTGTCGCCAAAGCTGTGCCCGAGCGGATTGTTGCCAACGCCTATGGCACCATCAACGCGCTTTCCATCGCCGGACAGAAGGCCAATGGCCAGCGCTGGGTGATGTTTTCTTTCTATGGCGGCGGCCATGGTGGTTCGCTGGAAAGCGATGGCCTGAACCATGGTAATGCGCCCATTTCTACCGCGACGATCCCACCCGCTGAAATCCTCGAAGCGGCTTATCCGGTGATGTTTCGGCAATGGGCCTTACGGCCTGACAGTGCTGGGCACGGCAAGCATCGTGGCGGGCTTGGCGCGGTCTACGAAATTGAGCTTTTGGAAGAACAAGCCGAGGCGTTTTTGTTTGGGGAGCGCGGACTCTTTGCCCCGCAGGGCGTTGCGGGTGGGCAGGAAGCCGCCAAAAACCACTTCGTTTATGAAACTGACGAGGGATGGGCTGAGCCTGCACTGGCATCAAAAATGGTTGGCATCCCTCTGAAGCGCGGGCAACGCGTCCGCTTGGAGACGCCAGGCGGCGGCGGTTATGGACCGCCAACGGAACGCGAGCCTGCAGCCATCACCCGCGACGTCGCATTGGGTTTCCTTACCGAAACTTCCGCCGATAACGCCTATGGCGCCGCGTGGCGAGGTGCCGACGCATGAGCATTGTTGGCGTCGATGTCGGCGGAACGTTCACCGACATTTTCATTCTTGATGAGGCAACCGGCAAGGCGAGCGTTGCCAAAGTGCCGACCACGCGGCCTGATCAATCCGGTGGTTTTCTCGCTGGTGTGAAAAGCGCTGGCGATGATCTTTCCGCCATGCGCACGGTGGTTCACGGTACGACTGCTGGTACCAACGCGCTGCTGGAGCGCAAGGGCGCAAAAATCGGCCTCATCACAACGCAAGGGTTCCGCGATACGCTGGAAATGCGCCGCCGCGACAGGCGTGCAACCTGGGGCTTGCGCGGTGATTTTGAACCCGTGGTGCCGCGCGACCGACGCCTGGAAGTGCCCGAACGCACGCTTGCAGACGGCAGTCTTGAGACATCAGTGGACATCGCGGCTGTGGAATCGGCTGCGCGCGAGCTGCTTGCCATGGGCTGCCAAGCAGTGGCGCTTATCTTCATCAACGCCTACGCCAACTCCGCCAACGAACAGGTCGCTGCGAACGCCTTGCGTGCTTTGTGGCCAAACCCACACGTGTCGGTCTCAAGCGAAATTCTGCCTGAAATTCGCGAGTTCGAGCGCACGTCCACGACGGTGCTCAACGCCTATCTCCAGCCCGAAGTGGCTGGATATTTGGGGCGGTTGGAATCAGGTTTGCGCGATGGTGGCTTTGCTGGAGAGTTTCTGCTGGTGCAATCGAACGGCGGAGTCATGGCAGTGGAAACTGCCTGCCGCTTGCCGGTGCGCACCGCGCTTTCTGGCCCGGCGGCAGGCGTTATCGCGGCGGCTTACATTGCCACAAGCGCGGGTTACGACAACATCATCACCGGCGATGTTGGTGGGACAAGCTTTGATGTTTCGCTCATTGCCGACGGTCAGTCGGCGCTGGCTGCTCAAACCAGCATCGATTTCGGCATGGTTGTGCGCACGCCGATGATCGAGATCACCACCATTGGCGCGGGTGGTGGCTCCATCGCCTGGGTGGACAAGGGTGGCCTGCTCAACATCGGACCAGAAAGCGCGGGCTCCAACCCCGGCCCTGTCGCCTATGGCCGTGGCAATGATCGACCAACGGTGACAGACGCCAACATTGTGCTTGGCCGCATTGATGCAGAAAAACCCATTGGAGGCGGTCTGGAACGGTTGGATGTGGAGGCAGCACGAACGGCCATCGACACCCATGTCGGCGCGCCTCTTGGCTTGAAAACCGAAGATGCCGCCGAAGCCATTTTGAAAGTGGCCAACGCCCGCATGGCAGGCGCCATCCGGCTGGTGAGCATTGAGCGCGGACACGACCCGCAGACCTTTTCTTTCATGCCGTTCGGCGGTGGCGGGGCATTGCACGCCTGCGCACTGGTGGATGAGTGCGAGCTTGCTCGCGCGCTGGTCCCGCGTTTTCCTGGCGTGACCTCGGCGCTCGGCTGCGTGATTGCGGATATGCGCCAGGATTTTGTGCAGACCATCAATACAACCCTGGCAGCGCTTGACGAAGCCGAGCTTGGCACCATGATCCAAGCCCATGTCGATGATGGCATGGCCCTGCTCGATGCCTCCGGTGTGCAGTTTGGCGCGCGTGATGTGCAGGTGGAACTGGACATGGCCTACGCGGGGCAGACGCACACGGTGGCGGTGCCTGTCACCGTTGAGATGACAGGCTCGCAGGTGGTTGCGCCGACCAGCGACACTATCAGGGATGCGTTTGAGAACGCCTATCGCGCAGCGTTCAGCCGCCTGTTGGAAGGCGGCGTGCAGCGCATTTTGAACTTGCGCACCAGTACCATTGGCAGGCGACCAAAGTTCGACCTTTCCTCACTGGCACCGGATGAAGCCAACGCCACCTCGACGCCCTATGGGTCGCGCAGCGTCCGCATAAATGGCGCCTGGCACGAAACCGCGCTGTACGATCGGCTGACGCTGCCGGTGGGCACGGTGATTGACGGCCCGGCGATTTTGACCCAGCCGGATACGACGATCTTGGTGGAGCCGGGGTTCAACGGTCGGGTGGACGGTTTTGGCAATTTTATCATTGAACAGCAGGCGGCATCATGAGCGATCACTCCGATTTCAATCCAGCCAAGACTGCGGTTCTGACCATCGATTTACAGAATGATTTTCTGCACCCCGAAGGCGCCTATGGCCGGGCAGGACAATCCGCGCTTGCCATCGCGGCTCTGCCTGAACGTGTGAAGCCGGTGGTCGATGCGGTGCGCGCGGCGGGCGGGTATTACGTATCAGCGCAATTCACCTTGGTACCGGGGCCCAACGGCGAACCATTGATCGCGCCACACCTGAAAAAGCTGCGTCCGTTTCTGACCAAAGGTGATTTCGCGCCGGGCAGTTTTGGTCACACGCTGGTGGATGCCCTGGCGCCCGCTGACTTTGTGGTCGAAAAGGTCGCCTATTCAGCGTTTTATCAGACGCGCTTGGAATACATCATGCGCGCGGTTGGTATCGAGACGCTGATCATTGGTGGGATTGTCACCAATGGTGGTGTGGCGTCGACGGTACGCGATGCCCATCTGCGCAACGTGGATACAATTTTGCTGTCGGATGGCTGCGCGGCTTTCAAACAGGATGTGCACGACGCCACCCTCATCTCGCTTGGAACGGTGACCGACGTCATGTCGTGTGCAGAGGCCATTGACCTTGTTCAGGAGGCAGCGCCATGACCCTACGCGAACGCCTGAATACGGACTCGATCCTTGTCGCACCCGGCGTCTATGACGCGCTCACAGCTTCGCTGGCTGAAGCGGCAGGGTTTGAAGCGCTCTATCTTTCTGGGGCTGCGGTCGCTTACACACGCCTTGGTCGACCTGACATCGGCCTCACCTCTGTGAGTGAGATGACCGACACGATGGCGCTGATCCGTGACCGCACGGACCTGCCCGTGATCATCGATGCAGACACCGGCTTTGGCAACGCCCTGAATGCGCAGCGTACCATGCGACATTACGAGCGTGCTGGCGCGAGCGCCTTGCAGCTTGAAGATCAGACCTACCCGAAGCGTTGCGGGCATTTGGCCGACAAGTCACTCATCTCAACCGATGAAATGACGGGCAAGATCAAAGGCATGGCCGATGCGCGCGCGTCGGATGACACGCTGATCATCGCCCGCACCGACGCCATTGCGGTGGAGGGTTTTGACGCCGCGCTTGAGCGCGCTGAACACTATGTCGATGCGGGCGCCGATGCGCTGTTCATCGAAGCACCGCAGAGCATGGAACAACTCACCGGCATTGTGACACGCTTCAAAGACCGCGCACCGCTGATGGCCAATATGGTGGAAGGCGGCGCGACCCCCATGCGCACCGCCGCTGACCTAGAAGCCATTGGGTTTTCGCTTGTCATCTTTCCTGGAGGGATCGTGCGGGCCATCGCGCGTACGGCAGAAGACTATTACGCCTCGCTCAAGTCCAACGGAACCAACACGCCTTTCAAAGAGCGTATGTTTGATTTCTCCGCCCTCAATGAACGCCTCGGCACCGATGCGATGCTGGCCACAGGCAAGCGCTACGACGAGAGCGAGGGATGAGCGTTCTGCCAACACCTTCCGGTGACGCTGATCTTGAGGTCGAAACGCTGATCATCGGCGCCGGCTGCGCTGGGCTGGTTGCCGCGCTTGCCGCGCAAGAAATCGGCCAGGATGTGCTGGTGCTGGAACGCGATGCTGTTCCTTCGGGTTCGACCGCGTTGAGTGCAGGACTTATCCCTGCCGCTGGAACACCGCAGCAAAAAGCCTCCGGGATCAATGACACACCGGAACTGTTTGCTGGCGACATTATGAAAAAGGCCGATGGTGAGCCTGACCCGAATCTGGTGCAAGCGCTGACTGAAGGTTCTGCTGAGGTGATCGCTTGGCTCACCGAAACCCACAACCTACCGTTCACGCTGGTCGATGATTTCGATTATCCCGGCCACACCCACCGCCGCATGCATGGGCTTCCGTCGCGATCTGGTGAAGCGCTCATCAATGCGCTGCGCGAGGCCTGTGAAGCCGAGGATGTCTTAATCGCTGCCGAGCGCACCGTGCGGACACTCTATGCCGAGGGCGACACTATTACGGGTGTGCTCGCAACCCTGCCCGATGGCAGTGAAGAACATATCGCCTGCGGGCGGCTGATTTTGGCCTGCAATGGGTTTGGCGGAAACACTGAGATGGTGCGCGATCTCACACCCGCCATCGCCGGTGCGCTCTATTTCGGTCACGAGGGCAACCAGGGCGATGCCATCGCGTGGGGCAAAGCGCTGCGTGCCCAGATGGCTGACCTTGGTAGCTATCAAGGCCATGGTAATGTGGCCCACCCGCACGGTATTTTGATCACTTGGGCGGTCATCACCCAAGGCGGTTTCCAGGTGAACACCAACGGTGAACGCTTCTGGAACGAGAGCCAAGGCTATTCCGAAGCTGCGCGCCAAGTGCTGGAACAGTCCGGCGGCATTGCCTACGCGATTTTCGACGCACGCATTGCTGATATCGCCCGTCAGTTCAAAGACTTTCAGGACGCCGAAGCCCAAGGCGCCGTAAAGAGGGCTGATACGGTCGAAGGATTGGCAGAAACGCTGGGCCTTGATGCGAGCGCGCTTCAAGCTAGCTTTGACAGCGCATCGGGCACAGATACCTTTGGCCGAACCTTCGACCCTTCCCTTGCTCTCGCGCCGCCTTATTGCGCCGTGAAAGTCACCGGCGCTCTGTTCCACACCCAAGGTGGATTGAAAGTGGATGGCGACGCCCGTGTTCTTGGCACCAATGGCACGCCGCTACCCAATCTGTTTGCAACCGGCGGTGCGGCAGGCGGGGTGTCGGGATCTGCGGATAGCGGGTATCTTTCCGGCAACGGGCTTTTGAGCGCAGCCGTTCTTGGCTATCGCGCCGGCCACTTCAAACTCAATGTAGGAGAGCATGTTCATGCTTGATGGAACCACCAGCGGACAGAAACCCGGCCATGGCCCATCGCTTGCCCCGTTTGACTGGGCTGATCCCTTTCATCTGTCCGAACAGCTGCAAGAAGACGAGCGGCTGATCGTAGAAAGCGCGCGCGCCTATGCCAGCGACAAGCTGCTGCCGCGTGTTGAGCATGCTTACCTCAACGAAGAGGTAGCGCCGGAAATTTTCGCCGAAATGGGCGCGATGGGTCTGCTGGGCGTGACGATCCCGGAACAGTATGGCGGCCTTGGTGCCGGGTATGTCAGCTATGGTCTTGTAGCGCGCGAAGTGGAGCGCGTGGACTCAGGCTACCGCTCGATGATGAGCGTACAGTCCTCGCTCGTGATGTACCCAATCAATGCCTATGGTTCGGATGCGCAGAAAGAAAAGTATCTGCCCAAACTGGCCACCGGCGAACTGATTGGCTGCTTCGGCCTCACGGAACCAGACGCAGGCTCTGACCCATCGGGCATGAAGACCACAGCCAAGAAGATCGATGGCGGCTACAGCCTGTCGGGCGCAAAAATGTGGATTTCCAACAGTCCCATCGCTGATGTGTTTGTGGTCTGGGCCAAATCAGATGCTCATCATGGCAAGATCCGCGGGTTTGTTCTTGAGAAGGGGATGAAGGGCCTTTCGGCGCCAACCACCAAGGGCAAACTCTCCCTGCGCGCTTCGGTCACCGGCGAAATTGTCATGGACGAAGTGGAGGTCAGCGAAGATGCGCTGTTGCCAGGCGTTGAAGGCTTGAAAGGCCCGTTCGGCTGCCTCAATCGCGCCCGCTACGGCATCGCTTGGGGCGTTATGGGTGCCGCCGAAGACTGCTGGCACCGGGCACGATCTTATGGGCTAGAGCGGGTGCAATTCGGCAAGCCCATTGCCCAGACACAACTGTTCCAGAAGAAGCTGGTCGACATGCAAACCGAGATTTCGCTTGGTCTGCAAGGCGCGCTGCGCGCCGGACGGATGCTTGATGAAGGCATCGCTGCGCCGGAAATCATCTCCATGATGAAGCGGAACAATTGCGGCAAGGCGCTCGACATCGCCCGCCACGCCCGCGATATGCATGGCGGCAACGGCATCATGGCCGAGTACCATGTGATGCGGCACGCGCAGAACCTGGAAACCGTGAACACCTATGAAGGCACGCACGACATTCATGCGCTGATCCTGGGACGGGCGCAGACCGGACTGCAGGCGTTCTTCTGAGCTAGCCCTTGCTTGGTTTAGCGCCGGCCAAGGGCTTGGCTTCATCGGCCAAGTCTTCCTCCGGCTTCGCCTCGGCGATGGCGCGCATCTTCTCGCCAAGCTCCTCCTGCCAAGGCCCCAAAATTTCGCGTACGCGGTTCAGGTAGGCTTCATTCTCAGTCGGCGGAATGGAGAGATCGTAGACATCCGCCACGGTGATCATGGCTTCGCGATCCATGTCTTGGAAGGCTTCCGTCATGGCCTCGGCATGGGGACGGGGGTGACCGAGCGCTTCAAAAGCCGACCGGCCCATGCGCAGGGAGCTGTCATAGGTCTCGCGGATGATATCGCGGCAGCCGGTTGCATAAAGATGGTAGACATGGTCGCGGTCGATAGCCCGGGCCATGACATGCAGGTTCGGGTAGTTTTGCAGCGCGTAGCGCACAAGCTCCGTGATCTGCTCCTTGTCGTCGATAGCGACCACCAAAAGCTTGGCGTCGGCGATACCCGCTGCAGCCAGCAAATCGGGTCGCGTTGCGTCACCAAAATAGGTGCGCAGGCCGAACTTCTTCATGGTGTCGATTTGCTTGGACGAAAAGTCGATGACGGTCGGGCTGTAGCCCGCCGCTTGCAGCATTCGGTCGACAATGCCTCCAACGCGTCCGCGGCCCGCGATGATGATTGGGCTTGCCTCGTCGATCTCATCCTGCTCACGCGCCTGAGCCTCATCATACCGCGGCGCGATCAGCTTGTCGTACGCGATGAAGAGCGCCGGTGTCAGCAGCATGGATAGCGCCACAACCAGCAGCAATTGGTCGGCAAGGCCTGTTGGGATCACCGCGTTGGCAACAGTGAAGGACAGGAGCACAAAGCCAAACTCGCCGGCCTGCGCAAGGCCGAGCGCGAACAGCCAGCGGTGGGCACCTCTGATTTTGAAAAGGATGGCCAAAACGAAAAGCACGGCGATTTTGAGCGCCATCAGACCAAGTGTCAGCCCTATTGTGACGGCTAGATTGTCGAACAGCAGGGCGAAATTGACGCCCGCGCCGACGGTCATGAAAAACAGGCCCAGCAACAGCCCCTTGAAGGGCTCGATGTCGGATTCAAGCTCGTGGCGATACTCACTGTTGGCAAGCACAACGCCTGCCAAGAATGTGCCCAACGCTGGGGAAAGACCGACGAGAGACATGAGCAGCGCAATGCCAACGACCATCATCAATGCTGTTGCGGTGAACAGTTCGCGCAGCTGCGCCACCGCGATGAAGCGGAAAATCGGGCGGGTCAAAACACTGCCGCCAAGGATCACAAAGCCAATGGCGGCCAGCGTGACGATAGCCGCTTGCCACCCCGGCAAGCCTGCCACCAGGCTCATGCCCGAGCCGTGATCGTCCTCACCTGCGTGGCTGGCATCAGCGTGCTCACCAACGGCGCTTGCAATATCCATCAGTTCCGGCATCGCGAGCAGCGGGATGAGGGCCAGCATCGGGATGACGGCGATGTCCTGGAAAAGGAGCACCTGGAAGCTCGACTGGCCGCCGTCGCTTTTCATCAAGCCTTTTTCATTGAGCGTCTGCAAAACGATGGCCGTGGAAGAGAGCGCAAAGACCAAGCCGACAGCCAGCGACACCGTCCACGGTTGGCCAAGCACCATGCACACCGCCATCACGGCCAGTGTGGTCAATCCAACCTGCCCGCCGCCAAGCCCCAACAGCCGAGAGCGCATGGACCAAAGCAGTTTCGGTTCAAGCTCTAAGCCCACCAGGAAAAGCATCATCACCACGCCAAACTCGGCGATGTGCTGGATGGCGATCACATCCACATGCAGAAACACCAGAGCCGGCGAAATGACAATGCCGGCAATCAGATAGCCGAGCACCGAACCTAGCCCCAGCCGTGAGGCGATAGGCACGGCAACAACGCCTGCAATCAAAAACAGAAAGGTCAGAAGCAACAGGTCGGTCACGTGCATCCCCCGATCACTAAGCGTGTAAGGCCAGGCACCCTATAGCCTGCGACAACGATCTCACAATCACTCGTTGCATTGCACTTGCCCCGGTCAACAACCACGTGTTGGAACCATGGGGGCTTTCAAGCTTTGCATCTTTAGCTGGCCCCATTGGTCGAAACCTAGACTTGCGAGACAATCATGAAATCCCGAATGAAGACTTTGAAATGCGCCGGTATGGCTGCTCTAGCTCTGGCTGCAAGTACCGGCCTTACGCACGCTGAAGAGGTGGGCAATGTGGATGTCGATTGGCTCGGCAATGACATCATCATCGAAGCTTTTGCCGATCCTGAAGTCGCGGGCGTCACGTGCCATGTGGCGTATTTTGAGCGTGGGATCATCGATCGATTGCAAAACGGCAATTGGTTTGAAGATCCCTCCAACTCCTCAATCGCCTGTCGTCAGACCGGCGAGATCGTCATCGGCGATATCGATATGTCCGATGAGGGGGAGTCGATCTTCTCAGAGCGCCGCTCGATCATTTGGAAATCGCTACGGGTGCGCCGGATCTTTGATGAGGCCAACCAGACGCTGATCTACATCACCCACGCTCGTGAGGTTGAGCAGGGGTCGGCGAAGATGGCGATCTCGACCGTGCCGCTTTATCAGCCGCAATAGGCTTTTAATTGCGGGATCAGGGCGTCCGCCAGCACATGGGGCTGGGAAACATGTGGCGCGTGGCCAGCATCCAGCGTGATATTGCGCGCACCGGGAACAGCCTTTTGCATGGCTTGCTGGATGGGCTGCACAACGGACTGATCTTGCGCGCATTCGACATAGATGCGGGCAATGCTGCCAAAACGTTCAGGCGTCCAGTCCGTCTTCAGCGCCCTGCCCGGCTCGGCCTGCGGTGTCAGGTTTTGCGCACCGTCAAGGGCGAGGTCAAACGGCATATCGTTGAGGAAAATCTTGGCTCCCGCCTCCGGCGGAACCGAACTCACCGTGCGCTCCTCGTTCCATTCCAGGAACGGCCCGATACCAAGCAGGCCGCGTTCTTCAGCCCTATCCTTGGCCAAAACCGTTCCAAAACTCCATCCCGACGGCAGCATCATGCCGGCAATGTAGGCGATCGCTGAAATGCGCTGCGGGTAGCGCTCGCCAAGCGCGGTGCCAATCACCCCACCGCCCGAGTGCGCGATAATAAGGATGTCGCCGTCCAACCGTTCGATCAGCGCGCTGATATGGGCCAGATAAAGATCAAGGCTGACATCGGCTAGCGGCGTATCATCCGCCCCATTGCCCGGCAGGTCGATGGCATGGGGCGTGAAGCCAACCTTTTCCAGAAGAGGCGCAAAATCGCGCCACACCCAACTGCCCTGCCAGGCGCCGTGGATAAGGATGGCATGGGTGGGGTAGGTCATTGGGGCGTGGTCTTTCGGGTCTGATCCCAAAGGCTTAGGCCAATCAGTGCCTGACTGGCTTTTGTTGTGCGTACGGGATGGGTAAAATCAATGCTGCACCAGCGAAGAAACAAGCGCGATAGGCGAGGCAATGCAAGCGACGGGTTTTGATGAGACCGGATTTGAACGCTGGAAAGCGCTGGTAGACAAAGCGCTGAAAGGCGCACCGATCGAAAGCCTGACAAGCCAGAGCGATGAGGGCATCGCGCTTGACCCGCTCTATGCGCCTGCCAACAGCGAACCGATTCCCATGCGCGGCGGTGGCACGCCTTGGATCGTGGCGCAGCGGGTCGATTATCCCGACACCGAAGCCGCTTACGCGCAAACCATGGCCGAACTTGAGGGTGGAGCATCCGGTCTGGTGTTGGTGGCGCAAGGCGCGGCTGGGTCGCTGGGCTATGGCATCGACCTTAAAGCACTGCCAAGCATCCTTGATGACGTGCTGGTGGATGCGGTGCGACTAACGTTGGAGCCCTCCCCCGCCCGTGCTCGCGATGCGCGCGCCTTGGCCGCCTATCTGGATCGTCGAGCAACGCCCAACGCCCATATCTCAGTGGACTTTGGCTTGGACCCTGCCAGTCTGCTCGCAAGCTCCGGTGGTTTGCGCGGCGATGGCCCTTCCACCCGCGAGGCGCAGGCCCGCCACTTTGGCCAACTGGCTGAGCACGGTTTTAAAGGAACGATCTATCGCGCCGATGGACGCGTGGTTCACAATGCTGGCGGCACGGATGCCGATGAGCTGGCGTTTGTTCTGGCCTCGCTGGTGTTTGCGATGAAGAGTGGCGATGAACCAGCCCTGTCAGCACAGAAAACCATGTTGGGTGTGGCCGTGGATGCCGACCAGTTTGCCGGTATCGCGAAGCTCCGCGCCCTGCGCTTGCTGCATGCCAAGCTGATGGAAGCAGCAGGCGTCGCGCCCGTTGCGCCGTATATTCACGCTGAGACGTCTACCCGCATGCTGACCCGTCTCGACCCGCATGTGAACATGCTGCGCGCCACCACCGCCGTTTTTGCCGCAGCCGTTGGCGGGGCAGACAGCATCACGGCCCTGCCGTTCAGCCTGCCCTTGGGCTATCCGGACCCGTTTGCCCGTCGCACCGCGCGCAACACGCAGTTGGTGCTGATGGAAGAAAGCCATCTGCATGAGGTGGGCGATCCGGCAGCGGGCTCCGGTCTTTATGAGAACTACACGCAGGCGCTGTGCGAAAAAGCGTGGGAGGCTTTCCAAGCGATTGAACGCGAGGGCGGTGTGATCGAAGCGCTGTCGTCCGGCCACATTCAGAACCAAGTTAAAGCGGCAAGCGCTGATAAAATTGCTGCGCTTGAGAGCGGCAAGCGGCACCTGACGGGCACCACAGTCTTCCAGTTGGAAACAGAGTACACAGTGGATGTGGAAAACGTAGCACCGGTCCGCTTTGACCTGAAAGATGGGCTGAAAACCTATTGCGAGCCGATAGCGCCCTGGCCTTTGGGCATTGGTGGCAAGGGAACTTTATCATGAGCAATTTGCCGGATTTCGCCAAGCTGCCGATGCCAGATTTTACTGCTGGCGATTCATTTCCCCCCCGCTCTGTTCCTTTGGAACAACCGCATGACTGGCAAACGCCTGAGGGCATCGCCGTCAAACGCAGCTACGACGCCAGCGACCGGGAGGGGCTTGAGCACGTCAGTTCATTACCCGGCCTTGCCCCCTATGTGCGCGGCCCCTACCCCACCATGTATGTGCAGCGCCCCTGGACTGTGCGCCAATATGCTGGGTTCTCGACCGCTGAAGCCTCCAACGCGTTCTACCGGCGCAACCTTGCTGCGGGGCAAAAGGGTCTCTCGGTCGCTTTCGATCTGGCCACCCACCGGGGCTATGACTCTGACCATCCGCGCGTTGCCGGCGATGTCGGCATGGCCGGTGTTGCCATCGACTCAATCCTCGACATGCGCCAGCTGTTCGACGGCATTCCGCTGGATACGATGTCCGTCTCCATGACCATGAATGGCGCAGTCTTGCCCGTCATGGCGCTCTATATCATCGCAGCGGAAGAACAAGGCGTTTCACCAGACAAGCTCGCCGGGACCATCCAGAACGACATCCTCAAAGAGTTCATGGTCCGCAACACCTACATCTATCCGCCAGCCCCATCGATGCGGATCATCTCCGACATTTTTGCCTTCACCTCGGCCAATATGCCGAAGTTTAACTCCATCTCGATTAGCGGCTATCACATGCAGGAAGCCGGTGCGACGGCCGATTTGGAGCTAGCCTATACGCTGGCCGATGGCATCGAGTATGCCCGACGCGGCGTTGGCGCGGGCATGGACATCGATACGTTCGCGCCACGGCTTTCCTTCTTCTGGGCGATTGGCACAAACTTCTTCATGGAGGTTGCCAAGCTGCGGGCCGGCCGCTTGCTCTGGTCAACGCTGATGCAGGATGGGTTTGCACCAACTAACCCGAAATCGACGGCGCTGCGCACCCATAGCCAGACCTCTGGCTGGTCGCTGACGGCGCAGGATGTCTACAACAATGTGATCCGCACCTGTGTTGAGGCGATGGCGGCCACGCAGGGCCACACCCAAAGCCTGCACACCAACGCGCTGGATGAAGCGCTGGCATTGCCGACGGATTTCTCCGCGCGCATCGCACGCAACACGCAGCTCTTCCTTCAACAAGAGAGCGGCACCACGCGCGTGATCGATCCTTGGGGCGGCTCGCACTTTGTGGAACGGCTGACCCGTGACCTTGCCGAAAGGGCGATGGAGCACATCACCGAGATAGAAGCGTTGGGCGGCATGGCGAAAGCCATTGAAGCTGGCATTCCAAAAATGCGGATCGAAGAGGCGGCTGCCAAGACGCAAGCGCGCATCGATAGCGGTCAACAGTCGATCATCGGTGTGAACGGCTACAAACCAGAGCGCGAGCAGCCGCTGGAAATTTTAAAAGTCGATAATGCCTCGGTGCGTGAGCAGCAGCTTGAAAAACTTGCCAAGCTGCGTAGCGAACGCGATCAGACCGTCACCGATGCGGCATTGGACGCGCTAACAGAAGGTGCGGCGGCAGACGGCAACTTGCTGGCGCTCTGCGTTGATGCGGCGCGCGCCGGCGCGACTGTGGGCGAAATGTCCGATGCCATGGAGAAGGTCTTTGGCCGCCACCGCGCTGAGATCAAAGCCATATCGGGCGTCTACAAACGGGAGGCAGGCGAAATGTCCGAAGCGATCCAACGTGCCCTCGCGATGACCGATGCCTTTGAAGAAGCCGATGGTCGCCGCCCTCGTATTCTGGTCGCCAAGATGGGCCAGGATGGGCATGACCGAGGCCAGAAAGTCATCGCTTCAGCCTTTGCCGATATCGGGTTCGATGTGGATATCGGTCCACTGTTCGCCACGCCAGATGAAGCCGCGCGCCAAGCGGTGGAAAACGACGTGCACATCGTCGGCGTGTCCTCGCTCGCCGCCGGTCACCTGACACTTGTGCCAGCGCTAAAAAGCGCGCTTGCCGCCGAGGGCCGCGAAGACATCATGATCGTTGTTGGCGGCGTGATCCCACCGCAGGATTTCGACGCGCTGAAAGAGGCCGGAGCAGCGGCGATCTTCCCACCGGGCACGGTGATCGCAGACGCGGCGATTGAGCTGTTGGAAGACCTCAATGCGAAACTTGGCTACACGCAGCAGGCGGCGGAATAATGTCACCCTCCGTCATCCCGGAAAGCCGCCAGGCTTATCCGGGATGACGACAATGGCTCGTGTGCACGCCCGGCTACCCGTCACGACGAGCGTCGAGCAGTTTGCGGATCGTCGTCAGATTTTGCGTCAAACCGCTTATGTCATGTGAGGCGGTTTGGTCAGAAAGCCAGGCCAAGTCAGGGCCAAGGGCGGCCACAGCATCGTTGCGCGCTGCAAGGCCAGTCTCGGTGATGCCTACAAACTTGCCGCGCCCATCTTTTGGGTTCGGCGTTACCGCAACAAACCCCTTGCTTTCCAGCCGTCCAATGGTGCTGGTCATTGTACCCTTGGACACCTGAAAGGCGTTGGCCATTTTGGCTGGGGCCTGGTGGTCATCACGCCTTGAGAGGTGGTTGAGCACTGAGAACTGCGCCACCGTGAGATCATGCGGCATAACCCGTTCAAACATGGTGGTGGCAAGCTGACCGATGATCCCGATCTCGTTAAACAGGGCAAAGAGCGCGGGATCATCAGGTTTTTCAGGCATCAGGCATCTTTCAAGGTCAGGCTTGCCGTATCCGGGTCGCCGCTGACCAGCGCGGACTGGCGTTGATCGCCGGACCATAACCGATGCGCGCCAACATTTGCACGGTCTGTGTTGGCCGCGCACCCAGCGCCACTTTGGCTTCATCATAGAGCGCTGCAATCTCTTCATACTCTTGCAGAGCTTGGCTGAGGGGATGCATGTCGATGCCGCGTGCTGTGGCTTCCAAATGCATGCGCACATAAGCCCGGCCAGCCTCGATCTGCTCGGCGCGCGTATCGCCGTCGCTGATCAACCAAACATAGCCCATCGCCGAAAAGATCATCTCTTGGTAGGCATCCAAGCCTTGTTGAAACGCCGTGGAACCGGTGTCAGCGAGCTGACCGCGGGTGAGCAAACCAGCAACGTTCAGCGTCTCGAAAAGCGGACCCGATAGGTCGATCCCATCGGGGTTAGCAAGCACTTCTGCTTTGCCAATGCGCATCAGATCGATGCTTTCCTGCATGGTGCGCGCGGTGAAGCTTTCAATCTCATGGCCACGCCATGTTAGATCGCGCAGCTGCAAAATCTTGGCATCCTCAAGCGTTGACCCAGCTTGAAGTGGCCCGCTTGCCCCACTGGCAGACAGAATACCGTTCACGTCTATTGGAGAGACAGTTCGCGCGACATCAAACGGTTCCTTGTTGGTGTGGCGGTTGAGTATCTGTGCAAACAGGGGATCTCGTGTGCCTGCGCCCGGCACCAACCGCAGATGTGCGACAGGTCTTGCGTCAAGCCGGGGAGAGGGTTCACCGTCCGGGAACATGTCCACATCAACGCCAAAACCCTCTTCTGCGGCGGCCAATGTGAATAGCTCAATGAAGCACCCCAAACTCACCGTGATCTGTCGGTCGAAGGGATCAGTTTCAGGCAATCTCCGGTCAAGGTCGCAATAAAGCGTCAGGGCATCCGGCTCTGATAAGTCGACCGACCAAGGCTGTCGATTGTGCGCGTTGGGCGCCAGAACAGCATAGGACAGTGCCCGCACCCGTACGTCATCGCCAAAGCCTGGAAGGTCTTGCCCAGCGTTCTGCCATGGCGCACGGGCCGCAGCAGGGTCGCGCGTTGTTAGCCAAGTGCCAGCACCCAGCGCTGAGGCGCCGACAACAATGCCGCCCGCACCGAGAACACGAATAAATTTGCGCCGCGAGGGGTTCGCGGGCTTTTCAGAATTGGTGTCAGTCATAAGGATCTCCATTTAGTTCTATGTCAAACTATATAGTTTGATACAGAACTTTCAACCCCTTGATCAACAGCGTGCGCTTGCTCTTTGGCCGTGTGCTGCCTAGAGCATTTCCAGCAAACACTGGCTCAGCAAGTGTCACGAAGCGCGTTTGAGCGGTAGCCAGAGGCAGCGTTTCGTGACTCGATTAAAGCTGGAATTGCTTTGGATGCCTGTCAGCGCACGGGAAACACGCCCAAAATCAGGAAACACGCCATGATCATGACCACCACGTCCACATTGCAGGACAAGACGATTACCGACTATCGCGGCATCGTGACCGGTGAGGCGATTTTGGGTGCCAACATTTTCAAAGACCTTTTTGCGGGCATTCGCGACATCGTTGGCGGTCGTTCCGGCGCCTACGAAAAGGAGCTTGCCAAGGCCCGCTCGATTGCCATGCACGAGATGCAAGAGCGTGCCGAGGCTATCGGCGCAAACGCAGTGATCGGCATCGATCTGGATTATGAAACGGTGAGCGTTGGCAGTGGCGGCGGCATGTTGATGGTCACAGCATCGGGGACTGCTGTCACCGTTCGCTAGTTCGCCCAACTTCCTCCGCTAGAGCACCTATCCGGCTGGCCTTTTTCTTGGCGAAGAATCCGGTACAAGGTTTGGCAGATACCATTTTTCGAGTGATCCCTTTGCCCAAACATCCCTTTCGCATTGCCGTTCTCTTTGCATCCCTACTTGTGTTAGCCGCCTGCGCTGGTCGCGATGAATATGCCGCGCCCGTTGCCGTTCAACCAACCACAGTTCCAGGGCTTGCCTTGAGTGAAACCGGCGTTGGGTTGGTCGATCAATCCACGCGCTTTTCCTCCAGCTCAATTTCTGACGCCTTGGGCGGTGCGCGGGTGGAAACCGTCAATGCCACGTATGAAGGTCGTGTGATCGCGCAGCTCGCTGCCTTTGGCCCCTCAGGTTTGCAGATGGCGCGGTTTCAAGGATCAGGCGGGCGTATCACAGGCGCACAGATTGTTTCTGAAGATGTTCCAGGCCCACGTGGCGCGCGTGTCGGCATGACCTATCGACAGACTGGCGGCAACGCCATGCAGTGCGACGAGGGCTCTGGCTCCTGGGAGCAGATGGCGGTTTGCAGCCGCTCCGGCAGCGCCATCACTTATGTTTACTCGGTGCCGCTTTGGCGCGAAGGGCGCATGCCACGCGGTAACGAGCTGAACGACGCGGTGCTCAACCGCATGATCTGGGAGCCGTGAGCGGCGCCACCAGTCCCGATGTTGACGCGCTTGCTGCTGCGATCCTAGCAGGCGAGCGTGCAGCCCTTGCCCGCGGGATCACGCTTGTGGAATCCAAACGGCCTGACCATCGGGATCAGGCCCGCACGCTGATCCAACACATTATGCCGAAAACGGGAAACGCCATCCGTATCGGGATGACGGGCGTGCCCGGTGTCGGCAAGTCTACCACCATCGATACGTTTGGCGCGATGCTGATTGAGCAAGGCCATACGCTTGCTGTGCTGGCGGTGGACCCCTCGTCTACCCGCACCGGCGGTTCGATCTTGGGCGACAAAACGCGCATGGCACGTTTGGCCACCTCCCAAGCGGCCTACATTCGACCCTCGCCTTCAGCCGGAACGCTGGGTGGTGTGACAGCTAAATCGCGCGAAACGATCCTGCTTTGCGAAGCCGCTGGGCACGATGTGGTGCTGGTAGAAACCGTTGGTATTGGCCAGTCGGAGACCGCTGTGGCCGACATGGTGGATGTGTTCGTGGTGCTGATGCTGCCGGGTGCAGGCGATGAGCTTCAGGGTATCAAGAAGGGCGTGTTGGAGATTGCCGATATCATCACCATCAACAAGGTTGATGGGGAGAATGCACCGGCAGCGCGCAAGGCTGCTGCCCATTACCGCGCGGCGCTCGATATTCTGGCGCCCACGTCAAAGGTCTGGAAACCGCCGGTTCTTACCCAATCTGGTCTTCAGGGTGACGGGCTGGAGACACTCTGGGCAACCATCAAGGATCATCGCGCCAAGCACCAAGCCGCCGGGCTTTTCGCCAAACGGCGGACCGATCAAAATCTTGGCTGGATGCGCGATATGCTGCGCGAACGTGCGATGGAGCGGCTGACGCGTGATCCGGAGCTGCGCAACGCCATTGAAACGGCTGAAGCGCAAATTGCTGCTGGAACCCTGGCGCCTTCCATCGCTGTTGAACACTTGGTTAAGCAGGCCGGATTGTAACTGTCTCACAATGGGACAGACATGCTTGGCATGGAGCTTGCGCAACCCCGCGCATGAAACCAAAACCCGTTTCACCACGACGCAACTTTTCACGATCGAGCCTTTCAAGGCCAAACCTTTCAAGGCGCGCCTTCCTCACCGGCTCATTGGTTGGCGCCGGTCTTCTGGTTCCCGCTTCGTCGACGGCGCAGACGCTTCTGGCTGATCTACGTGGCTCGCTTGATGCGACCACATTGGGTGTGCGTCCCGGCGCTCTGGACAATCAAAGTGTTGCTTTGCAAGAGGCGATCAATCGCTCCGCGCAAGACGGGCAACCGCTCTTCATGCCTGCAGGCGACTATCTGGTCAGCAACATCGACTTGCCGTCTGGCATCACGATTGTCGGCGTGCCCGGTCGCACCCGCATCCGCTACGCCGGTGACGGTCATCTGATGTTTGGGACCGATGTGCGTGATGTGCGGTTGGAAGGCTTGGTGCTAGATGGCAACAACCGTCCGCTTGCAGACTACGCGCCCGCTCTGCTGCATATCGCCACCGGTGCGAACATTGCCATTGAGGACTGCGCCATACAAGGCTCGCTGAAGGATGGTGTGACCTTTGACCGTGTTGCAGGGCGCATCGAACGCTCAACGTTGTCGGGCATTCTGGGCGCGGCGTTTCAATCCAACGATGCGCAGGGTCTGGCCATTCGCGACAATGTGGTACGCGACTGTTCCAACAATGGTATTCGGGTCTTTCGCTGGAGCCAGGGCCGCGACGGCACCATCATCACGGGCAACCGTATTGAGCGCATTCGCGCTGTCTCCGGCGGCACCGGGCCTTATGGAAACGGCATCAACGTTTTTCGCGCCGATGATGTCATCATTTCCGGCAACACGATACACGATTGCGATTTCTCATCAGTGCTTTGCAACGCGGCCTCAAACATTCAGATGGTCGGCAACACCTGCACACAGTCGGGCGAAGTGGCGATGTTTGCTGAATTTGGTTTTCAGGGGGCGATTGTCGCGAACAATGTGATCGACGGCGCCGCCAATGGCATATCCATTGCCAATTTCATAGACAATGGCCGCATGGCGGTGGTGCAGGGCAACATTGTGCGCAACATCGCAGGCCCAAGCCGCCTGCCCACAGACGCCTCAACCTACGGAACTGGCATTGGTGTGGAGGCGGACACAACGGTCACCAACAACATCATTGAAAACGCGTCGACCAGCGGCATCAACGCCGGTTGGGGACCCTATCTGCGCAATGTGATCGTCTCGCAGAACCTTGTTCGCCGCACGCCGGTTGGCGTTATGGTGTCGGTGGTCGATGGTGTTGGGCCAAGCGTGATCCGCGACAATATTTTCGACGAAACGCCTGATGGCGCTGTGGTCGGCATGCGGTGGTGGGACCGGGCGACCGATGACCTGACCACCCAGCTCACTGTGCCCGCACATTTGGTGGTGGAGGGCAACCGCACGGTTGCCTAGGCCACCAGAACCAAGTCCCGGACGGCGAGGCCGATCCGGGATCTCGATGACAACATGGCGCAAGGCCCCGGATCACGTCCGGGGCTTGGGAACCGCTAACCCGCCTTAAACCCGCGCTCGCGCCAGGCCTTCAGCCGAACGACCGCTTCATCCAGCACTTCATCGCGTTTGCAGAAACAAAAGCGCAGAAGGTGGTTTGGTGCTTCACCCGTGTAAAAAGCTGACATGGGCACCGTTGTAACGCCCGCTTCCACCGTCATGCGCTGGGCGGCTTCAACATCCGAACCCAGGCTGAGCTGGCCAATATCGGCAATCAGGAAATAACTTCCATCGGCCTGCAACGTCGGAAAACCAATCGCGGCCAGACCCTCCGCCAAGCGATCTCTTTTTGCCGCCAAATCATCGGCCAAACCACGGTAGTAGCTGTCGGGCAGGCCAAGCCCATACGTCACCGCCTTCTGCAGATTGGGCGGCGTTGTGAACGTCGTGAACTGATGCGCTTTGGTGATCGGGGCAATGAGGGTTGATGGCCCCGACACGTAACCAACCTTCCAACCGGTGAGCGAAAAGCTCTTGCCCGCCGAGCCAATGCGCACGCAGCGCTCGGCCATGCCTGGCAACGTGGAAAGCGGCACATGCTTGGCGTCGCCAAACACCAGATGCTCATATACCTCATCGCAAATCGCGTAGGCATCATGGGCAATCAGTTTGGCCGCCACGCGCTCCAGTTCCTGCTGGGAAAACACCTTGGAGGCGGGGTTGTGTGGGTTGTTGATCAAGACGGCTTTGGTTTTCTCGGTGAACGCTTCGTCCAAGTCGGCCTGCGCGAAACTCCAATCGGGCGGGGACAACGCAACGACCTTCGGCACGCCGCCCGCGCGCTTGATCAGCGGCACATAACAATCGTAGCAGGGGTCAAAGACGACCACCTCATCGCCCGGTTCCACCAAAGCCATCAAACAATCAGAAAGCGCTTCGGTCGCGCCAGAGGTGATGAGCACATCAGCCGGATCCCGCTGGATGCCAAAGAAGCGCTGCTCGCTGTCAGCCACCGCCTGACGCAGCTCCGGCAGACCCATCATCGGTGGATATTGGTTCGGCCCTTCCATCAAAGCATCGGCAGCGACGCGGCGCACCTCTTCAGGCCCATCGACATCGGGAAATCCTTGGCCCAAGTTCACCGCCTCATGCTCCATGGCGAGGCGGCTCATCACCTCAAAAATCGTGGTTGGCATGCCGGTGTAAAGCGGATGGGTCGGGCGCATATTGTCTCTCACGCAACGGTTGGAGGTCGTGTTGTAGCCGCATCATCTGACACTGGCAAAAGTGCCCACAGGCAAAAGACGCAGTTCCCAAGCATCCAATTTTGCTGATACACTCAAACCGCTTTGGTGCTGTCCCTTCAACGGGATGGTGAAAAGGGAATGCGGTGCGCGAAAAATTCGTCGCAATGCCGCAGCTGCCCCCGCAACTGTAAGCAGCGCGATATGTGCAAAGGCCACTGCCTGGTGAGGGTGGGAAGGCGCGCAGATCGATCAAAGCTGTAAGCCAGGAGACCTGCCAGAGCTGGGCTTAAACCCCGTTTTGAAACCAACCGGACGGGGTGTTCCGGGGCGCAAATGGGAGCAGATATAGCTCCAGTGCCCCCATCCTCACCAACAATGATGCGCGTGATGGCCGAAGCACCTTTTCCCTGCACCCTGGTTTTTGGCGGTATCCGCTCGGGCAAATCACGGCACGCCGAGGCGCTGTGCCGCGCCACCGGGCTGAACCGCGTCTATATCGCCACCGCTGCCGCTTATGATGATGAAATGCACACCCGCATTGCCGGTCACCAGTCGCAGCGCGCCGATGATGGTTGGCAAACGGTGGAAGAGCAGCATGACCTTTCCAGCGCCTTGGTGCGCGAGCTTGAACCCGAAACCATCGTGCTTGTCGATTGCCTGACGCTGTGGCTGACCAACCGGCTGCTGGCTGAAGCGCCGATGGATGAAGAGTTCGACCGGCTGATCGACACGCTCACTGTGCGGCGCGGCCCGGTTGTTTTGGTGTCCAACGAAACCGGCCTTGGCATTGTGCCAGAAAACGCCCTCGCCCGGCGTTTTGGCGATCTTCAAGGCCGCCTCAACCAACGCCTCGCCGCCCTTTCCACCCATGTCTATTTTGTCGCCGCGGGATTGCCGCTCACCCTTAAGGAACCATCCCAATGACAGGTCCTATTCCCGCCACGATCATCACCGGATTTCTCGGTGCTGGTAAGACCACGCTGATCCAGAACCTGATCCGCAGCGCAGCACCCGCGGGTGGGCGCGGCAAACGCATCGCGCTGGTGGTCAACGAGTTTGGCGATCTGGGCTTTGATGGCGAGCAGATTGCCGGCTGCGGCATTGAAGGCTGCGCTGACGAAGATGTTATTGAGCTGACCAATGGCTGTATCTGCTGCACGGTGGCGGACGATTTTCTTCCGACAATGGAGATGCTACTCGCTCGCGAACCAGCCCCTGATCACATCGTGATTGAAACCTCAGGCCTCGCCCTGCCCCAACCCTTGGTGCAGGCGTTTCAGTGGCCAAGCGTGGCGGCGCGCACGACCGTCGATGGCGTTGTGACGGTAGCGGACGCCGAAGCGCTGGCCCATGGCCTCTATGCGCCGGACCCCGCGAAGGTGGAGGCCCAGCGCGCCGCCGATGATAGCCTGGATCATGAGACGCCGGTGGAAGAGCTTTTTGCCGATCAATTGCGCTGCGCTGATCTTGTGGTGCTGTCCAAGACAGACCGCATCACCAGCGAAGCTTTGGAGACGGTGACCCAGGCGCTGGATGGCAAACGCGCCGGCGTAGGGGTCGTGCACTCCACTGTGAATGGTCTGCCTGCTGATCTGTTGATTGGTCTGGGTGCAAGTGCCGAGCAGGACATGCACGGTCGAGAAGCTGGCCATCATCATCACGACCATGATGACCACCACCACCATCACCATGATCATAGCCATGACGAATTTGACTCACGTGTTGTGACGCCCCCGGCTTTCGCGTCCAAGCAGGCGCTGGATGCGTTTGTTAGTACCTTATGCGCCAAGCCCGGGGTGCTGCGTGTGAAAGGCGTCGCGCACGTGGAAGGCAAAGCCGCCCCTGTGGTGGTGCAGGCCGTTGGGCCACGCGTCACCAGCCATTTCGACACCTCCGGAAGGCCGCAAAAAGCGGGTTTAGTTGTGATCGGTCTTAGCCCGCTGGCCGACCTTTCCGACGTTCCCGGCCTGGCGAACGCAGCCTAAATGCACGTTCTTGCCGCGCAAGCGGGCCGCGTTGATGATGGCGACGAGCCGGTTGATCTGGCGCAGTCGCCGGGTGACATCGTGTTCTTGTCGGCCGCCGAGACCGAGCTATCAGCTTTCGCGCTTGATGCGCGGGAAACGCCGATAGCCGCCTCGCTGCGGCTGGCCAGCCTGTTGCAGTTGAAGCACCCTTATTCGGTCGATCTCTACGCGGAAAACACGCTCGCCCACGCCAAGCTGGTTGTTGTCAGGCTCATCGGCGGCCAAGCCTATTGGTCTTACGGTATGGAGCGACTGACCGCCTTGGCGCACCAAGGAGTGAAGCTCATCGTGGTGCCGCACGAGGCGCAGTGGAATGCCGACCTCGCGGGACTTTCCACTGTGGCGATGCCTTTGGTGCGGCGCTTCTGGCAGCTTTGCGTGGAGGGCGGACCGGCCAACCGCGTGAAAGCGCTTCAGCTTTTGGATGCTTTGGCGCATGATGAGCAACCGGATGCACCCGAGGTCAGCCCCCTCCCCCGTTTTGGTCTGTGTGACCGCGAAAGCTTGCTGCCGAGCGATGCCCCCCCGAAGCCAGGCGCCGTCCCTATCGTGTTCTACGCCAGCCTTTTACAAGCAGGAACCGCCGCTCCTATTCGCGCTCTATGCCGAGCGCTGGCAGATCGAGGCCTGGTGGCGCAGCCGGTGTTCGTGCCGAGCCTGAAAGATGCCGAGGCGATTGATTTTCTGGATGATTTGCTCAAGGAAGTCGATCCGCCGGTGATCCTCAACACCACGGCCTTTGCCTCCACCGGGTCCAGCGATGGTGCCGATGGCGGCCCGCTCAGCGTCACCGGAGCACCAGTGATCCAGGCGGTGTTGTCCGGCCTGTCTCATGAGGCGTGGGCGGAAAGTTCGCGAGGACTACCAGGCACCGATCTGGTGATGCATGTGGCAATGCCGGAGCTTGATGGTCGCATTCATGGCCGTGCGATCAGCTTCAAGCGCCAGGACGAGCGCGACCCACTGACTGAATTCGCACCGGTGGCCTATGCCCCTGAGCCCAGCCATGTGGAGGCTGTGGCATCGCTCGCCGCGCGCTGGGCCAAACTACGTGACACACCGGCAAGCGATAAGCGGGTCAGCATCGTGCTTGCCAACTACCCCACCAAGACCAGCCGCATCGGCAATGGGGTTGGTCTGGACACGCCTGCATCCGTTGGGCTGTTTTTGGGCGCGATGGAAGAGGCCGGATATCGGGTTGGGGACGCACCGCGCTCATCCGAAGCGTTGATGGCGCTGCTGCTCTCCAAGGCAGGGCGCGAACGGTTTTCGCTCGCCGACTATCGGGCCTTCTTTGACACGCTGCCTGAAACAGTGCGCAACCAAGTGATGGATCGGTGGGGCACACCCGAGCATGACCCACAAGTGACCGGCGAGGCCTTCACGCTACCTCTGCATCGGTTCGGCAACACGCTCATCGGCATCCAGCCAGCGCGTGGCTACAATATCGACCCGGCAAGCACCTATCACGACCCAGACCTTGTGCCACCGCACGGTTATTTGGCTTTCTATGCCTATCTGCGCCAGCACAGCGACGCTCTGATCCAATTCGGCAAGCACGGCAATTTGGAATGGTTGCCCGGCAAGGCCCTGGCGCTCTCCGACAGCTGTTTTCCAACAGCAATCCTCGGTGATCTGCCCACGCTCTACCCGTTTATCGTCAACGACCCGGGTGAAGGATGTCAGGCCAAGCGGCGGACGTCTGCCGTGATCCTTGACCACCTGACGCCTCCGCTCACCCGCGCTGAAAGCCATGGGCCCTATCAAGAACTTGAGGCGCTGCTCGATGATTACGCCTTTGCCGAAGCCAGCGACCCGCGCCGCGCCATGGCACTGGCCCGCGATATCATCGGTTTTGCGCAAGAGACTGGGCTGGCCGAGGATATTGGGCTGAAGGGCGAAGTGGGTGATGATCTCATCACGCTAGATACCGCGCTCTGCGACCTTAAAGAGATGCAAATCCGTGACGGGCTGCACATCTTTGGGCAGTTGCCGGAAAAGCCCCAAATTGCTGATTTGTTGGTGGCCATCGCGCGCCTTCCCAGGGGATCAGGCGAGCAAGATGCTTCGCTCACGCGCGCTCTGGCCTCTGATTTTGGGCTGGACTTCGATCCGCTGACACGCGATTTCGGTCAGCCTTGGACACTGACCAAACCTGACGTGCTGGCAAACGATGATGTCTGGCGTACCATCGGTGATGGCATCGAACGGCTGGAAGCGTTTGCCCTGAAACTGGTGCAAGGCGACATGCAGGCTCCCGGCCCAGCCTCGCAAGCCGTGATGGGTTGGATCGAGGACGTTTTGGCTCCGCGCATCACCGCATCGCCGGATCATGAAACCGCCAACTTGCTGGCTGGGCTCGCCGGTCGCTTCGTGCCGCCAGGGCCATCTGGAGCGCCGAGCCGCGCACGCCCGGATGTGCTGCCCACGGGCCGCAACTTCTTTGCCGTCGATGTGCGCGCCGTGCCCTCACCCACGGCATGGCGGATCGGTCAGAAAAGCGCTGAGGCTTTGCTTGCGCGTCACTTCCAGGATCATGGCGAATGGCTGCAAAGCCTGGTGCTCACCTGCTGGGGCACGGCCAACATGCGCACCGGCGGTGATGACATCGCCCAGGCGCTCGCTCTCATTGGTGTCGCCCCGCAATGGGATGGCGGGTCGGGGCGCGTAACCGGCTTTGAGATCACACCTTTGTCAGAGCTACGCCGCCCGCGCGTGGACGTGACCTTGCGCATCTCTGGCTTTTTCCGCGATGCCTTTCCGCACCAGATCGAACTGTTTGATAGCGCCGTGCGGGCCGTGGCCGCGTTGGATGAACCTGCCGATATGAACCCGTTGGCGGCGCGCGTTTCGACAGATCAAGCAAACCTGCTTGCTTCCGGCAAAACCCAAGATGATGCAGACCGCATGGCGGGCTACCGCGTGTTCGGCTCCATGCCCGGCGCTTATGGTGCAGGTTTGCAGGCATTGATCGACGAAGGCGGCTGGACCCAACGCTCCGACTTCGCTGAAGCGTTCATTGCCTGGGGCGGGTTTGCCTATGGCGCTGGCCGCCAAGGCGATGCGGAAAAAGGCCTTCTGAAAGATCGCCTGCGCGGCGCGCAAGCCGTGGTGCAAAACCAGGATAATCGTGAGCATGATTTGCTCGACAGCGATGATTACTACCAGTTTGAAGGCGGACTGGCAGCGACCATCGAGACGCTGCGTGGCGAAGCCCCCACCAGCTACCACGTTGATCACGCCCGGCCCGAAGCCCCTCACCCCCGCACCTTGCAAGAAGAGATCGGCCGCGTGGTGCGCGGGCGCGCGTCCAACCCCAAATGGATCGCGGGCGTGATGCGCCATGGCTACAAGGGCGCGTTTGAGATGGCGGCAACGCTGGATTATCTCTTTGCCTTCGCTGCCACCACCCAGGCGGTGAGCGACCATCATTTCGACGCGCTGTTTGAGGCTTACATCGCCGATGATAGCGTGCGCGACTTCATTGAAGAGGCCAACGCACCCGCGCTCGCCGATATGCTGGCGCGGTTTACCGAGGCCCTGGACCGCGGCCTCTGGACCCCGCGCCGCAACACCACCCAAACTTTGCTCAATGAGCTTATGCACCCCAACCAGGAAGCTGCAGAATGACCGACAAATCCACGATGACCGAGGAAGAGCTGGATGCGCGCCACGCTGAAAAGATGCGCAAAAAGAAGGCCGCGCGCGACAAGATCATCGCCACCAAAACCATCGAAAGAGGGCTATTGATCGTTCACACCGGTAAGGGCAAAGGCAAAAGCACCGCTGCCTTCGGCATGGTGTTTCGCGCCCTTGGGCACGGTCAGCGTGTCGGTGTTATTCAGTTTGTGAAGGGCAAATGGGAAACTGGGGAACGCGCAGTTCTGGAGCGCTTTTCAGACCTTGTGACCATCAACACGATGGGCGAAGGTTTCACTTGGGAAACACAGGATCGCCAGCGCGATATCGCCGCTGCCGAGGCGGCCTGGGACAAGGCCAAGGGCCTGATTTTAGGCGGCGAGCACAAGCTGGTGCTGCTTGATGAGCTCAACATCGTGCTGCGCTACGCCTATATCGATCCTGCCGAGGTGGTGCGGTTCCTACGCGATGAAAAGCCAGACGACGTGCATGTGATCGTGACCGGGCGCAACGCGCCTGAAGAGCTCATCGAGATTGCCGATCTGGTCACTGAGATGACGCAGATAAAACACCCCTTCCGTTCTGGCGTGAAGGCGCAAGAAGGCATTGAGTTTTAGCCCACCCACTCTCGTCATGGCCGGGCCTGACCCGGCCATCCAGTTTCAAAAGGAAAATAGGTCTGCGATGGTGCGACGGATAGCGAAAGAGCTGGATGACCGTCGCAAGGGCGGTCATGACGATAGATAATGTGACTAAAACCCCCGCCCTGATGATCCAAGGCACCGGCTCAAACGTCGGCAAGTCGGTGATCGTTGCGGGGCTGTGCCGATTGCTTGCTCGCCAAGGCATGCGCGTGCTGCCGTTCAAACCGCAGAACATGTCGAACAATGCCGCCGTAACAACTGATGGAGGCGAGATCGGGCGAGCGCAGGCGCTTCAAGCACAGGCGGCAAAGGTCGCGCCAAGTGTGCACATGAACCCCGTTCTTCTGAAGCCGCAGACCGATGTCGGCAGCCAGATTGTGGTGCAGGGCAAAGTCTGGGGCACGATGAAAGCGGCGGAGTATGGCGCGCGCAAAACTGAACTGATGGCGCCAGTTTTGGAGAGCTTCGCAAAGCTAGAAGCCGATGCCGACATCCTCCTGGTTGAGGGTGCAGGCAGCCCGGCGGAAATTAATCTGCGAACCGGTGACATCGCCAATATGGGCTTTGCCAGCGCCGCCCAAGTGCCCGTGGTTCTATGTGCGGACATCGACCGTGGCGGCGTGATCGCCAGTGTGGTTGGCACGCGTGCGCTGTTGCCACCTGGTGATCTGGCACTGGTCAAAGGCTTTTTCATCAACCGCTTTCGTGGCGATCCGTCTCTGTTTGATGATGGCTTGACAGAGATCGTGGAGCGCACCGGATGGCCGAGCTTCGGTGTGATCCCTTGGTTCGATCAGGCGCGCGATCTGCCGGCTGAAGATGTGCTTGGGCTTGCAGACGGTTCCGGCGAAGGTTTGGTGATCGCTGTGCCGCGCCTTGGCCGGATCGCCAATTTTGAGGACCTTGATCCACTGCGCATGGAGCCAGGCGTTGATCTGCGGATTATCGAACCTGGCACGCCGCTACCCACTGATGCCGCCTGTGTCATCTTGCCGGGATCAAAAGCCACCATCGCAGACCTTCAAGCCTTCAAGGCTGACGGTTGGGATGTGGATCTGGCCGCTCATGTGCGACGTGGCGGCTATGTGGTTGGCCTGTGCGGTGGCTATCAAATGCTTGGACGCAGCGTTGCTGACCCTGGTGGCATTGAAGGCGCAGCCGGGCGCGAGATTGGGCTTGGATTGCTAGATGTGGAAACCACCCTCTCAGCCGATAAAACAACCACTTTCACCAAGGGCATCCACCGGGAAACCGGAACAACCGTTGAAGGCTACGAAATCCACCTGGGCGAGACGCAGGGGCCGGACTGCCAGCGCCCTCTGCTCGCCCTTGATACTGGGATCGATGGCGCGGTGTCGGCCAATGGCCAGATAATGGGCACCTATTTGCATGGGCTTTTTGCCAGCGATGCGTTTCGCGCAGCCTTTTTGAAGCGCTTGGGCGCGCGCGCGTCCGTTGCCTATCAAGCCCGCGTCGAAGAGGCCTTGGATGGTTTGGCCGATCATCTATCCGAGCACATGGATGTGAATGGGCTACTGGCTATTGCAAAAAGCCGATGGCAGCAGCGATCAAAACCACCACCAAAAGCGTGGCCGCGCAGGTGGCCCTGAACAGCGCAAGACCCTTGCGGATATCGCCTGCTTCCAAGTGCTTTCGGCCAGCACCATTGATGTAGGGCGCCTCAACCGTGCCGCTTGGATAGGTGCGCGGGCCGCCAAGCGCGATGCCCAGTGCAGATGCATAGCTGGCTTCCGGCCACCCGGCATTGGGAGAGGCATGGCTTGGAGCATCATGGCGGATTGTTGCCCAGTCAGGCCATGCAAACGCACCCTTTTGACCGGCCAGACCGGTGATCGCAACGCTGAGCGTAATCAGCCCGACCGATACGCGCGCGGGCAGTAAGTTCACGACATCATCCAGCTTTGCTGATGCCCAGCCAAAGTGCAGATGGCGCTCGGTTTTGTAGCCGATCATCGAGTCCGCGGTGTTGATCGCCTTGAAGATCGCTATGCCAGGCAGACCGCCGATAAGCATCCAGAAGGCGGGCGCGATGACGCCATCGGAATGGTTTTCCGCCAAACTTTCCAACGCTGCGCGGGCGATGCCGGACTCATCAAGGTTTTCGGTGTCACGGCCGACAATCATGGAAAGGGCCTGTCGTGCAGCGGGCAGATCATTGTCTGCCAAGGGCGCGCGCACCGCTTCGACATGATCGTGCAGGGAGCGCTGGGCGAGGAAGATCGCGCCAACCAGCACGGTAACGACAAAGGCCAGTATCGGGTTGACCCACCAAACCAATGCCAGGATGCCAACCGCCAGCGCGGCGACGACAAAGATCACGCGGATCAGCGCTGTGATGCCTACTCTCTTCTGCCGGAACGGTGAGTGCTCCTGATTGTTCATGCGCCGGTCCAGCCAACCGATGAGCTGGCCGATGAGAACAACAGGATGCGGCACGCGTTTCCAAAGCCAATTTGGCTCACCGAATAGGGAGTCCAGCATCAAGGCCAAGGCAAGCGCCAGTGCGTTGAACGCGAACCACTCAGCCACCGGCCAGCCTTTGCAGCGCCTGATCACGCTCATCGGCAATGTGCTGGATAGCTTCGATCAGGGATGGCCCGGCGCACAGCGTCAGCCGCTCCGGCATAGCAATCCGGCGCGCCGGCGGATAGCGTTCGTTGAGCGCGGGATGAATGAGAAGTGCGGAGCCTTGGTCCTCGCTCTCACGGGCCAGCGTGGGGGTGATGAGCACGTCCGGTTCAGCGCGAATGATGGTTTCAAGATCGGCAAAACCGCCGCGCGCGCCAACCAGTTCCTCGCTTGCCAATGGCATCCCCAGCCTTGCAAGCAGGTCGCCGATCAGCGATGCGATACCCGTAGCGTAGCCGCGGCGCCGGATGATAAGAGTGGTGAGCTGCTGATCGGAGCGCGCTGCTGACAGTGCAGCATCGATATCATCGATCAAGACTTGCGCACGCTGCGGATGCCCCACCATCTCAGCCACCACGCGAATGGCGGTGTAAGCCTCATCCAGCGAACGTGAAAATGGCACCTCTTCAACGCGGTAGTTAAACCGCGCAAGCATGTCTTTGGCAGCGCGATTGGTGAAGAGGCCAGTAAGGACGAGGTCTGGCTCCAGCGCGATCACCGCCTCGGCTGCGGCAGGAAGCTGTGGATAAGGCGCGGCCTGTTCGGCTGCATAGGATAGGCGCTCGTTGCCGGCAAAACGGCTGAGGCCAACGATCTGGTCAGGGTCGGCCAGCGCCAAAAGCAGCTGATCGGTGCACATATTGAGCGAGACAATGCGTTCTGGGCGCACCGTGCACTCATCATCTGCCCGCGCCTGCACCGGAACGGTGAGCGTAAGCAACATCGCGATCAGGCTAAAGAGCTGAACCTTTTTACCCCTTTGGATTGATTGCCGAACCAATTTCAAAGCCTTAACAAATCGTTACACGCCCGGGACACACGCCGTGACGGGTGGTTGTGAACAACCAGATCGAAACAGTAAAGGTCTGATGATGGTACGCGTATCGACCCCCGGCTTTTTGGCCGGCTTTTTTGTTGCGGCTGTAGCCGCGCCCCTTCTCTCCACCTCCCCCGTATTCGCCCAATCGGAAATCACCGTTTTTGCGCCCTATCGCGGCATTGCCACGCCCATCGCACGGGCTGGTAGCGCCGTGAGTGTGATTACCCGCGAGGAGATTGAACAGGCGGGGCAAAACTCTGTTGCAGAAATCCTCCGCGCCTCTCCGGGGGTCAGCTTCAACTCCTCAGGGGGTTTTGGTTCCTCGACCGATGTGCGCATTCGTGGCGCCGAGAGCCAGCACACAATGGTGCTGATCGATGGCGTGCCGGTCAGCGATACCACGTCGACGCGCAACGCTTTTGATTTCACTATGCTGCCAGTTGGCTCGATTGAGCGCATTGAGGTTCTTCGCGGGCCACAGTCAGCGCTCTATGGCTCAGATGCCATTGGCGGTGTTATCGCGATTACGACACGCCAACCGACACGCGGCTTGTCTGGCTCTGCGAGCGTTGAAGGGGGCAGCTTCGGAACGCATCGCGAAGCCTCGCGCGCTGGGTATGGTGGCGATCAGTTTTCCATCACTGGATATGCGGAGCACTTTTCCACCCAGGGATACTCGCGCCGAGCTGGCAATGATGAAGCAGATGGCTCGCGACAATGGACTGGCGGTCTGCGCGGCCAAGCCAATCTGTCAGAAAACCTATCGCTGGACGCAGCATTTCAGGTCACCGACCTTGAAACCAACTACGATCGAAGTAACACTGATCCTGAAGGTGAAGCCGACCGGCTTTCGATAACGGGGCATGCCCGCGCTACCCACGAAAGCTTCGATGGGCGCTGGCGTCAAACGGTAACCGCTTTCGCCTCTTCGACTGATAGAAGCTTTGTCGAAAACGCAGACGTTGATGATTACAACGGAAACCGGATCGGTATGGAATATACCGGCGAGATACGTTGGGACGCGTTGGGCACCACCCTTTACGGTCTGACCGGCGAGCAACAGTCTGCTGAATACGTCGAGGTTAGCACGGTGCAGTTCGATGAGGATGAGCTGTATTGGGGCGCATTTGCGATGCAGCAGTTCTCGATAGGTCCTGCGCTGCATCTCTCAGCAGCGGTACGGTTTGACGATTTTGCAGATGCAGGAACGTTCGTTACCGGCCGCGGTACCGCGGTTTATGAGCTCCATGAAACAGAGACCCGTTTTCACGGAAGCGTTGGCACTGGCGCCAAAGCCCCAAGTCTGCGCCAACGGGCGGCAACACCCAACCTTCGTCCAGAAGAGAGCTGGGGCGCCGATATTGGTATCACCCAGACACTCTTTGACGGTCGGCTGACTGTCGATGTCACCGGCTTCTACCAAGAGATTGAGGATCTGCACGTTTACACCGGCGGGTTCGGGTCCTTTGCGCTTGAGGCTTGGGAAAATATCGACGAAGCCAGATTGATGGGTATTGAGGTCACCGCCGACGCGCGCGTGATCCCTGGCCATGTGGATGCATCAGCGCACTACGCCTATCTGGATGCTGAAGATGCGACGACCGGCGATCGCCTTCAGCGTCGTCCAGAGCATGAGGCGCAGGTAACGCTGAGCTACATCGGCATAGACCGGCTGCGCGTGTCCGGTGTGGTCAATTGGGTGGGCGGCGAACGCTTTTCTCGGTCTCGCGAACGCGATCCATTGGACCCCTACACGCGGGTTGATGTCACCGCATCCTACCAAGCGCATGAGCATTTGGAGATCTATGGTCGCATCGAAAACCTGTTTGATGTCGAGTACGAAGAGATCAATGGCTACAACACACCTAGGCTGTCAGCCTATGCCGGTATCCGGGCCACGTTCTAGGGACGCGATGTGATGCGGCTCAGCGCCAGCCTTGCTGTCCTGCTTCTGGCGCTGGCCGCGCTCTCCTTGGCAGTTGGAACGACCGCTTTCACGTTCGATCAGCTTTTGGCTGCGCTCACAGGCGCTGACGAACGGCTGGCGCTGATCGTCTACGAAATCCGTTTGCCGCGCACGCTGCTTGCGATCCTCATTGGTGGATCACTGGGCTTAAGCGGCGCGGGCCTTCAAGGATTGGTGCGTAATCCGCTCGCCTCGCCATCGCTGTTCGGCGCGCCGTCGGCTGCGGCGCTGGGCGCGGTGATTATGATCAGTTCAGGGCTGGCTGGCGCGCTGTCTTTTGCCTTGCCTGTGGCAGGCATGGCGGGTGCTTTGGCATCCGTTGGTGCGCTGATGCTTCTGGCAGGCCGTGATGCGCCGATCATCGTGTTGTTACTCGCTGGCCTGGTGCTTTCCAGCTTCGCGGCGGCGGGCACGTCGCTGGCGCTCAATCTCTCGCCCAACCCATTCGCAGCGCTTGAAGTGGCCTTTTGGCTGCTTGGCTCGCTGGAAGATCGCTCGTTCCAGCATATCTGGATGGCGGGGCCCTTTATCATCCTCGGCTCAATCCTCATTGCGACCCAGGCGCGCGCGCTTAAGGTGATGAGTCTTGGCGAAGACACCGCCACGAGCCTCGGTGTCAACGTCCGGCGTTTGCGGCTTGTGCTGATCGTGGGTGTCGCCATGGCGGTCGGCGCCGGTGTCTCGGTGGCTGGCACGATCGGCTTTATCGGCCTGGTTGCACCGCATCTGGTGCGCCCGTTGGTGGGCTACGATCCAGCGCGCGTGTTGCTGCCCGCGACGCTAGCTGGCGCGTGCTTGCTGCTGGCGGCGGACCTTCTGGTGCGGCTGGTACCAACCAGCGGAGAGCCCTTGAAAGTTGGCGTTGTCACTGCGCTTGTTGGTGCGCCCTTCTTTTTGGGCCTGGTGCTGCGAGAACGGCGCGCACTGGCCGGACGGGCCACACTATGAGTGTGCTCCACGCCAAAAATCTAAGCGTTTCGATTGGCAAGGCTCGCTTGCTTCAATCCGCGGATCTGTCGCTGGAGACCGGCACGTTGACCGCCATTCTAGGGCCCAACGGCGCGGGAAAGAGTACGTTTCTCAAAGCCTTGCTTGGTCTCATTGACCATAGTGGCGAGACCAAGCTGGATGGCAAAGCCCTATCTTCGCTCTCGCCGTTGGAGCGCGCCAAGCAGATTGCCTATCTGCCACAGGGGCAAAGCCACGCCTGGCCGCTCAGCGTTGAGGCGGTTGTCGCTCTTGGTCGGCATCCGCATGGCGGCAAGAGCGATGAAATTGTGGAGCGTGTGCTCGACACGATGGGCCTCACAGCACTGCGCGACCAATCTGTTCTCACCCTCTCAGGGGGCGAGCAAATGCGGGTTTCGCTGGCACGGGCACTGGCCGTGGAAGCCGCGTTTCTGCTCGCCGATGAACCCCTCGCCTCACTGGACCCACGCTATCAGTTTGAGATCATGGGTGTTCTGGCGGGCCAAGCGCGTGACGGCAAAGGTATCGTGGTGGTGATGCACGACTTAGCCCTCGCCGCACGCTACGCTGACCGTCTTGTTCTGATGAAAGACGGTGCGCTATTGGCTGATGGCGCACCACACGAGGTGCTGATACCGGATCGCGTGGAAGGTGCCTTTGGTGTGCGCACGCACCTCACCGAGGTGCGTCGCGCAGAAGGTAGCATCGCCGTCGCACTGCCTGACCGGCTCGACTGACGGGCCTACCCAGCGGCGAAGGCTTGCATGAGGGTGCGCAGATTGGCCTCCATCATGCCCAGATAGGTTGAGGCCTGGCCCTCTGGATCCAAAGCACCGGTGTACAGTGTACCTGATACAGACAAGCCCGTCTCATCGGCGATTTGTTGGATGAGCCGTGGATCGGCCAGATTTTCAACGAACAGCGCATTGGCACCCGTCTCGCGAATTTGGTCGATAATCGCAGCCACGTCTGCTGCCGACGCCTCGCTGTCCGTTGAGATGCCTTGTGGCGCAAGAATGGTGAGACCGAAATCGCGCGCCATATACGCAAAAGCATCATGGCTGGTAATGATTGTGCGCTCGCCCATGGGAACATCGGCAAGAGCTGCCTCCCACGCGTCCTTTAGAGCCTCCATTTCACCTTTGTAGGTTTCGGCGTTTGCGGTGAACTCGTCGCAGTGCGCTGGTAAGGCCTCGCAGAGACCGTCGGCGATATTGGCAACATAGATTTGTGCCGCATCAAGCGATTGCCAGGCGTGCGGGTCAATGGGACCGTGGTCATGGCCCTCATGCGCGTGCTCATCGTGGCCATCATCATCATGCGCATGCTCGTCATGATCGTGCCCGTCGTGGCCATCATCATGCGCATGCTCGTCATGATCATGCTCGTCGTGGCCATCGTCATCATGCGCGTGATCGTCATGGTCATCGTGGTCATCGTGATCGCTATGGTCATCTTCGCCAACTTCGATGACATCGATGCCGTTGCTGGCTGTTATGATCGTGGCTTGCGTGCCACTGGCTTCGATCAACCGCTCAAGAAAACCTTCAAAGCCCAGACCATTGGTGATCACCAGATCTGCGCCCGTCACCGCGACCACATCTGTTGGACCGGGTTGAAAAACGTGTGCGTCGTCTCCGGGGCCAACCAGGCTGGTGACCGACACGTGATCACCGCCCACAACGCGCGTCATATCCGCGAGGATGGAGAAGGATGCAACAACATCCAGTGCATCGGCTGATGCCAGGGACGTGGTGGACAACAGAGTGAGTGCAACAATCGAGGAACGCATCAAGCTACCTTATGTCGTTGGGTTGGAAGGGCTGGCCGAACCAAACCGCGGGGCGCGGCCAATAGGGAAATGAGGTACACTGAACCAGCGGCCAGGATGACGGCTGGGCCAGACGCCACGGCAAGGTGGAAGGAAATCAAGAGGCCGACGAAAACAGATGTCATGCCAATCGCGATCGCCAACAGGCACAGCGAAACAACGCGTCGTACCCAGAAGCGCGCAGCCGCTGCTGGCAAAATCATAAGGCCGACAGATAGCAGCGTGCCCAAAGCCTGAAAGCCTGCCACCAGATTGAGAACAACCAGGGCCAAGAAAACGAAATGAACAACCGGACCCCAACCTGAGACAGAGCGAAGGAAGCCTGGGTCCAGACATTCTGCCACCAAAGCGCGCCAGATTAGGGCGAGCGTCGCCATCGAAATGGTGGTGATCGTCGCGATCATCATCAGGCTTTCGGTGTTGAGAGCGAGCACCGACCCGAACAGGACATGCATTAAGTCCACCGACGATCCGCGCAGCGAAACAATCATCACGCCAACCGCGAGCGAAATCAGATAGAACGCGGCCATGGCTGCGTCCTCTTTCTGCACCGTCATGCGCGCAACCACGCCTGCCAGCGCCGCCACCAGGGCGCCAGCAACCAAGCCGCCAAGTGTCATGGGGATTAGGTTCAGGCCAAAAATCAGAAACCCAATCGCGGCTCCGGGCAAGATGGCGTGGGCCATCGCATCACCGGTCAAGCTCATGCGGCGCAGCATCAAAAAAACGCCGATGGGTCCGGCCGACACGGAGATCAAAAGCCCGCCGAGAAGCGCACGTTGCATGAAAGCATAATCAGCAAAAGGTGCAATCAAGAACGCAAAGATGTCCATCACGCGGCTTGTCCGTGGGCGTGCTTGTGATCGTGGTCTGCGCACCAGGGTGCGTCGTCGTCCCAAGCTGCATGGAAACGGCGTGCTTTGAGCAAATTCTCCGCCTGCAAAACCTCTGCGGTTGGTCCCCAGGCGATGGGTTCGCGCGACAGCAACAACGAACTGGGGAAATGATCACGCACCAAGTCCAGATCGTGCATCACCGCAATAACGCTGCGTTTTTCGGTGTGCCAGCGCTGGATCACGCCTACAAGGTCATCGACCGTCTTTGTGTCGATTGCGTTGAAAGGTTCATCGAGCAGGATGAGGTCGGCATCTTGCAACAAGACGCGGGCAAACAAGGCACGTTGTAGCTGCCCGCCGGACAGTGTGTCGATGGTGCGCTGTTCAAAGCCCACCAGCCCAACGGCTTCAAGCGCGCGCGCGATGGCTTGACGATCGGCCCCTGTTATGCGGCCAAGCAATCCCCGTTTTGGCCAAAGGCCAAGCTTTACCAAATCAAAAACTGTTGCAGGAAAGGTTGTATCGATATCAGCTTGTTGCGGCAGGTAGGCCACACGGCAACCGTCAACATGTTCACAGGCACCCGCCATGGGCGCGAGACTACCGACGATACCCTTGAGCAAGGTCGACTTTCCCGATCCATTGGGCCCAACAATCGCCAAAAGGTCGCCATGATCCACAGTGCCTGAAAGCCCATGAACCGCCGGGTGCGGACCATAACCAAGGGTCAGGTCCTCAAACCGAAGACAGGTGGGGGAACTGTGGGTATGCGCCAAAGGTGCGTTCCAAAAGGTCGACTGTTGCGGGATTAGAGGATAGGCTCTAATATGTTATAGTATAACAAGTCAACCGCACATCGGCTTTCTCGCACATGACCGTTTCTGTCTCCACAGACCCACCGCCTTCCCTCTCGCTCTCGCGTAACAACCAACTCGTGCTCAATCAGCTCAGCCGGTCTGAAAAACCGCAGTCAGCCTATGAGCTATTGGATGCGCTGCGCGATGATGGTCTGCGCGCGCCACCGCAAATCTATCGCGCCCTGAAATGGCTGGGCGACCATGGTCTGGTGCACAAGCTGGAGAGCGCCAACGCTTACATTGCCTGTGTTCACGCATCGTGCTGTGGCGGTGCCCATTGCGCCAGCTCACACACAGTTTTCTTTCTCTGCGACGGATGCGGGGGCGTGGAAGAAGTGAACGGCGATGCGCTTGCCAAAGACGTGGATGCCCTTGGTGAGACACTTGGGTTCGCAGCACGCGCGACAAGCATTGAGGTTCATGGACAATGCGCAGCCTGCCAGGCGAGCTAAACTGGGGTCACGACCCTAGACCTCTTCAGGAATTGCCCACGTGTCGCCACTGCCGGGCGGATTTTTCGTTGATCCACGAACGATCAACGCGCCGGGCAGCTCGATGGATTCAGCTTCAAATGCCTCGCCCTCAACCGCCGCTTCAATGGCTTCGAACAGGGTTTCGCTGGTTGCTTCAATCATCGCATCGACCGGCTGCGAAAAGCTGGTGATGGAATAGGTGGGCCACTGCGCTGGGCCGACATTGTCAAATCCAACAATGGAGACATTCTCAGGCACGTTGAGGCCCAGCCCATTGCGCAAAGCATCCATGACCGCGATGGCCATATGGTCGTTGGCACAAAAAATCGCATCGGGTGGCTCATGCGTTTGCATCATCGCGATGGCACCCTTCGCGGCCTGATCTGCATCGTAGTTGCCGACGGCGCGGGCGTGCGGGGCGACGTTCTTTTCAGCAAGCCCTGCAAGGAACCCGCGCTCTCGGTCGCGGTTGGTCGAGGTTTCTTCAAGGCCGGCGAGATAGGCGATGCGTTTGTGTCCGCCTGCGACCAAGAAATGCGCGATGGTGCGCCCACCAAGCTCATTGGAACCGGTGATCTTAGAGGCGGTGGGCGCATCGGACACGCGGTTGACCATAACAACTGGAATGCCTGCGGCATGGCAGCGGTTGGCGATTTCCGACGATAGCGAAACAGAGGCCAGCACCAGCCCATCGATTTGATAGTCCAGCGCGCGTTGCAATTCAGTATTGGCCGCATCGCCCTCACCGGCGGTGAAAAGCAGCACGTGATAACCACGTTTCTGGCATTGGTCAGAGATGCCCTGGACCAGCTCAGGGTAAAAGTGATTGTCGAGGTAAGAAACCGCCATACCGATCATGTGAGACCGGCGGGTGATCAGTGAGCGGGCGATGGCATTGGGGCGATACCCAAGGCTGATCGCTGCCTTATGAACCCGTTCTTTGGTCTCAGCGGCCACGCTGGCACCAGGCGTAAAAGCACGTGAAACAGCCGACTGCGAAACGCCAGCCTCGCGTGCAACATCGATGGACGTAACCTTACGCCGGGCCATCAAGCGCAGCCCCACGCTCTGCCGTTCGCCAAGAGAATACAAAATGCTTCACAGAAACAGGTTTAAGGCGCGCCACCCTCGCCGTCCAGCCATCACCTGCGCCCGCCGAAAAACCCGCAGATGAAGTTGTGGACGTTCAGCGCTAGCCCGCCGTCCAACCGCCGTCGATCAACAAAGACGTGCCCGTGACCATCGCCGAAGCATCGCTGGCCAGATAGGCAACCGCACCCATAATGTCTTCAATCTCGCCAACGCGACCAAGCTTGATCTTCGATTCCACCCAAGCGCGCCGCTCTGGATCATCCAGCGTCACTGCCGCAAGAGGCGTGCGAATGAAGGTCGGGCAAATGGTATTGATGCGGATTTTTTGCGGACCCCACTCAATGGCCATGGCCTTCACCATGCCTTCAAGCGCATGTTTGGAGGCGCAATAGACGGCGCGTTCAATGCCGCCAACATGACCCATCTGCGAAGACAGGTGGATGATGGAACCAGGCTTACCGGCCGCTATCATGCCACGCGCCGCTTCAGTCGAGAGCACGAACGCTCCGCGTACATTGATGTCCATAACGGCCTGATAA
Organism: Hyphomicrobiales bacterium; assembly: GCA_046290645.1. Classification (GTDB taxonomy): domain Bacteria; phylum Pseudomonadota; class Alphaproteobacteria; order Rhizobiales; family MH13; genus MH13. Next base: position 827,546 of record JBKAGZ010000003.1, read on the forward strand.
TCTTCGAAGTCGATGTCCAGCGCCGGTGCGTGACGGGCAATGCCTGCTGAATTGACCACAACATCAAACGGCGCTTGCGCATGAAAAAGGGCTTTCACCGCATCGGTTTCGGCCAAATCCAGCTGAACGGCTTCAACGCTGTGCCCCTCATTGGCCATGGCGTGCACAGCCTCGTTCAACTGTTCCATGCCCCGCGCAGCACACACCACATGGGCGCCCTGCTCAGCCAAGGCCACAGCGCAACCAAGACCGATGCCACGCGAAGCACCAGCCACAAAGGCGCGCTTGCCATCAAGACGCGTGGAGGGGGTTTGGGGTAAAATCAACTGTCTATAGCTCCCAGCAATCGGCGCTTGAGTTCTTCCTTTGCAACTGCGGCAACAAGCTCAAGTGTCCATCCACCCGCTGCAGATAACCTTGCCTTTGTTGCTTGCCAAATCGAAGGCTCGCGAATTGAGTCGAGAAAGTCATGACCGGCCATCGACATTCCTTTGACGCCAATGCTTTGCGCAAGTGTTCGACTTCCAAACTCTTCAACAAAGCCGCAACCAATCAACAGGTTCAGATGATAGACATTTTGGGCCGAATTACCCGAAAAGCTGTCAGGCTCGAAAGTCTGAATATCGCTCAAACGCTCTGGTTCAAACGACTCGACTTTTAGAAGAATCTCGCGGATTAGATCCAAATCTCGCTTCATAGTTTACTCCGCCGCTAACTTCGGTTCTGCCGCTTCGCCGTAAGGCACGTTGCGGCCACCATAACGGCGCACGCGTACATTGGCCTGCTCAGCGTGGCCAACAAAGCCCTCAAGCATGCAAAGCCGCGAGCAATATTCGCCCATCAGCGCCGCAGCTTCATCAGTCAGCACCTTCTGATAGCTGTGGGTTTTAAGATATTTGCCAACCCAGAGCCCGCCAGTGTAGCGGCCCGCCTTCTTGGTGGGCAGCGTGTGGTTGGTGCCAATAACCTTGTCGCCATTGGCCACATTTGTGCGCGCACCTAAGAACAGCGCGCCGTAACAGGTCATATTGTCGAGGAACCAATCATCGCGGTCGGTCATCACCTGCACGTGCTCGGACGCAATGTCATCAGCAACTTCCAGCATCTCCTCATAGGTGTCGCAGACGATCACCTCGCCGTAATCTTCCCAGCTTTTGCGGGCGGTTTCAGCGGTCGGCAGCATGCCAAGCAGGCGGTCGATCTCGTCCAGCGTGTCGCGCGCGAGCTTCTCAGAGTTGGTGAGCAGAACGGCAGGCGAGTTGTAGCCATGCTCGGCCTGCCCCAGCAGATCGGTCGCGCAAAGTTCCGCGTCAGCGCCATGCTCATCGGCGATCACCATCGTCTCGGTTGGACCAGCAAACAGATCGATGCCAACACGTCCAAACAGTTGGCGCTTGGCTTCGGCAACAAACGCGTTGCCTGGCCCAACCAGCATATGCACTGGATCGATGGTCTGCGTTCCGATGGCCATCGCACCCACAGCCTGGATACCGCCTAGCACATAAATCTCGTGCGCACCGCCAAGTTTCATGGCGGCGATAACAGCCGGGTTCGGCTCACCCTTGAACGGCGGCGTACAAGCAATGATGCGCGGCACGCCTGCCACGTCAGCGGTGGCCACTGACATGTGGGCTGAGGCCACCATCGGGAATTTGCCACCGGGCACATAACAACCGACCGACTGCACCGGAATGTTCTTGTGGCCGAGGATTACGCCCGGCATTGTTTCCACTTCAATGTCGACCATCGAGTTGCGCTGGTGCTGAGCGAACACGCGCACCTGATCCTGCGCAAAGTTGATGTCGTCCATGTCGCGCGAGGACACTTTGTTCATCAGCGCCGCCACATCATCATCGGTCAGGCGGAAACGCTCTGGTGTGTAACCATCGAACTTTTCCGACAGATCACGCACCGCTGCATCACCGCGCGCTTCGATGTCCGTCAGCGTGCCTTCAACAATGGCGCGCACCTTGGCATCATCATCAGAGCGCTCTGCCTCGGGCTTGCCGCGTTTCAGGTAGGTGATCATGACGTGGTCCTCGTCTCCTAACGGACCCCATTTCCAGCGCTAGCGGTTTTGGCCATCCGTACTTGCATGCGTATGCAGTATAACGTTAGCCAACTGAGCGGCAATGGGGTCGGTGGGGAAAATCACGCAAAGCTGGTCGCATCGCGCGGCTGACCCTTGAACTCAGGTTTGATAGTAGTCGCGATACCAGGCAACAAACCGTGCAATGCCCTCTTCCACCGGCGTTGCCGGTGGTGCGCCTATAAGGCGGGAAAGCAGCGTCGCATCGGCCCAGGTCATTGGCACGTCCCCGGCTTGCATCGGCAGCATATTGCGCTTGGCTTTTTTGCCCAATGATCGCTCCAAGGCTTCAATGAAGTCCATGAGTTGCACTGGCTGATTGTTGCCGATGTTGATCACACGCCATGGCGCAACAGGCGAGAGACCGAGCGCATCGCGATCCTCATCATCCACGGTATCAGGAAGCGTGGGCGTGACATCAGCCAAGGCGGCGATGGAACGCGCCAGATCATCAATGAAAGTGAAATCGCGGCGCATATCGCCGTGATTGTAGACATCGATAGGTTGCCCTTCGAGGATCGCTTTGGTGAATTTAAACAGCGCCATATCTGGCCTGCCCCACGGCCCATAGACCGTGAAAAACCGAAACAGCGTCATCGGCACGCCGTAGAGGTGCGCATAAGAATGCGTCATCGATTCTGCGGCCTTTTTGGTGGCGCCATAGAACGACATTTGCAGATCGGCTTTGTGGTGCTCGGCATAGGGCATCTCGGTATTCGCGCCATAAACCGAACTTGAAGACGCCATCATCAAATGCTTGGGCGGCTTTGCGCGAGCTGCCTCCAGCACCTCAAGGGTGCCGACCAAATTGCTGTCCATGTAAGAGCGCGGATTGTCGATGGAGTAGCGCACCCCCGCTTGGGCGGCCAGGTGAATGATCAGATCAGGTTCTTCCCGCGCCACCAGATCCACCATCACACCTGGGCTCTCAAGGCGTTCTTCAACAGCTTTGAAATGCTGGTTCTGCAATAACCTTTGATGGCGGCGCTGCTTGAGCTTTACGTCATAGTAATCCGTCAGCGCATCGAAACCGACCACCCGATAACCGGCGTCCAGCAGAGCTTGGCTGGTGTGGAAACCGATAAACCCGGCTGAACCGGTGACCAGTGCTGTTTTTTGCGTTGCGGTGACCATAGTCGTCAGTCGACTCCAAAAAGATCGCGGGTGAAGATTTTGTCTTTAACATCGGCCAGTTCATCAGCCTGCCGGTTGGCGATGATGATGTCGCATTCAGATTTGAACTGTGACAGGTCGCGCACAACGGCCGACCCGAAAAAATGCACGGCATCCAGACCCGGCTCATACACGATGACCGGAATGCCCTTGGCCTTAATGCGCTTCATGATCCCCTGAACGGAGCTATCCCGGAAATTGTCCGACCCCTCTTTCATCGTCAGTCGGTAGACACCCACGCAGCCAGGATTTTTGGCAATGATCGCATCGGCAATGAAATCCTTGCGCGTGGTGTTAGCATCAACGATGGCGCGGATCAGGTTCTGCGGTACAGCGTCATAATTGGCCAGCAACTGACGGGTGTCTTTCGGCAGACAATAGCCGCCATAGCCGAAGGATGGGTTGTTGTAATGGTCGCCAATGCGCGGATCGAGGCTTACACCCTTGATAATCTGACGCGTGTCCATGCCGGCAATCTGGGCGTAGGTGTCGAGCTCGTTGAAGTACGCCACGCGCATGGCAAGATAGGTGTTGGCAAACAGCTTGATGGCTTCAGCTTCATCAGGGTCGGTCAGCACCGTTGGAATGTCGGTTTTGATGGCACAATCGGCCAGCATCTGCGCAAAGGCTTGCGCGCGATCCGACCGTTCACCCACCACGATGCGAGAGGGGTGAAGATTGTCGTAGAGCGCTTTGCCCTCACGCAAAAATTCCGGTGAGTGGATGATGCGGTCAGAGCCGAATTTTTCCCGCAAGCTCGACACCAACCCTACCGGGATCGTTGATTTGATGATGATCAGCGCTTCATCATTGACGGCCAAAACGTCGGCAATCACCGCCTCGACGGAGGACGTATCAAACGCGTTGGTCTGCGGATCATAATTGGTGGGCGTCGCAACGATCACATGGCTAGCTGACCGGTAGGCGCTTTGGGTATCCAGCGTCGCTGTCAGATCAAGGTCTTTGTTGGCCAGATAGTCTTCCAACTCTGGGTCGCTGATGGGCGAGGTGCGCTCATTCAGCATCGCCACGCGTTCTGCGGAGATATCGCAGGCAGTGACCGGAAATTTTTGCGCCAGCAACACGGCATTGGAAAGGCCGACATAGCCAAGTCCAGCAACGGCGAAATGAACAGACATGATGCATCCTTGAAGGCGGCCAATGGGGAGCTGCCGCTCGCGGCGCACCTTTTGCATGGGCGCGACGGTGGGGGCAAGTCGCCAGTGCACCAAACCTGGGCCAACGAACCATTGTGATCCTCACGCGTTGGGGTTAACTGAGCCAAACGAGGATTGGAGCGTTTATGAGCGGCCTACTTGCCCTGCTGGACGATGTCGCAGCCATCGCCAAACTTGCCGCCAGTCAGCTTGATGATGTGGCCGCGCAGGCCAGCAAGGCTGGCACCAAGGCCGCAGGCATCGTGATTGACGATGCCGCCGTCACCCCGAAGTATGTGACAGGCCTGCCTGCGACCCGCGAACTGCCGATCATTTGGAAGATTGCGCGGGCATCCTTCTTCAACAAGTTGATCATTCTGCTGCCCGTTGCGCTGCTCCTAAGCGCCTTTGCGCCCTGGATGCTGACGCCCTTGCTGATGCTGGGTGGGTCGTATCTTTGCTATGAGGGTGCGGAGAAGATCGCGCATCTGTTCTCGCACAAGAAGCATCATGCGGTGGATACCGAGCATGGGCTTGATGCCGCCCATCTGGAAGAACAGCGGGTGAAAGGTGCTATCAAGACCGACTTCATTTTGTCAGCTGAGATCATGACGATCACCCTGTCGGCCATTGAGTCCGACAGTGTCCTTACGCGCGGCATCACGTTGGCTATCGTTGCCATCGCAATCACCGCGCTTGTCTATGGCGCGGTAGCCTTGATCGTGAAGATGGACGATGTCGGCCTGAAGCTCACGCAAATTGGCCGTTTGGAAGCCACGCGGGCCTTTGGACGTGGGCTGGTGAAAGCCATGCCGATGATTTTGCTCATCATCTCCACCGTTGGCACCGCTGCCATGCTTTGGGTTGGCGGCAGCATCATGGTGCACGGTGTGAAGGATCTTGGGTTTCCTCAGGTTTATGACACGATCCACCATTGGGCCGAGCTTGGAGCGAGCAGCATCGCCACCGCGCAAGGGTTTGTGGAATGGGCCATCACCGCCGGGCTGGACGGTGTGATCGGGCTCGGATGGGGCTTGGTGCTCATCCCAATCGTCGCTGTCGTGATCAATCCGGTGGTCAAACTGGTGACCTCGCGCACCTAAAGGGCTCCGCTGCCGCCAGCCCAAACACCCCACGCGACAAAGATAAAAAACGCGGCGAGCAGGCCAAGCGCAATCAGTATTGGCATCCGCATCAGCCATCGGGTGACTGTGGCAAGGATCAATTGACGTGCACGCCACCACAGCACCACGGCAAAGCCGATGGCAGTGGCCTGCCAGCCGAGAAACGCGCCAACTCTGTTCGTGCCTCTGGTGAAGCTTGAGCCGGTTGGTTCAATCAATGCATAGGCAATGAATGCGCCAACGAACGCTGCGGCCCATAAGGCGAACAGCAGCCAGAGCAGACGGGGCGCGCCTTCCATAATCTAACGATCCTTGTTGTGTGCAGCGATCATAACGCTTTAATCCACTCACCAAATGCCAGTTCAAGTTTAGCGCGACAGGCCATTCATGCAAACGCTTACAAGCTTGCCAGGCTTATCTAGAATTAGCAGCACCAAGCGCTCACTTTGTCCAAATGATTGTGAGTTTTGCGGCGGCGCTTTAAGTAATAACCTTACGCTTTGCGCCATTTCATCACCGTTTGGAGATGTTTGTTTCGATATTTTTAACTTCAAAGCCCCATTGCTTGATGCTGAGACCAACTCACGCATGCGGTGGATGTGGAACCAATGTTTTCTTTGAAGTCCAAACCAAAAGACGAACCATTGGAGGAACTGCCGCAAGGTGCAGGCACCGAGGCGATAGACCAAGCACGCGTTGAGGACAACGTCGCGTCAACGTCATCTGACCAAACATCAAAGACCCTGGCTTCGGTTGCCGAAGCGCTGTCCACCTTTGGCGTGGAAATGGTGGATGTTTCAGGCACCATCGAAACGGCCAACGCGGCCACCACGGGCTTGCAGGAAGCCTTCAACTTGCTCTGCCAAGCGGCAGAGGAAACACAAGTTCAAACTGGCGTTATCCGCGAAGCGGTCACGACCACTGCCATGGTCGCCAATGCATCAGGCGAAACCATGCAGCGCTCACGCGAGGCACTGGGCAAAGCGTCTGACGACATTGCCGCCCTCATCGCCTCGGTCACCGAGATCAATACCCAATTGCAAGGGCTGCAAGGCGCGTTGGTCAGTGTGGGTAATGTCTCGCAGTCCATCGACCAGATCGCCCGGCAGACCAACCTCCTGGCTCTCAATGCCACCATCGAAGCGGCCCGTGCTGGTGAGGCCGGTCGTGGCTTTGCTGTGGTTGCCGGTGAAGTGAAGCAGTTGGCAAGCGAAACCTCCAACGCAACGCAGCAAATTCAAGAGACGCTCACTCAGCTTAACCAGGAGGCCGATGCACTGATCGGGCTTGGGGAAGGCGCATTGACGGGCGTGTCGGCGGTTCAGGGAAGCACAAGCGCCTTGGATGAGGTGGTGGAAGAACTGTCCGAGGCCATCGCAGAGATTGGCTCATCCTCAAGCGTGGTGGAAACAGGCATCGTCGATATCGAGACGGCAACGCAGGACTTTGCTTCCAATGTCACGACGATGCAGGAAACCGTGACCAGCAACAGCGCGATCCTTGACTCAGCTCACGAGCGGATCGGCAAAGCCGTCGATGAGACCGACCGCATGGTAGGCGTGACCGCCGACAGCGATATCGACACCGAGGAAGGCCGCTTCCTGGCCATGGCGCGCGATGCTGTTGAAGCGGTGCAAAACGCCTTTGTCGCCGAAATTGAGGCTGGCCGTGCGAACATCGGCGATTTCTTTGATCATGACTACAAGCCCATCGCTGGCTCCGACCCTGAGCAAGTGACCACACGTTTCACCGCCATCACAGATCGGGTGTTGCCCACCATCCAAGAACCGGTGGCGCAAAGCAGTGAGCGTATCGTTTTCTGCGCTTGTGTCGATGTGAACGGCTACCTGCCGACGCACAATGAAAAGTTCAGCCAGCCACAGGGCGATGATCCGCTATGGAACGCCGCCAACAGCCGCAACCGACGCATTTTCAACGACAAAGTGGGTCTGCGCGCCGGGCAAAGCACTGAACCGTTCATCATGCAGTCTTATCGACGTGACATGGGTGGCGGTAAGTTCACCATCATGAAAGACCTGTCCGTGCCGATCCATGTGCAGGGCCGCCACTGGGGCGCACTGCGCCTGGCTTATAAGGTCTAGTGACATGCTAGAAGCGAGGCAGCATGCGTTAAGCTCGTCTTAACCAAGCGCTTTGCTCGCCGTCCGACTTTCGCCATAGTGCAGCTTCAGGCACGCACCTGAACCTGTTTATGTGCGCAAAGGGATCGGTATGGCCGAAGCACTGCGGCGCGGCGTCAGCCGTCTTGAAACCACCACGAAACTGACTTTGGCGATCCTCGCCTTGGCCAGTGGCGTTTACACCTATCTGGGCGTGCGCGGCCTGCTGCAAGGCATTGGACCGGTGGTGTTTTTCGGCGCGCTGATCTATTCAACCGCGGTTTCCATCGGCATCTATGCCTTCTGGTCTTACCTCATCCAGTTCGTGCCGCATGTGAAGCACGGCACGGAAAAACGCACCATGCTGATCGCCATGGTGCTCGGTTCGCTGATGATTGTGGCCATGTCATCCTGGCTCAATGCCGCGGCCCTGGCCGGTGGCGCCGCCATTGAGCAGCATTTGGCGAACACCACCGAAGAGTATCAATCCCGGCTTTCTGAGGCGCACAACAATGCGCTGGCGGCTCAGGGCCTGTTGCCAGACATTGAGCTTGCCAGCGAGCGCTTCCGAAGGCTTGCCCAAGAAGAACGTGCGACAGGATCGCTGACCGGGACATCCGGCTCTGGGACCGTTGTGCAGCTTTTGAACCAGATGTCCGGTCAGTTGGAAGGGCTTGCCGCCGAGGTGCGCGCCGCACGCGTCGAGTCAGATGCGCTGTTCGAACAGGGCGGCAGCTATCTTGGCGACATGCGCCGCATTGTCTCAGCCGCCGGGCCCATCGAGCCGCGCGCCATCGCCTATGCCGAAGAGGCGGTTGCCCTTGCTGGCGTCATCGCGGCACTGTCGGAAACCTCCATCGCCCCGGCTGTGAAACGCGCCGCCGAGGATCTTTCAGCCGCCTTTGTGGCACCGGAAGTCGATGGCGGAACGGCGGATTTGGCCTCGCGCCAAGCTGCCATTGTCTCACGGGTGGAGTCGGCCATTGAGGTGCAATCAAACGCGCTCGCCAGCGCCGCTGACGCGATCTTGGCCCGCGATGATGTGGTGCCGGTGCGTTTTGTGCCGCTTTCGACGCCAGAAGCGGTACTGCTTTACGCCGAAGATTTTCTGCCCTCCTGGGCCGGTGCGATTTCCATCGATCTGCTGCCAGCGGTGCTGATCCTGATCCTGGCTGGTGTGCATTCGGCCATCCGCCGCGAAGAAGGCGCGGAAATGGATGCCCATCACGTGACCGTGCACGAGATGAACCAAGCGCTGAAGCTCTATAACGCCATGCAACCGCCGCAGCCGGTTCAGGCCTCGCCACCCCCGCCGGAACCAGACCCGGACGCTGAGCCCGATCAGGAAGACGAGCGTGAGCGGGCTGATATCGACCAACCGGGCGTGACGCCGCTACCAACCGCTCTACCAACCATCAAGCGGGATCGCTGAGCGTGGCCGACGAAACGCTGAACGACAGCAAGTTCGCGACCAGCGACCTTGTGCTGGGTATTTTGTTCACGGCGCTGGTTCTCGGATCGGCAGCGGCGCTCGCCTACGATTTCCGCTCGCTGCTCGGCGAGCAGCAGGCGTTTCAGACCGGCAATCCGTTCGGCAATCCAGGCCGAGTGGATTACGGCCCTCGCCGTTCGCCTGGCAATGATGATCAAGTGCGCCGCTATGATCCGCGTTCCGCGCCGTCTCGACGGTCCGATCAACAGGTGGCACTGCCCGGCTTCGATGGCGACCCGGATGATGCGATCGCAGCTTCTATCACCTTTCATATGGGCGAGAATGGTGCCGCGAGCGCTGTCGGGCGCATCGATGCGGGCAGCTATGTCGCTTTTGAGGAGTTCATTGACGCGAGCCCAGAACTGACCGCCCTCACCTTCCATTCGCCCGGCGGCAGCGTGCGTGATGCGATTGCGATGGCGGAGCTTTTGCGCCAGCGCGAGATCGACACAGCCGTGGCCCGCCACGGATATTGCGCATCCTCTTGCCCACTGGCATTTTCTGGCGGCGTGGAGCGTGATCTACCAGACCCGGTTTGGTTCGGCGTGCACCAGGTGTTCACCTCAGATGCTGAGATCGGCACACTGCAGGATGGCATGGCCGGGGCCCAGCACATTTCTAGCCAAGCGCAGCAATTGCTGGTGGATATGGGTGTTGATCCACGCGCTTGGATTCATGCCATGGCCACGCCGAAAGAGCAGCTTTACCTGTTCAGCCAGGAAGAGCTGGCCGATCTCAACTGGGTGACCAACTAGGGTTGAGACCCTAGGCTTTGAGTGCCTTGGCGTGGTGGGCCATGTGCTCGCCGATGAAGCTGGCGACGAAATAATAGGAATGGTCATAGCCTTCGCGCATGCGGATGCTGACCTCTTGCCCCGCCTGCGCGCACGCATCGCCAAAGAGCTGGGGACGCAATTGCTCTTCAAGAAAATTATCCGCGGCGCCCTGATCAATCAGAATGTGCACCTTGGAGGGCGACTGTTTCACCAGTTCGCAAGCGTCGTGCTTGGCCCAAACGGCATCATCACTGCCCAGATAAGCAGTGAAAGCTTTCTGCCCCCAAGGTACCTGTGCGGGCGCAATGATGGGCGAAAACGCACTAACGCTGACGTAAGAGTCAGGGTGTTTCAGATGCAATGTCAGCGCGCCGTGACCACCCATTGAATGGCCGGTGATGCCCTGGCGGCTCATGTCGGCCTTTTGAAACTGCTCGGCGATCAGCGCTGGCAGTTCCTTTGTGACATAGGTTTCCATTTGGAAGTGCTGCGCCCAAGGGTCTTGCGTGGCATCGATATAGAAGCCTGCGCCCTGCCCCAAATCATAACCTTCATCGTCTGCTACACCCTCGCCACGAGGAGAGGTGTCGGGGAAGATGACCATGATGCCGTGTTCAGCAGCGTAGCGCTGGATGCCGGACTTCTCATTCACATTGGCCCAAGTGCAAGTGAGGCCTGACAGATACCAGAGCACCGGCACCGGCCCTTCGGCTGCTTGTGGCGGGGAATAGACGGCAAAGCGCATGGTGCCGTTGCAGGCATCGGAGGCGTGATCAAAAACCTCCACCGTGCCACCAAAGCACGCGAAAGACTGGACTGACTGAAGGGCCATCAGTAGAGAACCACGCTGCGGATGCTTTCTCCAGCATGCATCAGGTCAAAGCCCTTGTTGATGTCGTCCAGGGGCATGGTGTGGGTGATCAGGCTGTCGATATCGATGCGCCCTTCCATGTACATGTCGACGATCTTCGGCACGTCGGTGCGCCCCCTCGCGCCGCCAAAGGCAGAACCGCGCCACACGCGGCCCGTGACCAGTTGGAACGGCCGCGTGGAGATCTCTGCACCCGCCGGTGCCACACCAATGATGATGCTTTCGCCCCAACCCTTATGGCAGCATTCCAGCGCAACACGCATAACCTCGGTGTTGCCGATACACTCGAACGAATAGTCCGCGCCGCCACCGGTCAGTTCCACCAAATGACCTGTCAGATCACCGGAAATCTCTTTGGGGTTCACATAGTGCGTCATGCCGAACTGCTCGGCGATGGCACGCTTGGCAGGGTTGGTATCCACGCCGACAATCTGCTTGGCGCCGATCAGCTTCAGACCCTGGATCACATTAAGCCCGATACCGCCCAGGCCAAACACAACAGCGGTGGAATTGGGTTCCACCTTGGCGGTGAACATCACCGCGCCAACACCGGTGGTCACACCGCAGCCGATGTAGCAAATCTTATCGAACGGCGCGTCTTTGCGCACTTTGGCGAGCGAGATTTCTGGCAGAACCGAGTAGTTGGAGAAGGTGGAGCAGCCCATATAATGCAGCAGCTTTTCGCCCTTGTAGGAGAAGCGACTTGTGCCATCGGGCATGACGCCCTGGCCCTGCGTGGCGCGGATTTTTTGGCAGAGGTTCGTCTTGCCATTCAGGCAATATTCGCACTCCCGACACTCAGGCGTATAAAGCGGGATCACATGATCGCCGACCTCAACGGAGGTGACACCCGGCCCGGTTTCCACAACCACACCGGCGCCTTCATGACCAAGAATGGCTGGAAACGCGCCTTCGGGATCGGCGCCGGACAGCGTGAACTCATCAGTGTGGCAAATGCCTGTAGCCTTGATCTCCACCAGCACTTCGCCGGCTTTCGGGCCTTCCAGATCAACCTCGACCACTTCCAGTGGTTTGCCGGATTCAAAGGCGACGGCTGCACGCGTTTTCATGGTTCACTCCCCGATTGATTTCTTCAAGAGCTACAGAGCGGGCGCTGATATCGCAAGCGCCAACTAATTCTGATTGACGTACCTCAAGCTGCCATCCTACCCTCGCCCAGCAAAAAAGATGCACTGGCAAAGGCGCACAAGGCAGGGATGGGAAAACCCACAGTTCATGACATTGCCGAAGAAGCGGGCGTGAGTCTGGCGACCGTTGACCGTGTGCTCAACGAACGTCCGGGCGTGCGTTCCATGACCGCGCGGCGCGTGCACAACGCCATCGATAAGCTGGGCTATGTGCGCGATGTTCATGCGGCCAATCTGGCGCGAGGGCGGCACTATCGCTTCGCTTTTGTGCTGCCAGAAGGCGAGAGCCAATTCTTGAAAGCGCTGCGCGAGGCCATCGAGGAAGCTGGCGCTGGCCTGCGTTTGGATCGCGCCGAGCTGCAAACCATCGAAGTGCCGCTGAACGATTCCGTGGCCATGATCCGCGCGCTGGAAGCCCTGCAAGAACAGCAGATCGACGGCCTGGCAATCATGGCCAATGAGACACCGGTTGTGCGCGACATGATCGCCCACATGAAGGAAAGCGGCATCGCGGTTGTCACCTTGGTCTCCGATCAGCCGAACGCAGAGCGCGACCATTTTGTTGGCATCGACAACATCGCCGCTGGGCGAACCGCCGGGGTTTTGATGGGCCGTTTTGTGGGCGGTAGATCGGGCAAGATCATCGTTGTCGTCAACACCACGCACGCGCGTGACATGGTACAGCGGCGCTTAGGGTTTGATGCGGTGATGCGTGAACAATTTCCCACGCTCAACGCCCTGCCCTCTCTTGAGGGTCATGATGAACTGGAGCGCACGTCAACGGTGATCGAGCGGGCACTTGCCAGCCATGAGGATGTGGTCGGCATCTATTGCGCAGGTGCAGGCACGCGCGGGGTGACAAAAATCATCGCCGAGCATGAGCTGGCCGATAAGCTGGTTGTGATTGGTCATGAGCTCACCACCCATTCAGAGCAAGCGCTGCGAGACGGGCTTTTGGACGTGGTGATCACGCAGAATGTTGGCCATTTGGTGCGCAGCGCAACGCGCGTGTTGCGGGCCAAATGCGACGGCCGAGAAATTATTGAAAGCCAGGAACGCATTCGTATCGAAATCGTGCTGCGGGAGAACCTTCCCTAAGCGCCACCAACCAAGGTTGAGACGCGACAGAAGCGCCAACCCAATCCATCACTCGGGAGACCAAATATGAAAACCATCCAGGGCCCCGCGCTGTTTTTGGCGCAGTTTGCCGGAGACGACGCACCGTTCAACAGCTGGGATGCGATCATCAAATGGGCGGCTGATTGCGGCTACAAGGGCGTGCAGGTGCCAAGCTGGGATGGTCGCTTGTTCGATCTGGCCAAGGCTGCTGAGTCCGTTGGCTATTGCGATGATTTTAAAGGTCAGGCCGCAGCTAACGGCATCACGGTGACGGAGCTTTCCACCCACCTTCAAGGACAGTTGGTGGCGGTTCACCCAGCCTATGATGCAGCCTTTGACGGCTTTGCCGACCCCATCGTGCACGGCAACCCCGATGCCCGCCAAGCCTGGGCGGTGGATCAGGTGAAGATGGCGCTAAGCGCAAGCAAAAATATGGGCATAGGTGCGCATGCGACATTCTCCGGCGCTCTGGCCTGGCCCTACATCTACCCGTGGCCGCAACGCCCTGCCGGCTTGGTGGAAGCAGCGTTTGATGAGCTTGCCAAACGCTGGCGCCCGATCCTTGATCACGCTGAGGATTGCGGGGTGGATGTTTGCTATGAAATTCATCCCGGCGAAGATCTGCACGACGGCATTTCCTACGAGATGTTTCTGGAGCGGATCGGCAATCACGCTCGCGCCAACATGCTCTATGATCCCTCGCACTACGTGCTGCAGCACTTGGATTACCTCGATAACATCGACATCTATCACGAGCGGATCAAGATGTTCCACGTGAAGGATGCCGAGCTGAACCCTACCGGGCGTCAGGGTGTTTATGGTGGATATCAAAGCTGGGTGGATCGGGCAGGCCGCTTCCGCTCGCTGGGTGATGGCCAGGTGGATTTCAAACAGGTCTTCTCCAAACTCACCCAATACAATTTTGACGGCTGGGCCGTGGTGGAATGGGAATGTGCGCTAAAGCATCCCGAAGACGGCGCACGCGAGGGTGCACAGTTCGTCAAAGATCACATCATCCGGGTGACCGAACGAGCGTTTGACGATTTTGCCGATGGTGGCACCGATGACGGCAGCGCGGCTGCAGCCAACCGCAAGATGCTTGGGCTGGGAGGCTAACCGATGGCAATCGAGGGCAAATCAGAACAGAGTGCTGGTCGCCTACGTCTCGGCATGGTGGGCGGTGGACGCGATGCGTTCATTGGGGGCGTGCACCGCATTGCCAGCCGCATCGATGATCGCTTTGAACTGGTGGCCGGTGCGTTTTCATCCACACCGGAAAAGTCGCAGGCATCAGGCGCGGATCTCGGGCTTGATCCAGCCCGGGTTTATGATGATTTCACCGCCATGGCGAAGCGCGAAGCGCGGCTGAAAGACGGCATCGACGCGGTGGCCATCGTCACCCCCAATCACATGCACTATCCGGTGGCGCGCGAATTCTTAAAACGCAGCATCCATGTGATCTGCGACAAGCCGCTGACGGCCACCTTGGCCGAAGCCAAAAAAATGGTCGCGGCGGCAGAGAAATCCGACGCCGTCTTCGTGCTCACCCACAACTACACCGGCTACCCGATGGTGCGGCAGGCGCGCGAGATGGTTGCCGCTGGTGAGCTTGGCACGCTGCGCGTGGTGCAGGCCGAGTACCCGCAGGATTGGCTGACCGAACCTTTGGAACAGACCGGCATGAAACAGGCCGCGTGGCGCACCGACCCTGCCCAGTCAGGCGCTGGCGGCTGCATTGGCGACATCGGCACCCATGCGTTCAACCTTGCCTCTTTCGTCTCCGGCTTGGAACTGGACGAGCTGTGCGCGGAACTCACCAGCTTCGTCGATGGCCGCCGCGTGGATGACAACGCCAATGTGATGCTGCGCTTTGCAGGCGGCGCGCGCGGCATGCTCTGGTCGAGCCAAGTGGCGCCGGGTAATGAGAACGCGTTGAAGCTGCGCGTTTATGGCGAGAAGGGCGGGCTGGAATGGCACCAGGAAGAGCCGAACACGCTTTGGTTCTCGCCGTTCGGCAAGCCGCCGCAAAAGATCACCCGCGGCGGGGCTGGATCTGGCGAGGCAGCGGCTCGCGCCACCCGTGTTCCGCCAGGCCATCCCGAGGGCTATTTGGAAGGCTTTGCCACCATCTATTCTGCGGCCGCAGAAGCGATCCGCGCGGCGCAAGCAGGCAAGTCGGCTCCATCAGAGGTGGTCTATCCAACCGTCCAAGACGGCCTTATTGGCGTCGCGTTTGTGGATGCCTGCGTGCGCTCATCAAGCCGCAATGGCGCGTGGGTTGGTTTGAACATTTGATGGGATGGGCGGGGCCGAAAAAGAACGAAGGAACGGGTGAATGATCCACTTAGGCCGACCAAATGCACTTGCGTTACTTGCTATGCTGGTCGCGGGAGCGACGCCAGCCTCGGCGACAGCCACGCTGGCATGTGTTGGCGTTGATAACCCAGAGGTTCACGTCACTTTGACACTGGGTAGCGTGCCAGTTTTGGCCGTCGTCAATGCAACCATCGAAACGCCGACCGGCACCTACGGGATGCTGCCCGAAGCCGATTGGACGGAGATCATTGTCGGCCAGGGCTTTGGCACGCCCGACGGACTTTCGATCGATTTCGCCGATCCAAACGTCCAAGAAATCCTGGTCACACTGCGCACCATGCAGGCCTTCCGCGACAGGCAAGCGGCTCATGTCGGGCTTCTGGTGGTCGAAGATCGCGACGTTTATGCAATCACTTGCGAGAGTTAAACATCGACCGGGATCAGGCTTTGGTTAAGAACAGCAGCTTTAAATAAGACCGCAGCAGCATAATTTGCTCTGATGCGCTGTCGTACTCGCGCAAGGCGCCTTGCAGCACCAGACCGCCCTCGACGACACTGGAAACCATGCCGTTAAGCGCATCCATGTTGACGTCATCGCACAGCTTTTTTGCCATTCTTGAGGTACGCACCTCATTTTTTACTTGCTTTGAGGTGCGTACCTCAATTAGGCTCAATCCAATCCTCAAGAAACGCCGCAAAAGGCGGCAGAGGACAAAACGGGAGGAACTTTCCTATGAAGACAGTGAAATGGATGGCCGCGACCGCGCTGACCGGCGCGATTGGCCTCACCGGCGCCGTTGGCTTGCCCGCCACCGCTGCGCAAGCCGAAGAGCTTACCTTGTGCTGGGCCGCTTGGGACCCTGCGAACGCACTGGTGGAGCTTTCCAGGCAGTTTGAAGAAGAGAGCGGCCACACCATGAACTTTGAGTTCGTGCCTTGGCCTAACTTTGCCGACCGGATGCTCAACGAGCTGAACTCCGGCGGCCAGCTGTGCGACCTGATGATTGGCGACAGCCAATGGATCGGCGGCGGCGCGGAAAACGGCCACTATGTGAAGCTGAATGATTTTTTCGATGCCAACAATATCAGCATGGATGATTTCATCCCTGCCACGGTGACCGGCTACGCTGAGTGGCCCAAAAATACACCCAACTATTACGCCCTGCCAGCTTTTGGCGACGTGGTGGGCTGGACCTACCGTCGCGATTGGTTTGAGCGCCCTGAGCTTCAAGCCGAATTCCAAGAAACCTACGGCCGTGAGCTGGGTGTACCTGCTACTCTGGAAGAGCTCCGCGATATCGCTGAATTTTTCCAGGGCCGCGACATTGATGGCACAACCGTCTACGGCGCTGCGATTTACACCGAGCGTGGGTCTGAAGGTATCACAATGGGGGTAACAAACGCGCTGTATAATTACGGGTTCCTGTATGAAAATCCTGATCAGCCTTATGATCTGGACGGATTTGTGAACTCCGAAGGCGCGGTTGCTGGCCTTGAATTTTACCGCAGCCTTTACGAGGTCGGTGCCCCTCCAGGGTCTTCCAACTGGTACATGGGTGAGAACATCGACGCCTATCGTTCCGGTCAGGTCGCCATGCAGATGAACTTTGCTTTCATTTGGCCAGGCGTTGAAGCCGACGAGACCGTTGGTGGTGGCCGATCGGGCTATTTCCCCAACCCTGCTGGCCCTGAAGGTCAGTTTGCTCAGTTGGGCGGCCAAGGCATCTCCGTTGTTGCCTATTCAGACAAGCAGGATGCCGCACTGGAATATATTCAGTGGTTTGCACAACCTGAGGTGCAGGCACAATGGTGGGAACTTGGCGGTTATTCGGCCCTGCGCGCGGTTGTTGAAGACCCCGGCTTTGCCACCAGCCAGCCCTACGCCCAAACCTTCCTGGACTCGATGGCCATCGTAAAGGACTTTTGGGCAGAGCCTGCCTATGCGGACCTTCTGCTGGCCATGCAGGACCGCGTCCACAATTATGTGATCGCGGGCGATGGCACGGCCCAGGAAGCTCTTGATGGTTTGGTCCGCGATTGGACCGAAATCTTTGAGGATGAGGGCAAGCTTTAACGCGCACCCTTCGCCTAGCGCCGCAACAAGAGAGCTAACTCTGCAACGGCGTAACACGATCCTCCCTCCAGCCGGTGGGCCTCTTAAGGTCTGTCGGCTGGGCACCTCTCCCCCACCTTTTTGGCAAATGTGCATAGTTGGTGCCACTAATAGGACCCGCTTGCGAAGGATGTTCCATGCCCAAATCTGTTGCAGAAAAGGTCGCCCAAAATACACCCAAGCCCGTGGCACGGCGCATCCGAGGGCTTTCTGACCGCGCCATTGCATGGATTTTTGTCGCACCGACGCTCTTTTTGCTGCTCGCCGTCAACATCTTTCCGCTGATCTGGACAATCCGGCTGAGCTTTACCAATTTCCGCGTCAACCGCCCCAACAACGATGTGGAGTGGGTGGGACTGCGCAATTATGAGCGCATCCTGGGTGATCCTGACATTTGGAACACCATGCAGGCCACGGCGCACTTCCTGATCTGGACGATTGTGCTGCAGGTTCTGATCGGCTTCACGCTGGCCTACCTGATCAACAAGAAGTTCAAGGGCAACGATCTTTGGACGACGATTATCGTGTTCCCGATGATGTTGTCGCCCGCCGTGGTCGGCAATTTCTGGACGTTCTTGTATCAGCCGCAAATCGGCCTGTTCAACTACGCCGTGGCGCTGTTCACCGGCGTTGATCCTGCCAGCTTTTCCATGATTGGCGACGTTCACCTTGCGCCCTGGTCCATTGTCATCGCCGACACCTGGATGTGGACGCCGTTCGTCATGCTCATATGTCTGGCCGGGCTGCGATCCATTCCTGACAGCATCTATGAAGCCGCCGAAGTCGACCGAGCGTCGAAATGGCGGCAGTTCTGGACACTCACCGTGCCTATGGTGCTGCCCTTCCTGATGCTGGCTGTGCTGTTTCGCGGTATTGAGAACTTCAAAATGTTTGATCTGGTGGTGCAGCTCACCGGCGGCGGGCCGGGCAACACCACCACGCTGACCTCCATCGACCTCAAGCGCGAGGCGTTTGAGAGATGGCGAACGGGGTATTCCTCCGCCTATGCGGTAATCTTGTTTGTCACCGTCTTTGGCCTCGCCTCGGTCTATGTGAAGGCGCTCAACAAGGTCAAAGAACGATGAGCTTTTCAGTTACCGACCCGTCTGCACGCACCAAATGGGTGGCTGGTACGCTGGTTGTTGGCTACGCGGTCATCACCTTGATCCCGCTGCTCTGGATCATTGCAACTGGCTTCAAATCGCCCGCCGATTCCATCGCCTACCCGCCCGTGGTGACGTTTGAGCCGACGCTTGAGGGCTATGTAAACCTGTTCACCGATCGCACCCGCGCAACCGATGATATGCTTGAGCGCGCTGGCCCGCCAGAAACATGGTACGAGCAGATCGCGCGCGACCGCGGCACCGTGATCACCGGTCCATCGCGCTATGGCGAGCGGTTCATGAACTCGGTCATCATCGGCTTCGGATCCACCGCACTGTGCATGATCCTCGGCACGGCGGCTGCCTATGCGTTCAGCCGGTTTAAGATGCCGCTGAAGGATGATCTGCTGTTTTTTATCCTCTCAACGCGCATGATGCCCCCCATCGCCGTGGCCATTCCAATCTTTTTGATGTTCAGGAACCTCGGCCTCAGCGACACCCATCTGGGCATGATCTTTCTCTACACGGCTGTGAACCTCTCTCTATCAGTGTGGCTGCTCAAAGGGTTCATCGACGAGATACCCGTTGAGTATGAGGAAGCGGCGTTGATCGACGGGTACACGCGCTTTCAGGCGTTCTACAAAATCGTCCTGCCACAGGCCGCTACCGGCATCGCCTCAACCGCGATCTTCTGTCTGATCTTTGCTTGGAACGAATATGCCTTTGCCGTGCTGCTGACCTCCGGTAACGCGCAAACCGCACCACCCTTCATCCCCACCATCATCGGCGTGTCCGGCAAAGACTGGCCAGCGGTGGCCGCAGGCGCAACGATCTTCTTGCTGCCGGTGATGATCTTCACCGTGATGCTGCGCAAACATCTGCTGCGCGGGATTACGTTTGGGGCGGTGCGAAAGTGATGTGTGCTTCAACCAAATCGCGGCCATCCGCCCCAAACCATTCCTTTTGGCTCCGGGCTGCCTGGGTTGCTCTGGGCTTGCGCCCAACCGCAGTCAGCCCGACCGCGCGGGGCGGTAAGGAAGTAGGCCAGACGTGAGCAAGTTCTTCTCCGGCATCTTTGGGCTTCGACGCGGCGCATGGGAAATGGTCGCCACCATCCTCATCGCCACCGGTGTGGTCATGCTCATGCAGCCGTTTGCGATTGAGCTCTACACCTACTCGTTCATCATCACGCTGGTGGGCACGGTGATGTTCATCATCGTCAGCCATTTCCGGGAGTAGCGGTGATGGTGAAATCACAACAGGCGATGCCTGCCGAAGTCGCAGCCGTTATCGATGCGATGCCCGAGCCATCACGCGCGCGCGTTTTGCAACTGCGCGACTTGGTACTTGCCGAAGCCGATGCGCGTGGCATTTCGCATGTCGAAGAAACCTTGAAATGGGGCCAGCCGTCCTATGTGCCTGGACGCGCCGGCACCACCATTCGCTTGGGCGCAGACCCTGAAAATGGCGGCGCGAAACTGTTCGTGCATTGCCAAACGTCGCTGGTGGATGAATGGCGCGGCACGCACGGGGCACGCCTCTCTTATGAAGGAAACCGAGCCGTTTTGATCGACCCTGAAGGCCCTTTGCCAACCAAAGAACTGTCCACGTGCATCGCGTCCGCTCTGACCTATCACAGCAACAAGCGAGCGCGGCGTGGCTGAGATCATCATCAAAAATCTACGCAAGGAGTTCGGTGATTTCACCGCCGTGCAGTCCTCAAACTTCAGAATCGAGGACGGCGAGTTCTTCATGCTGCTTGGACCGTCCGGCTGTGGCAAGACGACGACTCTGCGCATGATTGCCGGGCTGGAACTGCCAACATCGGGCGAGATCTATATCGACGGCGAAGAGGTGAGCCAAAAGCCTGCCAGCCAGCGCGACATCGCTATGGTGTTCCAGATGTTCGCGCTCTACCCGCACATGAATGTGCGCAAAAACATCTCCTACCCGCTTGTGTCGCAGGGCATGCCACGCGCCCAGGTGAAAGCCAAAGTGGCTGAGGTCGCAAAGATCCTCGGCATCGAAGATATTTTGAGCCGCCCTGTCGGCGGCCTGTCAGGCGGCGACCGCCAGCGCGTTGCGCTTGGCCGCGCGATCGTGCGCGACCCCAAGGCCTTTATGATGGATGAGCCACTGGGCGCGCTGGACGCTGAGTTTCGCGAGCATATGGCCGAAGAGCTGCGCGCCCTGCACGATCGCATGGGCGCAACCACGGTCTATGTGACCCATGATCAGCTGGAAGCTATGCAGATGGGCGACAAGATCGTGGTCATGAACCACGGCGTGATCGAGCAGTTCGGCGCGCCGCAGGATATCTATGACAAGCCGGCAACCATGTTTGTGGCCAATTTCATTGGCTCGCCGCCCATGAACTTCTTGAAGGGTCATGGCACCCTGGATGTCGGCGCGACGGCGGTGAATTTGCACCACCATTCAATCATGATCCCAGAAATGCGTGAAGCGTTTGACGGCGATATCACGGTCGGGGTGCGGCCAGAGCATGTGCGCCTGTCGGATGAAGGTTCCTATCGCGGCGAAATTCTCACCACCGAATATCTCGGTACCACGCAGATCGTGACCCTGGCGACCGACGCCGGTGAGTTGAAGGCGCGTATCGGCTCAGAGCGCCGCGCGACGGTGGGCGACAGTGTTGGCCTCGCCTTCAATGCCTCCACGCTGACGCTTTTCAACAGCCAGACCGGGCACGCGCTACGCTCCAATCTCAACATTGGCGTTCTGGGTATGGGAGGCGCTCACCGCCCGGGAGGTCATCTTGGCTGAGGTATCGCTCACCGGCATCAGCAAAGCGTTTGGATCGACGCAGGCTGTTGATGACATCAGCATGGACATCCCGGACGGGGCATTTGTGGTGCTGCTCGGACCAACGGGCGCTGGCAAAACCACGACATTGCGGCTGATCTCCGGGCTGGAAAAACCAGACGCGGGCGACATCAATATTGGCGGGCAGTCGGTCACCAACCTCACGCCGGCGCAGCGCGATGTGGCGATGGTGTTCCAGCAATATTCGCTCTACCCGCACATGACGGTGCGGGACAATCTGGCGTTTCCGCTGCGCTCGCCGATCCTCAAAACGCCAGAGGATGAGATCGCCAAAAAAGTGGCTGAAGTCGCTGAAGTGCTGCAAATCCCGCACAAGCTCGACAACAAAGCCACCGAGCTTTCCGGCGGTGAAATGCAGCGCGTTTCAATCGGTCGGGCACTGGTGCGTGACCCATCAATCTATCTGATGGACGAGCCGCTTTCCTCGCTCGATGCCAAGCTGCGCACCGATCTGCGGGTGGAACTGAAACGCATTCAGGCAAGCCTTGGCGCAACGCTGCTTTATGTAACCCACGATCAAATCGAGGCCATGACCATGGCCACCCATGTGGGCGTGCTCGACGAAGGCAAGTTGGTGCAGTTTGGTAGCCCGCGCGAGATTTACGAAAACCCGGTCAGCCAGTATGTCGCCGGTCGTCTCGGCCTGCCGCGCATCAATCTGTTGCCCGCCGATCTGTTTGCTGGCGCCCCTGATGGCGCTGCGACCATCGGCATGCGACCAGAACATATTCAGCAAGGTGCTGAAGGTGCCTTTGGAAAGCCCGCCAAGGTGGTGCGCGTGGAGCATCTGGGCGACCAGACGCGGCTTCACCTCACTTTGGACGGGCACGACATTATCACGCTCACGGATGTGCACACCACGCTGGAACCCGGCGACACGCTGGCCATTCAACCGCGCAAAGCCCTCTACTTCGCCGCCGATGGCGCCCGCCTGGCCTAGGCCTAAGGAGACGACCCTATGAAACAGTTCATCAACGCCAAAGAGACGCTGGTCACCGAGGCCATAGACGGTCTTTTGCGCACCGCCGGTGGCAAGCTCGCGCGGCTGGATGGCTATCCGCACATCAAGGTTGTCGTGCGCAGCGACTGGGACAAATCCAAGGTGGCGCTGGTGTCCGGCGGCGGGTCCGGTCACGAACCGAGCCATGCAGGCTTTGTCGGACAGGGCATGCTGACGGCGGCGGTTTGCGGCGACATCTTCGCCTCGCCTTCGGTGGACGCCGTGCTGGCGGGCATTCTCGCCGTCACTGGCCCTGCCGGCTGTTTGCTGATCGTGAAAAACTACACCGGCGACCGGTTGAATTTTGGCCTAGCCGCCGAGCGTGCTCGGGCGCTCGGGCACAAGGTTTCCATGGTCGTGGTGGATGATGATGTGGCGCTGCCGGATCTGCCGCAGGCACGCGGTGTGGCAGGCACGCTTTTCGTGCACAAAATAGCTGGCGCGCTGGCTGACCAAGGCGCTGACCTCGAACTGGTGACAAAAACCGCCGAAACGGTGATTTCCCAGGTGGTCTCCATCGGCATGTCGCTGGACACATGCACCATTCCTGGCTCGCCCAAGGAAGCACGGATCGAGCTTGGCAAAGCTGAACTCGGCCTTGGCATCCATGGTGAGGCTGGCATTGAGCAGGTGGATTACTCCGGCGCGCAAGATGCAATGGCCATGGTGGTGGACAAGCTCGCGCCCACCATTGGCGATGGGCCGCATGTTGCCTTGCTCAACAATTTGGGTGGCGCCACCCCACTGGAAATGTCGGTGCTGGCCGAAGAGCTCGCGCGCTCTTCTATCGGCGATCAAATCACCTGGATGGTCGGTCCAGCGCCGCTGATGACATCCCTGGATATGCAGGGTTTCTCGGTCTCGCTGCTGCCGATTGAAAGTGTCTGGCAAACAGCTCTGATGACGCCGGTTGCGCCGCGTGCCTGGCCGGGTTGCCTGCCCGTTGCCGCCGAGGCTGTGCTGCCGCTTCCTGATGGTTTGGCGCCCATTCAGCCGACACCATCGGCCCATGCCCGCACCGAAGACTTTTTGAACCGCTGCTGCACCATTTTGATCGGTGCCGAAGCCGACCTCAACGCCTTGGATGCCAAGTCCGGTGACGGCGACACGGGGTCGACATTGGCTACCGCCTCACGCGCGCTGATTGATGCCATGCCCCGCCTACCGCTGGCCGACACCACCCAGCTCTATCGCGCCATCGGCCAAGAACTCAGCCAGACCATGGGCGGGTCTTCGGGCGTGTTGCTTGCCATCTTTTTTGCTGCGGCAGGCGATGCATCGGCCAATGGCTCCAACACTGTGGACGCGCTGAAGGCCGGGCTTGGCCGCATCGCACAAGTGGGTGGCGCGGGCGTTGGCGACCGCACGATGATCGATGCGCTGCAACCGGCGCTGGATGCTTTGCCTGATGGTTTGCAGGCTGCGGCCTCGGCAGCGCGCGCTGGCGCCGATGGCACTGCCGCGATCACCAAAGCGAAGGCGGGCCGTGCAACCTATATCTCTGAGGAAAAGCTCGCCGGGCACAATGATCCAGGTGCCGAGGCTGTGGCGCGTCTGCTAGAACAGATCGCATCAACAGCGCAGTGAACGGACCACCATGTATCTTGGACTTGACCTTGGAACCTCCGGCCTAAAAGCCGTCGTCATTGATGACACCCAAACGCTGATCGCCTCAGCCAAGGCCGATCTGGAGGTTTCGCGCCCCAATCCCGGCTGGTCGGAGCAAGACCCGGATAGCTGGATTTCAGCCTGCGAGGCGGTGCTGGGTGAGCTGCGCGGTGCCATTGACATGGCTGCCGTACGCGGCATTGGTCTGTCTGGCCAAATGCATGGCGCGACGGCGCTGGATGCCGCTGACAAGGTTCTTTGGCCAAGCATTCTTTGGAACGATACGCGCTCGGCTGAGGAAGCTGCCGCGATGGATGCTGACCCGGATTTCCGAGCGCTCTCCGGCAACATCGTTTTTCCAGGGTTCACCGCACCCAAAGTGGAGTGGCTGCGCAAGCATCGCCCGGAAATCTTCGAAAAGATCGCGAAAGTTCTGCTGCCCAAGGACTATCTGCGCCTTTGGCTTACCGGAGCCTATGCCTCCGACATGTCCGATGCAGCGGGCACCAGCTGGCTTGATACGGCCAAGCGCGACTGGTCGGACACGCTGCTTGCCAAATGTCATCTCACCCGCGATCACATGCCGACACTGGTTGAGGGATCAGAGGTTTCTGGCGAGTTACGCGACGATCTGGTCCAGCGTTTTGGCTTTTCCAAAGGTGTCGTGGTTGCCGGAGGCGGTGGCGACAATGCCGCCTCTGCTATCGGTGTGGGCGTGGTGAAAGCTGGCGAAGCGTTTGTCTCGCTGGGCACATCAGGCGTGCTGTTTGCTGCCAATGACAGCTATCGGCCTGATCCTGATACGGCGGTGCACACGTTCTGCCATGCCGTGCCAGGCACGTGGCATCAGATGGGTGTGATTTTGGCCGCGACCGATGCGCTGGCCTGGTACGCAGCGCTGGTGGGCGATGATCCGGCCAACCTCACCGGCGCACTGGGTGACCTTCAGGCGCCAGGCAAAGCGCTCTTCCTGCCCTATCTGGGTGGTGAGCGCACGCCGCTCAACGATGCGGCCATTCGCGGCGCGTTTCTTGGCCTGGAGCATGCCACCGACCGACAGGCTGCCACGCGCGCGGTGCTGGAAGGTGTGACATTTGCGCTGAAAGACTGTCAGCAAGCACTGGCCGCCACAGGCACCACTCTTGACAGCGTGATCGCGGTGGGTGGCGGCAGCGCCTCGGACTATTGGCTCGCGGCCATCGCCACAGCGCTAGGTGTGCGCATCGATGTGCCGGTTGCCGGTGATTTGGGCGGTGCGTTCGGTGCCGCACGGCTTGGCCTGATGGCCGCCACAGGCGCGGGGGCGCAGATCGCGGCCCAGCCCGCCATGGCCCGATCGATCGAACCCGATGCTGGCCTCACCCGCGCCTTTGATGATGGATACGCGCGCTACGTCGCGGCGCGCAATGCGATAGGAACGCTCTCATGAGCCACTTTTTCGGCGACATCCCTGCGGTTCGCTACGCTGGACCGGACAGCGACGACACCTTTGTCTACCGGCACTACGACCCCAACGAGATGGTGCTTGGCAAGCGGCTGGAAGACCATCTGCGCTTTGCGGTGGCCTACTGGCACTCCTTCGCCTGGCCGGGCGGTGATCCGTTTGGTGGCCAGACGTTCGACCGCCCCTGGTTTGGCGCCGACAGCATGGAGATGGCGCGCCTAAAAGCCGATGTCGCTTTTGAGATGTTCGCCATTCTCGGCGCACCCTATTTCTGTTTCCATGATGCGGATATCCGCCCGGAAGGCGAAAGCTTTGCCGAAAACCTCGCCAACCTTGAAAGCATGGTCGACTATATCGGCCCAAAAATGGAAGCGACTGGCACCAAGCTGCTCTGGGGCACGGCCAACCTCTTTTCCCACCGCCGGTTCATGGCGGGCGCGGCCACCAATCCTGATCCGGATGTCTTCGCCTGGTCGGCGGCAACCATCAAATCCTGCATGGATGCGACCCACAAACTTGGCGGTGAAAACTATGTGCTGTGGGGTGGTCGCGAAGGCTATGAGACACTGCTCAACACCGACCTTTCCCGCGAGGCCGACCAGGCCGGGCGCATGCTGGCCAAGGTCGTCGATTACAAGCACAAGATCGGCTTTGAGGGCGCAATCCTGATCGAGCCCAAGCCGCAGGAACCGACCAAACATCAATATGACTACGATGTTGCGACCGTCTACGGGTTCCTGAAACGCTTCGGTCTTGAGAACGAGGTGAAGGTGAACATTGAGCAAGGCCACGCGATCCTGGCCGGACACTCGTTTGAGCACGAGCTGGCGCTGGCCGCCTCACTGGGCATTTTCGGTTCCATCGATATGAACCGCAACGACTATCAGTCTGGGTGGGATACCGATCAATTCCCCAACTCGGTGCCGGAGGTGGCGCTGGCCTATTATGAAGTTCTCAAAGCTGGCGGTTTCACCACCGGCGGCACCAATTTCGATGCTAAGCTGCGCCGCCAGTCACTTGACCCGCAAGATCTGATCCTTGGCCATGTTGGGGCGATGGATGTGTGCGCGCGCGGGCTGAAAGCTGCGGCGGCGATGCTGGAGGATGGCAAGCTGGAAGCGCTGCGCCAGGCGCGCTATGCGGGCTGGGACACACCGCAGGCCAAAGCGATGCTGGCCGATGATGATCTAGGGGCGATTTCTGCCCATGTGACATCAAACGATCTGCGGCCCGAACCAAGGTCCGGGCAGCAGGAAGTTTTGGAAAATCTGGTCAGTCGATACGTCTAAGGCAAGCTGCCAAAACAGGCGCCAAATTGGGCCGTTAAGACAGACCCTTAGGTCATGCCGCCGACACAGCCCGTCAACAAAACAGACAGGGATGCGAGGATAACAAAAGTGCGCACTTTAAGCATGGGAGTCTCCTTAAGACAGGCGGTTAGAAGCGGTACGACACACCAACGCGGCCAACATGGTTGTGCGAGCCGCCAACAATGGGCCCGCCGGTGACAGCGAAAGTTTCTTCGGGCACATCGACAAACAGATACTCGATCCGCCCCGTCCAATTGCCGGTGATATGGCCCTCAAGGCCTGCGCCCACCGTGAAACCGACAACGGTGTCGCTATTGGAGGCGGTGCCGAGCCCCACCTCGACATCGGTCATCGCGATGCCGGCCGTTGCGTAGGCAAAATAGCGATCCCAGGTGTAGCCCGCGCGCACGCGCAAAGTGCCCATCCACTGCTCTTCAAATGAGGCCGTGCCGGTGCGCGCATCAATGTCGAGGTAGGAAATGTCACCCTCGATGCCCGCCGCCCAATTGGGGCTAAGCTGGTGCGTGTAACCGACAACCGCACCGCCGGTGAAACCGCCGCCTTCATCCAGTGGACCTATGTTGGTCGGCGCGTTGTTTTGAAACTGCCCACCGGCAGCACCCGCAACGATACCGATATGAAAGCCGGTCCAATTGTAGGCCATAGGCGTGGGTGAGAATGAATAGGTATCTGCCGCTTGAGCAGAGGATACGCTGGCTGCAAAGCACGCCGCCACGAGCATTGAACGTCGCATGATCGAGCCCTTCCATCTGTGCGATCTGATGAGTCAAGCGTAGGAGCCGCCACGCGGCAAGGGCAAGGTGCTTGAGCCTAGAAGCCCGGCATTACCGGCGTTTGCCGCCACTTTGCATCCTGCTGTTGCAGGCGCATCCCACACAAAATTGTGGAGATTGACGCAAAAATGGCCACCCAAGGTTCGTAAGGAAACCCAGGGTGGCCACGATTCTCAACGCACGACTCAATGAGCCAGTTTGCTAGGCCGCTCTTGCCTCACCTGGCGCATTGTCCTCTTCCAGACCCTGGCCGATGAGAAAGGTCGGGTCTTCGATCGCTTCGTCGAATTCCAAACCGATCCCGTCCTCACCATTGCGTCGAACAGTGCCCACCAGCGTTCGGCCGCTGGCCATTTCAACACTGACTTTCTGGCCGATTTCGATACCTTCAATAGGCGCGACTTTCGCACCTGTCTTGCTGGCATCCAACATCCGGGTTCGCCGCCGTCGACCAGCGCCACAGATGATGACAATTTCAGACATCTTCACCCGCAATGCTCCGCGACGTTCCTCCACGTCCTTTGAAACTTCATTCAAAAAGCCCTCGACTTGGGCCATCAAATCTTTGGAGTGCTCGGTCAGGACGTCCGCCGTGTTGTTGACCGTGTTGGCCTCGGTGGCGGTTTCATCAATGGCCTTGCTAACCGAGGCGACTTTATCGGCTGCTGTCTCCGTTCCATTGGAGGCCGCACCAATGGAGTTGGAGATCTCTTGCGTTGCCGCCTCCTGCTCCTCAACCGCACCAGCAATGGCCGTGGTCAGCTGGCGGATCTCATCAACGGAATCGGTGATCGCCTGGATGGATGCCACCGTGCCAGTCGTTGAGGTCTGAATGCCAGCAATCTGCTGACCGATCTCCTCGGTGGCTTTGGCCGTTTGGGTCGCCAACTCCTTGACTTCAGAAGCGACAACCGCAAACCCTTTGCCAGCATCGCCAGCACGCGCCGCTTCGATGGTGGCATTGAGGGCCAGCAGGTTGGTCTGTTCAGCGATGTCGCTGATCAGTCCGATCACTGTTCCAATGCGATCAGCCGACTGTGACAGTTGGCCAACTTCATCATTGGTGGCCGATGCACGCTCGGCCGCGGCGTCCATAAGCGTGCTTACACGATCTGTCTGGCCTGCAATCTCGCGAATGGATGCTGTGAGTTCTTCGGTGGCTGCTGCCACTGTCTGGACGTTGGACGATGCTCCATTGGATGCCGAGTGGGCCGTCTGCGCCTCCTCTGAAGCGCTCTCAGCAACACCCATCATGCGAGCGGCCAGTTCACGCATCTCGCTGGTTTGTTTGGCCACTTGGCCTGTTGATGTGGCGATGTTTTCGCGGAAGCCTTTGACGATCGTTTCAACATGTCTCTGTCGATACAGTTGGTGCTCGCGGTCGCTCTGTGCCTTTTGTTCAAGATGGTGGCGATCAAGGCCATTCTCTCGAAACACTTCGACGGCTTTGGCCATCTCGCCGATTTCGTCGGAGCGCCAAGCACCCTCAACGGCAATCTCGAAATTGTTGCTGGCAATCATCCGCATCGTCGCCGCTAGCTTGCGGATCGGTGGCGCAATGGATCTGGCAACAAAGTAGGACACAATCGATGTGAAGGCGATCAAGGCCACCAATATGCCTGCCACTGTCCAAAACTCCTGCTGCGCAGAAGCAACATTTGCGGAGGCAGCTTCACTGAGGTGCGCGGCGATGCGATCTTCAACTTGCTTGAGAGCGTCAATACGGCGGGTGCTCACGTCAAACCATTGTTGACCGGTCACGCCAGAGATATCCGTTCCAAATGGCGCGCCCGCTGCCAACTCCCGCAAAGCTTCCACATCCGCTCCGACCGGGCCGGCCATCTGCGTGTCAAAAAACGCAATATCATCGGGGTGGCCGTTGAAGTGGAAGATGTCGAAATACACCTCCTGCATGGCACCCAAGCGCACGAAGTTGTCGTACACCGTTTGCGAAAACGCGCCCGCACCAAAGCCCGCCGCGCCCATAGCGCGCTCCACGCCCGCCCGCTCTTTGCCTTCCAGAAGCCCGACATAGGCAAGCACTGGGCGCAACATGGTCGCGTCATCGATCACGGTTGTCATGCTTGTGACCACACGCAGAAGATCGCGGATCGTTGGCGTGTAGTAACCGGCCATCTCACCAACTGTGCTATCAAGCGCGTCAATGCTGGCGCGGCGCTCGCGCAGGTTGCTCAGCGCGGTAAGAGCGCTTTGCACCGGCTCGTCAATCACATGGATTTTGGCTTCGGATTCGATTTGCGACAACGCCGTTTCAAACGCTGCCAACTCGCGATCGGTCAAGGCACGTTGCTCATCAATCGTATCGGCAAACGCCTGCCCACCCGACCCGATGAACCCAGCCGACATGCCGCGCTCTTTTTGTAGTTCGTGCACCAGGTGGGAAACGGTGGGCGCAAGTTCAGCGACACCCAGAACTGATGTCGAGGATGCAATATACTTGCGTTCGTTGATCAGCTTTGCCGCTCCCAGTGCGATCAAGGCCACAAGCGGGATCATACACAGAATGAGAATACGGATGTAAATGTTTACGTTAAGCATCATGCGGGCCATGGTAGCTCCCCCTTACGTTAGAAGTTACCTTTTTCCGAAAATTCTTAATGCAATCCTAGTAAGAGACGCTTGAAAAGGAATTTTGCTCGATAAATACCGATTAATTTCTTCGATTTTATAGGTTTTGAATTTTCATTCTTTGTTACGTTACGTAAACTTGAATAAAAAATAAGCCGGCACTAATATTATCTTGCGCCGGCTTAATTATTACAACGATGGTGTAGGCAGTTAGCGTGCGGCTGAAACCGCGCGTTTGGTCATGACTTTCACCAGATTGGCCCGATAGGCCGCATCGCCATGGATGTCTGAGAGCATGTCATCGGCTGAAACCGCGACGCCGTCAGCGGCTGAGGCTGAGAAATCGCTGGCCAAAGCCGCTTCCATTGCGCCATGGCGGAAAACCCCATCGGAGCCTGCCCCGGTGACCGCCACACGCACGCCGGGAGGGTCGCCGGGATTACCAGCATCGGTCCCCAGGGCAACGAACACGCCAGCCATGGCATAGCGCGACGCCGGGTTGGGGAACTTCGCGTAAGCTGCCTTGGCAGGTTTGGGGAACTTCACCGCTGTGATGATCTCATCCTCATCCAGCGCGGTAGCAAACATGCCATCGAAGAAGTCATCGGCTGCGATTTCACGCTTCGACGTCACCACAGTGGCGCCCAAACCAAGGACAGCCGCCGGATAATCCGCCGCCGGGTCATTGTTGGCAATCGAGCCGCCTATGGTGCCCATGTGGCGAACCGCCGGATCACCAATGCCTTCAGCCAGCGATGCCAGCGCGGGAATGTGCGCTTGCACATCGGCGTTGGATGCGACGTCGGCATGGGTGGTGGCAGCGCCAATGGTCACCATGTCACCGGAGACCGACACGCCGACCATCCCGTCGATGGCACGAATGTCCACCAGATCGGATGGGGCGGCCAGATGCTGCTTCATGGTTGGCAGAAGCGTCTGACCACCGGCCAGCACCTTGGCGTCTTCGTTGGAGGACAGGGCTGCGACCGCTTCGCTGAGCGAGGATGGCTTATGATAGTTGGATGCATACATTGTGCGTCTCCCTACTCTGCGGCTTGCGGCATGGCCGAGGATTGAATGGCGGCCCAAACACGGCTTGGTGTTGCAGGCATCTCGATGTCGGTGCCGGTCGCATCGACGATGGCGTTGATGACGGCAACCGGCGAACCGATGGCACCGGCCTCTCCGCAACCCTTCAAGCCCAACGGATTGTTGGGGGATGGGGTGCAGCCATGGCCGATGGTGTAGCTGGGCACATCATCAGCGCGCGGCATGGTGTAATCCATGTACGAACCGGTGAGCAGTTGGCCGTCATCATCGTAGACAACGCCTTCCATCAGCGCCTGGCCGATGCCCTGGGTCACGCCGCCATGCACCTGACCTTCCACAATCATTGGATTGATGATGGTGCCGAAATCATCGGCAGCCACGAACTGGACGACTTCGGTGACGCCGGTTTCTGGATCGACCTCGACCTCGCAGATGAAGCAACCGGAGGGGAAGGAGAAGTTCACCGGATCGAAGAAGCTGGTCTCTTTGAGACCCGGCTCCATGCCTTCTGGCAAATTGTGCGCCATGTAGGCGGCAAGGCCAATCTCATGCCATGCCATCTTCTTGTCGGTGCCGGCGATCTTCGCTTCACCGCCTTCGATGATTATGTCATCCTCGGCTGCCTCCAGGCTGTGAGCGACGATCTTTTTGACCTTCGCTTCAACCTTATCGAGCGCTTTCATCACCGCTGACATGCCCACCGGGCCGGAGCGTGAGCCATAGGTGCCCATGCCGAACTGCACCTTGTCGGTGTCACCGTGAACGATGGCAACATTGTCGATGGGCAGACCGAAACGTTCTGCGGCCAGTTGGGCGAAGGTCGTCTCGTGGCCCTGACCGTGGCTGTGCGCACCGGTGAGGATTTCGATGGTGCCCACCGGGTTCACCCGCACCTCCGCGGATTCCCACAGGCCAACGCCAGCGCCAAGCGACCCGGCAGCAGCCGAAGGTGCCAGGCCACACGCTTCGATGAAGCAGGAGTAGCCGAGCCCACGCATCTTGCCGCGTGAGGCCGCCTCTGCTTTGCGTGCAGGGAAGCCTGCAACGTCAGCTGCTTCCTGTGCCATGTTGAGCACGGCATCGAAATCACCGGCGTCATAGGCGAGCAGCACTTCGGTTTGATAAGGGAACTCGCGAATGAAGTTTTTGCGGCGCAGTTCGGCCACATCCATGTTCATTTCGCGGGCCGCTTTTTCCATAATGCGTTCCACCACATAGGTGGCTTCAGGGCGCCCTGCCCCGCGATAGGCATCCACCGGCACCGTGTTGGTGTAGACCGCTTTCACGTTGCAATAGATCGCAGGCATGGCGTATTGGCCGGAAAGCAGCGTGCCATAGAGGTAGGTCGGCGTGGCCGTCGCAAACAGCGAGGCATACGCGCCGATGTTGGCGATGGTATCGACCTTGAAGCCAACAATCTTGCCTTCTGCATCAAAGCCGATTTTCGCCGTGGTCACATGGTCACGCGCATGCGCATCGGTCATGAAGGATTCAGAGCGCTCTGCGGTCCAGCGGACGCTACGACCGGTTTTCATAGACGCCCAAAGACAGGTGATTTCTTCGGGGTAGATATAAATCTTTGAGCCGAAGCCGCCACCGACATCCGGCGCGATCACGCGAAGCTTGTGCTCTGGCGCGACATTGTAAAACGCCGAAAGCACCAAGCGCGCCACATGCGGGTTCTGCGAAGTTGAGTAGAGGGTGTAGTGATCTTCCGCATCATCATAGACCGCAATGGCTGAGCGTGGCTCGATGGCATTGGGCGAGAGCCGGTTGTTGATTAGATCGATCTCGGTGATGTGCGCAGCGCCTGCAAGACCCGCATCGGTCTTGGCTTCATCACCGACCTCCCAGTCGAAGCACATATTGTTGGCGATCTCATCATGCACCAGAGGTTGGCCAGGGTTCATCGCCTCGCCGGTGGCGACAGCCGGGGCAAGCACCTCATAGTCCACTTCTACGGCTTCAGCAGCCAAGCGCGCCAGCGCCTGTGTCTCGGCCACCACGATGGCAACGGAGTCGCCGACATAGCGCACCTTTTCCGTGGCCAGCGGCGACCAGGCACCGATCTTCATCGCCTCGCCATCTTTGGAGGTAATGGCCCAACCGGTGATGATATCGCCGATGCCATCGGCTTTCAGTTCCGGGCCAGTGTGAACGGCGATCACGCCATCCATGGCCAGCGCGGCGGAGGCATCAATGCCTTTGATGCGTGCATGGGCGTGCGGCGTGCGCACGAAAGCCCCGTAGGACTGGTTCTCAACACGAATATCGTCGGTGTACTTGCCCTTGCCGAGCAGAAACCGCTTGTCTTCTTTGCGCTTTACGCGGGCGCCAATTCCGTCACTCATTGTGTTTCTCCCTTCGAGCGCCTTACGCTTTGATGAACTCAAAGCATCGCTCTCAATCTTTGTTTGCGCATGTCATGTGCCCGAAAACCGGTGTCCACTTTTCGGTGACATGCTGTCAGGCTCGCTCACATTTTGGCGGCGGCGTCTTCGATTGCTTTGACGATGTTGTGGTAGCCAGTGCAGCGGCAGATATTGCCTTCCAGCTCATCGCGAATGGCAGCTTCGTCCAGCGTCTTGCCTTCGGCTTTGTAGCGATTGACCATATCAATGCCGGTCATGATCATGCCCGGGGTGCAGAAGCCGCATTGCAGGCCGTGGTGCTCGTTGAACGCGGTTTGCATGGGGTGCATATCGCCATTGGCAACGCCCTCAACCGTGGTCACCGCGGACCCTTCCAGCGATACGGCCAGCGCCGTGCAGGCTTTGACCGCTTTGCCGTCCACATGCACCACGCAGGCACCACACTGGCTGGTGTCACAGCCAACATGCGTTCCGGTGAGGCGTAGGGTCTCGCGCAGAAACTCTGAAAGAAGGGTGGTGTCCGGGACATCGCTGCTTACAGCCTTCCCGTTCACCGTCATTGAGACGTTGGTCATTGCATGTTCTCCCAATCAAACGAGGGTTGACCCCCTCGTATCCTTGTCCGCGCCGGTTTGCCCGGCGGTTCTTCTGCCCGATTTATCAGGCGGTCTCTTCAACAGGCTCAGGGTTCAGGTGAGCCTGGAAATTGTCAAAAAACTTGCCCGCCAGCTTTTTGGCGGTGGAGTCGATCAAGCGGCTGCCAAGTTGGGCGATCTTGCCTCCAACCATGGCGTGCACGGTGTAGGAAAGAAGGGTCTCGCCATCGTCTTCTGTCAGGGTGACGTCAGCGCCGCCTTTGGCAAAGCCAGCCACGCCGCCCTTGCCTTCGCCCTGAATGGTGTAGCTTTCCGGCGCATTGATATTGGCCAGTTCCACCTCGCCTTCAAAGCGAGCTTTCACCGGGCCAATTTTTTGCACCACAACGGCATGGAGTTCATTGTCTGAGGTTCTTTCCAGGCTTTCACAGCCGGGAATACAGGCCCGCAAAACGTCATCATCGTTCAGCGCCGCCCACACCGCTTCACGCGGAGCAGCGATGCGGTGTTCGCCTTGCATGTCCATTGCAAAACCTCCCGATCTTATTCTTGTTACCGGGAGCGTATCTTCTGAAGACAAGAAATCAAGCGACAACACGGCGCAAGACCACGGTTGCTTATGCAACGTTAGGCTGGATGCACCGCACCATTATTTTGCGGTGCGAAATTGAGCCGCGTTGTTGCTTGTTTAGAGGGCATGTTTAGGGCCTCTGCCAATTCCATGAGCGATCCCACAGAGTGGCAGGCGTGCAGGCTATCAACGTGCGGCAGCATGGTGCGGATACCGCCAGCCAAGGGCGCAAACCCATCCCAGCGCAGCAACGGATTGAGCCAGATAAGGCGGCGTGAGGAGAGCGCAAGACGTTTCATCTGCGCATCCAGAAGATCAAGATCATCGCGCTCCAAACCATCGGTGATGAGCAGCACCACCGCGCCGCGCCCTAGCACGCGGCGGCTCCAACGCTTGTTGAACTGTTCCAGTGCCGGGCCAATGCGCGTACCGCCCTCCCAGTCGCGCACCTCTTGGCCCACATGCTCCAGCGCCGCATCCGCATCGCCGCGCGCCATGGCCCGCGAAATGTTGGTAAGCTCGGTGCCGAAGGTGAAGGCGTGCAAGCGACCCCATTGGCCTTTGGTCGCTCGCTCCGCTCCTCTAGAACGACCGCTCGCGCCTGACGCGTGACCGAGCGCGTGCAGAAAGCGCATCACCATGCGGGCATAGGTGGCCATAGAGCCGGAGACATCGCAGATCGCCACCAGATCAGGCGGGCGAACCTCGGGCGCGCGCTGTGAAATACGCACCATTTCTCCGCCACGGCGCATGGAGGCACGTAGTGTCGCGCGGGCATCAGGGCGGGCGCGCTTGGTGGTGGGGCGAAGGCGGCGCGAGGCAAGCGGGCGCGCGTCCAGGTAAAGCGTGGCGATGGCTTTTTCAGCCTCGCGCAGTTCAGCGGCCGACATTTGTTCAAAGTCTTTGGTGCGGATCACCTCAAGCGCTGACCAGCTAAGCGCCGCCTCGGTTTCAACCTTATTGTCTTCCGGCACATCTTGCGGCGGTGGCGGTGGATCGCCCAGCGCATCGGCTGCTCGGCGAGCACCGGCATCGCGTTTTTTCGGCGGTGTGGTGTCTTGCAGTTGCGGTGACAGCATATGCATCATCGCGTTCAAAAATTCCGGGTCACGCCAGAACATCGCGAACACCTGGTGAAAAACCTCCAACTGATCGGACCGGTGGATCATGGTGGCGCGCAGCGTGTGATAAAAATCGATGCGGCTGGTGAACCCTGCCTGTTCAACGGCGCGCAGCGCGGTTTCCACTTGTGCCGTGCCAACGCGAATGCCCGCTTTGCGCAACGCGCGGGCAAAGTGGACGACATTTTCCACCAAACGCCCATCAAGATCAGACAGATGGCGGGTGGGCTGAACCATTTGGGTCAGGAAGCCTTGGCGAGGGTGGCCTGCGCCTCGTCCAGCAGACGGGTGGTTTCAGCGCCTGCGATACGGGCGATGTCATCCTGATATTTTAGCACCGCGCCGAGCGTGTCGGTGATGAGATCGGGCGATAGCGCAACGGCATCAAGCGCCACCAAACAGCGCGCCCAATCGATGCTTTCAGCAACGCCTGGTCCTTTGAAAAGATCCTCGTTGCGCAGGCCTTGGACGAACGCCACGATCTGCGCGGACAGGGTTTCGGTGGCCTCCGGCACACGCGCCCGCACAATTTCCAGCTCGCGCTCAAACGCTGGATAATCCACCCAGTGGTAGAGGCACCGGCGCTTCAGTGCGTCGTGCACTTCGCGGGTACGGTTGGAGGTGAGGATCACAATCGGCGGCTCGCTCGCCCGTATCGGTCCAAGCTCCGGGATGGTCACCTGGAAGTCGGAAAGCACCTCCAGCAAGAACGCTTCAAAGGGTTCATCGGTGCGATCAACCTCGTCAATCAACAGCACAGGCGGGCCTTGCGCATGCGGCTGCAAAGCATCAAGCAATGGGCGACGGATAAGGTAGTCGCTGGAAAACAGCTCCGCCTGAAGCTCCTCACGGTCGGCATTGCCTGCTGCTTCGGCGGTGCGGATGGTGATCATCTGCGCGGCAAAGTTCCACTCATAGATCGCCGAGGCCGCATCCAGGCCCTCATAGCATTGCAGGCGGATCAGCTTGCGGCCCAAACCGCTGGCCAGCGCTTTGGCGATCTCGGTTTTGCCGACGCCTGCCTCGCCTTCCAGAAAGAGCGGCTTGCCAAGCGACAGCGAAAGAAACGCCACCGTCGCAAGGTCGCGCCCGCAGACATAGTTCTCCGCAGCCAGCATGCTGATCGTCGCATCGATGGATGAAGGTGGCGATATGATAGGGGTTGACGTGTTGGGGCTGGTCAAGGCGCGTCCGTTTTGCTTTGTCTTGGTGATAAGACGTGATGCGAAGGCTTGGGTCGAGACCCTAAAACGGAGCAGACGGCGGTGTCTAGAAAGGCCGCCGAATGAGAGATGATGACACTTCTTGATGCCACCACCAGCCCGGCGAAAGACCCGATCCAGGCGCTTTTGGATGGGCCCGACGACGCCGTTCTCACCGTGATTGCCGGTGTTGAAGGCCCGTCCTATCGCCCCGTGGGCGCGATGATGAGTGTGCTGGGACCGCGCGAGCGTGCGGGCACTTTATCCTCTGGCTGCGTGGAATCCGACATTGCGCTTCACGCCATGGACGCGCGCGAGAAAGGCCAACCAACAGTGGTGCGCTATGGGCAGGGCTCGCCCTTCATGGACATTCAGTTGCCCTGCGGTGGAGGCTTGGACATTGCGCTGTTGCCCAAGCCCGACCGGGTGATTTTGGCCAGGGTGGCGCAGAACCGGCAAGCC
The DNA here is from genome assembly GCA_046290645.1 of Hyphomicrobiales bacterium. Classification (GTDB taxonomy): domain Bacteria; phylum Pseudomonadota; class Alphaproteobacteria; order Rhizobiales; family MH13; genus MH13. The sequence goes on from JBKAGZ010000003.1 coordinate 865,110, forward strand.
CGTGTGCCCTGCACTTTGGTGATCGACCTCACCACCGGGGCGATGGCTCTAGAAGAGCAAGGCGGCACCGGGCGCGAGGGCGATGTGCTGCGCGTGCATCTGGCCCCAGACATTCAGTTTTTGGTGTTTGGCAAAGGACCGGAAGCGAGCACCTTTGCTGCGTTGGTGCAGTCGGCAGGCTACCCCAATTTGCTGCTTTCGCCTGACACTGAAACCTTGGCCGACGGGACCGCATCGGGTTGCCCAACGCGGCATCTCACCCGCCAACTTTTCCCTGAAGATATGGCCGTGGATGATCGCACAGCCGTGGTGCTATTCTTTCATGATCATGATTGGGAGCCGCCGCTGTTGGCAGGCGCGCTGAAGACCGATGCCTTTTACATTGGCGCACAGGGAAGCCAGCGCGCCCGCGATGCGCGTTTGGCCACCTTGGCGGCGATGGGGGTGGCGGACAACGAGCTTGAGCGGCTGGTCGGGCCGGTTGGGCTGATCCCCTCAGCGCGCGATGCCGGAACCCTCGCCGTGTCCGTTCTGGCCGAGGTGCTTGCTCGCGCCATGAACCCAAAATGACGACCGTTGGTCTGCTGCTCGCCGCCGGGCACTCGCGCCGGTTTGGCGAGGATAACAAATTGCTTGCCCCCTATCGCGGCAGGCCCTTGGTGAGCCATGCCGCCGACGCGATGCGCGAGGCTGGGCTCGATTATTTGATCGCAACGGTGAGCGATGAGCGGGTTGCTGATCTGCTTGAGGGGTTCGATTTATGCAGACTAACAGCGGACGGTCTGCCTCAGTCCGCCAGTTTAAGGGCCGGAATTCTGCATCAGTCTGCCCTTAGTCCGCATGTTTTTGCAGACCGTCCGCATGATTTTGCGGACGGTCTGTCTCAAATTCTGGTCGTTTTGGGCGATATGCCACTGGTGACGAGCGATCATTTGCGCGCCGTTGTTGACCGCTGTTCAGCCGATTCTGCATCGGCCAGCACCGATGGAAAGCGCCGTATGCCACCGGCGTGTTTTCCACGTTCGATGAGCGAAGATCTGTTGGCCACAACCGGGGATCGCGGTGCCGGACCTTTGCTCAAAACCCTGCCAGATGACGCGCTGGTAGAGGCGCCACGCGGCATGTTGAAAGATGTCGATACGGTTGAGGACCTCGACTAGCTGACATCCATTGCCTGGCCGGTTTCCAGCGATTGCTGGGCCGCATCGGCCAGCATCTGGGCGCGCAAACCATCATGGATCGACGGCGATGGCGTTGCGCCTTTGCCGACGCTTTCCACGAAATGCTCCATCTCGCGGGCATAGGCGCGGGCGTAGCGTTCCAGGAAGAAATGCCGGGTTGGTGCGCCTTGGAAGCCATCGCCATTGGCGAGCACAACCGAATGCTCGTGCTGGTTCTCGCCCTTCAAAAGCCCTTTAGAACCATGCACTTCCACGCGCTGATCATAGCCATAGGTGGCGCGGCGGGAGTTGGAAATCTGGCAGATGCGACCTGATGCTGTTTGCAGCGTGACGGCAGCCGTATCCACATCACCGGCCTGCCCTATCGCTGGATCGACAAGGCTGGCGCCAACCGCATGCACCCGGATCGGCTCTTCGGCCAACAGAAACCGGGCCATATCAAAATCATGGATCATCATATCGCGAAACAGACCGCCAGACTGCTCGATGTAGCTGACCGGTGGCGGGGATGGGTCGCGCGAGAGGATCGTCACCAGCTCGATAACACCGATAAGCCCTTGACGGAGCTGGCTTTCCAGGTGGGCGAAGCTTGGATCGAAGCGGCGGTTGAACGCGGTCATAAACGGCACACCGGCGGCTTCGACCGCCGCGATGCATTGGCGCGTGCGCTTCGTCGATAGATCAATCGGCTTCTCGCAAAAGATCGCTTTGCCGGCGCTGGCGGCCTGGTGGATCAGATCAAAATGGGTGGTTGTCGGCGTACAGATCGCCACCGCATCCACATCGCCTGATGCAATGAGTTCATCCGATGTCATCACCGGCACATCGTATTTTTGGCCCAGCGCGTTGGCGGCAACGGGCATCGCGTCACTGACGGCAGCGAGCTTTGCGCCTTCGATACCAGCCAGCGTCAGGGCGTGCACCTGGCCAATGCGACCGCAGCCTAAAAGTCCGATACGCAGCATGAAGTGAATCCTTTTTGGCAGCGGTCGTTCCGCAGGAACGGAGCAACAAAATCAAGCTTGGTCCGTAGGACCAGAGCGAAAAGAAAAAGCGCGAATAACGGCACGTGCTGCCTGCTCCACCGGGTCATGGGTTTCTTTCAAAATCTGCACACGGTCGAAGCGATCCGGGTCGGCATTCACGGCCGTTCGTAGCGCCTGACCAAACGCCATGCGCAGCTCGGTGCCGATGTTGAACTTGCAGATTTTGGATGTTGTTGCGAGGTGCGTGCGTTGCGCGACCGGCACACCGGACCCACCATGGATCACCAGCGGTGTATCGCACAAAGCCTCGATGGCGCGGATGCGATCTTCGTCCAGCCCATCGCTGCTTTCCTGCTGAAGGTGCACATTGCCGACCGAGATCGCCATGGCATCAACACCGGTTTCGCGGGCAAATTGCGCGGCTTCCTGCGGGTCGGTGCCAGCGGAGGCTTCGCCACCATCATAGCCAACAAAACCGACCTCCCCTTCGCAGGAAATACCAGCGCCATGGGCCATTTCGGCTATGCGCGCCGTCTCTTCGATGTTCTGCGCCAACGGCTTGCGTGAGCCATCGAACATGAGGCTGGTGAAGCCGCTATCAAGCGCTTCTTTGCATTCTTCGAACGTATACCCATGGTCCAGGTGCAGCACGACCGGCACAGTGGCGTGTTCGGCCAGATGCCGCATCATTTTGCCCAAAACTGGCAAGGGCGTGTGCTCGCGACAGCTTGGCCCAGCCTGCAAGATCACCGGCGCGTTTTCCGCTTCGGCAGCGGACACATAGGCGCGCATATCTTCCCAGCCCAGGCAGACAAGGCCGCCCACGGCGTAACCATTTTTCAGGGCTGGCTGAAGAACCTCAGCGAGCGTCGCAACAGTCATTTAAATTTGGCCACCATATCGAGAATGCCAGGAATGGTGTGCAGCTGCGCCGCGTGTGTGGGCTGGAAGTACTGGATCAGCGAGCGCTGCGACAGGCCGCCAAGAATGGTGAAATAGTACATCTCGTAGCCCGGTAGCACCGCACAGGGGTGGTAGCCCTTGTCGAGACAGATCGTGGACCCATCGACAATGTGGTAGGCATCGCCCGGCTCGTTATCGACGCGCTGAAGCATCTGCACACCGGAGCCGTAGTTAGGCCGGAAGCGGAAATTGTAGGTCTCATCGTGCCGGGTTTCGTCGGGCAAGCGATCCGTGTCGTGCTTATGGCTGGGGAAGCCTGACCAGCCGCCCTGCCCTACGGTGTAAAGCTCGCTGACGAGCAACCGACCGACGCGGTCCTTCTGCTTTTGTCCAAGAATGTGTTTGATCTTGCGGTGGGTTTTGGTGTCGTCCGAGCCGTACTGAACCAGGTCCAACTCATCCTTGCGCACGGCAAACGGTTCCAACCTTTCATCGAACTTCGCGCCAGCGATGAACACTTCAGCCTCGTCGGAAAGGCAGATGAAGCGGGCGTCGTTGCCCGTTGGCACATAGACGCCTTCGGGCTCACCATCCCAGACATCAACGCCGCGACCGCCCAGCGCCTTGGCCTCAAAGCCATTAACCGAGACGTCGATCAAGCCGGTGGCTGGCACGATGCAGGTTTCATAGCCAGGCACTTGATAGCCGTAGCTCTCACCCTTCTTCAGCTTGACGATGTTGAAGTAATTGAGCGGGACAACGTCACTTTCCACATCGACAATGGGTTTGTTCTGGTTGTCGTAGGGTGGGATGTGCATGACGTATCCTTTCGGCCATTCGGCCTGGTTTTATGTTTCTGTTGGGCCGGGGTGCTGGCGCAGAAAAGTATCGAGATCAGCGTTGGTCGGCATTGCCGGTGCGCAAGCGGGCTTGGAAACGGTAATAGAGGCGCAGGCTGAGCCGCGTAAGATCGCCTGTTTCATGGTGTGACCACCGGCAAGCGAGGCCATGAAACCCGCCATGAAGCTGTCGCCAGCCCCTTCGGGCTTCAGTGCGTCAACCGGATAGATGCCGGTGCGCACCTCATCGCCATTGGCAAAGGTGATCGCGCCTTTTTCGCCCATCTTGTAGACGGTGATCGCCGCGCTCTGCCCCGCAAGTTCGCGCGCCTTATCAAGGCCCTTGTCGTAGTCGCCAGCCATAAAACCAAATTCGACATCATTGCCAACGATCACATCCGACAGGGCTCCGGCACGTGACAACACGTCCGCAGCCACCTCGCGTGAGGGCCAGGAATAGGGCCGGTAATCGACGTCGAAAATGATCGGCAAGCCTGCCTGTTTGGCGAGCTCAAAGGCGCGGAAGGTGGCGGATCTGGAAGGCTCAGCGGCAAACACGGTGCCAGCGGTGATCAGCGCGCCATAAGCACTGTAATCGACCGCTTCAACATCTTCGTTGGACAGGGCAAAGTCCGCCGCACCGTTGCGGTAGATCACCGTTTGGTGGTCCTCAATGGTGCTTTCATAGACGGCCAGTGAGTTGCGCGCTTCGCCCCCAACAGGCCTCACATACTGGCTGCCAACGCCGTAGTGCTTCAACTGATTGGTGCAGTAGCGTCCAATGGAATCGTCCGACACGCACGTGACCAGATCGGCATGGCCGCCAAGCTTGACGATACCCGCGGCAATGTTGGCTGACGAGCCGCCCATGGCAACGATGGCGCTCTGCATGTCTTCAGTACGGGTGCCCGGCGGATCGGCGACAACGTCCATGCCAACACGCCCGACGATGATGAAGCGGTTCTTGGCGATGCCTGCGAGAACGGTTTCTAGACTCACTTACGTGCGACCTTCCGTGTTGCCCGCTTTGGCGGCATCCAGCACTTCTGGATAGGGGTAGTTGAGGCCAAGAAGCTGGCGCATGTCGGGGCTTGCTTCGTCGACGAAGCTTTGCGGCAGCGCGGCTGGCATATCTTCCATCGGTTTCACAAATTTCGGCAGATACTGGATCAGTACCGCGTTGCGATCATGATCGGAATGGTTGGGCATCGCGCAGTGCCAGGTGACGCCGTAAAACAGCGCAACATCGCCTGGCTCGCCCTCCATTTGAGCGCAGTGCTCAAAGAACTTGTCACTCTCGCGGGGGTAGCGCAGCTCGCGCTGTGACCCGGGCACATAGGCCGTGGCGCCGCTTTGCTTGGTGAATGGGTCAAGGATCACCGAGACCTGCGCATTCATTGGGAACGAGCCGTTGAGGCCAACGGGATGGGTGTCTGGCGTATGGAAATCCCAGTAGGGATAGTCCACATGCGGCTCCTGACCTGGCCCACCGGGAAGCAAACGGTTGGCCGCAATCGAGCCCATAATGAACTCGGTGCCCAGAAATTTGCGCAAAATCTGCATGAGCACTGGGTGAGCGGCCATTTGCGAAAACACTTCGCCCTTGGCAAGCAGGTTCCACACCCGTCTTTGCAGACTGATGGTGCCTTCGGCTTCCGCCGCGCCTTGGAAATGCGTGACCTTTTGCGAAGCCTGTTCAGAGTGCTGCATGATGATCGCGCGGGCGTCTGCGATCTGCTCAGCGGTAAAAAGCCCAGAGATCAGAACCACGCCCTCGCCGGTCAACAGCTCTTGAACGATCTCATCTGTATCAACGGTATCAGGCGTATAGCGTTTCATCAGACACCCTTGCGTTGGCGGGCGCGGGCGCTTTCCACGTCGGCATTGGCGGCGCGTACTTTTGGCTTGTCGGAGACGAATGGCGTACCGACTTCCCACCAGGTGTGGCCCTCTTTGGTCCAGCCCTCATAGGCATCGACATTCATGACGATAACGCTGGTTGAGCTGGCCGCTTTGGCGCGCTTGAACGCCTCACCCAATTCGGCGGGGTTGTCCACGCGTTCGACCAGCGCACCCATGGAGGCGGCGTGGGCGGCGAAGTCCACATTGAAGGGTTCAGGCACCGTCGGGCAGTCGGCTATAAGGTTGTTGAAACTCTCCTGGCCCATATTGTTTTGCAGCTTGTTGATGACGGCGAAACCACCATTGTCCAGCACCAGAAGGATGAGTTTTTTGCCGGTGAGCACCGAGGAATAGATGTCGGAATTCATCAGCAGATAAGAGCCATCACCAACGAAGACGATGGTTTCTGCGTCCGGCTCGTTTTCGCTTTGCGCGATGCGGGCGCCCCAGCCACCGGCGATTTCATAGCCCATGCAGGAAAAGCCGAACTCCACATCCACCGTGCCGATGTCGAGGGTGCGCCAGTTGGCCGTGACCTCGGCGGGGAGCCCGCCAGCAGCCGTCACCACGCGGTCGCGCGGGTCGCAGAGTGCGTTCACGACGCCGATAGCTTGCGCGTAGGAGTTGGGCCGGTTGGAACCGTCGGTTGCCGTGGTGCTGACATTGTCAGCGACATAGGCATCCCACTTGGCACGCTCGGCTTTCGCGCTGTCGGTCCAGGCGGTTGGGGCGCTGTAGCCGCTGATCGCCTCGTCGAGAGCTTTGAGCCCGAGCTTCGCGTCGCCGACCACGGGCAGCGAGCGGTGCTTGCCAGCATCGTGGCGCGCAGCATTGAGCCCAATGATCTGCGCATCGAGCGCGAATGCCGTCCACGAGCCGGTGGTGAAATCCTGCAAGCGGCAGCCCACCGAAAGGATCACATCGGCTTGCTCTGCGATGGTGTTGGCGCTGTTGGAGCCAGTGACACCGACAGGACCGATGTTCAGCGGATGGGAAGCGAGAAGGTTGGCGCGCCCGGCGATGCTTTCGATCACCGGGATGTTGTGGGCCTCAGCGAAGGCGGTGAGCTCAGCAACGGCGCGTGAGTATTGCACGCCGCCACCGGCCAGGATCACCGGGCGCTGCGCTGATTTCAGCGCGGCAGCGGCATCGGCAATCTCAGCGGCATCAGGTGACTGGCGGCGAATGCGATGGGTTGTCTCCTCGAAGAATTCAACCGGATAATCATAGCTCCAGCCCTGCACGTCCTGCGGCAGGCCAAGAAACGCTGGGCCGCAATCGGCAGGGTCGAGCATGGTCGCGAGCGCCGCAGGCAAGCTCTGGATGATTTGTGCCGGATGGGTGATGCGATCCCAATAGCGGCTGACCGCCTTGAAGGCATCGTTGAGGCCAAGCGCGGGGTTGCCATAATGCTCCAACTGCTGAAGCACAGGGTCGGGCAAGCGGGTCAAAAACGTATCACCGCAAAGCATCAGCATCGGCAAACGGTTGGCGTGGGCAAGCGCTGCGGCGGTCAGCAGGTTCGCGGTCCCAGGTCCGGCGGAGGCGGTGCAAAACATGAAGCGTTGGCGCAGATGATATTTGGCATAGGCAGCAGCCGCGAAGCCCATCGACTGCTCGTTCTGCCCGCGATAGAGCGGCAAAATATCCTGCACATCGTAGAGCGCTTCACCCAGGCACGGCACATTGCCATGGCCGAAAATGCCGAAGCCACCGCCACACAGACGTGTTTTTTGGCCATCGATCTCGATGAACTGCGCGTTCAGATAGCGCACGATGGCCTGCGCCACCGTCAGCTCGATGGTTTCGCCTACGCCGGAACCTTGGGACATTGCGTCCATCCCCTGTGATCAACACTTTTGTTTTTTGGCGGATTGAACAAAGGACCAAACTTGCCCATTGACCAAAACGCGATGTGAGGATACCGCTTTTGCAACCGGTTGCAATATGTTTTCATGGGCAACCAACAAAAACAGGTCCGAAGCAACGGATTTCCGGGAGCGCGCGCCATGCAAAACCGCCAAGATATTGGCCGAGACATAGGTATTGGCATTGTCGGTGGCGGCTATATGGGCAAGGCCCATGCCGCTGCGATGGCCTCTGTAGGCGCTGTCTTTGAGACCAAGCTGCGCCCACGTTTGGAGATGATCGCTGCCTCCAGCCACACCTCTGCGCAGCGCTACGCCGATGCGTTTGGCTTTGCGCGCGCGGCTGCCGATTGGCGCGAGATGGTGGAGGATCCCGCCGTTGACGCAGTCGTGATCGCCAGCCCCCAAGCCTTCCACCGCGAGATCGCAGAGGCTGCTTTTGCGCTGGGCAAGCCGGTGTTCTGCGAGAAACCGTTGGGCGCCTCAATAGACGACGCGCGCGCCATGGTCGCGGCTGCCGAAGCCTCCGGTCTGCCCAACATGGTGGGCTTCAACTATATCCGCACGCCCGCCTCAAGCTATGCCCGCCAGCTGATCGAAGAGGGTGTGATCGGTGATGTCACCTGGTTCCGCGGCGAGCATACGGAAGACTTTCTGGCCAATCCTGATCTGCCCGCCAATTGGCGCACCAAGGACGATGCGTCGGGCACGCTGGGCGATCTGGCCCCGCACATGATCAATTGCGCGCTGGCCCTGCTAGGCCCTATCGAGAGCGTGATGGGCGACTTTGAAACCGTGCATCGAGCGCGCGGCAGTGTGGCGGTGAAGAATGATGATCACGCCCAGATGATGTGTCGATTCCAACGGGGCACCAAAGGCAATGGAGCAATGGGGCACCTTTATTTCAGCCGCATCGCGACCGGCCGGAAGATGGGCTACGCTTATGAGGTGCATGGCACCAAGGGTGCGATCCGCTTCGACCAAGAAGACCAAAACGCGCTCTGGCTTTACAAGGCCGAAGGGCCGGAGGCGCAGCGCGGCTTCACCAAAATTCTGACCGGACCAGCGCACCCTAACTATCTGGCGTTCTGCCAAGGGCCGGGGCACGGCACCGGCTATCAAGATCAAATCATTATCGAAGCGCGAGACTTTCTGACCGCCATCGAAACCGGCGAACCGGTCTGGCCCACCTTCAAAGATGGGCTGGCGGTGAGCGAAGTGATTGAGGCCATCCGCGCCTCCAAGGCCAACAAGACTTGGGCTCCAGTGGGCTCGGGATAGGACTATTTATATGACCATCAAAATCGGCAATGCGCCCTGCTCCTGGGGTGTGGAATTTGCAAACGATCCGCGCAACCCGGATTGGAAACAGGTGCTGAAAGACAATGCTGCGGCGGGCTACAAAGGCATCGAGCTTGGCCCGGTTGGCTTCATGCCCGAAGATCCGCCCCAGGTGGCCGATGCGCTGGCCGAGCATGATCTTGAACTGATCGGCGGCGTGATTTTTCGCGCCTTTCACGACCCTGATGCTTGGGATGATGTGCTGGATGGCTCGGTGCGCACCTGCAAGGCGCTGACGGCCCATGGCGCGAAGCATTTGGTGATCATCGACTCGATTTCACCGCGGCGCGCGCCGACCGCTGGACGCGCCGAGGCTGCTGAGCAGATGGACAAAGCCGAATGGGAAGCCTATCGCGACCGCATCGCCCATGTGGCAAAAATGGGCGCAGAAGAGTACGGCCTGACGGTGGGTATCCATGCGCATGCCGGCGGCTTCATGGATTTTGAGCCAGAGCTGGAACGGCTGCTTGATGAGGTGGACGAGAGCATTCTCAAAATCTGCTTCGACACCGGTCATCATTCTTATGCAGGCTTTGATCCCGTGGCCTTCATGAAGCGCCATATGGATCGCATCAGCTACATGCATTTCAAGGATATCGATCCTGCGGTCAAAGCCGATGTGATCGCCAAGCGCACCGGCTTTTACGATGCCTGCGGGCAAGGCATTTTTTGCAAACTTGGGCTTGGCGATGTGAATTTCCCTGCGGTGCGCCAGGTGCTGCTGGATGCTGGCTTTGAGGGCTGGTGCACGGTTGAGCAGGACATCGATCCAACGCTCGGCAACACTGATCCGTTGGCGGATGCCAAAGCCAATCGCGACTATCTCGCCTCCATCGGTTTTTAGAGGATCACGGACATGAACAAACTCTCCTGGGGCCAACTCCGTTGGGGGATGGTTGGTGGCGGCGCAGCGCATGCGCCCCAAAAGTGGGAACCGGTTTTGGGATCAGCGTTTGCGCAAAAAAAGGACCTTCGCCGATGAACAGACTCTCATGGGGCATGATTGGTGGTGGCGAAGGCAGCCAGATCGGCCCGGCGCACCGCATGGGTGCGATGGCGGACGGACATTTTTCGCTGGCCGCTGGCGCTCTGGATCACAATCCAGAGGCTGGACGCGCCTATGCGCAAACGCTCGGCGTGGAACCCGACCGCGCCTATGGCGACTGGCGCGAGATGCTGGAGGGCGAGCAGGGCCGAGATGACCGCATCGATCTGGTGACGGTCGCGACACCCAACTCCACCCACTATGAGATCACCAAGGCGTTCCTTGAAGCAGGCTTTCACGTGCTCTGCGAAAAACCGATGACCATGACGGTGGAAGAAGGCGAAGACATTGTGCGCACCGCGCAAGCGTCCGGCAAAGTGTGTGCGGTCAACTATGCCTACAGCGCCTACCCGATGATCCGCCACATGCGCCACATGGTGGATGCCGGAGACCTTGGTGCCATCCGCACCGTCGTCGCCAATTTCAGCCATGGCCACCACGCGGTAGGTGATGATGCAGACAATCCGCGGGTGCGCTGGCGCTATGATCCGGCACAGGCAGGCGTTTCTGGCCAGATGGCCGATTGCGGCATCCACGCCATGCATCTGGCAAGTTTTATCCTGGGCGATGAGGTTGAAAAACTGTCGGCTGATTTCGCCTCCACCGTCTCAGGCCGGGTGCTGGAAGACGATGCGATGGTGAACTTCCGCACGGCCAAAGGCACGGTTGGGCGGCTGTGGACATCGACAATTGCGCTTGGCCGTCAACATGGCCTCGACATCCAGATTTTTGGCGAAAAAGGCGGCCTGCGCTGGGCCTCCGAGCAACCCAATCAGGTTTATTGGAGCCCGTTGGGTGGCCGCACCGAGATCATCGAGAAGGGTGAAGCTGGCATCTCTGATATGGCCGCGCGCCTAAGCCGTGTGCCAATTGCCCACCCGGAAGGCTTCCCGCTGGCGGTGGCCAACATTTATGTTGATTTGGCGGCAGCCGTTCAGGCCCAGAAATCGGGGGAAGCGCTTGATCCGGTCGCCAACCATTTCCCCAAAGCTGAGGATGGTTTGCGCTCCATGGCAGCTGTTTACGCCAGCGTGGAGTCTGCCAAGCAGAACGGTGCTTGGGTGGATGCAAGGCCGCCTATGTTTCGGTAGGGGTGGATGCTGGAACGCATGGGTGTGGGGGTGAAATAGACGGCGGTGTTGAACCCAAAGTGCAGAATGTTGCGGTATCACCATATGTCAGCTTTGCTTCCCGCGCCGAGTTGAGAGACAACGAAGTCATGGCATTGACCAAGGAACATCACATCAACCTGCTGAAGCTGGCCGAACAGCAATTCCGGCTGGCGTGTATTGTCCGTGTTCACGCCGTACTTGAAACGATGCCTTTAGATGCACCGGTTTCTCAATCATTCGGAAAGCACACAACGACGTGGGATGAATTTGGACTCCGACAAGATCAAGTCGAGTACGCTGCACCGGCGCTTGAATTTGTTTCGACGTTCGTGATGTCGTCTGCGATGCGTCAGGTTTTTGCCGAACACGTTCCTAACGCAAAGACCCACGAAAACCCAGAGATCGTCGCCGCTTATCAAATCGCGCGTTTAACCCGAAACGCTTTCTCCCATCACATGCTTGTACCAACATGGTCGATAGACAACGATTGTCGCGATCAGTTGTATGAGGTTAGCGGCGTAATTCGACTAGCTACGGCAAATCTCAATGCTGAACCTCTCCGCTGGGAAGACTACGGCGGTCATCTCGCGATCTGGAGGTTAAGCCAGTGGGTCCGCTTCAATGTACTGGATGACAAGCCCGTAGCTAAACGTGTCCTCCCGAAGCAACCTGAAATTGAAGTAATCAAACAGGGAAATATGCTTGCAAGGAAAATCGGCGAATTGCCTCCTGAAGATCGCTGAAGCTGACATTGCTACAGCTGTGTAGAATGGGTGCCTTGTCCGCTTAACTCTCGACCGCTCCGAGGCCAACGAAGCCCTCTCACCCTTCGTCATCCCGGACGGCCAAAGGCCGATCGGGGACCCATGCCGCCAAACTGTCCGTTGTTATCGCGGCGGCTTGGATGCTCCATTCTCGGCCATTATGGCTGGCTATGTGTATATTCTGACATCTCAGAAGAACGGTACGCTTTACACTGGCGTGACCTCTGAATTGGCCGCGATAATTGCTCAGCACAAATGCGGCAAAGGGTCCAAGTTCACGGCCAGATACGGCGTCAAGCGTCTTGTCTGGTATGAGGAGCATTTCGATGTTCGTGACGCAATCGAGCGCGAGAAAAGGATCAAGCGCTGTCGGCGGGCATGGAAAGTGGCACTGATTGAGAAGGGAAACGCTGAGTGGGCTGAGCTGTCGTATGGCATCGGTGAGGACTGACCCAAAAACGGCATGGGTCCCGGATCGGCCTCTGGCCGTCCGGGATGACGACACGGTGGGCCGTTTGCTTCGCGCACAAGAACGGTAGCTCAAACCTTCGGCAGTGTGCCTCGCCGCACCACGCGGCAAGGGAAGAGCCGGGCCTCGGGATAGCGGTCTGGCTCTTCAAGCATGGAGACCACAAGCTCAATCGATGAGCTCACAATCTGCGCTATCGGCTGGTGGATGGTGGAGAGGTCAATGTTCTCCCAACGTGCCATTTCCATGTCGTTGAGGCCTATCAGCCCGACATCCTCTGGCACCTTTTTGCCCGCCCTTTGCAGCGCCGACAGGGCGCCGATGGTCAGAACATCATCCCCGCAGAAATAGGCCTGCGCCATCTCGCCCCTGCTGTCGCCCTTCAGCAGCCTCGTCATCTCATCGCGGCCGGCATCAAACGAATAGGCTTTTGCAAAGCTGTAGCGCAGCGTGATGCCGGAATGGCGCGCGATCTCGGTGGTGAAACCGGTGTAGCGATCCTGCGTGGAGGTGGCTGATTCCGGTCCACCCAGAAAGGCCACATCAGTGTATCCGCACGCGATCAACTCGCGCGCCGCCATGCGTCCGCACTCCACATTGTCGATGCCGACCACATGCACTTTGGGGCTTGTCGTGTGGCGACCAAACGAATGCACCACCGGAATGCCGGCCTCTTTAAACGCTTTGGCAAAATCTGGGCTGAGGGTGGAGGAGGCAACAATCACCCCATCCACCGAGTATTGCCGGACCATGCGTACCGATTTTTCGGGATCGGTTTCATCGGTCAGATTGACCAGCAACGGCCGCAGTCCACGCTCCTGAAGGCCGCGGGTGAACAGATCAAAGACCTGCAGAAAAATCGGGTTGTGGAAGTTGTTGGAGATAAGCCCGATCAGCTTGGTGCGACCGGTGGTCAGACTAGAAGCCAGTGCATTGGGGTGATAGCCAAGCTCGCGCGCGGCACGCTCAACCTTCTGGCGCATTTTGGCGGACACCGATGCACCATCGGTAAACGTTCGCGAGACGGCAGAGCGGGAAACACCAGCCCTAAGCGCCACATCCTTCAGTGTTGCCTTCATTCCAGCCACCACGCATCGCAGTACTCTCGTGGCGCCTTGGCGGCGCCCTGCTTCAGCGTGTTCCTCCCATACTTCCGCGATCCAGGAGCTCACTCCCGCGATTTAAGAGCTTGCTCCCGCGATCCAAGCGCTTGAACTAGCACCAGAAAGAATGGCTTTGTAGCTTCAATTTTGCAACCGGTTGCAAATATGGCTGCGCTGTGCTTTGCTTCGCGATGAAGGGGATCAAACCCCCTCATAAAGAACAAACCACAATTGTCTGGGAGGACAATCATGAAGTCGCTTCTCGCGAAACTCGCCATTGCAACGGCTGTCATCGCTGCACCACTGATGACTGCAACCACCGCGTCCGCCGAAGGCGAGCGCTATGTGCTTGTCAGCCACGCGCCAGATTCTGACAGCTGGTGGAACACCATCAAAAACGGCATCGCGCTCGCTGGCGAGCAGATGGGCGTTGAGGTTGAGTACCGCAACCCGCCAACCGGCGATATCGCCGACATGGCGCGCATCATCGAGCAGGCAGCTGCCTCCGGCCCCAACGGCATCATCACGACATTGGCAGACTATGATGTGTTGCAAGGCCCAATCACCGACGCTGTTGACCAGGGCATCAACGTCATCATCATGAACACCGGCACGCCAGAACAGGCCCGCGAAGTGGGCGCGCTGATGTATGTTGGTCAGCCTGAATACGATGCTGGTTATGCCGCTGGCCTGCGCGCTGCTGGCGAAGGCGTCACAAACTTCCTGTGTGTCAACCACGCCATCCAGCAGCCAACCGTTGGCGAGCGCTGCCGCGGTTATGCCGATGGCCTGGGTGTTGAGCTTGGCGATTCCATGATGGATTCAGGCACCGACCCGGCAGAAGTCAAAAACCGCGTCCTGGCCTATCTTTCGGCCAATCCAGACGTTGATGGCATCCTGACCCTCGGCCCAGTTTCAGCCAACCCAACCATTCAGGCGTTGGAAGAGAACGGCATGGCTGGCGACATCCACTTCGGCACGTTCGATCTGGGCGATGAAATTGTTGAAGCCATCAAGGCCGGCGTCATCAATTGGGGTATCGATCAGCAGCCATTCCTGCAGGCCTATATGCCGGTTGTGATCCTTGCCAACTATGACCGTTACGGCGTTCTGCCAGGCAACAACATCAACTCCGGCCCAGGTTTCGTAACCGCTGATGGGCTGGCCTTGGTGGAAGAGTTCGCTGGCGAGTACCGCTAAGCGGACATCCCGGAAAGGCGCCCCAAAACACGGGGCGCCTTTTTCTTTTTCTTCCTATCATTTCTCAAAAGCATCGCGCGGCCCTGCCGCTGATGAAGCGCCTTGCGGCGCAAACCCCAACAGACAGGTTACGTACAATGTCTGATTCAGCTTCCACTCCCACCGCTGATGGCGATGAACGCGTCAAAGAAATATCGGCCTTTCGCAAGGCCATGATCCGCCCAGAGCTTGGCGGCATCGTCGGCACCATCGCCGTCTTCACCTTCTTCATACTGTTTGCCTTCGACAGCGGCATGTTCGGCGCTCAGGGCGTCATGAACTGGTCCATCGTTTCAGCCCAGTTCATGATCATCGCCGTTGGCGCCTGCTTGCTGATGATCGCTGGCGAGTTTGATCTTTCCGTTGGCTCCATGATCGGCTTTGCCGGCATGATTATCGCCATCTTCTCGGTCACTATGGGCTGGCCGATGTGGATAGCGATTGTTGTCACTTTTGCCATTTGTTTGGCCATTGGTGCGCTCAACGGTTTCATTGTCATTCGTACGGGGCTGCCGAGTTTTATCGTTACGTTGGCTTTCCTGTTCATTTTGCGCGGCTTCACGATCTATCTGCCGCAAACCATTGAAAACAAAACCATCATTGGTGGCATCCGCGATGCAGCCGAAGGCGATTGGCTTGCACCCCTGTTCGGTGGGAAAATCGGCGCCGGGTTCTTCCAATTGCTTGCCGATATTGGTTTGATCGATACCTTCGAGCGTGGCAACCGCGCTGGGCAAGCCGTGATTGACGGCGTGCCCATGCTGATTGTTTGGGCGATCATTCTGGTCATCTTCGGCCATGTGCTTTTGACCAAAACCCGGTTTGGCAACTGGATCTTCGCTGCTGGCGGCGATGCGGAATCGGCTCGCAACTCTGGCGTTCCTGTGAACCGGGTCAAAATTTTGATGTTCATGTTCACAGCCTTCTGCGCCACTGTCTTTGCCACCTGCCAGGTGATGGAATTTGGCTCAGCTGGTGCAGACCGTGGTCTGCTCAAGGAGTTTGAAGCCATTATCGCTGTGGTTATTGGCGGGGCATTGCTCACCGGTGGCTATGGCTCCGTGCTTGGCGCGGCCCTTGGTGCCCTCATCTTTGGTGTGGTGCAGCAAGGCCTGTTCTTTGCTGGGGTGGAAAGCTCGCTCTTCCGGGTCTTCTTGGGCGTTATCTTGCTCGGTGCGGTGGTTCTCAACACCTATATCCGTCGCATCATAACCGGCGAACGATAGGGAGTAGGGCCATGAACACGCGAACGACACACGCTCCCATCATCCAGATGAAAGACATTGAGAAGCATTTCGGCTCGGTGATCGCGCTGGCCGGCGTCTCGGTGGATATCTATCCAGGCGAGTGCCACTGCTTGCTTGGCGACAATGGCGCGGGCAAATCGACCTTCATCAAGACGATGTCCGGTGTGCACAAACCAACGAAGGGCGAAATTCACTTCGAAGGCAAACCCATGCACTTTGAGAACCCGCGCGATGCCATGGATGCTGGCATTGCGACGGTTCACCAGCACTTGGCAATGATCCCGCTGATGTCGGTCAGCCGCAACTTCTTCATGGGCAATGAGCCGGTGAAAAAGGTGCTTGGCATGACCTTCTTCGACAAGGACAAGGCCGACACCACCACCATGGACGAGATGCGCAAAATGGGCATCAATTTGCGTGGACCAGACCAGGCGGTGGGCACATTGTCGGGCGGTGAACGCCAGACGGTTGCCATTTCGCGCGCGGTACATTTCGGTGCCAAGGTTCTCATTCTTGATGAGCCAACCTCAGCGCTGGGTGTACGGCAAACCTCCAATGTGCTTGCGACCATCGATAAGGTGCGCAAGCAGGATGTGGCCGTGGTATTCATCACCCACAATGTGCGCCATGCGATGGCTGTGGGAGATCGGTTCACGGTGCTCAATCGTGGCCAGACCTTGGGCACGGCGCAGCGCGGTCAGATTACGCCGGAAGAGTTGCAGGATCTAATGGCCGGTGGCCAGGAGCTGGCGACGCTGGAAGGTTCGCTGGGCGGCACCGTCTAAAGCGTTCCGCGTTAAACCTGAATCACATAACGCTGCCTGAAATCAAAGATTTCAACGCGTTATGTGATGCTGTGTGTCTCAAGTTAAACGCGGAACGCTCTAGACGGACAAGACTTGGTGGCGCACAAGATTTGTGGCGCCGGTTTTGGACCTGAGGGTCTTAGGGTCGGCGTCACGCCACAATCGGCAGCGTATGAACGGTATACTCTGCGCTGATTGCGCGTCCGGCCTGTGGGTCGCGAAGTTCCATTGAAAACTTAGCTGACGGGCGAACGCCGCCGATGGCACCCAGCGTGCCACACAGCATCGCCCCGCCCTCGCCGAGCGGATTGGCAGCCAGCAAGTCCGCCAACGGACGAATGCTGGCCAATGTGCCGCTCTGATATTGGACCGACTGGCCATTCTCCACAATGGAGGAGGACAGCTCCAGCGTATCGAGCCGATGTTGCACATCCTCAAAGCGCCATAGCGCGCTGGCGACCGGCTTGCCGCACACTTGTTTGGAGTGGGCAACGGACGTTGCCTCCAAGCCCCGGTCGGTATGATCGGAGGCCACGCCAAGCCAAAGAGTGCCGCTCGCTTGCAGCAGAAACGGTTCGGCTTCGCCGGAGCTTTCCTCGCCCAGAACCTGCAAAGTGTTGGTCTGGGCCAACAGGTCAGCGGACACTTTGTAAAACAGCGGCACCGTGGAAGGTGGCAGCACGCCAAGAACTTTCAGTTCTTCAATGTGATGCTCAACGCCCGCAGCATCGCGTCCGGTCCATCCGGCAATCGTCAGTGCTTTGATGTCGACATCAAGCGGGCCGTCATTGGTTTGGAAGCGCATGATTTTTCCTACAGACCGGATGGCAGGAACAAGGCGATCTGCGGAAACACGATCAGCAGACCGACCATGAGCAACATCACCAGTGCATAGGGGATCGCGCCGATCATCACGTCTGTGAAAGACCCGCTGCGCCGTGCGCCTTGGACAACGAAGAGGTTCAACCCCACTGGCGGCGTGATGAGGGCCATCTCCACCAGGATGATCATCAGAATGCCAAACCAGATTTTGTCGTATCCCAACCCGACCACGATCGGCACGATGATGGGAATGGTGGCGACCATCAGTGACAAGGTTTCGATAAAGAACCCCAAAATGATGTACATGAGGATGATGACAAAGAGCGTCATCAACGGCGTCAGACCAAGGTTGGCCATCAAGTCCTGAAGGGCGCGTCCAAGCCCGGCTGAGGACAGCGCGAAGTTTAGCACATAGGCGCCGATCACCACCAGCATGATCATGGCGGTGATCCGCACTGTGCAGCGCAAGCTATCGATCATCATTTTCACGGATAGGCCCTTGTTGAAGGTCGCGATCAACAAGGCGATAGCCACGCCAATGGCCGCTGCTTCGGTTGGTGTTGCCCAGCCGGTGTAGATCGATCCAACAATCGTCCCAAACAGGAAGAGGATCGGCAAAAGATCCGACAATCCAGCCAACCGCTCGGCCCAGCTGGAGGAGCGCGATGGCCCGCCAAGCGAAGGATTGATGGTGCAAAGAATGGCGGTGATGGCCATGAACAGCAGCGCCAACAGCAATCCAGGCAAAAGTCCGGCCAGAAACAGTTGCGGGATCGAGCTTTCCGTCAGAAAGCCGTAGACGATCAGATTGATAGACGGCGGAATCATGATCCCCAGTGTTCCTCCAGCGGCAATGGCACCGGAGAAGAGGCGTGGATCGTAGTTGAGAGCTTCAGCCTGCGGCATGGCCACCGTTGCGACCGTGGCCGCCGTGGCAACTGAGGAGCCAGAGGTTGCTGAAAACATGGTGGCGGTGCCGATATTGGCGTGGATCAAACCGCCAGGCAGCCAAGATACCCAGCGGTCAAGCGCTGTGTAAGTACGCTCTGCCACGCCACTGCGCACCAGAATTTCACCCAGTAGCACAAAGAAGGGAATCGCGATCAACGTGGCGTTGTTGGAGGATGACCAGACAATCTGCCCAAGCCCACGCATCAGCGGAAACGGGCTGAAGAAGGCATCAATGCCGAAGGCTAGCACGAACAGGACGATGCCAACGGGAATGGAAACCGAAAGCAGCCCCAAAAGACCAAAGCTGATATAGGCGATCATAGCTCTGCTCCGATGCCGCCGGTGCGCTCTGCCGCCCTTTCATCGCGCCGCACCGTTTGCCAAAGCAACGCAAGGGCTAGCATGCATGCGGTGAAGGCGAACCAGGCCCAACCCGACCACCAGATCAACTGGGGAATCCATAAGGGTGTTTCCAAAGGGGTGTTGGCCGTGGACCCCAAGCGGATCGAACGTTCCAAAACATGCCAGCCACGAAATGCGATGTAGAGCGCGCTGGCGGCCAAAGCCCAAAGGGCGCAACAATCCAATACCGTCTTGCCAAGGCCTGACAGTTTCACCCGCAACAGATCAATGCGTACATGGGCAAGCTTCATCAGCGTGAAGGCCATGCCCCAGCTTGTGAAACAGGCCATGACATAGCCGGAAATTTCATCGGTTCCGCCAAACGAGGCATCGAAGCGCCGCAGAACTATGTCGGACAAGATGTATCCAGCGGTCAGAAGAAGAACGAGCCCGGCCACAACAGCGAGGTAAGCGTTGATGTGGCGCAGGCTCAAAACAGCCCGGTCAATCAGGTGATCCATGAGAGGGGACTCGGCGGTCATTGGTTGGGTCCGGGCCGTTTGTTTTGTTGTTGCCCAAATCAATTAAGCGGGATGGACACGCCCGTCGCTTCGCCGACGCTGGCGTTCCAGCGCTGCGCCCAATCATCGCCAGCACGTTCGGCCCAATCGGGAAGAACCTGGGTGACCAGAATATCGCGGGCGCGGGCCACATCTTCCTCGCTGGCCTCAACCAGCGTTAAGTCGCGGGCATCACCCAGTGTGCATTCCGATGTGCCGGTAAGGCAGGCGATGTCCATGGCAAGGCCATCCTGCGCAACTTCCCATGCCGGGTCTTCAAACTGCTCTTTGATGGCTGATTCCAGCGTTGCTTGGTCTTCAGCTGACAGACCGTTCCAGGTGTCCATGTTGATGGCGGTGACCACCGGGTCCCAGCCGCCGAGAGGGATCGCCAACAGGTGGGTGGAAACTTCCCACCAACCAGCATTGTAACCAGAGCCAGCGCCGGTAATTGCGCAATCGACAACGCCGCGTTGCAGCGCGCCGGGCACTTCGCCGAAGCCGAGCGTGATGCCTTCAGCGCCCAGCGCTTCCAGGAACAGCGCGGTCATGCGGCCCGAGGCGCGGATTTTCTTGCCTTCAAGATCAGCAAGGCTTGCGACCTCTGCGTTGCAGAACACGACCTGCGGCGGATAAGGCGCAATCGCCAGCACATGGGCGTTGAACGTATCGGCATAAATGTCCGCGACCATCGGACGGGCCGCATCCACCATGGTGCGCGCCGACGCCGCATCGGTGGCAATCAGCGGCACATCGAGGCCTTCAAGTTCTGGGGCATCGGACACGGCATAGTCGGCCACGGTCATGCCAACATCAAAGACGCCATCGCCTAGCATGCGGAACACATCGCCGCCGCCAATGCCCATCTGGTCATGCGTGGTGAGCGCCGAGGACATGCTGCCTTGGCTGACTTCGCTCAAAACGTCGTTCCAGAACGGCGCTTCGAACTGGCGGTGCAGCGGCAGACCGCTCCAGGAGCCGACGACGGCCAGTTCATCGGAAACTGCCGGGGCTGCCAGCAGCGTTGCGCCCAAGGCGGTGGAAAGTGCGGTGTAAAGGGTGAGGATAAGAGTGCGTTTCATCGAAAGTCTCTCCTGTTTGAAGTGATTTTTCTGGGTTTTATGTTCGGTGTCAGGCCCCATCAATGGAACCGTGAAATTCATCGAGATCGGTAATCAGCATGGAACCGGGCGCGTGGGTCACGCAGATGGCGGGCTTGGCGTTGGTGATGGCAACTTGCGGCGTCACCCCGCAGGCCCAGAACACGGGCACCTCGCCTGGCAGCACGGCCAGCTGGTCGCCCCAGTTGGGCGCGTTAAGGTCGGCGATGCCAAGCTCTTTGGGATCGCCAATGTGAATTGGCGCGCCATGGGCAAGGGGATAGCGCGCAGAAATGGCTTTTGCGCGATCCACGTCAGGCTCAGTTATCGGGCGCATGGAGGCGACCATCGCCCCATAGAATGCGCCGCTTGGCACCGTCTGCCGGTTGGTGATGAACATCGGCACCGTGCGATCCTGTTCCACATGCCGCATGGCGATGCCCGCTTCCATTAGAGCCCGCTCGAAGGTGAAGGAGCAGCCAATGGCGAAGGCCACCCAATCGTCTTGCCAGAGCGTTTTGAGGTCCGTAACCGAAGCGTCGAGTACCCCGTCGCGATAGACATTGTAGCGCGGCACATCGGTGCGCAGATCGACATCAGCGCCCAGTGAAGGGATCGTCGGGTCGCCTGGCTTGCTCATACCAACCAATGGACAGGCCTGCGCGTTAGCAGCGCAGTAGCCTTCAAAAGCTTCGGCGTCAGACCGCGGCAGGATGACCAAATTGCATTGCAAATGCCCTGCGCCTAAACCGGCGGTATGCCTTGTGTAGGCACCCTGGCGGATGGCCTCGCGAACGGCGCCCAAAGACTGAGCTTTCAGGGCAGCATGGCTAATCGATGATGGCGCAGGCGCTTGCAGCAAAGGGGCTTCCTCTTCGTATCCATGAAGAGTGTCCGTTTGAATGCGATAACGTCAAATCGCCATTCTTTGTAGGTATTAATAGATTTTTATTATCACCTGGAGGCGACTTCGCGCGCGATCAAAGCCGCTTGGGCCGCCACGCGGTCAACCGGTTCGGCAAGGTAGGACGCGGTGAAGCGCAGCGGATTAACCGACCAGCCTGGGTCGAACGGCTGTAGATCGCCGCGCGCGATGCGCCACTGCGCCAGACGGATCGGCAAAACCCCGACACCAAGCCCGGCGGTCACCATCTCAAAACAGGCGGACAGTGAGCTTGAGGGAAACAGGCGCACCGATGGTCCAAAGCGATCAGCAAGGGCCGCATGCACCTCGCGATAGGGCCGTGTGTTACGGGCATAAGTGATCACCGGCACAGCACTAAGGTCGGGCGTGCCATCGCTGCAAAGATCCGGCGCTGAAAACCACCCCAGCTCAAAGGAGGGCAGCTCGATGTTTTCAATGCTGTATTCAGAGATCGGTCCCATCAGCAGCGCCAGATCGATGGAACGATCGAGCAATTGGTCGCGCAGATTGACGGAGATATCCACCGAAACCTCAATCGTCAGCGCATCGTAGCGCGCCTGTACCGCTGAGACCAAAGCGGGTAACCAGGCCTGTGCGATGGTTTCCGCCGCCCCAATGCGCAACTGTCCAGTGAGCTTATCGCGCGGGGTGATCTCGGCACGCACGCGCCCGACAAGATCCATCATTTGTCGGGCGTAAGGGGCAAAATCAGCACCGGATTTGGTCAGCACCAAGCCTTTGGCACGGCGCTCAAACAGCGGTGCGCCCAAGCTTTCTTCCAGCGCAGCAAGGCGCGCGGACAAGGCCGGTTGGGTGATGTGCAACTGCTGGGCAGCGGCACGCACCGACCCGTAGCGCACGATGAAGAGAAAGGTTTTTATCTGATCGAGCGTCACGGGTGGTGTCTGCTGCGTTGGTGTGAATAGCACCCTGCTAAGTAGCAAGCTTAGCTCCCGGCCAGAAGAGCCTTTCGCTGAGAGGGCAAACCGAGCTATGCGAGTGTGATGCGTATTGCTGCCATCCTGACCGGCGGGAAAAGCCGCCGCATGGGCGAAGACAAAGCTCTGCTTGATCTGGGTGGTGAGCGGCTGGTGGACCGGGTGATCGCGCGGCTTTCATCCCAAGTGGATCGGGTCTGTCTGGTTGGGCCAACTGACTATGGCACCGGGTTGCCTACCGTGGCTGATGACCCGGCGTTTCAGGGCCCACTGGCTGGCCTGTTCGGGATGCTGGCCTGGATGCAGGAGCATCATCGCGAGGTTGAGGGCTTTCTGACCGCGCCGGTGGATGCGCCCAACTGCCCGTCGGACCTCTACAGCAAACTCACCGAGATGGATGGCAGCGCGATGGCTGCTGATCCCAAACGCGTGCACCCCACCTTTGCCTATTGGCATCTGACCGAACTGGCCAGAGCGCGAGGCGCCGTGGATGCTTCAGGCTCGCTGCACAGCTTGGCAGAGACGGTGGGAGCATGGCCGGTCGCCTGGCCGACGCACGCGCCATTCCTCAATCTCAACACGCTGGAGGAGGCCCAAGCCTTTTTGGCGACAGAGAAAGCTTCTGGCTAGAGGCTGTTCTCAGAGGCTCTTCTCGATAGCGCGGTGCAGCTTGGCCAGGCCGTCGGCGATGTTATCGCCGTAACGCAGCAGATTGCCGCCGAGCAGGAACACCGCATCCTCGCCATACATGTCAATCATGTCGGTGGCGCGCTCGACACTCATGCCGCCACCTGGTGACGGGAAGATACCCGGACCCGGCGCGGTCTGGTCACGGCAGGCATCGGCTATGGAAAGGCACTCTTCAGCTGTGAAGCCGAAACGCCCGCCGACATTGGGAAACACCGAGATGTCAGACCCAGCGATGCGTTGCAGCGTGCCGAACATCATCGCGTGGGTGAAACCCGTGTCCTTGGAAAGCACATAGGGGCCGAGGAAGCTTGGGTGCGTCATCACCGGCATGGCCAGCCTATCGTCCCGGGCGATGCGGCGCACCCGATCGAAGCCAAAAAGCCCCGGCATGATGAGCAGCCCGTGCACGCCATGGTCTTTGGCAAAGCGGGCATTCTCCATCAAATCTTCGCTGTGACCGGCTAGACCGGCGAAATAGAGTGTGGTGCGTCCGGTTTCCTGGTTGGCTTTAGCGACCGCCTCACCAATACGCCGCACGCGCTCGCGAAAGGGAGCGCAAGGCTGATCGGTCAGGCCATGATCTTCTTTCACCAGATGCGCACCGCCGACGGCGCAGCGATAGGCGATGTCGGCCAGCGTCTGCGCGCTGGAGCCCTGCGGCTTCAACACCGGAGAAAGCAGCGGTCCATGTGGCGCGCCAGCCAGTTTGCGCAGACCTTTTATGCCGAAGCGCGCCCCCGGATGGGCTGACGTCAGCGGGCCAAGATCAATGCCGATGGTTTTCACGCCGGTCTGGATCGACGTGTTGCCCATGACAACGTTCAGCAGCTGCGGAAGCTCGGTTCCGGTGCTCTCCGGCGAGTAGCTGATGACAGCGTCAAACACGCCCTCGCCCGATGGCATGACGGTTTCCACCTGGCCCATAATCGTGTCTTCGACGAACCCGGCGGGCACGACATCGCGGGGGATTTCCACGGTCTGCTCAAGGGCGATACCGACCGCGCGTTCCTCCGCCTGCGTTTGGCTGCTGGCAAAGACGCGGTAGGAAACCTTGAACCGGCCCTCAGGAACGCCCGTCATTAAAGGCCTTCTGCTTTGACGTTGGAGTGAACCGCATCGACGCGGGCTGTGGTCAGATCGTCCTCGGTGATCCCCAACTGGGTACCAAGAAGATCTTCCACACCGGCCACCAAAGCGGTGGCATCCAGGCCGTAATATTTCATCAGATATCCGCGCGAACCGCCATGGGCATAGGTGTCTTTGAGGCCCAGCCGCACCAGCCGTTTGCCGACGCCATTGTCTGCCATGATCTCGGCAAGCAGCGAGCCGATGCCGCCTTCGGTGACATGGTTTTCCAGCGAAACCACACCGCCTTTGACGGACTGGATGTGGTCCAGCATCGCCTGCGCATCGAACGGCTTGATGGTGTTGAGGTGCAGATGGCGGACCGATACACCCTTCTCTTCCAGGGCCCCGCGCGCACGCAGCGCTTCCTCGGTGCTGATGCCGGAGGTCACGATCAGAACGTCGTCGCCGAGCGCCAGTTCACGCATCTTACCGACCTCAATTGGCGCATCAAACAGGCGCGGGACAGAGCCACGCAGCACGCGGCAATAGACGGGGCCGTCAATGCTATCAGCAGCTTCGCAGATCGACTCCACCTCGGTGGCATCGCCGGTTTCCAGGATCGTCATGTTTGGGATCGACCGCATCACCGAAATGTCTTCAATCGCCTGGTGGGTCATGCCACCCGGTGTCGTGACGCCCGGCAAGAAGCCCATCAAACGCACCTTGCGCCGTGGATAGGCGATGGACGCCATCAACTGATCATAGGGGCGGCGATAAAGAAACACGCCAAACGTGTGCAGGAACGGGCGGAAGCCCGCCATACCCAGTCCGCCGGCAAAAGAGAGCATGTTCTGCTCGGCCATGCCAAGCGAGAGAAACTTGTCGGGGTGCTTGTCGCGGAACTTATCAATCTCACACGATGATGTGAGATCGGCGGACAGGCACAGCACTTCTGGGTGCGCCATCGCATAGGCTTCAAAGGCCCGCTCATACGGGCGGCTGACCATCTCCGGCATATCAGTGCGCTCCCTGGTAATCGACAGGATCAACGCCAAGGGCGCGGGCAATATCGTGGTTCATTTCCGCGCGCTCTTCTTCGGATTTGAAGCGCACATAGTGCAAGCGCGGGAACCTTCTTTGCAGCGTGGGCATGCCACGGAAGGGCGAGGTGTTGGCCAGAATAATCAGCGGCTTACCCTTGTGCTTTTCGGAAACGGCATCGCGCATTTCATCGAGCTTGTGACCATCAATGGAGACCACAACTGCGCCGAAATTTTCCATCTTGGTTTTGATGTCACCAACATCCATCACAGAACTCATGGCCCCGTCGCACTGCTGCCGGTTGACGTCCATAATGGCGTAGAGATTATCGATGCCGTGATGGGCAGCGCATTGAATGGCCTCCCACGTCTGGCCTTCCTGCACTTCGCCGTCGGACATGAAGACCCAGGTTTTACCGGTCTCTTTTTTGTGCTTGCGCGCCCAGGCAAGGCCCGCCGCGGTGGAAAACCCAATGCCCAGCGTGCCATTGTGCACTTCCATGCCCGGCGAATGTTCTGCACCGATCATTTCTACCGAGGACCCATCCTTGTTGAACATGTCCAACCCTTCAGGCGCCATACGGTTCACCTCAATGAGCGTTGCGTACGCCACCAGCGCGTAGTGCGCAGGCGCGATGAACAATCGGTCTAGGTCACTGCGCTCGGGCCCGTTGTAGCCAGCGCCCGTGTGATAGGTCGGATTGTCAGCCGATGGCACGCCGCCAAAGGGTTTGGGGATCATCGGCAGGGTCGGCGCGCCAAGCTCCAATTGTTCGTTGTAGAGCCAGGCCAGCTGCTCGGCAGCGGAGCATGCTTGGCTGAGATAGCCGCCATTGTTGTGCATAGCGTGCTCAAAAACGCGGCGGCGAATGCCAAGGGCAATCTCTTCGGTGGTTTTTGCGTTCCGACGGATCATGGCCATCGTCACCTTTCCTTAGGGGAACTCGTTGAATGACATTTGCATAAGTCAAATAAACTGACAATTGTCAAAATACGTTTTGCGATGCCATTTGACATAACAAAGGGGCCAAGTTGGCCCCTTTGCAATTACTAAGGACAGTCAGCCTTAACGTGGTGGCAGTGGCATCCAGTCGGTCATCGCCACATCGGCATGCTGGAACTGCGGCATGGCTGAGGACAGATCTGCCATGTTGGAGATGTCCGCTTCGTTGAGGAAATCCTGCGTGATGAGGGTTGGTGGCACAACGACCTGCGCACCCGGATCACCACCAGCCAGCATGATGGCCAGCGCGCGCACCGACACTTCACCCACCACGGCAGGGTTAGTGGCAACAGTTGCTTTCCAGGGGCTGCCGGGCTCACGCATCACAGCGATGTCAGCCGTGGACACGTCAGCGGAGTAGATCGACACATCTGAGGACATGCCAGCCTCGTTCACCGCGATCACCACGCCTTTGGCGAACTCGTCATACGGTGCAAACACCACATTGATGTTCGGATTGGCCTGCAGCACAGAGCGGGCCTGGTTGGCGTTGGAGTTGGCAATTGGATTGTCGAGCGTGCCGAAACGGGCAACTTCGTCGATGCCAGGGTTTTCTTCACGAACTTCCTGCCAAGCAACGTCGCGACGGTCGAGCGGGGCGATACCTGGCACGTAAACGTAGCCAGCGGTCCACTCGGTGCCATTGTCTTCAATCGCCTGATCCAGCGCCATGCGGCCAAGCAGATAATCGGATTGCTCGATCTGCGGGATGGACTCGTTTTCCACGTTCACATCGAACGCCACGACGCGAATGCCCGCATCAACGGCGCGCTGGGCAGCTTCGCGCATCGACTCCGTCAGACCGTGCTGAATGATGATGCCGTCAACACCAAGCGCAATCGCCTGATCGACCATATCGGCCTGCAACGCTGCATCCTGACGACTGTCAAAGACACGCAGGTCCACGCCAATGGCTTCGGCTTGCGCTTCCACGCCAGCGAGATACGCCTGGAAGAAATCACCGGTGGAGAGATAACGCACCAGCGCGATTTGTACGTCGCCAGCATTGTCAAATGGGGCTGGCATATCCTGGGCGAGCGCGGCGCCCGTCATGCCGGTGGAGGCGACAAGCGCACCTGCCAGCATTTTCATGAAAGTTCGTTTTGTGCCGATCATTGGAGTTTCTCCCTTTTCAAGTTCGGTCTTTTTGCGGGTTGTATGACCCGGTTAGTGGCCCCCACCGCGCTTGCGCGTGGAAAGGGCAAAGGTGAACATGAGCGCGACCACCAGAACCCCGCCTTTGACGAAGTCTTGGGTGTAGTAAGGCGCGTTCATCATGGTGAGGCCTTGCAACAACACGCCGACAAACAGCGCGCCAATGGCCGTGCCAAAGGCGTTAGGCTTTGCGGCGCCCAGCACAGCAAAGCCGATCAAGGCTGCCGCGACACTATCAAGAAGCAGATTGTTGCCCGATGCGATGTCGCCACGCCCCAGCCGTGCTGCAAGCAAGATGCCACCGATGGACGCCATGACGCCGGAGATCATGTAGGCGGTAATTTTGTAGCGGTTGACGTTGGCGCCAGCGAGCGCAGTGGCCCGCTCATTGGAGCCGATGGCGTACATCAGGCGGCCATGGCGGGTGAGTTCCAAAAACACCCAGACGAGCAGGCCAACGACAAGGAACACGATGACCGGCACCGGGATCAAATCTTCGAGCACGAAGTCAAACCGGTGACGGCCAAGCCAGAGGAAGGCTGGCGAGAAGACGCCTTCAGCCACCTCGCCTCCTGGCAATGTCATGCCGGTGGAGATAGAGCGCCCTTCAGTGGGAATGCGCTGCAAACCAATAAGCAGGAACATCATCCCAAGCGTTGCCAGCAGATCGGGCACGCGCATTTTTACAATCAGCAAACCGTTGATGAGGCCGACAAAGGCCCCCATCACCAGGCAGGCGAGCACGGCGACAAAGGCCGACTGTTCGAGCACCACCATCATGTAAGCTGAAAGCATCAGCGCTGACGTTGCGACGGACCCGATGGAAAGATCAAAGCCGCCGACAACCAGCGTGCACGTGACGCCAAGCGCAAGAATGCCAGTGATCGCCACGGACTGAAAAATGAAGGCGGCGGAGCGCGGCCCGGCAAAGCCGTTGGTGGCCAGCGAGAAGAAGACGATCAAGCCCAGCAGCAGGCACAAAAAGCCATAACGGATCGCCAAATTCACCAGAGTCTGGGACCGGTCTACGCTCGGCGGCAGAGGCTTTGCGGCATCAGGTTGGGAGGTCTGCGTGTCAGTTGTCATGAAGCGTGCGTTTCTGTGTTGGAATGGTGGGCTGCCTGACCAGATACCTGCGCCAGGATGGCGCTCAAATCGACGGCTTCGTTGCGATGCTCGCCCACCAGGCTGTGTTCGTATAGAACAAGAATGCGGTCAGCGATCTCTAGCGCTTCATCCAGCTCGGCAGCGAAAACGATGGTCGCGCGCTCGCCAGCGGTATTGCGGATCGAACGGCCAATGTCGCGTCGGGCACGGATATCAACGCCCTGAAATGGTTCGTCGAGCACCAGAAGCTCGCTCGCCTCAGCCATCCAACGGCCCACCATCACCTTTTGCTGGTTACCGCCCGACAGCGTGCCGATATCATCAGCGGGCGATTGGCAGACAACGCCAAGCTGCTCGATCATGGATTGTGTGGTCCGCTTCTCGCTGGCCCTGCTCAAAAAGGAGAGAAGGGCATGGCGAGCGGTGAACGGCAAGGTGAGATTTTGCGTGATATCGAAGGTTGGGATAACGCCGTTCGACGCACGGTCCTTTGGCGACATGAACACACCGGCGGCGATGGCAGCTTCCGGCGAGGCGGGTGTGTAAGCCTTTCCGGCCAGCCGCATCTGGCCAGCCAACGGCTTCTCCATGCCGAATAGGATCGAGGCGAGCTTGGTCTTGCCGCTTCCCAGAAGCCCAGTGATCGCCACCACCTCGTTGCGGTGGATCGTCAACGTGATCGGCGCGCCGCCTTCAGAAAGCTTCACGCCGTCCAACTCGATCACCGGTTCGCCTTTGGTGGCGATATTGATGTCGACCGCGGTCATGGCATGGCCAAGCATGGCCGTGACCGCACCTTCATAGTCCAGCGGTTCGGTTTCAAACGTGCCTGAAATCTGACCATCGCGCATGGAGATAATGCGATCAGCGATGCGGCGAATATCCGACATGCGGTGGGAAATGTAGAGGATCGCAACGCCTGTTGCGCGCAAATGATCGAGCAGCTTGAACAGGCGCTCCGCCTCGGTGGCCGAGAGCGAAGATGTCGGTTCATCAAGGATCAAAACCTTGGGATCCTTGGCCATAGCGCGGGCAATGGCGATCAGCTGACGCTCGGCAACGCCCAGATCCGAGACCTGCGTGCGCACATCGATGTCCAGGCCCATGGCTGACGCGATCTTGCGCGCATCTTTGCGCAGCTTGCCTTGATTGATGAAGAAGCCAGCACCGGGTTCGTTCAACCGGTCGAGCATCAGATTGGAGGCC
Source organism: Hyphomicrobiales bacterium (assembly GCA_046290645.1). GTDB lineage: Bacteria > Pseudomonadota > Alphaproteobacteria > Rhizobiales > MH13 > MH13. The sequence goes on from JBKAGZ010000003.1 coordinate 894,822, forward strand.
ACATCCAAATCGGGGATCACACCATCATTGATCGATTGGTGGACAGTGACCACGCCAGCTTCAATAGCCTGGCTGGGGGATGCGGGAGAAAACGGTTCGCCAAACAGCTCGATGCTGCCGCCATCGCGTGCGTGGACGCCGCAGAGAATTTTCACCAATGTGGATTTTCCAGCGCCGTTCGCACCCATCAGCACGGTGATCTGACCGGCTGGGATCGTAAGGTCGATGCCCCGCAAAACGCGGTTCGGCCCAAAGGCTTTTTCGATTCCGACGACGCGGCACGCGGCGTGTTGCATAGGCTAGTGGCCTGTTTGTTGTTCGCCCATGGTTTGTCCATGGTTGCTCCCTGATGATGATCGTGAGCGTCCAAATGGCAAAAGTCAAGAGCACTTGACAAATGGCGAATTGGACGACCAGACTTACGGCCAATGAATAAGGTTCGAGCAGGCGCATCCACCAAATGAGGTGTGCAGCATAGGAGGAACGAACCCGTGACGCCCACTCAAACTCCCCACGATTATGAAGCGCTCAGCGTTGAAACGCTGCCTGGCCGTCTTGTCGGCGTGGCTGATCTTTCAACACGTGTTGGCGCCGATCCGGCCAGTTGGTCGGTTGAAGAAGTTGGCGATGGCAATTTGAACCTGGTGTTCATTGTCACCGGCCCGCAGGGCCGCGTCGTGGTAAAGCAGGCGCTGCCCTATGTGCGTCTGGTTGGTGACAGCTGGCCGTTGCCGCTTAAGCGGGCGTTCTTTGAGTATCACGCCCTCACCCGCCAAGCGGCGCGTGATCCTGGCATGGTGCCCGACATCTATCATTTTGATGAGACCCAAGCGCTGATCGTGATGGAGTATCTGTCGCCGCATATCATTTTGCGCGGCAAGCTGATCAAGGGCGAGCGGGTCGAAGGGCTTGGGCAAGCGCTTGGGCTGTTCTGCGCCCGCACGGCCTTCCGCGGCTCTGACCTTGCGATGAGCGCAGGCGAAAAGAAAGCTGACACGGCGCTGTTCTGCGACAATGTGGAGCTGTGCGACATCACCGAGCAGTTGGTGTTCACCGACAGCTACTATGATGCTGAGCGCAACCACCACACGCCGGAACTTCAGCCGGTGGTGGACGAGCTTCGCGCCGACCCTGGCGTGAAGGCCGCCGCGCAATACATGTTGATGCGCTTCACCTCCGGCGGTGAAACACTGATGCATGGCGACCTGCACACCGGCTCGGTGATGTGCACAGACACCGACACCAAGGTGATCGATCCGGAGTTCGCCTTTTACGGGCCTCTTGGCTTTGATCTTGGCATGCTGATTGCCAACTATTTGATGGCCTATTTCAGCCAACCCGCCCATCGCTCCGCCGATGAGCTGGATGCCTATCAGGACTGGTTGCTGCAGGTGACGCACGAAACCTGCAAAACCTTCCATGCTGAATTTGTGCGGCTATGGGCCAGCGAGCGCACGGGCATTCTCTATCCCCCAGCGCTTTGGGAAGATCAGGGGCAATCGTCCGATGGCGCGCGCGATGCGCTGCTCAAACACATCTGGAACGATGCGATGGGCTTTTGCGGCGTGGAGCTGCACCGGCGCATCCTGACGCTCGCCCACAATGCTGATTTTGAAACGATTGAAGACACCGCCGCGCGCGCCAAACTGGAAGCACGCAGCTTGGACATGGGCCGCGCCATCTTGCTTGCCCGTCCGTCCGACACCGAAGATCTGATCGCGCTGGCGCGGGCAACGAACGCAAAGGATTTGCTATGAAAGTCGATGGCACGCACTACCGCTCCATCTGGTACGACGCCGCCACCGATGAGGTGCGCATCATCGACCAGCGCTGGCTGCCGCACACCTTCAAAATCGAGACCTTGAAAAGCCTTGAAAGCTTCGCTACCGCCATCCGCGACATGTGGGTGCGTGGTGCCCCGCTGATCGGCGCGACGGCCGCTTATGGCATGGCAGAAGAGATGCGTCGTGACGCCTCCGATGCTGCGCTGAACGCAGCTTGGGACATTCTGCACGATACCCGCCCAACAGCGATCAATCTGAAATGGGCGCTGGACAGGTGTAGGACATACTTGCAGCCGCTTGCCCCTGCCGACCGGGCTGCTGCTGCCATGAAACTGGCGCACGAGATCGCCGACGAGGACGTTGAGATCAACCGCATGATCGGCGTCCACGGTCTGGAGATCATCAAGCAGATCGCGGCGAAAAAACCTGTTGGCGAGCCGGTGCGGTTGCTCACCCATTGCAATGCTGGATGGCTTGCTACCGTTGACTGGGGCACCGCCACCAGCCCGATGTATCACGCGGCCAATGCTGGTCTGCCGATCCATGTGTGGGTGGATGAAACCCGCCCCCGCAATCAGGGAGCGCTCACCGCCTGGGAGGTGGGTAGCCACGGCATCAACCACGCCTACATCACCGACAATGCAGGCGGCCATCTGATGCAGCACGGGCAAGTGGATATGGTGATCACCGGCACCGACCGCACCACGGCGCGCGGCGATGTCTGCAACAAGATCGGCACTTATCTCAAAGCGCTGGCTGCCCATGATAATGGCGTGCCATTCTATGTCGCCCTGCCCTCACCGACCATCGATTGGACGGTGCAGGATGGCGTGAAGGAAATTCCCATCGAGGAGCGCCCGGGTCGCGAGGTTTCGCATATTCAAGGCGTGCTGGCAGACGGATCGATTGGAGAGGCGCAGGTTTCGCCAAATGGGTCGCCGCTTGGCAATCCAGCCTTTGATGTGACCCCTGCCCGCCTTGTCACAGGCCTTATCACCGAGCGTGGTGTTTGCGAGGCATCACCAGAGGGCTTGGCCACGCTGTTTCCCGAACGTGCGGCGGCCTAACAGATATGATCGACAATCGATGGAGTGATGCGGACGCCCAATCCTGGGTGGATGCGCTTGGGGCTGATGCTAGCGAGGCCGACAAGGTGTTGGCGCACCGCGTCTACACAAGCCAGATTATTGGCCAGAATCCAGACCTTGTCATGCATGGCGGCGGCAACACGTCTGTGAAGGTGACGCGGCCAGATCTGTTTGGTGAGCCGCAGCGCGTTCTGCATGTGAAAGGCTCCGGCTGGGACCTTGATACCATCCAGGCGCCAGGACTGCCCGGGGTTCGTCTTGATCCGCTCTTGGCGCTGCGCGCGCTTGACGCTCTGTCGGATGAAGAGATGGTCAATGTCCAACGGCAGAACCTGCTTGATTCCACCGCGCCGAACCCGTCCGTTGAGACGCTGCTGCACGCCTTCTTGCCGCACACCTTTGTCGATCACACCCACGCCACGCCGTTTCTGGTGCTCGCCAATATGCCGAACGCTGAGGATGTGGCACGGCAGATTTTCGGCGACCGGTTGGGCATCGTGCCCTATATCATGCCGGGCTTTGCCTTGGCCAAGACGGCGGCGGAAGTTTACGATTCCAACCGCGATGTTGAGGGGCTGCTGCTGTTGAAGCATGGCCACTTCGCCTTCGGGCCAGATGCCAAATCCAGCTATGATCTGATTGTTTCGCACACCAATGAGGTGGCCGAATTCCTGAAAATGCAGGAAACAACATCGCTTCAAGTCCGTTTGCCAGCCCAGGCTCCCGATGGGTTGGCGCGGTTGCGCGGCGCTTTGGCGCCGGGCGACCGCGATGTGCCCATGCCAGTTCTGGCTCTGCGCAACGGGCCAGATGTCATGGCGTTCTTTGAGCGTGATGATGTCGATGACCTGGCAACACGCGGGGTTGCCTCGCCCGATCATGTGATCCGCACCAAAGCCAAGCCCCTGGTTCTTTCTACCAGTGATCTTGCCTCGCAAGAGGCGATCACGGCCAAGATCGATGCGTGTAAGGCCGATTATGAGGCCTATTTTACCCGCCAGAACGCGCGTGTTGGAAACGACCGCACGATGCTGAAACCAAGCCCTAATCTTGTTTGGGCAGAGGGCTTTGGGCTGATCGGCGTCGGATCGTCGGACAAGGCGGCCCATGTCGCTGCTGACCTCGGTGAGCAGAACTTGCGCGTGCGCGCCATTGGTGAGGACGCTGGTGGGTTCAGGCCCATCGAAGAAAATGATCTTTTTGACATGGAATATTGGTCGCTCGAGCAGGCCAAGCTCGGCAAGGGCAAACCGGCTGCCTTTGCCAGCCGGGTGGTGATGGTAACCGGTGGTGGTGGCGCCATTGGATTTGCGATTGCCAAGGCGTTTGCCGCCCTTGGCGCGAGCGTCTTTTTGGTGGATCGCGACAAGGACCAGTTGGCGGCCGCATTGGAAAGCCTAGGCAGTGGTCATGATGGCCTGACGCTTGATGTGACCGATCCTGATGCTGCCGAACAGGCGATGGATCAGGTGACGCAGCGGTTCGGCGGGCTGGATATTCTGGTTTCCAATGCCGGAGCGGCGCTCAGCGGTGCTTTGGTTGATCTTACCGATGAGCAGTTGCGCGCTGCCTTTGAGCTCAACTTTTTCTCCCATCAGCGCTTTGCCAAGGAAGCGGCGGCTTTGTTTGCCCGCCAGGGACGTGGCGGACAGATGCTCTTCAACATCTCCAAACAGGCGGTGAACCCGGGCAAGAATTTCGGCGCTTATGGCATGCCCAAAGCGACGACCTTCTTCCTGATGCGGCAACTGGCTCTGGAACTTGGCGATCAAGGCATTCGGGTCAATGGCGTGAATGCGGATCGCATTCGCTCTGGTCTTCTGACCGATGATTTCATCGCCGAGCGCGCCAAGGCGCGTGGCACCGATGAGGACTCTTACATGTCTGGCAATTTGCTGAAACGCGAGGTCGAGGCCCACCATGTGGCTGATGCATTCGTTTCGCTAGCACGCATGGAACGTACCACCGGCCATGTGGTAACGGTCGATGGCGGCAACATCGAAGCCGCGTTGAGATAGGGTCACCACATGCCGGACGGGAAGACAGCCAAGGATGCCAGCCACTCCGAGGCTCAACTCGCCCATGTGGCCATGCTTTATTATCGCGAGGGTCTGACGCAGAGCGAGATTGCCCAGCGCATCGGCTTGTCGCGCGCAACCATCGTGAACTATCTGCGGCTGGCTCGTGACCTTGGTATTGTCGATATCCGCATTCGCGGCGAAAGCTTCACCGCCTCGCCGCTCTCGCGCAAGCTGACAGAGCGGTATGGCCTCACCGATTGCTACATCGCCCACAATGATGTGGAACCGCAGCGCGATGCAGGTGTGCTGGAACGGGTCGGGCAGTTGGCAGCCTCGGCCATGCGTGATCTGTTGGAGCCACGCGACAAGCTTGGCATTGCATGGGGTGAGACCATCCAGCATGTGGCCAATACGTTTCCCAATGGGCCGGTGCCCAATCTCACCTGCTATCAGCTGATCGGGTCGATGGATTTCAATGCGCTGTTTGCGCCTGAAGCCTGCACAATTGAGATAGCTCGGCGCACGCTAGCACCCTGCCGCACGCTGCACGCGCCTGCCGTGGTTTCGACTGTCGATCTGGCATCGCAACTGCGTGAAGAACCGATCATTGCCCGGCAATTGAACGAACTGGCCGATCTCACCAAAGCGCTGTTTTCTGTTGGCAGTTTGAGCCACCCGCTAACCCTGGTGGGCTCGGGCATGGCCACGCAAGACGAGTTGGATACCTATGTAGCGATGGGCGCCAAAGGCGTGTTCTGGGGTCATTTTTTCGATGCCGATGGCAATGGTTTGGATGGTCCGCTGTCAGGCCGGTTGATCGGTGCGTCTCTGGATGAGCTACGCGCTATCGCTATGCGCATGCTTGTTGCCTGCGGCAAAAGCAAGCGTGAAGCCATCGAGGCGGCCTTGCGCGGTGGATACGCCACCCATCTTGTGACCGATGAAGACACCGCCACCTGGTTGTTGCGCTGAAGGGGTTTCTTAGAACCGCCTGCCCAGTGTAAACGAACGCCGCTATGACCCCAGTCCTCTACTCCTTTCGCCGCTGCCCTTATGCCATGCGCGCGCGTCTTGCGCTGCAGGTTTCAGGCATCGAGGTGGAGCTGCGCGAGGTAGTGCTGCGCGACAAACCGCAAGCCTTTTTGGATGTCTCGCCCAGCGCGAGCGTGCCGTGCCTCGTCACACAGACCGAAGTGATCGACGAGAGCCTGGATGTGATGCTTTGGGCACTGAAGCAAAACGATCCGGACGATTGGCTTGCCATGCCGGACGAAGGCTACGCTTGGATTGAGCGCGCCGATGGTCCATTCAAACAGGCGCTCGATCGCACCAAATACGAGACGCGTTATCCAGGCACTGACCCGAACACGGAACGCGATAAAGCCTCAGCGTTCCTGAACGATCTCAACGATGAAATTGACAGTTGGATGTTTGGTCGCGAGAGCCTTGCCGACAACGCCATTTTACCCTTCGTGCGCCAGTTCGCCTTCATCGATAAAGAGTGGTTTGACGCCCAGCCTTGGCCCAACTTGCAAACCTGGCTCGCCCGGTTTTTGGCCTTACCGCGCTTCGAAACTATGATGGTGAAATACGCGCAATGGCAGGAGGGTGACGCTCCGGTGTTGTTTCCTTCCAAAAATTAGGCCACGACTTGCCGAACGTAGCGTAAGGCAAACGAATACCTTGGCGGCTCTTGCGAGCGAGGCGCCCGGCATCGGTATCCGCAGTCTTCGCCACTAGATTTCGCCTTCCTCCTATGATCACTCTGGCCTATGCCAGGAACATTGATGCGCGCAGCCCACCGTTTTGGTTCGCGCGATCCCAAACCAAAAAGCACCATAGATGATGTCCCTTTCCCGCTTCTGCGCGACCCCAATTGCCGTCCTTTTGCTTGTTGCTCTGCCCACCAGCACCGCCTTGGCGCAGGGTGGTCCCTCGCTTGTCGTTACCGAGCGCGTCGAAACGCGCACGCTGGCCGAAACGCGCCCGGTGTTTGGCGAGATCGTTGCCCAGCGTGACAGCGCCATCGCAGCGCGCGTCGCTGGCATCGTCGATGAAGTCGGGGTCTTGGTCGGTGATCTGGTGGAACCCGGTGACGTGCTGGCCGTGCTCGACCGCCAACTGATCGGTATTGAACTGGCGCAAGCTGAGGCTGGCCTGGCCGAAGCCGAAGCGGGCATAGAAGTGGCGCAGGCGCGCGTTGTTCGCACCCAAGATGTGTTTACGCGCACCGACAGTCTGCGCGGCAGTGCGGCCTTCTCCGAGGGCCGGTTGGAAGACACGCGCGGCGCCTTTTCTGAGGCGCGCGGTCAGTTGGCTGAGGCGCAGGCAAGGTTGCTCAATGCGCAAGCGGCTCTTGAGCGTGCGCGCTACAATTTTGAGCGTGCGCAGATCACCGCACCGTTCCGCGGCGTGGTGCTTTCGGTGGAAACCGACCCAGGCCAGTTTATTTCCGTTGGCAATCCAGTGGCTCGGATTTTGGATGTCACGACACTTGAAATCGAGGCCAATGTGCCTGCGCAATATATTGCTGGGCTCTCGCCTGAGTTGATCCTTAGCGGCGAGACCGAAGAGGGCACACCATTGGCTCTTACCGTGCGGGCCATCCTGCCGACCGAGTTTGCCAGCACCCGCACCCGACCCGTTCGCTTTACCGCCGATCTGCAAGCCCTAACCCGGCGTATTGCCGTGGGTCAGTCGATCACCGTTTCGGTGCCTACCGATGCACCCCGTGATGCGCTTTCGGTGCCGAAAGACGCCTTGACGCAGAGCGCCAATGGCTGGTCGGTTTTTGTCGATGAAGAGGGCGTTGCCACGCCGCGCACTGTTCAAGTTGGCGTTGCCATGGGTGACCGGTTTGAGGTGCTAGGCGGGCTGAGCGAAGGCGACTTTGTGGTCGTGCGGGGCAATGAACGTCTGTTCCCCGGCCAGCCGATCCAGGCAACCAATGCTGATACTGCACAGTCTGACAGCCCATCCGAAACGCCGTCGGAAAACTAGGGAGCGCGCGCCATGGATCTGATCCGCTTTGCCATCGACCGCCCCATCGCCGTTGTCGCGACGGTTATCATGGCGATCCTGTTTGGTGCTCTTGCGCTGTCGCGCATCCCGGTGCAATTGGCGCCGGATGTCAGCGCGCCGGTGGTGACCATCGCGACCAGTTGGCCAGGGGCTGCGCCGATTGAAATCGAACGCGAGATTGTCAACCCGCAAGAGGATGTTTTGCGCGGGCTGGAAGGGCTCGACATCATGACGTCGTCTTCCTCGTCCGGGCAGGCGGAGATCACGCTGGAGTTTGCCATCGGTACGGATATGAGCCAGACCTTGCTGCTGGTTTCTAACCGCTTGGACCGGGTGGGCAACTATCCCGACGAGGCTTCTGAACCAACGCTCAACACATCAGGCGGTGATGACAGCCCCATTGCCTGGGTGCTGGTGTTGGCTGGCGAGGGCAACACCCAATCGCTGCCGACCTTTGGCGACTTCATCGAAGATGTTGTGAAGGATCGCTTGGAACGCGTGGAAGGCGTTTCGGCCGTCAACGTGTTTGGCGGTGTGAGCCGCGAGCTACAAATCGTGGTCGATCCACAAAGGCTGGCGCGCTTTGGCCTGACGGTGCCCGAAGTGGTGAATCGCCTCCGCACCGAAAACATCTCACTGTCGGCTGGCGACATCGAAGAAGGCAAACGGCGCTACGTTGTGCGCGCCGAGGGTAACCTCAACACCATCATTGCCGTGGAATCGGTGGTGCTTCGCTCGCAAGCCGACAACGGGTCCGCAGGCGGCGCACTAGGCCGGGTGTTGATGTCAGATGTTGCCGATGTGCGCTTCGCCTTTGAAGAACCAGCGGTGCGACTGCGTTTCAATGGCGAACCGGGCCTCGCCTTCAACGTGGTGCGCGAGCGCGGTGCCAATGTCATTGAGACAATGGAAGAGGTGCGCCGCACATTGGACGAACTTTCGGTTGGTCCCATTGCTGATCAAAACCTTGTTCTCCAACAAGTCTATGATGAGACCGTCTACATTGAAGGCGCCATTGATCTGGTGACACAGAACATCTGGATCGGTGGCGGGCTGGCGGCTCTGGTGCTGTTGCTCTTCCTACGGAGTTTGCGCGCAACGCTGGTTGTTTCGCTGGCGATCCCGGTTTCCATCGTAGCAACGTTCGTGGTTATGGCCGCGACCGGGCGAACGCTGAACGTTATCTCGCTGGCCGGCATCGCCTTTGCCGTCGGCATGATCGTCGATGCGGCCATCGTCGTGTTGGAGAATATCTATCGGCTTCGAGAGACCGGCATGAGGCGGCGCGATGCTGCCTATCGTGGGGCCAAGCAGGTTTGGGGCGCTATTCTTGTCTCCGCGCTGACCACCGTTTTGGTGTTCGTGCCGATCCTGGTCATGCAGCTTGAGGCGGGGCAGCTGTTCCGCGATATCGCGGTGGCGATCTCGGTCTCGGTGCTGTTGTCGCTGCTGGTGGCTGTCACCGTGATCCCGGCTCTGTCGAGCCGCTTGCTCTCTGGTGGCGAGCAAAAAACGTTGCCGCTGCCGGGCATTGATCACCTTGGTCGCGGCTTCAAGGCCCTGGTGATGATGTATGTGCAAGCCACGGTACGCAGCCGTGCGCTGGGGATCACGCTGGTCTCATTGATTGCCGGTACTGCGATCACGGCCAGTGTGATGTTCCTTCCCCAGCTGGAATATCTGCCGGAGGGCGACCGGAACTTGGTTTTCGGGCTGATTATCCCGCCACCAGGCTACAATCTGGACACCACAGAGACGATTGCCGAGCGCATCGAACAGACCGCTCGCCCCATGTGGGAAGGTGCACCAGCGCTTGAGCTGGAAGACGGCACACCGGTGATCGAAAACTTCTTCTTTGTGGCAACGCCCGGCAACAGCTTTGTTGGCGCCACAGCGATGGATGGCACGCGGGCTGGCGACCTGATCCCAATCTTGTCGCAACCGATTTTTGCCGAACCGGGCACATTTGGCTTCATGACACAGCCATCGCTGTTCGGTCAGGGCGTTGGCGGTGGCCGCACCATTGAGCTGAACGTCTCCGGTCAGGACTTGGAGACGATCCTTGCGGTCGCTGGGCAGGCTGCTGGCATGGTGTCCGGCATTCTGCCGCGCTCAGAAGGTCATCAGTTCCGCCCTATTCCTGGCCTTGAACTGGGTGCGCCGGAAATCCGGCTGATCCCGGACCGGCTTCGTCTTGCCGATGCGGGGCTTGATGCCGCTGCGCTGGCCGCAACGGTGGATGCCTACAATGACGGGTTGCGCGTGGCGGAGATCACCGAAGGTGCGGATCGGCTGAACTTGGTTCTGCTTGGTGATCGCTCGGCTTTGACGGGTCTGCGCACACAAGATGTCGGCAGTTTTCCCGTGGTTACGCCATCGGGTCAGATCATCTCCGTGTCCGCGCTGGCCGATGTCGTTGTGACGGCAGGTCCAACGGAAGTTCGCCACCGCGACCGCCTGCGTACGGTGACTCTGGAGGTGCGCCCCTCAGACGCTCTGCCGCTGGAAACAGCGGTGAGCATGCTGGAAACCCAGGTGGTCGATGCGATGGAAGCACAAGGTCTGCCGCCGGGCATTCGTTTGACGGTCTCAGGCACCGCCGACCAGCTCAGCCAGACCTGGGATGCCATTCAGATCAACTTGATCGTGGCGTTGCTCATCGTGTTCCTGGTGATGGCGATCTTGTTTGAAAGCTTCATTCTTCCCCTGGTGATCTTGGTGTCTGTGCCGGTCGCAGCAGCGGGCGGGGTCGGTGGTCTGGCGCTGCTCAATACCTTCCAGGTGCAGCCGCTGGATATGCTCACGCTGCTTGGCTTCATCATTCTGATCGGCATTGTGGTGAACAACGCGATTTTGATCGTGCACCAATCGCTGATCAATCTGCGTGAAGAGGGCATGGCGCCGATCGAGGCGATCGAAGAGGCGACGCGCAACCGCATCCGCCCGATCTTCATGTCCACGCTCACCAGCATTATGGGCATGCTGCCATTGGTGGTTATTCCAGGTGAAGGTGCTGAGCTTTATCGCGGCCTGGGTGCCGTGGTCGTTGGCGGGCTTTCAATGTCAGCATTCTTGACGCTGCTCACCGTTCCGCCGCTGCTGCGGCTTTGCCTGCGTGCGCCGGCTGATCAAGCTGATGAGGTTTCAGCCCCGAGATCGATCCCTGCCCCAGCTGAGTAAGCACGCCAATTGATGAAGTGTTCGGGGCGAGCAAGCCCGCCCCGAACCCAAACTCTTAGTGTTTGAACTTCTTGATCTCGCCAGCTTTCAGGCGCGCGCTGTAGGACTCCAGCTCTTTCTTCACCAGCTTCATCAGGAAGTAGAGGGCGAAGATGTTCACCACAGCCATCGCGAAGATCGCCGCATCGGAGAAGTCGATGACCGGGCCAAGGCTGGCGGCTGCGCCGATAACGATGAACACGCAGAAGATGACCTTGAAGATCAGTTCGGTCGTTTTGCCCTCACCGAACAAGTAGGTCCAGGCCTTCAGGCCGTAGTACGACCAGGAGATCATGGTGGAGAAGGCAAACAGAACCACAGCAATCGCCAGCACAAACGGGAACCAGCTGATGGCCGATCCAAAGGCTGCCGATGTTAGGGCAACGCCAGAGTTTCCGTCGATTGTGGCGACCGATGTGCCAGCTTCGTTAAGCACATAGAGGCCAGTTTCAGGGTCTGTGATCAACTGCTGTGAGATGATGATGACCAGCGCCGTCATCGTACAGATCACAACCGTATCAATCAGCGGCTCAAGCAGAGACACGAAACCTTCGGTGATCGGTTCCTTGGTACGCACCGCAGAGTGCGCGATAGCCGCAGACCCAACGCCAGCCTCATTGGAAAAGGCGGCGCGTTTGAAGCCCTGAATGAGAGCGCCAACAAAGCCGCCAGCAACACCAAGACCGGTGAAAGCACCTTCGAAGATCTGACCAAAGGCCCAACCGATCAAGTCGTAGTTCACAATCAGGATGATCAGCGCTGCACCGACATACATGATGCCCATGAACGGAACGACTTTCTCCGTCACATTGGCGATCGACTTGATGCCGCCAACGATCACGGCGAACACAACAGCGGCGAACACCAAACCGGTAATCCAGCCCGGATAATCGCCCACGATGCCGGCGATCTGGGCGTGGGCCTGGTTGGCTTGGAACATATTGCCCCCGCCAAGTGCACCCAAGATGCAGAAGATGGAGAACAGAATTGCCAGGAACTTACCACCGGGTAGCCCAAGCTCTTTGAAGCCCTTGGACATATAGTACATCGGGCCACCGGAAACGGTGCCATCCTCGTATTCGTTGCGGTACTTCACGCCGAGCGTACACTCGGTGAACTTGGATGCCATGCCGAGCAAGCCCGCCAAAATCATCCAGAACGTTGCACCCGGTCCGCCAATCCCCACGGCAACCGCCACACCGGCAATGTTACCAAGACCAACGGTGCCCGACAGCGCCGTCGCCAGCGCCTGAAAGTGACTGACCTCACCGGCATCGTTGGGGTCGGAATAATCGCCCTTCACCAATGAGATGGAGTGCGAGAAAAAGCGCAGCTGAACAAAGCCGAAATAGAGCGTGAAGATGGTGGCAGCGATCACCAGCCACATGACGATCCAGGGAAAAGATGTCCCAGGAAAGGGCGCAAAAATCAGGCTGACAAAAGGGCCTGTTGTGGATGCAAAGACTTCATTGACGCGTTGATCCAAGGTCATGGATTCTTGCGCAAAAGCTGGGTTTGCAAGGAAGGTGGCGAGCAGAAGGGCCAGCCATGCTTTGAGAGTAAGTTTCATTGTTCTAACCCCTTAGCCAACGACCGTGACAGGCATGCTTGCATGCATGACAAGGTTGCTGGTTGAACTGCCGAAGATACGTTTGGCAAAGCCACCATCAGATGCGCGACCAACCACGATCTGATCAGCCTTTTGCTCCATCGCAATGGTGTTGAGTGTCTCAGCGACGTCGCCATGACGCACGATACCGCTGGCGGTAAAGCCATCGTCGGCAAGCAGTTTAACCGCTGGGTCAACCACACGTTCGTGCGCGATTTTTAGCTCTTCCTCGCGACGCTTATGGCGCTGGGCATTTTCTTCAGCTGTTTGAAACGTAAAGGGCGACCATTCGATCACATAGACAACGACCAGTTCGCAGTCGCCGATGAGTTTAGCTAAGCGTTCGGCGTAAGATAGCGCTCTGCTACCTGAACCGGCGCCATCAAGGCCAACTATTATTTTGGTGGGCATATCCACCTCCCTGTTTATCATTGTGGCGAAGATCAGCGTCTCGCCGGAATGAGGACTGCACAACCCATACAGCGTAGGTAGTGACCCCCATGGGATAGTATCAGGCATTTTCACTAGGAATTTCGAACATAATATAAGTTTCTTTGGGCAATTTTCTTGTTTGAATAGGGATTTTTGGATAGTTTCACTGTATGGATAGGGAATTAGACAAGATCGACAAGCGCATACTCGATGAGCTTCAGGCCGATGGGCGGCTGTCGATTGTTGAATTGGCCTCGCGCGTGAACCTCTCCAACACACCCTGCACGGAGCGGGTGCGGCGACTGGAAAATGCCGGCTACATCAAAAAATACGCCGCAATCGTCGATCCCACACGGCTGGGCTATGATCATCTGGTGATTGTGCAGATCACGATGGCGGTCACCTCGGACAATCATCTGGACGAGTTCAACCGAGCTGTGCAGCGGGTCAAAGAGGTGGAGTCTTGCCTGATGATCGCTGGATCATTTGACTATGTGCTGTTGGTACGCACGCGCGACATGGCGCACTTTCGTGATGTTTTGGGCGAGCAGATCAGCCGCTTGCCCGGTATCCGCCAAACCAACTCATTCGCCGTGATGCAGGTGGTGAAAGAGGAACGCGAGTTTCAGGTTGGGGATTAGCGACTAGGGTCCGCATCCTGCCAAGGCCAAGGATTGCTATCCAACCATGCCTGGGATCATTGGCTTGGCGGTTGTCAGCGTGTCGATGGCATAAACGGATGTGCACGCGGTGATGAAAAGCGTTTGCCCTTCCGGCCCGCCAAAGCAAAAATTGGTCGATTTCTCCGGTGTTGCAATCTTGCCTAAGAATTGCCCGTTGGGTGCAAGCACATGCACACCACCAGGCCCATTGCAGAAAATGCGGTCATCAAGGTCCACTTTCATGCCATCGGGCACGCCGTCTCCCTCGCCAGAGATCATCGCCCAAACATCGCCACCAGACAGGCTGCCATCCTCGCCGACATCAAACCGGCGAATGGTTGGGCCCCAGCTGTCGTTCACAAAAAGCTGGGTCTCATCGTTCGACAGGCAAAGCCCGTTGGGCTGCAGAAAATCGTCACAGACCAGTGTGAGATGACCATCTGGGTCGAGGCGATAAACGCCCTGCACTGGGTTATCTTGCTCGCGCAGCAAGCCAAGGTCCTCGCGTATACGACCAAAGCTTGGATCGGTGAACCAGATGCGGCCCTTGCTGTCGCAGATCACATCATTGGGAGAGTTGAGTTCCACGCCACCATGATGGGAAGCGAGCACCGTAACACGCTTGCCACCATGATCATGGACCACAAGGTGCGATGAGGCATGCTCACACGTAACGATGCGGCCCTCACGATCAAAGCAGTTGCCATTGGCCTGATTGGACGGGTGGCGGAAGGTTTTCAGGCCGCTCGCCTCGCTCCATTTGTATTGGATACTCTCGGCAATGTCTGAGAAGACCAACCAGTTTTCGCGCGGATGCCAGATCGGCCCTTCGGTGAACGTAAAGCCACCGGCCACTTTGCGGATTTTCGCGCCAGGCGCGATCACGCCATCAATGGGAAGCTGGGTAACGGCTGGCGTGTTCACCATCAGGCGGTCTCCATCAGGGTTTCAAGCGCGAACTCAACCATATGCTTGGCTGGCTACGTTGATGGGTTTCAACTGCTCATAGAGCTGGCGAAAGCGATCAAATCGTTCATCAGCAACAATGCGATGGATTGGGTCAGGTTCGAATATCGTTTCTGTGCTGACGAAGGATGAAGTTGCCTCGCCAAGACTGCTAAGTTCTCCCGAAGCTGCCCCAGCCATGACCAAGGCACCCATGGCCCCGGCCTGCCTGCTCGCGACGCGCTCCAACTGTCTGCCAAGCGCATTCGCTCGGATTTTGCACCAAGCATCAGAGGCCGATCCCCCGCCGCCATGGCGCAGTTGCCGGATGTCTTGGTCACCGCTTTGCTCAATCGCCTCAATCGCCAGACGGGCTGAAAACGCCACCCCTTCCATCACGGCGGCGGCAATGTCGTTTGGCCCATGAGCGCTTGTGAGACCGGCGAAGGAAGCTCGCGAGATTGGGTCCCATAGCGGCGCGCGTTCACCCTCCAGATGGGGCAGGAACAACGGACTACCCGAGGTGATTGCAACGTCGCCAGCTTGCCTGGCCAGCGCCGAAACATCCTGGCCAAGGAGGCGTGAAAGCCAGTTCAGAGACGCACCGCCGGACTGGGTTGGCCCCGCGTGAAGGCGGATTCCGCGCCAAGTTGGAAAGGTGATGACCCCAGGATAGCCAACACCTTGGTTGGATATCAGACCAAGAACTTCACTGGTTCCAGAAAGGTACATAGCCTGCCCCTCAGCGGCGACGCCCAGGCCGAACATGCTGGCCCAGGCATCCATCGTGCCGCAGCAAACAGGTGTGCCTGCAAAAGGGTGGCCCGGCGCGACATTTCCAACAATCGACAACGGATCGCTAAGTGGTGGTAGTAGATCGGCAGCACGCGACACCAAATCCAGGACCGGTGAGGCATAGGTGTGATCCTGCCCAACCAATCCGATGCTTGAAATTGGGTCAGCGCTCACAACACCGGTGAGTTGCGCGATGACATAGTCCTTTGGCAACAGAACATGGTGTGTCGCCTTCCAAACAGCATTGTCGGTGTCCGCCAACCAGGCCATGCGGGACAATGCGTGGCTGGCGTCAATTGGAATGGGCGCGCCGAGCGCTTCGATTTTTGTCTGCTCAGCAATCGAGCCGTCCAATGCTCTGGCATGCTCTCCCGGGCGGGTATCCTGCCAGGTGATTGCCGGGCGTAGAGGCTGAACGCTCCCATCGCAGAACACGTGCGTGTTGACTTGCGAGGTGACTCCGATCGCAACGACATCAGCTGCTCGTGGATGACCGGCAAACCGGGCAAGCGCTTCGCCAACATGGCGCATCCAGATGTCGGGATCCTGCTCAGCGGCGCCAGGCTTAGGCCGCGTTGTCGCGTGCGTGCTGGTGTAGTCATCGATCAAGTGACCGCCCGAGCTGCCGATCACGGCTTTGACCGAGCTTGTGCCCACATCAATTCCGATAAAGACGGGATCGCGCTGCGACATGAATTCTCCTTGGGCAACAAAGCCGTGGACGACAACCGGTGCGGGTGCAAAAGATAGGCTCACGTATTTAAGAAAACTACCGGGAGCAAACCCACATGAATTTTCGCCTCACCCTTATCGCGTCACTCGCGGCCGCTGGACTCTCAGCACCGGTGGCAGCTCAAGACGTTGCTGTGATCACACCGTACCTCGCTCAACCGGGGACCCAGTTCTACGTGGACGGCTTTTCAGCGCGAGCCGATGAACTGGGCTGGGATCTCAATGTGATTGATACGGCAGGCGATGTTGCAGCTGTCATCAGCCGCATCGAAGATGTTGTGACCCAAGGGGTCGACGCGATCGTCATCAACGTCGATCCTGCGCAGATTGGTGCTGGTCTCAGCACCGCCGCAGATGCCGGTATTCCCGTCATTGGCATGGACGCTGGTAACGATCCGCTCGTTGCCGCCAATATCACGTCCAATGGATACGCCATGGCGACCGAAACGGCGGTCTATGTCGCCAACCGCATCGCCGGCGAAGGCAATGTTGTGATGTTTACCTTCGATCCCTTTCCGCCAGTTCAGGTACGCGGCGTGATCGCTGATGCCATCTTCGCCAATTTTCCAGACATTGAAGTCATTGACCGGATCACGCCTGATGTCAGCGATGGGGGTATCGCCGACAGCCGCGCGCAGATGGAGGCGATTCTTGCCGCCAATCCCGAGCCCGGCAGCATTGCGGCCGTCTGGGCTGCTTGGGATCAACCGGCATTGGGGGCGCTCCAGGCCATTGAAGCGGCTGGACGCCAGAATGAGGGCATCGTGATCACTGGCATTGATGCAAACCCGCAAGCAAGAGATGCGATTGCCGCTGGTGGCAATTTTGAGGCTTCGGTGGCACAGGACTTCGACGGCATCGGCTCGACGACGGCCAACACTGTTGCCCGCATCATTGCTGGCGAAGAAATTGTGCAGACGGTCATCTATGTGCCAACGACCCTGGTGACGTCAGCCAACGCTGCGCAATAAAGGCGCCCCAACCTGGGCGCTTGCAGGCCTTAGGCATGAAAGAACTTGTCGTTCAAAAGGTGAGCCGCTGCTACGGTACGGTTCAGGCTCTTGATGGTGTCTCACTGACCATTAATGCTGGGCAGGTGCATGCCTTGATGGGCGAGAACGGCGCGGGAAAATCCACGCTCATTCGTCTACTGGCAGGCCTGGAACGACCCGATGAAGGGTCCATTGCCCTCAACGGCGATACGTTGACCGAAGCGGACCCAGCTGTCATGCGCGAAGCCGGATTGCGGTTCATTCATCAGGAACTGCATGCCATTCCTGGGCTCTCGATTGCCGAGAACATGCATCTGGATCACCCCTATCCAACACGCTTGGGATTGGTCGATTGGAAAGCACTCAGCCGCACTGCCTCTCGGGCCTTGGAGCGTCTAGACCTGGCACATCTCAATCCCCGTACGGCGATGTCAGACCTTGGCCTTGGAGACCAGATGCTGGTCAGGATCGCCGCCACACTGATTGCGAGCAACAGTGCTGAGCCCTGGCTTTATGTCATGGATGAACCGACTGCTGCGCTTACCACACAAGAGGCGGACCGACTGTTTGCCGTCATTCACGAACTCACCCAACAAGGTGCTGGCGTGCTTTATGTATCGCATCGCATGCCTGAAGTCCTGCGCATGGCCAATTGTGTGACCGTCCTGCGTGACGGCCGCCATATATCAAGCCGCACCCTTTCTGACACCAATGCGCGGACAATCATTGAGGATATGACCGGTCGCGACCTCAGTCACTTGTTTCCGCCGCGGAGCGCCGTCGATCCGGCAACACCTGCGGTTCTGAAGGTGCGTGACCTGGAAGCTGGCCCAATCCGACGCGCTGATTTCGACCTTCAGTCCGGAGAAATTCTTGGCGTGGCAGGCCTTGCCGGATCAGGGCGTGGCGAGCTGCTGCGCGCCTTGATCGGCGCCATACCTGTCCAAGGTGGCCAGATCTTGCTTGACGATAAGCCCGCCGGACGGACAGTGGCGGAGGGTTGGGCAAGCGGATTTGCCTATGTGCCACGGGAGAGACGAACCCAAGGCCTCATGCTGCGTCGCTCTATTTCAGAGAACATTGCTCTTCCGCACCTCACCGACCTAGCGCGGGCTGGGGTTTTTCTGGATCAATCCCGTCAGCGAAACCTCGCTAACACGATGGGCAAGGATGTGCGCATCAAGGCCACATCAGTGGCACAACAGTGCAACGAGCTATCGGGCGGCAACCAGCAAAAAGTGCTGTTTGGGCGGGCCCTTGCCGGGCAACCCAAAGTGCTCCTGTTGGATGAGCCCACCCGCGGCGTTGATATTGGCGCGAAATTCGAACTGTATCGCTTGATCAAAGAGATGAGCGAAAACGGCTTGGCCGTCATCATCGCCTCCTCCGATCTTCCTGAACTTTTGGGCCTTTCGCACCGCATCGCCATTATGCGCGATGGCGAGCTGGCCGAGATAACCGAAACGGATGGGATGAGCGAAGCTGATTTGCTGGCGCGCTTTTACCACCAGAGCGAACCACAGGTGGCTGCATGATGTCTTTCATTCAGCGATTTGGCGGACTTATCGGCATGGTGGCCGTGATCGTCTTTTTTGCGATTAGCTTGCCGGACACGTTCTTGACCGTTCGAAACTGGCTGAACATCGCGCAGCAGGTCAGCATGCTGACCGTGGTGGCAGCAACCATGACGGTGGTCATGGTTATGGGAGACTTTGACCTGTCGGTGGGGTCAATGGCCTCACTTGCTGGCGTGGTGGCGGCATCGCTGTTCTTGCAAGATTGGTCGATTGCCGGTGCGCTGGCCATAGCGCTGATGGTCGGGCTGGCAGGCGGTCTGTTCAATGGCTTCATCGTGAGCGTTTTGGGGGTCTTGCCCTTTGTGGCCACCCTGGCGACGCTCACCATTTATAGTGGCTTGGCGTTTTTTATCAGTGATGGACGCACGATATTTGGCCGCGACATACCTGAGGCTTTCGGAAATTTTGCGCGATCAGGGCCCGAAATTGGCACAGTTGGGGAGCGGGCCTTAGTCCTGCCGAATTTGGTGATTGTGGCGCTTGTGGTTGTCTTTACCGTTTGGGTGGTCCTGGAACAGACAAGCTATGGCCGCCGCCTTTACGCCATTGGCGGCAACCGTGAGGCAGCAAAGCTGGCTGGTATTAAAGTGGTCCAGCTTCGCCTGACTGCTTTTGCCTTTACAGGTGTTGGCGCCGCTTTCGCCGGGCTCATGTATGCAAGTCGCGTCGCGTCTGCGAACCCAACGCAGGGCGATGGGCTTATGCTGACCGCGATTGCGGCGGTGTTTCTTGGAATGACGCTAACCCGTGACGGCCAGCCGCGCGTTCTGGCAACCTTGGCCGGCGTGGTCGTGCTCGGCGTGCTTGATAACGGGCTAACCCAGATGCGGGTTGATAGCTATGTCCGCGAAATCCTGGTTGGCGCGATCATCTTGGCGGCGGTCGGCCTAAGCGCGGTTGGCAAGGGATCGCTTCTGCGTGGCCTGAGGTAGATAAGGCCTGGTTTACTGGTTCGCGTGCTACAATATTTAAAGCGTTTGGCGTTGAACCTGAACAAAACCTGATGGCAGGTTGCGGGTGAGCGAACTCATCGTACTGGGTCTAACTGAAACGCTGGCTGGGGCGGCTGGATTCGAACCAGCGCATGGCGATACCAAAAACCGCTGCCTTACCACTTGGCTACGCCCCAATGCGCGATGGCGTTCCCTCCCATAGCTCAGAATCGAGGTCAAGGCCCGTGGTGTCGGTTCGTGGTGCTGGATGGGGAAAACCACAAGGCTTATCCCCCCACCTCTTGGCTCGCTCAACAGTGCTGAACGCCGGATTACCCACGCCCGCATCGTTGAGGATTGTTATGGACACAAGCGCCCGTTTTTCTTTGCCTTTGATCATTGCGTCACAGGCGCAAAAGCACCTCACCCACAATGAGGCTTTGGCCCGGTTGGAGACGCTGGTGCAGCCGGTGGTGCAGGATGTCGCCGCCCTTGTGCCGCCAGCCGAACCATCTGAAGCTAACTGCGTGGTGGTTGGCACCGGAGCGAGTGATGCTTTTGCTGGCAAAGACAATGCTATTGCCGCCTGGATCGCTGATGCCTGGCATTTTCACACCCCGCAAGCCGGATGGATGGTGGTGCGTGCAGGCGATGGCGTCGCCTTCGTGTTTGATGGCAGTGCCTGGGGTCCCCTGGTTGATCTGGCGGTGCAGGACAATCTCACCCAAGTCGGCATTAACGCCGCTGCCTCGACCACCAACCGCTTAACGGTTGCCAGCGATGCGAGCCTCTTCACCAGCGCATCCAATGACCATCGTATGACCATCAACAAGGCCAATGCCGGGGCGACTGCCAGCATGGTGTTTCAGTCCGGTTGGTCGGGCCGCGCAGAGATGGGTCTTACTGGCCAGGATGGGTTCACCATCAAGGTGAGCGCCGATGGGTCTGCTTGGCACGATGCGTTGGCGATCACACCTGACACCGGTCATGTGCGCCTGCCCGCCCGCCCAGTTGGCACTTTCTATCTGGATGGCGGCACGCGCAACTTTGGCAGCGGCGATGTGGCCGGTTTTTCCGGGGTGACACGCAGCCAGGGTGGCATTGCGTTGGGTGCAGCGCTGGCAAGTCCGGCCACCGGAACAGAACTGCTGATTCCTGCCAATGGGCTCTATCAGATCACGCTGACGCTGAAGGTGGAGACGCTGGGCAGCCTCACGCTGCTGAAGAACGGCGTGGATGCCATGGCCTCTTGGGAGGCTGGGCTGACGTCAGTTGGTGGACGTACCGTGACCTTTTCAACGGTGATCGATCTCTACACCGGCGACAGTTTGGCGCTGCGTTTTGATGCAGCTGCCATTTGCTATTGTTATTCAGGCACAACCTTTGTGGATGTTATCAGTCTCTAAGCTTGATCGCCTGAGACGATTGACGCGCGGCACGCTTCAAGGCAGGTGTGCGGACATGGTGATCCGTCCCCTCTCCTCTTCGATCTGCTTCATCCAAGCTATGGTCATGGCAATCACGCTGAGCGTCGCGCCCGCTGCTGCCCAGACGCAGGCACAAACCGATGAGGCGCTGGCGCGTCTGGCTGAAATTCTCGGGGCGCTCTCGCATCTGGAAGTTGTGTGCGATGAACCGACGCGCTCTCGCGATGATATGGAAGCGCTGCTGGCAAGCGAAGAGCTGACCAATGTGCGCCAGTCGGTGCTGATCGATGCCTTCAACCGTGGTTTTCGCGGCGTGGCCACTACCCATCAGCGCTGCACCTCGTCTAGCGAGCGCCTGATTGAGCGGCACCATGAGCGTGGCGCCAGCATTGTTGCCAGCCTGCTTGACGAGTAACCGCCTCGTCACACGCCGCCCAAATGGTTAACGGCGGTCAACCTTTCGTTTACGCTTTGTTGAGGGATTTGCCGCTGGCCGCACAGCCTGTGGTAGAGCATCGTCGCGCGACGTTTGGAGACTGCCCGTGACTCTTTCTGCCTCAACACCTTCGCCCACCGACCAGGACACGGATCGGCGGGAAGCTATCGCCTTCATGCTGGAGGCGTTCGATGCTGGGCGTGAAGCAGGCATTGAACATCGCGCGCTCTCACGGGCTGCTCTGTTTCAATCGATCATGCACATCGTCGATGAGCTGGGCGAAGAGGGCGCCGCGCGGTTTTTGCTCACCAGCGCTAAAGGCGTGCAGTCAGGTTATTATTCGCGCGCTGACAGCATCAATTGATGCCAAGTGCTTCTTACGCGCGAACCTCTTCGGCAATCCAATCGATAAAGCCTGCGACATCGGGGCGTTGCCAGTTCTGTTTCGTCACCAGCACAGCCAAACCGCCTTTGATGGTGTGAAACCCCAATGGCGCCACCAGACGACCATCATCAAGCTCATCTTCCACCAAACGGCGCTCGGCAATGGCAACACCTAGGCCATTGGCGGCGGCTTCCAGAACCAGAACGGTTTGCGGATAAGGAATGGTGCGACGGGCTGTGACCCGCGTTCCCGCCAATTGCCCCCAGGCATCCCAGATGTTGCTGTGGTTTTGCCGCACGAGCCGCGTTTGCACAGCAAGGCCAGTTTTGGTTTTGTCGATGGTATAGCCTGGCGACGTCACCAGGCCAAAGCTAACATCACCCAGAGAATGGGCGTGCACATTGCTGGTGTGGTCCCAGGACAACCTATCCCATGACAAAATAGCATCGCAGTTGGAAGCAAGCAGATGCTCGCGGCCCGTTAGGCAGAGGCGCACCTCGCTGTCCGGCCAACGTGCATAGTAACGTGGCAGGCGCGGCATCAACCAACGCCCAGCAAAGGTTGGGCTCACCCCAATCTGGAGGTACTGGCCGCTCTGGCGATTGCGTATATCGCTGCAACCCGCTTCGAGAATATCCAAGGAACGCTGGATGGTTGCATGAACCTGCTCGCCCTCCTCGGTGAGCCGAAGTCCATTGCCCTCGCGCTCAAAAAGCTTCACGCCCAAATCGTCAGATAGGTTTCGCAGCTGTTTGCTGACAGCACCGTGGGTTCGGCCAATCTCGCGCGAAGCAGCGACCACCGAGCCCAGCCTGGCGGCGGCATCGAAAGCGATCAGCGCGGTCATGGGCGGCAGTCTTCTCATCACACCCTCGGTGAATTTCTCTCACGTTGATGGGAGAATTACTCGATGGAACGCATGACATGCCTGGGGCATATGACACGCCCATGAACAAGGGTGATGAAGATGACGAATATCCTGGTATTTGCTCCACGTTCCTCAACTGAACCAACACCGCTTGCCATAACCTATCGCAAGATCGCCCACGCGCAGCCAATTGCGCAGGGGAAGACTTTTGCTCACACCGGTTTTCTCCACATCTGGTGGGCACGCTGGCGCCTACGCCAGATGCTGCGCCATGAACTGCTTCTGCAACCGGACTCGGTTTTGGAAGACGCAGGACTTGAACGTCGAGATGCAGAGCGCGAGGCTGCCAAGCCATTCTGGAAGGCCTAAAAGACTGCCCGCCGTTGGCTCAGGCTCTAGACCCTAAGTTTTCAGCGGCGGGAGCGTTTCCACAAACGTTGCCGCTTCGCCCAGGGATGGCGCGGCCAATTCGCCCTCCCACATCACGCGATGGCCACGTACGACCGTGCCGACCGGCCAGCCGGTGACCTGCATATCGGCATAGGGCGTCCAGCCACAGATCGAGGCAATCCACGAATCGGTGATCGTTTCGCGGCGTTTCAGATCGACAATGGTGAAGTCGGCATCGTAGCCGCGGGCGATGCGACCTTTGCCCGCTAATCCGAACAGACGCTGCGGCCCATGGCTGGTCATGTCGACAAACCGTGCCAAGGACAGACGGCCTTCGGCCACATGGTTCAGCATCACCGGCACAAGCGTCTGAACCCCAGGCATGCCAGCCGGGCTTTGCGGATAGGGCTTGTCTTTTTCCTCACGGCTGTGCGGCGCATGATCTGAGCCGATCACGTCGGCCACACCCTGTTCCACGCCCCACCAGACGCCAGCGCGGTGTTCGGGTGAGCGCACCGGTGGGTTCATCTGCAAATAATTGCCCAGGCGTTCATAATCATCGGAAGAGAGCGTCAGATGATGCGGCGTCACTTCCACGGTGGCATGGCGCTTGTGCTTGGCCAGAAATGGCATCTCATCAGCGGTTGAAATGTGCAGCACATGGATGCGCGCGCCGGTTTCCTCGGCCAAAGCAACCAAGCGCTTGGTGCATTTCAGCGCCGCTTCAGCGTCGCGCCACACGGGATGCGAGGATGGATCGCCCTCCACCCGCAAATGCGCACGCTCGCGCAGGCGTGGTTCATCTTCGGAGTGAAAGGCCGCGCGGCGGGAAATGTTGGAGAGAATTTCCCGCACGCCTGCATCATCTTCCACCAACAGATCGCCGGTGGACGAGCCCATGAACACCTTGATGCCAGCAGCACCCGGCAGGCGCTCTAACTCACCAACCTTGTGGGCGTTCTCCCGCGTACCACCAACCCAGAACGCGAAGTCAGAATGCATGCGGTGGTGGCCGCGGCGCACCTTGTCGGCGAGCGCGGCTTCATCGGTGGTAGTCGGGTTCGTGTTGGGCATTTCGAACACGCAGGTCACCCCGCCCATAACGGCAGCGCGTGAACCGGTTTCGAGATTCTCTTTATGCTCGGCGCCCGGCTCGCGAAAGTGCACCTGGCTATCGATCACGCCAGGCAAGACATGTAGCCCCGTGCAGTCGATCACATCGCCGGATTGACTAGCATCCAGGCTCCCGATGGCGACAATCTTGCCGTCGGTGACCGCCACATCCCGCTGACCCTCGCCATCATGGTTGACGAGCGTGCCGCCTTTAAAAATGCGGTCATAGGTTTCTTGCGACATGGTGGGGGCTCCTTGGTTGCCCTCGTTTAGCAGGCGTCGAGCAGCGGCAATATTGGGACGACATACTATGTGCGACCGCGCCGTCCTCGACGCGCACATGAATATTAAAATTGTTTCGCCGGCACGGAACCAAGTTGAGTGCGCGCAGTTGTTCGGTCAGGTGACGCGCCCCCCGCGATCACTGCTAAAAACAGGAGGAACATTCAATGAAACACCTGCTAGCAACCACCGCACTTGTTGCAGCCCTTGGTACCGCCGCCTACGCCGATGAGCACATGGGTAGCGCTTTGATCGATTACTCCATGCAGATGGAAAACGACCTGGCAGCTTCGGACTTGATCGGTATGC
Source organism: Hyphomicrobiales bacterium (assembly GCA_046290645.1). Classification (GTDB taxonomy): domain Bacteria; phylum Pseudomonadota; class Alphaproteobacteria; order Rhizobiales; family MH13; genus MH13. The sequence continues at coordinate 919,841 of JBKAGZ010000003.1, forward strand.
GTATCTACGCAACGGAAGATGATGTTGCGACGAACACCACTGTCACTGCCGGCGATGAGCAGAACTGGAACGACATTGGTGAGATCAACGAGATCTTTCTGACCGCTGAAGGTGAAGTCTCTGCCGTTATTCTTGGTGTCGGCGGTTTTCTTGGCTTGGGCGAGAAAGACGTCGCCGTTGATATGTCGGAAATTCGCATGGTCAATGAAGAAGGCGACAATGGCGAGTTTTTCCTCGTGATCAATGCCACACAGGCAGATCTGGAAGCCGCTACCGCCTTTGAGCGTCAGGACGACATGAATGACAACATGAGTGACGACATGGCGGCCGCTGAAGACAACGACGGTCAGCGCGTTATGGCGATGGATCGTGAGCGTTTCACGATGCCGGTCATTGACCGCGACGGCTACTCACAAGTTGAGCCGACCGATCTGACCGCTGAAGCACTGACCGGTGCTCGCCTTTACGGTGCCAATGACGAAGATATTGGCGAAGTGAGCGAGCTTGTGTTGGCTGACGATGGCACCATCGACCAAGTGATCCTCGATGTGGGTGGCTTTATCGGCATTGGTGAAAAATCCATTGCTGTGTCACTGGACGAATTGCAGATCATGCGTCCAGATGGCGGCAACGATGTGCGCGTCTACATCGACGCAACGCAGGAACAGCTGGAACAGCAGCCTGCCTACACCGGCTAACAAAGGCTGTCTTTTGTAGAGACATGCTTTTCGAAAGGGGTCAGCCTGCGCTGGCCCCTTTTTTCTGCGTCTGCACATGGCGAAGCACTGGAAAAGCGGCTTCGTCATGCTATGCGCGCGGGATGACAACCACGATCACGCAGCTTGATGACCCCAACTGGCGCAAGACAGCTCTTGCTGTCTTGCGCGCCGGTGGGGTGGTCGGTGTGCCGACCGAAACGGTGTATGGGTTGGCGGGCGATGCCACACGCGATGATGCGGTGGCCGCGATCTATGCCGCCAAAGGACGACCGGCGCACAACCCGCTGATTGCCCATGTGGCTGATCTGGACATGGCAGAGCGCTACGTTGTTTTCGATGATCGTGCGCGCACGCTGGCGAGGGCGTTTTGGCCTGGACCACTCACGCTGGTGCTGCCACTGAAAGATGGTGCACACCTTGCCCCCGCGGTGACTGCCGGGGGTGACAGTTTGGCGGTGCGCTGCCCCCGTGGGCCGCTGCATGATTTATCCGTCGCGCTGGGCCATCCCTTGGCCGCGCCAAGTGCCAATCTGTCGGGCCATGTGTCCGCAACAAGCGCGCATCACGTGTTGAGCGATCTGCAAAACAGAATACCCCTTATCCTCGATGGCGGCGCCACGGTGATGGGTCTGGAATCAACGATCCTCGATATGCGCGCGGACGTGCCGGTTCTGCTGCGTCCCGGCGCAGTGGACGTTCAACCACTGGAAGCCGCACTTGGCGTCCCGATCGCCACAAGCAAAGAAAATGCAGAAGCTCCGGTCGCGCCGGGTCAGCTGGCCAGCCACTATGCGCCTCACGTTCCAGTGCGCGTCAACGTGCTGCCAGAAAGTGTGCTACCCGGAGAGGCCTATCTCGGCTTCGGACAAAACAACCTGTCCGGCCATGCGAACCTCTCTCCAAGCGGCAATCTGCATGAAGCTGCAGGGGGGCTTTATGCAGCACTGCGAGCCCTGGATCAGCAGCGGCCGACCGCCATCGCTGTGGCCCCCATTCCGACTGAAGGTTTGGGCCAAGCCTTGGCGGATAGGTTGCAGCGCGCCGCCGCGCCCAGAACCTAGCGATGGTGTTGCCGCGCCCAAATGTTGGCATTATAGAAGTGCCTCGCCGCTGACGGTCGACCAGGCCTTCCTTCACAAGCGGCCTTATCGGAGCGTAGCGCAGCCTGGTAGCGCACCTCGTTCGGGACGAGGGGGTCGGAGGTTCAAATCCTCTCGCTCCGACCAACGATTTCAAAGTATCACATTCATGTACAAACCTCGATTGAACGCTCATGGGGAGAAAGCGACCGAGAACATCCAACTTGCGTTGGCGATCGCAGACTCTGTGATGCTGGCCGGGCTAGGAGTTGGCAGTGTCCATCACGTCACCCGGATTTGTAGGGCGTATCGACGGAGTAGGTCGCGATGAACCGCCGATCAAACGGCGCTCCACCTGCTGACGCGCTTCTGCCTCTGTTGAAGACAAACCAGACGCACGCGGATCACCCAAAAACTCCCAAGACCAACCTTGCAACTCGCGCTGGATCGATCCGACCATGCGGTCACGCACATAGAGTTCTCTATGGCCGGCTGGGCAGCCCACTCGCGCGAACCACCCATTCCAGTTTCGAACTGTCATGCGCTCTTACGGATTTCCGTTTCTTCAGGAAGCTCCGATGCAAGCAGTTGCGCTACACAACTCATCAACATCAAAACCGTCTCTGGAATGTCCCGTTCCATCAACTTAGACAGCGAAGTAATCATTTCTATCCCGTAGGCAATTCTATCTTCTTTGCAATCTACGCTCATTGAAATATTCCCCGTGTTATCAACAATACAAAAAACTTTATTGAAATCTTTTTTACAGCAAGAAGGAATTATCTATTATCAACCAAAGGCAATAATACCGTTACGTAAAATATAGGAATATTTTGCTAAATAGGTGCCATAGAGTGACCATCTGTATTTTTTAGAAGTCATATGTGCAATTCATTATGGGCTACCCCCGCTTCCTTCCCGTTTATGGGCCTCATTGGCCGGTCATTGGTTTCAACCTCATGATTCGCTAGTCCCGCTCGGATCAACTGATTCTCAGCAATCAAGCACCCTTCCCCCTGCCAAGCCGCGTCGAAACGCCCCCAACAATCTTCGGTTTATAGGCGTTTCGTGCATGCCTCGCCCGCCAACATCTGCTAGAGGCTGCTTGAAAGTAAGTCCTTTACGACTGCGGCACGGGCGATTTCGTCTGCAAAGTGCGCTCATGAACGACGGTAAGCAGATCCATGCCCATCACTTTAAGCCCCACGTCAGACGTGCCGCAAACGCGTGATCCCCGCGATTGGGTGAAAATCCTTTCAAGCTATCGCGAACCCAACGCGCAGCGCAGCTGGTTTGAATTTGCCGTCACTTTGGGGCCGTTCATCCTGTTATGGATTTTGGCCTGGTGGTCGCTTGGCGTCAGCTACTGGCTGACCTTCGCGCTGTCGCTGCTCAACGCAGCGTTCCTTCTGCGCCTGTTCGCAATCCAGCATGATTGCGGCCATGGATCGTTCTTCAAAAACCGCGTGGTGGGTGATTGGCTGGGACGTGTGATTGGTGTGCTGACGCTGACCCCTTATGATGTATGGCGGCGTACCCATGCGATCCATCACGGGGCTTCGGGCAATCTTGGAAAGCGTGGCATCGGCGATGTGCAAACACTGACGGTGGATGAGTACCGCGCGCTTAAGCCTCTCAATCGCTTGCTCTACCGGCTTTATCGCAACCCCATCATCCTGTTTGGCCTTGGGCCGGGCTATTTGTTTTTCCTAGAGTACCGGCTGCCCATCGGGTTGATGGCGCAGGCAAAATACTGGATCAGCGCGATGGCCACCAACGCAGCGATCTTGGTCGCGCTGCTGGTTGTGTTCTTCACCGGTGGCCTGATGCCCATCCTGCTGATTTTTCTGCCGACAACGCTTCTGGCAGCCATGGCCGGTGTCTGGCTTTTCTACGTGCAGCACCAGTTTGAGACCACGCATTGGGCTTCCAAAGACGAGTGGCAACTGCAAGAGGCCGCTTTGAAGGGCAGCTCACACTATGTGCTGCCCGGCGTTTTGCAGTGGGTGACCGCCAACATCGGCATCCATCATGTGCACCACCTTTACAGCCCGATACCGTTTTATCGCCTGCCTGAAGTGCTGCGTGATCATGCTGAATTGGCTGAAGCCAATCGCATGACGATCCGGCAGAGCCTGTCATGCGCGCAATTGCACTTGTGGGATGAACAAAGCCAGCGGTTGCTGTCTTTCTCCCAAGCTCGGGCCCTCGCGGTTTAGCAAGCTAGAAAGCGGTTAGGGCCAGCGCCCTGCGCCATTTGGCCTCAAACCTGCATCATATTTGTCTCAAATGCCGTTCACGCGATGCTTACGAAGCTGCGCTATCACCTGGCAGCTCGGCAGCGCCGATTGTCCGCCCCTGTTTTTGAGATTGTGCATGCAACCGTCTTTTTCTGTCACCGATCCGCTTTGGTTGATCATTGCCTTCGGGCTTGGCTTTGGTGCACGCGCCATCGGCCTGCCACCGATGGTTGGCTATCTGCTGGCAGGGTTCGCGCTGGCTGGGTTTGGTATGGAATCCGGGCCGCTGCTCGACGGGTTGGCCAATCTCGGCATCACGCTGATGCTGTTCACAATCGGCCTGAAAATCTCTCTGAAAACGCTTCGCTCGCCGCAGATTTTAGGCGTGGCAACAGCACACATGGCCATCACCTTTGTCGTGGCCAGCCTGTTTGTGATGGCGCTGGGTGTGCTGGGCTTGGCTCTTTTTGACGGCATCAGCTGGCAGACCGCGGCGCTGGTGGCGTTTGCCATGTCGTTCTCATCGACCGTGTTTGCGGTCAAGGTCCTGGATGAGAAGGGTGAAATTGCCTCGCGTCACGGGCGCATCGCCATCGGCATTTTGGTCATTCAAGACATCATCGCTGTGGCATTCATGGCTGCATCAGAAGGTGTGATGCCGAGCATCTTTGCGCTTGGCTTGTTTGCGCTGATCTTCGTGCGAAAGCCGCTGGACAGGCTCGCCAACAAGGCCGGCCATGGCGAATTGTTGCTGCTGTTTGGTTTTGGCATGGCGATCACCGGGTACGCGCTGTTCAGCGCGGTGGGCCTTAAGGGTGATCTGGGCGCGCTGATTTTCGGCATGCTGCTTGCCAGTTCCAGCAAGGCTGATGAGCTAAACAAAGCGCTCGGCGTCTTCAAGGACGTGTTCTTGATCGGCTTCTTTCTGTCGATTGGCCAATACGGTTTGCCGGATGTCACGGTGGGCATCACCGCCCTGGTGCTGTTGGTTTTCCTGGTTGCCAAAACCAGCCTATGGATGGTGCTTTTCTCAGCATTTCACCTGCGTTCGCGGGTGAGTTTCCTATCCACACTGACGCTTGGCAATTATTCAGAATTCGCGCTGATCGTGGCCGCCGTGGCTTTCGATGCCGGTTGGATAGAGGCCGAATGGCTGGTTGCGCTGGCCGTTGTGGTGGCGCTTTCCTTCTGCATTTCCGCGCCACTGAGCAGCAATGCCAACACTTTGTTCGCCAAGTTGCGACCGAAACTTCAGAAACTGGAATCCCACCGCTATCTGAAAGAAGATCAGCCAATACCGCTGGGCGATGCCCGCGTGCTGATTTTTGGGATGGGCCGCGTTGGTTCGGCCGCGTTTTTGAACGTGGCTGGCGATGATCCAAAGTCCGTTATTGGTTTTGATCTGGATAACACTGTGGTCGACAAACACTATGAACTTGGCCGTCACGTGCTACGCGGCGATGCCAACAACCCGGAGCTTTGGGCCAAGCTGAAGGGATTTAAGACCAATATCGGGCTGATCGTTCTGGCGACGCCGCACCAGCAATCCAACCTCTCTGCCATCGCGCTTCTGCGTGGTGAGGGCTATCGCAAGAAAATCGCAACCATCGCCTTTTATCCTGATGATGAGATGGAGCTTTACGCCGCTGGGGCTGACAGCGTGTACAATGTGTACCAGGAAGCCGGTGACGGCATTGCACAGGAGATCGGAGGCATCTTGCGGCCTGCTGCGTGATATGAGGGCCTGCAGGTGCGGCAATCGGTGCCACTAGAAGAAACCCCCTATGCTTGATCCAAATCATCATGAGTGCTGTAAGCCTGTTTAGAATGCGTCTAAACGTGTAGTCCGAACGCCTATTGGTGTGGTTGCTAATGGCAATCGATTAGGATTTGCGCATGATGGCGCAACTTGGAGCCAAGCTGGCGCCAAAACGGACATGACGGTGCTGGGATCGGGAGCGAACGCATGAACTATGAAGGCTTTTTTCAATCCGCTCTGGATGGATTGAAAGAGGAGGGTCGCTACCGGGTATTCGCTGATCTTGAACGTCATCGCGGTAATTTCCCCAAGGCCACGCGTCACCGCGAAGACGGCACGGTGCAAGAAGTCACCGTGTGGTGTTCCAACGATTATCTCGGCATGGGCCAGCACCCAAACGTGATCAATGCAACGCATGAGGCGATAAACCGCTGCGGCTCGGGCGCCGGTGGTACACGCAACATTTCTGGCACCAATCACTACCATGTGCAGCTTGAGAACGAGCTTGCCGATTTGCATGGCAAAGAGGACGCCTTGCTGTTCACGTCTGGGTACGTGTCCAACTGGGCCTCGCTCTCAACGCTGGCGTCTAAGCTTCCAGACTGTGTGGTGATTTCGGATGCGAAAAACCACGCCTCGATGATTGAAGGCATTCGCCACTCGCGCGCTGAAAAAATGATCTTCAAGCACAACGACCCTGACGATCTGGAGCGCAAACTGGCCTCCGTCGCACCAGGCCGTGCAAAGATCGTTGCGTTTGAATCGGTCTATTCGATGGATGGCGATATCGCTCCCATCAAAGAGATTTGCGACGTTGCCGAAAAATATGGCGCCATGACCTATCTGGATGAAGTGCATGCTGTTGGCATGTACGGCCCACGCGGCGGCGGTGTTGCCGAGCGCGAAGGGCTGATGGATCGTGTGACGCTGATTGAAGGCACGCTTGGCAAAGCGTTTGGTGTTATGGGCGGTTACATCACCGGCTCTGCCGCCTTATGCGACTTCATCCGTAGCTTCGCCTCAGGCTTCATTTTCACCACCTCGCTGCCACCGGCACTGGCCGCTGGCGCGCTGGCCTCCATTCGTCATCTCAAAGAGAGTGATGAAGAGCGCAAAGGCCAGCAGGCGGCTGTGATGAAAGTACGCAAACTGCTTGATAAGGTCGGCATCCCTTACATGCCCGCGCCCAGCCACATCATTCCGGTGATGGTGGGGGACGCGAAGAAGTGCAAATTCATCTCCGATGTGCTGCTTGATCAGTATGGAATTTATATCCAACCGATCAATTATCCGACCGTGGATACGGGCACGGAGCGCCTGCGCATCACACCGGGACCGCTGCACACGGATGAAGATATCGGCCATCTGGTGAATGCGCTTTCCGACCTTTGGTCGCAGTGCGCCCTCTCGCGGGCAGTGGCTTAAAAACGCCCAAAAACCTCTGGACTTATAGTCGTGCGCGCCGCATCGCAGCATTGCCATTTGTCCTGCCGTTAACGCCTTGCTAAGGTTTATCGGTGGGCGGCAATCAACGGGTGATATGGTGTGAGGATGGCAGAGAGCCTCCCTACAAACAAGCACGCGCACGAAGCGCTACCAGAACCGCAATCTGCATCGCTTCACGCGGCGTTACGCGATGTGCTGCGCACGTGCGACGCCGATAGACTTGCCCGTCATTTGGGTTTGCGCAGTGCGACCGCTGCCGAGGCCCTACGCGCCAACGAGGCGGCCCTTGATCACCTTACTTTGCGATTGGCTGAAGGCTGTGACGGCCTGTCAGCAGATGAGGCAGCAGCCAGCGCCAAGGCGCTCTTTGCAGGAACCAATCTGGGACAAGCGGGCTTGGCAGATGCGGGCTTGGGAAGTTCTGGCGATGCGTAAGGTTCTCTCGCCAGATCAGCTCTCCAGCCTGTCGGATGGCCAGAACACAGGCCCTTCGTTGGAGGAGATCGTCACGCCAACAGCCGATGATCTTCTGGCGCTGACAGAGGCTGCGATAAGCGATGTGGACGATGTTCTGCCGCTCACCGATGATCAGCGCCAAGCGCTGCACGCAGCCCTCAAACAACGGCTTATGGGCACGCTAAGCGCGGGGCCTGAAACGTTGCCAGAGCTTTCGCCAGATGAGGCGTTATGAACCGGCTCGACCCACGCCTTGAAACCAAAACACAAAGTCGCGTGCTCGATCAGGCGCACCTGTCGGCCTGGTCAGCCGATGGCTTTGCAATGGCGCAGCGGCTTGCCAAAGCGCCTTTGAATGTGACTGGCGGCATCGCCAGCACCCGCCTTACTCTCGGGCTTGCTTTGCAGGCGCCCGCCGATGCACAAATTTTCGTGCCCGTGCATGTGCACGCAGACAGCGCTGTGCTGGCGCTTAACGCCCAGGCGCTTGATCGTTTGGCAGGACTACTTGAACGCGATAGCACACTAGGTGCCGGACGGACGCTCTCACTGGATGCAGTTGAAGCGCTGTTGGCGGGTTTGCTCGCCCCGCTTGCTTTGGATGGTATCGGGCGTGCTTGGCTCGCCGGAGACGCAGAGCCAGAGGCAGCCTCGACCTACCCTGCCATCGCGGCGTTGCAATTTGAGGCGTGCGACATACCCGTGCTTGGAACCGATACCGCCCTTGCCAAAATGTACAACCAAGTGTCGGTTAAGATGGACCGATTGGTCGCTGCGCCGCTCTCTTACTTGAAATCAACTCACCAAGCGCGCGCCGCAGTTGAGGTCGAAACGCTGGTTGGGATGGCTGCCTTGAACGCCGAGGAGCGCGCCGCGCTGGAACCAGGTGGTGCCGTTCTTCTCGATGCGCACTGGCCGAGTGGGCGTACCAGCGTTGGTCGCCGCTTTGTGGTAAGTGATGATGGATGGCGGGTTGATGACTGTTTGGCGAACAGTCATCTGATGGTGCGTTCTGGCACGCTGGTGCGCGGTCTGGACGATCCTGCGCTTAATGCCCCGGTGCCAAGCACCGGGCTGCTGGAATTGGTTGAAGGCCGGGAGATCATCGCCACCGGCCATTTGGCTACACTGCCTAAGGGCGATGATGTGCAACCTATTTTTGTGCTGGATCGGACCGGTTAGCGCCTTTCAGACCTTTGGCCTCTTTGCGCTTGGCTTCTTTGCGCTTGATACGGGCACGGCGCACCCGATCCTTGGTCATCAACGCATTCACCGCTTCTTCGGCCCATAGCGCATAACCATAGGCGTTCACGTGGAACCCATCGTTAGCAAAGCCGGATTCTGGAAACGTCATCCGCCGCTCAAAACGCTCAATGCCGCGCCCTGCCGACAGGCAACCGGCCAACGCATCCAAAATGTCCGAGCGGAAGGCAAGGCATGTTTTCAGCGGCTGCGGCAGCACCGGGAAAATCGTCATTGGTGAGATCGGCCAATGGGCGATCAGGGCGCTTGGAAAACGGGCTTTGAGCGCATAAATCAATCCGCCGAACCCATCGACGAACCGTTTGGCGCCGTGGAAATTTTTTGCATCGTTCATGCCGATGACAACAAACACCAAGTCGAACGCGTTCTTGGGCAAGTTGGGCACCACATGGTCGCGCAGGTCACCGCTGGTGGCTGAGGAGTTGCCGGAGATGCGCAAAGCGATGGGGCGGTTCAGCCGCGCTGACAGGCGCGTGGCCATCTGCATGGCAAGGCCCTCATCAAGGTCGCTGGCACCGATGCTGGCAACCGAGGAGTCCCCGATGATCAGAACCCGATAGGGCTTACCGGGTTTATCATCACCGACAATGGTCTCGACCGGACCATGGGGTGGTAACAGCGAAATACCGCCCGAGCGCACCGCAAGGCCCTGCCAAAAACAGAACGGCAGCATGGCCCAACTGGCCCAACTTTTCAGGCGGTTGGAGCGTATGATGCGCGCAAGCTTGTTCTCGCGCGGTTGCCTTATATCAGATGAGAATGAGGGAAGCATGATGGTTGATGCGTTAGCTGCGCAACGCAACACGGATCGGCTTTTTGGCCGAAACGTTGGATGCAAAGGCTGCGGACGCCATCGCCTATCTCCGTTGGTCGGATGAACCTATTTTTCTTTGCATAAACCGCTGCTACACCGGCGGCAAGGGACGGATGTTCAGCCAAACGGCCAGTGAGAGACACCTTGCAGTTTGATCGCACCTTCAAAGCCTTGCCTGGTGAGGTCATTGAAATCCGCCCTGGCATCAGGCGGATCACCGCGCCCAACCCTGGCCCGATGACCTTCACCGGCACCAACAGCTATCTGATCGGAACAGATCGGCTGGTGGTGATCGACCCTGGACCGCAGGATGAGGCGCATCTGTCAGCGCTGCGTGGCGCGATTGGCGATGCCCCCGTCGATGCAATCCTGGTAACCCATACCCACAGGGATCACTCACCATTGGCGCGAGACTTGAAGGCGGCGACCGGCGCACCGACTATCGGTGCTGGGCCCCATCAACTGGCCCGCCCTCTGCGCGATGGCGATGCCTCTTTGGATGTGGCCGTCGATCAACACCACGCACCTGATCAAGTTCTCGCACATGGCGCACGCCTGCAAGCTGGCGGTAGTACGTTGCAGGTGGTTGCCACGCCCGGCCACACGGTGAACCACCTCTGCTTTGGGCTGGAAGGCACAGGTGTGTTGTTTTCCGGCGATCATGTGATGGCTTGGTCAACCAGCCTGATCGCACCGCCCGATGGCGAAATGAGCGCCTATCTGGAAAGTTTGCAGCTTCTTTTGAAACGCCAAGACACACTCTATCTGCCCGGTCATGGCGCGAAGCTGAACGACCCGCTGAGCTATGTCGAAGCGCTGTTTGACCATCGGATGGGCCGTGAGGCAGCGATCCTAAGGGCTTTGGAATGCGATAGCCTGTCGATCAGCAGTCTGGTCGACCGGATGTATGAAGGGCTTGACCCACGACTGCGCGGTGCGGCTGGCCTATCGGTTTTGGCGCATTTGGAACGGTTGGAAACACTCGGACAGGCGTCAAAGATCGAAGGATCGGACGCGCTGTGGCACGCTGGATCGGTGGCCTACGAGAGCCGAGACTAGGGTCCAGACCCTAAAGGTCAGAGGCTGGCGGTGGCGTTGCTTCAATTGCCAACAGGAAGCGCTGGACAACGCCATCAAGCACCGGCGCATTGGTGCCGAAATCATGCAGCGGGATGTTCGACAGCGCGCGCGCATCAATGGTGGAGCCTTCGCCATCATCAAAAATGCGAATGGCAATGTCGTGCTCAACCAGAAGGATCGAGCCGGGCACGCTGAACTCCGCATCGAAGCTGAGACCGTTCTCGGTCTCAAGGCGCGCCAGCTCCCAGCCTGCTGAGGCTGTAAGCGCCTCAAGCACTTCGGCGACATGCCAGCCGGGCCGCTCCACAAATTCGGTGGTCAGATCAGGGTGCGCCAACCGCAACCGGATGCGGTCGGCTGGTGAGGCGGCATCAAGCGGCAGTTCAGCGTCCGCATCCTCGCTCTGCCCAAGCCGCTCAAACTGTGGCGGGTTGTTCACATTGGTGGCAAGGTCGGGATAGCTGGGCGTTTGGGTGACAATATAAGTGAGCGCGGTCACGCTGACCAAAACAGGCAATGCCCAGATCAGCGCAAGCGTGGCATCGGCGGTGCCAAGCCCCGTGTTCGCCCAGATGTAGTTGAGGCTGTAGATCGCCATTGCCAAAGCCAGCGTGCCAAGCGCGGCTGACATGCCAAGACCAACAAGGGCGCCGGGCAAGGTGATAACGCCTGCACCTGCAAGCGCGACCGCAGCAACCAACACCATCAGCGACAGGGCAGCCACCACGCGGGCGCGGCGTGGAGCATGGAAAGGTCGTCTGATGGGGCGAAAGCGCATGCCGAGTGATGGCCTGAAATGATGCGAGAGGGGGCGAAGCTGGCGGGAGCTATGCCGAGAATTGCATCAATGGGCAAGCGTTGCTGTGACGTAGATTCCACCATGGCGATGGTGCTGATGGTGTTTTGACGTTCGTCACAGCTTTTGCCTTGGTTTAGCCGCATGCTGGTGGGATCGGCTTTTCGCACTGCACACACCGTGCAGATGACATTTTCTCATGAACAAAGGACAGAGATTCCAGTGACCCTCGCCACCCCCGGTGCCCAGCAGTTTGACGACACCTCCTATGACAACACGTCTTTTGGCACCGATACAGCACCGTCCGTCAAAACGGCGCTGAATTGCGACATCCTTACGCTTGCCCGTGATGCTCGCGCCCATGCGCGCGGGGCGCTCGATAAAGCCGCAGAAATGCGTGATCCGTTGGATGCGCTTTACAAGCCGCTGGGCAACAAAGATGTCGCCAGCGTGCTTGAGGCGGCAGGCCGCTAAGGACCCTCAACGTCCCTTCTACTTACGGATAAAGGCGGGTGCTCTTCCACTGTGCACCCACTTGGGCGCCATCCGCCTTTTCTCGTTCAAAGACCACCCGGTCGTGCAGACGGAACTCACCGTCCTGCCAAAGCTCAAAGATTTGCGGTTCAAGCTGAAAGCCAGACCAATGCGGTGGACGTGGGATCGGTTTGCCGGTCTCGTCCTCAGCGCCATACTCGTCTGTTAGCTTGGCAACACGCTCACGCAGCGCATCGTTGGTTTCCAATGGGCTTGATTGCTGCGAGGCCCATGCGCCAATGCGACTGCCACGTGGACGGCTGGCGAAGTAGGCGTCGGCCACCTCATCGTTAACCTGAGTGATCGGACCACGCACCCGCACCTGGCGCCGCAACGTTTTCCAATGAAAACACAAAGCGGCCTTTTTGGCGCCAAGAAGCTCCTGACCCTTGGTGCTTTGAAGATTGGTGTAAAAAACGAACCCGCTACGCTCCACCGCTTTGACCAACACAATGCGCGCATTGGGCAGACCATCGGCATCGACGGTGGCCAAGCTTGCAGCATTGGGGTCGTTGGGCTCGCTGGCGCTGGCATCGGCCAGCCACGCTTCGAAGACGGCGTAGGGATCGGCCGCGTTGAGGAAATCGATGCTCATTAACACTTCCCACAGGCTTTGGTGGAACATTGGATGATGGTTGATGTCGCCTGTTCGTGCGGCGTTGTCCAGCAGGATGGGGACAATCCGGCACAGTGTAATCGTCGCATGCCCCCAGTAATGGCCCGCCAGAGTTGTGCGTTTACGGGGTGCCCTATCATGTTTAACCAGCGTTGGAAGCGTGTGACCGCGACACCTCTGCGCCTTGTTGTGCCTCTTGGTGTGGCGCTGGTCCTTACCGGTTGCGCCAGCGTTTCTGTGCCCTTTGGTGATGTTTTTGGCTCTCAGCCACAACCCCTGCACACAGCCTCCATCGATAGCCCCGACAGCGACGCTGACGCCAGCGTGGACACCGCCATGCCGCCGGAGCTAACGGCGGTTTCACCGATTGAACCGGCTGTGCCAGGCGAGACGTCACAGCGCCCGATGGATGATTTGATTGCCAGCATTCCAGCTGACAGCCAGATGCGCGTGTCACTAAGCCAGGCTGACCTCAATGCCATGGGCAGTGCGTTGACCCATGTGCTTTCAACCGATGATGATGCTGGCACCTTCTCCTGGTCGCATGAGGCAACCGGTCGTTCTGGGCTGATGACCCCATTCCGCCGCATGAGTTCCAACAGCGATGGGGTGTGTCGCGTGGTGAGCGTAGAGATCACCGACAATGGCAATGACACCATTCTGCTCGCCGATGCTTGTTTGCAGGGCGATCAATGGGTGTTCGTGACCCCACGCGCAGGTCAGGTTCTTTAGCCGTAAAACCCAGCCAGCGCTGGAAAAAACGCGCTAACGCACCTACATGATTGTGGCAGTTCTTTTCTCCTCCATTTCACCGGTGTGTTATGCGTGACCCCTATTCCGTTCTTGGTGTGGCCAAAGGTGCCGACGGCGCGGCGATAAAATCCGCGTACCGCAAGCTCGCCAAGAAGTTTCATCCCGATCAAAACCCAGATGACCCCAAGGCCAAAGAGCGCTTTGCGGAGGTCTCGGCCGCCTATGACATTGTCGGCGATGATGAGAAACGCCGCGCCTTTGATCGCGGTGAAATCGATACTGATGGCAACCCCACCATGGCGGGCTTCAACCCATTTGGTGGCCGCGGCGGCTCACGCGCTCAGGGCGGTCCAAACCCAGGTTTTGAGGATATTTTTGCCACCTTCACACAAGGGCGTGGGCCAGGCTATCGCGACGCTGGTTCTGGCTTTAGCGGCGGCGGTGGGGCAGAAGATATTCTGAAATCCATGTTCGGCGGCGGCGGTCCAGATATGGGCGGTATGGGCGGTCCGGGCATGGGTGGCCCCGGCATGGGCGGCCAGACTCGGTCACGCCAACAGGCGCGCCCGAAAAAGGGTGGCGATGTTAAAGTCAGCGCACGGGTAAGCCTGGAAGAGGTGCTTGCCGCAGACAAGGTACAAGTTGCGATTCCTGGTCAGGGCACTGTGAAGATCGCACTGCCCAAAGGTGTGGAAGACGGCCAAACCATTCGCTTGAAAGGCAAAGGCAAGCCCTCGCCTGCTGGAGGCGCCGATGGCGATGCGCTGGTGACCGTGCGGTTTACCGCACACCACACTTTCAAGGCTGATGGCAGCACCCTTTTGATGGATTTGCCGGTCACGTTGGACGAAGCTGTTCTGGGCGCACGCATTAGCGTTGCCACGCTGGATGGCACCGTCGCGCTGAACCTGCCGGAGAACGCCCAGTCGGGCCGAACCATGCGGCTGAAAGGCCGTGGTCTGCCGACAGCCAAAGATGGCGAGCGCGGCGACCTGATGATCAAGGTGCTGATCAAGCTGCCTGAAGAGGGCGATGAAGCCTTGGCCGCGCTGATGAAGCGCTGGCGCACCGATGGTCGCTACAGCGCGCGCTAGAGTTAGGACCGCAGGCGGCGTAGCAGGTCGATTGAAGGCTCGCCAGTGGTCGGCATGCCTTGGCTACGCTGATAATCGCTGATCGCCGCTCGCGAGTTGGGCCCAATGACACCATCCACACCGTCGGTGTCGAAACCTAGCGCTGTCAGCCTCTCCTGAAGCTCCTTGCGGTCGGCTTTGGTGAGACCGTTAGCATCGGGTGGGAAGGGCGTTTGCAAAGGCCCAGCACCACCAATCCGGTCGGCCAGATGGCCAACGCCAATCGCATAAGAATTAGAGTTGTTGTAGCGCTTGATGACCCTGAAATTGTCGGTCACCGCGAACCTTGGACCACCGGGCTGCGGCTGAATGATCTGCCCACTAGAGGCACCGTTTGTGACTTCTTGACCCCAGCGCACACCGCGGGTCCAGCCCATTTGCTGAAGGTAGGCTGCCGCCGAGGCCAGCGCATCGGTTGGATCATCGGACCAGATGTCCCGGCGGCCATCGCCGGTGAAATCAACCGCATAAGCTTCATAGGTTGTCGGGATAAACTGAGTGTGCCCCATGGCACCGGCCCAACTGCCACTCAAAAGCGGTGCAGGAATATCGCCGTTTTGTAGGATTTTAAGTGCGGCGATGAGTTGCTGCTCAAAAAACCTGCCACGGCGACCGTCAAACGCCAGTGTGGATGTCGCTGAAATGACCGAAATATTGCCACGCCGCTCGCCAAAAGAACTCTCAAGGCCCCATATCGCGGTGATGATTTCCGCGTCCACACCATAGGTTTCTTCAAGGCGTGCCAACACATTGCGATGGAAAGTAAATGCGGTCCGGCCATTGCGCACGCGTTCATCGGAGGCGGCTATCGCCAGATAATCTTCAAGCGTGCGGGTGAACTCAGTTTGGTTCCTGTCACGGGTCACAACGCCCGGCAGAAAGCCGGCATTGCTGAACGCTATATCCAGAGTGACATCAGAAATGCCTGCCGCCCGCGCGCGCGGCAGGAAGGATGAGACCCATGCATCATAGGCCGCGTTGGGCGTTGGCCGCAGATCATCGGCCAGTTGGTCGCTGGCATACCCATAGGCATCCACAAGACCGCCGCTGGCACAGCCGCTCAGAGCTGTTGCAAGCATTCCAAGTCCAAAGGTTCGACGGGTCACAGGCATGATCTATCCTACCAAGAATATCGGCTTGAGCGCGCGTTGAGAATCAGTATGCCATTCATAATGGCCACCTTATGCCAATAGAATTAACGCAGCGACTGCATGACAATAAAGCTTTGGCTTCAAACCTTACCCTATGGGGCAACGTGAAAGGTTGATCGCCAAGCTGCGCCTGTGACACTCTAAGACCCAACATCCAAGCGGCAGAAGCTGCTAACGCGCACAACGGTGATCTGTTGGCGTCCAGAGGAGCCATCGGGAACCGGCATGCACCAGACGCTTTACCTGTCGCATCCAAGCTATCTGGATCATGCAACGCCAACGGGGCATCCTGAGCGACCCGACCGCATCCGCGCGATTGACCGGGCGCTGGAAGCTGAAAAGTTTATGGGGCTTGATCGCGATGTGGCGCCCTGGGGCACACTTGATCAGGTTGCGTATGCCCATCCGCTGAACTATGCGACCGGTATTCGCGATGCCTGCCCGGAAGAAGGTTTGGTGCGCATCGATGCCGATACCACGGTTTCACCTGGCACCTGGGAAGCGGCCCTGCGCGCTGTTGGCGCTGCCTGCCAAGCGGTGGATGAGGTGATGACGCGCAAGGTGAAGAACGCTTTTTCCGCCTCGCGTCCACCTGGTCACCACGCTGAATACGCCCAATCAATGGGATTTTGCTTTTTCAACAATGCAGCGATAGCGGCGCGCCATGCACAAGCTGAGCACGGGGCTGAGCGGGTGGCGGTCATCGATTTCGACGTTCACCACGGCAATGGCACACAGCACATTTTGTGGAACGATCCGTCGATCATGTACGCCTCCACTCACCAGGCCCCGCTTTACCCCGGCACCGGCGCGGTGATCGAAACTGGCGAGCACGACACCATCGTCAACGCACCCTTGGCATCCGGCGATGGCGCCGAGCAGTTCAATGGCGCGATGCTGGACGTGCTGTTGCCGCGCCTGCATGCGTTCAAACCTGATTTGGTGATCATTTCGGCTGGCTTTGACATGCACACGCGCGACCCGCTGGCCAACATCCATCTACACGAGGCTGATTTCGTGTGGGTGACGGAGCAGCTGATGGAGCTTGCTGAGCAGACCGCCGGTGGCCGTGTCGTTTCACTGCTAGAAGGCGGGTATGATCTCCAGGGGCTATCGCGCTCGGTGGCAGCGCATGTGGAAACTCTGATGCAGGCGTAGGGTCGAAACCCTGCTTATGCAGGCCTAATTTGGCCTGATCTCTTGACCTTACGCGCCCGATCCCGCCACGCTTTGTGCAGAAAGACAGGAGCTTGTGCATGAGCGAATCGAATGAGCCAACCGTCGACAGCCTGACGTTTGAAACCGCAATGGCCGAGCTTGAGCGCATTGTAGATCGCTTGGAGCGTGGCGAAGTGGCGCTGGAAGATTCCATCGCCATCTATGAGCGCGGCGAAGCACTGAAAGGCCGCTGCGAAGCGTTGCTGAAGGCGGCCGAAGAACGGGTGGAGAAAATCCGCCTGTCCTCCTCCAGTGAGGCGGCGGGTACCGAGCCGCTCGACTCCTAACCGATGCGTGGGTCCTAAAAATGCTTGGGCCATTTGCGCTGTTTTGTGGCGTGGTCATTTTGATTGGTTGGGTGTTCCTGATCCGTGATTGGATCTCGAGCGCAAACTGGAACTCGGTTCGCGGAACCGTGCGCGGTGTGGACGTAACACCAGCGCAGCGCACCGACCCTTATCGTCCTTGGCAACAGACTGACGGGTTTGGTGCCATTGTTCGCTACGCCTATGAAGTTGATGAGCAAACCTATGTAGGTGAGCGGTTTTCAGCCACGCGGGCGCCGTTTTTTGCCACGGAAGCCGAGGCCAACACCTATCTTCAGCGCTTCCCGCTGCATTCGCACCTGACAGTGCGGGTTGATCCGGCCAACCCCAAGCAGACCGTGCTGCAACGCCAACTTTCAGCAGCCGACGCTTTGCCAGGCTATCTTGGTATGGGCTGCATCATGATTGGACTGCTGTTGCTATGATCGTTTTTTGAAACGACAAGCAGCCGAATGTTCGTCAATTACCGACAGTCTGTCCGGCGCTACGCGGATCGACAACGACATGCACCGCCCCTATTTCTCCATCATTCCTCTTGTTTACGAAAGGCAAATGGCGATGAGCTGGCAACCCGATCTTGATCCTAAACTTGGCGATCCAAAATCCTGCGATGCCATTGAAACACTGATTGTGCCGCGCGCCCGTGACTTGGGTGGGTTTGAAGTGCGCCGCGCTCTACCCTCAGCAAAACGGCAGATGGTTGGGCCGTTCATTTTCTTCGATCAAATGGGCCCGGCGGAGTTTCTGGTCGGCGGCGGTATTGATGTGCGCCCGCACCCCCATATTGGGCTGGCGACCGTTACCTATCTGTTTGAAGGCGAGGTGCATCACCGCGACTCGCTGGGCAGCGATCTTTCCATCAAACCGGGCGAACTAAACCTGATGTCGGCGGGAAAGGGCATTGTGCACTCTGAGCGTACCTCTGAGGCCGCCAAGGCGCTCGGACCGAAACTGTTCGGCATCCAAAGCTGGGTGGCGCTTCCGGAAAGCCACGAGGAATCCGCGCCTGCCTTCATCCATTATGGCGCCAACGAACTTCCCATGCTTAACGATCACGGCGTGAGCGTGCGGGTGGTCGCTGGCGAAGTGATGGGCGCGAAAGCACCGACAGAAACGGCATGGCCAACGCTCTATGCCGATGCGGTGCTGGCAGCCGGTGCGTCCATCCCGCTGGACCCGACCTATGACGAGCGCGGCATCTACACAGTGAAAGGCACTGTGGAGATTGCAGGCGACAGCTTTGGCCCAGGCCAGCTACTGGTGTTCCGCCCCGGCGATACGATCACCATCAAAGCCAGCGATGATGCACGGTTCATTATTCTTGGTGGCGATCCGATGGATTCCAAGCGCTATATCTGGTGGAATTTCGTGTCTTCGTCCAAAGAACGCATTGAACAAGCCAAGGCAGACTGGAAAGAGAAACGCTTCGATATCGTTCCAGGGGATGAGGAAGAATTCATTCCACTGCCCGACTAACGCCATCCACCATCGGGTGGCGTGCCCTAGACGAAAGTCAAACGTATTGGACACTATGAGTGTCAGACTTTCTTTACAGTCAAAGTCAGCGTAGGGTGGACGATACCGTTCCCCCTACGCGTCATGATGGCGCGTCTTATTGGCTCAATTGATGCGCTAGTGTGACCCTATGGATATGATTGAACGCCCCGATACACCGCTCCTTGATGCAATTGCAGACCCCAGCGATCTAAAAGGCTTATCACACGATGAGCTGACCCAGATTGCCGAGGAAGTACGCGCGGAGATGATCTCTGCCGTTTCAGTAACCGGCGGCCATTTGGGTGCTGGCCTTGGCGTGGTTGAGCTGACCGTGGCCCTGCACGCTGTCTTCGACACACCCGATGACAAGCTGATCTGGGACGTTGGCCACCAGTGCTATCCGCATAAGATTCTCACAGGACGGCGAGACCGCATTCGCACCATTCGCCAGGGCGGCGGCCTGTCAGGCTTCACCAAGCGCGCTGAAAGCCCCTACGATCCGTTTGGCGCTGCGCACTCTTCCACCTCGATTTCCGCCGGGCTTGGCATGGCCGTTGCGCGCGATCTGACCGGACGTCACAACAATGTGGTTTCGGTGATCGGTGATGGCTCGATGTCGGCAGGCATGGCCTATGAGGCGATGAACAATGCTGGCGCGATGGATGCGCGGCTCATCGTCATCCTCAATGACAACGATATGTCGATTGCCCCACCAACCGGTGCCATGAGCGCCTATCTGGCTCGGCTGGTCTCCGGCAATACCTATCGCTCAGTACGGGAAGGCTTGAAACGGGTCGCAGAGAAACTGCCGCCCTATTGGCACAAAAAAGCTGCGCAAGCTGAAGAGTTCACCCGCTCGTTCTTCACCGGCGGCACAATGTTCGAGGAGCTTGGCTTCTACTATGTCGGACCAATTGATGGGCACAATATCCATCATCTGATGCCAGTGCTTGAAAATGTCCGTGACAGCCAGCAAGGCCCGATCTTGGTGCATGTGCGCACGCAAAAGGGCAAAGGCTACGGCCCAGCGGAAGCCTCCTCTGACAAGTATCACGGCGTTTCAAAATTCAACGTCATCACCGGCGAGCAGGCCAAGAGCAAACCCAACGCGCCTGCTTACACACGTGTCTTTGGCCAGTCGCTGATCCGCGAGGCTGAAGAGGATGACCGGGTTGTCGGCATCACGGCGGCGATGCCTGGTGGCACCGGCATCGACATGTTCGGTCAAGCGTTTCCCACACGCACCTTTGATGTCGGCATTGCCGAGCAGCACGCGGTGACGTTTGCTGCGGGCATGGCAAGCGACGGTATGAAGCCGTTCTGCGCCATCTACTCCACGTTCCTGCAACGCGGGTACGATCAGGTGGTGCACGATGTGTCGATCCAGGGATTGCCGGTGCGCTTCCCGATTGACCGCGCTGGCCTGGTGGGCGCCGACGGGCCGACCCATGCCGGTTCGTTCGACATTGCCTATCTGGGCTGCCTGCCGGGCTTCACCATCATGGCCGCCGGCGATGAAGCCGAGCTGGTCCATATGGTCCGCACGGCGGCGGCCTATGACGAAGGACCGATTGCCTTCCGCTATCCGCGCGGCGAAGGCGTCGGCGTTGATCTTCCAGATCGCGGGTCCATTCTTGAGATCGGCAAGGGCCGGATCGTGCGCGAGGGTTCCACTGTCGCGATCCTGTCGCTTGGCTCACGCCTGAAAGATGCGCTGGTTGCCGCTGACACGCTGGAAACCGAAGGCCTCTCAACCACGGTTGCCGATGCGCGCTTTGCCAAGCCGCTGGATGTGGATCTGGTCTCCCGCCTTGCCCGTGAGCATGAGGTTCTGATCACCGTGGAAGAAGGATCAATGGGCGGTTTCGGCTCGTTCGTTCTGCACGCGCTCAACGATGCAGCGCTGCTCGATGGTCGGTTGAAGCTTGCCACGTTGACGCTGCCAGATCGCTACATTGATCAGGACAGCCCCGCCAAAATGGTGGCCGAGGCAGGCCTTGATGCAGATGGTATTGTGCGCAGTGTCTTTAAGCTGCTAGGGCGCGAAGAGTATGTTGCCCCTGTGAGAGCCTAACCGGCTGCGGGGCAACGCCCCGCAAAGCAGGCGCAGCCATGAGCGCACTTTCACCCTTTATCGCGCTGCTGATGTCCACAGCCTTGCTGGTGTCGGGCTATTCGCTGCAAAACGCGCTGATTCCCCTTCGCGGCGAAGCTGAAGCGTTTGGTGCCTTTTGGGTTGGCGGCCTAGGTTCCGGCTTCTTCCTTGGTTTTGCGCTTGGGTGTTGGTTTGCGCCAGCGCTGGTCGCGCGCGCCGGGCATATTCGCGTTTTTGCCGCCTTCGTTGGACTTGTGTCCGGCACGATCCTTCTGCATCCGCTGGCAATCGAGCCGGCGTTTTGGGTGGTGCTGCGGATGATCACCGGCTTCGCGATGGCCGCGCTCTACATCATTTTGGAAAGCTGGTTGAACGAGCGCACCGACAACGCCAATCGCGGCACTGTCATGTCGGTCTATGTGATGATCAACTTTGCGATGATCGCCGCTGGCCAGATGCTCCTAACCACCTACCCGCTTGATAGTTTTGCTCTTTTCACCATCGCATCGGTACTGATCTCGTTCGCGGCCTTGCCCTTAGCACTGAGCAAGGCAACCCAACCCGCCCCGCTCTACGATGTTCGTCTCAACATTCGTAAGGTCTACAAAACCTCACCTGTGGGCCTTATCAGCATCATCGGTGTTGGACTGACCACCGGAAGTTTCTGGGCTTTCGGCGGGGTGTTTGCAACGCGTTCGGGTATGGACAGCGATGGTGCGGCCCTTTTTCTCTCCATCGCCATTTTGGGAGCAGCCCTGTTTCAGTGGCCCATCGGTCGTCTGTCCGACAAAATCGATCGTCGCTTTGTGATGGTCGCATTAAACATCGCTGCAATGGTGGTCAGCTTGGCGGTGAGCGTGCTCAGCCCCGATCAACCCAATTTGATCCTGTTGGCCGGTTTCCTTTTCGGCGCGGTCATTTTTCCATCCTATGCTCTGTCGGTCGCGCATACCTTTGATCACGCAGACGCCGATCAGCACGTCACCTTGGCGTCGGGCCTGCTGCTGGCCTTCGCGCTGGGATCAACCGTTGGACCGCTGGCGGCATCGCTTGCTGTGGATCACTATGGCGGCGCGGGATTGTTCGCTTATGCCGCAGGTGTGCAAGCCATCATGGCGGTGTTCCTTGGCTATCGAATCACACAGCGCGAGGCCATTGCAGAGGAAGACAAAGAGGACTTCACGCTCTACGCCACAGCGCCGGTGGGTGCGGTTCTGGTGGATTCTGAACTGGGCGATCAGGATATTGATCTGTTCGAGCCTGAACCGGTTGTTTTTGAGCCCGACACCGTCGATGACGATGATGAAAACACCGAGGACGGCAAAAACAACGGACCTGCGGCATAGGGTAAGCTTGCGCACCGGGACCAGGAGCGGGATAACGTGGTAATGAGATTGTTCGCTGCCCTTACCACGCTTCGCCAGCCGCTTGCGGCGCTGGCACTGTGCGCCTTACTTGGCCAGCAGATGGTTGGGTTTGTGCTCACCGCGTCCCCGGCGATGGCTCTTGAGAGCGGTTTTTCGCTCTGCTTGTCCGGCCCACCGACTGCCGATGATGACCCCAAAGAAATGATCAGCGGTGCAGGGTTCTGCCCCTGCACACTGACCGCTGGCCTTGCGTTTTTGCCGCCATCAGCGCCGCTACTTGCAGCACCGGTTACACCATGGATTTCGCTGTCTTTCGCCCATCAAGACAGCCTACTGGCCGACGGTCCTCCCACCGGTCCACCACCGGCCCGCGCACCACCTGCAACCCTTCACAGCTGAACGATTTTTCTCTTTTTCGTCTTTGTGAAGGACACCCAAAAATGACCAAATCTCTTCTCGTTGCCGCGAGCGCGCTAGCGTTTGCTTTCTCCTCCTCCGTTGCTCTGGCCCATGATCACGGGCACGATGCCATGACGGTGAGTGTCGGCGCGCTGGAACTCTCTGAGCTGCGCATACTGGAAACACCACCCAACGCGCGCAATGCCGGTGGCTTTTTGACCATCATGAACACTGGCGATGCGGACAATCGCTTGGTCTCAGCCACATCACCCGTCTCTGAGCGTGTGGAACTGCACACCATGACCATGGACGGCGATGTGATGCGCATGCGGGAAATGGAAGACGGCATCGCACTGCCGGCTGGCGAAATGGTGGAGCTGAAACCAGGCGGTCTACACGTGATGTTTATTGGCCTAAGCGGACCATTCGCGACCGGCGAGACGGTGCCGGTAACACTGACATTTGAAAGCGGAGACACGCAGGAACTGATCATGCCCGTTATGGAGCGCACCATGGAGATGATGCATGGTGACAATGATGATCACAGCAGCCATGGGAGCCACAACTGATGAAAACGGTACGTATCATCATCTGGGGCATGGTTGCCCTGGTGGTGCTTGGCATGGGCGCGTTTTTGACACTCACCACCATGCGCGGCCAAGCGCCCGATCAGAGCGCCCTCTATGAAGGGGTCGACAGTGTTGGCGGTCCTTTCACTCTGGTGCGCTCGGACACTGGCGAGACGGTGACGCAAGAGGATTTTGCCGACAAACCCAAGGCGATTTTCTTCGGCTTCACCTATTGCCCAGATGTTTGCCCAACAACGTTGTTTGAGCTTTCAACCTATCTTGATCAGCTTGGACCGCTCGCCGATGACATCCATGTGCTGATGGTCACCATCGATCCTGAACGCGACACGCCGGAGTTTCTGGAACAGTATGTTGCTGCTTTCTCCGACAGCATTGTCGGGCTGACGGGCACGCAAGATGCGGTGGATGAAGCGGTGGCAAACTATCGCGTCTATGCCCGCCGGGTTGAGCTGGATGATGGCGATTACACCATGGACCACACTGCTTCGATCTTCCTAATGAACGAGGATAACCAGTTGGTGGGCACCATTGCCTACCAGGAAAATCCGGAAACGGCGCTTCCCAAGCTGGAGCGGTTGGCCCGCATGGGCAGCTAGTACGCCGCCTCAACCAAGCTGCGACACTTTACGTGGATGGCGGCCCCTTGCCGGGGCTCGCCATCCGCACCAAGTTCTTCGGCATCATGTGCAGGAGCGACCATGGCTGAACCCAATCCACTAAGCCTATCGAAGCTTGCCACGCGTGCGCGCTATATCGCGCGCCAAGGCACGCGGGTTGGCTGGTATGCCGGCCAGGCCTATCGCATGCGGCAAATGCAACGCCGCGCTGTTGAGCGTGACCCAAGCTTGAAACCCGATGTCCAGGCACCCGACAGCAACGTGCCCGGTGTGCCTGAGCTTTTGCGTGGTGTGGCCGCGCTGTCGGCGCGCGATCTTTCCAACATCGAGGCTGGGGTCTATCCCGCCCCGCGTGAGAATGAGCGCTGGGTGGATCGCATTCGCGATGCCCGCGCCTTCTTTGCCGACGCGCCCGAGGTCGCCCGCAGACGTGCTGAGAAGCGCCACCAGGAAGCGCGCCAAGCACCGCAGGCCGACAAGCGCCCGCGCTATTACCAGCAGAACTTTCATTTCCAAACCGATGGCTGGATGAGCGAAAAATCCGCGCGGCTCTACGACACGCAGGTTGAAGTGCTCTTTACCGGGGCAACAGCAGCGATGCGGCGCATGGGGTTGGTGCCGGTCGCCGATTGGATGAAGGGCAAGGATCAGCGCCACCTACGCGCAGTAGACCTTGCCACCGGGCCCGGTAACTTTGCCGATGCGCTCAGCCAAGCCTATCCGCGCATGCCTTTGATGGCACTGGACCTCTCAGAGGCTTATGCCAACCATGCCGTGAAGCGCTTCAAGCGCTATCGCCATCAGCAAGGTATGGTGGCCAAAGCGGAAGAGATGCCGTTTGCAGAAGGGTCGCTGGACCTTACCTCGGCGGTGTTCCTGTTCCATGAACTGCCACCGAAAATCCGCGTGGCGGTCGCCCAAGAGATTGCCCGTGTGTTGAAGCCTGGCGGGCTGTTCGTGTTCGTCGACAGTCTTCAACCAGGCGATACGCCCGCCTATGACGGGCTGCTGGAGCTGTTCCCGCAGCTCTTCCATGAGCCCTACTACACCACCTACGCGACCACGGATTTGATCGGCCTGTTTCAAGACGCAGGCCTTCAGATCGTACATGAAGACACGGCGTTTTTCTCTAAAGTTCTGGCGTTCGGGAAACTGGCTTAAACCGGTCCGGCTAGGCGATATCGATATCAAGACCGAGGTCGAGCGAGGGTGCCGATGAGGTGAGCCAACCGGACGAGATGTAGTCGACACCGCTTTGCGCCACGCCGGCAATGGTCTCCAGCGTGATACCACCGGAGGCCTCCACGGTCACCGGTTTACCCGGCGCATCCCGGTTCATCGCCACACCTTCGGCCAGTGTTTCCGGTGGCATGTTGTCGAGCATGACCACGTCGGGACGCTCAGCATCGGGCAACGCCAAAATCAACGCAAACTGATCAAGCGTATCCACCTCAATTTCGATGGCCATCAAATGCCCAGCATAGTCCTTAGCGGCTTTGATGGCTTCCACCACGCCACCGCAAACCGCGATGTGATTGTCTTTGATCAGGATGGCATCATCCAGTCCAAAGCGGTGGTTCGATCCGCCACCTTTGCGCACGGCATATTTCTGCACCGCGCGTAGGCCCGGCAGCGTCTTGCGGGTGCAGGTTACTTTGGTTGAGGTGTGAGCGACGGCATCGGCAAAAATTTGCGTTGCCGTGGCAATGCCAGACAAATGTGTGATGAAGTTCAGCGCCACGCGCTCGGCCGACAGAAGCAAGATGGCTGGGCCAGAGATGCGGGCAACGACATCACTTGGTTCGACACGTGCGCCATCCTTCAATTCATTTTTAAATGAGAGCCCATCCCCAATCTGCCGGAACGCGGCCTCTGCCAGCGGCAGTCCGGCGATGGTGCCGGGCTGCCGCGCGCGAATGACAGCTTGCGCCCGTGCACCTTCGGGTAGGCAGGCCTGGCTCGTGACATCCCCTGCCCGGCCGAGATCCTCCAGCAGCGCCGCTTTGACGACCTCATCAACGATGGGGCGGGGCAATGTTGATATTGTGTTGTTGTGCATAGGTTCGTTCAAATCTCTTCGTCATGGCCGGGCTTGACCCGGCCATCCAGCTCAAAAGAATCGCGCGGTTCAACGTGGATCGCTTACTTTACCAGAGGAATCTGGATAGCCGGGTCAAGCCCGGCTATGACGATGGTGGATGGGGCGATGGGCATGGGGAACCTTGGTAATTGGTCTCAAGCAGCGTGCGGCACGTCATCAACCGCTGTGCGTAAATTGGCAAGGGTCCAGAACGAGCGCTTGGCCTGTCCTGGGTCTGTATCAGGATAGTCGGCGCGTGCGTGGCCACCACGGCTTTCGGTTCGCTTCAAGGCACTGGCCGTCACAATCCAGGCGGCCAGCGCCATGTTGCGTACCGAGAGGTTGATCGCATTGTCTTTGATCCCGCCAAGCGTTTCCAGCGCGGCAGTCAGACCTTCGCCATTGCGCTCAACGCCGACATGTTGCCCCATCACCATGCGGATGGCACGCATCGCTTCCTCGTCGGAATGCGACAGCACCACAGATCCGGTGCTCGCCCCAACTTCGGCGTGACGCAGTTCAGGCACCGGCATCAAGCGCAGAATGTCTTCAGCGATGCGGGCAGAGAAAACCACCGCTTCGAGCAGCGAGTTGGAAGCCAAGCGGTTGGCGCCATGGGCACCGGTGGAGGACACTTCGCCCGCCGCCCAAAGGCCATCCAGCGAGGTGCGCCCATAGGCGTCGGTGAGTATGCCGCCCATGTGGTAATGCGCGGCTGGTTCGACCGGCAGCATCTCCGTCACCGGATCGATGCCAGCTTCCATCGCGCTTTCATAGACGGTTGGGAAAGCCTCAGGGAATTTTTCGCCAATCGCCTCACGGCAATCCAGAAACGCGCCTTTCCCGGACTGCACGGCGCGATGGATCGCGCGGGCGACGATGTCGCGCGGTGCCAGTTCCAGATCCTCGTGAATGCCTTCCATCAACCGCGAGCCATCACCGTAGTGCAGCGTAGCGCCTTTGCCGCGCAGGGCTTCGGTGGCCAGCGGCGCCGGGTCTTTGCCCACAGCCAAAGCAGTGGGGTGAAACTGAACGAACTCCGCATCGGCAATGATCGCGCCAGCACGTGCTGCCATCGCGAGGCCTTGGCCGCGCGCTTCCACAGGATTGGTGGTGACAGCATACAATCCGCCGGTGCCACCTGATGTGAGCACCACGGCGCGGGTGTGCAGCGTGGTTGGCACCTCGGCCTGGCCGGCATCCCCGCGCGATTGAAGACCCACCACCTGGCGGCCCTCAGTGAGGATTGCTTCGACCACGTGGTTTTCGATCACACGAATGGACGGCGTGTTGGCCACGGTTTCGATCAGGGCGGCCATGATGGCTTTGCCCGCCCGATCGCCTTGAACGTGCACGATCCGATCCACCGAGTGCGCCGCCTCGCGGCCAAATGTCAGACGGCCCTGCAAATCGGTATCGAAAGGCACACCGTAGGTGAGCAGGTCCTGGATGCGGACATTGGCCTCCTTGACCAAAAGCTCGGCCATCGCCTCATCCACCAACCCAGCACCGGCGGCAATCGTGTCTGCCAGATGGGATTGCCAGGTGTCACCCTCAGCAATGGCCGCGGCGATACCCCCCTGCGCCCAAGCGGAAGATGCGCCAATGCCCAAAGGCGCGGCGGTCACAACAGTCACCGGGCGTGGCGCCATTTTCAGGGCGCAAAAAAGCCCCGCCAAGCCGCCCCCGACAATGACAACATCATCGACAAACATATCCATATCGCTCGCCTTACTGCTCGCGGTTAGGGTTCAGACTCCGGGGCCGAGACCCTCAGATCCAGACCCTTGGGTCGAAACCCTAATTGTTTAGGTTCACCATCGCCTCAACGGACGCGCGGGCGCGCTTGGCCATTTCCGGTGCGATCAGGACCTCACCTTCCATGGTGAGCAGTGTATCAAGGATTTTCGGCAATGTGATGCGCTTCATGTGCGGGCAAAGATTACAGGGGCGCACAAACTCTACTTCCGGCGCAGAGGCAGCCACATTGTCGGCCATGGAGCACTCGGTAACCATGAGCACCTTGCCCTGGCCGTGCTCAACCACCCAATCGATGATGCCAGCGGTGGAACCGGTGTAGTCAGCTTCAGCGATCACATCGGGTGGACACTCTGGGTGGGCGATCACCTTGATGGATGGATCGGACGCCTTGTAGTCGCGCAGCTCTGCTCCAGTGAAACGCTCATGCACTTCGCAGGCGCCTTTCCAGGCGATGATGTCCACCTCAGTCTGGGTCGCAACCCACCGCGCCAGATATTGATCGGGCAAAAAGATCACACGCTCTGTGCCCAAGCTCTCAACCACCTGAACGGCGTTGGACGAGGTGCAGCAGATATCAACCTCAGCCTTCACATCAGCTGATGTGTTCACATAGGCCACAACCGGCACGCCGGGATAAGCCGCTTTGAGTGCGCGAACATCAGCGCCCGTGATCGAGGAAGCCAGCGAGCAGCCGGCCTTCATATCTGGGATGAGAACCGTTTTCTCAGGGTTCAGCAGCTTGGATGTTTCGGCCATGAAGTGCACACCGCACTGGATGATGATATCGGCATCCACGCTGGTGGCCTCTCTGGCCAGCTGAAGTGAGTCCCCAACAATGTCCGACACGCCGTGGAAAATTTCTGGCGTCTGATAATTGTGCGCCAAAATGGCGGCGCCACGAACCTTTTTCAGTTCGTTAATCGCCTTGATATAGGGCGCATGCACCGGCCATTCGATGCGTGGAATGGCGTGGCTCATCTTTTCATAAAGATGACCGACAGCGGCTTCCACTTCAGGCGTGTAGGTGAGGTCCGGTATGGGCAGACGCTCAAACGTACGCGAGGGTGCTGGCGCCGGGGCATCGTGCCAGTCGGGCGTGGGAACACGGGTAAGGGTGCGTGGGCTTTCGACGCGAAACTCACGTTCTTGGACGGCTGTCATGATCTGCCTCCTCCAGGCAAACGCCCCAGTTTTTTGACTGACTGAACTGTCTCAAACAGAGCTATTTCTCATTTAGAGCATAAGCCGGATAGACAGGCTTTTGCTCATGTTGAGTTTTAGTATAGGGATTTTCCTATCCTCTTGCAAGGTGGCCTGGGTACTGAACCGTCCGGTACGGCTGCCAGACCTTGCCTCAGATGCAGCAAGTGCGCGGTTTCACTGATCATAGGGTTCAAAATTCTTGATGCGAGCTTGAAAGAAATTGCGTTGGTGAGAGCGTCCAAATCGGTGTAGCTAGGCATCTTGGCGGCGATATTGCCCGCAGCTCTCAGCGATGGTGCTCATGATGGCGAATCAAGCTCAATCCCCTGCCACACCTTCTGGCGGTTCTAGCGTGCCGATGACCGCCCTTTGGCTGGTGATCGTCTGCGGCTGCCTGATCTCACTGCTGTCGTTCGGCCCGCGTTCGATCCTCGGTCTGTTTTTGGTGCCGATGACGGAAACGCAGGGATGGAGCCGCGAGGTTTTCGCGCTTTCCCTGGCTATCCAGAACTTGATGTGGGGTCTTGGGCAGCCTTTCGCTGGCGCAATTGCTGATCGCTATGGCACCGCCCGCGTTCTTGCGCTTGGCGGGCTGGTGTACGCTGGCGGTCTCGTCATCATGGCCTGGGCGCCCTCCCCTGCCTGGCTGCATATCTCAGCAGGTTTGATGGTCGGGCTTGGCATGGCTGCAGCATCCTTCTCCATCGTGCTGGCAGCCTTTGGGCGGCGTGTGCCGCCAGAAAAACGCCCGATGGTGTTTGGTATCGGCACGGCGGCTGGCTCCATGGGCCAATTTCTGTTCGCACCAATGGGCCGGGCGTTCATCGCTGACTATGGTTGGGAACAGGCGCTTATCTTGCTCGGCGTGATCATGCTCGCCATCCCTGTGCTCGCTTTGGCGCTGCGCGGTCGCTCCGATCAAGGCGCGGCAGCTGATTATATCAAAGACCAAACGCTCACCCAGGCTGTCAAACAAGCCTTCGCCCACCGCTCCTATGTGCTGTTGGTTATAGGTTTTTTTGTGTGCGGCTTCCATCTGGCGTTCATCACCGCGCACATGCCCGCCTATCTTAGCGATTTGGGTCTGGACCCGCGCCTGGGCGCCTGGTCGTTGGCCCTGATTGGATTGTTCAACGTCGTGGGCGCGCTTTCAGCCGGTGTGATTTCCGGGCGCTATTCCAAGCCAATCTTCTTATCGCTGATCTACATTGCGCGCGCCGTTTTCATCGCGGCATTCATCTTGATACCGGCAACCCCTGCCACGGTGTTGATCTTTTCGGCAGGTATCGGGCTGCTATGGCTCTCCACCGTGCCGCCGACGTCAGCGCTTGTGGCAATCATGTTCGGGCCAAAATATATGGCGACGCTGATGGGCATCGTGTTCTTCAACCATCAGGTTGGCGCGTTTCTTGGCGTGTGGCTCGGTGGGCGCCTTTACGACACCACCGGCTCTTACGATGTGGTCTGGTATCTGGGCATTGCTCTTGGCATTTTCGCTGCCATCGTGCATTGGCCTATCAAAGAGGCACGCGCCGATACGCCGATAGCCTCGCCAGCTGAGTAAAGGATGCCGATCATGAGCCTGCCGACCGAGCCGTTCAATGCCATTTGGATCACAAGCGACGACGGCAAACGTGCCAAGCCTGCCGTGGTTCATGAGATAACGCTGGATGATCTGATGCCTGGCGATGTGACGCTGAAGGTCAGCCACACGACGGTGAACTTCAAAGACGGCTTGGCCATGACGGCCAAGGGGCCTATCGCCCGCAAGTTTCCGATGATCCCCGGTGTCGATATGGCCGGGACGGTGATCGCCTCAGAGCGCGATGATTTCAAAGAAGGCGATGAGGTTATCCTGAACGGCTTTGGTGTGGGCGAAGGCCATATGGGCGCCTACGCCTCCTATGCCCGGGTATCAGGCGACTGGTTGATCCATCGGCCCGCTGGCCTCACAGCCGCGCAGGCTATGGCCATCGGCACGGCGGGCTATACGGCGATGCTCTGCGTCATGGCGCTCGACAAAGCCGGCGTAAAACCGGACGATGGACCTGTTCTGGTCACCGGCGCAGCGGGCGGTGTCGGGTCTGTGGCTATCGCGATCCTCGCCGCACGCGGTTATCACGTCGTCGCCTCCACGGGTCGCCCGGAAGAAGAAGACTATCTGAAGGGTCTGGGTGCAGCAGAGATTGTCGACCGCAACGAGTTCAACGGCGATGTGCGCCCGCTATCGCGTGAAAAATGGGCTGGGGCCGTGGATGCCGTCGGCTCAAAAACGCTCGCCAACGTGCTCAGCCAAGTGAAATATGGCGGCGCGGTTGCAGCCTGCGGCCTCGCCCAAGGTGGCGATCTGCCTTCGTTCGTGCACCCATTCATTTTGCGGGCCGTGCAGCTGATCGGCGTGGAATCGGTGATGACGCCGATCTCGGTACGCAAGGCAGCCTACGATCAGCTGACCAAAGATCTCGATATGGCCAAGCTCGATGCGATGACCACGCATATCGGTTTTGATGATTTGCTTGATGCTGGTCAGCAGATCATGGATGGCAAAGTGCGCGGTCGGTTGGTCGTCACGCTCTAGTTGAAGCGGCTAGTGCACCACCTCAATCACATCGCTCACCGGCGCATGAACTGCGCTTGTGCGCACCTCTTGGGCGGGATCGGCCTCTAGCGTCGGCACTTTGGTTTGTGCATAGCGCAGCATTTCCACGCGCTGGGCCAGATCGTGGATCGGCTCGACATTGCCCTTGGCGTCGGACATCAAAAACCCAGCCACCATGCCCGCCATCATAGCAGGCACCATGATGGCGCAAAGCGTGCGCGCATAGCGTGTGTAAAAACGTTTCGATGTGTGGGCGGGCATCGTGCCTTTTGGCATCTTGCGCCCGCCCATTTCAGTCAGCCCCTGCATTCAAACTCACCATGTGTTGCTCGTTGGTGTTGAGGGACAAGTAGCACGAGCAGGTCGGAAAAACCGTTACCGAATGTGTCGGGAGCGTGGCAATCGCAAGGCATGCCGAACAAGCCGTAAACGGGTTAATGAAGCTTTTTCAGGCATTTAACAGAAGGTTGAAAAGCTTCAGCGCACTACGGGCTGACCAAAGCGCAAGCCTGCAGAGGGTCGCTCGGCGATGACATCGCGGCGGAAACGATAGAGCGCGGCAGGCCGCCCTCCGGTTGCCTGCGACGCTGCCCCAGTGGGTTCCACAAGACCAGCATTGTCGACCAGGCGGCGAAAGTTTTGCTTGTGCAGGCGGCGCCCGGCGATCGCCTCCACCGCTGACTGCAAACCTGTCAGCGTGAAGCTTTGCGGCATCAGCTCAAACACGACTGGTCTGTATTTCATCTTGCCGCGCAGGCGGGCGATGGCGGTTGCAAGGATGCGGCGATGATCCAACGCCATCGGGTGGCCGATGCTTGATGCAGGCAGCGTGTCGTTTTGCATACGACCATCGCGCGTGGCTTCCTGGGCAAGGCCTGCCTCGTAGATCAGCTCATAGCGCTCGAGCACCCGCTCTTCGTCCCAGGTAAAGCTGCCATCGTCCGCCGCCTCGCCAAACGCCAGTGCCACGCGGCGTTCGCGGCTAAGTGAACGGCCTGGCGGGTCTTCGCGGGTATCGGCCTGCAACCATTGATGCAGGGCCGGCAAGATGGCTTGATCGAGAATGGCTGGTCTGCCGCTGCGCCAATCCTCCCAGGGAAAGAACTGATACCAGCTCTGCCAGGACCAGGGTGCATCTTCGCTCTCATCGGCATCATTGCGGGTGAGAGCAAGATAGCCAATGGACAAAACATGGGGCGCTGAGGACGGCGACGTGGCGTGACGGCCACGATCCCCAAAGGTGTAAAGCTGCTCGATGTAACCCAAGCGAAAGCCGGTCTGGTCCTCTACAAACCCGCGCAGTCCAAGCTCCAGCGTGCGGTGGCGCAGCGGCGCAAAAGGCCCGGATGGAAGTGCGCTGGCCGCTGTTGAAGGATCGCGCGATGGCACGGTGAGAATGGCAGGCGAACCACTGACAAGCGCGGTGACAGCTGCCGTCAGATCAATCCCAATGGTTTGATTGTCGGCCTTATCCATGGCCACCAGATTTTTGCCCATGGGACATCGCGCCAACGGGCATGGCAAAGGGTTTACCTTCATAGGCCATCGCACCGCGACCGATGGCAGAGATCGCTTCTTTCATCTGACCGTTTGCACCAAGCAATTGATCGGCAAACGCGACCATGCGGCCATTGGGCGTTGCCCAGGGCGCGCGCGAACGCAACAGCCGGGCCAGATCATGCGGATCGCTGCCTGGTGTGAGGGCGTGAGAAAGAATGTAGCCCGCAGCGGTGGACCGGCTGACTCCTGCCCAGCAGTGCACAACCATCGGGGCTTTGCGGTCCCAGGCGTGGCCAAAGTCGAGGATTTTCTCCACATGGGCCGGGCTTGGCGGCACCAAACCTTGGGCCGGAGCGGTGATATCGTTGAACTCAAGGTAGAGGTGGTTTTCCTCGGCGATGCTTTTTGGGCGCTCCACCGACGTGCCACCGCTGATCACCGTAAGCAGGTGGGAAGCGCCGGTTTGGGCGACCACATCGTGGATGGCAGCAAGCGAACAAATGTAAAGCGTCATGCGCCAAGGCCTATCATGGTTGTGCGCGTTGCGCGCTAGAGTTTCTGCCACCTGGCTTTGCCGACAGCATTTCCAGATGGGCCTCAAAGAGCGCTGAATGGCGCGCGATGAACGCTTGCTCGGCCTCAATCGCTGAAACCGGCTCGATGATGATGGAGGCAAGCGCGCCTGGCGGCTTGCCAAACAGCTTTTCAGCTTCCGGCATAGCAAAGCCCGCTAACTGCGAAGCCTCCAGAAAAGCGGAGATGCCATCTGCCTGCTTGATCGCCTTGTGCATGGCTGCGGGCAGAGCCGCGGGCAGTTGGTGCCGCACATGGATCGCTGATGCCAAACGCGCTTCAATGCTGCGATAGCCGTCACCCAACAGCGCTTTGAAGGGGGAAATCATATCGCCGATCACATATTCAGGTCCATCGTGCAGCAGCGCGGCCAGGCGCACATCGGCGGCAGCTTCGCCCCCGGCCAGTGTATCCACCAGATCGACCACCAGCAGGCTGTGTTGCGCCACAGAGAAGGCATGGTCACCGGTGGTCTGGCCGTTCCAGCGCGCCACGCGGGCCAGGCCGTGGGCGATGTCCTCCACTTCAATATCAAGTGGGGATGGATCAGCCAGGTCTAGCCGCCGACCCGACAACATGCGCTGCCACACACGTGCTTGTTTCGATTGGCTGGCAGATGAGCGCGGCACGCGTGTCCCTTGGCAATGTTAGTCTTTGGTTTCTGGCCCAAGGCTGTAGGTCGCATAGGGTGGCAGGGCAAGATCAACCGGCGCGCCATTCACATGTGCTGGACCTTTGAGCTGATCGATGCGCACCACCGCCACTGCAGCGTTGTCAGCCACCAAGCGGATGGTGCCAACTTCGCGCTCACCGACTTGGATCGCATCACCGGCGCCCAAATTCTCACCAGAAACCAACACCGGCCTGCGCCGTGATGTGCCGCGATGCTTCACCCGGCTCACGACCTCCTGGCCGACAAAACAGCCCTTGGAAAAGGAGACTGCGTCCGTCAGGTCGAGAGCCACATCGTGGGGGAAATCTTGGCTGGCAAGGATTTCGCTCGGGCCTTCGAGCACGCCGAGCGCTGCACGATGCGCGTGGTAGGTCTCAATAGTGTCCGTTGCATTGGCCATGCCGTAGTGGCGCACACCCATTTGCGGGTGGCGCGTGTCTTTCAGACCATCTGCAACACCTGAAAACACGGGCAACTCTGACGGCGTGAGCGTGACCTTGGCGCGGAGCTTGTAAAGTGTCAGCCGCTTGGTGAGTGCATCAATTTCACTGGCATCGCATTCAAGCGCGAAACCGCTGTCATGTTTGCTGACAAAAAACGAGAAGAGCAGTTTGCCCTGCGGCGTGAGCAGCGCCGATCCACGCACCTCTCCGGCTTGCGGAAGGTCAGATGTGATCAAGCCTTCGAGAAAATGCTCGGCATCCTCACCTTCAACCAGAAGCAGGGCACGATGAGGAAGCTGAACGAGGGGCATGGTGGTGGCACAACCGTGTTTGGAGGAAAAAGGTCTTCCCCCGAGATAAGCGCCCTACTGAATGATCTCAAGATCAGGCTCAAAGGCATGAACCACGAACGCAAACGTCACATCGTGCACGACAGGTTCGCCATCCATCATGACGGTGATATTACCAACGTCGCGACCCTCGGCAATGATCTCACTGTCGAGCGCAGAAGCCTGACCGGCTGAAAACGACACTTCAATACCATCCTGTTCAAAGCTGCCGTCCTCAGCGAGCTTGGCGGTGGAAATGGCAAACTCCGTCTCGCCATGGCGCACCATAACCACCCGTTGCAACGGCGCGATGCCATCAGGAAACGGGCCGTCGTAAAGAAAAGGCTGCGCCAGTGTGTCGTAGCCGCGATAGGGGTTCATGCCGTAGGGGCGGCGAAAATTCTGTGGATCCTCAAGCACCATCGCATCAGGATTGGCTTCGGCGAAGCGCTCCCAACTGACAAGCTGCGAGGGCAACATGGTCAGCTCGGTACCGGCGTAAGAACCGGTGATGGATTCGCCAGAAAACTGCTGCCACCAGCTGTCTGTCTGACGGTCGTACATGACCAGGTCGGAGCGACGCAGTTTGCCGGTGGTGCCGAAATCCAAAATCTCACCATCAACATTGCGATCAAACACGATGGCAGCGTTGCAGAGCGGGCAATAGGTGACGGAGACTGGCAAGCCACCAACTTCATCATTGACGATTTCGTGGAAGGTCATCACGCGCAGCGGATAGGCACGGGTTTCGCCATTGTGGGTGAAGCTCATCACCGGATCGAGCGGACCGAGATGTTCAATCTCTGAGACAGGTACAAAACTTGGATTGTCGATGGGCGGAATGCCATCGCGGCGTGGGCCACCATCCATGATCTCGCCCAGATCAACGGTTGATTGGGTGAAATCGGTGGCCCAACCCTCGCGCTGCCAGCGGTCCGGGTTGGCGAAGGCCTGCGTGGCGACGAGGGCCGTAAGCGCCAAACCGGCAAAGAACAGGGCCGATTTCACAAGCGTTTCGCGGTGATTGGGCAACGAACGGGCTTTTGCACGTGTTTGGGTGCGGGCCTGGATGGATGTCGGGCGAGCGGACATGGCGGTCGAGCCTCCTTCTGGTGGCTCGCATAGTGTGGCGGTATGGCAGTTTACGCCACACACCATTGATCAACTTGCCGCGAGGTGGGGCGCTGACGTTAGCCGAAAAGCTCGTCGACGGTGTCTTGTGCGCGCATCTTCGTTTCATCCGGCGGGGTACCGGCACACGCCGCATCATCAACCGCGTTGATGATGCCGCTGGCCCGATCAATGGCCGGGCGCAGTTCGTTGACGATGGTCATCATCAGACGATCAGCCAACGCGGGGTCGATCGACGCATTGGTATCAACGCCGGACAAAAGGATTTGAATGTCGACGATCTGCTTGTCCAAGTCGGCGATAACCGCATCAAAGCGTGCCTTGGTGGCCGCAGGCGCTGCTTGGTAAGCCTCGATGGCCAATGCCTTGTCGGCAAAAACAGACTGCTCGAAATGCTCGGTGTAGCCGCGCGGCTCCCAAGCCATCACGTCTTCGGCCATGTCGGGCATGTCCGGCACCATCTCCATCAACATCACCACCTCATTGAAGTGGTTCAGGTAATCCGTGGCCAAAAAACTGGACGGATTGATGTTGGCGGCAGCCAAAGCATCGGGGCTGAAAGGAGACAAAGAAAGCATCAAACGCGAATACTTGGTGATGGCACGAGTGCACAACTTACGCGGGAATAGGTTACCAGAACCTTGTGGCTGCGCACCGGCTGTGGCCATCTAGCGGCAAAGGTAAGCTGTTGGGAGAACCCAAGAATGTGCGGACGCTTTGTGCTGACGTCACCGCGTGAGTCCATAGAAGACCTGTTCGATGTGCCTTTGGAAGGCGAGTATGCGCCGCGTTACAACATCACGCCAACGCAGCCGGTGCTGCACATCCACCAGTTCACCGGTGAGGTGCGCGCCGATTATGCGCGCTGGGGGCT
The DNA here is from genome assembly GCA_046290645.1 of Hyphomicrobiales bacterium. Taxonomy (GTDB): domain Bacteria; phylum Pseudomonadota; class Alphaproteobacteria; order Rhizobiales; family MH13; genus MH13. The sequence continues at coordinate 956,955 of JBKAGZ010000003.1, forward strand.
TATCCCCTCATGGCACAAGGACCCACAAAACGCGCAGCTGCTGATCAATGCGCGCGCGGAGACAGTGCTGGACAAGCCCTCGTTCAAAACGGCGATCCGTCACCGTCGCGTGCTGGTTCCAGCCACGCACTTTTATGAATGGCGGCGCGAGGGCAAAGACAAGCAACCCTATGCGGTGGATCGCAAAGTGCCTGATGGAGTGGATGGGCTGTTTGCCATGGCTGCCATTGTGGATGAGTGGGCTGGCAAGGACGGCGAGGTGTTTTCCACCCTGGCGATCCTGACCCAGCAGGCCGATGGGGCGATTGCCGACATTCACCACCGCATGCCGGTGGTTGTACCGCCGGATCACTATGCCAGTTGGTTGGATTGTCGCAGCGTTGAGGCAAGGTTTGCGGTTGAACCCTTGCGTGTACCGCAGCCCGATGCCTGGAAGCTGTGGCCGGTGGACAAGGTGGTGAACCGCGCCGGTGTGGATGGCGCGCAGCTGCTGGACGAGGTCACGCCCGCGCCTGTGGAGCCGCCAAAGCCCGATCCGCAGATGGATTTGTTTTAGGGTTTTTCTGTCGTCATCGCCGCCCTTGAGGCGGCCATCCAGAACTATGCTTGGCCTTTGTACCAGAAGAGATGTTGGGAATTCTGAACTGGATAGCCGGGTCGAGCCCAGCAATGACGGCTGAAGAGGAGCTAGGACCGCAAAACCTTACCTGGGTTCATGATTCCATTCGGGTCGATAGCATCTTTCAACGTGCGCATGAGTGCCAAAGCGACAGGGTCTTTCACGCCAGGCAGTAGATCGCGTTTGGCTTGGCCGATGCCATGTTCTGCGGAAATCGAGCCGCCAAAGGCCGTGACTATGGCGTGCACGCGTTCGTTCATTGCTGCATAGTGTTCCAGGAACGTGGCCCTATCAGCGCCAACTGGCTGGGAAACATTGAAATGAATGTTGCCATCACCCAGATGGCCGAACGGCACAGGGCGGCAGCCAGGCACCATATCGATCACAGCGGCGATGGATTCATCCAAAAAATCGGCCACGCTGGCCACTGGCACGGACACATCGTGTTTGATCGATCCGCCCTCAGGCTTTTGTGCTTCGGACAGGCCGTGGCGCATCGCCCAGAACATGTTCGCCTGGTCCAGCGACTGTGCAATGGCAGCGTCTTCTACAAGCCCCTCTTCAAACGATGTTTCCATTGATTGCATCAAAAGGCCCTCGGCGTCATCGTCGCCACGGCCCGAAGATATCTCTGCCAGGACGTACCAAGCATGCTCACCGTCCAACGGATCGCGCATGCCATCCATGTTGCGGGTGAGGAAATCGATGCCGATGCGTGGCATGATTTCAAAGCCTGTCAGCGATGGCCCGGCCATGCCCTGCATCAACGAAAACAGCTGCAGAGCTTCGTGCGGCGAGGTCACACCGATCATTGCTGTGCGCATGCCTTTGGGCTTGGGAAACAGCTTCAAGCTCGCCCCGGTAATCACACCCAGCGTGCCTTCGGCGCCGATGAAAAGATGTTTGAGATCATAACCGGTGTTGTCTTTGCGCAGCTTGGAAAGGCCATTCCAGAGCCGTCCATCGGGCAGCGCGACTTCCAATCCAAGCACCAGATCGCGCGTGTTGCCATAGGCCAAAACGCCCGTGCCGCCTGCGTTTGTGGAGAGATTGCCACCGATCATGCAGGAGCCTTCTGCGCCCAGTGAGAGAGGAAACAGACGATCTGCCTGGTCCGCTGCATCCTGAAGCGTTTGCAGCACCACACCAGCATCGACCGTGATCACGCCACCGATAGCATCAACCTCACGGATCTGGTTGAGCTTGGCCATGGAAAGTACAATCGCCTCGCCGGATTGATCCGGCGTCTGCCCGCCGACCAGCCCTGTGTTGCCGCCTTGTGGCACGACAGGGGTGTGATTTTCGTTGGCAAACCGCAGCACCTGGCAGACCTCATCGACCGTGCGCGGTTGGACCACGGCCGCGGCTTTGCCGACATAGCGATCACGCCATTCATGCAGAAAAGGTGCCTGCGCATCCGGGTCGGTGATCAACGCCTGGGAGCCCAGCAGATGCGTTAAATCCTTCACGGTGTCCTCAAGCATGACGTCTCTTTCCTCTGTTGCCCGCTTGTGCACACGCGGCGGGGCTTTTCCTTCATCATCTCCTAGGGTAAGAACCGCCGCACCGCCAGATCGGCGTGTCCGCACCCATTTTTCACCTTTACTCTGCGAGGCGTATTCTTCGTGTCTGGTCCCATTATGGAAGGCAAACGAGGCCTTATTCTCGGCCTTGCCAACAACCGCTCTATCGCATGGGGCATCGCCAAAGCCTGCCGTGAACATGGCGCGGAGCTTGGCTTCACTTACCAAGGGGATGCGCTGAAAAAGCGTGTGGAACCGTTGGCGCAGGAGTTGGACGGCGAGGTGTTTGGCCATTGCGACGTCACCGATCCCGCGTCCATGGATGCGGTGATGGCAGCGGTCGAATCAAAATGGGGCAAGCTGGATTTTCTGGTTCATGCCATTGCGTTTTCCGACAAGGATGAGCTTACCGGTCGCTATGTCGATACAAGCGCGGAAAATTTTGACCGCTCGATGAACATCTCTGTCTATTCGTTCACCGCGCTGATGCAGCGCGCTGAAAAGCTGATGACCGACGGTGGATCGGCGCTGACGCTGACCTATTACGGTGCGGAACGCGTGATGCCGCACTACAACGTGATGGGCGTTGCCAAAGCCGCGTTGGAGGCGTCGGTGCGCTATTTGGCTGTTGATTTGGGTAGTCAGGGTATTCGTGTGAACGCGCTGTCAGCCGGTCCGATCAAAACGCTTGCTGCTTCAGGCATTGGCGACTTCCGCTACATTTTGAAGTGGAACGAGTACAATTCACCGCTAAAGAAAACCGTTTCCATCGACGAAGTTGGCGATGCGGCAGTGTATTTGCTCTCGCCGCTTTCGCGTGCGGTGACCGGTGAAGTGCACCATGTGGATTCTGGCTATCATGTGGTTGGTATGAAGGCGGTTGATGCGCCCGATATTTCTGTTGTGAAAGACTGATACCAAGCGCACGTGATTCAGCTTTCCCATCCCCTTATCTTTATCCGTCATGGCCAAACCGACTGGAACAAGGAAGGTCGGCTTCAGGGCGGGCAGGATATTCCGATCAACGAGACCGGCACGTGGCAAGCCACACGCAACGGGCGTCGACTCAAAGGTGTGTTTGAGGACGAAGCCTTCAAGCTGGAAGACTTCACCTTTGTCGCTTCGCCACTCGGTCGCTGTATCCGCACGATGGGCTTGGTGCGCCAAGGGCTTGATCTTGACCCCGACGCTGGCTTTGAGCGCGACGATAGGCTCAGAGAGATCACGTTCGGCCAATGGGAGGGCAAAACGTTCGACGATCTACAGGCCCTCGACCCGCAAGCTGTCACAGAGCGCGAAGCTGACAAATGGGGTTTCGTGCCGCCGGATGGTGAAAGCTACCAGATGCTGTCGCAACGTATGAAGCCGTGGCTTGAAAGCTTGGATCGGCCAACTGTCGCCGTGTCCCATGGTGGCGTGTCACGGGCCGTTCGTGGGCTGTTGTTTGACCTTGAGAGCGACGAAATTCCCCGGCTGGATGTGCCGCAGGACAAGATCTACCTGGTGCAAGACGGCCAGGGTTTTTGGCTTTAGCGTTCAGGCCGCCGACAACGGTTCAATTTTCTCATAATCACCGCCGTCTGCTGCCCGCGCCAAGTCGTAACGCTGCTGCAAATTCAGCCAGTAATTCGGCGTTGTGTTGAAGAAACGCGCCAGGCGCATTGCGGTGTCGGACGAAACGCCCGTCTGGCCGTTTACCAGCCTCTCAATACGCGTACGTGGCACCATAAGGCGCTTTGCCAGCGTGCCGGTCGAAAGCTCTAGTGGCTCTAAATACAGTTCGCGCAGCAATTCACCGGGATGGACGGCTGGCAGTCCGAGCGGCTCTTCAGTGATAGTCAGTGATTTCGACATCGTCAGCGCCTCCTTGGCGCCATTTGAAAACGATCCGCCATTGGCGATTGATGCGGACCGAATGGTAACCTGCAAGATTGCCGGTAAGTTTTTCCAACCTATTGCCCGGTGGTGAGCGCAAATCGCCTAGAGTGTTGGCCGCGTCGAGGACAATAAGCAGCAGCTGCGCACGCCGCACCACATCTGACGGAAAGCCCTTGCCGGGTTTACCGGCAGCCAATGAGCGAACCAGCTTACCTTTGGTGCTGCGTATCATGATACTTTGTATCATTATATGATACATGCTGTAAATGCGATACGCGTTTGACGCCCCTACCCGCCCGTTGTAGCACCAACGCAACGTTCAGCCCCCACGCGATTGCGGTCCGCTTCATGTCCCACAACAGTTTTGGTCATATGTTTCGCTTCACCAGTTTTGGTGAAAGCCACGGCCCAGCGCTTGGCTGTGTGGTGGATGGCTGCCCACCGCTGATCCCGCTGACCGAAACCGATATTCAAGGCGATCTGGATCGCCGCAAGCCCGGGCAAAGCAAATACACAACCCAGCGACGCGAAGCCGATCAGGTAAAAATCCTCTCCGGCGTGATGGTCGATGAGGACGGCGTACAGAAAACCACCGGCACGCCGATTGGGTTAATGATCGAAAACACCGATCAGCGCTCAAAAGACTACTCCGAGATCAAAACCCGCTACCGCCCCGGCCATGCCGATTACACCTATGATGCCAAATACGGCATCCGCGATTATCGCGGCGGTGGACGCTCTTCGGCGCGTGAAACCGCGGCGCGTGTTGCAGCCGGTGCGATTGCCCGCAAGGTTGTCTCAGGCATGACCATTCGTGGCGCGCTGGTTCAGATGGGCCCGCACAAGGTTAACCGTGAGAACTGGGACTGGGATCAGGTGGGCCAGAATCCCTTTTTCTGCCCCGATGCGCAAACAGCTGCCCGCTGGGCTGACTATCTGGATGGCATTCGCAAGGACGGATCGTCGGTGGGCGCGGTGATTGAAGTTGTAGCTGAGAATGTGCCAGCCGGTCTTGGCGCGCCTGTCTATGGCAAGCTAGATGGCGATCTTGCTGCCGCGATGATGAGCATCAACGCCGTGAAAGGCGTCGAAATCGGCAACGGGTTTGAGGCCGCCGCTATCACCGGCGAAGAGAACGCCGATGAAATGCGCATGGGCGAGGACGGCAAGCCTCTTTTCCGCTCTAACAAAGCAGGCGGTGTGCTGGGTGGCATATCCTCAGGCGAGCCCGTGGTTGTACGTTTTGCTGTAAAGCCAACGTCCTCAATCCTCACCCCGCGCCAAAGCGTGACGCGTGAGGGTGACGAGGTGGATGTAATGACAAAAGGGCGCCACGACCCATGCGTTGGCATTCGCGCTGTGCCAGTTGGCGAAGCCATGATGGCGCTGGTGCTGGCCGATCATTTTTTACGCCATAGAGGTCAAGTCGGAGTTTAGAATTTGGACCGTGATTTAAGCCATGTGCAGGCCGCTATCGATGCCTTCAAACAAGGCGCGATGCTGGTGGTCACCGATGATGATGACCGCGAAAATGAAGGCGACCTGTTTGTCGCCGCCGAGCATTGCACGCCTGAAGCTATGGCGTTCATCGTGCGGCATACCTCCGGCATTGTCTGCGCGCCCATGCCACCTGAAAGTGCCCGGCGCTTACGGCTTGACCCCATGGTCGCGGCCAATGACGCACCGCTGGCGACCGCCTTCACCATTTCGGTGGACGTGAAACACGGCCTCACCACCGGCATTTCGGCTGAAGAGCGCACCAACACCGTGCGCGCGCTGGCCAACGGCAATGTGGGCGCCGAAGACTTTGTGCGCCCTGGCCATGTGTTTCCGCTGATCGCGCGCGAAGGCGGCGTGCTTGTGCGCTCCGGCCACACCGAAGCATGCGTTGATCTCTGCAATCTGGCAGGCTTGGAACCGGTGGGTGTGCTGTCAGAACTCGTCAATGATGATGGCACGGTGAAGCGTGGGCCAGAAGTGTCGGCCTTTGCCAAGGAGCACAATCTGCTGTCGCTTTCGGTGGCTGATCTGATTGCCTGGCGGCAACAATCGGAACGGTTGGTGACGCGTGTGGATGAGGCCGACATCGAAACCCGTCACGGCCCGGCCCGCGCCTACAGCTACGAGGTGCCGTTTGATGCCATGCAACATCTGGCAGTCGTCTACGGCGATGTTGCTGGCGCAAGTGATGTGCCCGTGCGCCTGCATCTGGAACAGGTGAGCGAGGATGTGTTTGGCAGCCCAAGCCGCCTAGACGCTGTGATGGAGCGGTTCGCCCGCGACGGCGCCGGCGTGATTGTTTATTTGCGCGAGGGCTCTGTTGGCGTTGCGCCGACAAGCGCACGCAATGTGCGCTCCACCCAGGACATTGACGACGATCATGAAACGGCCAATCTGCGGCAAAACCAGTGGCGTGAGATCGGTCTGGGTGCGCAAATTCTGCGCGATCTGGGGCTGACATCGATCCGGCTGTTATCAAGCCAAAAACGCACCTATATTGGGCTGGAAGGCTTTGGCCTGACGATCACGCAAACTGAGATTTTCTAGCGCATGAGCGACCCGTTCAGCACCAGCACCACGCCGACACCGCGCTCCTTGGGCGTGAACTATCTGTCGGGGTCTGGCGATATGATGGCCTATGGCGGCATCGTGGTCGCAGCGCTGGGGGTTCTTGCCTTCTTCGTGCAGGGGCAGATGGTGTTTTTGGTCATGGTGCCGATTGGCCTGGCCGTAGCGCTCTACTTCTACCCGCTGATTGAAAAAGGCGTTGTGCGGCTGGGCGCCGACAGTCGCGGGCTTTACTTTGAGCGGCTGGGCATCATTCCCTGGGCTGCGATCAAAAGCGTGCGACACCAGCAGAAAGCGCTGCGCACACTGCGCCTGCATATCTTGCATGTGGAACTGCGCGCGGCACCAGAATCCGTGGTGACCGAGCCGGACGATGTGCCGTTCTGGAAAGCATTCATGGCCAAAGCCTGGAAGCGCGACGGCAATACGCTGAGCGTTGATTTGCACGCGCTGGCCAGCGATCCGGTGAACCTGGTGGACCATCTGCTTGCCTTCCGCCCTGACCTGTTAAAGCAGGTTCAGGACGTGCGGGTGGAGCTGGGCTAAGCTCGCACCAAGCCCCGGACACCGAGGGTGATCCGGGGCCTCGCTCCGAATGATCATTGAGGTCCCGGATCGGCTACGCCGTCCGGGACTTGGGTGAAATGTCGCCGTCATCCCTGTGCTTGTCACAGGGATCCATTCCAAACGACTTCAGGCAAAGTGGTGTCATCCCGGCCATCGCGCGCCTCGCCCGTGAACCGGGATCTGATCGTGGCGTGAAGCTGGATGGTCGGATCAAGTCCGGCCATGACGGTTCAGGGTTAGCCCTCAATCTTCGACAGATCAGCCACTGCATGCACAGCGTCACGCACCGCGTGGAGCAGCGCCAAACGGTTGGCGCGCACAGCCTCATCATCGGCGTTGACCAGCACGGTTTCAAAAAACGCATCAATGGGACCGCGCAGGGTGGCGAGCGCGTGCATCGCCGCTTCGAAGTCACCTTTTTCGATAGCGGCTTTCGATGATGCGGTCGTCGAGCGGAGTGCATCGTTCAGCGCGCCCTCTTCGGCATCAGCAAACAGGGACGGGTTGATGCTGTCAGCGACCTTCGTGTCCTTCTTTTCCTCAGCAGCCAGAATGTTCGCAGCCCGGCGATACCCAGCCAGGAGGTTCTGACCATCGTCGGATTTCAGAAGTTTGGAGAGCGCCTCGGCCGCCTGAACCGTGCGCAGGATATCGCACTGCCCGGCTGACGCCGACGCATCGACGACATCATGAGTGATGCCTTCGTCGCGCAGGGACACCTTCAGACGGTCTTGAATGAAATCAGATAGGCCTTCAATGACCTTAATAACACCAGTCAGTAAAGTGAAAGCCCGGCCGTTCATATCCAACGGCTCAAAGCGCTCAGCCGGTGCGTCGCCCTTTAGGAGTATCAGTTCACCACTCTCTTCGGACGAATTCCAGTCTCTCTCGGCATATGCCTTCTGCGAAAAATAGAGTACTTCTTTGCCCTGCTCGATGGTTTGCAGTGCTCGACCAACGGCGTTTTCGCTCGCCCAAACTAGGATAATGTTCCGGTACGCTTCATAGAGCAGCTCGCCCACATCTGAAACGATCTCATTCTCCCGCACCAGCCGCACCACGCCCAGCGCGGCGCGGCGCAGTGCATAAGGGTCCTTTGACCCGGTTGGTTTTTCATCAATCGCCCAGAATCCGCAAAGGGTGTCCAACTTGTCCGCCAGGCCGACCGAGACAGCGACCAGGTCGGTGGGTACCGAGTCCGACGGACCTTGAGGCTTGTAGTGCTCTTCGATGGCCGCGACGACACTGGCATGTTCGCCTTGCAAGGCGGCGTAGCGCGCGCCCATAAAGCCCTGAAGTTCTGGGAACTCACCAACCACCTCGGTCAGCAGATCGGCCTTGGCCAGTTTGGCGCCGCGCTCAGCTAAATCAGCATCCGCCCCAATGGCCTCGGCTATGGTGCGCGAGAGCGCCGCAATGCGAGCTATGCGCTCGCCCTGCGTCCCGAGCTTGGCGTGGAACACAACATTCAGCGCATCCAAGCGCGCAGTGCGCTGATCCAGCGGTTTTGAAAGGTCAAGGCCAAGTTTTTCTGCGCTTGCCTTCAGCCCGTCACGATCCGGCAAATTGGCCTGATCGGTCTGCCAGAAATAGAGCGCATCGGACAGGCGCGCGGCGATCACCCGCTCATTGCCCTCGACCACGGCCGTGCCGCCATCATCAGGCACGATGTTGGATGTCAGCAAAAACTTGTTGGCGAGATCGCCTGTTGCCGGGCCACTCGTGGCGTTATCACGGAGCACAAAGCACTTTTGGTTGGCGCGGATCGTCGCGCGGATCACTGCATCGGGGATCTGCAAAAACGCCTCATCGAAGCTGCCCATCATCACGACAGGCCATTCCACCAGCCCGGCAACCTCATCCAGCAGGCCGGGGTCTTCGACCAGTTCCAAACCTTGAGCGAAGGCCAGGTTTTTCGCTTCGGTTTCAATAATCGCTTTGCGACGCTCGGTGTCGAGCACCACTTTGGCGGCTTCCAGCTTGGTCTGGTAGTCGTCCAAGCGGCGCACGGTGAAGGCATCCGGCGCGTGGAAACGATGGCCGCACGTTGTGTTGCCAGACATGATGCCGCCAACCTTGATAGGCACGACAATTGGGTCCTCGGTTTCCGGACCAAAGGTGCAGAGGATGGAGTGCAGCGGGCGCACCCAGCGCAAAGAGCCAGCGCCCCAGCGCATGCTCTTTGGCCACGGGAAGGTTTCGATAACCTCCTTCACAGCATCGGCGATGATATCTTCAGCGGCGCGGCCAGGCTTGATGATCTTGGCGACGTAGAACGCCCCTTTTTTGGGATCATCTACCGTTTCCGCTTCCTCAATGGATGACAGTCCAGCACCGCGCAGAAAGCCTTCAATGGCTTTATCAGGCGCTCCAACACGTGGGCCCTTTTTCTCCTCGTTCACATCCGGCGATCGGGTAGGAATGCCAGCCACATGCAGTGCCAGACGGCGCGGCGTGACAAAGGCCTTGGCGCCCTCATAGACCAGCCCAGCATCGACCAAACGGTTGGTGATGCCCTTTTTCAAATCCTCAGCAGCACGCGTTTGCATGCGCGCGGGGATTTCTTCTGAAAACAGTTCAAGCAGCAGGTCGGGCATGAGGGGATCACTTAAAGGCTGGGCGGCTCTTCGAGATCTTGGCCAAACGCGATGTCATGGCCATCCAGGTCTTGAATGCCGAATTCGAGAACATTGTAGGGTTGGTGGCACAGCGTGTAGTCGATCTTCGCGCCACTTGCCACCAATTCCTCATACATAGCCTTGGCATCATCAACCCAGAAATAGGCATTCCACATGCTGCCGACCACTTTCCAGTGCGGCACGATCTCGTGGTCGTCGGGCGCTTGGGAGAGCATGATGAAGCAGTTGTCGCGCCGGCCGATGGCAAACGTCGTTTTTGGCTCGCCATAGGGGCGCAGTTTAAAGCCTAGCGCATCACGCCAATAGGCCATGGATGCCTCGATATCTTTGACCAGCAGAACTGGCGCCTGTTCGAGAAGTTTTGCCATGTTTCCCTCCTGCGTTCGGTTACCAGCCGCCGCCGCCGCCACCTCCGCCGCCGCCGCCGGACGAGCCACCGCCGCCACCCGATGACCCTGAGGATTTGGGCATGGAGGATGCGTAGGCCGCCCCTATGGTGGACGCGATGGCCGTTGTTGAAGCAGCAATTGAGCCGGGGTTGAAGGTGGAGCCGTGATAGTAACCAGGCCGATAGGATGGTTGGTCACTTGGCGCCATTTTGGCAAGATGCGATTCCAAGGCTTCCGACCAAGGTTTTTCCACGCCCAGCGCGATGGCGTAGGGCAGAAAGCGCTCAAACAGTTCCAGCGTGAAGTCCGGCGCATCGGCCATGTTCATGCGCTCAGCCTCAGCGACGGATAGATAGAGGCGAAAGCCTTCAAGCTCATCCATCAGTTCCTGGCCTTCGGGTGTGGGCGCGAACATCAAAATCGCAAAAGCGGAGATGGTCACGCCCATGGCAAAGGCCACCAGCATGGTCAGTTGCAAGGCCCACCCTGCGGTAAACTCGCCTGATGTCGACGCGTGGAAGATAAAAAATAGCGCGGCGATTACGCCAAGCGCGGTCACCGTGAAAGCAAAAGCGATAACGCCATGAACCTGCGGCGCGCGACCGGTGAAGCGAGCATAGGCTTTGGTGAGCGTGAAGCCGACAATCAAGCCTCCGAGAAAGTGGAACATGACACCGACCACCAGCACTTCCGTAGCCGGGAACAGCGCCAAAAATAGGAACAGGCTGATCACCGCGATGACCACGCCGAGGATCGTGTAGCCTGGATTGTGCTTGAAAAACTTGCCGCCAAACTCTTGGGCAATGCTGGCGCGGAAACTGGTCGTTGCGCCCATCAGTCGCCGGGCGTTTGAGCGGTTAAAGGTCAGCGCGTCATTGGACCCCAAGAGCCCGCGCATCAGCGCCCGCTCGCCCGGTGGCAGTTCACCATCTGACGGCGCGCCCGGTTCATCGGTTCGGCGCACGGTGATCGTCTTGTCCTGCTCATCGATGGTGAGTTTGCCGCGCGTGCCCAGCGAGACCAAGGCCGCCATGAAGCTTTTGCCCGCATTGCCGCCCTTGTGACCGCGGAAGTAGACCCAACTTAGCGCCGCAGGCGACAGTCCACGCGGAGGCTCAAAGCGCGGAAACACAACGCCACGTTCTGGGTCGCGGCCAACCTTCATCCAGCTGGTGAGCATGTAGATCAACACCAGCACGGCCCCGATCAGTATAGCGGCGATGCCGGCATTGTCGCGCAGTGCTTTGAATTGAAGCGCGCCGCCAGAGGGTTCGGCAATCAACCCTTTTTGGAAAGACACCGCAACGGTGAGCCCTTCACGGGATGCCAGTGGGCTGGTGGTTTCAAAACGCACCGTGGTGGGCCCGACGATGCTGACACGAGCGTTGTTCTTGTCGGAGCCGAAACGTCCGGTGAAGCTGGCTGTGTTGATGATGTCAGCGCCCGGCGGCAGCTGGATGGTGGCCACGGCGCGCTGGATGGGGAACGACCAGAAATTGCCCGTTGCGTTCCAGTACACCTCGTCGAAATCTTCAAAAAATCCCATCTGGTGGCGCGAGCGATAGGTGATCTCGTAGGTGTAGACACCGGTTGGGATCCAGACGTCAGCGCTACCGATGTAGAGCCGCGTTCCTCCTTCAATCGACTCCTGATGATGGGCCTCATCAACACCGTTTCGGGTTACCGACATCACCTCAAAGGTGGTGCGATCCACCAAGCCCGATGGCAGGCGGCGAACGGTTGGAAAATCGCGAAAGATGCCGCGGCGTATCTCAAAGCCTTCGGCGCGCACGGTGATGCGTTCGGTGACGATGAAATCGCCATCGCTCTCAACATCGATAAGCGATTCAAAGGTGAGGATTTCCTCGCGGGCCTGGGCCGGAGAGATGGTCCAAGCGGCAGCCAGAAGAAGGAAGGCAAGAAAGCGCATCATGCCCATGCCCTGGCGCTCCGATTAGCTGAACGAGACTTGCGGTGCAGCGCGATCGGCTGGGTCTTCCAGCTCGAAATATTCCGCCTGCTGGAAGCCAAAATTGTTGGCCACCAGGTTGGACGGGAACTGCTCCACTTGCGTGTTGAAGCCACGCACCGCGCCATTGTAATAGCGGCGCGCCAGTTGCAGCTTGTCCTCGGTCTCTTCCAGAGCTTCTTGGAACTCTTGGAAGTTGGACGAGGCTTTAAGGTCTGGGTAGGCCTCGGCCACAGCGATCAACTTACCAAGCGCTGCGCCCAAAAGGCTTTCAACGCCAGCGCGTTCTGCCGGGTGATCATCACCGACGGCCTGCGCACGGGCGCGCAGGGCGGTGACATTTTCCAGCACCTCTTTCTCGTGCCCCATATAACCCTTCACCGTTTCCAGCAGGTTGGGAATAAGATCAGAGCGGCGCTGAAGCTGGACTGAGATGCCCGACCAGCCCTCGCGGACCATCTGCCTGCTTTTCACCAGCGCATTGTAGATGACAATCGCATAGCCAATGATGGCGATGATAAGCGCGAAAATGATCCATTCCATGGGGTTAAGTCCCTTCTTTAAGCAGCCTTGTCGGCCTTTATAGCACCACCGGCGCGCGTGTTGAGCCACGCGCCGCCGCAGGCCTTGGCCAGTTCGCGCACTTTAAGAATGTAAGACTGGCGTTCTGTAACGGAGATCACGCCACGGGCGTCCAGCAGATTGAAAATGTGGCTGGCTTTGATGCATTGGTCATAGGCTGGCAGCACGATGGTGTTGGTGCCGTCACCTTCTGGCGCTCCAGCCTCCAGGAGCTTGCGGCACGCGGCTTCTGCATCCTCAAAATGGCGAAACAGGACAGCGGTGTCGGCGGCTTCAAAATTGTGCCGCGAATATTCTTCTTCGGCCTGCAAGAAGACGTCGCCATAGGTGACTTTGTCGGCGCCTTCCTGGCCGTTGAAGTTGAGATCATAAACGTTCTCAACGCCTTGCAGGTACATCGCGATGCGTTCCAGGCCATAGGTCAGTTCGCCTGAAACGGGCGCGCAGTCAAAGCCGCAAACCTGCTGAAAGTAGGTGAACTGCGAGATTTCCATGCCATCGCACCAACACTCCCAGCCCAGACCCCAGGCGCCGAGCGTTGGGCTTTCCCAATCATCTTCGACAAAACGGATATCGTGGGTGGAGGCTTCCAAGCCAACGACCGCGAGTGAGCGCAAATAGAGCTCCTGTAGGTCTGGCGGCGATGGTTTGAGGATCACCTGGTACTGGTAAAAATGTTGCAGGCGGTTGGGGTTCTCGCCGTAGCGGCCATCCTTGGGACGACGCGAGGGCTGCACATAGGCAGCCTTCCACGGCTTTGGCCCAAGGGAGCGTAGCGTGGTGGCCGGATGGAACGTGCCTGCCCCCATCTCCATGTCGTAAGGCTGCAGGATCGCGCAGCCCTGGTCAGCCCAGAACCGTTGCAGCGTAAGGATCAGCCCCTGGAAGGAGCGTTTGGGATCGTTGTGGGAAGACATGGGTGCCTGCGAAAACTAACCGAAAGGATGACTTATCTCGTAGGCAGGTGGATTTGTCGGGTCAAGCACCGAGACCATTGGGACCAATAGGAACCGTCATCCCTGTGCCTGTCACAGGGATCCAGTCCGAGAAACGTGTTGGCATCATTGCCGTTGCCAGAACGCTCACTTAAATGGATCCCTTCTCCAAGGGCGAGGATTACGCGTTACCTTACACTAATTTTCGTCGGCAGGGCGGTAAGTGCCTGTGGCTTCATCCTTCTCAAGCAGTTGAGCGCTTTTGCGTTCACGCGGTGCGGAGCGCTGCGCTTCCAGGTTTTGATTGACGCGCTTCCACTCGCGGCGGGCCACACGCATCAGCACAATGCCGCCAAGGGCGACAATTGCTGCGCCTAAAAGTGTCGGCATGGTTTTCCCTCCTTTTAGCCTCTGTCCTGACGCTTAAAGACCGAATCTCTGCCAATGCACGCGCTCTTCAATACGAAAGAGCAATCCGTCGACCAAACCATCGGCAAGCGCGCTCGGATTTGCATCAAGCAGAGAGGATTGACTGCGGAAAAGACTGAAAAAGCCGCGCTTCTGCATGGGAATGCCCACCAGTTTCACCTTTTCGCCGAAGCGAGCTTTCATTGCCTGGTCAAGATTTTCGATCCGGTCGGCAAGGCCCAGCTCTACCGCTTTGCCACCCGCCCAGAACTCACCGGTGAACAGGCCAGCGTTTTCTGGGTCGATGCGGCCTTCGCGGCGTGTTTTGACCAAGCCAACGAAGCCATCGTGGATGTCCTTCTGTATGGATTTCAATCGCTTGATGTCATCGGTCTTTTCCGGGCTGAACGGGTCCAGCGCCAGCTTCTTCTCACCAGCGGTGTAGACACGGCGCTCAACGCCCCAGCGTTCGATCACGCGATCCAAACCGAAGCCTGCCGAAATCACACCGATCGAGCCGAGAATAGAGCTTTCATCACAAAGAATTTCATCACCCGCGCATGCCAACATGTAGCCGCCAGAAGCGCCGACATCTTCAACGAACACGACGACCTCTTTTTCCTTCTCTTCAGCCAACTTGCGGATGCGATCATGGATCAAGCGCGACTGGACAGGCGAACCGCCCGGCGAGTTGATGGAAATCGCGACCACCGGCCCATCGAAAGAAAACAGCTTTTTCAGCGGCCCAGCGGCAGCGGCTAAGGATAGGCCACGCGAGAAGCGTCCACTCTCACCACCAATCACGCCTGTGAGGCGCAAGACAGGTACATGGGGTGTTTTGGAGCGAAAGGATTTGGGCAAATAACGGCGAAGCATGACGGGCTTTCTATACAAAAACTTTGCAACCGACATGGGGCCTTGGGCCAGGCTGCGCAAGGGCCTAGTTGCTGAGCGCTATGCCAGCATGGCCTTCCAAGATTGATCGCGCTTGGCGCGTGTAACTGCCATCTTCGTCGTGCAGCACTAGGCCTGGCAGCAAACGTGGCGGGGTCTTGCGCCCTTTTATGGCGCGCACCAGCACCCGTTCTGCCGGTGCATCCTGGCAAGGGTGAAGGCCAAGAACGGTGACGGCACCAAACCGGCCTTTGAACACCTCCATAAGGTCCATCAGCCCATCAGCGGCAAAGATCAGGGTAAGCGATCCGCCAGGCTTCAGCGCGCTTGCAGCGGTGCGCATCCAAGCATCCAGATCATGATCGCTCACCACATGGGCCGCTTTCTTGGTCGGGTTGGTCCGCACATGGCCAGCTTTGCGATAAGGCGGGTTGGAAAGCACGTGATCAAAGGCTGCTCGCTGCAGACCACCGGCGATGCGCTGAGGCTCGCAGGCCAGCAGGTCCACCTCCAACACTTTTGCACGCGCCGCTAGTCTTGGGTTGCGCTCCAGCGATTTCGCACAACAGGCGAGCATCTGCTGATCTCGTTCGGCAAGGGTAATTTTCGCATCAGGATTTGTATGGGCCGCCATGAGTCCAACGGCACCAGCGCCAGCGCCCATATCAAGGATCGCACCCGTAGCACCATGCAGCGTGGCGGCCAAAAACACGGCATCTGAGCCTGAACGATGTGCATTGGATGCCGGTTGCACCAACATCACCTGGCCGCCTAGAAACGCATCAGTCGTGGTTGGAAACTCGCTCAAAGCACGCCTACCCTGTCTTAGACTGGCATGATGCCCGCTTCAGTGAGCACGCGCTCAGCCTGCGCTTTGCTATCAGAGTCCACCATAACCCGGCGCGGGAGAACGCCGATCGAGCCTTCCAAAATCGACATGTGCTCGTCGGCAATGAAATAGATAATGTCGAATTCCTTCAAAACCGCCTCGGTGGCGGAGATCAACACCATGTCGTTGGTCCGGAACAGCTCGATCATCATCTATCCTTTCGCTTCCCTTCACCTGACGGGATTTCCGGGTCAAGACAAGCCCTCGCCTTGCCTGTAAAGGGCAGCTGGCTTTCAGGCGTGACCGTTTGCCGGACTGTTCAAGCACGCGTTCCTGTGCTTTGCACGGCCTGATGTAACGAGGAGACTTGGCTTAACCGCTACGATTCTCCCCTTCTCTTCCGGCCAAAAGGCCAAATCAAAAAGGTATGTGCGTAATGGGTGTTGTCGTCCCGCTGGAGCAGGATCAACAAAGCAATGTGGGCGGTCGCGCGACGCTTGACCGGGTGATGGCGCTTTCTGGGCCGTCGATGAAGGACGTCAACACGATGATCCTCTCGCGCACGGGGTCGGATGTGACGATGATCCCGGAGGTTGCCAAGCACCTGATCGATTCCGGCGGCAAACGCCTGCGCCCAATCCTGACGCTGCTGTGCGCGGAAATGTTCGGCTACCAGGGCGATGGCCATGTAAAGCTGGCCGCCAGCGTTGAATTCATGCACACCGCCACGCTGCTGCACGACGATGTGGTGGATGAAAGCGACATGCGCCGTGGCAAACCTGCAGCGCGCATGGTTTGGGGCAATCAGGCCAGCGTGTTGGTGGGCGATTTTTTGCTTGGTCAGGCCTTCCAGATGATGGTGGAGGTGGGCTCCATGGATGCACTGGATGTGCTCTCCAAGGCGTCTGCTGTCATCGCGGAAGGTGAAGTGCTTCAGCTCACCACCGCGAAAAACACCAACACCACCGAAGATGATTATCTGCAGGTGATCCGTGCCAAAACGGCGGCACTTTTCTCGGCGGCCTGCGAAGTTGGGCCGATTGTTGCCAATTTGGGTGAAGTGGAGCGCGCGGCGCTGCGCTCCTACGGTATGAATTTGGGGCTCGCCTTCCAGCTGGTCGATGATGCGTTGGATTATGGCGGCTCTGCCAAGGACCTTGGCAAAGACATCGGCGATGATTTTCGCGAGCGCAAAGTCACGCTGCCGGTGATTCTTGCCTATCGCCGCTCTGACGGTGAAGAGAAGGCCTTCTGGGATCGCGTGATCGTTGCCGGCGACCAGAAGGATGGTGATTTGGAACGCGGGATTGCTCTGGTGCGCGATCGCCAAGGCCTGGCCGATACCATCAGCCGTGCCCAGCATTACGGCGCCGTAGCCGCCGACGCACTCGATGGGCTGCCAGCCAGCGCTCAGAAAGATGCACTGCTGGATGCGGTGGCGTTCTGCATCGACCGGGTGACTTAAGCGGTTTTGCTGGGAAAACCGACCGGCTTTTAACCGTTCCATCCAATGGACCATGGACCGATGGGATCAGTGGCGTTAGGGCATAAGCCCTGTTATTGCACTGCACACTCCCGATCACTGTCCGCCAAGGGACGCATCGTCATCATGAACGCATTCATAGCATCTGCTGCCGCTCAGCCTGAAACAGAGCACCAATGGGTCTATTCGTTTGGAGGAGGCAGCGCGGACGGCGAAGCGTCCATGCGCAATCTGCTTGGCGGCAAGGGTGCCAATCTGGCCGAGATGAGCCGCATCGGCCTGCCGGTGCCCCCAGGTTTTACGATCACCACCGAGGTTTGCACGCATTTTTATGCCAATGAGCGGACCTATCCCGATGGGTTGATGGGTCAGATCGATGGTGCCCTGGCTAAGATCGCGACGATCACTGGCAAGACCTTCGGCTCCAACGACAATCCGCTGCTCTTGTCCGTGCGCTCCGGCGCCCGCGTCTCCATGCCCGGCATGATGGACACGGTGCTCAATCTCGGGCTCAACGATGTCACCGTTGAGGCGTTGGCGCGATTGTCGGGCGATGAACGCTTTGCCTGCGACAGCTATCGCCGGTTCATCCAGATGTATGGCGACGTCGTCATGGGCGTAGACCATGAGCTGTTTGAGGATGCGCTGGGCGCAGCCAAGGACACGCGCGGCGTTGAGCTCGACACGGATCTGACCGCCGATGATTGGCGTGACCTGATCAAGCAGTTCAAGGCGATCATTGAAGAGGACGCCGGCGAGTCCTTCCCGCAGGACCCATACGATCAATTGCACGGCGCGGTTGGCGCGGTGTTCAAAAGCTGGATGGTGCCGCGCGCCATCACCTACCGCATGCTGCACGACTACCCCGAAACCTGGGGCACGGCTGTCAATGTGCAGGCGATGGTGTTCGGCAATATGGGCGAGCGCTCAGCGACCGGCGTTGCTTTCACGCGCAACCCATCGACGGGTGAAAAAGCGCTCTACGGCGAATATCTCATCAATGCGCAAGGCGAAGATGTTGTCGCCGGTATCCGCACGCCGCGGCCTTTGACCAAAAGGGCACGCGAGGAGGCTGATGTGGCCTCACCATCGCTGGAAGAGGCTATGCCTGCGGCTTTTGAGGAATTCACCAAATATTGCGATGTGCTTGAAGCGCACTATCACGACATGCAGGATATGGAGTTCACGGTTGAAAACGGCACGCTCTGGATGCTGCAAACGCGCAGCGGCAAACGCACGACCAAGGCTGCGATGAAGATCGCGGTCGACATGGTGGCCGAAGGGCTGATCACCTCCGATGAGGCGCTGATGCGGCTCGATCCGGCAGCGATCGATCAGTTGCTGCACCCGACGATCGACGAAAATGCCGAACGCCAGATTATCGCCCGTGGGCTTCCCGCCTCACCTGGCGCGGCAACAGGCGAGATCGTGCTAACTTCGGCGGCAGCTGAAGAAGCCGCGGCCGCTGGGCGCGATTGCATTCTGGTGCGGGTGGAAACCAGTCCCGAAGACATTCACGGCATGCACGCGGCAAAAGGCATTTTGACGGCCCGTGGCGGCATGACCAGCCACGCCGCCGTAGTGGCACGCGGCATGGGCACGCCCTGTGTGTCCGGCGCTGGTGCGCTGCGCATCAACAATGAGACCGGCGTGATCTCCTCCGGGCCGACCAAGCTGAAGGCTGGCGACACCATCACAATCGATGGCGCAACCGGCGAGGTGATGCTCGGCGCCGTGGCGATGCAGGAGCCGGAACTGACCGGCGAATTTTCCGCCGTCATGGAATGGGCCGATGCAACGCGCCGGATGACGGTGCGCACCAACGCCGAGACGCCGGCGGATGCCGAGACCGCGCGCAAATATGGCGCTGAAGGCATCGGGCTTTGCCGCACCGAGCACATGTTCTTTGAAGGCGACCGGATAGTTGCGGTCCGTCAGATGATCCTTGCCGATGACCCGGCCGAGCGTCAGAAGGCGCTGGACAAGCTGCTGCCGATGCAGCGCGGCGACTTCAAGCAACTGTTTGAGATCATGGCCGGTTTGCCGGTGACGATCCGCCTGCTCGATCCGCCGCTGCACGAGTTCCTGCCGCGCACTGACGACGAGATGGATGCTGTTGCGGCTGATCTCGGCGTGGATGTCGAGTTGTTGCGCGAGCGCACAAACGAGTTGCACGAGTTCAACCCGATGCTCGGCCATCGTGGTTGCCGCTTGGCGATTTCCTATCCGGAAGTTGCGCGCATGCAGGCGCGAGCGATCTTCGAAGCCGCCATCGAAGCTGCCGCGGCAACGGGTAGCCCGGTGGAACCGGAAGTCATGGTGCCGCTGGTCGCCACCAAGGCTGAACTTGATTTCGTCAAAGCGGAGATTGACGGCGTTGCTACGGCCGTGATGGCCGAAAAGGGCGTTACAATCCCCTACACGGTTGGCACGATGATCGAACTTCCAAGGGCAGCGCTGCGCGCGGGCGAGATCGCCCAGTCGGCGCAGTTCTTCTCGTTCGGCACCAACGATCTGACGCAGACGACCTTCGGCATTTCGCGCGACGATGCCGGGCAGTTTCTGGGCACCTATGAGCGCCTTGGCGTGATGGAAAAGGACCCCTTCGTGACTCTCGATCAGGATGGTGTCGGCGAGCTGGTAAAGATCGCCACCGAGCGTGGCAAGGCCGTCAGCGCCGACATGAAGATGGGCATTTGCGGCGAGCATGGCGGCGACCCTGCCTCCATTGGCTTTTGCGAGACCGTTGGTCTTGATTATGTGTCCTGCTCGCCATTCCGTGTGCCAATCGCGCGGCTGGCGGCGGCGCAGGCTGCCTTGCGCGTGAAGCAGGCCGACGAGTCTGGTGCCTCTTGAGGACCTAAAGACCGGCGGCAAGCGCGCGATTGCCCGCGCGCTGTCGCGTCTTGATCGAGCAAACCTGACAGCTGAAGATGCGGCGCTTCTTGATGAAGCCTTCGCCTCGCCATTGGGCATAGTGATCGGCCTCACCGGTCCGCCCGGCGTTGGCAAGAGCACGCTCACACAGGCGCTGATCGAACGGCTTCGCGCAGCAAAGAAATCGGTCGCGGTGATCGCTATCGATCCTTCCTCGCAAAAGACCGGCGGCGCGTTGCTGGGTGACCGCACCCGACTTTCCCTTGACCCGGAAGATGCTAAGCTTTACGTGCGCTCGCTGGCTGCGCGGGACAGGCTTGGCGGCCTCTCCGATCACGCCATTGCCGCAACGATGCTGCTGCGCGCTCTGTTCGACGTTGTTCTGGTGGAGACCGTCGGCATCGGTCAGTCGGACGCCGATGTGGCACTGATCGCCGACCGAAGTCTGCTTTGCGTACAGCCGGGCTCAGGTGACGCACTGCAGTTTATGAAGGCGGGCATCATGGAATGGCCGGATGTTATCGCCGTCACCAAAGCCGACACCGGGGCGCTGGCGCGCCGGGCGCGGGCCGATGTGGAAGGCGCGCTCGGGCTCGCCGCTTTCGACGGCAAGGGGCCGAGCGTCTGTTTGGTGTCAGCGCGAACCGGCAACGGTGTCGATGAATTGGTGTACGCCCTTCTCACCGACGTGAAGATCGACCGAATGGGCCAAGCCGGGCATTTGCTTCGCGATGCCATCACGCGCCGCTTTGGCAGCCATGGTGCCTTGCAACTGGATGCAGGAAATGAGCTTCGGCAAGCTGACGGCCCCTTCGGCGCTATTCGAGAAGCGTCCGAAAAACTTGCGCATTGAACAGCGCCGCACCCTCGGCTTTTGCACACGATCTTGCCACACGGCGTCCCTTGTCAGGCCATGATTGATCGCCAAACACACGCCCATCCGCGTCACTTGTACGCTTTGGGTGGGCCGGCTTCTTAGGCTCTTCTTAAGGCGACTTAACCGGCCTTAACCCAACTGTCCCAACTCAAAACGCTTTGTCCTTCAGCGCTTTACGGCTTTGCAAGGTTAACGCTCTATCACCGAAACTGTTCAGATGTGGCGAATGGGAGCTCATCACATTTGATCAACGGTATGGCGATGGGTTGAACGCCGCACATGTGTGCCGTGCTTCGGTTGGGGTTTTGCGTAGGAGTTGCGAATCCATGTCTGGTGTTGAGCCTGTCGCCAAACACCGCCTGCCTGAAAAATTGACGTTGACGGTCCGTCGTGGACCGTCTGCCGATGATCAGGCAAAGGCGAAGAAAATCGGCAAGGGGCTTAGCGCCTCACTTGCCAAGCTGCGGGCCAATGCGCTCGCCAAATCAACGGCGCTTGCGCTGTTTGGTTCCTTCCTTGCTCTTTCTCAGCCATCGACGACCGGTCATCTGGACGCCGCCCATCTTCTGGGGCTCGACGGTCCGGGCACCGAGCGGTGGCAGACCTTCTTAATGGCCTCACCCGCCGGATCGATCCACGAGGCGACGCTTCACCTGGACGATGAGCGCGGCGAGGGCCTTGCTCATGCTGGCGTTGGGCAGCGCGGCAGCGACGGTGTTCAGCGCGCGGCCATCGCCTCCTTGGTGAGCGATGATGACCTGATCACCGGTTCTATTCCTGACGGCACGGATCCTCTGGTTGCCCGCGATACGCGCGCGAATAGAATGACGACCCCTGCCGTGCATGCACTGTTGGAAGCGCGCCGCACCCCAGTTTCAATTTTTGAGCAGCATCCCTTCGCGCAAGTGGATGTGGCAAGCCTGCCGACGGACGGCTTTGGCGGCTATATCGGCATGATCGCGCCAAACCCGGATGTGATGGTGGCAGCCGTGGACGAAACCCAAGAGGGTGGCGAGGCTTTTGACGAATTTGGCACGCCGGGCGAAAACATCGCCAGCGACTATGCCATGGCGATGGTCGACCCGTCCGCCGCAGCCTCCGCGCTGGCAGAAACTGAAGGCCAACAACAGATTTCAGCGTTCTTGAGCAATGATCGCCAATTTCAATGCCTTGCTGAAGGTGTTTATTTTGAAGCGCGCGGCGAGCCACGGCGCGGCCAGGTTGCTGTAGCGCAAGTGATCATGAACCGGGTGAACCATGATGAGTTCCCCGACACGATTTGCGGCGTGGTCTACCAGAACCAGCATTGGCGCAACCGTTGCCAATTCTCCTTTGCCTGCGATGGTGTGCCTGAGCGCATCACCGAACGCGCGGCTTGGGAGCTGGCTGAAGATGTTTCACGCCAGGTGCTTGAAAACCGGGATTTGATCGAGACGATCGAAGAATCCACACACTACCACGCGACTTATGTGCGCCCACGCTGGGCCCCGCGCATGATCCGCCTGGACCGTGTTGGCCTGCATGTCTTCTATAAGGGTCGTTATGGCGGCTGGAGATAAGCCAGTGCGTTCGGTAGCGCACTGATAGCGCTCAGAAATCAGTCCTCGACTGTCTGTCTTCTCGTCATCCCTGGGCTTGACCCGGGGATCCAGGCTTTTTTCTGCAGTCGTGACACTTCGCACCGGGCCGGCCTGCCACTTGGATGGCCGGATCAAGTCCGGCCATGACGGCTGGGTGAAGCGAGGGTGACGGCTTCGGAACTAGGCGAGCGCACCGCTTGTGACCCACCAGTTTGGATGAGCGCTTTGGAGTCCGGCTGCGAGAGAAGCATCCGCATCGGCCGTTTCCAGCAAAGCAAAACAGGTCGCGCCGGAACCCGACATGCGGGCGAACGGGGCCTCGGCGAGCGCATCCAGGCACGCCTCAATCTCCGGCGCGAGACCAATTGCCGGCGCCATCAAATCGTTGCAGGTGGCGTGAAGATACGCCACCAAATCCTCAAAAGACTGCGGCGCGGACCAATCTGGCATGGGCGGGTTCGATTTCTGCGTCAGTGCCTTGAAAACCGCTGGGGTTGAAACCGCCACGCCTGGATTAACCAGCACGATGTGAGCCGCGGGCAGCGAAACGGGATCGCTCTGTTCGCCGATACCGCCGACGATGGCAGGCACTCCAGAGAGACACATGGGCACGTCGGCGCCGAGTTTTAGGCAGTCTGCCCATTCGCTCGCTGATAGATCACGGCCCTTAGTTAGCAGCCGAGTCAGCGCAGCGGCATCAGCCGAGCCGCCACCGATGCCGGAGGCAATGGGCAAGTTTTTGGTGAGGTGGATGTGCACCGGGTCACAGGCCTCGCCCCAACCACGGACCATCGCCAGCGCCGCGCCAAGCGTGTTCTCGGCAAGCGGCGGAACGCCTTCTGCAAACGGTCCATCCACCGTCAGACGGTCGGCATCGCTGGCCTCAACAGAAACCTCATCGCCCACATCAGCGAACGCTACC
This sequence comes from Hyphomicrobiales bacterium, assembly GCA_046290645.1. GTDB lineage: Bacteria > Pseudomonadota > Alphaproteobacteria > Rhizobiales > MH13 > MH13. The sequence goes on from JBKAGZ010000003.1 coordinate 980,494, forward strand.
AGCGAGTGCAGCAGGTGATAGCCCGCCTGAGTCCCCTCCTGACGCTGCCCCGTGACGTGCAGCGCAAGGTTCAGCTTCGCACGCGCCAGCATGATGGTAGGCGCTAGCGCAGAGTTGGGATTTCGTAGCCTTCTGGCCAGGTGCCAACGGACTCCACCTCTTCACGAGTCAAACCGCGCTGAAGCTTGCGTTGGATTGCCTCAGCGTCCACCTCATCGGAGTCATCCAGATCACGCGCATGGCTCCATTGGAAGCGTGCTTCCAAACGGCGTCCCACCATCCAATAGGCATCGCCCAGATGATCGTGGATCACGGCCTGCGACGGATCAAGGATCACCGCGCGCTCCAGCTGTTCAACGGCATCTTCAAAGCGGCCAAGGCGGAAATACACCCAGCCAAGAGAATCGACGATGTAGCCTGATTCCGGGCGCATCTCGACGGCACGTTCCAGCATCTCCACCGAACGATCCAAATGCTCGCCACGGTCAACCCAGGTGTAGGCGAGATAGTTCATCACGTCCGGTTGGTCGGGAAAGAGATCAAGCGCAGTCAGGAAGTCTGCTTCGGCCTGCGTCCACCGATCCGTGCGCTCATAGGCAATGGCGCGCTGGTAGAACAGCCGCCAGTGCTCGCGGCGGTGGTCGGTGATGGTTTCAATGCCGCTGGAATAGACCTCTGCGGCACGCTCAAAGTCGCGGCGGAAGCGCAGCACAGTGCCAAAGGTGTTGATGGCTTCCAGATCAGTGGGGTCGGACTCTATCAACGCTTCAAGGTGTGCATCGGCCTCGTCCGGACGCTCCAACTGATCGAGCAGAACGCCCAAGCGGATTTCAGCGGTGCGCTTGAGCGGATGCGCATCGCTCATACCTTCATAGGAGTCGACAGCACGCTCCCAAAGCTCAAGCGATTCATAAACCCTGGCCAAGCCGAAGCGTGCCAAATTGTGCTCCGGCTGCACGAAAAGCGCCAGATTGAGATAGATCGCGCCAACCTCTTCGGCGCCATCCTGACCAAGGGCAAGGCCAAGGCCATAGGCCACTTCAGCGATACCCTGTTGCGGTGTGGTGATCCGGTGACCCATCGGCTGACCGGCGCGAAGAGCCTCTACTTCCGCAAGGATCACCGCATTGAGCGGCGCAAGCTCCAGGAAGGAGGTAAGCACCTCGTCAGCCTGTGCCGTTTGATCGTTGGCGACCAGGGCTTGAGCATAGCCCTGCACCAAACGAAGGGCGCCAGCATCGGTGGAATAGGCGCGCTCCATGTCCCGCAGCGCACCCTCAATGTCACCAGACGCCATCCGAATGAGGCCAGCGTGATAGGCACCGTAAAGCTCCACCCATGCCGGGCCGTCAAGTGCATCAAGTTGCGCCAAGGCTTCATCAGTGTCGCCGCTGCCATGCTGCACCCATGCGCCAACCAGCACGGACACCAAATCACCGAACCCATCGGTTTGATAAGTCTCTAATTCGCGGATCGACGCGCGGTACGAGCGTTGGCGCACGGCATCCAGCGCCAGTGTCAGGCGAGACATGCCGGTGTCACCGGATGCTGCCAAAATAGCAGCCAAATCCAGCGCGCCTGTCATGCGGCCATCAGCAAGCTCCATGGTAAAGGCGCTGTGCAAAAAGCGTTCAGAGGTTGGTTCCAGTTCATAAGCTTGGCGATAAAAATCAGCCGCCGAGGGAATATCGCGCTCGGTCTCAGCCAGCGTCGCCGCAAGATATAGCCCAGACAGCGATGGTGCTGTTTGCGCCGCAACCGGCGGCGCCAGCGCGTCTGCATGATGGGTCTGCTGCGCGACAGTGTCGGCCTGCACAGATGCATGAAGCCCGATGGCCAGAAGTGCACCAAGGCACGTGGATGCGGCGGATTTCAACATAAGGTCCCTTTTCGGCGGCCCATTCAACGCAGGCGTTTCATAGCTTTCAGGTGATTTGCTTTGCACGTTTTGTTCAGCAACCATGGCTTTTTCCCGGCAGCTTCACAAGCGTTCAGAAGACCGCATGGTCTCCGCGCTCGATAGTGGCCTCACCGCGCGCCAATTTACCGTAGAAATCGGCCAGCGTGTCGGCGCCGTAGGATGGCGTTGCGTCAGCGTCGTAGAGACCAGCTTGTGCGTCCCACACCAGCATGGATTCGGTGCCGTAATAGCGCCCGATGCGGGCTAGTTCAGCTTTTTCTGCGAGGCTTGGGACCACTCTGCCGAGGGCGGAAAGCACTGCGATGATGGTGCTGATCATCGTAACCGGCACATGTTTGATTTTCGGCTCTTGATCGAGGGCATCAAACAGAGCCTGACCTTGATCCAGTGGGGTCAGTGCTTCGCCGGGTCCACCAATGGGCAGAATTGTGTTTTGGCGGCTCGGATCATCCAGGCAAGTGAGGATGAAGTCCGCCAGGTCCTGATCGCTGATCGGCTTGCAGGCTGTCAGTTTTCCATCACCAAACACCAAAAACGGTTTGCCTGCTCTCACGCGATCCAACTGACCCGACAGAGATTTGAAGAACGCTGTGGGGCGCACGATGGAATAGGTTAGGCCTGAGGTGATAAGTGTCTCTTCAAACGCCAGCTTGGCCTGCTGGAAGGCCAGCAACGGCTTCTGCACGCAGATGGCAGACAACAGCACGAAGTGAGGCACATCAGCCTCTTTAGCGGCGTTCAAGAGGTTCAGGTTGGCTTGATGATCGATGGCCCAAGCATCTTTTGGCGCGCCGGTTCTTGAGGCCAGGCAGGAGATCACAGCGTCGAAGTGCTCACCCCTGAAGCCATCTCTGGCAATCGAGGCAGCGTGGGTGACATCGCCAAAACGCAAAGTCACGCCCGGCAGCAATGCTTCCAGCCCTTCGTGCTGGCGTACCAAGCACACCACGTCATGGCCCTGCGCCACCAATGCCCGCGCGACGGCCTGGCCTATCGTCCCGGTGGCACCGGCCAGAAGCACACGTTTGGCAACTGGCTCACTCATCTACATGTTGGGATAGTTGGGCCCGCCAGATCCTTCAGGCACCGTCCAGACGATATTCTGGTTGGGGTCTTTGATATCGCAGGTTTTGCAGTGGACACAGTTCTGCGCGTTGATCTGGAAGCGCTTGTCGCTACCTTGTCCCTCCGCTCCATCATCCACCCACTCATAGACACCGGCAGGGCAGTAGCGCGCCGATGGTCCGCCATACTGGCCAAGCTCTGAGGTGCGTTGCAGACGATCATCAAGCACTTTCAGATGGATCGGCTGGTCTTCCTCATGATTGGTGTTCGACAGGAACACCGAGGAGAGCCTGTCAAAGGTCAGCTTGCCATCGGGCTTGGGATACGCAATCGGCTTAGCGGCAAAGTCCTGCACGGTTGTTTCGTGATCAGCCTTGCCGTGACCCAGCGTGCCAAATAGCGACAAACCAAGCTTGCTTGCCATCCACATATCAAGCCCACCCAACATCACGCCAATGCGGGTGCCATAGCGGCTCCAGAGCGGCTTTACGTTGCGCACGGGGTTCAGATCTTGGCCTATAGCACTGGCGCGCCAGCCTGCCTCATAGGCATCCAGCGTATCGCCGGAGCGGCCAGCTTTCAGCGCATCGATCACAGCATCGGCGGCTTGCATACCCGATAGAACGGCGTTGTGTGAGCCCTTGATACGCGGAACGTTGACGAAGCCAGCCGCACAGCCAAGCAACGCCCCGCCAGGGAAGGTGAGTTTGGGCACCGATTGGTAGCCACCCTCAGAGATCGCGCGAGCGCCGTAAGCAAGACGACGCCCGCCTTCGAACGTCGGGGCGATCATGGGGTGAGTTTTGAAGCGCTGAAATTCTTCGAACGGTGAGAGATGCGGATTGGTGTAGTTAAGGTGCAGCACGAAGCCGACCGCCACCTGATTGTCTTCCAAATGGTAGAGGAACGAGCCGCCGCCGGTGGTATTGTCCAATGGCCAACCGAAGGAGTGCTCCACACGGCCTGGATGGTGGTTCTCCGGCTTCACCTCCCACAGCTCTTTCAAGCCCAAACCATATTTTTGGTGGTCAGCATCTTTGGCAAGATCGTAGCGCTCGATGGCCTGTTTCGACAGCGATCCACGCACGCCCTCACCGAGCAGAACGTACTTGCCGTGCAGCTCCATACCCGGCGTGTAGTTGCCGGTCGGCTCACCATCGCGGCCAACGCCCATGTCACCAGTGACGACACCATAAACCGCGCCATCATCCTTGATCAGCAGTTCGGCGGCGGCAAACCCCGGATAAATCTCCACGCCCAGCGCTTCGGCTTTTTCCGCCAGCCAGCGACAGACATTGCCCAGCGAGACAATGTAGTTTCCATGATTGCCCATCAGTGGTGGCATGGCAAAGTTGGGCAGACGCACACCGCCACCTGGCCCCAGATAGTGGAAGCGATCTTCGGTGACTTGCGTCTTGAGTGGATGATCAGGGTCCTCGCGCCAGTCGGGCAGCAGGGCATCAAGGCCAATCGGGTCCACAACAGCGCCTGATAGGATGTGCGCACCGACTTCAGCGCCTTTTTCCAGCACCACAACGTTACAGTCGGCATCCGCCTGCTTCAGCCGGATGGCAGCGGCAAGCCCTGCGGGCCCCGCGCCGACGATGACAACGTCAAACTCCATGCTTTCGCGTTCTGTTGTCATCCTAAGATTCCCGCCATGCCCAGTGTCCGATATGCTGCGCTGCACAGTCTGTGCGCGTGCCCTTTGTTCCGATATAAGGGCGCTAGGTCAACTCGCTCAAAGGTCGCGTCACCAAACCATGCAAGGTCAAGCGCTGAAAGAATTGCTGGAATTCTATGAGGCCGCAGGCGTCGATGTGGCGCTTGGTGACGCGCCGGTGGACCGATTTGCCCAAGTTGAACCGGTGCCCAAAGCTGCCCTTCATCCAGCGCCTTTGCCCGCTCAGCCCACTGCGTCGCATCCCCAAGCACCGCAGGTTCATGCGGCAGAGCCTCATCATGGGTTGGAGGAGGCAAAGGCCCTTGCTGCCGAGGCACAGACCTTGGATGCTCTGCGCGCTGCGCTGGAGGGGTTTGAGGGTTGCGGCCTGAAGAAAACCGCGCGCCAGCTTGTGTTTGCCGACGGCAATCCGGATGCCAAAATCATGTTGATCGGCGAAGCGCCAGGGCGCGATGAGGATGCCCAAGGCCTGCCCTTTGTCGGGCGCTCCGGCCAGTTACTCGACAAGATGCTGGCGGCCATTGGGCTTGATCGCACCAAGGTCTATATCGGTAACGTCATTTATTGGCGCCCACCCGGTAACCGCACACCGACGCCGGATGAGCGGGCAATGTGCGAGCCGTTTATTCGCCGACAGATTGAGCTGGTCGCGCCTAAAGTGATGATGTCGCTGGGCGGCTCAGCACTATCAGGCCTGTTCAGTATCCAAGGCATTATGAAAACTCGCGGGCAAGTTTTGACCTATGCCCAAGGCGACCTATCGATCCCTGCGGTACCTACGCTTCATCCAGCGGCGTTGTTGCGCAATCCGGCCAACAAACGTCTTGCCTGGCAGGATCTGCTGCAATTGCAATCGCTGATTGAGGAGCATGGCGCTTTATGAGCCGTATCGATGAAAGCCGCCGTTTTGTCCCGCTGAACATTGCGGTGCTGACCGTCTCCGACACGCGCACGCTGGACGATGACAAGTCCGGCGACGTTCTGGTCGATCGGTTGGAAAAGGCCGACCACAATCTGGCTGATCGTGCCATTGTGACAGACGACGTATCCGCCATTGCAGGTCAGGTGCAAAACTGGGCCGCACGCGAGGATGTGGATATTATCATCACCACAGGCGGCACTGGCTTCACCGGTCGCGATGTCACCCCAGATGCCATCGAGCCGCTGTTTGACAAGCGCATGGATGGGTTTTCCACCCTGTTTCACCAGATCAGTTTTGAGAAGATCGGCACCTCGACGCTGCAATCGCGCGCGACAGCAGGGCTGATCGGCACCACTTTTGTGTTCTGCCTGCCTGGCTCACCAGGGGCGTGCAAAGATGGCTGGGACGGCATTTTGCAATATCAGCTGGATTACCGGCACATGCCCTGCAATTTCGTGGAAATCATGCCGCGGCTGGATGAGCACCTAAAGCGCGGCGCGTGACAAAGCACCCTGTTCGCGCTCGGCCGCTTCAGCCTTCTCGAACGGCTCCATCGGCTGAGCCAGATGCGTGCGAGACCGCAAACGCAGCAAGTTTGACACGCGGATCGATGGGTCTTGCGCGGCCCAATCGATAGCCGGAGCGCCAGCACCTTGGACATCGGCGCGACGCAGCACAATGCCTTGCGATAGCTTGGCCATCGACATCAGCCGATTGGCCGCCAGAATGAACATGCGACGACGCACATCGGCGCTGCCGACCTCTGGTTCGTGCTCGGGCCGGTAGACCGCAGACAATCTGCCACGCGCGGTTTTCACACGCTCCTGGCGCTCAACGAACGACAAGGTCTCGTCCAACCAACCGGGTGAAAGAACCGTGGTTTGATCCAGCAGCATCATCCATTGGCCGCGATGGGCTGCTTTCAATGCATCTGCAGTCTGATCGGACGAGCTTTTGGCGGCCAGAAAGGTCGCTCCAGCGGCATCGGCGATCTGTGGCGTGCCATCGTTGGAGCCAACATCGAGAAAGACCACATCGCGCACAACACCTTCCGCAGCGGCAGCCACGAGTGGTCGCAGAACGTCCAACAGAACATTTTCGCCATTATGTGTACGAATGATGACACTGAGCATGGTGTGCTCATTAGCACGCACCTGCCACATTTGGCGAGGTTATCCGCGCTTTTCGGTTACCGCGTGCTGCCCGATGAATTTTTTGTTCTTTTTTTGTTCTCATTTCCGCGCTATGGTCTTGAGCGATGTCGCAAGACAGCATGAGGCATGGATTGTTGCGCATGGAACAGGATCATAAACAGCCGAAAACACGGCGCGGACGCGCGGCCAACACCAATGCAAGTGGCAGATTTGAACCGCTGGCGCGTGTCGATATGGATGATGGTTGGGACTCGCTGGCCGACCTTCCGCCGTTGAAGACGGAGGTTGCGCTGGAAGCAGCGCGCCACATCATCACGCGCAACACCTCGCCGGACATTCCCTTTGATCGTTCCATCAACCCTTATCGTGGATGCGAGCATGGCTGCATCTACTGCTATGCTAGGCCAACCCACGCCTATATGGGCCTGTCGCCGGGGCTGGATTTTGAGACGCGGCTTTTTGCCAAACCTAATGCTGCCAAACTGCTACGTGCGGAGCTAATGAAGCCTGGCTACAAGGCAAAGCCCATTGCGATTGGAACCAACACCGATCCCTATCAACCAATCGAGAAGACGCAGCAGATTATGCGCGGCGTTCTTGAGGTTCTGGCTGAATTGAAACATCCAGTGCTGATCACCACAAAATCAGCAATGGTGGCACGCGACATCGACCTTCTTGGTCCAATGGCCGAAGAGAAGCTGGTGCATGTGAGCCTTTCCATCACCACGCTCGATAAGCGCCTGGCCCGCGCCATGGAGCCGCGTGCGTCCACACCAACGCGGCGGTTGGCAGCCATTGAGGCGCTGAGCGGTGCGGGTATCCCAACATCGGTGGGAGCGTCGCCAATGATCCCAGCGCTGAACGATCATGAGCTTGAGGCTATTTTGCGGGCTGCTCACACGTCAGGTGCGACTGGCGCAAGCTATATCTTACTGCGCATGCCGCTGGAGGTGCGCGATATCTTTAAAAGCTGGCTGGTCGAGCATTATCCAGGCCGCTACCGGCATGTGCTCTCGGTGTTGCGGTCGATGCGTGGCGGGGCTGACTATGACGCGCGCTGGGGCAAGCGTATGGAAGGCACCGGTCCGTTTGCGCAGGTGCTTGCCAAACGGTTCAAACTGGTGACGGAACGGCTCGGCATGCGCGCGAAAAAACCAAACCTGCGCTGCGACCGGTTTCTGGGCCATGCTGCAACCCGCGCGCAGCTTGATCTGTTTGGCCAGGATTCCAGTGGGCCAGAAACACAAACGGGCGCCAGCTAGGGTTTCGCCCTAGCGCCAACGCCCGTTTTCAATATGTCGGCCTTAAGCTTAGCCGTCTGCAGGAATACGCAGAACCTGACCTGGATAGATTTTGTCCGGGTCAGAGAGCATTGGCTTGTTGGCCTCGAAAATCTTCATGTATTTCGAGCCGTCGCCATAAGCTTTCTGCGAAACAGCCCAAAGCGTATCGCCTTTTTCCACCGTGTGGAAATCGGCGGCATCGGATGTGTCGTCTGGCTGAATGTTGTCCTCAACCGAGGCAATGCCTTCCACGTTACCGGCAGCAAGAATGATCTTCTCGCGCAGTTCCTGGCTTGGTGCGGAGCCAGCGATGACGACTTTATCGCCTTCAACCGTTACTTCCACATCGCCTTCAAGACCGAGATCAGCCACTTCTTTTTGGATGGCTTCGGCGGGATCATCGCCTCCCCCAAACAGTTTTTTGCCCGCATCGCGCACAAACGAAAAAAGTCCCATTGCGGTATCCTTTCTAGTCCCCTGACTGTTTATCCCCGATTGCTACGGGCTTGGCGTGTTAACCACGCCGCTTGCCTATAGAGAGGTACGGCGGGCTTGAAAACCCAGGGTTGAAAGCTTTGTGTTCGCAGCCTTTCGCGTGCCAGATGCGCAGACGCCCAGAATCGCAGGAGGGAAGCGGTGGCAAGAAGCTCACGAGGCTCGGTATATGGCGCCCAGTCAGGCGCCTTCGCCAAGACCAGACAGGCAGGGCCCGATGGTCACTTTGAGGCACAGGCGCATGGGCTGGGCTTTGCACGGGTCTGCGGTGTCGATGAAGCCGGACGTGGCCCACTGGCTGGCCCGGTGGTGGCCGCGGCTGTCGTGTTGCCGCATTGGTATGAAGAACCCGGTACGTTTTGCCTTCCACCCAGCTTGGAGGGCCTGAACGATTCCAAACAGATCACGGAGGGATTGCGCGATCAGCTTTTTGCCGAGCTTTGCCAAATTGCTGATGTGAGCATTGCCAGTGTGTCAGCCGCCACCATTGATGCGCGCAACATCCGCAAAGCTTCTCTGGAAGCGATGCGTTTGGCCGTGCTTGGTTTGCCTGAATCGCCAAGTTTTGCGCTGATCGATGGTAAGGATGAACCGCCCGGCCTGCCGTGCGCAGCGACGGCCATCATCAAGGGTGACGGGCGCTCGCTCTCCATTGCGGCGGCATCGATCTGCGCCAAAGTTGCGCGTGATGCGATGATGGTCTCAGCGGACCGGCTCTATCCGGAATATGGTTTTGCCACGCACAAGGGTTATGCCACCGAAGTGCATCGCGAAACGCTGGCTCGCTTGGGGCCCTGCCCACTGCACCGACGAACCTTCGCGCCAGTTCGTGACGCTTTGAAAAGGCTGTCTGTTTAGGTTTGAGCAACCCTTTCTCAACACCCCCTTTACCTTAACACGGCATGATCGCGCCACTTGTTTAGGTGTTGCGTACAGGTTGGGTCATGTCAGTATTGCGTATGGAGGCGCAGCGTAGTCGCGCCTCCCATTCCCCCCATTCTCTTCAAAACGGTGATGCTCTTGCGGCCTATCGCAACCAAGTCACCGTGGGCGATTCCATCGCGCTGATGGAAAAACTGCCCGCTGGCAGCGTGGATGTGGTCTTCGCTGACCCGCCCTACAATCTTCAACTCCAGGGGGCGCTTCAGCGCCCAGACCAAAGCGATGTCGATGCAGTTGACGACGCGTGGGACCAGTTCGACAGCTTTGCCTCCTATGATGCGTTCACCAGCGCCTGGCTGCTTGCTGCTCGTCGGGTGCTAAAACCCAACGGCACGCTTTGGGTAATCGGCAGCTATCATAATATTTTCCGCGTCGGCACCACGCTGCAAAACATTGGCTATTGGGTTCTCAACGATGTGGTGTGGCGCAAAACCAATCCAATGCCGAACTTCAAAGGTCGCCGGTTTGCCAACGCGCATGAAACGCTCATTTGGGCCGCCCGCTCTGAGGCCGGGAAAAAATACACCTTCAATTACGATGCGCTGAAAGCCGCCAATGAGGATGTGCAAATGCGCTCTGATTGGACGCTGCCAATCTGCACCGGGGGTGAGCGCCTTAAAGATGGCGACGGCAACAAGGTGCACCCGACACAAAAGCCCGAAGCACTTCTGGCGCGCGTTCTGCTCGCTTCAACCAAACCAGGCGATGTGGTGCTTGATCCGTTTTTTGGCACTGGCACCACCGGCGCTGTGGCCAAAAAGCTTGGCCGTGATTTCATCGGTTTTGAGCGCGAGCATGCCTATGCCGACGCTGCGCGTGCCCGCATTGAGAGCGTGGAACCGGTGCCGGATGCCGCTCAATCCATGCTGCAAGGCAAGCGCGCACAGCCACGTGTGCCCTTCAACGCCCTGCTTGAAGCGGGCTACATACTGCCGGGCGAGAAATTGGTGGATGGCCGCGAACGCCACGCTGCCCTGGTACGTGCCGATGGTACATTGGCAAGCGGCGATCATGAGGGCTCCATCCACAAGGTAGGGGCTTTGGTCGAAGAGCAGCAGGCCTGCAACGGCTGGACGTTCTGGCACACCAAGCGCGATGGTAATCTTGTCTCCATCGACGATTACCGTGCTGAAATACGCAAAAAAGCCGTTTAGTGCTTTTTGGGGCGAATGCCGGACGCAATATCCGGCAGCGCGGCTTTCAGCACTTTCACCATGACCGTCGGCCAGGCTTCCTCGCGAAGCGTGTCGGGCGTTGACCACCAGCCATTCTGCGACGGCGGCACGTCGCCCTCACGACGATAGACCGCAAGCGTCAGCGCAAAATGGGTGAAGACATGCTCGATACTGCCGACCGGCTCAGCCTCATCAAAAGCTTTGGGCGACTCCTCTGACCAAGCCGTTGTCGGCACCTGGGTCATGCCGGGTAACAGACCGTTGCCCGGACGCTGTTCGCACCAGACCGCGCCGTCAGGGCGCACCACCACCAGGGCAGCACCCTTGCGGCGGGGTTTGTCTTTCTTCGGCGCCTTGACCGGATAGGCCTCCATGTCGCCAGCATGGTGGGCGGCGCAACCATCCTTCCACGGGCAAAGCGCGCAGGCGGGATTTTTCGGCGTGCAGATCGTCGCGCCGACATCCATGATGGCTTGGGCGAAATCGCCGGGCCGATCGTCTGGAACCAGCGCCTGCACCTTTTCGGCAACCTGCCGCTTGACCTTCGGCATCGGGGTATCGAGGCGAAAGAGCCGCGTGATCACGCGCTCCACATTGCCGTCAACGACGGCAACAGGTTCGCCGAACGCAATAGCGGCGATGGCCGCGCTGGTGTAGTCGCCGATGCCCGGCAGGTCTTTCAGGTCGGCAGCAGATTCGGGGAACTGCCCGCTCCGACCTGCGACCACCTTGGCGCAGGCGTGCAGATTGGCGGCGCGGCGATAATAGCCAAGACCGGCCCAAGCGGCGCGCACATCATTGTCTGTCGCTGCAGCAAGATCGCTAACCGTCGGCCAGCGCGCCAGAAAATTTTGGAAGTAAGGTATCACCGCTGCAATTGTGGTTTGTTGCAGCATGATTTCCGAAAGCCAGACCTTATAGGGGTCTTGGCGGGTGCCTTGTTTGCTGTCGGTCGGTCCCACGCGCCAAGGCAGGTGGCGCGCATGCCTATCGTACCAGGAAAGCAGACCGCTCGCCTGGATGGCACCCTGCGGGGTAATGCTATCGCTGGACTTAATTGATGCGGGCTTTCACATCGGAAATCGCGCTGTCGATCAGATCGGCCGCAGTCTTGCCTTTGGCCTGTTCGGCCAGAAGCTTCTCTGAGGCAGCAATTGCGATGTCGGTGGCGCGGGCGCGCACTTCGCCGAGTGCCTGGGCTTCAGCTTGGGCAATCCGGCTTTCAGCAGCGGCGGTGCGTCGGGCGATCATTTCTTCCAGCGCTTCTTCGGTCTCGGCCGTCATGCGTTCGGCCTCAGATTTGGCTTGCGCGATGATGGCGTCGGCCTCTTCATCGGCGTTTTGGGTCTTGCGTCGGAAATCGGCTAGCACGGCTTGCGCTTCTTCGCGCAAGCGGCGGGCTTCTTCCAACTCGCTGCGCACTTTTTCAGCGCGCGCGTCGAGCGCCTTGGTGATCATGCCAGGCACTTTGAGATAGACAATCAGCGCCAGGAAAAGGATGAGGGCGATCAGGGCCCAGAATGAAGCGTCCATACTCGTCTTCCTCAGCTATCGGCGCTAGCAGCGACCGCTTTGGTCACAGCCGCCGCCGTTGGCGCTTTGGGCGCTAGCTTTTCCATGATGGCCGACACAGCGTCGGTTGCGATGGCGTCAACCTGACCCAAGGCCTCGGTCTTAATTGCGTCGATGCGGGTTTCCGCCTCGGCCAATTTGGCGCTCAAGGCTTCTTCAGAAGCTTGGCGCTTGGCTGTGGTTTCTGCCGTCAGCTTGTCGCGCGTCTCGTTCGCCATCGTTTGCGCACGAGATCGGGCATCGGCCAGCGCCTTTTCATAGATTTCCATCGCCTCATCGGTTTCACGCTTCAGCCGTTCAGCTTCGGCGATATCGCTGGCGATGCGGTCGTGGCGGTCTTCCAGAATGCCGGAAATGCGCGGACCTGCGATCTTGGAGATCACGTAATAGGTGATGCCAAAGGCAATCACGAGCCAGAGAAGCTGCGATGCGAAAGTCGATGTGTCGAAGGGCGGAAAGTTTCCGCTTACCTCGGCAGCTGCGTTTGCGGCGTCGTCGGTCGTTGCCATGGTCTTGTCTGTCCTTCAGCGGCGAAACGGGCCGCATGAATTGCTGATGTGAATGGCGGGACGGCGATCCAGCCAGCGCGCCACAACGCGCTGGCCAGATGCGTTCATTCCCAAAAGGCTAGCGCACCAAGCGGTGGCGCGACAGCCGGATCGGTTCGGCTTAAACGGCGAACAGAAGAAGAAGCGCGACGAGCAGCGAGAAGATGCCCAGCGCTTCGGTCACGGCGAAGCCGAAGATAAGACGACCGAACTGGCCATCCGCTGCTGACGGGT
>JBKAGZ010000004.1:0-339336 GCA_046290645.1 Hyphomicrobiales bacterium
AATCGCGCGCGATGTGTTTTACGCCCATGCATCTGCCACGAACCATTCCATCAATCTGTTTGAGCTCGTTGAACACGATTTGGGGCTAATGGTTCGCGCCGCGGGCGAAATGCCCACAACACTTCTCAGCATTGTCGGTGTCACAGAGGTCAGCGTTGGTGTGGAGGCAATTGCAGCCTTGGCCAGCCAGCCGCTCGAAATAGCCTTTGTCATCGACGCGACGAACTCCATGCTTCGCGGCAGTCGGTGGCGGACAGCCTATGGGGCTATCGAGGATACTTTAGAGGCCCTCGACGAAGCCACAACCGGCGAGGATGATCTGTTTGTTACGGTCATTCCAATGGGTGATACCGTCAATATCGGCGAGGCAAACGCGGACTGGGTCCAGGGTCTAGTGGACGACGACGATGCCTATGACGATTGGGGGCCAGACCGGCAATTCAATTACATGGAAGAACAGCATTGGCAGGGATGTGTTTTTGCACGCGAAGAACCTACGCCAGACAATCCTTACACATTGACCGATGAGCGCCCCGGCGACGAAGTCTTCGGTGCAATGGATCATCGCCTGAACAACCATGCGTTGGAGGGTCACGGCTCACGCAAATTCCTTTGCCCGCGAGAGATCATCGGTCCCAGTCAAGATGTCCAGCAGGTTCTCCGCGACATCAACAGCATCACGGCCGCAGGAACCGGGCGTTTTGATCAAGGGATGGCATGGGGTTGGCGAGCGGTTTCCGCCAATTGGCAGGGCGAATGGGGTATTGCTGGATATCCAACCACCGACTTGGATGAGCGCAACAAGGTTGTGGTGTTCATCACCGATGGCAACTCGACCATGGAAGAGTGGCGCTTCGATGGGCATCAAGACTGGGGCTACAACAATGCCGGTGACTCAATGCTCGGCAACTTGGTGGATGTGTGCACGCAAGCCAAGGCTCAGGGAATCGAGGTTTACACGCTTTACGTTGAAGGTAATCCGTACGCAGAATCCTACATGCGAGACTGCGCGTCCTCGGCCGACCATTTTTTTGACGTCACAACCAACTCGGCGATGATTGCAGCGTTCGAGGCAATGGGCACGCGACTGTCCCGCGTACGTTTGGTACGCTAACCCAGGGTCAAGCCCCTAAGCGGCCCGCGCCACCATAACACCGGCAGCCCGCCCCGCTGATGTGATGTAATCCGGGTCGTGGTGAATGAGCACCGTTGAGAAAGCCCCATCCATCAACACAACCACGTGCCTTGCAAGCTCTTCTGGGTCGATCAGCGCGTGCTCAGCAAAGGTCTCGGCCAGCCAGGCTTCAAACTTCTTCTTGTGCAAAGCACCAACTTTCATCGCTGGATGCCCAGGCTTGTTGGCAAGCTCAGCCGCAGTGCGCAGGAACCCGCATCCCTTCCATTTGGGATGGCGCGCAGCATCGGCCAACTTGATGAACATGGTCTCAACCTTGTGGGCTAACGGTCCATCGGCCTCATCAAACCATGCTTTGAAAAGCGCCAGATTGGGCTGGTCACGTGAGGCGAGATACGCCTCGATCAGATCGTCTTTGCTCTTGAAGTGATAGTAGAGCGTTTTCTTGGTGATCCCGGCTTTAGCGGCAATCGCGTCCACGCTGACGGCGCGAATGCCCTCTGCGTAAAACAAGCTGTTGGCAGCATCCAAAATGCGCTCTTTTGCGGGTCGCTTTTGTGCAGGTCGGCTTTGGTCAGGCATGCCCATATATACTCTTCAGTGAGTATACGTCAACTTTTGCCAGCTCTATGGTCTCCCAAACACCAAGGAGAGACCCCTATGAACGACCTCATCATCGAAGAGACACACGGCGCGATCGCGCTGCTCACATTCAATCGCCCGGAAAAGCTGAACGCGCTCAACTACGCTCTCAACGATCAGCTGCTGGTGCTGCTCGATAAGATCGAGGACGATCAAACCATCCGCGCCATTGTGCTTACCGGCGCCGGAGACCGGGCCTTTTCCGCCGGTGGCGATATTCATGAATTCGCGCAAAGCATCAAAGCTGGCGTCGATATCGCGGTGAAAGACTTTTGCAAGCGCGGTCAAACCATGACGGCCCGCCTGGAAAACTTTCCCAAGCCCATCATCGCCGCCGTCAACGGCATCGCTTACGGCGGAGGCTGCGAGATCACCGAGGCGGTGCATTTGGCCGTGGCCAGTGAGAGGGCGGTCTTTGCAAAGCCGGAAATCAATATCGGCATTCCGCCAACCTTTGGCGGCACGCAGCGCCTGCCGCGACTGGCCGGGCGCAAGCGGGCGCTGGAACTCCTTTTGACAGGCGATACGTTTTCGCCCCAGCGCGCCTATGAGATGGGCCTGGTGAACAAGGTTGTGCCGCACGACCAACTGCTGCCGTCGGCCTTCGCCTTGGCGCAGCAGATACTCGCCCACTCACCCCTGGCAGCCTCCCGCATCATCGCAGCGGTAACCCGCGGCATCAACACAACCATTGATGAAGGGCTGATGATCGAGCGTGAGCAGTTCGCGCGCATGGCGGTTACGAACGATGTTCATGAGGGGCTGGACGCATGGATTGCGCGCCGCACGCCACACTACAGCGGAACCTGACCTTTTAGAGATCCCGGATCGGTTTCACCGTCCGGGATAACAGCTTGAGTTGTTATTTTACCCAGCCCTGAAGCTCGCGCCGCGTCAGCGCTTCGATGACACGCATGCCGTTCTCACTGTCATTGAGGCAGGGGATATAGGCAAAGTTTTCGCCGCCATGCTCTTCAAAAATCTCATGGGCTTCCATGGCGATCTCTTCCAGCGTTTCCAGACAGTCTGAAACAAAACCCGGATTGAACACCGCGATATTTTTCACGCCTTCGCTCGCCAACTTTTCCACCGTTTTATCGGTGTAGGGCTGAAGCCATTCTTCCGGGCCAAAGCGCGACTGGAAGCACGTCATCAAACGCCCTTTGTCCCAGCCAAGCCGCTCTTCGAGAAGACGCGAGGTTTTGTGGCAATGGCAGTGGTAAGGGTCACCCTTGGCAAAATAGCTTTCTGGAATGCCGTGATAGGAGGCGATCACCTTCTCCGGCTCAAAGTCCAATGTTGCCAGATGCGCTTCAATCGAACGGGCCAGCGCATCAATGTAGACCGGCTCATCGTGATAGGCTGGCACCGTACGGATGGCTGGCTGCCAGCGCAGCTTCATCAGGTGCTCAAAAGCTTTGTCGTTCACCGTCGCCGTCGTTGCCGAGGCGTATTGCGGATAAAGTGGGAACAGCAAAATCCGGTCGCAGCCTTCCTCGCGCAGCGCATCGACACGGCTGGCGATGGACGGATTGCCATAGCGCATGCCCCAATCGACAACCACATTGTCATGATCGGCAAGCGCTTCGCCCAGCAGGTCTGATTGCGAGCGCGTGTAGGTGCGCAGATAGCTTTCATCCAGCTCTTTGTTCCAGATGGTCGCATAGTCTTTGCCCTTGCGACCGGGGCGCACCATCAAAATGATGCCGTAGAGAATTGGATACCAGAGCGCTTTCGGCCACTCGATCACGCGGCGATCGGTGAGAAACTCTGCGAGATAACGCCGCATCGGCCAATAATCGGTCGCATCCGGCGTGCCCAGATTGACCAGCAACACACCCACTTTGCCGAACTTGATCGGCGGATGACCATCAGGCAGCACCGAATTATCACGTGAGCGGCTGGGCTCAGCCGGTGCAATGGTTGCATCGGCGAACGCTTTGTAATCCTGCGTGTTCACGTTGGGGAACTCCTCACGGCCTGTCCGGGCAGATTGTCTTTGGTGCATAAGCATAGTCCCATACGCGGCAGCAAGGCATTTGGATGGATCAATCGCCGCACCGTGCCATTGATATGAAGCAATCGCCATGCTTGCGGCCTGACGTAATTCTGTCATGCTGACGTCACACTGGGGCGAGACAGCTCTGGCAAGATTTCACCAACCATCCATACCACATGCCTTGAGGGAGGCTTTTCATGCATCACACTCCAACCCGTTTGTTGGCCACGCTCGGTCTTTCGACCGCGCTTCTGGCCGCACCTGCGTTTGCGCAGGATTCCACCACCGTCAACGTCACTTTCCTGCTGGTGAACGACGTCGACACCGTCGACAACATGTCCGATCAGGGCGGCTTTGGTCGCCTAGCAACTGTGGTGGCAGAAGAGCGTGCCGCCAATGAAAACGTGGTTTTCGCATTCGCTGGCGATGCCATTTCCCCGTCTCTGCTTTCCTCCTTTGACCAGGGCGAGCACATCACCGAACTTTTCAACATGATTGCGCCAGACATCTTCGTGCCAGGCAACCATGAGTATGATTTCGGTGAAGAGGTCTTCCGCACCCGTATGGCTGAGCTGGAATCGCCGCTGCTGGCCGCCAATCTGCGCAATGAAGATGGCACCATGCTTGATGGCTTCTCTGACACCATGATGATGGATGTCGATGGCTTCATGATCGGCATCATTGGCCTTACTGCCGAAGATGCGGTGGTGAAATCTTCGCCTGAAACACTGCAACTGGGCGGTGCGCTTGAGGTTGGTTTGGAACAGGCTGCCGCACTGCGCGATGCCGGCGCGGATATGATTGTCGCCGTAACGCACAACCATGTCGGCATCGACCATGAGATGTACAACACCGGCGAGTTCGATCTCATCCTCTCCGGTGACGATCATGATCTGCGCGTCGAGTACAATGGCCGTAACGCCCTAGTGGAATCGCGCGAGCAAGCCGATTACGTGACCGCCGTCGATGTGACAGCAACCATTCGTGATGGTGACCGTCGCCGCGTCGGTTGGGAACTGGGCTTTCGCCCAATCTCAACACTTGGCATGGAACAAGATGCGTCCGTCCAGGCGCGTGTTGATGAGTTTAACGCGATCCTTGATGAAGAGCTGAACGTCACCATCGGCTCGATCACCGCTGAGTTGGACTCTCGCCGCGCATCGGTGCGTTCCGGTGAAGCCACCATGGGCAACCTTGTTGCCGATGGTATGCGCGCAGCCGTGGGCGCTGACATCGCCATCACCAATGGTGGCGGTATCCGCGCCGACAAGGTGTACGAGCCGGGCACCGAAATCACCCGTCGTGACATCTTGTCTGAACTGCCGTTCGGCAACGTCAACATCATGATCGAGCTGACAGGCGCTGAAGTTCTGGCCGCTCTGGAAAACGGCTTCAGCCGGGTTGAAGACGTGTCGGGTCGCTTCCCACAGGTTTCCGGCATGATGATTGAAGCCGACATCACCCGCGAGCCGGGCGACCGCGTAACCTCTGTTATGGTGGGCGATGCACCCCTCGACATCAACGCCACCTACAGCGTCGCCACCAACGACTTCATGGGTCGTGGCGGTGATGGCTATTCAGTGTTTGCCGATGCCCCACGCATTGTGCGTGAGGAAGACGCCAAGCTGATGGCCAATGATGTGATGGTGCATGTGCGCGAAATGGGCGAGTTCGCCCCCGCACTGGATGGCCGCATCACACTGACCCGCTAAGGGCAGCTCCTTAAAAAACGCCAGAAGGCCGGGAGCGATCCCGGCCTTTTTCTATGTCATCCCGGAAGCCGAAGGCTATCCGGGATCTGATATCTCGCGATGGCTGAGATCCCGGCTCACACGCGATGCGTGATGATAGCATCGGTTGCTTCCCTACTCATCCCTCGTCATCCTCGCCCTTGTGGCGGGGATCCATTTCAGTGCGCTTTTTGGCATCGACAATTGTCCCGGTAAGCTCACTGGAATGGATCTCTGTGACAAGCACAGAGATGACGGCAGCTCGTGTTTCCTAAGCCGCCATCAGCGCAAAGGCGCGGCCTGTGTTGCCAAACCGTCCAGGCGCCAAGCGCTCAAGCTGCGGGCGCAGGCCTGTCAACGCCTCAAAGCGCGCCAGCACATCCTCGTCGATCCAATCGCCGGCCTCGGTTTCCACCTGCAAAACCGGCTGGGTTTCATCCTTGGCATGCGCAATCAGACGTGCGTCCAACACATCTTCATGCTCGCTGACCAGTTGCGCGATATCACTTGCACGCACCTTATGATCCTGCACGGTGGCCACTGGCTGAGCAAAGCCCAAACAGCCCTGAAGGCCCGGCGCGCGATAGCGATGCGGCACCTGCTCAAGGGCTGACAACACGCCGGTACGTACTGGCGCATCATTGGCCAGCGGGTCATCAAGAACCACCTCGCCAACCATGCCGTGTGGCACGTCCGCCTCTCCACCCGCCTGCAGGATCGACACGTCAATGTCGCCAAGCAGAACGTAGGCATCCTCGCGCGAACTGCGCACAGCATAGGGTCCAAACTCATGGTCTGTCATCGCATCGCAAAGCGCGATGCCGTGCTGCGCCGCGACCGTGTGAACAATGGGAAACACAGCACCGCCACCCACCAGCGCATGGGTAAGAACCGGCGCATAACCAGCTTGGCAGAGTGCGAACAAACGGTCGGGCGAGCCAACGAAGCAGGTGGCAACAGCGCTATCGTCGGCCAGCATCTGCTCGCCGCTAAGGACCTCTGCGCCAATGTCTTTAAGAGCTTGATCGGCCATGGCTTGCAGTGCGCCATAGGCTGGCCCGAAACCGTTGAGCACCACCATGCCAGGCACGATGCCCGCCATCTCCAGCGCATCCTTCATGCGCGCAACGGCACGATTGGACGGATTATCGATCAGAGCTTCGCTCTTAATCCATGTTTCCAGTGCTTCAGCTTCCTGACCCATAGCAGGCTCTACTCCATACAACGCAACGCAACTTGGCCGCTAGTGTCGCCGCAAAGCCTTACCAAGTGGTGGACTGAAATTAACCTTTGCAGAAAGGGTACGCGCCGCTACCCATCACTGGCTTTCACGCTCACGGTCTGCGTTTCCAGTTCGATTGGGCCGAAAGACGTCAGAAACGCCACCTCAGCCGCATCAGCACCAACGCCGATCCTGGCGATGCTATCGGCCGGGGCCATGCCGGTTGCGTCCACCAAATGCCACGTTCCATCGAGAAAAATTTCCGCCACCGCGTGGAAATCCTGCGGCTTAACATCGGGCGCATAAACGCTGACAAAGCGCGCCGGAATGGTCGCCGCGCGCGCCAAAGTGATCAGCAAATGCGCGAAGTCCCGGCACACACCCTGGCGTTCAACGAACGTGTCGGTGGCCGATGTCTGCGCGTTGCTCGCCCCAGGGACGTAAGCGATGGCCTGGTTCACCCAGTCGCGCATCGCAACGATCTTCGCACCGGCTTCCAAGAAGCCGAACTCGGCCGACACAAAGCTCTGAAACTGATCGGACGGACAAAAACGCGAAGGCATGAGGTAGCGCACCGTATCGCCGGGCAGCAGATGGGGCGGCACTTGCGCCAATGCTGATATGTCGAGGACAGGCCGGTCGATATGGACCTGCGCGGTGTAGGTGCATCGCAACGGCACATCGGTTCGCAGCCAGATGCGATCGCCCAGGCCCTCTTCGGCAGCAACACGGGCAAAGTGGCTGGTGGTCGAGAGCTGGAGATCGCTTGATTTCACCTGCTGGTCAGCCAGATCGGCTACCTCTATTTGCAGCAGCATATCCGTTGGACCGGCTACGTTGTAGGCAAGCTGGATCTCGATGTCATGGACCATGGCATTGGCTTTCATAAAGCGCTCTGGCGCAGGGGTGTCGATGCGTTACCGCTCATGGGCACGCTCATCGAAGAGGTAGGCACATCCAATCAACCCGCGCCAGGGCGGTAAGGTTCCAGCACTGATCAACACGACACTTAGAAAGCCAGGTGATGCGCTATCAGTTGCGCTCCGTTGCCCTGCCTCATTCATCCCATGGTATCGGCTGGCGATCCCTGAAAATGCCACCCGAAGGGCCACCTTCGCGAAGTGTGGCCAGAAACAGCGCGGTATCGGCGCCCTCTTGCGGCGTGCGGTTGGCGCCGGCGCCGCCCATATCGGTGCGCACCCAGCCTGGGCACATGGCATTGACCAGAACGCCGCGCCCAGCTTCGCGCGCTGCCTTAATGGTGATCGCGTTTAAAAACGCCTTGGTGATGCCATAGGCACCCGGCCCCAAACCGTTCAACAACCCCCAGCCGGAGGAAACATTGACCACCCGTCCATAGCCGCGCGCCGCCATACCAGGCATCAATTCACGCATCAGTTGCAACGGGCCAAGCGCATTCACCCGCGTGGAGGCTTCAATGTCATCCCACGGCATGGTGAGCATGTCGCCGTCGGGCAAGATACCAGCATTGTTGATAAGCACATCAATGGGCACCTGATTGCGCGCCAACTTGGCAAGGCCTTGCTCAATGGACGTTGAGTCGGCGACATCCAACACAAGCGAGCGGGTTTCGACTCCATGCTGTTGGTGGAGACCAATCGCCAACTCACCCAGCGCTGCGCCGTCACGGCCAGCCAATACCACGTTCAAGCCTTCGGCGCCCAAACCTTGCGCGATGGCTTTGCCAATGCCGCGATTGGCACCGGTCACGAGGGCGGTTCTGGTCATCACAAGCTCTCCCTGTTTGCTGTTGGCAAGCGCCACCATTGATGCCGGTCAACGCCCATCGCCTCTTTGATTGGCATTGAAACCTACCCAAAACAAGGAGCGATTCCCTGACCAGCAAACACCCCAATGTGGCGCTATTAGAGACGCTGGATCCGCGCGATCTTGCCTCTGCCAAAGAGCTGTTCTCGCCAGATGTGGTCTGGCACTACGTCAACCCCAACCTTCCAGAGATGGAGGGCGCCTATAAGGGCCTTGAAGGCATACGCGATTTTTTCTGGCGCCTTGGCGAAAAGTCCGATGGCACCTTCACGGTGGAGCCAATCTCGGCAACGGCCCACGGCGATGAGTTGGTGGTAACGCACACCAAGAACACCATGACCATTGATGGAGACTCGTTTGCCATCCACGCGGTGGTCGTTTGGCGCTTTGTCGAAGGGCGGATTGTCGAGGCTTGGGATTTTCCATCGGCCTATACTCTGGCCGACGCCCCCACCTAAACATTCCGCTTAAAACTCTGCCATACGCTTCTTGCCCAAACAGGCGTATAATGCGCGCGGGGGTGGCAGAAAAGAAAGCAGCGATATGAGCATCACTCTCGATATTCAGCAGCCACAGCCGTTCGACTTGGTCGGCTCAAAAATCCTGATCGCGGGAAACGCCACAGCCTTTGAAGGAACGCTTACCATTCGTGTTTCCGATGGGCACGACGAGTACAGCTCGTTCACGACCGTTGGCGCTCTCGGGCTCAAGCAGTTTCAAGGCGAGATCGATATTCCAGATACCAACAGTTTCAAGCTGAACCGCCTGTTCCTGACGCTTGCCGACGACACCGGCAACGAAAACGGGCCTTCGGTTGTGATTCCGGTGCTGTTTGGGCCAAAAATTCTACCGGGTTATGGTGGCTGGCGACCTTACACGGTGCAATCCGGCGATACGCTGACGAGCATCGCGCAGGACCAATATGGCACGGCTGACTTTCAACCCATTTTTCAAGCCAACCAAAACAATCTCAGCGACCCCAATGTGATTTTTGCCGGGCAAGTGCTGCGCATCCCGCGAAACGATATCTAAGCGGCATCGAAAACAAAAAAAGCCCGCAGATCAGTCCGATCTGCGGGCTTTTTTGTGGAGTGAATCCGAACTGCCTAGTTTAGCAGATCCGGCAGGATCGTCACAATGCCAGGGAACAGCCATAACAGCCCGAGCGCCAGCACCTGAATGCCCACAAACGGCAGCACACCACGGTAGATATTGCCCGTGGTAACCGTGGGCGGCGCCACCCCGCGCAGGTAGAACAGCGCAAAGCCAAACGGCGGCGTCAGGAACGAGGTCTGCAGGTTCACCGCAATCATGATCGTCACCCATGCCGGATCAAGTGTGCCGCCATAGATCACCGGCCCCACAATCGGGATCACGATGTAGATGATCTCCAAAAAGTCGAGCACAAATCCTAGCACAAAGAGAATGAGCATGACGATGAGGAACACCACAAGCTCATTGTCGAAGGCGCGAAGGAACTGCTGAATGTAGTGCTCGCCACCAAACGAGATCAGCACCAGATTGAGCAACTGACTGCCGATCAGGATGGTGAACACCATCGAGGTGACCTTGGCCGTCTCGCGCACCACCGGCGAGAGCACATTGCCACGGAACAGCACCCAACAGCTGTAGAGCAAACCCAGGAACGCAAAGTGGTAGGCGCCCTGCGCCAGCACATAGGCAACCCAATCTTCAAACGCGACGGACTCGCGCGTGATGCGCAGATCAAAGTTCACGCCCAGAAGGATCATGACAACCAGCGCTAAGCTGGAATAGATCACGATTTTCGATTTGCCGTCTTCCTCCTTCAGCTTGCGGAATGCCGCCAGCATAATGGCGCCGGCCGCGCCCAGAGCAGCAGCAGGCGTTGGGTTGGTAATACCGCCAAGGATTGAGCCTAGCACGGCCACGATCAAAACAAGCGGCGGGAACACAACGCGCAGAAGCTCGTTTTTCGCCAACCGCCCCATCGCCTCGCGCGTGCCGTAAAGCGCAAGCAATGCCGGTATCGCCAAAATCATGAACTTTGCGCCAGGCCCGGTGAGCGGGCTGATGAACAGCGCATCGAACACGAAGGCAAGAACTACGCCGACACCCCCGATTATCAGCGGTCTCGCGCTGGCGCTGGCCGAAACCCCACGCGCAATGATCAAAATAAGCGCCAGCATCACAAAGATGGTGGTGACACCTGAACCGATGGGGGCCGTGTTCTCCAGCGCTTCAGCGCGGGCAACTGCCATTTCCTCTTCGGAACGCTCATGCGCCTCTTCGCCGCCGCCTGAGGCTTGAATGGCCTCGCGCTCAGCCACGGCCTGATCCCAGGCATCCTGGCCGTGAAGCTCAATCATCGCCACCTGACACTGGTCAGAAACATTGGTGCGCAGGCTGGCAACTTCGCCGCTTTGCGAGAAGTTCGAGACCGTGAACGACTGGCTGCCAATCATGCCGCCACTCACGGCAAGCACCACAGCAAAGATCAAACCGATGGGCGCAGCCAAAAACCATGTCATGCCACGACGACGGCCAATGGCTTCGGATGTGCTGCCCCCGCCAAGTTCAACGGCAGGTGCCTTTTCCGGGTTCACCAACGCAAAGCCAAACGCGTAGACGCCATAGAGCATCGCGATAAAGATGCCCGGCAGAAGCGCGGCCTGGAACAGCGTACCCACCGAGAGCACCGCCGGTTCGCCAAGATAGGTCAGCGCATCGGTGCAGCCAGCAAGCTGCGCACGGGTTTCCTGGCCCGCTGCATAAAGGTCACCAACCAGCGTGCCGAGCAGAACGATCACGATGGACGGCGGAATAATCTGCCCCAACGTGCCCGATGCGGCGATTACGCCGGTGGCCAGCTCAGGCGAATAATTGTTGCGCAGCATGGTCGGCAGGGCGAGCAGGCCCATGGTCACAACCGTTGCACCAACGATGCCGGTGGAGGCAGCCAGAAAAGCGCCCACAATCACGATGGACACGGCCAAACCACCAGGCAGTGGACCGAACACGCGGGCCATGGTGGTCAGCAGATCTTCGGCGATCCGCGAGCGCTCCAGCGTGATGCCCATCATCACGAACATGGCCACAGCCAGTAGCGTTTCGATGGATTGTCCGGCGATCACACGCTCGTTCATCCGGTTGACGATGAAGGAGATGTTGCGCTCCATCGCCAACTGCCAGCCACCCGGGAACACCGGTTCCTCTATCCTCGGTAAGTCCGGGTATCGAAACACCGAAATCGCGTCGCGCACCACCCCTTCGGCAACCAAAGCACGATAGGGATCGGAGCTGGTGTCGATTGCCTGGTGAATAAGCAGGCCGGCTGAGTCGAGCCCTGCAATGATCGCAAAGGAAATCACACCGGCCCCGGCGATGGAAAACGCCACTGGGAAACCGGTCAGAATTGACGCGAACAGTGTCAGGAAGACGATGATTAGGCCGACTTCGACCCCGTCCAATCCAAAAAGCATGGTGTTGCCTTACCCCCTGGTCGCTAACCAGCGACCGAAAAATTACCAGTCGCTCGCCTAGGCCGAGCCAGAGTGGGCTTCGTGCACGAAGTCTTCGGCTTCGTCGCCCATCACATCTTTGTCCAGATACTTGCCCGCGCTTTCTTCGCCTTCGACATACTCAAGGTAAGAGCGCCAGAAAAACGCCATCGCATGGATCAGCACAAGAACGCAGAACGCAACGAGCAGCACCTTGAACAGGAAGTAGGCATTGAAGCCGTTGGGGCTGAAACCGATGGTCTCCACGTTCCAGCGCAAAATGCGCGCCTGCATCAGCATGCGATCAAGCGTACTGGAGGCCGAGGGATTGGGCACCACCAGGTGCCGCCACATGAAGAACCACGCGTAAAGATATGTGATCACCATGGCGGGGATCATGAAAAACAGACACCCGAACATGTCGATCAGGCGCTTTGTACGGTGTGAAACCGCCGAGTAAACAAGGTCGACCCGCACGTGGCCGCCCTGCACAAATGTGTAGGTGCAGCAAAGGCAAACGATCATGGCGTTGTAGAGTTTCAGCTCTTCTGACCACCAGGAAAGGTCCTGGCTGAACGCTGTGCCCAAGGGCCCAAGCTGAATTTCAGCGACGCGAAAAATGCGCTGCAGGAAAACAATCATCACCTGCTGCAGCACCATGATGAGGCCAACCCAGGCGGCGGTGCGCCCAACAATGTTGGCAAACCCTTCCAGGCCGCGCACGCAGCCCCAAAGAATCTCGCGTTTCCAAAACATGCCCAGCGCGGTGATCACTAGAAACATCGTGAGCATGACGAAGAAAAATTCGATCGATCCGCCGTAATAAATAAAGCGGACCAGCGCTTCGGGGTCGCCCCAGTTCAGCCAAGCTTGCGGATTGATGATCGCCAGAAACAAATGGTAGGGCGCCAACGCGATGTTGGTCACAACCCAGACGATGAAATCGATCATACCAGTGTACCCCGTGCGCGCGTCCCCAAAGGCATCCCACAGATGGGATTGTGTGCGCGTCACCTCTGCAATCAGCGACAGAGGCTAAGAAAAAACCCGCCCGGCCGAAGCCGGGCGGGAAAACCACTTACATGGTTGCGTTTACGCGGTTGCGCTGACGCATATATTCGCCATCGGCAATCTCATACCAGTCAGCTGACTCCTGCAAAGAGGCAAAGTAGCTGTCGGCGATTTCCGCATACATCGGATCGCTCATGTTCTCTTCGCGAACCTCAGCGGCACCGCGACCGAACTCATCCCAGACATCTTCAGGGAACTGACGAACCTGAACGCCACCAGCCTGCAGACGGGCCAAAGCAGCACCGTTTTCAGCCAGCGAAAGCGCCGTGTTCTGCGCGTGGGCAGCTTCAGTCGCAACTTTACAAACCTGCTGTTGCGTTGGTGTCAGCGATTCCCACACTTCCAGGTTGAACACCATGCTCAGTGCCGAACCTGGCTCATGGAAACCAGCAGCATAGTAGGTGTTGGTCACTTCCTGGAAGCCCATGCGCTCATCGGCGTAAGGACCGATCCATTCGGCGCCATCGATCTGACCGGACGCAAGCGCCTGATAGATTTCGCCACCAGGAATGTTCTGAACCGAAGCACCAAGACGACCGAGAACCTGACCACCCTGGCCTGGCATGCGGAAGCGAAGGCCCTGCAGATCATCAGCAGAGGTGATCTCTTTGTTGAACCAACCACCTGGCTGCATCGCGGTCATGCCGCAAAGCAAGGGCTTAAGGCCAAACAGGCCGGACAGGTTGTCATGCAGATCCTGGCCACCACGACGGTAGTACCAGTTGGCCATTTCCTGCGCAGTCATGCCGAAAGGTACCGACGTGAAGAAGGCAAAACCAGGATGCTGGTTGAGGAAGTAGTACTCAGCTGAGTGGTAAACATCAGCCTGGCCAGACGACACAGCATCGAACACTTCAAACGCGCCAACCAGCGAACCGGCGGACATTTTGTTGAAGCTAAGCTGACCATCGGTCATAGCGGTGATGTAATCGATAGCGAGCTGGGCTGCGTCATCGAAGATAGCAAAACCATCGGGCACCGAAGTAACCATGGTCAAAGTGCGGTTGCCCTGCGCAATCGCAGGTGCGGCCAGTGTTGTCGACGCGGCAGCGCCTGCACCGACAAGACCAGCTTTTTTGATAAATGAACGACGATCCATATAGAGTTCCTCCCGAACTTCTTTCAGCGGATAGCTTTTTCTAGCCGAACACGGCCAGCTATGCGCTGTACGCATAACCCCCATGCAGCTGGATGCACTTAAACCGCAAACCCCACCGGAGCACAAGGGTCAATGACTATAGGCAAAAGGGCGAAAGACCTTTAACCAAATCACATGGTATATCAGACGTTTATGCTCAACTTTCGGGCAATACTGGTTTCTGCCTGATTCCCCAGCACACTGGACATACGTATGCAGACTTCACGCCCCCTCGTCCTTGTTTCTTCCGATGAACGCGAGCTTCACGGCTTCACCTGGCATGCCGCCATCAACACCTATTTGAAGTCGCTGGCTGGCCCGGCAGGGGTGACACCGGTCATCGTACCCTCGCTCGGCGATGCGGTTGTCAATGACACGCTTCTCAATGCCGCAAGCGGTGTTTTGGTCACCGGATCGCGCACCAATGTGCACCCTGACCTCTATGACGAAGAGCCCAGCGAAGCGCACGAGCCCTTTGATCCGGCACGCGATTCCACCTCGCTGCCCTTGATCCGCGCGGCCATTAATCGCGGCCTGCCTCTGCTTGCCATCTGCCGCGGGCACCAGGAATTGAACGTTGCCATGGGCGGCACGCTAGAAACTGAAATTCAAGACCAAGACAATCGGCGCGACCACCGCGGCGGGTCGGTGGACCTGCCGCAGCACGAACGCTTTGCCCAAAACCATCTGGTCAGCCTGACCCCTGGTGGCCTGCTTGTCGACATTCTCGGCGAGGATGACATTCCGGTGAATTCTGCGCATCGCCAAGCTATCGACAAGCTGGGCGATGGGCTCACCATTGAAGCAAAAGCCGATGATGGCACCATCGAAGCCATCAGCGTGGCGAACGCCAAGGCATTTGCATTGGGCGTTCAATGGCACCCGGAATATTGGGCAAGCCTATCTGAAGATGCCGACGCGCCATCAACAAAAATCTTCAAAGCTTTTGGCGATGCAGCCCGCGCGTTCAGCGCACAAACCGCTACCGGCTAAGTGAAGCGAGCAGAAGCAGCGCGCCAAAGGCTACCACCACCAGCCCGCCAAGCAGGCTGAGCATCAGCGGTGCGTAGCGCATCAACGGCGAGGTCTGGCTGCCACGCGTCAAAAAACTGGAAAGCCCGCTGGCAAACACCGCCAGCGTACCAACGGTGATCGCAGTGCCGATACCCATGGCATAGGCCGAAAGCGCCCCGGCCCAGAGCAACCCTTGCGACATAGCCAGCACCAACACCAGCAACGCACCGGTGCAGGGTCGCGCGCCGGCACCCAGCACCAGCATCAGCGATTGCCCAAGACCTGCAGTACGCGAGACCTCATCGGCACCTGGCATATGAACATGATCGCAGCCGCAATTCGCGTCATGCACATGGTGTGGATCGGGGTGAGCGTGATGCGCGTGGCGATGGTCGTGATCGTGCGCGTAGGCGTGATGATGGTCATGGGGATGTCCGGCAGGCGCCAGAGCCACAGGTTGGGGCAGCAAGCTCTTCGCCGCGCGCCAAACCAAATAAAGGCCGAGCACAATGATCAGGGCGTAAGAAAAGCGCTCCAGCGTGATCGTCGCATCAGTGAGAAATGCCCGCGACAGACCAAACACGCCCGCCAACACGCCCACCAACAGCACAGCCATTGTGGCCTGAACCAACGCCGCGCCGATAGCCAACATCGCACCGCGACGCGCGGTGTCTCCGCTTGCCAGCATGTAGGAACTGATAACCACCTTGCCGTGGCCGGGTCCTGCGGCATGGGCAACACCATAAGCGAACGACAGACCAAGCAGCGTCCACATCGCGGCAGATGATGTTGAAACTTCGCGCAGAGCCTTGGTTAGCCCATCGTAGAACGCGCCTTGCGCCTGCGCGGTCCAGGCAATCAACTGGTCGAAGCCAAACCCTGGTACCGGCTCGCTGGGAACGACCGAACCGAAGGGATTGGCCATAGCCGGTGACGCCGCCATGGTCAGGAGGATAAGCGCGCACAATCGGATCATGTGCAGACGATCCGTGCCCGATTGGCCAGTTGCTCAGTCACTGACAGAAGCTCTTCAGGCACAGATTCTTCAGCCGGGATAAGCGAAAGGATGCTCGCATAACTATCATCCAATGGCGGGGGTTCATCAACGGAAAGGGCACATCCCGTTGGGGCATTGGCCAGCTGAATGGGGTCGTTTTCCACCAGAGAAAAGGCAACGAAATATTCCGGGTCAAAAATATCCAAAATCACCAAGTCATGAGCTGCCGCTTCCACTGTGGCCTCCAAGGGCAAAGTGAAATGGAGCGTCGTGTTCACCCCATCATGCTCCAGATAATAGTCTTCCGGCGCACCGAAAGTTTCAGAATAAAGATCACCCAGCCGATCGGTCGTCGCTGCGCCTGCCATGCTGGTGAAAAAATGAAAATCGGCCAGCGAGGTCACATTCACCTCAGCCAGTTCAGCCGTTTCCTCGCGTGAATACAAACCATCACCATTGGTATCCAGGCCCAGCATCAAATAGGAAGAAAACGCTTCATCGAACCGCCACGCGTGACGGATCGCGGTAATCGAACCGGCATCATCGAACACCACCTCTGCCGCCGCCTCCACCCAGACGTGAGGGTGCGCCAAGGCTGGAAGCGCGCCAAGCAGCGCCAAAACCATAACGAGTGGGGCAGCGAGCCCACGCAAGAATGCAGTGCCGTTCATCACGGATGCCTTTTGATTCTAAGCTTGGCACAAGTATGGCGCTCTAAGCCCCGCCACGCAAAAGTCCGTGAAACGCAGGTAGGGCGGCACCCAACAAAACAACACCGATACCCACAAAAGCGATGGGTTCAAGCCTCTGACCAAAGATCATCGCCGCTGCAACAGTCCCAACGCCAGGGCCCGCTGCCGCAATGAGCCCGACATGGACAACCGGCAAGCGCGACAACGCAAAGTTGAACGTGAAATAGCTGATCGCCGTCATCCCAAGGCCCAAATAGGCAAACGCAATGAACTGAGGTGATGTGACGGTCGTGGGCAGCTCGGCACCAAACACCAGAGCAACAGCCCATGCCGCCAGGCACGCACCAGTCACCTGCAAGGGCGCCAGCACAAACCACGGCATGGTAGCGCTGGTATTGATGGCACGGCCAATGGTCATTCCACCGGCGCCAATCAAAAGCCCGATACCCGCCAGCAAGAAACCGATCGGCTGATTGGCACCGGTTTTCTCGCGCACGATCACCAAGAGCACCATGCCGGCAAAACTGACCAACAGGCCGATCACCACCCATGCACTGAGCGTCTCTTTGAGGAAAAGTCGTCCCATCACTGCGACCACGCCCGGCATCAGCGCCGCCAACAACACAAAGGTCACGCTATCCAAATGGGCGCCAGCATTGGTCAGAATGATCATAAGTAGCCCGGGCTGAACGGCACCCAAAGCGAGCCCTTTGGCATACGCTGATGCTGGCAGAGAAACCTTGGGAAAGAAGAAGCGCGCAAGCCAAAGAGCAAACGCGCCCATTGTCATTTGGATAAGCACGATGATCGGCGGGCTGTAGGATGTAACCAAGTATTTTTGAACAACCAACCCCACAGGACCGGCACTGAAAGCAAAAAGGGCACCCAAAATCGGCAGGGTCAGCGCATCATTGGCGCGATGGGTCATAGCAACATCTCATGGTAAGAAGGGGAGATCATAATTCTCGTCACTTTGTAAGTTACATGAAACGAAACAGCAAACTCTCTTTGGCGCTTCACACGCTTGGTCACCTGGCAACTGACCCGGACGAGCCGCGCACATCGGCCACGATCGCCAAACACAACGACACCAACGACGTTGTGGTGCGCCGCGTTCTAGGACTGCTGCGCAAGGCAGGACTGGTGGTGTCCGAAAAAGGTCATGCGGGCGGTTGGAAGCTGGCAAAACCGGCTGAAGAGATCACCCTTGCCGACATCTATCTGGCCCTCGGCGAGCGCTTTATGCGCCAAGAGACCAAAGGCGAGGAGAACCCTGCCACCTGCCTTATCGAGCGGACCGTGCGCAGCGAGGTGGAAACGGCATTGGATGAAGCTGAACAGGTGCTGGTGGAGAAACTACGCGCGACAAATCTGTCGAAGATCGCCCACCAGCCTATCGAATAAAGCGTTTTCAGCAAAAATGGGTACCGGTTTTGCGCGCGAGAACGCGTCAGACAAAGACCGGGGCCTTTGAGGTAAACGTATGGTCGCCAAAAGGCTCCAGTCAGCGATCACCAGTGCATTTGGTGAACTGATCGGCCAGAAAATCGATGAAAGCGCGCAGCTTTTGCGTCATGTGCCGCCGCTCGGCATAGACGGCATAGATGCCCACACCCTTTAACTCGTACTCTTCCAGCACCGGCACCAGTCGGCCCGCCTCAATGTCATCTTGCACGGTAAGATACGGCACTTGGCAAAAGCCAAGACCGGCCAATGCCGCCATGCGGATCGCATGCGGTGCGTTGATGCTCATCACCGGATCAATGCGCACCGAGCGCCGCCCCTCAGGTGTATCGAATGTGTAGGCCCGTTTTACCCTGTGATTGCTGTCGGCAATGGCTGGCAAACGGCCGACATCTTCCGGTGATTGCGGCGTGCCATGCTCGGTCAGAAGGTCAGGCGTCGCACACACAACCACACGATAGGCCGACAACTTGCGGGCAATCAGGCTGGAATCGGCCAGTTCAGAAATGCGGATCGCAACGTCGAACCGCTCCGCCACCATGTCGATGAAGCGGTCCTCAAACACCACGTCCAACTGCACCTGCGGATAGGCAGCGGCAAACGCCATGATGGCTCGACCCAACAACCCTTCTGAATGGGTGCGTGGCGCGGAAATGCGCAGCGGTCCGCGCGGCGTGTCGCCCTGTTCGCGCATGCGTTCCTGCAAACCATCAATGCCCGCCAGGAGGTCCAGCGCCTCATCAAAGTAGGTCTGCCCAACTTCTGTCACCGCCACCGACCGTGTGGTGCGGGTGAGCAGACGCACGCCCAGAAAATCCTCAAGCTCGCGCACATCTTTCGATAAGATCGCCTTGGAGCGACCCGTCGCCCGCGCCGCCGCTGAATAGCCGCCCTCGCGCACCACATCCACGAAAGAGCGCATGCGGGTTAGTGTGTCCATGGGCTTGTCTCCAGCATCAATCGTGCCTCTGATTTAAGGCAGTGGTAGAGTGTTTTCTATGGTGGTCTGTCGCCAACGTGGCACCTGCTGCCCAAGCCTATCAGCGGGTCACGCCACTTGCGTTTGTTCACACAGGGTTCGCTTGGCGGCACTGGAGAGCAGCCCGAAAAGAACCTCGCTGCTCAGATGATAGGGGTTGGCATCGGCGCCAGGATGCGTGATCCCATAAAGCGCCTGATTGATAGACTCGATACTGACCACATT
Organism: Hyphomicrobiales bacterium; assembly: GCA_046290645.1. Lineage (GTDB taxonomy): Bacteria > Pseudomonadota > Alphaproteobacteria > Rhizobiales > MH13 > MH13. The sequence goes on from JBKAGZ010000004.1 coordinate 19,576, forward strand.
CATCGACCATTCGGGGAAATGCCGTTCATCGAGGACCGCAGACCGACGCACCTTCAAATTGTAGTGGCCCTTGTCCTTCTCGATTATCGCGAAAAGGTCCATCACAACCTTTTCTTCGCCTTCGATGAACTGAATGTAGTGATTCTTCGTCGATAACAGTACACCTGTTATATTCAACCTAGGGTTGTTATTATTAGATTCTGCATGAATTCTACGTAACTCTTCTTGCGGGTCGATTTGGGGCGAGTGACGGCGAATGCTGACATAGATAAGGCCTACCAGATCCATAGAGATGCCCTTTATTGTTGTTTTCGCAAAACTCCAAAAGTCCCCAGCATTCGGATTTTTCCATAAAATCGGTTTCATGATTGTTAACCGGCGTTCTTTTTAGTTTTTTTACTCATGAAACGCGAAACGGTTACGGTTGATCCAAGTGAAACCAGGTTTTTTGCAACCAGTTGCAAAAATGCTGGACGAGCCGGAAAAGGGGCGTGACAAGCCGTTCGGCCTGTGTCCTAGTAGGGTCAAGTCCACAGCGTGGGCTTAAGCAAGACGCGGACAAAGCCGCGCTGAACTAAGGTTCTTTGGGAGAAGACATATGACCAAATCTTTGAAACGTGCCCTTCTGGGTACGGCTGCAGCTGCCATGCTTGCCGGTGGGGCATTCACCGCGGCACAGGCTGACCACCATGTTGTGACGGAACTGCACTTCCTTGTGCCTGGTGGCGCAGGTGGCGGCTGGGATGGCACGGCACGCGGCACAGGCGAAGCACTCACAGGTGCTGGCCTGCTTGAATCAGCATCCTACGAAAACATGTCCGGCGGCGGCGGCGGTGTGGCGATTGCCCACCTGATCGAAACAGCCGAGCAGCAAGAAGGCACGTTGATGGTGAACTCCACCCCCATCGTGATCCGTTCCTTGCAGGGCGTGTTCCCACAATCCTTCCGTGACCTCACACCGGTTGCCGGCACGATTGGCGATTATGCCGCCATCGTCGTGCACAACGATTCTGAGTATCAGTCGTTTGAAGAGCTGCTGGCCGACTACAACTCAGACCCACGCTCGGTCGGCATTGCCGGTGGCTCGGTTGCTGGCGGCATGGACCATCTGGTTGCTGCGCTGGTGATGCGCGCCGCGGGTGGCGACCCCACCGAGGTGAAATACATCCCTTATGATGCCGGTGGCGATGCCATGGCTGGCCTTCTTTCAGGCGAAGCGCAAGCGCTATCCACCGGTTTCTCTGAGGCCGTTGAAATGGCCCGCCAAGATCAGGTGCGCATTCTCTGCGTCACGTCACTGGAGCCAGTGGCCGCTGCACCTGATGCACCAACATGCGACAGCGCAGGCGCCCCGGGCGCTGAGTTCGTCAACTGGCGCGGTTTCTTTGGCGCACCAGGCCTGTCCGATGAGCTTTCACAAGCTTACCAGAACAAGCTGGCCGCCATGTACGACACGCCAGAATGGGCTGAAGTGCGTGACCGCAACGGCTGGGTTGAAATCTTCAATCCGGGCGGGGAGTTCACCGGCTTCCTGGAAGAGCAGGAGCAAGTGATCGGCGATCTGATGCGCGAGCTTGGCTTCCTTTGATCGCATAAACGCTGGCGCCGACCTCAAGGTTGGCGCCAGTTTCGCATTTGGGCAAGTTGAGGTGTGGGGATCTCATGTCGCGTGACCGCATAGGCGCTTTGCTGCTGCTCGTTTTCTTTGTCGCTTATGGCTATCTCAGCACAAGCATCACGCTGCTGCCCTTTCAATTGAACCAGGCTTTTCACGCACGCACCGCGCCGCAGTTTCTGACCTTTGCCGGCATAGTCCTTGGGCTGTTTTTGTTGGTGAAGCCCGGCGATGATCGCCCCGTTGATACCACCGGCATGACGTTCAAGCGCGTGGCGGTGCTCTGCGGCCTTATGATTTTTTACGGCCTTACCGTGCGCTCCTTGGGCTTCCTTATCTCCACCAGCCTCTTCCTAATGGGCGGCTTTTGGGTGATGGGCGAGCGCCGCTGGCTGGTGCTCATCGGTGCATCGGTGCCTGTGGTGGTTGGCTTTTGGGTTTTGATGACCCAGGGGCTGGACGTTTTCGTCGCCCCCTTCCCTGAGTTCTTGAGGTAGCGATATGCTGGACGGTATTCTCTCAGGCGTTGGTGTTGCTGCGCAGCCGATCAACCTTCTCATGGTGATGGTCGGTTGCTTTGCTGGAACCTTCATCGGCATGCTGCCGGGCCTTGGGCCGATCTCAGCCATCGCGCTGATGATCCCGATCACCTATGGCTTTGATCCTTCCACCGGCCTCATCTTGATGGCGGGCGTTTATTACGGCGCGATCTTCGGCGGCTCCACATCCTCGATCCTGATCAACGCGCCTGGCGTTGCTGGCACGGTGGCCTCCTCGTTCGACGGCTATCCGCTGGCCAAAGCTGGTCACGCCGGCAAGGCGTTGGCGATTGCTGCCTATTCCTCATTCTCAGGCGGCACGATTGCCGCGATCTTCCTGTTGATCGCCGCCCCTGCGCTGGCGCGGGTTTCCCTGTCGTTCCAATCCACCGACTATTTCGCCCTGATGGTGCTTGGCCTCACCGCCGTGGCAGCCTTCGCCGGCAAGGGCAATTTGGTCAAAGCGCTGCTGATGACCATTTTGGGCCTCATGCTCTCCACCGTCGGCACCGACCAAGCCCAAGGTGTGCCCAGATTCACGCTTGGCATGCTCGACTTGATCGACGGCATCTCGTTCTTGCTGCTCGCCATGGCCACCTTTGCGCTGTCTGAAGCCCTTATGGCCGTGCTCAGGCCCAAATCGGCCGCTGATCAGGCCAAAGAACTGGACGCGCAAAAGAACCTTGGGTCCATGAAACTGTCCAAAGCAGAGGTCAAAGAGATCGCGCCGGTGGTCGGTCGATCCTCCGTGCTTGGCTTCTTTATCGGCGTGTTGCCAGGTGCCGGTGCCACCATCGCCTCGTTCCTGGCCTATGGTGTTGAACAGCGGCTGGCAGGCCCGAAAAAGGGCAAAGAATTCGGCAAGGGCTCGATCCGCGGCCTCGCCGCGCCGGAAACCGCCAACAATGCGGCCTGTTCGGGCTCGTTCGTGCCGCTGCTGACGCTTGGCATCCCGGGTTCAGGCACCACGGCCATCATGCTCGGTGCGCTGTTATCCTATGGCATCCAGCCGGGCCCGCGCCTCTTTATCGACAATCCGGAAGTCTTCTGGTCGGTTATCATTTCCATGTATATCGGCAACATCGTGCTTTTGGTGCTGAACCTGCCGCTCATCCCCTACATTGCCCGCGTGCTGGCGCTGCCGAGCGCGGTGCTGGTGCCCTACATTCTGTTCTTCTCGCTGATCGGGGTCTATTTCGTCTCGTTCAACACCTTCGACATCCATTTGATGGTGCTGTTTGCGATCATCGCGCTGGTGCTCCGGCTGCTTGATTTCCCGATGGCGCCGATGCTGCTTGGCTTCATTCTTGGCGGCATGATGGAAGAGAACTTACGCCGCGCGCTGATCATCTCCGATGATAGCTGGGCCTTCCTTTGGGAACGTCCGCTGACCGCCTCGATCCTCGCCATCGCAATCCTGATCCTGTTTGTCCCGATCCTCACGCCCTACATCGCCAGAATGAAGGACAAGGTTTACGACAAGGCTGGCGAAGGCGGGTAAGTCGTCGTATCGGTCTGAGGGGCGTTGTGCGCCTTCCGGCCAGTTGAAGACCCGTTCACAACTTGCCGGAAAGCCAGATACGTTGCTCGATTACAGAGCGTAGACGGTTTTCCTGGACCTGCCCCCTCCAAATCGCCAATCAAAACGCTTTCGATCAGTTGACGTCTATGATCGACAAATTCGGTCGAAGGACAATGGATCCCCTTTCCAATTCATTCATGGGTTCGTCTTAATAAAAGTGCTAATATTCAGCCTTCGATAACCGGAGGCTTACAATAATGGCTGATTTTACATTACTTTCAGGTACTTACAGCGCCGATATTAATGGTTCCACACGAATACTAACAATGGGCGTAGGTCCAAATGGCATTATTGCTGGAAGCTGGACCAGTACAATCCTTGGCATCAGCACGGTTTTTCCCGTGTCAGGTCATGTAGTCCATTCGACATTTAACAATGACGCGGTCTACTTCCATGTAGCTGGTTTTGGCATCGCTTACGATCAGTCAAAGCAACCCCCAATTCTTCACTCAGCCAACGCCATTGTCGGCTTTGCCAACGTTCAATCGACCAATCCCCCGCAGACGTTAAGCGTCTCGATTTCCTGGGCTGAAGACAATGTTGGCTATGGCGAGTTGACCGATGCCTGGGGCGCTCAGGTTTTAAACAGGCATTGAGCCAAAGCGAAGCTTAACGGCAATAACAGCGCGGCTGGTCACCAATGAAACGTAACGACCACTGACGACCAGCCGCCAATTCAAAGCCCATGGACCAGAACGTGACCTATCCGCCTGGGCCGCGCCTTTTGTCATGATCCTTGGTGATCCGGCGGACCATTTTGCCGAACGCTTTGTCCTTGGTGCGCCGTTCGGCCAAACTCGCCGAGTTGAACGCTTCCTCAGCCGAAAGCTTGCGCCAGCGGGCAAGCCGCGACGGATCAAGATTACCGGCGTCCATGGCCTCTTGCACCGCGCATCCCGGCTCACCCTCGTGCCGACAATCATTGAAGCGGCATCGGCGCGCAAGATCGACAATATCGGCAAAAACATCCTCAACACCTGACTGCGCCTCGGTCAGTTGCAGCTCACGCATGCCCGGTGTGTCGAGCACCAAGCAGCCGCCCCGCACCTGGTGCAATTGCCGCCGCGTCGTGGTGTGGCGACCTTTGGCATCGTCTTCGCGAATGGTCTGGGTGGCAATCGCCTGCGTGCCGGACAGCGCATTGGTCAGCGTTGATTTTCCAACACCTGACGAGCCAAGAAACGCCACCGTCTGTCCCGGTTTGCACCAGCCGGCCAACTTCTCGCCTGGCTCTTCGCCGCGCGCATCCAGCGTCACAACATTGGCCAGGTGGGAGACCGACGCCGCTTTATCGACGTAGCTTTGAGCATCCGGCGTCAAATCAGCCTTGGTCAAAACAACAACAGGTGTGATCTCAGCTTCAAGAGCCAGAGCGATGTAGCGCTCCAAACGGGCTAGCTTGAAATCCTGATTGCACGAGGAAACGATGAATGCCGTGTCGATGTTGGCAGCAATCAGCTGCACCTGTCGATCTGTTCCAGGTGCCCGGCGTTTGATCAGGCTCTTGCGGTCCAGCAGGCGGCTTGCTTGTGGATGCGCGCGATCAAGCAACACCCAATCGCCAACCGTGGCGTCACTGCGCGGCGGAATGAAGGTATCGATGCCATCGCCAAGAACATGCAGCGCATTGCGGTGCACCTCTACAATGCGGGCCGGTGGCATTTCTGCCAGATCATCCACACTGGTTTGTTGGGCAAAAAACGGCTGCCATCCTAAAGCAGCAAGGGCAGACACATGAGGGTCTAGGCCGCGGCGCGTCTCAGCCTGCGGAAAGAAGGAGGAATAGTCCCGTGACATTGCCGGTCAACTTTCATGTCATAGCCGCGAGCGGTGCTCGGGCTTCTCGTTCGGTAAGGTTGAAAGGTGCACATCAACAGGACCGCCAAACCACGTTTGGCAGTGCGTCTTCAGGTGTCGATGTTGCAGCGGGAGGCCTTCTGCCTCCCAACCTTACCGGGACATGAACTCTCCATTGTCAGAGCCATAGAATAAGCCCTGCCACCGGGTCTTTCAAGATTGGCGGGGCGAGCAAAACACGGCGCGCAAGCCTGTCCAACAAAGCCTGTCCGACCAAACCGGCCCAACAAAGCCTACCCGACATCATCCATTTTGCGTTGAAGGGACGCTTGGCCAGCTGGGCTCAACGCATAGACACCGCGTTCAACCCGCTCAAACCATCCATAATGATCATCAGCCATCATACGCGTCGCACGCTCCACGCCCGTGGTTTTGGCAACCGCCGCGCCACGGCTCGGTCCGTTGGTGCTCAAATGTGCCGCACAGCGCATTGCATCCTGCCGATAGGCCGTCACCAACCTAACGCGCGTGGAACCCCCGATGTTGGGATCACCCACCCGCCGTGCAAACTCGCGCAGCAGCCTGTCTTTACGTTTTTTGGATTTGCGCGGTGCGTAAGGCGCCGGGTCCAGATGCACCTCCACCAGGGCATCCGACAAACGCACAGTGATCAGGCCCAAGCCCAGCCTTCGCGCAAGGCCAACATTGCTTTTGAGAGCCTGTTGAAACCGTCGCCCGGCCCCGCGCGCCACGGCAACATACACCGCATCGGTGATCGATTGCCGGGCCACAGCTTGATGAAAAAGGCTCAGCGAGAATCCAGTTTTCAACTCAACAATCACCGGATCTTCATCACCACGGCAGGCGACAATGTCGGCAGCACCAACCTCCGCCTTCACCTCATACCCTTGTTGGCTGAGAAACGCTTTGACCGGTTGATAGAGGTCTGTTTCTGCGATTCGCCCCATGGCAACACGGTAGGCCCGCCGCCGATCAGGGGCAATTGGTGCCAGCAGATTGGCCACTCAAGCCAATGAACGTTGCTGATTCCGCCAATTGATTCAAATTTTAATGGATTTCTTCGTCCGTATTTTAAAGGTCATCCCTAGTGTGTCGCCAACAGAGCGTAGGGATCGACATGTTTCGACACACATTTTTCGCAGGACAAACTCCAGTGTTTTCTGGCGTTTGCGGCACTTTAAAAAAATTCATCAAGCAGGACTCGGGCGCCGTTGCCATCATCGCGACCCTTGTAATGCCATTCCTTCTTCTCCTCACGGCTTCCATGCTGGACTACACCAACGCCCAGCGTCTGCGGTCAGCGTCAGCCTCGTCTTTGGATGCTGCGTTGCTGGCAGCTGCCAGAAGTTACTCAGCCGGGCAAATTGAAGAGGCCGACATCGAGACATTCGTGAACGACTATTTCACAGCCAACATGGTTGGCAAGAACCTCGATGCCGCCTCTATCAGCACTGTCACAACCAGCTTTGATGATGATACCGGGCAGATCAGCGGAACGGTCTATGCAACAGCCAATGCCCTCTTCACACATCTCATTAACCCGGATGGTGTGGAGGTTGGTGTCAATGCCGACGTTACTGTGAGCAGGCTCAATATCGAGCTTGCACTGGTTCTGGATGTCACCGGCTCGATGCGGGGATCCAAGCTGCGTGCTCTGCAGGACGCGGCCAATGAACTGGTCGATATTCTCATTCCCCAGGCAGGCTCTGCCGTGGGCTTGAATGAGGTGCGCATCTCACTGGTTCCCTATTCGGATCTTGTCAATGTCGGCAGCTATGAAAGCAATATCACCGGATACGACTCCGGCGAGTCTTGCGTACATGAGCGCCGCGGAGGTCTGGCGTTCAGAGATACCGCGCCAATAGGGCCAAGACCTGGAGGGCCTGAAGACGATGATGGGGTCCGGAACTATCCACCAAGTGGCAATGGTTTTCGAACGGCCAAGCCTTGGCCCAACCCACGGCGTAATTTCAGCGGCTATATCTGCAACAATCCAGAAATCTTGCCACTCACTGCGCAAAGCCAGCAGCTTACCACGCAGATCAACAACTTCACCGCAGCCGGCTGGACGGCAGGTCATATTGGCATCCAGTGGGGTTGGTACACACTCTCGCCCCAGTTTAACACCGTTTGGCAACCAGACGCCGCTGCCTATGACGACGATGAAACCCTTAAAGTGATGGTGGTCATGACCGATGGCGCCTTCAACACGTGGTATCGCCCAGGAGGCGTCAACTCCTTTCGTCAGGGCGAACGGCTCTGCGACGCGATCCGCGACGATGGCATCCAAGTCTACACGGTTGGCTTCATGACGAGGTCAACAGAGGAAAATTTCCTTCGTGACTGCGCCTCCAGCCCTGGTCACTATATCGATGCCGGATCACGGTCTGACCTTATCGACGCATTCCGAGATATTGCCCAGCAACTTCAGGATATCCGCTTAGCATCTTAACCCGCACGATGCGTAGGCCATTTAGTAAATGGTTCAGATGATCGCCACATCGCAGCGTTCTGGCCAGCGAACGAACGTGGTGCATCTTTTGTTGGCATCGGTTGTCCTGCGTCAGTGCGTTTCAGTCCGATCATCCTAGGGTCTGGACCCTAGTTAGATAAGAAGGGCTTTGCCTCATCAAAACCGAACATGCGTTGCAGGTGCGGTGAGCCACTTAAGATCGGAGTTTGCAGCATGCATGCGTCAGACGATGAGCGCAGAAACCTGCCCCAAATCAAACCACGCGTTCTGCTTCTAGGCGCCGCTTGCCTCCTTCTTTCGAGCACCATTGCGCAGGCATCAGATGCCGAACGTGGTCGCGCTATCGCCGAGCAATGGTGCAGCGTCTGCCATGCAGAGACAGCCTCGGAGACCGATCAGGATATGGAAGCGCCATTTGAGGAGCTTGTTGCCCGTCCTGGACGCGATGGCGCGCGTCTGCGCGCGTTGATGGACGAGGATCATTTTCCGATGACCACCTTTCGTCTCTTTGCCGACGAAAAGGATGATGTGGTTGCCTATCTGGTTGGCCTGAGACACCAACAGCTAGCGCCCCTCACCATCGATATCTTGGTCGACAACGGCAGGGCGCTGCTCGAACCCAATTGCGGCGAATGCCATGCCATTGGCATGGACGAGGAGAGCCCTTTGCAGGCAGCGCCAGCCTTCGGCGATATTGCCCTGGCCTATGATCCGGAGTTTCTGGCAGAGCCTTTGGCAGAAGGCATCGTGACCGGCCATCCTGACATGCCAGAATTTGTTTTTCAGCCCGATGAGATCGACGCCATCATCGCGTACCTGTCCTTTTTACGGCACCGGTAAACGCTGCCGAGGTTCTGCATCCTCAATCAGACGGGCACGCGGAGGACCGCTTTGATCCGGCACTCTTGGATTGGGTGGACGGTGGCAAACGTTCAGTTTGGACTCCAAGCCAATGTTGGCTAAGCCGACACCGTACTGACGTTCAAACCGATGGGGACCCCATGGATCACGCAAAAAGCCTGGAAGGCCTGCTCGACCAAGCAGCAATCACCGACGTTATCCATGCCTATTGCTATCACTTCGACCGGGCAGAGGCCGACGAGGTTTTGTCGCTGTTCACCGCTGATGCTGTCGTCGACTACGGCCCAGATGTTCCAACGATGACCGGCCTCGAAGAAATCAGCCCGATGATTGAACGAGGGCTTGCCAGCTTTTTTGCGGCGACAAGTCACCACATATCCAACATCAGAATTCTCTTCGACGGAATGACTGCAGCAAGCAGCGTGTCCTATCTCTACGCCTGGCACCGCTACTGTGATGGCAGACCCAACAGCGAGCTGTGGGGGCAGTACCACCATGATTTCCAGCGCACGCCAAAGGGGTGGAAGATTTCACGTCTCTTCCTCTGCGCCGCCGGTTCCAACGCTTTTCATCGCGATACGATGCACCCGATTGGCCGTAGACAGGCGACAGTTTCGGTTTGATCGCAGCGCTCGCTACGACATCGACCATCCTTGAGGTCTGGAATGAACCCTACGCCATCGCTTGCCCGCAATGGGCGCCGGAAAGAAACGCCAGCTCGATGCGTGGGCCAAGCATGCCATCACCGGCCACGCCCAGAGACCCATCCGCGCTGAGCAGATACGGCTCACCCAGCGCCTCCTCCACCAGCGCATAGCGCCAACGGTGCCCTGCGCCATAGACCGGCTGGGGTACATCCACACCCATCTCATCTTGGAACAGACGAAGGAGCACTGGCACCATGGCCTCGCGCTCGCGTTCAATATGCTCCGCTGAGTAAGATGCTGAGGCTTGCACCACCCAAAGGTCATGATCGCTGGCGCGGTCAGGTCCGCGCGATGATTGACGGCACGCCATGGAGAGCTGGCTGGCATCGCCAAGCTCTGGCACATCAGGCAGATCAAGCGGTTTATCGAACGCCGCCAACAGCGTGTAGCTCGGCGCATAGGTGATGTCGCCCAAGCGCGCGAATCCCTCGCCAAAGGCTTGCAACAGGTTGAGCGCTTGCGGCGCAGGGGCCGTCACCACCACCTTGTCAAAAGGCCCATGATGGTTGCCATCTTTGTCGGAAAGCACATGACCCTCGGCAACTTTGCCGATATGGGCCACTTCAAAACCGGTGATAACGGCGATGCCGTCCTGGCCCTCAAAGCCTGCCTTCACCAGAGCGGCCATGCCCGGCCTGCCGATCATCGCGCTTTGCTTGACGCTGTCCCACACTTGCACCGCGCCCTTTTCGTGCAGCTCGGCGATATATTGCGAAAAGGCTGGATCACGCACGGTGGCGTACTGCGCGCCATGGTCAAAGGCTCCGTAGTCGGTGCGCCGGGTGGAGAGCCGCCCGCCAATACCGCGTCCCTTATCGAACACTTGCACGCTATGGCCTGCCCCGGCCAGCGTGCGCGCGGCAGCAAGCCCCGCCATCCCGGCGCCAATCACTGCGACATCTAGAGACATGAACGAGGCCTCGCCTTTGTTGCTCCCTCACCCATATAGCGAGCCATGCGCCCGACTTCATCCCCAAATGACATACCAAGCCCAGACCAGACGACGCAGGCTTGCACCGTCTACTATGACGGCGCGTGCCCGCTGTGTCAGCGTGAGGTTTCGCTCTATCAAGGCTTGGAGGGAGCCGATGCCATTCGCTGGCATGATGTGAGCGATGTGGGAACCGGCGCAGACGATTTGACGAGTGGCGATGCGATGGCGCGCTTTCACGTGCGCCGCGCCGATGGATCCTTGGTCTCCGGCGCGCGCGGCTTCTTTGAGGTGATGAAAACCATCCCAAAACTGCGCTGGCTTGGCCACGTTCTGTCGGTGCCACCGATACCTTCGATTGCCGAGGGTGCCTATCGTGTTTTCTTGCCGCTGCGCCCGCTGCTCAAGCGCATTGTGCCCGCACCGAAGGTGGCCCCCAGAAACGATGTGACGGATGCCTGATTTTCCCGCGACCCGCGCCGCAGCGCTGGATCGCTTGATCACCTTCGCTCCAAAAGCTGGTCGGGCGTACGCTTCCGGTCGCAACACGGACGTTGGCCCAGGCAACCCAACCGCCGTTTCCATGCTTTCACCCTATCTGCGTCGCCGCATGATCACTGAGCGCGAAGTGGTGGACGAGGTCCTTAAGCACCATTCCCCTGAGGCCGCAGAAAAGTTCATCCAAGAGGTTTTCTGGCGCACCTATTGGAAGGGCTGGCTGGAAATGCGTCCCGCCGTTTGGGATCACTTTCTGGCTGAAAGAGAGGCGGCGCTGGCCGATCCCCCTGCGGATTATGACGCGGCCATCCAAGGGCGCACCGGCATTGAGGGTTTTGACGATTGGGCACAAGAGTTGGTGCAAACCGGCTGGTTACACAACCATGCCCGCATGTGGTTCGCGTCGATCTGGATTTTCACTTTGCGCCTGCCTTGGGCGCTAGGTGCGGACTTTTTCTACCGGCATTTGCTTGATGCTGACCCCGCCTCCAACACGCTTTCCTGGCGCTGGGTAGCGGGCCTGCACACCAAGGGCAAAACCTATCTGGCGCGCGCCGATAACATTGAGAAATACACCAATGGTCGCTTTCGACCGAACAATTTGGCGCCCTTTGCCGAGCCGCTGATTGAGGGGTTTGAAACCCCTGCCCCTCTCCCGCCGCGCCAGGCTCAAACCCGTGTACCGCATGGTCCCTATGCACTGCTGCTCACCGAGGATGATCTGCACCCTGAAAGCTGGCCAGGCTTTAAGGACAACCCACCTCAAGAGGTGATCGTTCTGAACCCATTGCCGCCGGAATCGAACCTCAACAACGGTGACATTGCCACGCAGTTTTCTAAAGACGCCATGCAAGATGCAATCACGCGGATGGATCGCCCGGTCACATTTTTGGATGCACATCCAGACAGACTGGAGCAGACTGCAAGCGGACTGATGCAGACTATGAGCGGACTAAAGGCGGACGGTCTGCTTATTCCGTACCGTTTATGCGGACCGTCTGCATCAATTCTGAACCAAAGTCTGGTTAAAATAGACGCGCAAGGCATCACAGTCCATGAGCTGAAACGCAGCTGCGATGATCACGCTTGGCCGCACGCAACCGCTGGCTTTTTCAAGCTGAAAAAGAAAATCCCGAAGCTTCTGAGCCAAGCTGGCCTAACGGACTAAGCGGCCTGCTCCACATCCAATCGGCCCTCTTCCACAGCATGGCAGGCCACAGAGCGCCCGGCCACCGTGATGCTTTGCGGCACCTCGGCCTTGCAGCGATCATTGGCGAACGGGCAGCGCGGGTGGAACACGCAACCCGAGGGCGGATTGATTGGATTGGGGATCTCGCCTTGCACTGGCTGCCGCACCCGACCGACTTGTGCAATCGACGGCACAGCATCGAGCAGCATCCGCGTATAGGGATGCGCAGGATTGGAAAAAAGGTCTTTGGTGTCAGAGACTTCCACCAGACCGCCAAGATACATGACGCCGATGCGGTTGGCCATGTAGCGCACCACAGCAAGGTTGTGGCTGATGAACAGATAGGTAAGCCCAAGCTCGTCTTGCAGGTCGCGCATCAGGTTCAAAATTTGCGCTTGCACCGACACGTCCAGCGCTGAGGTCGGCTCGTCGCAAACCAGGAACTCTGGATTGGAGGAAAGCGCCCGGGCGATGCAAAGACGCTGGCGCTGACCACCGGAAAACTCGTGCGGGTACTTCACCGCATCGCGCGCATCCAAACCCACCAACTCCAGAAGCTCACCAACGCGCCGGTTGATCGCCGCATCATCATCCATCAAGCCAAACACGCGGATCGGCTCGGAGATGATCCGGTCGATCCGCCAGCGCGGATTGAGGCTGGCATAAGGATCCTGAAAAATCATTTGCATCCGGCGCCTTAGCGCCGCGCGGGCATCCTCGTCAGTGTTCTGATGGATCGACTGACCATCCACCGTGATGCTGCCATCGGTGGGATTCAGCAGGCCAATTACCATCTTGGCCACGGTTGATTTGCCAGACCCAGACTCGCCAACCAGCGCAAAGGTCTCGCCCTTCTTGATATCGAAGGACACGCCGGAAACAGCGGTCAGATTTTGCTCAGGCAAACGTTCAATCACGCGGTTCAGCCAGGGTTTGGAAACATTGAAACGCTTCACCAACCCATCGACTTGAACGAACGCCCCGCTCGTTACATCGCTCATTCTGCCGCCTCCTGAACCAAATGCGCGTAGGCCGGATCGTGCAGGAAACATGCCGCATAGGACTGATCAACAGGCACCAAATCGGGTCGATTGCCTGCGCACGGCTCAAAGCAACGCGGGCACCTCGGGTTGAATGCACAGCCATCGGGCAGACGGTCCAAGCGCGGCATCGATCCTTCGATCTGGGCCAGCCGATCGCCTTCGGTATCAAGGTCGGGGATCGCCCCCATCAGGCCAACGGTATAGGGATGGTGCGGGTTGTGAACCACATCCTCAACAGGGCCGATTTCAGCGATCCTGCCGGAATACATCACCGCCACGCGATTGGCTGTCTCGGCGATCACACCCATATCGTGGGTCACCAAAATAACCGCCGTACCACGCTCCGCGCAGAGGCGCTTCAGCAGCGCAATCACCTGCGCTTGTACCGACACGTCCAGTGCCGTGGTCGGCTCATCGGCAATGATAAGTTCAGGTTCAGCAGCCAGCGCCAAGGCAATCACAACGCGCTGGCGCATACCGCCGGAAAATTCGTGCGGGAACGCATCAAGGCGCTCCGATGCGGCCGGAATGCCAACATCTTCCAGCAGCGACACCGCGCGCTCACGCGCCTGCGCATCGTTCATATCCATGTGCGTTTGGATCGTCTCGGTGAGCTGACGACCAATCGAATAAAGCGGGTTCAGGCTGGTCAGCGGGTCCTGGAAGATCATGGCAATCTTCTTGCCGCGAATTTTTCGCATCTCTTCCAGCGGCAAACCATCAATACGCTGCCCGTCCAGCGTCACCGTGCCGCCCGCAATGCGTCCAGGTGGTTCCAGCAAACCGATGATGGCTGCACCGGTGATCGATTTGCCGGCGCCAGATTCACCCACCAGGCCGAGAACTTCACCGCGATGAACATCGAAAGACACGCCATCAATGGCGCGCAGCAGCGCATGGCGGGTGGGAAACTCCACCACCAGATCACGCACTTCAAGCAAAGCTTTTTCAGCCATTCCGGTCACCTCAGCTTCGGATTGAGTGCATCGCGCAGCCAGTCGCCCAGCAGGTTCACAGACAGTGCCAGCGCCAACAGCGTGATTGCCGGGAACAGCAAAATCCACCACTCACCGGAGAACAAGAAGTCTTGGCCCGTGTTGATCAGTGTGCCCAGCGATGGCGTGGTTTTCGGCATGCCCACACCCAGGAAGGAGAGCGTCGCCTCAGCGATGATCGCAAGCGCCAAACCGATGGTGGCAATCACCAGAACCGGGCCCAACACGTTGGGCAGCACATGGCGCATCATGATGGCGAAAGGCTTCACGCCGATCACCCGTGCTGCCTGCACATATTCCTTGTTGCGCTCCACAAGCGTCGCCCCGCGCACGGTGCGGGCATATTGCACCCAGTCGGACAGCGCGATGGAGACGATAAGAATCCAAACCGCCAGATCGTTGCGCATATCAGGCGGCACCAACCCGCGCACGACACCGAACACCAAAAGAGCAATCAGGATCGACGGGAAGGTAAGCTGCACATCGGCCACACGCATGATGACCACGTCGGCCCAGCCACCGCGATAGCCTGCGACCAAGCCCAACACGATGCCGATCATCATGGCCAGCGCCACGGCAGAGACGCCAACAAACAGCGAAATCCGCGAGCCGTAGAGAATGGTCGAGAAGATGTCGCGGCCCTGATCATCGGTGCCCAGCCAATAGACGCTGCCGGTGAATTGGTTCGGCTCCATGGGGGCGGTGAAACCGTCCATCAGATTGAGCTCTGCCGGGTTGAACGGATTTTGCGGTGAGATCAGTGGCGCAAAAATCGACGCCAGCACGATGATCAGCACCACCACAGCGGCAACAATGGCAACCGGTGATCGGGTGAAAGAGTACCAGACATCCGAACGTGTTATGCGCTCGATCAGCGATGGCGCTTCAGCTTTGGCCGCTTCGATCTTGTCGGCAACGGCTTTCGCATCCAGGGCGCGAGCATCGGCTGCCACATCGGGTTTTTCCATGGATGTATCGGTCATATCCGCGCTCCTATTTCGATGTTGGGCGCTCGACCCGCAAACGCGGATCAACAGCGAAATAGAGAAGATCAACGATCAGATTGACCAGCACGAAGAACACAGCGATCAACATCAGATACGTCGCCATAACCGGGATATCGACGAAGTTGATGGCGTTGATGAACATCAGCCCAACACCTGGCCACTGAAACACCGTCTCGGTGATGATGGCGAAGGCAACGATGGAGCCAAGCTGCAAGCCGGTGATCGTGATCACCGGGATCATCGTGTTTTTAAGCGCATGACCGAAATTGACCGCCCGGGCCGACAAGCCACGTGCCCGCGCAAACTTGATATAGTCGGTGCGCAGAACTTCCAGCATCTCTGAGCGCACCAAACGCATGATGAGCGTGAGTTGGTAAAGGCCCAACGTGATGGCCGGGAGGATCAGCGACTGAAGCCCCGAAGCCGTCAAGAAGCCGGTCGTCCATCCACCGATTTGCACCACTTCACCGCGCCCGTTGGAGGGCAGCCATTGCAGCTCCACAGCGAAAATCCAGATCAGCGCGATGCCGATCAAAAAGGTTGGAAGCGACACCCCAATCAGCGAGGTCGTCATGATGGCCGTGGCGATAAAACCCTTGCGGCGCAGGGCGGTGTAAACACCCAGCGCCAAGCCACCGACCAGGGCGAACATGCCCGACACGAAGGCCAGTTCTAAGGTGGCTGGCAACCGCTCGCCAATAAGCTGCGAAACCGGCACGCCTGCTCGGTACGAAATGCCAAACTGGCCTTGAACAGCACCCCAGAGAAAATTGAAATATTGAACGACAAAGGGGTCGTTCAGCCCCAGGCGCTCACGCAAATTGGCGATGTCTTCAAAGGTGCGCTCCTGCCCAAGCAGGCTCTCGATGGGATCGCCGACATAGCGGAACATCAAAAAAGCGATCAGGCCCACAATCAGCAGAACCACAACCGATTGGAAAACGCGGCGGATAACAAACGCGATCATCAGCTAGCCCTTCCGCTCGGTTAGGTCAGCACCGCCATTGCTGGCTTGGCAGCGGTCGAACTCGCCGATGAGTGCCTCACCATCCAGGCCATAGGCTATTTTATCAGCGTCATGCAGCGCGATAATGTAGCTGTTGGCATCAGGAACCAACTGGCTGAGTTCGCCCGCCCATTCTTCGCTCTGTGCGTACATCTGATCAGAGGCCGCCTGTTCTTGAGGATGGTAAGAGAGGTGGAAGGCTGCGTAGTCCGAAACCTGCACACACAGTGCAAGCGCAGCGATGGTTTCCAGCATAAGCATCCCCCGAATTAGAGATGGCGGGCCACAAAAGGCGGCCCGCCATCAAAAAAGCTACTCGACGCTGACCCAGCGAAGAATGAAGAAATTGTCCGAGCGTGGAGAAACCTCCACGCCATCGCGCACGCCCCAAAGGATCGGCTGCGAATAGAGCGGCACATAGGCCACTTCGTCCTGATAAATCGCCGTGATTTCATCAAGATCCGCCTGACGAACACCCTCATCAACTTCTGACTGAACCGCTGGCAGAAGCTCATCAACGCGAGCGTTGGAGAAGCCACCAAAGTTCCAGGACCCCAAGCGCGCCTCTTCATTGGGCGTGGAGACCAGGAAGCGGATCGGATGCTCATGATCGAACGTGCCTGGCGACCAGCCAAGCAGGTACATGTCAAAATTGTCGGCACGCAGTTCCGGCCAGTAGGTGGCAACCGGCATGGTATTGAGATCCACGGTGATGCCGACCTGCGCCAGCATGCCAACAACTGCTTGGCAGACGGCAGCATCGTTGATGTAGCGATCGTTCGGGCACATCAGCGAGAAGGTGAAGCCGTCTTCATAACCAGCCTCAGCCAGCAGTGCGCGGGCACCATCGGGATTGTAGTCCAGACGGTCAGCGTTGGCGCTGGAGAAGCCGCGCATACCCGGCGTGACCAACTGTGCAACCGGCTCAACAGACCCCCGCATGATGGTGGTGTTGATCGCATCGACATTGATCGCGTGATAAACGGCTTGGCGCACACGCACATCGGCAAAGGGGTTCGGCGACCCATCATAGGTCAGCGTTTCAGCTTCATGTGGAAAGCCGAGCATCATCACGCGGGCTTCTTCGCCCACAATGACGTTCATGCCATCGGTGTTTTGCAGGCGCTCAACGTTTTGGATCGGCACCGGGTTGATGAAATCAACATCGCCGGCAATCAGCGCGGCAAGCATCGTCGCGTCCGACTGGATGGGCGTGTAGATGGCCTGCGTGATGGTGTGTTCAACATCGCCCCACCAACCGTCAAACGGTTCCAACACGGTGCGCACACCCGGTGAGCGGTCGATCACCTGGAAAGCCGCGGTGCCGTTGGTGTTGAGCGTGGTGTAGCGCTCTTCATCGGTGGCCGGCGTTTCCGCACCGTTCTCAACCGACCAATCACGATCCATGATCATGAAGTTGGCAATGGAGCCAGGGAAGATCGGGTTGGGCGCCGACGTCATGAAATCGATGGTGTAATCATCCACCACGTTCACCTCGGTCACCGTGGCGAACCAGGACCGCACGTCGGATGTCTCACCCGAAGCACGCTCGTATGAGAAGAGCACATCGTCGGCGGTGAAATCCGCGCCATTGTGGAAGGTTACGCCTTCGCGCAGATGGAAGCGCCAGCCCTCATCACCAAGCGCTTCCCAGCGCACAGCAAGCGCCGGCTCAACAGCCATCGTGCGATCACGGCGCACCAGGCCTTCATAAACATTGTTGAGGAAACCCAGAACCGGCGCCGAAGAAGCTGCGTGCGGGTCCATCGTGTTGGGGTCAGACGTTGTCGCCCAGCGGAAGGTTTCAGCTGAGGCTGGTGCTGCGCCCAGCGCCATTGCGAGCGCAAGCGATGACACAACCAAACGCTTTTTTGAGTGGAACATAAGTTGGTTTCCTCCGAAATCCGGCCACACGCGAGGATGCGGGGCCTTTCTATCCATCAATGGGGCAAGGCTTGGTCACCTCGCGCCCTGACCTGGACAGTGGGGCATCAGGGTGGCGGGGCAAGCCATAGCCTTGCAGGCCCCGCCATCTTAGTGACATCGTGTTCTACGCGGTCATCAATTGAACGTGAGGAACTTGAAGTGCGGCTGATCTTCAGGCTGCACAGGGAAGTCGATGGTATCGCGCATGCCCCAGTTCAACACTTGGTTGTGGATGGGGATGTAGAGCACATCTTCTTGAACCTGCGCCCAGATATCGCCAATCGTTGCGTTGCGCGCTTCAAGGTCGGTTTCCGAAGCCAGTGAGACGATCATCTCATCAACGTCTGCGTTGGAGTAACCGGTGTTGTTCCACGAGCCGTAGTCACCTTCGGTCGTGTGGACCAAGAAGTTGAACACATACTCACTGTCGAACGTTGGAACGCCCCAACCCAGCAGATAGAACTCAGTTTCCTGGTTCTGGATCAGCGGGAAGTGGTTGGCGCGGGTCTGCGCTTCCAGATTGGCGGTGATGCCGATCTGAGCCAGCATACCGACCACGGCCTGACAGATCGCTTCATCGTTGATGTAGCGGTCGTTCGGGCAGTTGAAGATGATTTCAAAGCCATCTTCGTAGCCAGCTTCAGCCATCAAGGCGCGTGCGGCATCCACATCGGTTTCTGGCGCAGCGTCCAGCTCTTCGGTCCAGCCATTGACGAACGGAGGCATGATGACGCCCGTTGGTGCCGACTGGCCGCGCATAACGACCTGTTGGATCGCATCGCGGTTGACAGCTGTGTTGACAGCCTGGCGCACACGCACATCAGCGAATGGGTTAGCACCCTCAACGCTGTCGGTGTCCAGATCATCTTCACCCTGCTGCATGCCGAGGAAAATCACGCGGTTCTGCGGAGCGGTCACAACCTGCAAACCATCGGTAGACGCCACGCGTTCAAGATCCTGCACCGGGATATCTTGGATCAGATCCACTTCGCCCGACAGAAGGGCCGCAACGCGCGTCGCTTGGTTCTGGATCGGCGTGTAGATGATTTCAGAAACTTCCAGTGGGAACTCACCAATGCCCCAATAGTCCGGGTTGGCCGTCAGCACGGTGCGCACTTCTGGCTCACGGCTGGTCAGGCTGAAAGCGCCTGTGCCGTTAGCGTTGCGGGCCGCAAAGCTGTCTTCGCCATTGGCGATGTCCTGCACGGCAACCACATCATTGGCTTCAGCCCAACCCTGATCCATCATGAAGAGATTGGTCAGATTGTTGGGAAACAGCGGGTTCGGACCTTCGGTGCGGAAATGCACGGTGTAATCGTCAACCTTGATCACCTCTGCCAACGAAGCCAGAAGCTCTTTCATGGCCGAAGTTTCCGTGCGCGCACGGTTGATCGAGAACACAACGTCGTCGGCGTTGAATTCAGCGCCATCGTGGTAGGTCACGCCTTCACGCAGTGTGAATTCCCAAATCGTTGGATCGCTCTCAAGCGGCGCCCAGCCGGTTGCCAACGCCGGAATGATCTCGCCAGCCATGTCACGCTGCAAAAGCGGTTCATAAATCTGGTGAGCGAGCGTATGGGTCGGCCCTTCGTTCTGCGCATGCGGATCAAGCGTCAACGAATCGCCAACACGTGCCCAGCGCAAAGTTTCTGCGTTGGCAGCACCTGCAAGCATGGTTGCGCCCATAAGCACCGCAGCGGTGCGGATGAGTGTGAATTTCATATATGTAACTCCCTGTTGCATCGCCGCGATCTTCGTGACCATCGTGCGATGAAGACTTGCATCTAACCGCAAGGCTTAGGTCTTGTCACCTATGATGGCAGTAGAGATCGCCTAAGCGTTGGGCAGTGGTGAATATCTTTTCACACCCCAATTGGATGACGTAGCGTCATTTTTTGGTTTGCGCGAACCACGCGGGTTGAAAACGCTGAACCTCATCAAGAAGCCTCACCATCTGCTGCGCTTGATGATCGATGATCGCTTTGCCGTCCGCTGCACTGGCTTTGCTTGCCTTGCCCACGGCACCGGAAGCGTTGAGATCATCCCCCATCCAACCAAATCTTACCGGACCGTAGGCGCGCAGCAGGTCAAATCGATCAGCAAGATCAGCTTGCAACGAAGGGAAATCCCTGGCTTCACCCTGATCCACCAGATCGGGCCGCAGCGCCAGCATGATGGCTGTTTCAAGCCGCCCGCCGTGAATATCCAGGGCCTTATCATCAGGCGTAATCAGTCCATCGGGAAGGCCAAGCCGCATCCAATTGGTGGCAACACACAGCATGCCAAGCTCAGCACGGATATCGTGGGTCGCATCCACCATCACCGCGACATTGCCGCCATGCGCATTGATGATCACCAGCTTACGCACCCCGGCGCGTGCGACACCACGCGCGATATCCATAATCAGCCGAAACGTTAAATCACGGCCCAGCGACAGCGTTCCCGGCCGGTTGGTGTGTTCTCCCGAGTGGGTGATGGCAAGCGTCGGCAAAATCAGGACGTTGGTCTCCTGCGGTAGCTTTGCGACAACGGCGTCCATCAAACCATCAGCAATGCTGCTATCGGTGCTTACCGGCAGATGCGGCCCGTGCTGCTCGGTCGCGCCCAAGGGCAAAACAGCCACATGGTCACGCAACGCATCATCTTGAAAAGCGTTGGAAGGAAGTTCGGTCCAATAATGAGCGGGCATTCGAACTCTCGGGGCTTTTTGACATGGGTCTAACCATGATCACCCAACGGCTGATACTGGCAAGTCCCGACTTTTTGTTGAGGCCCAATGGCCAGATTGCAGTATACAGTATCTCTCGGCGATATACTGAATTAGTGTGGTATTAGGGGGTGCCAATGTCGTTCAACCATCGTAAGACGGTAACTTACCGCTTGGTTCAGGCCTCCAAAGCCTATCGCCAGCGCTCAGCGAGCATTCTGGCCGAGTTGGACCTGCATCCTGGCCAGGACCAAATATTGAAGGCACTTGCAGACGAGGACGGCCAAACCATGGGCGCTCTTGCTCATGCGCTTTCCGTTCAACCGCCGACGATCACAAAAATGGTTGTGCGCCTGAGCGCACAGGGCATGGTTGAACGCCGCCCAAGCGCCAACGATGGTCGCTCGTCTACGGTTTTTCTCACCGAAAAGGGCCAACAGCTCATCGGCGATTTGGACGCGCGGCTGAAACGCATGGACCAAGATGCGCTCAAGGGTTTTGAGGGCAAAGACCGCAAACGCTTGCGCAAGGCGCTGATCCAGTTGGAACGCAATCTTAGCGGCGATATTGAGGAGGACGCCGCCTCCACTGATAGCGAACCTTCTGCATCATAGACCTATCATATGGGTGGTGGTAGGCAGCGGGCATGAGTTCGCCCCCCACAGATTCCAACACCTCAAACACCAGCACAGCCCAACCTGCATCCATCGGTGCCATCGCCTTGATGGTCATTGCCGTTGGTATGTTCGGCTTTCTGGATGCAACCGCCAAATACCTCGCGCAAAGCCTGCCGGTTCTTCAGGTGGTGTGGATGCGGTTCATCATGCACCTGGTGCTTGCGGTGATTTTTTTGCAAATCTGGAAGGGCTTTGATCGCTTCGTCACCAAGCGTCCTCTTCTACAGATAAGCCGCGGGCTTTTTCTGCTCGGCACGACAGCCTTCAATTTTTGGGCGCTGCTTTACCTCCAACTGGCCGAAACCTCCTCCATCATGTTCGCCGGCCCCATCGTCGTGGCCGCGCTCGCAGTGCCACTGCTCGGCGAAAAAGTGGGCCCACGCCGGTGGGCCGCCATTTTGGTTGGCTTCATCGGCGTTTTGATCGTCACCCGCCCTGGCTTGGACGGACTGGGATGGCCTGCGCTCATTTCGGTCGGTTCAATGGTCAGTTTTGCACTCTATTCGCTGGCAACCCGGGTTTTGGCGCAAACAGAAAACGAAGCCGGGCTGGTCCTTTTCACAGCCCTCGTCCCAGCGTTGGCCATGGCACCTTGGGCCATCGCTATCTGGCAGTGGCCCACCGATGTCCTGAGCTGGGCATTGATGCTGGCAACCGGCATTCTGGGTGGCGGTGGCCACTGGCTGCTGATCAAAGCCCATCAGGGCGCAGGCGCATCCACACTGGCTCCGTTCATGTACACGCAGATTGTTTGGATGGTGCTGCTTGGCTGGCTGGTTTTTGCCGATATTCCAACACTCTGGACGGTGGTCGGTGCCTCGATCATCATCGGGTCCGGGCTTTACCTTCTCTATCGCGAAGAGGTGGTGCGCCGCCGGGCCAAGGCCCATTCGGGCGCTGGAACGACAACATCAAGAGACCTTCCAACCTAATGCAGGCCCACCATCATGCAGACCATCAAAGCTTTTGACCGAATTGGCGAGGAAAACGCCTTTGCCGTGCTTGCCCGCGCGCAGGCGCTGGCGGCACAAGGGGGCGTTGATGGGCGCTCGGTGATCAATCTGGGCATCGGCCAGCCGGATTTCTCCACGCCTGATCATATTGTCGAAGCAGCGGTGAAAGCGCTGAAAGATGGCCATCACGGCTACACCGACGCACGCGGCATCCCAGCTGTGCGTGAGGGCGTGGCCCGCTACACCTTGGATCGCACCGGCATCGAGGTCTCACCGGATAATGTGCTGATCGTGCCCGGCGGCAAGGTGACCATGTTCACCGCCATATTGATGTTCGGCGAGCCCGGCGCGGAAATCCTCTATCCAGATCCAGGCTTTCCGATCTACCGCTCGATGATTGAGTTCACTGGCGCCAACCCTGTGCCGATTCCGATCACCCAGGAGAACGGCTTCGCCTTCAAGGCTGAGGACGTGCTGGCGCGCATCACATCCGCCACGCGACTGATCATCGTCAATTCGCCGGCCAATCCAACGGGCGGCGTGACGCCAAAGGCCGAAATCGATGCACTGGTGAAGGGGCTGGAAGCGCACCCCAATGTCGCGATCCTATCTGATGAGATTTATGAGCGCATGACCTATGGCCCGGATGGTCCAGCCGATACGCACGTATCCCTGCTCACCTATCCATCGATCCGCGACCGGCTGATCCTCTTGAACGGATGGTCGAAAACCTGGGCGATGACCGGCTGGCGCATGGGCTGGTCGATCTGGCCAGATAAGCTCTACGACAAAGCGCGCAAGCTGGCGGTCAATTGCTGGTCTTGCGTCAACGCGCCTGCTCAGTGGGCAGGCCTCGCCGCCCTCGACGGCCCACAAGATGCAGTCGATACCATGATGATGGCCTTCGCCAAACGACGTCGGCTGGTGGTCGATGGGCTGAACGATCTGCCAAACGTGTCCTGCATTGAACCCGAAGGCGCGTTCTACGCCTTTCCAGATATCGCAAAGACAGGCTGGCAAGCGAAGAAACTGGCCAATACGCTGCTCGATGAAACCGGCGTCGCGCTCATCGGCGGGCCGGATTTCGGCACACTGGGTGAAGGTTTCATACGGGTTTCCTACGCCGCCTCATCCGAGCAGATCGAAGACGCGTTGGCGCGTATGAAGGGCTTTCTGGAACGCTAAACCAAAAGTTCCATCACCAGCCCCGTCAAAATCGGTACGGGCGCCGAGACGATCAGCCGCTCGACGATCACCTTCTTCGGTACTGTCGCGAGCTCCCAGATCAGCAGCCGGTTGAGGCTAACCAGCGCCCAGGCGGTCACATAGACCACAACGATGGGCACTGACGCGCCGGCCTTAATGGCCGCAGCGCCAAGCGCAAAACCAACCACCGGACCGCCTGGCGTCAGCACACCGATGGCATAGGCGATGGCGTATCCGGCTGCACCGGCCCCTTCGCCAAGATAGGTTTCGGCAAGCTCCGGCGGCATCAACGCGGCGACGAACCCAGCACCCAAAATGCCGACAGTTAGCGCCGGCAGGATGGCCAAAAACTGGTCCTTGGCTTCGGTAAACCCTTGGCCGACGAGCGCCCTATCGCGCCGCGCGGCCATAACGATCATGACCGCTGCAATCGCATACAACAGAAGGGCGAAGCCAAGAACAATCATGGGTGAACGATCATGGGTGAAAAATCACTCTTCGATCTCCGGCTTGGGCTTGGCTTTGTCGGCGGCGCGTTGCTCTTCAGTTCGCCCCGGCAACATGCGCGCGGCAAGCCCACACAAGATTGGCACTGGCAGGGAGATAAGCGTGCGCAGGATGACGAACTCCGCGCCGAAAAAGGACAGCTCCCAAACGATGGCGCGGTTGATGCCAATCGTCAGCCAAGCCGTGATGAAGGCAATTGTTGAGCCACGGTCCGCGCCCGACAGATAGAGGGCGGTGGCAATCGGAAAAATCGTCATCGGCCCGCCGGGAATGATCGCGCCAGCCAGCGTGGCCACGAAAAGGCCCCTTAGGCCAGACCGTTCTCCAATCCAGCGGGCAACCACCTCCTTGGGCAGCAAGATGCGCAGGAACGCCGCGACCAGAACGCCGGCGGCAACCTTGGGTAAGACGGTGAGCCAGAGCACAGCGTCGTCACGCAGGATTTCGACAAAGCGCTCCCAACCATCGCGCACATAGACGCCGACCGCAGCTCCAACTGACAGCACCAGGATGAACAGGAACCCGACATCCTTATGCAGCGGTTTGTGCGTTGGTCCCGCCATCAGGCCACCAACACGATGAGGACAATGGACAGGCCGATCAGTGTGATGCCCGCCACCTCGCGGGTACTTACCGGTTCTTTGAAATAGAGCCAGCTTGTAAGCGTGGAGAAGATCAGTTCCACCTGCGCCAACGCCTTCACCAGAGCGGCTGTCTGCAGAGTGAGCGCGGTGAACCAACCAATGGAGCCAGCGACACCGGCCAATGCGACCAGCCCGCTCTCGCGCCACAGCCCAAGCGTCTTGGTGATCTGGCCGGGCTCGCGCCAGCGCAACCACGCGCCCATGATCAAAGTCTGGACAAGCGTCGCTGCAGCAAGCGTCCAACCGGCGCGCACAAAGGCACTGGAGTCTCCCAACGAAAGCGATGCGCCGCGATAGCTAACCGAGGCAATGGCAAATCCAGCACCCGCCGCAACACCGAACAGCACCGCCTTGTCCGCCAAATTGAGCGCACGCAAACCGTCTTCGCGCCGCTTGAACGCCATCAGTGCCACGCCCGCCATGCCGACCAGCACCGCGACCACGCCCCACAACGACAGCAGCTCGCCGAGCACAATGGCGGCAAAGACCGCAGCCTGCAGCGCTTCGGTTTTCGAGTAGGCCGTGCCGATGGCGAACGGTCCGTGAGCGAAACTGGCAAGCAACAGATAGGTCGCGCCGATCTGTGCGACGGCACCCGACAGCAGGAATGCAACAAAGATGAGCGATGGAGCGCCGGGCATCCAGCCGGTGAGGCTGGAAACGACCAGCGCGTAGGCAAGCGCCAACGGAAAGGCGAACACGAACCGCGAGAAAGTCGCGCCACCTGTGGAGAGCCTGCCGGTCAGCCGCTTTTGCAGCAGCGAACGCAGGTTCTGCAAAAAGGCCGCAGCGATGGTGATGGGAATCCAGAGAGGCATGTCTCCGGACGTCTATCACCACAAGCCCTGCAGGCACCATGCCCCGATGGGCATGGCTGCTATTCTGGCTGCTATTCAGCCGGTTTTGGGACATCCTCTTTGGACGCGTCCGCTTTGGGCTCGTCTTTGCCAGCCGTCAAACGCGCCAGGAAGATACCACCGCCCGTCAGCGCCGCGCCAACGACATCGGAGATCAAGCTGCCTTCAATCAGGAACAGTGCGGCAATCAAGAACATAATGCGCGGTACCTGCGGCAAACGGCCGGTGAAGAAGTAGCCCTGCACGCCACCTGAAAGCAGACACACCCCAATGGAGGCCGTGACCAAGGCCCGCGTGATCTCCAGCCATGTTCCATCGGCCAGCAGCGCCGGATTGTAGAAGAACATGAAGGGCACGATGAACGCCGCCAGGCCGATCTTGAACGAGGTCACCGATGTGCCCATCGGATTGGCACCGGATATCCCCGCCGCCGCGTAACTCGCCAGCGCCACCGGCGGCGTTATCGCCGAAACCACCGCATAGTAGAACACGAAGAAATGCGCGGTCAGCGGGTTGATGCCGAGCTGAATGAGACCCGGTGCCACCACCGATGCCGCCACCGCATAGGCCGCCGTGGTCGGCATGCCCATCCCGAGCAGGATCGAGATGCACATGGCAAAGAACAGCGCCAGCAACTGGCTGGTATCAGCCAAACCAAGCAGCAGGGATGAGAACCGCGCGCCCACACCGGTCAGCGAAATCACGCCCACAATGATACCGGCACAAGCACAAACCGCGATGATCTGGATCGACATCACACCGGCCAAATCAAAGGCCTTGTAGATGTCGCGCGGTGTCATCTTGTTGGGCGAAAGCCACGAGACAACTGCGGCTGCCGCTGTCGCCAGCGTACCGGCACGAATGACCGAATAACCCATGAACAGGGCCACGATCAAAATGATGATCGGCAGGAACAAATAGACATATTTGGCCAGTTCACGGAACTTCGGCAGCTCATCCTCACGCATGCCGCGCATGCCAAGTTTGCGCGCTTCAAAATCGACCATGAAGAAGATCGAGCCGAAATAGAGGATCGCTGGGATTACCGCCGCGATGGCGATATCAGTGTACGGAATGCCCGTAATCTCGGCCATGATGAACGCGCCAGCGCCCATGATCGGCGGCATGATCTGCCCGCCGGTGGACGCACCTGCTTCAATGGCACCGGCTGATTTTGGCGGATAGCCAACCTTCTTCATCAGCGGAATGGTCAGTGAGCCCGTCGCCACAACATTGCCGGCGGACGTGCCGTTGATCATACCCATCAGACCGGAGGCGAAGATCGCAACCTTCGCCGGACCACCACGTGAGCGACCCGCTGCGGCAAAGGCAAAGTTGACGAAATAATCGCCCACTTTGGAGGCCTGCAAAAAGGCAGCAAAGATGATGAAGAGAATGATGTAAGTGGAGGACACAGCGGTGGTCGGCCCAAGGATACCGGCATCGGTGTAAACCTGGCTGAAGAACCGCTCCCAAGTGATATCCGGCGCGTTCAAGAAGCCTGGCAGCTTGTCGCCAACAAACACGTAGATGAGGAACACCACGGCGATCACGATCAGCGTCAAACCGGCAACGCGGCGCGTCAATTCCATGATCAAAAGCGTGCCAGCAACGGCAGCTATCGACATGCCAATCGGGGCAAACGGCGTGCCGGTCGCGTTGCGCATGGCGGTGCCATAGATGGTGATCAGATAGGTTGCGACGGCGATGCCGCAAATCGCCAACACAAAGTCCGGCGCGGAGAACTGATGGCGCGGCAGGCGGTGGAACCAACCAAGCCCAATAGCTCCAACGGTGGCGACCAGAAGCGGCACACCAAAGTGATAAATTTCGCGGCTGCGGATCGTTGCATCCATGCCATTCCACATGGCACCACCGGCGATTTCATTGGCAAAGCTGATCGCGGTGTAAAGCGCATAGAGCGCAGGCAAAGCCAACGCATAGGACAGATAGCCGAGGATGGTGGTCGGCTTTTTGTGATCGCGGCTAAACGAGCCACCAGCGTAAAGCAGAAAGCCCAACACCAAAGCACCGGCAACGTGTAGAATACGGAAATTCCAGGTTTCCAGCGGGAACTGCGGCAGGAACGGGATGTCAATGCCCGTCCAATCAGAGATGGAAACACCATTGAGCGCGGCCATGTGAAAGGCTGCATAGAAGGCCGACACAAAGGCGATGACTTTTAGCCCATGGCCTTCAAACAGACGCCGATTGCTTTCAACCGGCTCCTCATCCACGCCTTCAGCAATCACCACCGGATCATGCAACACCGGCTGGGCCACCATTGCAGCCTCGTGGATCGCCTCATCGCTCATGCGATCAGGATGCTCGTTACCCTCGGCGGGTTTGTTGTCACTGTTTGGCTTATCGCTGTCTGCCATGTCCCTAAAGGGTCCCCTACCCATCATCGCGCACTCTTCCAGGTCTTGCTGCCCGGTTTAAAAACGCGTGTTCTGACGTGTCGTACGTCGAGATATGAAACGGGCCGCCTGAAACAGGCGGCCCGAACGTTTTGGCCTCAGGCCAAGTTTACATGGCCGAGTGGATCATGTCGTCGGCAATATCAGCGCCGGCGTTCTCTTCAAACCACTGGGCAGCACCTGGGTGCCACATCATCACGGTGTTTTTGTCCCAGTTCTCCGGGATCGTCGTACGCGCTGCACGGTGAATGTTCACCATCCGCTCATTGTCGGACATCACGGTATCAACTACCGCGTAGACGAAGCTCGCCGGCAGTTCACAGTTGGCGATGGCGAAGTTCCACATGGAAACCGAACGCGCATCGCTTTCCAGCGTCGTGTAGGTGTCAGCTGCAATGTCGAACTGCGACACTGGGAACGCTGCCATGATGGCTGCTTGCTCATCTTCGGTGAACTCAATGATGTTCACGTCGGTCTGAACTTCCAGCTGCGACACGGCAGGCACCGGAACACCGGCAGCAAACGCGATCACATCGAGCAGGCCATCCTGAAGCTGCGAACCAAGGTCCGACCAGCCGCCATTGCGACGATCAAAATTGACGCCCAGCTCTTCCATCATGCGTGGGAAGTAGGTGTCTGATGTTGAACCGGCAGGGCCGAAGCCGATGCGTGCGCCATCAGGAATGTCGGCAACCGTTGTGATGCCGGAAGAAGACAGCGCAGTCACCGAGAAAGGCGTCTGGTACATGGGGAACATCGCGCAAGCGCCGGTCATTTCCAGGCCTGGTGCGATTGGGTTGGTGCCAGCCAGCGATTCAGCTGCCGGACCCATCGTTGTCATGCCGAACTGCGCATCACCGGTGTGCACCAGCGCCATGTTCTGCATTGGGCCGCCGGTAACTTCACCGCCGCCGGAAATGCCGAGCTCTTCAGCAACCAGGTTCGCCCAGCCGGAGCCATAAGCGAAGTAGGTGCCGCCCTGTGAGGCTGTGCCCACAGTAAAGCTTTCAGGCCAGCCTTCACGGTCCTGGGCGATAGCAGTGCCAGCAACAGCAACCGACAGGGCTGCAGTGGTGGCGAGAAAAGTAGCAAGTTTCATGAAGATAATCCTCCCGTTAAGCCGATGGTTCGGCTCTGTGTTTGCTTCAGTGAGCGGCAGTAAATGGAACCCGGCATAGCAACAGCAATAGCATTTGCTACACGTAAGCTCGTGTTTGCCCTCCCCAGAGCGGGGGCTGCATGAGCCCGACACGATGATAATGCAATGCAGCTATGCAATGCGAGCGCGCCTGGGCGTAGAAAAATGCATGTTTGGGTGGGAAACGGGACACCGGCCGTCGATTCATGGGTGGAAATCCACCCATCGGGGCATCTGGCCCTACCCGGCCTCCAAAAAGTCTTGCCGTGACAGACCGTGTTTCTGCATTTTTTCATAGAGCGACTTACGCGAGATACCCAGCGCCTCATAGGTGGCTTTCAGATTACCACCCTGTGCCGCGATGGCACCAGCAATGAGGTTTTTCTCGTGAGCCGCCACCTGCTCAGCCAACGTTGAGCCGGAGCCAACTGGCTCATCCTCAGACGCGGCAATCTCCAGATCGAGGTCAAGCGCAAAGCGATCAGCAGCGTTGCGCAACTCACGCACATTGCCTGGCCATGGGCGAGAGGTAAGCGAGGCAAGCAGGCCACCGGGCACATCGGGCACCGCACGTTTGTAGCGCGTGCAGGCCTCATGCACGAGCTGCATGAAGAGCTTGGGAATGTCTTCACGCCGCGCCGCAAGCACCGGCATACGCAAGGTGACAACATTAAGCCGGTAGAGAAGATCGCTACGGAACCGTCCCCCGGAGGCTTCGCCTTCCAAGTCCTTCTTACTGGCAGCGATGAACCGCACATCCAGCGCGATGGGATCGTTGGAGCCAAGCCGGGTGATCTGGCGGTTTTGGATCGCGTGCAGCAGTTTGGCCTGCATGGGTTGAGACAGGCTATCGATCTCATCAAGCAGCACGGTGCCGCCACGTGCATGTTCAAACTTGCCGTAGCGTGCGCGTGTCGCCCCGGCAAAAGCGCCGGCCTCGTGGCCAAAAAGCTCGCTTTCAATCAGTTCAGCAGGCAGCGCAGCGCAATTGATATGCACAAACGGTGCTTCACTGCGTGGGCTGGCGCGGTGCAGCGCGCGCGCGGCCACCTCCTTGCCAGTGCCCGTTTCGCCGATGATCAGCACATCGGTATCAGCGGCGGCCACTGCACGGATCTGTCGGCGCAGCTCCACCATCACATCGCTGCGACCGGCAAGCCGCGCTTCAATGGCATCGCGCCCACCAACCTGGCTGCGTAGCGCCCGGTTTTCCAGCGTAAGGCGGCGCTTATCGAGCGCCCGGCGCACGGTTTCAACCAAGCGGCTCGGTGCGAAAGGTTTCTCCAGAAAATCATAGGCACCATCGCGCATGGATTGCACCGCAAGGTCCACATCACCATGACCGGTGACAAGCACCACTGGAAAAGCTGGGTCGATATCGAGGCACCGCCGCATCAACGTCAAACCATCCATGCCGTCCATACGAATGTCGGTGACCAGAATGCCCGGGAAAGTGCGGCTGACATGGGCCAGCGCCGCCTCGCCGTCCGATAAGCACTGCACATCAAGTTCTGCCAATTGCAGACTCTGCTCCACGGCCAAGCGCAGATGTTCTTCATCATCAACAAAGAGAACGGTTTCAGCGCTCATTCGGCGGCCATCCCGGTTGACGCTGGTGCTTGCGCCGCGCGTAACTCGATGGAAAACTCGGCGCCGCCATCCTCGCGGTTGCGCGCCCGCAGACGTCCGCCAAAATCCTCAACGATGTTGTAGGAAATCGAAAGGCCCAGCCCCAACCCTTTGCCCGGGCTTTTGGTGGTGAAAAACGGATCAAACAGCTGCGCCAGCGCGCCTTCATCCAAACCACCACCGCTATCGCGCACATGGATCAGGACGTTTTGATCATCAGCCTTCTCAACGGCAAGTTCCAGAGAGGGCGCTGGAAGACCTTCCATGGAGTCCAGCGCGTTGTTGAACAAATTGATGATCACCTGTTGCAAGCGCAACTGCCCGCCCATTACCCAGATGGGTGTGTTGGGCCGCGCGTAAGCAACTTCAATGCCGGTCTTATTGAAGCGCGCCTCCATCAGTGCCATCGCATCATCGATAGCATGCAGCACATCCACCGACCCAACATCCTCCTGCGGGCGGCGAGCAAAATTGCGCAGATGGCCTGAGATCGCCGCCATACGGTCGGCCATTTTGGAGATGCGCGAGACGTTCTCGCGCGCGTCTGACGGACGATCGCGATCCAAAAACGTCACAGCATTGTCGGCATAAGTTTTCACCGCTGCGAGCGGCTGATTGATCTCGTGCGAGAGCGCGGCAGACATCTGGCCAAGAGCGGCAAGTTTTCCAGCCTGCACCAACTCGTGCTGTGTTTTGCGCAGGCGCTGCTCGGCAGTGCGGCGCTCCTCTACCTCCACGCGCAGATTGGCGTTGGCATCGTTAAGATCAGCCGTGCGCTCTTCCACACGGCGCTCCAACAGGTCCTGCGCCGCGCGCTGCGCTTCCAGCCGCTCCAAAATACGCGCGCGCCGTTGCAACACACTCATCAAAGCCAGGCCAACGAACAGCACGAACAGCACAAAAACCATAAGCACGGTCAACGCCTGCGCTTTGGCTGGACCGGCGGGCACAAGGATCGAAACGCGCCACCCGACATCCTCGATCAAGGTGGAGGCGGTAACAAAGTCCTCGCTCGCACCCTCATCCTGCACCCGCAAAAAGCTCAAATCGTCGTTCAATGGCGTGCGCGTGTTGGTCAGCGGCGTTAGCTCTTCCAACGGATATTGCTGGGTATCGGCCACTTCGGCGAGCACTTCGGGCGATAGATCCGAGAGCGTGCGAAAATGCCAGGCCTCGCGGCTCGACATGAACACGATATCGTTGAGATCGCTGACAATGATGTCGCTGGCGCCACCACGCCACGCATCTTCAAAGGCATCAACGGTAAATTTCAGCGTCAAAACACCAACAACGCTCCCGCTCTGCCAGACCGGCGCAGCGTAAAAATAACCGCGCTCCAAGGATGCGGTCCCAAGGGCGAAATACCGTCCGAGCCCCCCGGCGGCCGCTTGGGTGAAATAGGGACGAAACGCATAACTGCGACCCAGAAAGGAACGTTCTTTGAGATAGTTGCTGGTGGCGATGGTCAACCCGGTCGTGTCCAGCAGATAAACATCGGACGCACCCAATTCGTCGGCGGTGACGCGCAATTGCTCATTGATCTCCGCTTGCAGCGCAACATTCTGCGGCTCAGCCAGCAGCTGCGCCAAGACCAGTCGCTCACCAATAAGCGCAGGCAGCGGCTCAAAGCGCCGCAACGCGCCGCGCAAACCTTCCACCGACAGGCGCAAAGTGGCCAAGCCCTGATCGCCCGCGCGCACCAAGAACAGCCGCTCCACGCTTGGCAAAGCTGCCAAGCCCAGCGCGATCACCACCAACAATGCAAGCCACAGGCGCCCGCTATCGGATTTGAGAAAGCCGCGCCCAGATGAAACTTCTGCCATGGCCCAAGTATGCGGCGGTTGAACTGTCTTGCCTAGTCGCTCGCGCTGGCTGACTTTGTCTCAGACTTAACGAACACCAGGACCAGAGCGGCACTTAAGATTGCAAGACCAAACGCGATCCAGGCCAGCATGCTGTAGGCATCCAGTGAAGCAACTGTGTGCAGCACCTGATCATTGAGGCTGAGCCCTTCTTCCCCAGGCACGGCGAAACCAGGCAAACCGTCAGCGTTTCCATAGGCAATGGCACCCAGCGGGGCAAAAGCGGCCACCGCAAACAAACCGCCCGCGCGCGAGACAGCATTGTTGATGCCCGAGGCAACACCCGATTGGGCATCGCTCACAGCGTTGATGATGGCGGTGGAAAGCGGCGGAATGCAGAGCCCCATGCCCAGACCAAGCACAACCAACGAACCACCAACAAGGATCAGTGAGCCGGTGCCCGCCGCAAGACTGGTAAGCCAAAACGACACCCCCGCAATGCTCGCACCAATGGCCAAGGGCAGTCGCACGCCAATCCTATCCACCAACGCCCCAACGCGAGGTGTGATGACGGCCATCACAGCGGTAAACGGCAAGAACACCGAACCGACCGCTAGCGCGGAAAAGTCGTAAGCGCTGAGCAGCGTCACCGGCAGGAAGAACAGCAATCCGCCAAGCGCCGCATAAAGAAGAAACGTCGCTGCATTAACGGCGGAAAAGCCAGGCGCTGCAAACATGCCCAGCGGCATCATCGGATCAGGCGTGCGGCCCTCATGCCAGAGGAAAAGCCCGCACGCGACAAGCCCAAGCACCACCAACCCAACAAGCACCGGAGTGCCAAGCGCAATCTGACCCAGCGCTCCACCCTCGCCCATCAACGTCAGTGAGAAAGCGAGCAGTCCCAGCGCTGCGACAGCCAACAGCGCGCCGAACCAATCAAGCTTTTGCGTGACCGTGCGATGTGCATCATCGGGCACGCGGGCCCAGAGCAGCCAAAGCGTGAGCGCAGCAAGCGGCAGATTGATGTAAAAGGTCGAACGCCATCCCAGCGCATCGACCATCGCACCACCGATGATCGGGCCGATGGCAGCGGACACGCCGGACGCCGCAGCCCAAATGCCGACGGCCCGACCACGCTCCTCGCGCGGGTAATAGGTGGCAATCAAAGCCAGCGAGGATGGCACCATCAACGCCGCACCGAGGCCCTGCACCACACGCGCGCCAATCAGCTGCCCACCATTCAAGGCGATCGCGCAAGCCAGCGAGGCCAAAGCGAAGATCGCAATGCCAAGGCCAAACACCCGGCGTCGGCCGAACACATCGCCAGCACTGCCCCCCACCAGAATGAAGGCCGTTAGAACAAGCGTATAGCCATTGACCACCCAGCTAATCGTTGCCAGCGACGCATCAAGGTCGGCGCGAATGGCAGGGGCGATGATTGCGACAATAGTGCCATCGATAAAGCCAAGCGTGGAGCCCAG
Source organism: Hyphomicrobiales bacterium (assembly GCA_046290645.1). GTDB lineage: Bacteria > Pseudomonadota > Alphaproteobacteria > Rhizobiales > MH13 > MH13. The sequence continues at coordinate 53,787 of JBKAGZ010000004.1, forward strand.
AATGGCCACCACAAGCACGATAAGCTGCTGACGTTTCGAACAGGCAACATGGCCGATATCGGCAGGCGCTGCGACGGCGCCCGGTTGGGTAATCCCGCGCATTGATCGGCGCCCTCGTTGATCACATCAAGGGCCAAGGTAGTACGCCAGAGGCCAGCTTCCAAGCCACGATACCAGGTATCGCACCGCATAACGAACCCCGCCCGGTTGGGCGAGGTTTCAACAATCCAGTTGCAGCACCGTCGCTTAGTAGCGCTCAGAAATCTGCAGCGTGGCTGGAATGCCGCTGCCGCGATTGTAAGATCCGATCCAGATGTCGTACTGACCGGCTGGCGCGTTGCCGATACGCAGTTGGGCGCCCAGGTCTACACCGCCATCATCATCAAAAAACCACTGACCCGATGGGCCATTGACCAGCAAAACTGTGTCGACGTTGGATTGAATGATGAAGGTCAGCGCCGAGGCACCCGAAGTGGTGTACTGCACGCGATAGTCCGGGCGACGAGCCACCCAGCCCCACGCGCCAATTCCGCAGTTGGACACATCATTGCGACCACCAGCCGTCACTGCGCGATTCCACGGATCGGGCAAAAAGCCTTCGGTGAGGTTGACCGTGCCAAAGTGAGGAGTGCCCTGCCATGTTGGACACGCGGCTTGAGCATCGTTCACAAAGGCAAAAGAGGCACCAAATGTTACGGTGGCAAGCGCCATCGCGCCGCCGAGTACGGATAAAATCATGCGTTTCATGCGTGTTCCCCTGAACTACTGTCGGGCATTGTGTAATCCCAACATTCCCTCCAAGACCCCACATAGAAAGTCTTGAACGCTGGCGTGTCAAATGTGGCCTGATCAAACAAAGCGGACGCTCGCTTGCTGGCCACCTACTACCAAGCACGCCTGCTGGAGCGCGTTTGTGACATTTGTCACATCTTTTCGTGGAGCCATTTCAAGCAGCCCCCGGGCCAGCAGAGTGGATGAGGCAACGCATCGCACTTGCAAAAAACACGCAGTGGCGCAGCTAACATCAGGCTCTCGAAACCTCGGCAAACAGCAAGGCAACCACGATGACCGAACCGCACCCCTTTTCTTCCTTTCCGCCTGGCGGGTTGGCGGTCGTCATCGGCGCCCATGGAGGCATAGGCGCTGAGGTTGCAACTCAAGTTCGCGCCAGCGGGCATTTCGCTGATGTGATCGGCACATCGCGCAGCGGTCAGCCTTCGCTGGACCTCACGCAAGAAGACGACATCACGGCGCTTGCCGATCAGATACGATTGACCGGTCTTGATCTTCGTTTGGTGTTTGATGCCACCGGCTATCTTCATGGGGCGCAGGGCGGCCCGGAAAAAAGCTGGTCTGCCATCGACCCGGCCGCCATGGCCTACCAGTTCACCATCAACACAATCGGCCCGGCACTTCTCATCAGGCATCTGCTGCCGCTGTTTCCGCGCCAAGGCAAAGCGGTGTTTGCAACAATTTCCGCCAAAGTTGGCTCGATTTCCGACAATCAGCTGGGTGGATGGTACGGTTACCGGGCGGCCAAAGCAGCACTTAATCAGATCGTCAAAACAGCTTCTATCGAGCTTGCCCGCAAACGCTCAGAGTCGATCTGCTTGGCCTTGCATCCAGGAACGGTGGCAACAAAGCTTTCCGATCCCTTTGCAAAACAGGGCGTGAAACTTCAGAATCCTAAAGAATCCGTAGCGTCAATGCTGTCAGTGATCAACACGGCAAGTGTAGAGCAGTCCGGCAACCTGATGGCTTACAATGGAGAGACGTTGCCCTTTTGAACACGGCAAACACAGCGGACTTGGCCAGGTCTCAACAACCTTACGCTGCATGAGCGCGGCTGCAGTTTGCTTACGCTTTGCGCAGTAGAGAACGATACAGCCTGCATTTTGTGCGGTGCACAGCCCTTGAGCACCCCTGACCCCTGTGGTAGCCCTTCATATCCTTTTGACCGCGACGGACCGAGAAAACTCGGCCTCCGGTTTCGAGGGTGGCACGTGTCCGCTGAGGGGTTGGGCAAAGACCAGAGGAACTTGTTTGGTTCATCGCCAAAACTCCTAACTCGTGTCTGCGTAAACAAGGGAAGGACCAACAATGAAAAAACTATCGATTGCTGCAACAGCAGCATCGGCCATCGCGCTGACCGTATCGGCGATGCCAGCTCAGGCCGGCGACCAGCTTGATGCGATCATGGATCGCGGCGAACTGATTTGCGGCGTGAACACCGGTCTTGCTGGTTTCGGCATTGCAGATAGCCAGGGCGTTTGGACTGGCTTTGACGTCGATTATTGTAAAGCAATGGCAATCGCGATCTTCGATGATTCCAGCGCCGTACAATATGTTCCGCTTTCATCCGTGCAGCGCTTCCCAGCCCTGCAAGCAGGTGAAGTCGACATTCTTTCGCGCAACACCACATGGACGCTAACGCGCGATGCATCGCTGGGTGCAACGTTTGCTGGCACGTGGTTCTATGACGGCCAGGGCTTCATGGTTCGTGCCGAAGACGGCATCGAAACGCTTGAAGACATGAACGGTGCTTCGGTCTGTGTCGAATCCGGCACCACCACCGAGCTCAACCTGGCAGACGTTTTTGCAGCACGCGACATCGATTATGAGCCAGTGTTGTTCGAAGCGCTTCAGGAAGTTCTGACCGCGTTCTTCGAAGGTCGTTGCGATGTGTACACAACAGATGCTTCGGCACTGGCTGCTGTGCGTACCGCCAACGCGCCAAACCCAGATGATTATGTGATCCTTCCAGATCTCATCTCCAAAGAACCGCTTGGCCCAATGCTGCGCCGTGGTGATGATGAGCTCTATGCGATTGCGCGTTGGGTTCTCTTTGCTGCTCTGGAAGCTGAAGAAAAAGGTGTGACGTCAGAAAACGCTGCTGACATGCTCGCCAACTCTTCCGACCCAACCGTCCAGCGTCTGCTGGGCGCATCGGGTGAGATGGGCTCGCTGCTTGGTCTTCGCAGTGAGTGGGCTTTGGACATCATCACCGAGCTTGGCAACTATGGTGAAATGTACGAGCGCAACATCACGCCACTTGGCCTACCGCGCGGTCTGAACGCGCTGTGGACCGAAGGGGGCATCCAGTACGCTCCGCCGGTTCGCTAAGACGGCACTAAGAACGGGCCATGGTGCACACGCACTGTGGCCCGTTTGCTTTTCAAGCCCGAAGACCACAATGCCCGCACAGGCCCAATCGCCTGCCCGAGCCGGTTATTCTGGCCAATGCTACCGCGCTGACATGACGAACGGCCAAACGTTCGCGGGTCCAAAACAGCGCACAGGGAACAGATTCGAGATCACGCATGACTGATCACGCGCATAGCGGCGCAGGATTTCCAGAGCCGTCGGCTCCGCAACCCAAGGCCGCACCGAAAACAAATCTTTTTTACAGCGAGAAATTTCGCGCCATCATCTATCAGGTCGTCTTGATCGCCGTTGTTATCGGCGTGGGCTTCTTTCTGGTGTCCAACACGCTGGCCAATCTGGCAGCCCGTGGCATTCAATCTGGCTATGGCTTCCTTGATGTGCGCGCCGGGTTCGATATCGGCGAAGCGATAATCGACTACACCAATGATGATACCTATGGCCGTGCGCTGGTGGTTGGCATTTTGAACACCGTCAAGGTCGCCTTCTTCGGCATCATTTTGGCGACGATCGTTGGCGTGATCATGGGCATTGCCCGCCTTTCCTCCAACTGGCTGGTGGCCAAATTTGCCTCCATCTATGTTGAGGTTTTGCGCAACATTCCACTGCTGCTGCACCTGTTCTTTATCTATGGCGTGCTGATCAATATCCTTCCGCGACCACGCGATAGCTGGACCCTTCTGCCGGGCGTGTTCCTTTCCAATCGCGGCTTGAAGTACCCAGTGATGGCCGACCATCAAATATGGTCCTGGGTGTTTCTAGCTATGCTGGTCGGTGCCATCGGCGCTTATTTCTTAGCGCGGCGGGCCGATCAAAAGCAGGCTGAAACCGGCGTGCGCCCCAAAACATTGTTGCCGTCGCTTGGCCTCATTTTCGGCTTGGGCGCTGTGGTGTGGCTCATCGGCGGTTCACCCACTGAGGTCAATGCGCCTGAACTGCGCGGCTTCAACTTCGCCGGCGGCCAGTCGCTTTCGCCTGAATTTTTGGCGCTGCTGCTTGGCCTTACCATCTACACCAGCGCGTTCATCGCCGAGATCGTGCGCTCAGGTATCCAGGCGGTAAATTACGGGCAGACCGAGGCAGCCAAGGCCGTGGGCCTCAACCCTGGCAACACGCTGCGCTTGGTGGTGCTTCCACAGGCTTTGCGGGTGATCATTCCACCCATTACCAGCCAATATCTCAACCTCACCAAGAACTCTTCTTTGGCGATTGCCATTGGCTACCCAGACCTTGTGTCGGTGGGCAACACGGCCCTCAACCAATCAGGTCAGGCGATTGAGATCATCGCCGTCTTCATGACCGTTTACCTATCCCTGTCGCTGATAACCTCGTTGTTCATGAATTGGTACAACGGGCGCATTGCGCTGACAGAACGATAGGCGGGGAGAAAACCATGACAGATTCAACAAGCTCCGCCGTCAATGATCGTCCAACAACCAGCGCACCGTTTGCTGACGCCGCCAATTTCGTGCCCGCACAAGCACGTCCTGCGCCATTGGCAATCCGCCTCGGCCCATTGACCTGGCTGAAAGAGAACCTTTTCAACACCTGGTACAACGCTCTTTTCACCCTGCTGGCCATCTATGCGCTGGCCAATTGGATACCAGCGGCTTTCGACTGGTTCTTCACCAGCGCTTTGTGGGAAGCAGCGCCTGCGGATGCGTGCGATGCCGTCACCGGCGCGTGCTGGGCCTTCGTTTATGAAAAATGGCGCTTCATCCTGTTCGGCACATACCCGTTTGAGCAGCAATGGCGCCCCGGCGCTGCTGTTATTTTGTTCATCGGCATGGTCATCATCTCGTGCTTCAAGCCGATGTGGAACAAGAGCCTACTGGTCATCTGGCCGGTTGGCCTGATCATCTGCTGGATATTGCTCTCCGGCGGCATCTTCGGCTTAGACTACGTGCCCAACAATCTCTGGGGCGGCCTGCCCATCACACTGATGCTGGCCGTGATCGGCTGTGGCCTGGCGTTTCCTATTTCGATTGCCTTGGCGCTTGGCCGTCGATCAAAAATGCCGATCATCAAGGCGTTTAGCGTTGGCTACATTGAGCTGATCCGCGGCGTGCCGCTGATCACGGTGCTGTTCATGGCCTCGGTCATGTTCCCGCTCTTCATGCCCGAAGGCATTACCATCGATAAGCTGCTGCGGGCGCAGGTTGCCATCATCATGTTCGCTGCTGCCTATTTGGCAGAGGTCGTGCGTGGCGGCCTTCAGGCGATCCCTAAGGGTCAATATGAAGCCGCAGACGCCATGGGCCTTTCCTATTGGCAGGCGATGGTTTTCATCATCCTGCCGCAGGCGCTCAAGATCACGATCCCACCACAGGTCAACACCTTCATCGGGATGTTCAAGGACACCTCACTGGTGCTTATCGTAGGTATCTTCGATCTGATGTTCACCATGCGCGTGGCGATCAACGACCTTGAATGGCGTGCCTTCTACATCGAAGGCATGGTGTTCGTCGCCATCCTCTATTTCCTGTTCTGCTTCTCCATGTCGAAGTACAGCCAATGGCTGGAGCACGAACTTCACAGAGGCCACAAGCGCATCTAGCGCTTGCCACCTCTCCTCAGTTTTTCGTTTTCGCGTAAGGATAACCATCAATGGCTACCACCGCACCTGCATCCACAGCCACATCTTCCATGGGCACCAGCGAAGTCATCTCGATGTCTGGCGTCAACAAATGGTACGGCGATTTTCATGTCCTCAAAGACATCAACCTGTCGGTCAGGTCTGGCGAGCGCATCGTTGTTTGCGGCCCTTCGGGCTCGGGCAAATCCACCCTCATCCGCTGCCTCAATCGCCTTGAGGAGCATCAGGAAGGTGACATCTCCGTTGATGGCATTGAGCTGACTGATAATATCAAAAACATCGACGCGGTGCGCGCCGAGGTTGGTATGGTGTTCCAGCACTTCAACCTGTTTCCGCACCTTTCGGTGCTCGACAACTGCACGCTGGCACCGATCTGGGTGAAGAAAACACCCAAGGCCGAGGCCGAAGCGTTGGGCATGAAATATCTTGAGCGTGTGCGCATCGGCGAACAGGCCCTGAAATATCCAGGCCAGCTTTCCGGTGGTCAGCAGCAGCGTGTGGCAATCGCCCGCGCGCTGTGCATGACGCCAAAGATCATGCTGTTTGATGAGCCGACCTCGGCGCTTGATCCAGAGATGGTCAAAGAGGTGCTCGACACAATGGTTGATCTGGCCAAAGAAGGCATGACCATGCTGTGCGTGACCCACGAGATGGGTTTTGCCAAGGCCGTTGCCGACCGGGTAATCTTCATGGATCAGGGCGAGATTGTCGAGCAGAATGAGCCTAACGCCTTCTTCGACAACCCGCAGAACGAGCGCACCAAAGAATTCCTCAACCAGATTCTCTAATACGCAGCCCTTGCCATGGTCGCCCGTCCGGCGGCCATGGCATCGCACTATGTATGTCTGTGTGCATGACTGTGACGATGTCATTGATCCGTCACATACCCGTCCTAAGCCGCATTTATGACCGGCGCCTCCACAGCACACGCCCGCACACAAAGCAGCCTGGCCGCGATGAACGGCGGTGCAGGCATCACGCTGACCGATTGCGCAAAAACCTTTCCAGATGGCACGCGCGCCCTTCTGCCGCTGTCGCTGGAGATCAAGCCGCGCGAAAAAATGGTCATTCTCGGTCCGTCCGGCTGCGGCAAGACAACCCTACTGCGCATCATTGCAGGCCTGGAAACACCAGACCTGGAAGGCTCGGTCTATTTCGATGAGGATGATGTCACCGGCCAGCCCATTGAGGCGCGCCAGGTTGGCATGGTGTTCCAGTCTTATGCCCTGTTCCCAACGCTCACGGTGGCTGGCAACATTCTCTTTCCGCTGCGGCTGAAGAAGGTCGAGAAATCCATCCAAGAAGCGCGGCTGGCTCAGCTTGCCAGCTTTGTCGGCATTGAAGGCCTGGAGCATCGTCATATTCACGAGCTGTCTGGCGGCCAAAAGCAACGCGTTGCGCTCGCCCGAGCACTGGCCGTTGAGCCGCGTATCTTGCTGCTCGATGAACCGCTGACAGCGCTGGACGCAAGCTTGCGCGAGCGCCTGCGCGCGGAGCTTTCCGGCCTGCTTGATGGCCTTGGCGTCACGGCGATCTATGTGACCCATGATCAGTCTGAAGCCATGGCACTGGCAGACAGGATCGTTGTGATGGATCGCGGTGCGATTGCTCAGGTCGGCACGCCGTTTGAGATCTATGAAAAACCAGCCTCACCCTTTGTCGCCAAATTCATTGGTGCCGCTGCACTTATCCCAGCGCACGCCCATGATGGCGGCATTCATGTGCAGGGTGAGCGGATCGCCGGCTACCCAGACAAGCGCGGCGATGTGTTCTTGGTTGCACGGCCTGAAGATTTGGCGCCTGCCAAAGATGGCCCGTTGCACGGCGAAGTGACCGCCGCCACCTACTTTGGTGATCGCAAACGGCTGCACATCACGCTGACCGATGGGCCGCCGATCATTGTCGATACGCCGCCCGACACCGCGCTCGAGGCAGGCGATAGCACCAACCTTGGCCTAACAACCGATACGCCGCGCATTCTGACCCCTTGAAGGTTTTCCAAAGGAAACCGTTTTGGCGTCATAGACTTGTGATGAAGCGCCAATAGGCCCAGCATCATCCAATTGCAGTTAAAAGTCTGGAGTCTGATATGTCCGCTTCACGTTCCTTCAAATCCCTCGCCGCCGCCTTGGCACTAACATTTGTCGCGCCACTTGGCGTGCAAGCCGCAGAAGGCCGTCTGGTTGTTTACACCTCGCAGCCCAATGCTGATGCGCAGGCAACGGTTGATGCCTTCACCGCCGCTCATCCCGGCGTGGACGTTGAGTGGGTGCGCGATGGCACCACGCAAATGATGGCCCGCCTGGCCACGGAATTTGAAGCTGGCAACCCGCAGCCAGACGTTCTTTTGATCGCTGACATGGTGACTATGGAAGGGTTGAAACAGGAAGGCCGCTTGATGGCCCACCCTGATGCCGACACCTCCGCCTATGATGACGGGTTGATGGACGCAGAGGGCTACTACTTCTCCACCAAGCTCATCACCACCGGTATCGTCTACAACACCGCTGCTCCGTTCCAGCCAGACAGCTGGCTTGACCTGTTGCGCGATGAGGCCATTGGCCAGGTACGCATCCCCTCGCCGCTGACATCAGGTGCTGCACTCATCCACTTGGAGACGCTGACCAGCAACCTGGATATGGGCTGGGAGTATTATGAGTGGCTGGCAGCCCGCGACACGATTGCGGCTGGCGGCAATGGCGGCACGTTCAACGCGGTGGCCGGTGGCGAGCAACTGTTCGGCATGGTTGTTGATTTCCTGGCCATTCGCGAAAAAGCCAATGGCGCCCCAGTGGAATTCGTCTTCCCAAGCGAAGGCGTGTCGGCAGTGACCGAACCGGTGGCTATTCTCTCAACGGCGCAAAACCCTGAAGCGGCCAAAGCTTTCGTCGATTTTTTGCTCTCACCGGAAGGCCAGCAACTTGCCGCTGACCAGGGCTATGTGCCTGCCCATCCAGCCATCGAATTGCCTGCCGGTTTCCCAGCACGTGACGAGATCACAGTGATGGACTTTGATCCGGCGATGGCGCTGGCGAATTCAGAAGAAAACCGCATCCGCTTCGCCGACATGTTCGGCCAGTAAGAGCGAAAGAGACGATATTGACATCAATAGGCGCGCCACTTCAAACAGACCGTGAGGTCGCCAAATGAGCGACCAAACGATCGGCGCGCCCGTCTTGCCTCGCACGCGACACCACGTAGAACCCAAAGATCCCGCAAAAAGCCTGAGCCAGCGCGTCCCCTTCGCGCTCTCGCGCATGGATGCCTTCACGCCCTATCTGGTTCTGGGCATTGCCGTGCTGGTGCTCGCCCTTGTGCCGATTGCCCGCCTGCTGATAGCGGCTTTCGCGCCGGGACTTGAAGCTTTCTGGACCGAGATCAGCCGCACAGCCTCGGTGCGCGCGACCGCCAACACGTTCGACGTCGCGCTTTGGTCATCGTTCCTGTCGCTTGGCCTTGGCGGTTTGCTCGCCTTTCTTGTCGGCGCCACCGATATGCGCGGCAAACGCCTTCTCTCGGTGGCGTTCCTGCTGCCGCTGATGATCGCGCCACAGGTCACCGCGCTGGCTTGGCTGCAGCTTTTCGGCCCGTCCTCGGCGCTCCTGCAATCCATTGGCATGGCACCGCCGCCGGGCTCAGCCAACCCGATGTATGGCCGCGAGGGCATCATCCTGCTGCTTGGCGTTCAGCACACAGCGCTGGCTTTCATCACGCTGCGGGCAGGCCTGCGCGCCATCCCCGGCGACGTGATCGAGGCCGCCCGTGCCTGCGGCGCCAGCTCTTGGCGCGCCTTTTCTTTTGTTGGCCTGCCGATGATGGCGCCGTTTCTGGCCGCTGCCTTCGCGCTCTGCTTTGTTTCCTCGATTGGCAATTTCGGCATCCCTGCCCTGCTCGGCATGCCGGAAAACTATCTGACTTTGCCGACGCTGATCTATCAGCGCCTGGCAAGCTTCGGCACCGGCATGATCCCGCGCGTTGCAACGCTTGCGGTATTGGTATCCTTCATCGCTGGCATCGGCACCATCATCACCGCATTCGTGCTGGCCCGCTACGCCACACGCATTGAGGCCGACAAACCGCTGACACCGTTTGCGCTTGGCCGGTTCCGCCTACCCGCCGAGATCGGCGTCTGGTCGCTCAACGCGCTTTTGCTGGTCGCGCCGCTGACCGCACTCGTCGCTGCCTCGCTGCTGCCCTCCTACGGGATGCCGCTCAACGCTGAGACGTTCACGCTCAACAATTATGTCGAAGTGCTGTTCCGCCAGGATGTGACGACGCGGGCGTTCATGAACTCGTTCATGCTCGCCGGAAGCGCCGCTTTGATCCTGATGGCGATTTCGCTACCCTCCGGTTACGCGCTGTCTCGCCTGTCTGGGCGCCGCCGCGTTCTCTTCGAAGCGCTGGTGGAAACGCCCTACGCCCTGCCCGGCATCGTTTTGGCGATCGCGATGATCCTGCTTTTCATCCGCCCACTGCCGGTGATTGGCGTCAGCCTTTACGGCACGTATGGCATCATTCTCATCGCCTATCTTTCCAGCTTCTACATCCTGGCCTTGCGCCCGGTGACCGCCGCCTTCAGCCAGCTTGACCCGCGGCTTGAAGAAGCCGCCGCCATGTGCGGCGCGGGTTTTTGGCAGCGCTTCAATTTGGTGCTGGTCCCCGGTGTTTTGCCGGCAGCAGCGGCGGGCGCGGTGCTGGTATTCCTCACCGCCTTCAACGAACTCACCGTCTCGGCACTGCTCTGGTCCTCGGGTACCGAAACGCTTGGCGTCGTCCTCTTCAACTTTGAAGACGGCGGCTATACCACGCTTGCTTCGGCTGTGGCAGTCGTTACCGTTATCGTGGTCCTAGCTCTCGTGATTGCCCTCGATAGCCTGCATCCCAAACTTCCCAAGGGCACGCTTCCCTGGCGTTAGGCGCACTGCTAACAAGCAGCCATGAACCAGACTGATCTTCTCCGCTCGCTCTTTGACGAAGCCGTTAAAGTCGCAGACCCAATGATCTGCGTGCCCGCGCACCTGCCACCGAAACCCGATGGCAAACTGCTCGTTATCGGCGCCGGCAAAGCCTCAGCCCGCATGGGCGAAGCGTTGGAGAAAGCCTGGGGGCAAGATGGGCATATGTGCGAGGGACTCATCATCACGCGTTACGGTTACGAGCGCCCCTTGCAGGGAATTACGCTCAAAAGCGCTTCGCACCCGGTGCCCGACGAGGCTGGTTTGCTGGCAACACGGGAGCTACGCGTCGTGTTGGAAAAGGCGGACAAGGACACCTTCATCCTCGCCCTCATCTCCGGCGGCGGATCCTCGCTGATGATCGATCCGGCAGGCGACATGACTCTGGCCGACAAGATGGCCGTTAACGCCGCGCTGCTCGCGTCCGGCGCGCCCATCGATGAGATGAATGTGGTGCGCAAGCACCTCTCCCGCATCAAGGGCGGGCAGCTTGCCGCCGCTGCCTACCCCGCGACGTTGCACGCCCTGATGATCTCCGATGTGCCCGGCGATGATCCGGCCTACATCGCCTCCGGCCCGACGGTCGGAGACAGTTCGACACCCGACGACGCCCTGGCCATCATCGAACGCTACGCCATCGACCTGCCAGGGTCGGCCAAAGCGGTGCTCGCAGGAAAAACCGGCGTCATCCCACCCGGCGATGAACGCCTATCGACCACAACCAACACCATCATCGCCGCGCCGTCGCAGTCGCTGGACGCGGCAAAAACAATCGCGGAAGCCGAAGGTATCGCGGTCACCATTCTGGGCGATGCGCTGGAAGGCGAAGCCCGCGACCTCGCCCGAAAGCAGGCTGCCATGGCGCTCAAAATGCAGAGTGAGATTTCAAAACCACATCTGCTTCTTTCGGGCGGCGAGTGCACCGTCACCCGCACTGGCGATGGTGTCGGCGGCCCCAACGCCGAGTACGCCCTATCGCTCGCCATCGCGCTGGACGGGGCGGAGGGCATTTATGCGCTCGCCTGCGACACCGATGGGGTGGATGGTGCGGCGGAAGTCGCCGGAGCCCTAGTGACACCCGACACGTTGGCCAAGGCGCGCGCCAAGGGCATCGACCGGCAAGCATCGCTGGCCACCAATGATGCGCACAGCTTCTTTGCCAGCATCGAGGATCAGGTGATCACCGGCCCGACGCTGACCAACGTCAACGACTTTCGCGCGACCCTTATCGAGCCTGCTTAGACATCGACGGTGTCGACGGCGCCGGACGTTTGCGCCAAGGCCACCGATTTGATGACGGCATAAACGCCCAGACCCGGCTGCAAACCCATCTGCTCCACCGAACGACGGGTGACCTGCGCCACCAAACTGTCCTCGCCACAGGCAAGCATCACATCCATAGCCGACGGATTGGTGCCAGAGGCGCGAAGCTCGGTGATCTGACAGGCCAGCACATTGAGGGCGCTAAGACCTTGCGGTGGATGGAGAGAAAGCATGACGTCGCGAGCGGCGATTTCCACTTGCAGCACCCAGCCAAGCGGCGCATCGACCTGCGGAACAAACAACCGCCCGCCCGCCAGCGCCAGTTCCGACAGGCCATCGGAGCTATTTTTCATCACCAGCCGTGCCCGTACCGTACGCGCAAGCCCCGTCGAAGACCCGCCGCCAAGCAGCGCGTCAGGCGCGCCTTGGTCCACGCATTTCCCATCGGCAATAATCGCCACCTGATTGGCAAGCCGCAGCACCTCCTCGCGGGCGTGAGACACGTACAAGATCGGCACGCCGACGACGTCACGGACTTTCTCAATCAGCGCCAAGACATCGGCTTTGCGTGCCTGATCAAGCCCCGCCAAGGGTTCATCCATCATCAAAAGTTTGGGTTTGGAGAGCAGCGCCCGGCCAATCGCCACCCGTTGCGCTTCACCGCCAGACAGACCTGACGGTTTGCGGCTGAGCAGCCCGTCCAGCCCCAACAGTTCCGCCATCGCCACGGCATCGGCACGCTTCACCGATCCATCGGAGAACCGCGCGCCGTAGAGCAGGTTCTTCAACACGGAGAGATGCGGGAAGAGCCGGGCATCCTGGAACACCAAGCCGATCCGTCTTTTGTATGCCGGCTGATTGGTGCGGCTGGCGGCATCGAACAACAAGTGATCGCCCAGCTGAATGTGGCCGCTGTCTGGTGTCACCAACCCGGCGATTGCCTTGATGACCGTGCTTTTGCCGGCACCGGAACGCCCGAACAAAGCCGTCACGCCATCACCGGCGCTTATATCGAGGTCGAGCGAAAAGTCGCCCAGCTGTTTTTCGATGGCAATCTGAAGCGTCATGGCCGATCCACCCGCACGGCGGTCGCCCGCCGTGCCAAAAGCTCAGCGACAAGCACAGCACCAATCGAGACCGCAATCGACACCAGGATCAGGCGAAACGCGCTTTCCTCGCCGCCGGGCACTTGCAGGAACGCGTAGATCGCCGAAGGGATCGTCTGCGTGCGCCCTGGAATGTTGGAGACAAATGTGATGGTGGCGCCGAACTCGCCCATCGCCTTGGCAAAGGCGAGCACCATGCCGGCGATGATGCCGGGCAAAGCCAACGGCAAGGTGACGGTGGCAAGCACCATCACCCTGTTCGCGCCCAATGTAGATGCCGCCTCTTCCAATTTCGGATCGATGGCTTCGAACGCCAGCCGGATCGCCCGCACCATGAGCGGGAACCCCATGACGGCGCTGGCGAGCGCTGCGCCGGTCCACTCAAAGGCAAAGCGGACGCCGAAGGTTTCATCCAGAAACCCGCCGATGGGGCCTTGGCGGCCAAAGCCGATGAGCAGCAGATAGCCCGTAACAACCGGCGGCAGCACCAACGGCAGATGCACCAACGCGTTGAGCAGCCCGTGGCCAAAAAACCGCCAACGGGCGAGCGCGTAGGCGATGAACAAACCAAGCGGCAGGCTCGCCAGCGTCGCCACCAACGCCACGCGCAAAGAAAGCGCCACAGCTTGCCATTCTGCCGGGCTGAGCCACTGCGTGATGTCCACTAGCCGCCCTCATCCAATGAGATTGGTGAAAACCCATTCTGTGCCAAAATCTCCTGCGCATCTTGGCCCATTAAAAACGCCAAGAAAGGAGCCGCCTGAGTGTTGCCGGACTGCGCAACCCTTGATGCAGTGTACCGAATGGCGGAATGGCTATCGGATGGGAAAGTTTGGGCCATGAACACCGCGTCATCGGCGTGCGCATCACTGGCATAGACGATCCCCAGCGGTGCTTCACCGCGCGCAACCAAAAAGAGCGCCGAGCGCACATTGTCTGACTGGGCAAGGCGTGGCTCTAAAGCCCCCCAAACGCCAAGGTTCTCCATCGCTTCGCGTGCATAAATGCCAGCAGGCACAGCATCCACCAGCGCGACAGCAAGGCGACCATCCTCACCCAAAATGGCAAGCAAATCGTCGGTGGAGGAAAGGTCAGGCGGCGCATCGAAAGCCCGCGTTGAAGGTGCAACAAGCACCAGACGATTGCCAGCGATTGTGCCGCGAGTGTCGGCATTGATCAGCCCGCGCTCGTCCAAATAGTCCACCCACACTGGGTGGGCCGACACGAACACGTCCGCTGGCGCACCTTGCTCGATTTGGCGGGCAAGAACCGACGTGCCAGCATAGGAAAACACCACCTCCACGCCAGTCTCTTGCGTGAACGCTTCGCCAATCGCATCGAACGCGTTTTTCAGGCTAGCGGCGGCAAACACGGTCAGCGGTTCAGCCCGCAGGGGCAGCACCATCAAGGCTGAGAAAACAAGTGCCGCAAGCGCGCGCATCAGGCGTTTCCTGCGACCCAATCGGTCAGGCCAAGTTCGGCTTGCAGTTTTTTGGTCAGCCCGCCTGCCATGATGCGGTGGGCCTCACGAATGTAAGCTGCTAGATCGTCATCACTCAACGGGCTCTCGTCGGTCACGCGGACCCAGGCACCGCGCGCAAAATAAGGCGCCTGCATGATGCCGGGCTGTTGCGTCAGCATCTCAAAACTCATCGGCGTGACTTTGAACACAAGAGCGTGCTGACCGTCTTTATCGGGGTCGGCATCCTTGCCCACCCAATAGGTGGAAAGGGCAAACGACTTGTTCTTGGTCTCGTCACCCACCTTCCACACATGCGACTTGCCCCACTGCACCACCATAAAGGTGGCCGGCAGGCTTTGGCACAGGGCATCAAAGGCGGCGCGATCCATCATGACGCAAGCTTACGAGAAGGCCGCCCGCAGGTCGAGCGTGCCGCGCTGACCGACATCATCAAAATGCGCATCAAGAAACTGCGCGGCGGCGTCGCGCCCAATATCGCGCAGCTGGGTGAAGAACGCCCAGCTGGTGTTGAACTTCGACCCAGCACCCAGCGATTCCAATTCCTCGTCGGCGTCAATCCGGTGAACCCGATTGCGGCGATACTCCCCACCTTCCAGCTTGCCGTCATCGATCAGCCGGTTGACGAAGTCGATGGCGCGAAACTCGCGTAGCAACGAGGCGTTGAAGGTGACTTCCGACACCCGCTCCAGGATTTCTTGGGCCGTCTTCGGGGTTTCCTTGCGCTCGATCGGGTTGATCTGGATGAGCACGATGTCCTCGCAATCGGTCTCGGTGAAGAACGGAAAAAGCGCCGGATTACCGGTGTAGCCACCATCCCAATAGGGTTCACCGTCAACCTCCACCGCCTGGAAGGCATAGGGAAGACAGGCCGAGGCGAGCACCGCATCGGCGGTCACATCGCCGCGCCGAAACAACCGAATTTTGCCTGAGTGCACCCGCGTGGCGGCAATGAAGAGTTTGAAATCATTGCATTTGGCCACCCGTTTAAAATCCACCAACCGCTCCACAACGTCACGTAGTGGATTGATGTTGAGCGGGTTCACATCATAAGGGCTGGTGAGCTGCGAGGTGAACGGATTGGACCAAGGCGCCAAGGGAAACAGTTTTGCAAACGCCTCCGCGCCAGCGCCATTGCGCAGCGGCCACATCCAAAAACTCAAAAACCGATCCAGCACTTCCTGCTGCTGATCGGTGACCGAAAATGAGCCATTGCGGGAGATGGCCCGCCAGAAGGTTTCCAGCTTTTCGCGCGCGCCCTCAGCGCCACCTGTGCCATCGGCGCCGCCATACCAACCATCGGCCAGCGCCACGGCATTCATCGCGCCGGCGCTGGTGCCGGAAATGCCTTCAAAGCCAAGCCGCCCATCTTCCAACAGCTTGTCGAGCACGCCCCAAGTGAACGCGCCATGCGCGCCACCGCCTTGCAGGGCGAGATTGACCATTTTTTTGGTTTGCGCCACGTGCCGGGCCTACATCTTTGCCATTACATGGCCGTCCAGCCGCCATCGGCGGGCAGCGCTGCGCCGGTGATCTGGGCGCCCATATCGGAGGCGAGGAACACGGCAAACGTGCCCATCTGCTCCACAGTTACGAACTCTTTGGTCGGCTGACGGTCGAGCATGACGTTTTTGATCACGTCTTCGCGCGACATATCATGCGCTTTCATCTGGTCAGGAATTTGTCCTTCCACCAGCGGCGTCAGCACATAGCCTGGGCAGATGGCGTTGCAGGTGCCGCCGCATTCCGCAAGCTCCAGCGCAATGGTTTTGGTAAGCCCCACCAAACCGTGTTTGGCCGACACATAAGCGCTCTTGTAAGGCGAGGCGGTCAGACCATGGGCGGAGGCGATGTTGATGATCCGGCCCCACTTCTTCTCCTTCATGCCGGGCACGGCGGCGCGGATGGTGTGGAAGGCCGACGACAAATTGATCGCCATGATCGCATCCCATTTCGACACCGGAAAATCTTCCACCGGCGCGACATATTGAATGCCCGCATTGTTGACGAGAATATCCACGGTACCGAGCTTGCTTGCTGCGGTTTCGACCAGCTTCACACAGGCCTCGCCGCTCGACATATCGGCCTGGACGTAGATGACCTCGCTGCCGGTTTCCTCAGCCAGATCAGCGGCGATTTTATAGTCTTCTTCGCGATCAAGATGGCTGTTCAGCGCCACTTTTGCGCCCGCCTGTGCCAAGCTTTTCGCGATACCAAGTCCGATGCCGGAGGTGGAACCGGTGACGACGGCAACGTGTCCGGAAAGATCGAGGGTCAAAGCCATGCTGGCCTCCAAAATCATGAGATAGGTTTGGCCGGACCATACGCGCCTGGCTTTATTTTGCAATGCAGCATCGACCACGAGCGCTGTCATCCCGGAAGCGCAAAGCGCTATCCGGGACCTGTCACTGCCTCGTCGCCTGCAGATCCCGGCTCACCCACCAAGTGGGTGGCCGGGATGACATATCACCCAGTCTTCGCAGGATACGCACATATATCCCGCAGCACGCACGCACCACATTTGGGGGCGCGGGCGATGCAAACCCGTTTGCCAAACTGCAACAACCAAAAATGCCCATCGCGCTTGGCCCAATCCGGCGAGCGCTCTTCCAGGCTTTGCGCCGTTTGCGCTTCATTCTTGCCACGCGCCAGGCCGATCCGGTTCGCCACGCGGTGCACATGGGTATCAACAGCGATGACATCCTCGCCAAAAGTAAAACTCATCACGATGTCTGCGCATTTCCGCCCGATACCCGGCAGGCTCAACAGGCCGTCACGCGTGGACGGCACCACGCCACCATGCTCCTCCAGCAAGGCGGTGCAGAACTTGCCAATGTTGCGGGCCTTCATGTTGTAAAGGCCAGCAGGCTTGATCGCCTGCGCGATGGTTTCATCGTCCAGCGCCAACATCGCCTGCGGTGTTTTGGCCAAGGCAAACAATTGCCGCGCCGCTTTGGCGGTGTTGGCATCGCGGCTTTGCGCCGAAAGCATGCAGGAAATGCAGGACCGGAACGCGTCCGGCTGTCCTTTTGGGCCTTTGGCGGTGGCCGTGCGCCCCGGCATCGTTGCTTCAAGCGCACGGTAAACCGCCTCCACCTCGTCTTCGGTGAGCAATCGAGTGGCGGTGACGGCGTGGGATAGCTTGGGCATCATTGCGACCTGGGGCACAGATGGCACGCGTCAACAACACAGCGATAATTCAATGCTGCGCATTCTATCTCAGTTGCAGCCGCGCACCCGCGCCCCTATACCTAAACCATGCTTGATCGACCCGCACCACAGCCCGGCTTGACCGGATATCTCTCTACCATCATGGCGCGCCGCAAGAGCGTGCCGGTCAGCGTTGGCGGCGTTATCGTCGGCGGCGATGCGCCGGTGGTCGTCCAATCGATGACCAACACCGACACCGCTGATATTCGCGCCACAGCCATTCAGGTGGCTGCGCTCGCGAAGGCCGGCTCTGAACTGGTGCGCATCACCGTGGATCGCGACGAGGCCGCCGCCGCCGTGCCGCATGTGAAAGAAAAGCTCGACAAATGGGGCGTCGATGTCCCGCTGGTCGGCGATTTTCACTATATCGGCCACCAGCTTTTGCAGGATCATCCAGCCTGTGCCGAGGCGTTGGCGAAGTACCGCATCAATCCCGGCAATGTCGGCTTCAAGGCCAAAAAAGACGTGCAGTTCGGTGCGATCATCGAAGAGGCGATGAAGCGCGACAAGACGGTGCGCATCGGCGTGAACTGGGGCTCGCTTGATCAGGTGCTGCTCACCAAGCTGATGGATGAGAACGCCGAGCAAGGCTCACCGCTGACGGCTCGCCAGGTAACCCATGAAGCGATGGTCCAATCCGCGCTGCTCTCCGCAGAGTATGCCGAAAAGCTTGGGATGGGCCGCGACAAGATCATTTTGTCCGCCAAGGTCAGCCAAGTTCAGGATTTGGTGGCTTGCTACACGGCGCTTGCCGCACGCTCCGACTACGCGCTGCATCTGGGTCTCACTGAAGCCGGCATGGGCTCCAAAGGCATCGTCGCCTCCTCGGCAGCGCTTGGTATTCTGCTGCAGCAAGGTATCGGCGACACGATCCGCATCTCGTTGACGCCTGAACCTGGCGGGGATCGCACCAAGGAAGTGCAGGTCGCCCAAGAACTTCTGCAAACCATGGGTATTCGCTCGTTCGTGCCGGTGGTCGCCGCGTGCCCGGGCTGCGGGCGCACGACAAGCACAACCTTCCAGGAGCTGGCGCAGGACGTGCAGACCATGATCCGCGAGAAAATGCCGTCCTGGAAAGAAAGCTATCCGGGCGTTGAAAGCCTGACCTTTGCTGTGATGGGCTGCATCGTGAACGGCCCCGGCGAGAGCAAACACGCCGATATCGGCATCTCCCTGCCCGGCACCGGCGAGCAGCCCGCTGCACCCGTCTTCATCGATGGCAAAAAAGCCATGACCCTGCGCGGCCCGAACCTTTCGTCTGATTTCAAGGACTTGGTTGAGGACTATATCGAAAAGCGTTTTGGCCATTCAGGCTGATGTCATCCCGGACGGCCACGCCGACCCGGGATCTGCCGCCCAACACCAAGTCCCGGACGCGACAGCGAGCCGGGACCTCGATGAGGTGATTGCGCTAGGCCCCGGTTCAAGACGGGGGCTTTTTTAGATTTTCCGCGGCAGCACGAACCACGCATCAAAATCCAAAATCACGCCGTCCTGATACCCTTCATCATTCTTGTAAAGAAAGTCGGTGCAAGGCAGGTCTTTGGTCGCGACCAGCCGCATGCGCGTCGCACCAATATCCGATCGCCCGGTAATCTCGGCGCGATCCAGCACTTCACTCCAGGCATAGACCGTGTCGCCAGCAAACAGCGGCGCGACATGGCGCCCGCCATTGATAGCGGCCAAATGAAACGCGTTGGCGCAGCCATTGAACGCCAGCGCGCGCGCCAGTGAAATCACATGGCCGCCATAGATGAGCCGCCGCCCGAACCGGCCCTGCTCCTCGGTGTGCTGATTAAAATGCACCTTCGCGGTGTTCTGGTAGAGCCGGGTAGCGAGCATATGGTCACTCTCCTCCACCGTCATGCCGTCCACATGATCGATCTTTTCGCCGACCTCATAATCATCCCAAAAGAAGTCCGAGCCGGACAGAGCTTGATCCCATCGGGATATATCCAACGCCGGCACGGCTTTGCCCAGCGCCGAAGCATCAACGGCTTGCTCAAGCTCGGGCACGCTCGGTGCCGGCGCGGGGTTTGCCGCGTCACGCTTGCGCACCATCACCCAGCGCATATAGGAGAGCACGATCTCGCCGCGCTGGTTGGCACCGGTGGTGCGCACATAGACCGTGCCGGTTTTGCCGTTGGAGTTTTCTTTGACGCCGATCACCTCGCTGAGCGAGGTCAGTGTGTCGCCGGGATAGACGGCGGCGTGAAACACGCCTTCGGCATAGCCGAGATTGGCCACGGCATTCAGCGAAATGTCCGGCACCGTCTTGCCGAACACGGCATGAAAGACCAGCAGATCGTCCAGCGGGGCTTTCGAATAGCCAATCGCCTGCGCGAAGCTATCGGCCGATTGCACCGCATACCGGGTGCCATATAGCGCGCGGTAAAGGCTGGCATCGCCTTGAGTCAGCGTCAGCGGCGTGGCGTGGTTGAGCACCCGTCCGACGGTGAAATCCTCGAAGAAATTGCCCGCATTTGTCTTCGACATGCTTCTGCCAACTCCCAAGCTGTGCCATCAGTTGGTGTGATGTGAACCGTCATGCTGCACTGCGGCAAGGCCGACTTTAGGGTGCCAACACCGATGAGCGATATCCAGCATTCCGTTGCCAACCAAGGTGAGGCCGACGATGGTCGTCTCTTTGCGCCTGCCGCGGCGCGCAATGCCGATGCGATCCTCACCACGCTAACGCCACATCTGCCCTCTTCAGGCTACGCGCTGGAGGTTGCGTCAGGCACCGGTGAGCACGTGATTGCGCTGGCCAAAGCCTGCCCCGACCTCATCTGGCAACCCACCGATATTGACGACGAACGGCTGGAAAGCATCGCAGCTTGGATAGCCCATAGCGGCCTGCCGAACGTTGCACCTCCGCTGTATTACAATGCGGTTGAGACGACATGGCCGGGGCCGCCGATGGGCGCGGTTTTTCTCTCCAACCTTACTCATCTCATCTCCGAGGGCGCCGCAAAAACGATGCTCGCTCACATAGCCGGCGCCTTAGCATCCGGTGGCTTGCTCGCCATTTATGGCCCGTTTAAGCGCGGCACCAACTATGCCAGCGAGGGCGATGCGCGTTTTGATGCCAGCATCCGTGCCGAACGGCCCGAAGCCGGTTATAAGGATATCGGCTGGGTGGAAGCCGAGCTATTGGGCCATAACCTGATGAAGCACGACACACTCGCCATGCCGGCCAACAATCTCATGACGCTCTGGAGAGCCCCACAATGATCCGCACCGCCGCCTTGCTTTTCGCGCTCAGCGCGTCGCCTTCGCTCGCGCAAACGCTGGACGTGATCTCGCTGCCAGACGGCATCGACCTGACCATCACCCGCGATGGACAAACCGGCACACAGGCCCTGGTCGCCGGCGAAACCACGCTGCTCAGCGCCCCAGTGATCACCCGCGATCTGGTCGTCACCAATATGGATGGGGACCCAGCCGCCGTCGTGCTTTACGCCGACAATGACGAACCAGGCTGTGCGCCTGCCGCCTGGGTGGTCACGGTCGAGTTCGGCACGCCCTGGGCGCGCGGTCCAATTGGCGATCCGTGCCTGCCCTATGTGGCGACCGCCCGTCCGGGAATGGTCACCTTTGTCAGCCAACCTGATTTGGCGCAGCCGGGCGATGCCATCACCTTCTCCATCGACGAGCAAATCATCCGCTTGGGACCCATCGTTTACGCCCCGCAAGCAGGTCGCGGTTGGGATGCGCTTGATGGCGAAGTCGGCGGCTACAATGATCTTTCGACGCTCGATCTTTATGCAGCACAGCCTGTCCACGACGCGCTCTGGACGAGTTGGCAGGATGAGTTGGCCGTCTTTGCCCGTCATCTGGGCATTCGCACCATCCCGGTGATCGAAGGCGATTTTCTGCTGCAAACCGGCTGCCTTCCAGGCCAGTGCGCGTTCGCCATCGGCATGCTCGCCGTCGATCCCGCGCAAGAGGTGGTCTATTCGGCTTTGCTCAATGAAGGCGCGCCCGCCATCCGCCCGCCGCTGGACGAGTGGAGTCCAGCGGCGCAGGCCGTTTATGAACGCTGGGCGGCAGGGGAATTCCGGTGAGCCGCACCCTGATTTCCTCTGGTTCACCGTTCGAAAAACAGGCCGGCTATTCACGCGCCTTGGTCGATGGGGACTGGGTTTTTGTCTCCGGCACCACCGGCTATGATTATGAGACCATGACCATGCCAGAAGGCGTGGAAGCGCAGGCGCGCAACACCTTCGCCACCATCAAGTCAGTCCTGGCAGAAGCCGGCGCGGCGATGGCTGATGTCGTGCGCGTACGCTACTACGTCACCAAACGCGCCGATGCGGCGGCTCTGATGAAAGTGGCAGGTGAAGTGTTAGGCGATATCCGCCCAGCGGCCACGCTGGTGATATGCGATCTGTTGGAAGAAGAGATGCTGGTTGAAATCGACGCGACGGCCAAGCGCTCAGCGGAGTAGAGCTCCGGCGAGTGTTCATTTCTTGCCGCGGTTGAGCCGTTTCAGCATCGGATCGATCAGGTCCGGGCGATAATCCATAATGAACTGCATCACCTTGCGTCCGCCACCATAGACGAAAAGCGAGGGGATCCAAAGGCCCTTGGCCCCGAACATAAAGCGGGTGAAGCGGCTCTGTGGGATGCGGCCATCAAGCAGGATCAACCACACGCCGCGCACCACCAACTCGCCGACATGCTGCCACTCAAATTCAGTGGTGCCAAAGCCCAAGCGCATCCGGTGAATGGTCACACCATCGGTCGTTGCCAGGGGCTTGCGCAGCGCAATCGCGCGCGCAAACTGAAAGCCGGGCCATATGAAAACCGCGCCCAGCGCCAGAAAAACCAAAGCCAGGATGGCCGTGAGCGGCGTGGCTGTCGCGCTGGGCGTCACAAACATCAGATAATGCGGCAAAGCCGCCAACGCGAGCCCGAGCGTGATGAGAAACACCGCCAAGATGCTGCCCTTGATGGGGGAGACATAAAGCGTGGTGAGCTTATCGGTTGTTGACTTAGCCTTCATGCCAGCGGCTTAAGACGCAGGCGCGCCCGCTGCAAGCGCCTCTTCGATGATGGGAAGAAATGTCTCTTCCACATCGCGCGCATCAAACACACCGATATGCTTGTAGAGGATCACGCCATCGGTGCCCACGATGAAAGTCTCCGGCACGCCATAGACGCCCCACTCGATCGATGCCCGACCATTGGGATCAACGCCAATCCGGTCATAGGGGTTGCCAAGCGTTGCCAGAAACCGGCGCGCATCAGCTGGCTGATCTTTTTGGTTGATCCCGATGATCTGAAAGCGATCATCGCCGGAAAGCTGCATCAGCATCGGATGCTCTTGGCGACACGGGGCGCACCAGCTGGCAAACACATTGAGAAGCGTCACCTGGCCCTCAAGATGGTCCGGCCCAAAGCCCGGCACGCCGCTATCCTCCAGCCGTGCCAACGCCACGGCAGGCACTTGTTGGCCAATCAGGGCCGACGGAATTTCGTTAGCCTGACCGCCGAAAACCAGTTGGTAGCCAAACACGCCACCCAGCGCCAAGACCACCAGCAGCGGCGCGAGCGCCAGCCAGTTCAGTTTGCGTTTGGGTGCTCCTGCAGGCTGATCCAAGCTCTGTTCGCTCATGACATCTCTTTCGCGCGCGAGACGTCCACGCCTTGCGCTTCAAGCTCGGCCAGTTGCGCATCCAGCGCTTTACGGTCGCGCCAAATCCAAAAGGCGATACCGGCAAAGCCGATGATACCAGCGGCCCACGAAAACGCGATGAAGCCAAAATGGTGATCAATCACCATCAGGCCGTGCTCCCTTGGGGTAGCGTGGGCTGTTCAGGAGCCACACGGCGGGCAGCACGCATTTGCATGGCGCGTATCCGCCGGCGCTTCAACTCGTTCTCCATCGCCGCAAAGTGCAGATAGAAAAACACCAGCGTGAAGCCAACCGCACAGATGAGCAGCGGATAGAGCATGGCCGGATAAATCGTCGGCCCATCCATGCGGAACACGCTGGCTGGCTGGTGCAGCGTGTACCACCAGTCCACGGAAAATTTGATGATTGGCAGATTGATCGCGCCCACTAGCGTGATGATGGCCGTCACCTTGCCAGCCTTGATCGGCTCTTCAATCGCCTGCCACAGCGCAATGACACCAAGATAAACCAGGAACAGAATAAGCACGCTGGTCAATCGCGCATCCCACACCCACCAAGTGTTCCACATCGGCTTGCCCCACAGCGAACCGGTGATCAAGCAGATAGCGGTGAAGGTCGCCCCAATCGGCGCCAACGCCTTGGCCGACACATCGGCCATCGGGTGTTTGAACCCCAGCGTTCCAATCGCCGAGAGCGCCATCATCGAATAGGCCATCATGGCCAGCCAGGCCATCGGCACATGCAGATACATGATGCGGATGGTCTCGCCCTGCTGATAGTCAGCAGGTGCTGTGACAAACGCGCCATAAAGCCCAACCGCCAGCGTGATCAGGCCGAGGCCAAGAAACCATGGCTTCACCGCGCGCGAAAAGCGCATCACCCGCGTTGGATTGGCATAGTCCAGAATGCCCATAAGAGCCTTCGCATCCTCTTGTTTTGCCAGCTAGCGTTGTCCAAGGCGTTTAACATGCCAATGGCGGGCTATCCAGTTGGGGTGACGGTCAACTCACCCGTCCCCGATCTTCAATGTGGCCGCCGCGCCCAAAGTTCCGATCACCGCATAAATGAGGCTGGTTGCCATCAGCAGCGCGAAGGGTGGCAAAAACGGGTCCGGCTCAACGATGGCAGCGCGGGTGGCAGCCACGCCGAAGATAAGTACCGGAATGGAAAAGGGTAGAATGATGACCGCCATCAAAAGCGCCCCGCGACGCAAAGTCACAGCAAGCGCTGCCCCAACGGCTCCCAAGAAAGAAAGCGCGGGCGTGCCGACCGCCAGCGTCGCCGTCAGCGCCAGGATCGCGCGCGGCTCCAGCGCCAAGAGCAACGACAGCAGCGGTGTCACCAAAACCAAGGGAAGGCTCGACCCAAGCCAGTGAGCGATCACTTTGGCGATCACAAAGCTCGAAACCGGACTGTCTGTGAGGCGCAACAAATCCAGCGCGCCATCATCTTTGTCGGATTGAAAGAGCCGCTCCAGCCCGATCAAGGTGGCAAGCAGCGCCCCGATCCACATGATCGCCGGGCCAATGCGCGACAATAGGTTCAAGTCGGGTCCAACGCCGAAGGGAATGGTGACGATGACCGCCAGAAAAAACAGTGTGCCCGTCAGCGCCCCTCCGCCAACGCGTGTCGCCAAGCGCACATCGCGTGCGATCAAAGCCCGGAACGCACTCATGCCGGTTCACTTTCCAGCCAATAGGCCTCCGCATCCTTCACCGTCTGCTCGCCGTCTTGGCCGTGGGCGGGATAGTCACCCAGATCAAGCGTTTTGAGATTGCTGAGGTCCAGCGATGTGTGCGTGGCCGCAATCACGATGCCACCCGCTTGCCGATGCGCCTCCACCAAGGCCAGAAACCGTGCAGTCGAAGCCGTATCAAGCGCTGCTGTTGGCTCATCGAGCAGCCAAATAGGGCGCGGCGCCACCAACAATCGGGCAAGCGCCACCCGCCGTTTTTGGCCCTGCGAAAGGATCGCCGCAGGCAGATCGATCACATGGCCAACACCAAGCTGATCCAGCGCCCCAGAGATCGAAAGACCAGAACCGCCGAAATAGGCAATCCAAAAATCAAGATTTTGTCGAACGGTGAGCGCACCCTTCAACCCATCCTGATGACCGCCCAGATGCACAAGCGCGTTGCGCGGCAGATCAGCATCAGCGCCCTGCACCGACATCGTCAAGCCACCAGCCGTCGGCTCAGCCAATCCAGCAAGCACGCGCAGAAGCGAGGTTTTGCCTGATCCATTGGGTCCAACAAGCGCAACAGCATCCCCGCCGACCAGCGTGAGCGATAATCCAGCAACCAACGCCCGCTCACCGCGCGAAAGCGCTAGCCCATCCATCTTCAATCGCGCGTCAGCCCACACGGTATGTGCCTCCACCAAGCAAAGCTTGCGTCCAGGAGGCAACTAGGATTGGTTGCCGCGCACAAAGGATCAGAGTTTTCAGCACCTAACACCAAGGCTTGGGACGTTCATGTCTACGCGTATTGCTATCGTCTGCCCTATCGCAAGTGGCGGAGGCATAACAGAGGCGTTCTTCAACAGCCTTGAGATGCTGCAACGCCAGGGCGCAACGCCCATCGCTATTGTGCCGGAGCAGTTCAGTTTTCTGGACCGCTTGAAGGCAACGGGCTTTGACATTCACACCATCGCGGGCCTGGAACGCGGCGGGACGTGGAACTTTTTGCTCCAAACCGCGCGACTTCGACAGGCAATCAAACGCGCCAAACCGGACATTCTGGTCCTTAACAATGGCCGTCACGTCGCCGCGCAGAAGCGCGCCAATCCGGGCCTTCCCATCGTCGCGATCTACCATGGTGGCAAAACGCAGCGATACGCCAAAGCAGATCGCATCATTACCATCAATGATGACCAGCGCGGTTATATGATCAGCATGGGTTACCCAGCCAACCGCGTGGTGGTGGTCGACAATGCTCTTCCGCTAGAGACATTGCCACCCTACGTTGCCCGTCAATCACGCTCAAACCCACCAACGGTCGGCACTCTGCGTTTGCTGGAACCGGCTAAGGGGATCGATACCCTCATCGAGGCCATTGCTGAACTTGCCGGGCGCGGTCTACGCCTGGAGACGCGCATCGGCTCAAACGGATCGCAGAAAGAGAAACTCGTAGCGCTGGCAAAACGGCTTGGCGTCCAAGACCTCGTTCACTTCGATGGGTGGATAGAGGACAAAGATGCTTATTTCGACGCAATGGACATCTATGTGCTGCCGTCGCGAGCAGAAGAGTGGGGCATTGGTGTTGTCGAAGCCAACGCCGCCCGCCTGCCAGTGATTGCTACGAACACCTTGGGACCAAAGCGCATCGTGGAGCACAACGTCACCGGGCTATTGGTACCAAAGGAAGATCCGGCTGCGATGGCAGATGCAATCGCCGCTGTTGCTAGTGATACAGAGCTTACAGAACGCCTAGCAAAAGCAGGTTATGAGCGCTGCGCAGAGCGTTATCTTTTGCCAAAAATCGCGCCCATTTTCTACCGCGAGATCATGCACGTGCTAACAAACCAAAAAAGCTAACGTTAAAACGCCTGCTCAGCTTTTTGAAAAGTAGTGGTCGAAATCGACGGTAGCAACGTGATCAAAACCGCGTTCGTTCATCCATGTTTTTAGCGCCGGCGCGTTGTCAGTGAAGCTCTCGATTTGAAACAAGCAAGCATTGTTGGCGATAGTCGCCTCCATGCCGGCCAGCACCTTCATTTCGCTGCCCTCAACATCGATCTTAGCAACGACAAGCGCATCCTCTAACGGGACCATATCATCGATCCGATCTGCTTCCACAATCGTCTCACCAACGATGCGAGCATCACCTTCATCCGTCATCCGTGACCCACCACGAGCGGAGCTGTCAGCGAGAAAGAAGCGGATATCCCCTGACTCGTCAGAAACTGCTTTTTCGATCAATGTGATCGCGCCCAGCATGTCATTGATAAACAGATTGGCTTTTAACTGAACCAAATTCACCGGGTCTGGCTCAAACGCGATCACCTGGTCGGCCAATCCCTCGCGCACCATCATCATGCTATAAAGAGCGCCATGCGCGCCGATGTCCAAGAAAACGGTTTGCCGGCCAGATGTTCGTGTTGCTTTGATCTGCTGCTTCAGCATGTCGACTTGGGCGGGCTCCCAAGCGCCTTTGATAAGAAGATTACGATCGACGGCGTTTTTCTGATCAAGCAGAAACAACAACCCCATGCGCTTTTCGACCAGGTAGCGATGTTTGAACAGCTTCGCGTAACGACGCAACAAACTTGGAATCAAACGCCGCAAGAACGGAAGACGCGCAATCAGCGGTGCGGGTGACATCATAAAAGAACGCGTCCTTAGCGTATTAGCAGGCGGCATCGCGCCCAAAGTCATAACACCAATCGTTTTTGGCATAAGACTATCTTTGGCCGCGACCTTTGTTGCCCTTTGAAAGCCTTATAAAACCGGCTATCTGAAGCGCAACCTGCCAAAATCGGGAACGCAGGAACCAGGTGCACACCAATGAACCGGATCAACAGGCCGGAAACCATGGCAGCGCCGGTGAAAACCCGCCAGACACAGTTTTTCACACGATAGGACGCCGATGTCGCTCGATAGCTTCAAGTCTCGCCAGACCCTGACCGCAGGCGGTCAAACGGTCACCGTTTTCAACCTTCTTGAGGCCGAAAAGAACGGTCTCACCGGGGTTTCCAAGCTGCCTTACTCCTTGAAGGTGCTGTTGGAGAACCTGCTGCGCCACGAAGACGCCAAAACGGTGCACAAGGCCGACATCGAGGCTATGAGCACCTGGGCCACCGAGCGCACCTCCAGCCAAGAAATCGCTTACCGTCCGGCCCGCGTGCTGATGCAGGATTTCACCGGCGTGCCGGCCGTGGTGGATTTGGCGGCCATGCGCGACGGCATTGTTGCTTTGGGCGGCGATGCGGAAAAGATTAACCCGCTCAACCCGGTTGACCTGGTCATCGATCACTCAGTGATGATCGACGAGTTTGGCAACCCACGCGCGTTCCAGATGAATGTGGACCGCGAATATGAGCGCAACATGGAGCGTTACACGTTCCTGAAATGGGGCCAGAAAGCCTTCAACAATTTCCGCGTCGTCCCTCCCGGCACAGGCATCTGCCACCAGGTGAACGTTGAATATCTCGCCCAAGTCATCTGGACCGACGAGAAAGACGGCGAAACCATCGCGTATCCTGACACGCTTGTGGGCACTGACAGCCACACCACCATGGTCAATGGCATGGCCGTTTTGGGCTGGGGCGTTGGCGGTATTGAGGCTGAAGCGGCCATGCTTGGCCAGCCCATCTCCATGCTCATCCCAGAAGTGGTTGGCTTCAAGCTGACCGGTGAAATGGTTGAAGGCACCACGGCCACCGATCTGGTGCTGAAAGTCGTGCAGATGCTGCGCGAAAAAGGCGTGGTTGGTAAGCTGGTTGAATTTTATGGCGACGGCCTGGACCGCCTGCCCCTGCCAGATCGCGCGACGATCGCCAACATGGCCCCTGAATATGGCGCCACCTGCGGCTTCTTCCCCATCGATGATGAAACCCTGCGCTACATGCACATGTCGGGTCGCTCCGAAGAACGCATTAAGCTGGTCGAAGACTATGCCAAGGCATGTGGTTTCTGGCGCGACCCGAACGTCGAGCCGATCTTCACCGACACGCTGGAACTGGACATGGGCACCATTCGTGCCGCCATCTCCGGTCCCAAGCGCCCACAGGATTTCGTGGCCCTGACCGAAGCATCTTCTGCGTTCAGCAAAGAGATGAAGGACACGTTCAAGCGGCCTACGGACAAGGAAGTGCCAGTTGAAGGCGAGGACTACACCATGTCATCTGGCAAGGTGGTCATCGCGTCGATCACCTCCTGCACCAACACCTCCAACCCGTATGTGATGATCGGTGCTGGCCTGGTGGCCCGCAAAGCCCGTGAAAAGGGCCTCGACCGCAAACCTTGGGTCAAAACCTCCCTCGCACCGGGCTCAAAAGTGGTGTCGGAATATCTTGAGGCTGCAGGCCTGCAAGAGGATCTCGACGCCATCGGCTTCAACCTGGTTGGCTATGGCTGCACAACGTGCATCGGTAACTCCGGTCCGTTGCAGGAAGAAATCTCCAAAGCCATCAATGACGGTGATCTGGTGGCAACGTCTGTGCTCTCAGGCAACCGCAACTTTGAAGGCCGCATCAGCCCAGATGTGCGCGCCAACTATCTGGCCTCACCGCCGCTGGTTGTTGCCTATGCCATCGCTGGTGACATGAACATCGACCTGACACGTGAGCCCATCGGGCAGGACAAAGAAGGCAAAGACGTCTTCTTGAAAGACATCTGGCCTACCCAGGCTGAGATTTCTCATTTGGTCCACCAAACGGTGACCCGCGAAGCCTTCCAGAGCAAATACGCTGAAGTCTTCGAAGGGGATGAGAAATGGCAGGGCGTGGAAACAACCGACAGCCAGACCTATGATTGGCCACCGGCTTCCACCTATGTGCAGAACCCGCCTTACTTCAAAGACATGGACAAAGAGCCAGGCAAAATTTCCGACATTGAAGACGCCCGCGTGATGGCGATCCTTGGTGACATGATCACCACCGATCACATCTCGCCTGCTGGCGCTTTCAAGGAAACCACACCTGCTGGCGAGTATCTGACAGAGCGCCAAGTGCCGGTGCGTGAGTTCAATTCCTACGGCTCGCGTCGCGGCAACCACGAGATCATGATGCGCGGCACCTTTGCCAACATCCGCATCAAGAACGAGATGCTCGACAGTGTTGAGGGCGGTTACACGCTTGGCCCAGATGGTGAGAAAACCTCCATCTACGAAGCCGCCATGGCGTGGAAAGAACAAGGCGTACCGCTCGTTGTGTTCGGTGGCGAGCAATATGGCGCTGGTTCGTCACGCGATTGGGCAGCCAAAGGCACTAGCCTTTTGGGTGTCAAAGCGGTGATTGCCGAAAGCTTTGAGCGTATCCACCGCTCCAACCTGGTTGGTATGGGCGTGATCCCGTTTGAGTTCACTGGCGATGATAGCCGCAAGTCGCTTGGTCTGAAGGGCGATGAGAAAGTCTCCATCCACGGTCTGTCTGGCGATCTAAAACCACGTCAGAACGTGAGTGCCACCATCGAATATCCTGATGGCACGAAGAAAGAGATCGAGCTGCTCTGCCGGATCGATACCGAAGTTGAGATCGAATATGTCGAGCATGGCGGCGTGCTGCACTATGTGCTGCGCAACCTGGCGAAAGAAGCCGCTTAGCAGCTTAAGCCGATCAAATAAGAAAACGCCGGGGTGAAAACTCCGGCGTTTTTATTGGGCGCTATAAATATCAAACCGCGTTGGCGGCACGGCGGTAAAGCCTTTGGGCGATTTGCTGGCCAGCGTCTGATAAAGCCGCGCTGATCCACGCTGGAAAGCGAACGAGCACCCCGTCAGATAGGCCGCCCAAATGCGGTAGGTTTCTGAGCCCACAAGCGCTTCAGCCTCAGCACGCTTTTTGTACAGCCGCTCACACCATTCGCGTGTCGTCTTTTGATAGTGCTGGCGCAGCGCTTCCACATCCTGGACTTCAAAACCGGCAATCTCCATCTGCGCGAGCGTGTGGCCGATATCGTCCAGCTCACCGCCAGGGAAAATGTACTTCTGCAACGCCCGCTGTTCAGGGCGGCTGGAAAACCTGCGCTTCTTGCGTTTGGCACCACGTGAAATCGCGTGGTTCATGAACAGCCCGCCAGGCTTTAACAGCCGCTGCACGGTGGCAAAATACTCCGGGATGTTCGCAAGCCCGATATGCTCATACATGCCGACGGAAGATATCTTGTCGAACGCGCCATCCATCTCGCGATAGTCTTTCAGGTGCAGGCTCACCTGATCGGCAATGCCCAGCCGCTCCACCTTGGCCTGCGCGAATGTTAGCTGCTCCTCCGATAGCGTTACGCCATGACCTTCAACGCCATAGTTCTGCACCGCGTGGCAGAGCAGGCCGCCCCAACCGCAACCAATGTCCAGCATCACATCGCCAGGCTTGAGGCGAAGCTTGCGGCAGATCAGGTCCAACTTGTTGACCTGCGCTTCCTCAAGGCTGGCGTCCCACTGCGGATAATGCGCGCAGGAATACTGCATTTCTGGGTCCAGGAAGAGCTGATAGAAATCATTGCCCACATCATAGTGGAATTGGATGAAGCGCTTGTTGTCGCCCGCCTTGCGGCCTTGACCCTCAGCATCACCACCAAAATCACGTGTCGCATCGGGATGATCGCCCTTGGCGAAAAAGAACGGCGCCAAGCTGCGCACGAGCGCGCCTTTGCCAAGGGATCTGAAAGCACGGCGCTTGGCCCGGTCGTGAGCGAGCGGCTCAGCAAGATCGATCAGTGAGCCGCCTTCCACCTCAATACCGCCCTTGGCGTAGTGGCGCAGCAACCTATCGAGCGTCGGACGATGAAGGATGGAAGACACCACGCCCGGTGATGCTATCTTAAGGGCCAAGCCGGGCACCGGGTTCTCGCCAAGCGGTTCCAGCGATCCATCCCACAGCCGCAACGAGAAATGCGCATCAACTTTCTTGCGCACCTGCGCCGCAATCTGTCGTGCAGCCAAAAGTTGCGTTGCCTCACTCATAACCAAGCGCCTTATTGAAACTACCCTTACGTCACCATCCGCGCGTGCGATGGCGGATTTGACGCGCGGTTTCTAGCAATATCCCGGCAGAAGCCCAACACTGCCAGTGCGACCAGTGACAAACAGACCAACGCGCCGACAAATTGAACGTCTTTCAGCACCTTTTAACGGTTGTATTTTACTATCGCCGGTTGGGGGAAGATAATGAGATTATTAGCAATAACGGATGGGTCGGTTGGCGCCCTGGAGTCGATCCAGGCGCTTAACGGCATTGTACCCATTGATCTACACGTTCTGCCTCAGCCCATTCCCAATGAACTTAAGCGTTCTGAGGTTATTGTGCTGGCGTTCGAGCGCTTCCCAACACGGTCCTTAGAAAAGCTCTTCGATTGGTTGCGTGACCAGGGCGTCCGGCGCATTCCCGTCGTGCTTTGCCTCTCCAAAGCTGAGATTGCCCGTTTTTCCAGTTCAATTCGCCAGATTTCGGCCAGCATTGTCTCCACACCGATTGATCCTGAGGCACTTCTGGATGCCGTGGAGGCCTGCGACCGACAGTTCGGCCCCTCGCGTCGCCAGCCTATTTCAGCAACCGCGCGCACCGTGCAATCCTTGGCCAGCACATTCAACTCGCTGCTAGGCGGCAATCAAACAGGCTCCAAAGCCATTTTGGAAAGGGTCGCATCGGCCAGCACCGAAGTGAACAGCGTGATCAAAACCTATGGTTTTGCAGCTTGGATGGATGCGGTTGGTGTGCATCAGTCGTATACGGCGCGTCATTGCGTCAGTGTTGCAGGCATTGCAGCTCAGTGGGCTCATACGCTGCAGTTCAGCCCAACCGACTTGGAAACCTTCACGCAAGCAGCGCTTTTGCACGACATCGGAAAGGTCACCGTACCGCTCTCCATTCTGGACAAACCAACCGAGCTCTCCGAAGACGAGCGTGATGTCATCCGCCTGCACGCCGCCGCTGGCGTGGCCATTGTCAATGAAAACCTCACCGTCGATCAGACGGTCAAAGACGTCATCTATTCCCATCACGAGTTCCTGGATGGGACGGGGTATCCGCGCGGGCTAAGCGATACGCAGATCAGCAACATTGTGCGCTGCGCCACGATCATCGATATCTATTGTGCGCTGGTTGATCCTCCAGCTTTCAAAAAAGCGGTCAGCCCAATGAGAGCCTATGAAGTTCTGCGCTCCATGGAGGGGCGGATTGATATGAACTTTTTGGCGGCCTTCAAATGCATGTTGGACGAGCACGTCCTGGTCGAGCAAGCTGCTGCCTAAAGCGGTTGGCGCGTTTAGACAGTCTGATCGCAAAACGCCGTAGGCGCAGAGCCAGCTATCCAAACGCACCTCACCTTTGAAAAACCTATCGAAAGCGTCCGCGCTGGCGCTGACGGGTTTGATTCAGCGTTTCCACCAGCATGGCGGTCAAAAGGCCGAACATCAAAAGCCCGTTGGACGCAGCCAATCCACCAAGAAGCCGCCATTCAATCGGCAGCAAAACATCGCCATAACCAAGCGTCGTGAACACCACCAATGAGAAGTACATGGACGCTTCGAAGGTTCCAAAAATCTGCAAGAAACGCAGGGCAATCGCCCATATCCAAACAGAGGCTGTCACCATGATAACGGTCCACAGCATGACGAGACACAAGATCGTGGCGAGCTTCGGCCCATGCGGCTGGCGCACGACCCAATCGTGCGTGCGCACGAGAAACACCTCAAGGCCCCACCAAGCAAGCGCCGCGGCCACGGCTGTCAGCACGATCAGGCTGCTTCCAAGAGTCAATTGAACCAGCATGCTTAGGGCCTTTACTGAAATGGCAGTCTTGTCGATTTGGCCAGTATGCGCCCAAAAAGTAACCGAGGCCTTCTCAAGGCTCAGCCCCATAGAACATTTGCAATGGAGGGAAAACGGCCCATCTGAGCCCGCTCTTGACGCTTAGGACCAGAGCCAAAAAACCCGCCAAGGCGATGTGCGCCGAGGCGGGTTGGAAAACAGTCAGTCTAGCCTGAACGGAGCAGCCCCACCTTGTGCATGCTGCGGGTGTCTGGCTCGCATAGCAGTCGTTCCTAAGGAACGCAGCTACATATGTGCTGCTATGGTGCACGACGCCAAGAAATCAGGGGCTGGGGGCTGGAGGGTCTGATGACCCGGCGCCGCGCTACCAAGCAACATGAGCAATGGAACCCGCCAGTTTGTTCGGTAAAGGGCGCGATCAGGGCTGTTTTTGGGCAATAATGTGGCGCTGTGGATAAACTTGCGCCATCTGATCGGTAAGTAAGGCGCACACAGTGCGCAAACGCCTTGCCAAATCAGGCAAGGCTTGAAACACTTTGTACACACGCCGATCAAACCTTTTGAGAGCGCATGACGGACAGCACGCACGATACGAACACACCTGTTGAGCTTGATGCTCACCGGCAGTCGCGTTCCAAACCGCACAAAGCACCGAAAACCACCACAGACGACATCGTTTATATTGTCACCTCCAACAACGCGCCGCCTTCAGCCAATCAGCCATCACAGATAGCCTTCAACAGGCGCGAGCTGGATGTGATTTTGAATGTCTATGGGCGCATGGTGGCTGATGGCGAATGGCGCGACTACGCCATCGATATGCTCAAAGACCGCGCGGTGT
Organism: Hyphomicrobiales bacterium; assembly: GCA_046290645.1. GTDB lineage: Bacteria > Pseudomonadota > Alphaproteobacteria > Rhizobiales > MH13 > MH13. The sequence continues at coordinate 88,469 of JBKAGZ010000004.1, forward strand.
TTTCCGTGTTCCGGCGCGCTGCAGAGGTGCCGCTCTACACCATCGAAAAAGACCCCAAAATGGCCCGCCGCCAAGGCGCCTACAAAGTGGTGGCAGCCTCCGGACAGATTTTGAAGCGCGGCCACGATTTGAAACAGGTCCTCAAAGTCGTCGACAAAAAGCCGAAGCTGGAACTGGTCTAGGCGACGAGCCCAAGCCCCGTGGAAGTTCGCCAAGCCACCGACAAGGATGCTAATCCTGCTGCCGACGTCCTTCGCCGATCGATAACTGATCTTTGCCAACTGGATTACGCCGATCAACCGGGTCGGCTGGAGCATTGGCTCGCCAACAAAACACCACGGCATGTGCGCGAATGGCTGGCACAGAGCAATTTTTTGATGCTGCTCGCTGTCGATGATCACGCGATTGTGGGCGTTGGTGCGATAAGCAAGGATGGCGTGATCTTGCTGAACTAAGTGGACCCCAATTGGCGGTTCAAGGGCGTAAGTTCAGCGCTCCTTTCCGCGATGGAAGAGTTAGCCAGCACCGCAGGTTGCTTAGAAACACGCCTTGAAAGCACCAAAACCGCAGAGCGCTTCTATCGCGCACGCGGCTATCGAACTTCGCGTCATGGGCCGGGAGATGGGCTTTGGCTGGCCAAGACACTCTCATAAGCCGCCTGCAACTGCTCCATCACCAGCGGCCGGTCCGTGGCCGCAGGCGCCCCGAGATGGATCGCGCGCAGATCGGCCATGAAATCCTTCCACATGGCCGGCCCGCCTTCCTCCAACACCTGCGCGCGGATGCTAAGTTCCTCGCTCGCGGGCAGATGTCGGCGACCCCAGGCGCCAAGCTGAACGATCAACGGCACAAGCTGGATCGCCTTCTCGGTAAGACTGAAAATGCCGCGTTGCTTATGGCCGGGGTCGGACGCCTTGGTGAGAAGCCCTTCGGCCACCATGCTCTTTAGGCGGTCGGCCAGAATGTTTGACGCGATACCTTCCAGCGAGTTGGTCAGCAGCTCGCGATAGGTGCGGAAATTGCCGAACATGATGTCGCGCATGATCACCATCGTCCAACCGTCGCCCAGCAACTCCACCGACAGGTTGATCGGACACCCGGACCGTAGCTTCACGCGACATCACCTCGAATCACAAACTGCTTGCATTTTACAATCAGATAGGCGATCTTCAACCGATTGCAAGTCACAAGCAGTTCGAAGGAGGATCGAATGACCTATATTGACGGATTTGTCGCCGCTGTTCCCAAAACCAGAAAGCAGGAATTCATTGACCATGCAGAAAAATCCGCGGCAAGCTTTAAACAGCACGGCGCGCTGAAGGTGGTCGAGAACTGGGGCGACGATGTGCCGGACGGCAAGGTCACCTCTTTTCCGATGGCTGTGCAATGCAATGACGATGAGGTGGTAGTTTTCTCCTGGATCGTCTGGCCCTCGCGCGAGGCGCGCAATGCGGGTATGGAAAAAGCGATGGCCGATCCGGCGATGAGCCAAGACACCAACCCCATGCCGTTCGACGGCAAGCGCCTGATCTATGGCGGCTTTGAAACCGTAGTTGACGTCTAACCAAGAACAAAAACCCCGACCGATTGGCCGGGGTTTTGTTTTTTGCGCTGGGGAGAGGGAAGCGCCGTTTAAGATCCCGGCGTGTCGCGGACAAAGTCGTTGCCGCGCTGGGCGGTGGCGGTGAAGGTCATGGCGTTGACCTTCCAGCCGTCCTCGGTGCGCTCAAAGCCGTGCACATAGGTACCCCAAACTTCCCAAAGCGCCTCGCCGCCGTTCTCTGCCAGCGCGCCGCGCTCCATCCGGTTCCAAGCGTAGCCATGCGACACCATTGTCGCGCTGTCGGCACTGTGGAAGGTCACACGGTGATTGCCGCGCAGATGGAAGGAGGCTTTCTCCTCGGTCAGATTTCCTGACCATCCGGCGATCAAACCGTCGGCAGGAATGGTGGCGGGTTCGCCGCCAACCAAGGATGTGAAATCGACGGTGATCTCGTCGGTGAAGAAGCTGCGGGTGGTTTCCCAATCTTTGGCGTCAACACCAGCATCGATAGCATCGGCGATGCGGACCATCTCGGCCTGATCGACCAGGGTTTCTAAGGTGAGCGGCGAACCGCCAAGGTGAACAGTATCGGCCAGGGTGGCCGAGGCGCTCATCGCGAGCGCTGCGATTGTGGTTGCGGTCAGTTTCATCGGTTTGAACCTTTCGAAAAAGGCTGCACCGGCAAAGGCCGGCGCAGCATCCAAATTGTGGACGTTAGGAGGAGAAGTGGGCGGCCATCGTGTCAGCGGCGCGCGTCACGTCTTCGGGATTGTCGTAGAAGTCGAACTGCGAGACGTCTTCCAACCACTGCAGCGTCGCTTCACCGGCGAACCCGCCCAGGAAGTCGCGCACACCCTGTGGGATGGCGGCTGCCTCGGAGTGAACGATCGCGAGCGGCTTATCGAGCGCCGCGCCATGGTCGGCCGGATGGTAGGTCAACCAGCCTTCCCAGCCGGAGTGGTTCCACTGGTTGTCATACTGCGGGATCGCACCGCGATCGGCCTCGTAATAGTAGCCACCTATCGGCATCAGCACGCCGTCTGCACCTTCCGGGCCGGCAGCTGGAATGATCATCCCGCCCTCTGCCTGTGCCGTACGGCCAAGCTCAATGAGACCGTTGACGCCTGACTCACCGCCATAAACGGCATTGACCAGCGCTTCGTTCTGAAGCCATGGGGCAACCAGGCCAACGCGGCCCACCAGCGGGTTTCCGGCGACAGCATCGATCATGTAGCCAGCCGAGGCACAGATACCCAGGCCATGAATGTTGGCAGCATCCACTTCGGGAAGATCGGCAATGAACGCGATGGCAGCTTCAATATCAGCGATCTTCGCGGAGGGATTCTCTTCAAAGCGCACATTCTGCGGCAGATCGCCGGACTGGCCCCAGCCACGGAAGTCGAAGGTGAAGGCGGCAAAACCGCGCTCAGCCATCTCACGGGCATAGGTTGCGGGCATCTGTTGCTGAACCGAGGTCCAGGCGCCGGTCACAACAACCGTTGGCAGGGCTGATCCATCATGATCGGCAGGCAGGAAGAGCGTGCCGGCCATCTGCGTGCCGTTGCTTTCAAACGTGACGGCGCGGGTTTGGATGTCTGCCAGCGCCGTGCCTGTCATAAGGGCCGAAGCGAGGGCGGTGGAAGCAATTGTCTTGGTCGTTTTGGTCGTCTTGGTCACGGGTCTGTCTCCTGTTGGAAGCACCGTCCGGGTTGGTCAGTGCGATGAGGAGACAATGCCGAATGCCCCGCCTGCCCACAGGCGCGATTCTTGCCGTCGGTTGGGTCATTCTTGCGGTTGTGAAAAGATCAGCGTGCGCGGTGCTGCGCTGGGCTGGCGCCAAAGGCGCGCTTGAAATGCTTGCCGAAGCGTGAGGTGTCTTCATAGCCGACGCGCAGCGCGATCTCGGCAACCGGCAGGCCAGTCGTTTTCAGAAGCACACCAGCCACCCGCATCCGCTCGCCGATCACATATTGCAGCGGCGAAGCGCCAAGCGCCGCCTTGAACGCGCGGGCGAAATGGTAAGCGCTCATCGCCGCTTCACCGGCCAAGACATCCAGCGAGATGTCCTCGGCCAAATGATCATGGATGTAGGACGCCGCCCGCCGCATGCGCGCATCATCGAGCGCAGCAACATCGGAATGGACAGGCTGGACGCTCTGCGCCAAATGCGCCGCCAGCGCACGATGCATGGTCTCACGATACAGCGCGCTGGGCGCATCGGCCACATCAAGCGCCGCCTTGGCCATCTGCAAGGTCAGCGGGTCGAAGGCGCCAAATGTCGGCGCCACAGCAGCCGGATCGTCGAGCCCAACTTCGCGCAGCAGAGACGCGTCGAGCTCAACTGCCAGATAGCTGTGATCGTCCTCATAGTGGCAGAGCCCGCTCGACCCGGCTGGCAGGATGAACCCCTCATCCTTTTGCAACGGTGTATGCACCGTGCGGTCCGTGCCAACCGATATCTGGTGGGCCGGCTGATCGTTCAAAAAGACGCCGATGGAAAGATTGGGCAAATCAAACGCGCCGCCACCGGCGGGCGTTTCAAGCCGCGCGGCACGCACCGGTGGCCCGGTATCTTTGGTCTTTCCCGAACGGCTCATCAGCAAAACATGACATCAACGCGCAGAACTTCAAGAGCAAGACGGCGTTCGGTCACCGAACCCATTCAGGTTGAAAAGGCCTTGCCGAAGCCCGTCCAGAACGCCTAGCTGCGTCCATCATGTCCTCACCCAAACCCGACAATGTGCCGCTTGCCGTCGGCACGATCCTGTTCACCGTCTTTGCCATGTCGGCGGGTGACGCGCTGGTCAAAAGCATGGGTGCCGCCTCCACGGTCGGCCTCTGGCAGCTGTTTGCGGTGCGTTCTGCGTTGGTGCTGCCGGTGCTGCTTGCCGCCGGCTTGTACTTCGGCGTGCGCTCCAGCCTTTTGCCCAAATCGATCCTCTGGGTCGGCCTACGCGCAGCTTTGCTGGTAATGGTCTGGATCGCCTATTACGCGGCGCTGCCGAAACTGCCTTTGTCGGCCGCCGCCGCCGCGCTTTACACTCTACCGCTGTTCATCGTCGGCTTTTCCGCGCTTTGGACCCATGACCGGGTGACGCCGCTCCAGGGCGTGGCAGCCGCGCTGGGCTTTGTCGGCGTCGCTTTGGTGCTGCGGCCCGGCACCGAGGCGTTTTCGCTTTATGCCTTGCTGCCGATTCTGGCCGCCATGCTGTTTGCCGGCGCCATGGTGCTCACCCGCACCCGCTGCCAAGACGAGCATCCTTTGGCGATGGTTTTTGGCCTGCACTTGGCCTTCATTCTAACCGGAGCATTGGGCCTCATTGTTCTGGCACTGGTCCCTTCGCTGGCGGGCGACAGCTTTCTATCGGACACCTGGCACAGCCTGACCGGCGCAGAATGGCAGATCATGGTGCTGCTCGCCCTATCGATCCTCATCGCCTCGGTCGGAACGGCCATCGCCTACCAAAAGGCACCGACGTCGATCATCGGCACGTTTGAGTTCGCCTATGTCGGTTTCGCGGTGCTTTGGGGCATCCTGTTTTTCGCCGAGCTGCCGGACCTGCTGACGCTTGCCGGACTGGCGCTGATTGTCCTCGCCGGCGTTCTGACGATCCGCAGGTAGCACCTACTTAGAGCGCTAAATCGAGCGGATATTCACCCGCTTGGAAAGCTCCTCACGGGTCTCCACCCGCTCCGAATAGCGGTCCGTCAGATAAGCAGAACGTCCTCGCGTGAGATGGGTGAACTTCATCAGCTCCTCCATCACGTCCACCATGCGATTGTAATAGGGCGAGGGCTTCATGCGGCCATCATCCTCAAACTCGGTGAACGCTTTGGGCACGGACGACTGGTTGGGAATGGTGATCATCCGCATCCAACGGCCCAAGATCCGAAGCTGATTGACGGTGTTGAAGCTTTGCGAGCCGCCTGACACCTGCATGAGGGCGAGTGTCCGCCCTTGCGTCGGGCGCACGCCACCAATCGGCGCCAAGGGCAGCCAATCGATTTGCGTTTTCATGATGCCGGTCATGGCGCCGTGGCGCTCCGGCGAGCACCAGACCTGCGCTTCGGACCACAGGGAGAGCTCACGCAGTTCCTGCACCTTGGGGTGATCGCTTGAGGGACTGTGACCCTGCTCATCATCCACCAGCGGCAGACGAGCGGGGTCGAAAACACGTACGTCAGCGCCAAGCGCCTCCAGGACACGCTTGGCTTCTAGCGTCAAAAGTCTGGAGTAGGAACGTTCGCGCAAGCTGCCATAGAGCATCATGACGCGCGGTTTGTGGCTTAGCGTGTCGCCCAAGAGCGCACCGTCAATAGGGTGCAGCTCGTCCGCTTGAAGGTTGGGCGAGACGGAGGACTGGTCATGCATCATCGTTGCTTTTGAACTGATACTCTCCGAGCCGCAGCCCCAACAGCCAGCCGCAAATGACCAGCGCAACGAAAGCGCCTGCATATTGGCTCAGCAAGAACGCCGGCATATCGATGGGTCGGATACCGGCGAACGTGTCGGAGAAGGAGCGCGCGATGGTCACCGCCGGGTTGGCGAACGATGTGGACGCCGTGAACCAATAGGCAGCCGTAATATAGAGACCAACCGCCATGGCGACGGCCTCTTGACGCACTTTTAGGGTGACAAGAATGGTGAAAATCAACCCGAAGGTTGCTACCCCTTCAGCAAACCATTGCGACGGTCCAGTGCGCACCGTGGCGGAGGCCTGGAACACCGGCTCGGCGAACATCAAATGCGCTGCCCAGACACCGACCAACCCGCCAAGCACCTGCACACCGACATAAGCCCAGCTATCGCGTGCCGATATCGCCTTTTGGATTGCAAACACCAGCGTCACCGCCGGGTTGAAGTGGGCGCCCGATATCGGCCCGAACATGGTGATCAACACCACGAGGATCGCGCCCGTCGGGATCGTGTTGCCAAGCAAAGCAATGGCAACATTTCCACCCGCCAGTTGCTCAGCCATGATGCCCGAACCGACAACGGTGGCGAGCAGAAACGCCGTGCCGATACATTCAGCGGCAAGGCGCCGCGACAAGGATGACGTCATGAGGGGGAGGTTTCATTCTCTTTTTGGAGGCCGATGTCGTGCAGACGCTGTTGCAGCGTCAGACGATCAATGGCGTCCATGGGCAAATTGACAAAGATAGAAATGCGATTGGTCAGCATGCGATAGGCATCGGCAAAGGCCAGGCGCTTCTCCGCTTCCGTCCCTTCGGCGGCGGCTGGGTCGGGCACACCCCAATGGGCAGTCATGGGTTGGCCAGGCCAAACGGGGCAACTTTCTGCGGCGGCGGAATCGCAGACCGTGAACACGAAATCCATCACCGGCGACCCAGGTTCGGCGAACTCTTCCCAGCTTTTGGAGCGCGCAAAGCTGGTATCGTGATTGAGTTTCTTCAGCAGATCGAGCGAGTAGGGATGCACCTGATCCTTGGGCTGCGAACCGGCGGAGTAAGCCTTAAAGCGCCCGGCGCCCTCGCGGTTCAAAATGGCTTCGGCAAGGATCGACCGGGCCGAATTGCCGGTGCAAAGAAACAAGACGTTGTAGATATCACTCATCGCTTAGTCCTCCCTTGAAAATCGCTTTCGCTCAGCACCACCGTGATGCGGTTTTCAGACACTTGCGGGGTTGGCTTTGCGCTAGCAAGCACACGCGATCTCCTCGATCAGCGGCTGACACAGCTCCGGCCTACCACCGCAACAGTCTTCCAACATGAAACCCAAAAGTTCGCGCATGGCGTTGTAGTCAGCGAAGTAGCGAATGGTGCGCCCGTGGCGTTCCCGCCGCACCAATCCAGCGTGCAAAAGCACCGCAAGATTAGCTGACATCGTGTTCTGCCGCACGTGCAAATGTCGCGCGATATCGCCTGCCATCACACCGGTTTCACCAGCCTTAACCAGGAGCCGAAAGGCATCCAAGCGCGAGGGTTGACTGAGGGCGGCAAACGCTTCGGTGGCTTTTAATACATCCATATATCAAGAATAATGGATATTTAAGGGGATCACAAACAAAAAAAGCCCCGGTGCGAACACCGGGGCTTCCTTATTTTTCCACACGTTCCATGCCAGCAGCCGTTAGGCCAAAGGCTCAGGGCACCGTGTGGGGAACGACCGCTAGTTGCGGTTGCCGAACAGCTGCAGCAACAGGATGAACATGTTGATGAAGTTCAGGTAGAGGCTGAGCGCACCCATAATGGCTTTGCGGCCAGAGGCTTCGACGCTGTCGCCTTCATAGTACATCGTTTTGATGCGTTGCGTGTCGTAGGCTGTGAGGCCAGCGAACACCAGAACGCCGATCACCGAGATGGCGAACTGCAGGGCAGACGAACCCAGGAAGATGTTCACGACCGAGGCGATGATCACACCGATCAGACCCATGAACAGGAACGAACCCCAACCGGAGATGTCACGCTTGGTCGTGTAACCCCACAAGCTCAGCGCACCAAAAGCAGCCGAGGTGATGAAGAACACGCGCGTGATCGATTCAGCGGTGTACACCAGGAAGATCGATGACAGCGACAAGCCCATCACGGCCGCAAAGGCCCAGAAGGTGAACTGTGCAGCTGGCACACTCATCTTCGAGATGCGGAAGCTTAGGAAGAACACAGCGCCCAGCGGTGCCAGCATGATGACCCAGCGCAATGGCGAGGTGTAGATGGCTTCACCAATAGCTGTCAGGCCGATAATCGAACCAGAAGCATCTTGCACCACGGCAAGCTGGAACATGCCCATTGCGGCAATGCCAGTTATGGCAAGGCCAATAGCCATGTAGTTGTAGACCTTCAGCATGTAGGCGCGAAGGCCTTCATCAATGCCTGCGGCTGTCTGTGCGCCCTGTTGGACGTAACCGTCGCGAAGCGGGTTGTTCATGTTTTCACTCTCCAAATGGTCGTAAACGGCCAAAAAGGTGGGTCAAACGCCATGTTTGCCCACGGAACTCGGGTATTGGGGATAATATGTATATGAATAGCAACAATCTCAAGGGCAATCGAACCGGATTTCGATAATCCTGAAGAGAAAGCTAATCAATATTGATGCCATTTTACCTAGCGGCACCCTCACCGAGACGACACTAAAGGTTTCTCAGCACCGGCGCGGGCTTTTGGCCAAGAATCTGCCAGGTGCCGATCAACCCCAAACCGACGGTTAGAAGCAGCGCGATCCCAACAGCGCCGAATGCAACCGACGGCAGGAAGGTGAATCCGGCGGTCATCACATATTCCAGCACCGCAAAGGCCGCGAACGATCCCGCAGCAAGGCCAAAGATCGCCGCCGCCAGCCCGAGCAAAGCGTATTCCAGCAGAAACGCTCCAAGGATGCGCCCACGTGTGGCACCAAGCATTTTGAGGATCACCGCATCGTAAAGCCTGTGCCGGTGACCCGCTGCCAGCGCGCCTGCCAGCACCAAGATAGACGCGATTAAGGTAACAGACGCAGCGCCACGCACAGCCAGCGCCAAATCTTCCACCAGCGCGTTCACCTCATCTAGCGCATCAGAAATGCGCACAGATGTGATGCCAGGAAACGCTGCCGTCACAGTGCGCAACAGCGCCAGTTCGGTCGCGTCATCGGCCTCGCTTTCATAGGTCACAGTGGCCAAATGCGCATGCGGCGCGCCTGCCAGAGCGTTGGGCGAAAAGACCATCGCAAAATTGATCTCTAACGATTGCCATTCCACGGCGCGGAAATTGGCGATCCGAGCAGAAATCTCACGACCAAGCACGTTGACGGTGAGCATATCGCCAATCTCAAGACCAAGCTGTTTGCCTTCCTCATCAATGAAGGAGACCAGCGGCTCGCCTGCATAGTCGGCGGGCCACCATTCGCCTTCCGTAAGCTCGGTGCCTTCCGGTGCCTCGGCCTCATAGGTGATGCCGCGATCACCTTGCAGGACCCAGGAAGCTTCAGGTGGCGCTTCAAACTCGCCAGCGGGAATGCCTTGCAATGAGATCAACCGACCGCGCAGCATCGGCACGCTTTCCAGCGTTGCTGTCGGCGCTTCCTCAGCAATCAGCGATTTGAAGTCATCGATCTGGCTGTTCTGAATGTCCAAGAAGAAAAAACTGGGGGCGACATCTGGAATAGAATCGGTCAACTGGCGCCGCAAATTGGCATCGATCAGCGCCAACGCGACCAGCAAGGTCAGCCCAAGTCCCAACGACAATATCACTGACGGTGTGAGCGCGCCGGGGCGGTGAATATTGCCCAGCGCAAGCCTCGCCGCCGTTGATTTGGGCCGCGGGCTACGCTTGGCGATTGCCATGACGGCCGACCCGACCAGCCGCAGGATGACAAAGCTCGCGCCCGCTGCAGCCAGATAGATCGCGGCAATGAATCGGCTGTCCGACACCAGGAAGGCCACGACGCCAAGCCCGAGCATCGCGCTGGCAGCGCCAAGCAAATAGATCCAGCGTGGGAAACGCCGTGAATTGCCACCAACATCACGAAAGAGCGCCGTTGCAGGCACATCGCGCACGGTGCCCAGCGGCCAGAGCGCGAAAGCCAGCGCAACCAGCACGCCGTAAAGGGCCGCCAGGCCCAACGCATCGGGATAAAGGCGGGTATCGAGCGGAACGGGCAGAAAATCACCGAACAAAAGCTGCACCGCCCACGGCACCAAAGCGCCAACCACCAGCCCAATCACAATACCGAGGAAGGCAATCGCCATAACTTGGAAGAACTGCACGCGGAACACGAACGGCCCTGCGGCACCCAATGACTTAAAGGTGGCGATCACTTTGCGCTTGGATTCAACGAATGCGCGCACAGCGTTGGCCACGCCTACGCCACCAACCACCAGGGCAGTGAGGCCGACCAGCGTCAAAAACTGCGCAAACTGATTGATCGCACCGGTGAGACGCGGGCTCGCCTCGGTGCGGTCGCGCACGCGCCATCCGGCATCCGGGTGCGCTTCATTGGCAGAGGCTTCAAAGGCATCCAGCCCCGCCTGATCCAACGGCTCAGGAAAAGCGAGCGTGTATTCCCACTCCACCAAACTGCCCGGCTGAACCAATTCGCTGGCCGCCAAGCCATCGTCGGACACCATGGCCCGAGGGCCGAAGCCAAAACCGGACGACAAACGGTCCGGCTCGCGCTCAATGATGCCGCGAAGTTGAAACGCGTGCTCACCAAGGCGGATCGTTTCGCCCACCTCGAGATCAAGTCGAGCTGCGAGCGTGCCCTCAGCGAGCAGGCCAAATGCGCCATCTTGCTCTGCCAAAACCGTGTGAAGATCAGAGCGCAGATCACCCGAACCATCAACAAAGGTCAGGTCTGAAACCATCGGATAGGGATCATCGACCGCTTTGATCTCAACAACCGTCTGGTCTTGTTCATCGCCGGTGCGGGCCATGCCGCGCAAATCGGCCCGCACATTCACCGTCGCGCCACTATCGGCAAGAAACGCCAGCTCGTCCGCAGTCGCTTGGCGCTGAATCAATTCCAGCGAAACGTCACCGCCTAAGATCGCACGGCCTTCATTGGCCAGGCCGCCGGTCATCGATTGGGCGAGCGCATTGACGCCCGCGATAGAGGCCACGCCAAGCGCGATACAGGCCAAAAAGATCGCAAAACCGCGCAAGCCCCCGCGCAACTCACGCATGGCGTAGGTGAAGCTCAGCGCCAGTGAGGACGGAGTGCGATTGGCTCTGATGCCTGGTTCAACGGTGATGTTCGCCATGCTTGGCTGATCCTTAAAAACATGTGTAATCCCGGGCTTGACCCAGGATCTGATAGTGGCGGGCACGTGGCAGATCCCGGATCGACGTCGCCGTCAGGGATGACAACCGGAATTTTATTCCGCCGCCTCCGGCAGAGCTTTTTCCTGCGTGTCCTCGACAACACAGCCGCCTTCCAAATGCACCTGCCGGTCGCATCGCTGCGCCAAGGCAAGGTCATGCGTTACCAGCACCAAAGTCGTGCCGCGCTTGGCTGGCGCTTCAAACAAAAGGTCAGCGATTTGCGTACCTGTTGGGCCGTCCAAGTTTCCTGTTGGCTCATCGGCCACCAAGATGGCAGGTTTGGGCGCCAAAGCGCGGGCAACTGCCACGCGCTGCTGCTCACCACCTGAAAGCTGGGTTGGATAATGCGCGGTTCGCTCGCCAAGGCCCACCGCCTCTAGCTCCGCTTTGGCCGTTCCGAATGGATCGTCATGCCCTGCCAGCTCCAGTGGAACAGCAACATTTTCCAGCGCTGTCATGGTCGGGATGAGATGGAAGGACTGAAACACGATACCAATCTGACGCCCGCGAAACGCCGCCAATTTATCCTCAGAGAGGTCCGTAAGCACGGCGTCACCCACCCGCACCGTGCCCGACGTTGGTCGCTCAAGTCCGGCCAGCACCATCAAAAGTGTTGATTTACCAGACCCAGATGGCCCCACCAAGCCGACCGATGTGCCCGCCGCGACATCCAGGCTCGCGCCCTTCAAAATATCAACACGCGCGGCGCCAGAACCTAGCGAAAGGTGCACATCATCGAGCGCGATGATCGAATTTAAAGGGTGCGTTGTCACAAGAGTTTCCGTTCAAGCTGGAAATGGGGGGTCATGCGCCTTACGTCGCATCTACCGTGCCCGATCAAATAGGAACGCCGAGCCGATGCTCCAAGGTCTCAACTTACGCCAATCTGTCGCCGCGATGTCTAAACTCTTCGTCATCTTAGCCGCGTGCCTGGTGATCACCACCAATGCGCGCGCTGAACCGATCACACTGATGGCGCTCGGCGACAGCCTGACGGCAGGCTATGGTCTGGCGCCGGGCGAAGGGTTTCCAGCGCAACTGGAGGCAGCACTTCAGGCCAAAGGCCATGATGTGCGCGTGCTGGATGCTGGTGTTTCCGGCGACACAAGCTCCGGCGGACTGGCGCGGCTGGATTGGTCTATGGACCCAGCGACCGATGCTGTGATTGTCGAGCTTGGCGCCAATGATGCGCTACGCGGTATCGATCCTAGCGTCACCCGAGCATCGCTGGATGGCATTTTGGCCAACCTGTCAGACCGTGGCTTGCCGGTGCTTTTGGCCGGCATGATTGCCCCACCCAATATGGGTGAGGCCTACGGTGACGCGTTCAACCCTATCTATGGCGAGCTCGCCGAAACCTATGGCGCCATCCACTACCCCTTTTTCCTCGATGGCGTGGCATCGGTGCCCGAACTCAATCTTTCTGACGGCATTCACCCAACAGCTGAAGGCATTGGCTTGATCGTGGAGCGCATCATGCCGTACGTTGAAGATCTTCTTACCCGCGTCGCCGAGCAGGGCTGACGTTCCCCTCTTTGAACCACCTTAAAGGATCGACCCATGGAAAAGCGCCCACTGGGACGCACCGGCATGGATGTGTCGGTGATCTGCCTTGGCACCATGACTTGGGGCCAGCAAAACACTGAAGCCGAAGGCCATGAGCAAATGGACTACGCCCTCGACCAGGGCATCAACTTTTTCGACACCGCTGAGCTGTATTCCATTCCGCCCAAAGCGGAGACCCAAGGCTCCACCGAAACCATTATCGGGTCTTGGTTTGCCGGTCGCAAAAACCGCGACAAGGTGATTTTGGCCACCAAAGCCGTGGGCGCCACATCGGCCACCTATTTCCGCGAGCATGGCAAGCCGGATCTACCCACCCGCGCCTCCATCATGGAAGCCGTCGATGGATCGCTGAAGCGGCTGCAAACCGACTATATCGACCTCTACCAGTTGCACTGGCCGGGCCGTCCGTTCTCGATTTTTGGTACCAACCCTATCGTCTGGGAACCAACTGAGGGGGCCGAAGTCGCCATTGAAGAAACGCTTGGCGCGTTTGATGAGTTGGTGAAATCAGGCAAAGTGCGGGCCATCGGCCTTTCCAATGAAAGCGCCTGGGGCACCATGAAGTGGCTGCATACAGCCGAATCCAAAAGTCAGGCGCGCGTTGCCTCGATCCAGAACGCCTACAACATCGTCAACCGAACCTATGAAACGGCCTTGGCCGAAGTGGGCATGCGCGAAGATGTCGGCCTGCTGGCTTACTCGCCTTTGGCGCAAGGTTTCTTGACCGGCAAATACCGCGGCGGCGCTGAGCCTGCCGGTGCGCGCAAAACGCTGTTTGGCCGCGCGTCTCGATATGAAGGCCCTGGCGCAAACGCTGCGTTGGAAGACTATTTCGCGCTGTGCGACGCTCGCGGATTGGACTATTCCCAAACCGCCATCCGCTTCACCACCTCCAAGCCGTTCGTTGCCTCGTCCATCATCGGCGCGACCAGCATGGAGCAGCTAAAGCACGACATCGCGGCCTGGGAAATGCCGTGGGACGATGATCTCGACAAGGCCATCAACGAATTGCACATGGCCCGGCCCAACACCTGCCCCTAAACTCACCAAGTCCCGGACGCGAACGCGATCCGGGACCTCGATGCCAATTCGCTCGAGGCCCCGGCTCAAGGCCGGGGCTTGACGTGTGATCAAACCCTCCACTATAGGGGAAATATGGACACTTTAGTGGATACATCGGGTCAAGCCCTCGCACGGCGTATCCAGTTGGAGCGCAAAGCGCGACATTGGTCGATGACCGATCTGGCCGGACGGTCTGGCGTGTCCAAAGCTGCCATTTCAAAGATTGAACGCGGCGAGATGAGCCCCACAGCAAGTGTTTTGGTGCGGCTTGCCAATGCCTTTGACCTCACCTTGGCAGGGTTGCTCATGCGCGCCGAGCAGCAAACCGGCGCCGTGCAGCGAACACATGATCAACCCCTTTGGGAAGACCCAGAATCCCACTATGTGCGCCGCCAAGTGTTCCGCGCCACCGACAACCCTATCGAGATGGCCAAAATCTATCTGCCGGCAGGCGCGTCCGTGACCATCCCATCAACCGGCTTTGGTGGCATCAAGGAAGTCATCCATGTGCTTGAAGGCACCTTGACCCTACAAACCCTCGGCCAAACCCACATCCTAGAAACCGGCGATAGCATCGGCTTGGCAAAAACCAGCGATGTGACGTTTGAGAACAATGCCGCAAGCGCCTGCACCTATCTTGTGGCACTGGCCCGTCAATAATCCCCCATGACGAGTGACATGCATGCACATCATTCCCGGCGATCTTGATCACCCAGCCATCATCGATCTGTTGAAATTTCACCTCGACACCAACATCGCCGTCACGCCGCCGGGCAGCGTGCATGCGCTTGATTTGGATGCGCTGAAGGTCCCTGAAGTTGCGTTTTTCGCCGGGTGGGAGAACGATGATTTGCTGGTCATCGGCGCGATCAAAGAAATCGCGCCTGAAGCCGATGGCCGTCGCCATGGCGAAATCAAAAGCATGCGCACCGTCGAAGCAAGACGCGGCAACGGTATCGGTGCGCAGATGCTCGACCACTTGATCGCCCATGCCCAATCGCAAGGCATAGAACGCCTCTCGCTGGAAACCGGCTCGTTCGACTATTTTGAACCGGCCCGTAAGCTCTACGCGAAGCACGGCTTTACCGTGTGCGAGCCTTTCGGCGATTACGCATTGGATCCGAACTCCGTGTTCATGACGAAGGTGCTATGAGCAAGAGCCTTACTTTTGGTGAAGGCTACACGCCCACGCTGATCGGGCAAATCATCTCAATGCACGCGTCCTACTATGCCGATCTGGTCGGCTTCGGCGCAGCTTTCGAGATCAAAGTGGCCAGCGAACTGGCCTCTTTTATCGATCGACTGAGCCATCCTCACAACGCGATATGGTGGGCCGCTGTCGATGACACAATTGTCGCCAGCATTGCCATTGACGGACAAAGTGCGCCAGAAAAACCGGCGATCCTTCACTGGTTCATCGTCGATCCCAAGCTGCAAGGTCGCGGGGTCGGTCGTCGCCTGATGGATTCAGCGATGGGCTTTTGCGATGAGCATGGGTTCCCGCAGGTCGAACTATCAACCTTCGCAGGGTTAGACGCCGCGCGCGCACTCTATGAACAAGCTGGCTTTGTCCTCACTTACGAGGAACGAGCGGACACCTGGGGTCAGCCGGTCACAGAACAAACGTTTTTAAGGCAACTGCTAAAAAGCCGCTGAGACCACCCACACTGCAAGCCGCAGCATCGTTGGGTCTAACCCCCGAAACACAAAGTCCCGGACGGTGAAACCGATCCGGGACCTCGATGGCATCCGGGCGTGAGGCCCCGGATCATGTCCGGGGCTTAGCCTGCACAGTTACAAAATGCTCTGGCCGGTTTTTGCCCAGTCGGCCATGAACGCTTCGATGCCTTTATCGGTCAGCGGGTGCTTTGCCAGACCCTTCAAAACACTCGGCGGAATGGTCGCAACATCAGCACCGATCATCGCCGCTTCTTTCACATGGTTGGCGGTACGGATCGAGGCAGCGAGAATCTCCGTCTCAAGCGCTGGGTAGTTGTCATAGATCGCGCGGATGTCGGCGATCAGCTCCATGCCGTCAATGTTGATGTCATCCAGACGTCCGATGAAAGGCGAGATGAACGTCGCACCGCACTTAGCAGCAAGCAAAGCCTGATTGGCAGAGAAGCAGAGCGTGACATTGACCATCGTACCTTCGCCGGAAAGCGCCTTGCAGGCTTTCAGGCCATCAAGGGTCAGCGGCACTTTCACCGTCACATTCTTGGCGATCTTGGCAAGCTCCTTGCCCTCTTTGATCATGCCATCAGCATCAAGCGCGGTAACCTCAGCCGACACCGGGCCTTCGACCAGACCACAGATTTCGGCGATCACTTCCTTGAAGTCGCGGCCAGATTTGGCGATCAGCGATGGGTTGGTTGTAACGCCATCCAAAAGGCCCAAATCATTCAATTCAGCAATGTCGCTGGTATCGGCGGTGTCCACGAAAAACTTCATCACTTTGATCCTTACGCTGGTGATCTGCGGGCTACCCGCTGCTTTGCCGGTGCTCTAACGTGTCTGCATGCTCCCGTCATCCCCTTCCACGCCGATTGATTCGTCGCAGCACCAAACATCCGCGCCATATGCGGCTGGCACAAACGTATCCGTCATGGTGCCCGCGCCCATGCCCACGGCGCTTACCTATCAAGTACCCGACGGTCTTCATGTGGTGGATGGCAGCATCGTCAAAGTACCGCTGGGCAAACGGCTGGTGCTCGGCACCGTCTGGGGGCAAAGCCAAGATGAGGTGAATCCAAAACGCCTGAAATCCATTGAAGCGGTGATGGATGCGCCGCCCATTCGCGCGCCTCTGCGCCACTTCATCGATTGGGTTGCCGACTGGACACTTGCCGCACCCGGCATGGTGGCCCGCATGGTCACCCGCGGCGAAGAACTGATGCAACGCGATCCACCGGTCACCGCCGTGCGCAAAGTTGGCGATCCGCCGGAGCGCATGACGCCAGCGCGCCAAAAAGTGCTTGATGTCATCACCGGTGCAGACGCTTACACCAAACCAGGTTTGGCTGATCTTGCCGGCGTCTCAATCGCCGTCATCGACGGGCTGGTGAAGGCCGGCACGCTGGAAACACTGCAAGTCCAGCGCGAGCCGGGGCGCATTGAACCCGACCCAGACTTCGATCCGCGCACGCTCACCCAGGGCCAAGCCGATGCGGTGCATGCGCTCATCGCCGAGGGCCCAAAAGATGGGTCGCTGGATGTTGCACTGCTCGAAGGTGTCACCGGCTCAGGCAAGACCGAGGTCTATTTCGAGGCCATCGCCAACACGCTGCGCCAAAACCGTCAAGCGCTGATCCTGTTGCCGGAGATCGCCCTCACCGCGGCACTTCTCGACAGGTTTGCTGAACGCTTTGGTGCCATGCCCGGCGAATGGCATTCCGGCATCACCCCCAAAACCCGCCGCCAAACGTGGCGCGGCACGGCAGAGGGCAAGATCAAGGTCGTCATCGGCGCACGCTCAGCGCTCTACCTGCCATTTGAAGACCTTGGCCTCATCATCATCGATGAGGAGCATGAGGCGGCCTACAAGCAAGAAGAATGGGTTAGTTACAATGCCCGCGACATGGCCATCGTGCGAGCACGGTTTGAAAAAGCGCAGATGATTCTCGCCTCCGCCACACCGTCGGTGGAAAGCCGCATCAACGCCAAGGCGGGCCGGTATCGGCACATTCCCCTGCCCGCGCGCTACGCCTCCCGCCCGCTGCCCAGCCTTGCCGCCATCGATATGCGCCGCACACCGCCTGAACGCGGCACATGGCTGTCCCCGCCTCTGGTGGAAGCAGTCAACGACACGTTGGAGCGAGGCGAGCAAAGTCTTCTGTTCCTCAACCGACGCGGCTACGCCCCCCTCACCCTTTGCCGCACCTGCGGCCATCGCTTTGAATGTGTGATGTGTTCGGCTTGGCTCGTGCAGCACCGCTTCACGCAAACGCTGAACTGCCACCATTGCGGCCATGTGGAACCCATGCCGACAACCTGCCCGGAATGCGGCAACGCCGACACGCTGGTGCCGTCGGGTCCGGGTGTGGAACGCATTGCCGAGGAGGTGGCAACCCGTTTCCCTGATGCCCGCACGCTGGTGCTCTCCTCGGATATGACCGGCGGACCAAAGCGTCTGAAAGCCGAGTTGGAGGCCGTGGCCGCTGGTGAGGTTGATATCGTTGTTGGCACGCAACTGGTTGCCAAAGGTCACAACTTCCCAGGTCTGACCCTGGTTGGTGTGGTGGATGCCGATGTAGGCTTCGGCCAGGGCGATCCGCGAGCGGTGGAACGCACCTTTCAGTTGCTCACCCAGGTAACGGGGCGTGCTGGCCGCGCCGAAAAGCCAGGCATCGGCCTCATCCAAACCCACATGCCCGACCATCCCGTGCTCCTGGCCTTGCTCGCCCATGATGCTGAACGCTTTTATGCGCTGGAAGAAGCCGCGCGCCAGCGCGCGCATCTGCCGCCATTCGTGCGGTTTGTGGCTGTGATTGTCTCAGGCACCGATGGGATTGCCGTCAAAACCCACGCCAATCATTTGAAGGCCATCGCCAGGCCACCCGAAGGCCTTGATGTTCTTGGTCCCGTTGATGCACCGCTTGCCATGTTACGCGGACGCCACCGCCAACGCCTTTTGGTGCGCGGACCTCGAGGGCGCGAAACCCAAAGTTTTGTCAAAGCTTGGCTCGCCAAAGCCGACCGCACACGTGGCGACATGCGCATCGATGTCGATGTCGATCCACAGAGTTTTGTCTAAACGACGCCATGTGAACCAGCCTTGCCCAGCGCGCGTAATGATTTTTAAGAGCGCCCGCTTTCCCCCCACTTTAACTCAGCGTTCTAATCCGGAGCCCCCATGGATGTCATCGTCAACGGCCTCAACATTGTCCTTGCCTTGGGCACAATTGCCTTCGGTCTTTTCGGCTGGTTGAAGCCAACCGACACGATGAACTATTTGGGCTTGCAGCCTGCTGACGGCACTGGCCTTGGAAAATCTGAGGTGCGCGCTGCCTCCGGTGCACTTTGGGTGGCCGTCGGCCTCGGTGCGATCCTCATTGGAACACCAACCGCTTATGTCATGCTTGGTCTGGTCTATGTCGGCGCGGCAACGGGGCGTTTGACGGCGATCACGATTGACGGCGCCAACAAAGGCAAGCCGGTCATTTTCTTCGCTGTGGAAGCCACATTTGCTGCCCTGTTGCTGGCCATCAACCTGCCCGCACTTTTCTAATCCAGCCAACATAACGGCCCGGTTGCCATCCAAAGGTAGACCGCCCCGCGACATGTTTGCCCTTTAGGCTTGGTTGCGTCCCAGGAAACCGTGTGTTAATTCCCACGCGCTTTCCGGGAAAAGCGCCTTTTTCACAAAGGCCTGAGCGCGGAAATTTTAAAGAATTTCAACATGTTACGTTGGGCTGGTTCAGCCCTCCGCTAACCTCGTCACATCCGACCTACCAGCTGGGGCTCCTTTGTCGTCATCATCCCTGACTTCCGGTGTTGCAGGACGTTACGCTGCAGCGCTGTTTGAGCTTGCCGATGGCGCCAAAGCCATCGACGCCGTTGAATCCGATTTGGACGGCATTCGAACCCTTCTCGACGAAAGCGCTGATCTGCGCCGTTTGGTCGAAAGCCCTGCTTTCACCAAGGAAGCGCAAGGCCGAGCGATGGCCGCCGTTTTGGACAAGGCTGGCGTCAACGATCTGACCAAACAGTTTATCGGTGTGGTCGCCGACAATCGCCGTTTGTTTGCTCTGCCCGGCATGATCAAAGCCTTCAAACAAATCGCTGCCGAAAATCGCGGCGAAGTGGAAGCTGAGGTCACCTCGGCGATTGCGCTCACCGCAGCGCAGCGCAAGGAGCTATCGGCTTCTTTGAAAGAAAAATTAGGAAGCAAGGTCACGCTCAGCGAGACCGTTGATCCCTCCATCCTGGGCGGCCTTGTTGTGAAGGTTGGCTCGCGGATGATCGATACGTCCTTGAAGACGAAACTCAACCAATTGAAATACGCTATGAAAGAGGCTGGCTGATGGAACTTCGCGCCGCTGAAATATCTGCGATCCTGAAGGATCAGATCGCAAGCTTTGGTAAAGAAGCCGAAGTGACCGAAGTCGGTCAGGTGCTGTCGGTGGGTGATGGTATCGCCCGCGTTTACGGCCTTGACCAGGTGCAGGCCGGTGAGATGGTCGAATTCCCAGGTGGCATCCAGGGCATGGCTCTGAACCTGGAAAGCGACAATGTCGGCGTCGTGCTGTTCGGTGATGACCGCGGCATTAAAGAAGGCGACACGGTCAAACGTACCGGCAACATCGTGGAAGTGCCTGTCGGCAAAGGCCTGCTGGGCCGCGTTGTTGACGGCCTTGGCAACCCGATTGATGGCAAAGGCCCCATCGAAGGCGCTGAAATGCGTCAGGTGGATGTGAAAGCGCCGGGCATCATCCCGCGCAAATCCGTGCACGAACCAATGTCCACCGGCCTGAAAGCCGTGGATGCGCTGATCCCGATTGGCCGCGGCCAGCGCGAGTTGATCATTGGTGACCGTCAGACCGGTAAAACCGCAATCATCCTCGATACGTTCCTCAACCAGAAGCCGCTGAACGACGGCGACGATGAGAGCAAGAAGCTTTACTGCGTCTATGTCGCGGTTGGGCAAAAGCGCTCCACCGTTGCACAGCTGGTCAAAGTGCTCGAAGAGCGCGGCGCGATGGAGTATTCCATCATTGTCGCTGCTACCGCTTCTGATCCTGCGCCGATGCAGTTCATCGCACCGTTCGCCGGTTGCGCCATGGGCGAATATTTCCGCGACAACGGCATGCACGCTGTGATCGCCTATGACGATCTGTCCAAACAGGCCGTCTCTTATCGTCAAATGTCCTTGCTTCTGCGTCGCCCACCAGGGCGTGAAGCGTTCCCGGGCGATGTGTTCTATCTTCACTCCCGCCTGCTTGAGCGCGCTGCGAAGATGAATGATGATTTTGGCGCCGGATCGCTGACCGCGCTGCCGGTGATTGAAACGCAAGGCAACGACGTGTCGGCGTTTATTCCAACCAATGTGATTTCGATCACCGACGGTCAGATCTTCCTAGAATCCGATCTCTTCTTCCAAGGGATCCGCCCAGCGGTGAACGTTGGTCTGTCGGTGTCGCGTGTGGGCTCTGCCGCTCAGGTGAAAGCCATGAAGCAGGTCGCCGGTAAGATTAAGGGTGAGCTTGCGCAGTATCGTGAGATGGCGGCCTTTGCGCAGTTCGGCTCCGACCTTGATGCCACCACCCAGCAGTTGCTGGCGCGCGGCGCACGTTTGACCGAGCTGCTAAAACAGCCACAGTTTTCGCCGCTCAAGACCGAAGAGCAGGTTGTCGTCATCTTCGCTGGTGTGAACGGCTACCTTGATAAAGTGGACGTGTCACAGGTTGGCGACTTCGAGCAAAAGTTCCTCGGCTTGATGCGCGACAAGCATACCGATGTGCTGGGCACCATTCGCGATGAAGCCAAGGTGTCCGATGAGATCGATGCAAAACTACGCTCGATCCTCGACGATTTCCTGAAGAACTTCGCTTAAGCTGAAGACGTAAGTGGAGGCTTGAGGCCGCAATGCCATCGTTGAAGGACCTGCGCAATCGCATCGCGTCTGTGACCGCGACGCGCAAAATCACCAAGGCCATGCAGATGGTCGCGGCAGCAAAATTGCGCCGCGCGCAGACCGCTGCAGAATCCGCGCGCCCCTATGCCGATAAGATGAGCGCTGTTCTATCCAACCTCGCCGCTGGCCAGATGTCCGGCGGAGGCGAAGGCGCGTCACCGCTGATCGCAGGCACCGGATCGGACAAAGTTCATCTGCTGGTGGTTGCGACCGCAGAGCGTGGGCTTTGCGGAGGTTTTAACTCATCCATCGTTCGCTTGGCACGCTTAGAAGCACGTAAACTGATCAATGATGGCAAAGAGGTGAAAATCCTCACCGTCGGCAAAAAAGGCCTGGATCAGCTCAAACGCGATATGTCCTCGCGCATTGTGGACACCATCGAGTTTCGCGGCGTGAAATCGGTTGGCTACGTTCAAGCTGAAGAAGTCTCCACAAAAATCATGGAGATGTTTGACGCTGGTGAGTTTGACGTCTGCACGCTCTATTATGCGGCCTTCAAATCGGTGATTTCGCAGGTGCCCACTGCGCATCAGCTGATCCCAGCCAAGTTTGAAGTGGCCGAAAACCCCGTCTTTTATGAATATGAGCCGGACGAGAACGCCATTTTGGATGATCTCTTGCCGCGCAACCTCACCGTTCAAGTGTTCAAAGCGCTGCTGGAAAACGCAGCCTCCGAGCAAGGCGCGCGCATGGCCGCCATGGACAACGCTACCCGTAACGCGGGTGAAATGATTGATGCGCTCACGCTCTCCTACAACAGGCAGCGCCAGGCCCAGATTACCAAAGAACTGATCGAAATTATTTCAGGCGCTGAAGCGCTTTAATTGGTGTAAGCTGGTTTCATGACCGAAGAGACCGAAAACCTGGTTTTGGAACAGCTGCGCCGCATTTGCGCTTCGCAAGAGCGGATGGAGCAGGATACTCACGACCTGAAGCTGCGCATGACATCGGTTGAGAACCAGCTTGGGCAACATCAAGTTCAATTTGCTGCCATGAACCAGCGGATGGACAGAGTGGACGAGCGGCTTACCCGCATTGAACGACGCCTCGACCTGGTCGAGGTCTAAGAAAAAGGCCCCCCTTGGGGCGAACATAGACGAGTACGGAGGCCAGCAATGGCAGATGCAACAGGGCGCGTATATCAGGTGATCGGGGCCGTCGTTGACGTGCAGTTCGATGGCGATTTGCCGCCAATCCTGAACGCGCTTGAAACTGACAACAATGGCAACCGCCTCATTTTGGAAGTGGCACAGCACCTTGGCGAAAGCACCGTGCGCTGCATCGCTATGGACACGTCCGAAGGTCTGGTACGCGGTCAACCGGTGAAAGACACCGGCTCGCCCATCATGATGCCCGTGGGTGCTGGTACCCTTGGCCGCATCATGAACGTGATCGGCGAACCCATCGATGATGCTGGCCCAGTCAACCATGACACCAAGCGCCCCATTCACGCGCCTGCGCCATCGTTTGCTGAACAGTCAACCGAAGCTGAAATTCTGGTCACAGGCATTAAGGTTGTGGACCTTTTGGCCCCTTACGCGCGTGGCGGTAAGATCGGCCTGTTCGGCGGTGCCGGCGTAGGTAAAACCGTTCTCATTCAGGAACTGATCAACAACGTTGCCAAGGCGCACGGTGGTTACTCGGTGTTTGCTGGCGTGGGTGAGCGCACCCGTGAGGGCAACGATCTCTACTGGGAGATGATCGAATCCGGTGTGAACAAAGAAGGCGGCGGCGAAGGCTCCAAAGCAGCCCTCGTGTTCGGCCAGATGAACGAGCCTCCCGGTGCCCGTGCCCGTGTGGCGCTTTCCGGTCTGACCATCGCTGAGCAGTTCCGCGATGAAGGCCAGGACGTGCTGTTCTTCGTTGATAACATCTTCCGCTTCACCCAGGCTGGGTCTGAAGTGTCGGCGCTTCTTGGCCGTATTCCATCGGCTGTGGGTTATCAGCCAACACTGGCAACCGACATGGGTGCCCTGCAAGAGCGCATCACAACTACTACAAAGGGTTCGGTGACATCGGTGCAGGCCATTTACGTGCCAGCGGACGATTTGACCGATCCGGCGCCAGCCACCTCGTTTGCCCACTTGGATGCGACGACCGTGTTGAACCGCGCGATCTCTGAAAAAGGCATTTATCCGGCTGTGGATCCGCTGGATTCCACCTCGCGTATGCTTGACCCGCAGATCATCGGCCAGGAACACTATGAAGTGGCCCGCGGCGTGCAGGAAATGCTGCAGCGCTACAAATCCCTGCAAGACATCATCGCCATTCTCGGCATGGATGAGCTGTCAGAAGAAGATAAGCTGACCGTGGCGCGCGCACGTAAGATCGAGCGTTTCCTCTCGCAGCCCTTCTTCGTGGCTGAAGTCTTCACCGGCTCGCCTGGCCTGTTCGTTTCGCTGGAAGACACGATCCGCTCGTTCAAAGCGGTTGTCGATGGCGAGTATGATCACCTGCCAGAAGCGGCGTTCTACATGGTCGGCACCATCGATGATGCCGTGGCCAAAGCGCAGAAACTGGCTGAAGCTGCCTAACGTAAAGGTCCAATCTGATGGCTGAAGCTTTTGCCTTTGAACTTGTCTCACCGGAACGCCAATTGGTGGCTGGGGAAGCAACGCAGGTTGTTGTGCCCGGTGCTGAAGGTCAGTTTACCGTGCTCGCCAACCACGCACCGTTTCTCTCCACGCTGAAACCCGGCGTGTTGGACGTAACGATGGCGGATGGTTCCACGGACCGGATTTTTGTGCGCGGCGGCTTCGCTGATGCAAACCCCGAGGGCCTGACCCTTCTGGCTGAGGAAGCCCAACGCGTGGCGGACATGGACATGGCCTCACTGGATCAAGCGATCCAAGATGCCCGTGAAGATGCTGCCGATGCTAAGGATGACGCAACCAAAACGGCTGCTGAAACCAAGCTGGCACAGCTGGAAGAAGTCAAAGCCGTTCTCTAACGGTCACGCTTCTGCAAAAGAATTCAAAAGCCCGGCTCACCAGCCGGGCTTTTTTTGTCGATTGCCACGCCAAAACCTGACGGGCGATCAGGCTTGGAAAAAGCGTTGCACTTCATCGACACCGCGCTAACCTTTGCCAATCATCCTGCTATCACTGACGCGTGCTTGCTGCGCATGATGCCCCGATCCACCGCAAAGGCGTAAAGCATGCAACAGGCAGCGAAGTCACCTGCGACAAAGCTCGGCCGACGGGTGCAGCCTCTCGCGACGCGTGAAACCTTGACGGAAATTGCTTGGTTTCTAACGTTCTTGTCCTGGGTTCCAATCATTACCGGCAC
Organism: Hyphomicrobiales bacterium; assembly: GCA_046290645.1. GTDB lineage: Bacteria > Pseudomonadota > Alphaproteobacteria > Rhizobiales > MH13 > MH13. Next base: position 113,317 of record JBKAGZ010000004.1, read on the forward strand.
CAATTCCCATCCCATTTTGGGATGGCTCGGCCTGTCTGACAGCTCCGCGTATCTTCTGGCTGAACAGCGCAGCGTCATCATCGAACCAATAGGGCTTTACGCCCTTTGCACCGTGATGATGGTCGGACTGGCCTGGACCCTAAGATCGCGGATTTTCGTGCTCGCCATCGCACCATTGGCGCTCAGTTGTGTTCTGTTTCTTTTCAGCGACAACACCGCATCGGACTTCGCGTACCTGCCGCTCTACTACCTTTACGTCGTTCTATGCACCGTCATGAGCCTGCTGTTTGTCGGGTATGGGCGCATCCTGTCGCCGTCCTTCCTGGCGTTCACTGCGCTGCTGTTCGCAGATGCAGCCAGCTACAGCATCACCGAAGCCTATTGGTTGGCAACCATACCAGCCAGCGACCCATGGCCGGGTGAGCCCATCACGGTGCTCGGACAGGTACTGAATGGCTACGCCCCTTCGTTCGGCAAAGCCGCCGTGTTTGTGTTCGCCATCGCGCTGATGCGGCTCATCTTCATGGCCTATCGCGACAACCGAATGATGGCCAAAGCCCTCGGCGGCAAGCGCATTTGGGAAACATTCAAACCGACCGTCCTTCTCTGGTGGCCAGTGCTCGCCCTGTTCGTCGTGATGACCTTTATATACTCCACACTGTCAAACAGCGCGGAACACGCGCTCATGTGTCAGCTGGAGCCAGGCTTTGTGCTTGAAGTTGAGATACTCACAAGCTCCGGGACCGAAATTGAGCAGCGCTGCCTGCCGCGCGGCGATGCGACGCTGGAAAGCACGCTGCAAAGCTATCTGGACGCGCAATACGCGCAGATGGAAGCCCAACTCAACCAAGCCATCAATGATGCTGTTCGCACGTCGAACGATGCCACCGACAATGCCCCGGATGCCATTGTTGGGCGCATCGAGGAAAGCACCGCCGGTCGCCTGCCTGGCACACGTCACAAGCGCTGCGGCTGGGACATTGTGGTTTGCCCTATTGGCAATGGCCTGCGCTCCATGGCCAACTCGTCCTACCAAAAGTCGCGCACGGCTGCGATCCGCGACCTCGATCAAGAATTGAATGATCTAGCCGCTGAGTTTGAAGGTGACGTTGAAGGCTATGAAACCGCAGCACGCGAATTGGTGGAAAGCCGGCTGAACCAGGCCAAACGCGCGACCCAAACGGCTAACAGCGGCGCGTTCGCGATCTACCGTTTCGCCTCCTATCTGCTGCTGCTCTACAGCGGTATTATTTTGCTCAAAACCTTCCTCATGGTTTTTGCCCGCGTCCTGTTCGACCCGGCGGGCAAGCACAGCATGTCCGCGCCCTTTACCGACGATCCGACCAAGCCCGGTCAGGGCACACTGAAGGTTAAAAAGGCTGAAATCCTGGTGCGCAAAGATGTGCGCGATGACCGCTTCTACGTTTACCGAAGCGTTCAAATTTCTGGGCCGAAAAAGGCCCGCAGCTTTGTGTTGGGTTTCAGGTTTTTGATCACCCGATTGCTGTCGCGCCGGTTCTCTTTCTTGCACGTGCCCGGCAAACGCACCGCGCGAACCGACCATTCGGTGAAGCTGAATGTCGAGGCGCCCAACCAACTGATCGAGTGGACCTTGAAACCTGGCGAGCGGGTATTCTTCCGCTTCTCTGACCTGGTCGGTTTTTCAGACACTGTTGCATTCGGACGGCTTGCATCGATGAGTGTGACGACCCTCTATTTCGGCCGCATCTTCCACTACTACGCCAAGGGCCCCGGAACGCTTTATTTCAAAACCAAAGCCAAGCCCGTGACCAGTGCTGAGCGATCCGGCAATCGCCCCTTCGACCCAGCGCTGCTGGTAGCGTGGACCGCGCCAATCCGCTTTTTCGTTGATGCCAAGCTTGATATCCGCAACACGTTTTTGAGCAGCTACAATCTCTGCTGGGATAAGAGTGGCCATTATCTGCGCGACACCTCGCCCACCCGGGAAGGCGGAACCACAACCGGCATCATCCGCTTCATCAAGCACTTTTTGCTGCCGGTTTGACGCTTACACCACCTGCAGTGTGATGGCTGCCAGCGCCAAATACCGGCCAACCTTCGAGATCGTCACCAACACCAGAAAGCTCCACAGCGGCTCGCGCATAACACCGGCGACCACAGTCAGCGGATCGCCGATGATCGGTGTCCAGGCGAGCAACAGAGACCACCGTCCCCAGCGATGATAGAAGCCTCGCGCTCGCGCCAATTGTGCCGCATTGGCTGGAAACCATGGCCTATCACCAAAGCTCTGGATGCCGATCCCGAGATAGTAATTCACCACCGAGCCGAGCACATTGCCGATGCTTGCAACGACCAACATACCAACGATCGAGTGCTCGCCAGCGGTGAGAAAACCGATCAGCACCAATTCTGACTGAGCAGGCAAAACGGTTGCCGCCAACAGGGCAGCGGCAAACATCACGCCATACGCAGCACTATCGATCACGAGTGCTCCTGCAGAAAACCTGATACGTTCACAGGGGCAATCTCAATCGCGCCGATCAGAGCTGGCCAAAGGTGTCGGGCATGAATGGCAGATCAGTGGCACCTGGCCGCGTACCGGCCGAGGTCAGCATGGCATGGATTTGCCCACGATGATGTGTCTGATGATTGAAGAAGTGCAGAACAAGCGTCTGCTTAGGTTTTGAAACGTCGCGCTCCAAAGCACCGGAAAACCAGGTGATCTCGCCATCCATCCACTCTGGCGTAAGGGCGCGTGCCCAGGCGAGAATGCGTTGATCAAGCGCCGAGCGCTCTTCACGAAACGCGTCCCAGTTGGTTATCAAATCGGTCGATTGCGGGATGCCACCTTGTGGCAAAGGCGATCCTGTAAACCGGCTGAGCCAAGCCGTATCGCCCCAGAGCAAATGCGAGAACGTTTTCTCGATACTACCGAAAAACGCACCGCGCTCCATCTGACGTTCCGAGGGGCTAAGTGTGCTGGCCGCAGCCACCAGGCTTTCGTTCTGCCAATGATTGTAGCGCGCCATCAAAATGGCATCGTCGATGCTAGGCATTTCCGTTCCGTTCTCCCACTGAGATAAGCGTGAGCAGTAGCGGCGCGGCACGACGCTTGGCAAGATAGGGATTGGCGACGCGGTGTTGAAAAGCAGCACTTCATTGAGGCGAAGGCAGCCGAGCCAAACCGAGCGCAAAATCCGACCAATAATTACGCTTACGTAAGCGTAATTCACACGCGACGAAAAACCCCGCCCAGTTTCGACCTTGGTCGGCTCGACCGACTCAGGGATCGGCGCTACAACCCATTCTGCAATTCGTAAGAATTGTCATGCTAAGCGCTGAGCCATCGGGGGCCAACAGCGCAGGGCTGCACTCAACAGGTTCCAAGCAACCACCAACAGGTTTGACGTCAACGCGCCATGGCAAACACTGACACGCGGGCCAATCGGCCACTTTCCCCACACCTTCAGGTCTACCGACCGCTGTTCACGATGATGATGTCGATCATGCATCGTATCACCGGTACGGCGCTTTATGTGGGCACAATCCTGATGGTCTATTGGCTGCTGGCCGGAGCCTCGGGCGCCGAAAGCTACAACACGGCGATGGACTTTTTCGGCTCCATCTTCGGGCGCCTCATACTGTTCGGCTTCACATGGGCCTTGCTGCACCACATGCTTGGCGGCATGCGCCATTTCATTTGGGATACCGGCCGTGGCCTGGATGAAGTGGGCCGCAACTGGCTCGCCCGTGCCACGCTGGCAGGGTCTCTTTCTTTGACGCTGATCCTTTGGATCATCGGCTACGCGGTTTAAGCAGATGCAGGAAAAGTGGAACCCGGTTTTCCGTCCGCATCTGCGACAAAGAGAGATTTTGGAGACGAACCATGAGTGATATGCGCACCCCCCTCTCCCGCGTTCGCGGCCTTGGTTCGGCCAAGGAAGGCACCGATCATTTCTGGCGTCAGCGCGTCACCGCGCTCGCCAATGTGCCTCTGCTGTTGTTTTTTGTGGTCATGGTCATCGGCCTGCAGGATGCAAGTCACGCGACGTTCGTGGCCACCATGGGCTCACCGCTGGTGGCCATCATTATGCTTTTGGTTATCATTTCCGGCGCCATTCACATGCGCCTGGGTATGCAAGTCATCATCGAAGACTATGTGCACAACGAGCTACCCAAAATTCTGGCGCTTCTCGCCAACACCTTTTTCACCATCGTGATCGCGGCAGCATCCATCTACGCGATCTTGAAAATGAGCTTCGGAGGCTAACCGAGCATGGCATCTGCTGATTCTGCTCCTGCGACCAATGGTGCGGCCATGAATGGCGCGGCCTATCCCATCACCGATCACACTTATGATGTGGTGGTGGTTGGCGCAGGCGGCGCAGGGCTTCGCGCTGTTGTTGGCGCGGCCCAGGCGGGCTTGAAAGTCGCTTGCATTTCCAAAGTCTTTCCAACGCGCTCACACACGGTTGCGGCGCAGGGTGGCATCTCCGCCTCGCTTGGCAATATGGGCCAGGATGACTGGCGCTGGCACATGTACGACACCGTGAAGGGGTCCGACTGGCTGGGCGACCAGGATGCCATCGAATATCTCTGCAAAAACGCGCCAGAGGCCGTTTACGAGCTGGAACATTGGGGCGTGCCGTTCTCGCGCACCGAAGAAGGCAAAATATACCAGCGTCCATTTGGCGGCATGACCACGCAATATGGCGAAGGCCCGGCTGCTCAACGCACCTGCGCGGCGGCGGACCGCACCGGCCACGCCATTTTGCACACGCTGTATGGCCAAGCGCTGCGCAATTCCTCTGAGTTCTTCATTGAGTATTTCGCCATCGATCTCATCATGGACGAAGGCGCCTGCCGCGGCGTGGTCGCGATGAACATGGAAGACGGCTCGATCCACCGTTTCCGCGCCCACAAAACTGTGCTCGCCACTGGCGGCTATGGTCGCGCCTATTTCTCAGCCACCAGCGCCCACACCTGCACCGGTGACGGCAATGCGATGGTGCTGCGCGCTGGTCTGCCGCTGCAAGACATGGAGTTTGTGCAGTTCCACCCCACCGGCATTTACGGTGCGGGCTGCTTGATCACCGAAGGCGCGCGCGGCGAAGGCGGTTATTTGGTGAACTCAGAGGGCGAGCGCTTCATGGAGCGCTATGCCCCGTCCGCCAAAGACCTCGCCTCGCGCGATGTTGTATCTCGTTCGATGACCATGGAGATCCGCGAGGGGCGCGGCGTCGGTAAAAACGGCGATCATATCTTCCTGCATTTGGACCATCTTGACCCAGATATTCTGCACGAGCGCCTGCCGGGCATTTCTGAATCCGCGCGCATTTTTGCTGGCGTGGATGTCACCAAAGAGCCGATCCCGGTTCTGCCGACGGTCCACTACAATATGGGCGGCATTCCCACCAATTATCATGGCGAAGTGCTGACCAAAGTTGGCGGCGATGCCGACACCGTGGTGCCCGGTCTGATGGCCATCGGCGAGGCGGCCTGCGTCTCCGTGCATGGTGCGAACCGCTTGGGCTCCAATTCCCTCATTGATTTGGTCGTGTTTGGACGCGCGGCCGGTGCGCGCTGCGCGGAACAATTGTCGGGCGGTGAAAAACACCCCGAACTGCCCGCCGACAGCGCGGAGATGTCGCTCGCGCGCCTTGATGCAGCCCGCTACGCCAATGGCTCGCGCTCGACTGCTGACCTGCGGTTGGAAATGCAGCGCGTGATGCAAAACAACTGCGCGGTCTTCCGCACCGGCGACGTGTTGGACGAAGGCGTGAAACTGATCAACGCCACCTGGGCAGCTTCCGACGACATCAAAACCACGGATCGCTCGCTGATCTGGAACACCGATCTCATCGAGACGCTGGAATACGAGAACCTCATCTCCCAGGCCGTGGTGACGGTGGAATCAGCCGCCAACCGCAAAGAGAGCCGCGGCGCCCACGCCCGCGAAGATTTCTCTGAGCGCGACGACAAAGACTGGATGAAGCACACGCTGGCGTTCGTGGATGTGGACGAAAAGCAGGTGAAGCTGGATGACCGTCCGGTGCACACCTACACCATGTCCAACGACATCGCTTATATCGAGCCCAAAGCACGGGTGTATTAATCCATGAGCGGCGCGGTTGTTCGCAATGCGGTTGGGCCGGAAGGCCCAGAGCCCAACAAAATGGAACGGAACGGAGTGAACAAAGCAAAGATGTCTCGACGTCTTGCGATCTTCATTTGCTTGGCTCTGGCCCTGCCGATTCTGGGACACAGCAACCGCGCGCCTGCCCAAACCAGTTCGGGCCCAATGAGCGGCGAGATCACCGCGGCGTGCATGCAGGCTATGGACGAAACCGAAACCATCTGCGCTTGCATCGAAGAGGATGCCATCGCCACACTCACCGATGATCAACAGACCTTTCTGGTGGCCATCATGACCGAAGATGAAACCCTGATCGACGAGCTGCGCGGCACCTTCACCAACGAGGACGCACAGCTGGTGCAGAACCAAATGGTCAACGCTGCCATGCAGTGCACGTGACCAAGCGGTCGGACCAACGGTCCGGAGCAGGAACGAGAATAAGCACTGGGCTGACCCTTTAAGAGAACCAAGAACGGACACCACAATGGTTCAACTGACGCTTCCAAAAAACTCGCAGATGAGCGAGGGCAAAACCTGGCCCAAGCCGCAAAAAGAAGGCGGAGGTGATGCCACCAACGTGCGCGAGTTCCGCGTCTATCGCTGGAGCCCGGACGACGAGGCCAACCCGGCCATCGACACCTATTATGTCGACATGGATGATTGCGGCCCGATGGTGCTGGACGCGCTTATCTGGATCAAAAACAATGTCGATCCAACGCTCACCTTCCGCCGCTCGTGCCGCGAGGGTATTTGCGGTTCCTGCGCGATGAACATTGATGGCACCAACACCCTTGCTTGCACAAAGGGCATGGACGAGGTGCGCGCCGGCGCTGTGAAAATCTACCCGCTGCCGCATATGGAAGTGATCAAGGATCTGGTGCCGGATCTTTCCAATTTTTACGCCCAGCACGCCAGCATCGAGCCTTGGCTGCAAACGGCAACGCCGCAGCCCCAGGGCGAGTGGAAGCAAAGCCATGAGGACCGCGCCAAGCTGGACGGGCTGTACGAGTGCATCCTTTGCGCCTGCTGCTCCACCTCCTGCCCCAGCTACTGGTGGAATGGTGATCGCTATCTCGGCCCGGCAGTGCTGCTACAGGCCTATCGCTGGCTGATTGACAGCCGTGATGAGGAAACCGGCAAGCGGCTGGACAATCTGGAAGACCCGTTCCGCCTTTATCGCTGCCACACGATCATGAACTGCGCGCAGGCCTGCCCCAAGGGGCTGAACCCAGCCCTGGCGATTGCAGAGATTAAAAAGATGATGGTGGAACGCCGGGTTTAAGCGGTTGGGCCAACAGCCCAGAGCAAAGAAAAATTCGCAAAGCCCCGGACGGCAAAGCCGAACCGGGGCCTAGAGCCGAATGATCATCGAGGCCCCGGATATGCGAAGCATTCCGGGGCTTTGTGTTTTGAGACCGTCATGGCCGGACTTGATCCGGCCATCCAGCAGAAAGCAGGTTAGGCCGCCCGTTTTGCGGACGGCCTTTCACTTAATGCTACTTCAAAAGCGCCGGTTTCACCTCGGGGTAAATCCGACCGTATTTCAGATCAGAAAGCCGCCCTTGGTTGATGCGATAGTCAGCCGCGATCTCGTGATAACGGTCGCCGCGTTTAATACGAGCCTTGATAATCGCAATCTCAGCAGTCGATAGGTGTTTCATTTGTAGTCCTCTCATTGGTTACAAGAAGAGAACGGCCGTTCTTCGAAGGTGTTTGTGGCAAAGCCAAGCTGATCATCCAAGCGCTGAAAAACGCAACAAACAGGGGTTCGCGGGTATTTCTCCCATACTTTCAAACCCCTATACGATCCAAGCGCCAACAACGTGTCAGCTTTGGACAAACTCGCCACAAAGGTGTGCGTCCACACCACTAGTTATGATGCTGGATGAAAGCCCAGCAACTGGTGAAAATCGCAGAGGACCGTCAGTCTAACTGCAATTTCAATAGCTTATGCTCCAAAATTTCCAAGTATTGGACAATCTAGCCATATTTGATGTGCATCGACATCACTTGTTTGGTGACATCCGTCCTCCACTCAAACAAGGGATGGAAATCGCAAACGGACTCGAACATTGCTGCCAGCCCCGCCATTTGTAGCTTTCGAACCCGAAGGTGCGGGCGTCCTGGACATATTCGCCGTATTTGACGCGCATTGACGACTTCGGTCTTTTGCAACCAACCCTGCACTCAGACAACTGATGAAGATCGCAAGACCGCTTCGAACCACAGCCAGAAACTTTGAAACTACGTGATTAATATTCCAATTTGCACTACAAATTGGACATTCTTGCCATAGTTTAAATGTCAAAGACTTCGTTATGATCATGGAGGCGATAGACGCTCAATTGCTGCCATGTTCATCAGTGATAATCGTGCGGTTCCAAGTCGCCATTTCCTGGACTATCTCGTCACGCTCCCGTTCGAATTTGCGTTGATTCCCCCACCAACCTCCTCTGCGAAACGGTAGACGTCGGTGGAGCTCTTTAGCTGTGTAGCTCAACGTGACCGGGGGCCAATCCATCTGTTTCAAGACAGCATGCCATGTACGATCAAGGTTGGAGATAGGCCGGTTTGGGTCTGTCTTTTTTGGAAACCAGAAATCTGAAAACACATGCTCACCGAGCGCACTTTCGTGAGCAATTCTCAAGCACTCAAATTCGGATCGATTTATTCTCGCGGTTCGCCAATCCCAACTATCCCGCTCCTCGGAGGTGTAGGGCACCCACCAGACATCAACAATTCTTGACCAACGGCCTTGCATGATGCGTTGGACCGGCATCGGAAAATGAATGCACAACTCAGTACAGCAGCGGCTACGCCAGTCATGGCTCAACCCTCGAATACATGCGAGCAGGTCGTCCAGATCACTCGGTCCCAGCTCATCGAAGAAGGCTTCAATTTCCCCGGATGTGCTTTGGAGCCGTAAGGGTTCATGCGGCATCACACTATACATTGACACACCACCTAAGTCCTGCACGTTTTGGAACACAGCGTTGAGCAAGGAGCGCAGCAATCGGGCGTTCCCCGGTGTCAGTCCCGAAGCTTCAATCAGATCTGCAAGTTGCCCGTCGCTTAAATCCAACGGCGTCAACTTTCGGATACTGTCGCTCGGATCAAACCTGTTGAAGGCGTGGACGAGGCGATCCGTGTAGGCCTGAGTCCACCCCCTTGCAGACGCACGTGAAACGATCAGCTCTACCAAATAACCCAACTCGCGACTGTTTAGGTAAGGTCCAGCTTGCTCCTGAATTTGATGCCTCAATTCTTCGGACGCAGCACGCTCTTCGTCCGTCGCCTCCCGACCAGACAACACATCAAGCTCTCGCTTTGCCCACCTTCGCGCATCTTCAAGAAAAGATGACAGGTCAATGGTGCCATCGTCACAGTATGTGATTTGCCCCGTTCTGAGCTTCCAAGAAAATCGCCATGTGTCTTGCCACGGATGAAACGTTTTGCGCACTGGCCGACCATTCTTGTCGACCTTGCGTATGCCGAAGGCCGCGCCAGAGCTTTTCTTATTGGTCCAGCACCGAAGGCCAAATCCTCGCAAGGCTGTATCCGCAATCCAAACCTCACCCGATTTTGGCGGGGTAAGATCGTCGACAAGCGCCTTGGTTAGAAGTCTGCGTGGCATATCACCGTTTCTCGTGAAGGGTGCATGTTGGTTCTAGGCAACGGTCGGCAAGTAGAGAATACAAGAAAAGGAGGCTGGATCCTCGGGTCAAGCCCGAGGATGACGCCTAGGGGTGGCGCAGGTTGTGAAAACTGATGGGCGAAACAGGTTGCCCACCCAACGTCTCTTCATCTCCACCGTCATCCCGGCCGTCGCGCATCGCGCGTGAGCCGGGAACCATTCCTATGAAAGCTCCACAACCCCAATAAACACAAAAAAACCCGCGCCAACCTCCGTCAGCCCGGGCCTTTCCATTCAAATCTCTGGCCGAAGCCAAAAACCTCGCCTACTGATCGATCAAACCAGCAGCGTAAGCGATGGCGCGTTGATAGTTGCCGCTGTCGTTCCACGCCGACAAAACACGGAAATTCGCCGACCCGTCAGCAAAAGAACCGCCAGCCTGCCATCCATTGCTGCGCAGCATGTTCGCTGCGGTTGCAAGCGCGTCAGCCGAATTGTTGGGGTCGGCCCGGCCATCGCCACTGCCATCCACCGCAAACCGGACCCAATTGCCGGCCAAAAACTGCATGTGCCCCAGTTCACCCGAGGGGCCACCGCGGCTGTTGCCAGAAATGAGTCCGCGATCGACAAGTTGCAGGGCGGCGATCGCATCATCTTCAAAACGCGGATGACGACGGCAATAGGACGCCAAGGTTACAGCGCCGGAAACGATGGGTGTGTCGCCGGTGTAGCCGCCCCAATTGGTCTCATAGCCCCAGATCGCCACCAGAATTGAACCGGGCACGCCGTAGCGCTGTTCAATGGCCTGGAAAAATCCGGCGCTCTGTTGCAGCTTTTGTTGAGCGCCCGAAACAAAGGAACTTACGCTGGAAAACCGGCTGGTCAAAAACTGTTCAGGGCTGCGGTGGCGTGTACCAGATTGTGAGGCTGGGTTGGATTCAAACCGCCACGTGATGCCCGAAAGCCGCGCCTGCTGCAGTGCCTGCAGACCGCTCTGCCCGACGCCAGCCGAGGCAGCCTGTTGTGCGAGCTGCTGTTTGTAAGCTTCAAACTGCCCTTGGTTAGTAATGCAAGCGGCAGCCAAAGCAGGTGTTGCGAAAAAGGCCGGTGTTGCCAGCAACGCCCCAACAATAAACGCGAGCGAACGCAGGGTGATCCGTTTTGGTGTCATATCTATCTCCATCAATCCGGATGATCTGCGATCAAACCGACAAATACCTTTACCGCATCTCCAAAAATTCATCGATACCATAATTGGGTCTCTCGCCCCAGCGGCCCCTCTGTCCGCCGTCATCCCGGCTAACACGCGCGACGTGGCGCCTAGATGACATCAAGGGGATAACGTATCTTCTTTTTCCTCTGTTCGCTTCGCGAACAACCGCGTGACTTATTCCCGCCCTCTGGTCCTGCCGCATGATCGCCTCACCTTCCATCAATCACCATGGGAAGCTTGGGGTCGTGCCCAGGCCGGTGGAGGGGTGAAGCGCCCATCGGTGTGGTCCGCAGTCACGAGCGGCGAGCAAGGTTTGCTCTGCGTCCCTTGGAAAGCGTGCTGTCCTTGTTGCTCTGGGCCTTTGGCCCAACCGCCATTCTTTTGGCTCTGGGTCTTTGGCCCAACCGCGCCTAGACCTAACCCAAATCTCTCCTCACGTAACGCCAATCTCTGCCACAATTGGTCTCTAGCCCTCTTCGCCGGGGCGCTCGCGCAGCACAAAAGCGCGCACTTTCTAGGCGACATTTTTCATGGCAACCACCTTCGTCGATGCATCGGGGCGCTTCATGCGCTCGCCGGGTTTCAAGTTTTTCACCCTCGGCGTGCTCTGCCTGCTGCTGCTCATACCGGCCTCGCTGATTTGGCTTTTGGTTTCCGAACGCGAAAACCGCGCCCGCGATGTGGCCCGCGAGATCGCCCAAACCTGGGGCGGGTCGCAGCGGCTCATCGGACCGTTCATCACCGTGCCCTACGAGATCGACGAGACCCGTATTGTCGATGATGAAGAGACCACCATCACCGTGAAACGCGAGGCGGTGTTTCTGCCCAACGATCTCACCGTCACAGCCGATGCCACGACAGAAGTACGCTCACGCGGCATTTTCGATGTCACCGTTTATGGCTCCGACATCACCTTTGAAGGCAGTTTTGCCGAACCCACCGGCAGCGTCGTCGCGCCCGCTGATGCGAGGTTTCGCTGGGCCGAAGCCAGGCTATCGCTGGGCATCTCCTCGGTGCGCGCCATCCGCAACGCCGTGACCTTGCAGATGGACGGGCAAGCCCGCGCCTTTGAGCCAAGCTTGGGTCTGGCCAGCGCAGTGCGCGATGACGCCAACTTTTCCTCACCGCACGGATCGAGCGGCAACCTCACCGGCATTCACGTGCCGAACCTGTTTCTGGTGAACCCGCGCGGCTTTGCCTTCCGCATTGATCTGGCGCTCAACGGCTCCGATTCACTGTTCATTGCCCCGGCGGCGCGCGACACCACCGCCTCGATTGTCAGCAACTGGCCGCATCCTTCGTTCACCGGCGCAGCACTACCAGAAGCCAGCACCATCAATCCGGAGGTCGGGTTCTCCGCCCAGTGGCAAGTGCCACATCTGGCCCGCGCCGTGCCGCTCGCTTTCACACTGGGCAGCAACAACTATCTCAGCCAGCTCAACCAGGATGCGTTCGGCGTGCGCTTCTTCCAACCGGTGGATTATTACGCGCTTGTCGACAGGGCACTAAAATACGCGATCCTGTTTATCGGCGTGGTGTTCCTATCGGTCTTCGTGATCGAGGTCCGCACTGCCAAGCGCGTGCATGTCGTGCAATATGTTTTTGTCGGTCTGGCGCTGGTGCTGTTTTACATCCTGCTGCTTTCGCTGGCCGAACATTTGGGCTTTCTGATCGCCTATCTGCTGGCCGGTACAGCCACTGCAGCGCTCATCGGCACTTACTGTGCACGCTCGCTTGAGAGCGCTAAATATGGCGCACTGGTCGCAGCCCTTATCGCCGGTGTCTTCGGCGTGCTCTACCTTTTCCTGCGACTGGAAGATTATGCGCTGCTGGCAGGGTCCATCTTTGCCTTCGGTGTGCTGGCGGTGACCATGTTCACCACCCAAAAGATCGACTGGTCTGGTCGCGCCGCGAAGAATGTCCCGCCGCACCTGCCTGACGAGCCGCTAACGCAGCCGTGATCAAACGCGATTGGCGTGGAGGGCACTTAAGGACCATATAGCGATCATCAAACTCATCTTGGAGACCCATCATGGCCCTTCTCTCCCGCCGCACCGCACTTGGCCTGTCACTGGCCGCCCTGGCCGGGCTGGCCGTTGCGTCCACCGCCAACAGCCAGTCCTCGCCAACTCCAGAGCTGGCCGACAATGGCATCACCGCCACCCAAACCGCGATCTTCGCCGGCGGCTGTTTTTGGTGTGTGGAGAAAGACTTCGACCATGTGGAAGGCGTGCTGGAAACAACGTCGGGCTATATTGGGGGTCGCTTGCCAAACCCGACCTACCAAACCCATGTCGGTTCCGGTGATCGCGAGGCGGTGGAGATCACTTTCGATCCGTCAGTCGTGACCTATGAGGAGCTTGCCCACAGCTTCTTCCGGACAGTTGATCCGCTCGATGATGGTGGCCAGTTCTGCGACCGCGGCCATTCCTACACAACTGCCATTTATGTGCTGGACGACGATCAACGCGCCATCGCTGAGGCTGCAGCCGCAAACGCCTCTGATGCGTTGGGCGAAACTGTAGCGACGGAAATCCTCGATGCGCCACGCTTCTGGCCCGCTGAGGACTATCACCAGAATTACTACCAGGAGAACCCGCTGCGCTATCAGTTCTATCGCGCCTCCTGCCGCCGAGACAGCACTGTGGAACGGCGTTGGGGTGAGGATGCGTATGCAGGGGTGAACCACTAAGAGCCATACCACCGTTAGGCTGCCCGCCCCGTTAGGCATGCTTTGGGCTCCTGCTTGCACCCCTGCGCGACCCGTGAGACGGTAAAACCATGGCAGACGAGACACCCAAAACCGACAAGCCCATTCGGCTGATTACCGCAACAAACGCCGATGGCACACATGTGCCAGCGGACCAAGTTTGCGTGAGCGTCAGTGCCGATGGTGTGGTGTCGATTGCCATTCCAGACGGTGACATTCCGTTGCACCCACGCGCCGTAGCGTTAGTCGCAGCCGCCATGCAGCTGGAAGACGAAGCAACTGTGGCTTCCCTTGTCGGCACCTTGCAGGACTAAGCAGAAACCGGTATCGCTCTCGTCATACTTTTGTTGAGATTGGGACCTATCTCCGGCTCATCAAATGCGTCTGGGGCGGCAAAATCAGACACTTGATTCGTGGGCATACACGCCCACCCAAGTGCGCCAATCCCGACTCAAAAACGGTACCACAAGGGCGAACGATGTTTGATCGCAGTGTTTTGTTTGTCGGCGCAGAAGGCGTTGGCTTGGGCATGTTGGCAGAAGCGCTCGCGCTGGATTGCGCGCGCAGCGCCGCCGGTCCCATGCCTTTGCGCGTCTACTCGGCAACCACCAGCGATGCAGCCCAGTCCGACCCTGTGATGCTGCGCGCCATGCAACGTCTGAAGCTCGATACCAATGGTCTGTCGCTGAAACCGCTGACGCTCTATGCCTTCGCCGGTGCGCCGCGAATCGATCATGTGGTGATGCTTGGAGCCAAGCTGCCCGCTGCCACCAAACTGGCCTTGGGCGACAGTGTTGACGTACGCCATTGGGATGTCGCGCCGCCGAGCTCGACCGATAAGGGCGATGGGCCGGGCACGCGCTATATGGGCTATCTGCGCCTCGCCGAAGACCTTCGCACACCCGTTAAAGCGCTGGTGGCGGAGCTGACAGCGATGGACGCGGTTGCCGACAATCCGCTGGCGAACTCCGCTTAGCGCCAGATAAACGAGCGCATCCGTGCGCTCATGAAAACCCATCGCAATATCTGTTGTTGAGGGGAAACCCTTGGTCACATGGTGTGTTGTGCACACCTTAACGCCTTGGCTATACAATGCGTGTCGGGTCCAATCGGATCACGATCTGCATGCAATGGCACGGGAAGAACATCCATGGCTTTCAACGCGCGCGCAAGCGCATCTCAGAGGGCTTCATCTGGCCAGGCCAGAACGCTTCTAGGGCCGCTCGCTGTTACCTGCGCATCCGCCCTGTTTCTTGCCGGATGCATGGGTGGTGGCAATCAACTGCGTCCCTTGCCACCCGTGCCCACCACCACAGTGACCGCCAGCAGCCTGCCGCAACCCATCACGTTCGGCCAGGAACCGACTATTGAAAGCCAAAGCTTGGATGATGTCGCCGGCACAGGGACGGATGCACGCGTCGATGGCGCGTTCGATACCGCAGCGCTTGAACCTGCGCCCCTGCCCCAACCGCCCGGCGGTGCCACGGATGTCACCGAGGATGATCTGATTGGCGCCTGGTCTGCTGCTACACCGGTCGCCACATGCTCCATCAACCTATCTTTGACCACATGGCAAGGCGGCTACCGGGCATCCACCCGCAACTGCGCCGATGTGCAAATGGCGGGTCTGACCGCTTGGTCGATTGAGGGCCAGCAAGTTCTCTTGCGCGATACAGAGGGCGCTCCAATTGGTCGATTGTATCGCACCGGGCCAACCCGCTATGTCGGGCAAATGGATTCCGGCGATGCGCTAACGCTCTTCCGTTAGGTATCAACTCTTTGGCTTCGTCTCGTCTCTCCGAACCCAAGCCAACCGCTCCGCTTCTGCCTGCGCATTTGCGGGTTGAAGAGCGCTACAATGCGCTGATCCACTCCAAAGAACTGGATGACGATCCGGTTCAGCGCAAAGCTGCCAAAACACTCGATCAATTGAACGCTGAACTTGCCGAGCTTCGCCTTGCCCGCAAATCAAGCGCACTTGGTTGGTTGTTCGCCAAACGCAAAGCTGCTGCTCCACCGATCAAAGGGCTCTATCTTTGGGGCGGTGTTGGTCGCGGCAAGACGATGTTGATGGATTTGTTCTTCGATGTCGCCGCCATCAAGCGCAAGCGCCGTGCCCACTTCCACACCTTCATGGCTGATGTGCATGAGCGTATTCACGACCACCGCCAGGCTTTGAAGGCAGGCACCACCAAACAAGACGACCCGATTCCACCGGTCGCGCAAGCCATCGCCAATGAGTCGATGCTTATCTGCTTTGATGAGTTTCACGTCGTCGATATTGCAGACGCCATGATCCTCGGGCGACTTTTCACCCAGCTTTTCCAGCGCGGCGTGGTGCTGGTTGCAACATCGAACGTCATTCCCTCCGAACTCTACAAGGATGGCCTTAACCGCGCCCTGTTCATGCCCTTCGTTGAAATGCTGCACCGCCATGTTGATATCTTCGAGCTGGATGCCGACAAGGATTATCGCATCGATAAACTGGGCGCCGCGCCCACGTGGCACAATCCGCTGGGCCCAGTGTCCGACCATGCCATGGATGACGCCTGGGGCCGCCTGACCAACCACCATGATGGTGAGAGTTACAGCATTCGGGTAAAGGGCCGCGACATAGAGGTGCGCCACCAAGCCCATGGTGTCGCCCGCTTTACCTTTGACGAGCTATGCGCGCAGCCGCTTGGCGCAGAGGATTATTTGGCGCTGTGCAACCATTTTCATACGCTGATGATCGATGGCATCCCGCGCATGGGCGCTGAGAAGCGCAATGAGGCCAAACGCTTCATCACGCTGATCGATGCGATGTACGACACACGCACGAAACTGATCGCGTCCGCCGATGCCGAAGCCCATGAGCTTTACACGGCGACAAGCGGCAATGAGGCCTTTGCTTTTGATCGCACCGCCTCGCGCCTTATCGACATGCGATCAGAGGACTATCTGCGCGCACCACGTCGCGCGATGGCAGCGTAAAGCCGGTTAAACGGCACGAAACAACTTACGTTTACGTAAAGCTTTGAAAAGAAACCAACCTTATGCGTTTGCCCAACTTGCTTTGACCGAATCTTGAGTATACCACCCAACAGACGGCAAAGAGGCACATTACCTTAACGTCACCTTTGAAGCAGTGGCGCGCAAACAGCGCCAGACGTTGGCTTTCTTACGCGATTGAAAGCACCGGCGTCCTAACGGGGCAAGCGTCCCAGGGGGAATGAATGGCTCGCAAGAAACTTGCATTGATCGGTTCTGGTCAAATTGGCGGAACGCTGGCCCACTTGGCGGGCCTGAAAGAACTTGGCGACATCGTGATGTTCGACATCGCCGATGGCATCCCCCAAGGCAAGGCGCTGGACATTGCTGAAAGCTCACCCGTCGATGGGTTCGATGCCAAGCTTTCCGGCACAACCGGTTATGAAGCCATTGAAGGCGCCGACGTTTGCATCGTGACCGCAGGCGTGCCGCGCAAGCCTGGCATGAGCCGCGATGATCTGCTCGGCATCAATTTGAAGGTTATGCAGCAGGTTGGCGCCGGTATCGCAAAATATGCTCCCAACGCTTTCGTCATCTGCATCACCAACCCGCTGGATGCGATGGTGTGGGCCCTGCAAAAATTCTCCGGCCTGCCCCGCAACAAGGTCTGCGGCATGGCAGGCGTTCTGGACTCCGCGCGGTTCCGCTATTTCATCGCTGAAGAGCTGGATGTGTCAGTTGAAGACGTGAACGCCTTCGTGCTCGGCGGCCACGGTGACACCATGGTGCCTCTCACACGCTACTCCTCCGTTGGTGGTATCAGCCTGGACGATGTCGTCTCCATGGGCTGGATGAGCCAAGACAAGCTGGACCAGATCGTTCAGCGCACCCGCGACGGCGGCGCAGAGATCGTTGGTCTTCTGAAAACAGGCTCAGCGTTCTACGCCCCTGCAGCTTCGGCGATCATGATGGCCGAGAGCTATCTGAAGGACAAAAAGCGCGTCCTGCCCTGCGCCGCTGCACTGAAGGGCGAGTACGGCCTGGATGATATGTATGTCGGCGTACCGACCATCATCGGTGAGAACGGCGTTGAGAAGGTCATCGAAATCGACCTCGACATCGCCGAGCGTGAAGAGTTCGACAAATCGGTGAACTCGGTCAAAGGCCTGATGGACGCCTGTAAGGGCATTGACGCGTCGCTGGCCTAGGCTGACGCAAGCCAGGGACGGCAGATATGCCCCAGCCCCACAACCTCAACACACTTTGCAGCGTCGCGGTGCCACCGCGGCGCACAAGCGTATCAAACCGTGCACCGCGTTGATCCATTGAATTGAACCAATTGGCACTCGTCCAACCTAGGATATGACATGAACATCCATGAATATCAGGCCAAGGCCCTCCTGAAAAGTTTTGGCGCTCCGGTCGCCGATGGCGTCCCGCTGCTTGACGCCTCCGACGCACCCGCCGCCGCTGACAAGCTTGGCGGCCCGGTCTGGGTGGTGAAAAGCCAGATCCACGCAGGTGGCCGTGGCAAGGGTAAGTTTAAGGAACTCGGCCCGGACGCCAAGGGCGGCGTGCGCCTGGCCTTCTCTAAGGAAGAAGCGCTTGCCCATGTTGACGAGATGCTCGGCAACACGCTGGTCACCAAACAAACCGGCCCGGCTGGCAAGCAGGTGAACCGGCTTTATCTTGAAGACGGCGCCGACATTGAAAGCGAGCTCTATTGCTCCATCCTGGTCAACCGTGAAACCGGCAAGGTCTCCTTCGTCGCCTCCACCGAAGGCGGTATGGACATTGAAGCGGTCGCCGAGGAAACACCGGACAAAATCCACACCATCGATGTGGACGTCGATGCTGGGGTGGATGACGCCACCGTCGCCAAGCTGAACGCTGCCTTTGAGCTGACAGGTGCAGCAGCCGAAGACGGTAAATCGCTGTTCCCGATCCTCTACAAAGCCTTCACCGAAAAAGACATGAGCCTGCTGGAGATCAACCCGCTGATCGTCATGAAAGACGGTCATTTGCGGGTGCTCGACGCCAAGGTTTCCTTCGATGGCAACGCGCTCTTCCGCCACCCCGATGTGATGGATCTGCGCGACAAGACCGAGGAAGACGAGAAGGAAATCGAAGCCTCCAAATATGACCTCGCCTATGTGGCGCTGGATGGCGATATCGGCTGCATGGTCAATGGCGCGGGCCTTGCCATGGCAACCATGGACATCATCAAGCTTTACGGCAAAGAGCCTGCGAACTTCCTCGATGTTGGTGGCGGCGCAACCACGGAAAAAGTGACGGCTGCGTTCAAGATCATCACTGCCGATCCCAACGTGAAGGGCATTTTGGTGAACATTTTTGGCGGCATCATGCGTTGCGATGTGATCGCCGAAGGCGTGGTGCAGGCGGTCAAAGATGTCGGCTTGCAAGTTCCGCTTGTCGTGCGCTTGGAAGGCACCAAGGTTGAAGAGGGCAAGGCAATCATCAACTCCTCCGGCCTTAACGTCATCGCCGCCGATGATCTCGACGACGCCGCCCAGAAAATCGTCAAGGCCGTCGGCTAACGCAGCAGAAGAGCAAATCGCCGTGCTTCAGAACCTTCTTCCTTTTGTGCCCTACCCGTTTGTTGGAAGCGATGAAGCTTGCGACCTGTGTGGCAGTGCGGAAAAGGTTCTGATTTGCTCGACCGACAGGCGCTTGAAACCGTTGAACACAGTTGCTTGTGTCGAATGTGGATTGATGCGCACCGATCCGATGCCCACCGATGATGAACTGAATGCCTACTACTCGTCGGGGTATCGCAAGGATTATCAGTTCGCAGGGTCACGACCGCCCAGAGCCCACATCGCCAATTCCATGCGGATAGCAAAGGCCCGAATGGCGGAGCTGGAACCTTGGATTAGGCCGGGAGCAAGATTGCTGGATTTCGGCTGTGGCAGCGGGGAGTTCGCCTATCTGGCCCAGGAGGCTGGATGTGTCGTTACCGCGTTCGATCCCGGCAGCGATTATCTGGATTTTGCCAAGCAAGAGTATGGCGTGGATGCGTTTTCCTCACGCTGGGAAGATGCGGACTTAGAGGCGGGGTCGTTTGATATCATTACCTGCTTTCATGTGGTGGAGCATCTTCGCAAACCCGTCGAAGCCATATCACAGATGGCAGAATGGCTCGGCGACGAAGGTGTTGTGAATATTGCCGTGCCCGACATGCGCCCGAACCACAAACCATCCTTCGATCGGTTCCATTTCGCCCACGTACACGGCTTTGTTGCTGAAACACTCGAGGCGGCAGCCCTCAAAGCCGGTCTTGCGCCCATTCAGTCGCATTTGAGCACAACAAGTAGTCTGTTTGCCAAACCAAAAAGCAGCCACACGACACTCACCGACCTTCCAATCCGCGATCCCAACCGGGCTGAGTATCTGGTCGAAAGCTACCCAAACGATTCACCTGCGGCCTTTGTCTTCAGCGGCAAGTGGGCCGCTCAAGCGAGCCATCGCTTCGCACGATGGCGACGTGATTTCCTCTCGCCAACGAAGCATTAGACCCGACACAACCTCTCCCAACCCTCGGAGCGTTCCTTTTCATGTCCATCATTGTCGACAAGAACACCAAGATCATCGTGCAGGGCCTGACCGGCAAAACTGGCACGTTCCACACTGAGCAGGCGCTGGCCTATCACGGCACGCAAATGGTCGCTGGCATCCACCCCAAAAAGGGTGGCACCAACTGGACCGCGGGCGAAGGCGCTGGCCCAGCTTCCGGCAAAGACCTACCGATCTACGCCACGGTCGCTGAAGCCAAGGAAGCCACCGGCGCTAACGCCTCGGTTGTCTATGTGCCGCCAGCAGGCGCTGCCGCTGCGATCACCGAAGCGATTGACGCCGATATACCCTTCATCACCTGCATCACCGAAGGCATTCCGGTGAACGATATGGTGGGTGTGAAAGCGCGTCTTGCGCGTTCCAACTCGCGCCTGCTCGGCCCGAACTGCCCCGGCATCATGACGCCGGATGAGTGCAAGATCGGCATCATGCCGGGCTCCATCTTCAAAAAAGGCAATGTCGGCATCGTCTCGCGCTCCGGCACGCTGACCTATGAAGCGGTGTTCCAAACCACGAACGAGGGCCTTGGCCAGTCGACAGCAGTCGGCATTGGCGGCGATCCGGTGAAGGGCACCGAGTTCATCGACGTTTTGGAGATGTTCCTTGGCGATGATGAAACCACCTCCATCATCATGATCGGTGAGATCGGCGGCTCAGCCGAAGAAGACGCCGCGCAGTTTCTGGCAGATGAGAAGAAAAAAGGTCGCTGGAAACCAACTGTCGGCTTCATCGCCGGACGCACAGCGCCTCCAGGGCGCACGATGGGTCATGCTGGCGCGGTGATCTCCGGCGGCAAAGGCGGCGCAGAAGATAAAATCGCAGCGATGGAAGAAGTTGGCATTGCCGTTTCTCCCTCACCAGCCCAACTTGGCAAGACTTTGGTGAAGATTCTGAATGGATAGTGACATCGGTTGACGTCATCCCCATCTGGGCAGAGATCAACCGAAAACCAGGCCGCGTGACAGGCATGCGGCCGACATAGGGAGCACGGGGACACCCCCCGCGGAAAACGCCGATGGCACGGCAGGATGCGAATGCGGCTTTCGCCGCCACGTCATTCCTTTATGGCGGCAATGCCGCCTATCTGGATCAGCTTTACGCCGACTACCAGAAAGACCCCTCCAAATTTGGCGGCGAATGGGCCGCGTTCTTCGCCGAGCTTGGCGATGATGCCGGTGATGTGGCCGACAACGCACGCGGCGCCTCGTGGAAACGCTCCGACTGGCCGATTGCCGGCAATGGCGAACTGGTCTCAGCGCTCGACAGCCATTGGGGTGTCGATGAAAAAGCCGCCGCCAAAGCGGTTGGTAACAAGCTGAAAGCCAATGCCCAGGTCGCTGGCGTTGAGGTTTCCGACGAGCAGGTTCAGCAGGCAACCCGCGACTCTGTGCGCGCGATCATGATGATCCGCGCCTATCGCATGCGTGGCCATTTGGCCGCTGATCTTGATCCGTTGGAGCTGAAAGAGCCCGAAGATCACCCCGAGCTTGACCCGCGCAGCTATGGCTGGACGGAAGACGATTTCAGCCGCAAGATTTTCCTCGACAAGGTGCTCGGCCTTGATTTCGCGACCATCCCTGAGATGCTCGAAATCTTGAAGCGCACCTATTGCTCCACGCTCGGCGTGGAGTTCATGCACATTTCCGACGGCGAAGAGAAAAGCTGGATCCAGCAGCGCATCGAGGGCCCGGACAAGGGCATTGCCTTCACCGAGAACGGCAAGAAAGCGATCCTCAACAAGCTGATCGAAGCCGAGGGCTTTGAAAAGTTTCTCGACGTCAAATACACCGGCACCAAGCGCTTTGGCCTGGATGGCGGCGAGTCGCTGGTTCCCGCGCTGGAGCAGATCATCAAGCGTGGCGGCCAGCTCGGCGTAGAAGACATTGTGCTCGGCATGGCTCACCGCGGGCGCCTTAATGTGCTCTCCCAGGTGATGGAAAAGCCGCACCGCGCGATCTTCCATGAGTTCAAAGGCGGCTCCTACACACCAGATGATGTGGAAGGCTCAGGTGACGTAAAATATCACCTCGGCGCGTCGTCTGACCGCGAGTTCGACGGTAACAATGTCCACCTGTCGCTGACGGCCAACCCGTCTCACCTTGAGATCGTGAACCCCGTGGTGCTAGGCAAAGTGCGCGCCAAGCAGGACCAAGTGGGCGCGTTCGACGAGCAAACCGAAGTTGTGCCGCTCGACGAGCGCGCCAAGGTTCTGCCGCTGCTTCTGCATGGCGACGCGGCCTTCGCAGGCCAAGGTGTTGTGGCCGAATGTTTCGGCTTGTCGGGTCTGCGCGGTCACCGAACGGCGGGCTCGATCCACTTCATCATCAACAATCAGATCGGCTTCACCACCAACCCACGGTTCTCGCGGTCCTCGCCCTACCCATCCGATGTGGCGAAGATGGTCGAGGCGCCGGTGTTCCATTGCAATGGCGATGATCCTGAGTCGGTTGTTTACGCCGCCAAGATCGCCATTGAGTTCCGGCAAAAGTTCCATAAGCCGGTCGTGATCGACATGATCTGCTACCGCCGCTTTGGCCACAATGAGGGCGATGAGCCTGCGTTCACACAGCCGCTCATGTACAAGAAAATCCGCTCGCACCCCACCACGCTAACACTCTACAGCGAGAAGCTGATCAAAGATGGTGTGATCACGACCGACGACATGGATGCCATGCGTGCGGCCTACCGCGCGGATCTGGATAAAGAGTTCGAGATCGGCCAGGCCTACAAACCCAACAAAGCCGATTGGCTGGATGGGAAATGGGCTGGGCTTTCACAAGCCAAGGTCGATGACGATCCGCGCAAGGGTAAAACCGGCGTGGATATGGACGTGCTCAAGGATATCGGCGCCAAACTCACCACCGCACCGGAAGGCTTTGAAGCACACCGCACGATAAAACGCTTTTTGGCCAACCGCAAAGCGATGATCGATTCTGGCGAAGGCATCGACTGGGCAACCGGCGAGGCGTTGGCCTTTGGCACGCTGGCGGTCGAGGGTCACCCGATCCGCCTGTCCGGTCAGGACTGCGAGCGCGGCACGTTCTCTCAGCGCCACTCGGTTTTGTACGACCAGCGCAATGAAAAGCGCTTCATTCCGCTCAACAATTTAAGCGAGGATCAGGCGCGCTATGAGGTCATCAACTCGATGCTCTCAGAGGAAGCCGTGCTCGGGTTCGAATATGGTTACTCGATGGCTGAACCCAATGCGCTCACCCTTTGGGAAGCGCAGTTTGGAGATTTCGCCAACGGCGCGCAGGTGCTGTTCGACCAGTTCATTTCCTCTGGTGAACGCAAATGGCTGCGCATGTCGGGCCTCGTTTGCCTGCTGCCGCATGGTTATGAAGGTCAAGGACCGGAACACTCCTCGGCACGGCTTGAGCGCTTTTTGCAGATGTGCGCTGAAGACAACATGCAGATCGCCAACTGTACGACGCCCGCAAACTATTATCACGCCCTGCGCCGTCAGCTAAAACGCGATTTCCGCAAGCCGCTGATCCTGATGACGCCCAAAAGCCTACTGCGTAACAAGCGTGCAACATCGCGCCTGGATGAGTTCGGCCCAGACAGCACCTTCCACCGTGTCCTTTGGGACGATGCCGAAGTGTTCAAAGATGAGCCCATTCAGCTGGTCAAAGACGACAAAATCCGGCGCGTCGTGCTCTGTTCCGGCAAGGTCTATTACGACCTTTACGAGGAGCGCGAAAAGCGTGGCGTCAACGATGTCCAGCTTCTGCGTGTTGAGCAGCTCTATCCATTCCCAGCCCGCGCGCTGATCACCGAACTTTCCCGCTTCAAGCAGGCAGAGATTGTTTGGTGCCAGGAAGAGCCGAAAAACATGGGCTCGTGGACGTTCATCGAACCGAATATCGAGTGGGTGTTGGGCAAGATCGACGCCAAGTACACACGTCCTCGCTATGCCGGGCGTTCGGCAGCAGCGGCGACGGCGACCGGTTTGATGTCGAAGCACCTGGCACAGCTCAACGCATTCCTTGAAGAGGCGCTGGGCGAGTAGCCGGGCGCCTGAACCAAAGACTTTCTTCCAGCTAAGGCTGGGCAATCGCGCCGAGACCATCGGCTGCATGGAGACCAAAATGGCCAGTGAAATCCGCGTTCCAACCCTTGGTGAGTCCGTCACCGAAGCGACCGTTGCCAGCTGGTACAAGAAAACCGGCGATGCGGTGAACGCCGATGAACCCTTGGTGGAACTGGAAACCGACAAGGTGACTGTCGAAGTTCCAGCCCCTGCCTCCGGCGCACTGGGCGAAATTCTGGTGAAAGAAGGCGAAACGGTTGAAGTGGGCACGCTGCTCGGCATGTTGGAAGCAGGCGACGGCGCTGCCCCCGCCCCAGCGTCCACCGATGACGGCAGCAATGCCGACGCTGGTGCTGATCCGAAAAAGGCCGAACCCGCGCCCAAGGCAGCGAGCGGCAAGCTGGTCGATGTGATCACGCCGAGCGCCGGCGAATCGGTCACCGAAGCCGAAGTTGGCGAGATTTCCGTCAAAGTTGGCGATGCGGTGAAAGCCGATGATGTGCTGCTGGAATTGGAAACCGACAAGGCAGCGCAAGAAATTCCGGCGCCCGTCTCCGGCACAATCGCCGAAATCGTTGTGAAAACCGGCGACATCGTCGAACCAGGCAACCTTTTGTTGAAAATCGAAGAAGGTGGCGAGGTCTCGGTCAATCGGTCGGCGGACGCGGAAACGATACCGGCCAAAACCAATGAAGCCCGTCAGCCCGATACCGCGCCACCGCTTGAAGCGACCGAGATGTCGCCCTCGCCATCGGCAAGCCGCATGATGAAAGAATCGGGCGTCACCGTGGCAGCAGGCACCGGCAAGCGCGGTCAGGTGCTCAAAGGCGATGTGATCAACGCCATCAATTCTGGCCAGACCGCACCTGCAGCTTCGGCACCCGCATCGGTGCGCGCACCATCCTCGGCTGAAGACGAGCCTCGCGAAGATCGCGTGCGCATGACCCGTCTACGCCAGACCATCGCCCGCCGCTTGAAAGACGCGCAAAACAGCGCGGCCATGCTCACCACCTACAACGAGGTGGACATGGGCCCGGTGATGGATATCCGCAAACAATACAAAGAGCTGTTTGAGAAAAAGCACGGCGTGAAGCTCGGCTTCATGGGCTTCTTCACCAAGGCGGTTTGCCATGCACTGAAAGAGATTCCAGCGGTAAATGCTGAGATTGATGGCACCGACATTATCTACAAAAACTTCGCCCACATTGGCGTGGCTGTCGGCACCGATAAGGGCTTGGTTGTGCCCGTCGTGCGCGATGCCGATCAGATGTCGATTGCCGAAATCGAAAAAGAAATCTCACGCCTTGGCTTGGCCGCACGCGATGGCAAACTGGGCATGGATGACATGCAGGGCGGCAGCTTCACGATTTCCAATGGCGGCGTCTACGGTTCGCTGATGTCCTCGCCGATCTTGAATGCGCCGCAGTCGGGCATTTTGGGCATGCATAAAATCCAGGAGCGCCCGATGGCCGTGAACGGTGAGGTCGTGATCCGCCCGATGATGTATCTGGCGCTCTCCTACGATCACCGCATTGTTGACGGCAAAGAGGCCGTGACGTTCCTGGTACGCGTGAAAGAAAGCCTGGAAGACGTGCAACGCCTGGTTCTGGATTTGTAGGACAAAGCTGATGCGCACCACTTTTGCAGCCTTCGCAGCGCTGGGATTGACGCTCGCATTTCTGGCGACGTCGACGTCGTTTTCGCTCGCCCAAAAGTCAGATCGCGCATCCATTCCTGACGAGGAATATGCCAACCTTTTGGACGACTTCATCTCAGTGCTGCCCAACAGCTTTGATGTCGTCGGCACCAACACGGACGGCAGCACCTATCGCGGCACCGCCTATTTGAGCTTCGACTCCCCAAGCGGCGACCTATCTGTCGATTGGCAAATCGCCGGACAGAGCTTTTCCGGTCGAGGCCCGCTGATAGGCGGCGAGTTCATCGTTGATTGGGGGCAATCAAGCCCCGTCATTTACACCGTTCAGCGCAATGGCGAGCTGTTTGGCACATGGGCCGACGGCGAAGCCTTTGAAACGCTAACGTTTGCACCCTAGGAAAGCAAAAATTTATGGCTGACGCTTACGACCTCATTGTAATCGGAACTGGCCCTGGCGGCTATGTCTGCGCCATTCGCGCTGCGCAACTGGGCATGAAAGTGGCCGTCGTCGAAAAGCGTCCAGCCCATGGCGGCACCTGCCTCAACATTGGCTGCATTCCGTCCAAGGCGCTGCTGCATGCCTCGGAAGTGTTTGAGGAAGCCGGTCACACCTTTGATACGCTTGGCATCAAGGTCACCAAGCCGAAACTCGAGCTCGCCAAAATGATGGGCTTCAAGGACGATGTCGTGAAGGACAATGTCAACGGCGTCGCCTACCTGTTCAAGAAGAACAAGATCACCGACTACATCGGCACCGGCACCATCACGGCTCCCGGCAAAGTGACCGTGAAGGCTGAGGACGGCAAAACAACCGATCTGGAAGCCAAGAATATCGTGATTGCCACGGGGTCGGATTCAGCCAGCATCCCGGGCGTTGCCATTGATATCGATGAAAAAACAGTGGTCAGTTCCACCGGCGCGCTGGAACTGGACAAAGTGCCAGGACACATGGTGGTCGTCGGCGGCGGCGTGATCGGGCTGGAACTCGGTTCGGTCTGGCGTCGTCTTGGCGCAAAGGTCACGGTGGTCGAATTCCTCGATCATATTCTCGGTGCGATGGACCTCGACACGTCCAAGCAGTTCCTGCGCATTTTGAAGAAACAGGGCATGGACTTCATGCTTTCCTCAAAAGTCACCGCCGTGGAGAAAAAGGGTCGCAAACATCTGGTTACCGTCGAACACGCCGGTGGCGAAGCCGATGCCGAAACCCTGGAAGCCGATGTGGTGCTCGTG
This sequence comes from Hyphomicrobiales bacterium, assembly GCA_046290645.1. Classification (GTDB taxonomy): domain Bacteria; phylum Pseudomonadota; class Alphaproteobacteria; order Rhizobiales; family MH13; genus MH13. The sequence goes on from JBKAGZ010000004.1 coordinate 140,479, forward strand.
TCCACTGGTCGCGTGCCCTACACCAAGGGTCTTGGTTTGGAAGAGGTTGGCGTGGCGCTGGATGATCGCGGACGCGTGGCCACCGATGGCCATTTCAAAACCAATGTGGATGGCATCTACGCCATTGGCGATGTGATCGATGGCCCGATGCTTGCTCACAAGGCCGAGGATGAAGGCGTCGCGCTGGCCGAACTGATCGCTGGCAAAGCGGGCCATGTGAACTACGATGTTATCCCGTCGGTCGTTTACACCGAGCCTGAAGTTGCGTCAGTCGGCAAAACCGAAGAAGAGCTGAAAGCCGCAGGCATTGAATACAAATCCGGCAAGTTCCCCTTTTCAGCCAATGGCCGCGCCCGTGCCATGAACGCCACGGATGGATTTGCCAAAGTGCTCGCTGATGCCGCGTCAGACAAAGTTTTGGGCGTCCATATCGTTGGCAAAGGCGCTGGCGATCTCATCCATGAAGCTGCCGTGTTGATGGAGTTTGGCGGATCGTCCGAAGACATGGCCCGCACCTGCCACGCGCACCCGACCATGTCAGAGGCCGTCAAAGAAGCGGCCATGGCCGTGGAAAAACGCCAGATCCACTTATAGCGGTCCAGGCCTGGTACGGTTGATGGCAAGCACCGTTCACGAAGTGGCACTCGCTCTGCCGCATCCTGCCTTCCCACAAGCAGATTGCGGCGACACGTTTGAGGTGCGCACCGCTCGCCGCTTCAACGATGCTGAGCACGCTGCCCGCACCATCATGGACTCACTGCCTGGCTGGGCTAGAGGGCTGATGGGCATGCGGGACAAAGTGGTTGGCCCACTGGGCCTGAAGACTGGCAAAGCAATGAAGGCGGGACCGGACGTGGAATGCGTCGGCTTCTTTCCCGTGATCGAAAAGTCACCGCAACGCATCCTCCTTGGTGAGGATGACCGGCATCTCAATTTTCGCGTGGCCGTTGATCTGCACACCGATGACACGGGCCAACGGGTGAGGCTGTCGACTCTGGTCAAGCGCAACAACGTGATGGGCACCGCCTACCTGGCGGCGATCATGCCGTTTCACAAACTGATCGCCAAAGCCATGCTGCGTAGCATCCGTTAAGCGAGCGGCTCAGCTCGGCGGAAAACCCGTGGCTCCAACGGCGACAATCGGCTCAAAGCCACCAAAGATCATGCGTTTGCCATCCAAGGGCAGAGCCGAAAACTGCTCTTCCATGCGTGGATCTTCAAAGACTTTCGCATTGCCATCATCTCGCTTGGCTTTGTCCGGCCAGGCGATCCAGGAAAAGACGACCGTCTCATCGTCCTGCTTCTTCACTGCCATTGGAAAGCTGGTGATCTCACCATCAGGAACGTCCACACCCCAGCATTCACACACAGATAGCGCACCATAGTGGCGGAAAATAGCAGCGATATCTTGGGCTTGTGTGCGGAAATCGTCCTTGCGGGCGGTGGGAACAGTGAAAACAAATCCATCGACATACGTCATGATGACCTTCCTTTCGCAGGCCATCATCATACCACGACTAAGTCTCTACCGCTTGCGCAGCCGCTCGATCTCATCAATCGGGTCGAACATCACCTTCACCCGTTCAGTCAGCGCATCCAGCGATTCCAGATGCCGATCAAGATCGGACAGGCGTTTGCGGGCGTAAAGCGCGTCGCTTTCCACCTTGGTCAGTCGCTGCTCAGCGGCATCGTCACGCTCGCCCTCATAGCCCGTATCAACCAGCTGAGAGGCTTGGCCAACAAAATCCGAATAGCGACGCTCCAGCCCACGTCGCTCTTTCATCATGCCAGAACGCACATCCTGGATTTGGCGCACAAGCGCTGCAACCCGCGCATCATCGCTGGTTTTATCGCGTGCCGAACTTCGCGCTTTGAACAAGACCATAGGTTCAAGCATGCCACGCAAAGCGCGATTCGGGCAATCGCCAAACCGGTTCCACCCCACCCTGCTCACAGGCGAGACAAGCAATTTCATATTGGCACCACATTTGCCTGTCAGCGCCAGAGACGTGGAATTGATAATTCTGCTTTACCGGCACACAGTTGGCACGATACACCGCACGTATGGCACCACTTCGGCGTACCCTCAAACGGATCAAAGTCGGCAACGACCCTGCGCTCAATCATGAGCCCCAAAAGCCATCCGCGGTTGAGCATCGCGGCGTTAGCCTGAAATGGCTGTTGAGCACTGTTGTCACTGGGCTTGCCTCTACCGGCCTCATGATTGGTGCCCTCTATGCCGCTGTGGACGGCCGTCAGCAGATCGCTGTACCGCCCAATGTTGCCCAGAGCGAATTGTTGGCCAGCCTCGTCGATGAAGATGGCCGCATTGGCAAAGGTGATCGCCTCACCCGTATCGCTGAGCCCATTGCAAACCGCCAGCTGATCGATGTGTCCACCATCCACCGCGAAGGCGATATGGATGTGGTGCGCCTTCAGCCGTTCGCCCGTGTGATTGCGACCCTGGCTCTTGAGTCAACTGAGCTCAGCGAGGGACGTCCCCCCTTCAACCCGCTGAACCTTTTCGCCGGGAATGACGAAATCATCAGTGCCGATGCCGCCTCCCTCATTTACGACGCCGAAGTTGAAGGCGAGATCGCCGTGCGCGAAACGCCATTCCCTTTTGGCCAGGTCGAGCTTGATCAAAATGCCGTGCCGGCGCCTGAGCAAGTGGCCTTCGAAGTGGCTGATATCGCTCGCTTCACCGTTGGCGGAAACGCAACGCAGGCGATCGCTGCCAGTTTCACGCCGTCGCTTGATCTTGGACCGGGCGGAGCACTTGCCTTTGCCGATCCAGCGCGAGCCTCCACCGCATTCGCCTCCCTCAATGCTGCTGAAGCCGATGCCCAGGCAGCCTTGAATGCTCTAGAGAGCTTTGCAGCCGTCCGTGTGGTGCCAGAAAACTTCTCGATCATCGGTAAGGTGGAAGACGAACCGTCTGCGCCCACCGATGGATTGGACGAGGTGATCGTCGCCCTACGCGAAGGCGATACGCTCGGTTCGGTGCTGGTCAACAATGGCGCGCGCGAAGGCGCTGTGGCGCCAGTGGAAGCCGCATTTGAGACTTTCCTCAACACCACGCAAATGCGTGAGGGCCACCGACTGCGTATTGCGATGGCACCGGCTGATGAGAGCGGTGAAACGTTCGATCCGATCCGTGTCAGCCTTTATGATCAACGCTCGCACCTGCTCACCATCGCGCTGACCGAAAGTGGCCGCTACCAAGTTGACGAAGAACCGCGCATTGTCGATTTCAACGCCTTTGCCGCTGTCGAGCAGGAAGCCCAAGGCTCCGCGCGTACCTATTCATCGATTTATGAGACAGCGCTGGCCAACGACATGTCGATGGACATCGCCAATGAGCTGATACAGATTTTCGCCTACGACCTGGACTATCAGCGCGTCGTCCAGCCGGGCGATACGATTGAAGTGTTGCATGAGCTTGACGATGATAATGACGCGTCTGGCGATGTTGTCTTCGCCTCCATCACCACCGGCTCAACAACCCACAAATTCTATCGCTTCACTGCCGAAGATGGATCGCTGCTTTACTTCGATGAGAACGGTGTTTCGGCCAACAAATTCCTGATCCGCAATCCGGTACCCAATGGCCGCTTCCGCTCCGCCTTCGGCATGCGCCGCCACCCTATCCTTGGCTACAACCGCATGCACAATGGTGTTGACTGGTCGGCCCCACGCGGCACGCCCATCATCGCAGCCGGCAATGGTACGGTGACCGACGCTCGCTGGAACTCCGGCTTCGGTCGATGGATACGCATCGAGCATGCCAATGGTTATGTGTCCACCTATGCCCACCAAACACGGTTTGCCGACGGCATCGCGCCGGGCGTTGAAGTGCGCCAAGGCCAGGTGATCGGCTATGTCGGCTCCACCGGCCTCTCCACCGGTCCACACCTGCACTATGAGGTGCTGGTGAACGGTCGTAACGTTGACCCAATGGGCATCCGTGTGGCGCGCGAAGAAACATTGGCCGGTCAACGCTTGATCGACTTTGAACGCGAACGCGACCGGATTGATCAGCTTATGGAGCGTGATCGCGGTGCAACTATCCGCGTGGCGTCCTCAGGGGATTTTTAGAAACTGGTTCTCAGCGCGGAATGTACCAGTCACGGCGGTGATTGAAGGCAATAAGACCATTCAGCACCACCGCGCCAAGCAGTGAGTACATCACCACCGACAGCGGGAACAGAAACGCGGCCACCGCAAACAAAAGCGCGTCAAAGCCAAGCTGAATGTAGCCCGCCCGAACGCCCAAATTGTCCTGAATCCAAAGCGCTACGACGCCTAGTCCACCAAGCGATGCCTTATGCCGGAAGATGGCGAGCAGTCCGATCCCTGTCACCACGCCGAACATGATCGTGCCAAGCACCGGGTCCAGTCGCTCAATGGCAAAGCCAAGCGGCACAAACTCTGTGCCCAGTGAGAGGGCCGTGACGCAGGCCATGCTTTTCAGCGTGAACTCCCATCCCATCGCTTTGATAGCAAACAGATAGAACGGGATATTGATGAGAAAGAATATAAGCCCGAATGAAATGCCGGTGAGATAGGAAATCACCACCGCAAGGCCTGCTGTCTGCCCGGTGATCAGCCCCAGATGGGTCAAGATCACCAGACCCATCGTGCACATGACAACGCCGGTCGCCAGTCCCTGCACATCCTCCAACGGCGTATGCTTGACGGTGGACTGTGCGACAGGGACCGGGCTTGGCATGGAGCGCTATCCGCCGAACTTTTTGGTACGGGCAGCCAGCGTACGCAGCCGCAAAGCGTTCAGCTTGATGAAGCCTTGCGCATCGGTTTGATCATAGGCGCCCTGATCGTCTTCAAAGGTCACCAACTCTTCTGAATAGAGCGACTTGTCAGACGCGCGACCGGTGACAATCACATTTCCCTTGTAGAGCGTCAGGCTCACTTCGCCTTCCACATGGGCTTGGCTGTGATCAATGGCGGCCTGCAGCATTTCGCGTTCTGGCGCAAACCAGAAACCGTAATAGATCAGCTCAGCGTAACGTGGCATCAGCTCATCTTTCAGGTGCGCAGCGCCACGGTCCAGCGTGATCGACTCCATCGCCCTATGCGCGGCGAGCAGGATCGTCCCGCCAGGCGTTTCATACACGCCGCGCGACTTCATGCCGACGAACCGGTTCTCCACCAGATCAAGCCGGCCAATGCCATTGTCGCGCCCAAGATCGTTCAGCTTGGCCAAAAGCGTGGCTGGCGACAGGCGCTCGCCATTGATTGAAACAGCATCGCCCTTTTCAAACCCGATGGTGATTTTGGTTGGTACATCCGGTGCATCCATCGGTGAAACGGTGCGCATATGGACATATTCCGGCGCATCCACGTTCGGGTCTTCCAGCACTTTGCCTTCTGAGGAGGAGTGCAGAAGGTTGGCATCTACCGAGAAAGGAGCCTCGCCGCGCTTATCTTTCGGCACCGGGATTTGATGCTTCTCAGCGAAATCGAGCAGCGCTTCGCGGGATTTGAAATCCCACTCCCGCCATGGCGCAATCACTTTAATATCTGGGTCCAGAGCGTAGGCGTTCAGCTCAAACCGGATCTGATCATTGCCCTTGCCGGTCGCGCCATGGGCCACCGCATCCGCACCGGTTTCACGGGCAATCTCCACCAAGCGCTTGGAGATCAGCGGACGGGCGATGGAGGTGCCAAGCAGATAAACGCCCTCATAGACGGCGTTGGCGCGGAACATGGGAAAGACGAAATCCGACACAAACTCTTCGCGCAAATCATCGACATAGATTTCGGTGATGCCGAGCATCTCGGCTTTCTTGCGCGCGGGTTCCAGCTCTTCGCCCTGGCCAAGATCGGCGGTGAAGGTCACCACTTCAGCATCATACTCGGTCTGAAGCCATTTCAGGATGATCGATGTGTCGAGACCACCGGAATAGGCGAGCACGACTTTGTTGACGTCACCCTTGTGGGCCATGGCATTCACTCCAATACAAGAAATCAATGAGAGGCTTGCGTTTAAGCGCGCGCAAGGCTCGCTGGCAAGCACAGATGACGGGCAATCCTGGGGCGGAACGCCTATCCGGCGCTCAGCGCCAAAAACCAGAACACCACAAGCAGCACAAACAGTTGCAGCATGTTCATGCGCACAGACCAGGCGTGCAGCATTTTCGCTGGCCCGGCCTGGATCGTGGAGCCGCGTGCCACTTCATCGTTGAGCGCATTGATGCGTGGCATCATCACCTGGCGGGCGAACAGGAAACCACCGGCGATCACCGCCAAGACAATACCTGCTGCAACATTGACCAAGAACCCTGAAATCGCCGCCAGCCCAGCCATGACGGCCAGCACCAAATAGTAGGCCGGAAAGATCGCGCGGGTCAGCGTGCGCGCATGCGCTTTGTCGAGCACACGATGAATGAGGGGTGCCACGGCAGCGGCAAACAGCACCATCGCACCTGCGCAAAGTGCAGTGAAGAAAAGCGCCGAATAGAGCGCAAGGTGGGCGGCAAAGGCAGCGTCCATCAGATCATCCTTGTTGGGTCAGCCCGCTGCCTATCACGGCCTGCGATATTGAATGAACCCGGCATTGTGCCCCACCTTATCGTAGAGCGCGCGCCCGGCGGCATTTGTCTCGTGCGTGTGCCAATAGACCCGCGCGGCACCGACATCATCAGCCAAGTCATAGACCGCTTCGATCAGAGCCCGGCCGACACCGCGTCCGCGCGCTTCAGGCACCGTGTAGAGATCTTCCAGATAAAGGTACCAACCATCGGTCCAGGTCGCGCGATGCTTCACGCAATGCACGATACCCAGCAGCATCTCACCGTCGAAAGCACCAAGCGCATACATCGGCTCCTCATCCTCATGAAACCGCTGCCACGTGACCTCCGTCACCACAGGGTCGAGCGTTGCTTTGTAAAAGGTTAGATAGCCCTGCCAGAGTGGCAGCCACGCCTCATGGTCGCCTGGCGTCAAAGGTCGGATGGAAAAAGGCTGGCGCGTCGGGCTTGATGCGGTCACAACAACTTGCTCTGGATATCAGCCCGCGATAGGTGGGCACACGCCACTTAGGACGCTCACCGCCGCGATGGCAACACCCACGACCTCTCCTGCAGACATGACCAAGACGCAGTATGCCCAGCGCCTGGCAGCCATTGTTGTGGCCGTCGTTGCGGTGCGACTCATTGTGTTGCTGCTCACCCCGCTCGATCTTTTTTATGACGAGGCGCAATATTGGTACTGGGCGCAGGATCCGGCCCTTGGGTATTTCTCCAAACCGCCGTTGATCGGCTGGCTGATCGCTGCGACGACCGCGATCTGCGGCGATACCGAAGGCTGCATTCGCTCCGCCGCGCCGCTGTTCCACGGCATCACGACCATGCTCGTGTTTGGCCTTGCTGCCACGCTCTATGCGCCGCGCACGGCCTTCTTCGCCGCGCTCGGTTATCTGTTCGCGATCGCCGTCTCGGCATCCTCGCTGCTGATCTCCACCGACGTGCCGCTGCTGGTCTGCTGGGTGGCCGGGCTTTGGGCCTTTGTGCGCTATACCCGCCGACCAAGCGTGAAACTTGCCATCGGTTTTGGTGTGGCAATCGCCATCGGCCTCAATGCCAAGTACGCGATGATCTATTTCCCGCTTTGCGCGTTGGCCTATCTTGCCTTCACTCGCGATGTGCGCCCCTTGCTCAAGCGCGGCGATCTCTGGCTTGGCATTGTCGCCGGCATGCTCGGATTCCTGCCAAACCTCATTTGGAACATTCAGCATGAGTTCATCACCTTCAGCCATACAGGTGAGAATATATCAGGCGGCGGGCTCAGGTTGGATCCAGTGAGCTTTTTGGAGTTTTTCGGCAGTCAATTTGCCGTCGCTGGCCCTATTCTCTTCGCCGCCCTATTATTCGCGCTTTTCAAGCGCTGGCGCAGCGACACGCCCAAAGCAGACCGATTGCTGCTCTTTTTCAGCTTGCCCATTCTAACTCTGCTTGGCCTTCAGGCTTTCCAATCCAGCGCCAATTACAACTGGGCGGCCACTGCTTTTCCCGCACTCATCATCGTCGCGACGGCGATCCTTATGGACCGCGCACGCTGGCAATGGGTGCGCTGGAACCTGATCACCTGCGCCGCCTTAGCCGTAATCATGCTCGGTGGTGCTTTGGCAGCGCTGACCGTACGCCCCGACCATCCCATCATCGCCAGCACCAACTTGGAAGACATGTTTGGCTGGGCTGAGCACGCCGATGAATTGAGCATACGCCTGGACCGCTTGGAGCCGGACACCATCGTTACCGTTGGCCGTCGGTATTCGGCAGGGTTTGCCTATTATCTGCGCGACCGCGAGGAACCGCTACGCGCCTTCCGCCATGACGGCAGCCCGGCCCGCAATCATTTTGAGTTCACCGCTCCTTGGGGGGCGCCTGGCCCCGGCGAACGCGCGGTGATTATCTCACCGGGCAACATCAGCCCGGTGCGCGGCGCGCGGCTGGTGGGCGTTGTGGAAGCCAATGATGGGGCAGCGCCTTTCCGCTCCAACAGCTACCTTTTCCTTGCCGTGGGGCCGCAGGAGTAGGTACGATTTCGGGTGGCGCGGATCAGGCGTCCGCGTTAAAGGCGATTTATGGTTGAGTTCATCCCATCCCTCGCCACGCTTGCAGCTTTTTCCTTGGCCGCCATCGCGCTGACCCTGACGCCAGGCCCGGACATGACACTGTTCCTCGGACAGACCGTGGCCAATGGACGCCGCGCGGGGTTCATGTCGATGGCTGGCGCATCCTCTGGCATCGTCGTGCACTCCCTGGCAGCCGCCATCGGATTGTCGGCGCTCATCGCTGCCTCGCCGCAAGCCTTTGAAGTGCTCAAATGGGTGGGCGCGGCCTACCTGGCGTATCTTGCTTATGAGGTTTTACGTCACGGCTCCGGGCTAACCGGCGACGGTCCTGCGAAATCAAACTCGCTGCGAAAAGCCTACATGAAGGGGCTGACGATCAATCTGCTGAACCCGAAGATCATCCTCTTCTTCGTGACGTTCCTGCCGCAGTTCGTCTCGCCGACCGATCCGCACGCTTCGGGCAAGCTGATGTTTTTGGGCCTGTTCTTTCTGGCGATCGCGATACCTATGGTCATCCCAATGATCCTGGGCGCCGAACGGATCTCTGGCTTCCTGCGCGGTTCCAAACGCGCCACGCGCATCTTCGATTGGCTGTTTGCCGGTGTGATGGGCGGTTTCGCCCTTAAGCTTTTGGCGACCCAGGCGCGTTAGTCGGCGCACCCGCGCTGTACAACCGCTCGCGATAGGCCCCAGCGGTACGCCCAGCGATGAGCCAATAGACAAATCCACCCACGATGCCGGCAGCAGCGGCGATTAGCACACGGTGATCGGAAAAATCGATCTGCGGGCCAAGGGCCTCAACCGCGCAATAAAGTCCAACCAAAGCTCCACCCAGCGCGAACACCACCACGCTGCGCAGGGCAAAAAGCTCCGTTATCAGCACAACAATCGCTGAGGGAAGGAACGCTGTATGGGCTACGGCAAAAACGGCCAGGATCGCCGTGCCCCAATAGAAAGCCTGGTAAGCCTCATCGCCTTCCAAGCCACGATAGAGCGCGAACGTACCCACCAAGCCAGCAGCCAAAACCGCAAATAGAAACGCAACCACGCTTAGCAAAAAGCGCAGAAAAAGCAGCGTGAAAGACACGCGACCATTCTCAGCACTCTGCGGCTGATCAGCCATTCTCAGCAACGGCCTGCTGGGCCGCCAGACGATCAGCGTCCAGATGCGCTGCATCATGCGGATCCGGCGCCTCACCGGCCAAAGCCGCGCTCATCGCCCGTTTCTTCCAAGCCGGGATGCGTTCTGACTCGCTTTTCAACTGACCACAGGCTGCCAAAATATCGCGTCCGCGTGGCGTGCGCACCGGCGAGGCATAGCCAGCCCGGTTCACAACGTCGGCAAAGCGCTCGATCTGATCCCAGTCGGAGCATTCGTAGCGCGTGCCCGGCCAGGGATTGAACGGAATGAGATTGATCTTCGCCGGAATGCCTTTCAAGAGCCGCACCAGCTCTTTGGCATCGGCCAAACTGTCATTCACACCCTTCAGCATCACATATTCAAACGTGATGCGCCGCGCGTTCGACGCGCCAGGATAGGTGCGGCAGGCCTCCAGCAGTTCTGCAATCGGGTATTTTTTGTTCAACGGCACCAACTCGTTGCGCAACTCATCGCGCACCGCATGCAAGGATATCGCAAGACCAACACCGATCTCATCACCGCAGCGTGTGATCTCCGGCACCACGCCGGAGGTCGATAGCGTGATCCGCCGTTTCGACATCGAGACGCCTTCGCCATCCGATGCGATCAACAGCGCCTTTTTCACATGATCAAAATTGTAAAGCGGCTCGCCCATGCCCATCATGACAACATTCGAGACAGCTCTGCCACCATCACGCGGCGCGGTCATGCCTGCGGGTTTTTCTTGGCCTGGCCAATCACCGAGCCGGTCGCGGGCAACCAATATCTGCGCCAACACCTCATCGGCGGTGAGATTGCGCACCAGTTTCTGCGTGCCGGTGTGGCAGAACGTGCAGGTGAGCGTGCAGCCCACCTGGCTCGACACACACAAGGTGCCGCGATCACTTTCTGGAATATAGACCGTTTCCACGTCCACCGGCTGCTCGGTGGCATCGCGGGCCGGAAAGCGCATCAGCCATTTCGCCGTACCATCTTGGCTAATCTGTTCAGCCACAATCTCTGGGCGTTTGATAGAATAGGCATCGGCAAGCGCTGTACGCACATCCTTGGCGATGTTGGTCATCGCATCATAGTCATGGACACCGCGCACATAGAGCCAGTTCCAAAGCTGCCGCGCGCGCATGCGGCGCTGCTTTTCTGGCACACCGATGTCTTCCAAAATGTTGAGAAGATCGGCACGGTCCTGCCCGACAAGCTGCGGTTTGGGCGCCACAAAATCAGCCACCGCGTCGATCATCGGCGCGTTGGGGTTTTGGCGAGCAAGGTCAAGTGTGGCGGCCATGGTGGGAGCGGCTTCCATCAATCATTGGTCAAAGGGGCAGAAGGCCGCGTGCATAACGCAAAAACCGCCGCCCGGCAAACCGGACGGCGGCTCAAAAATAGGAATGTCAGCGTGTTAGGCTGGGCAGTCGGCCGCCGTGCGATTGGTGCCAGCCGTCACGCCTGAAAGCGAGAACACGTAAGTCACGCTAGTCCCACGCGAACTTGTCCCAGACACCCGCATATCACTGCCAGCGCGCATCGCGGTCAAAAGGTTCGGGCCTTCTGCCGGATTGTTCAAAAAGGCACGCGGCCCCTGAGTGAGGAACGTGAAGCTGGTGCCCGCCACAGTGGTTGTGACCTGCGAGCCTTCAGCGAAGGAATAGCCGACCAGGATCAGCGGTTCCGCCGTTACGTTGGCCGCCGGGCGACGGGTAAGGTAAAAGAACACATCACCATGGCGACTCTCAGGCATCGGATCGTAAGAGCGCGGCTTGGACACGATGAAACACGCTTGCGCGCCTTCAATCGTGGTGGTGAAAACATCCCAGTCGCGAGACTGCTCAACAAAGGTCGGCTCCTGCGCAAGAGCCACGCCAGGGGCTATCATGCCAAGTCCAACAGCAACGGCCATCAGAGTATTGCGGGCACGGGGAAGAAAAAGCGGAAACACAGACATCATAAACTCGCTCGGTCGCTTGTCAGTTCTGGGCCAGTTTTGGGATGGCTCCTGACGGTTAACACATGCCTAAAGCACACCATCAAAGGCGAAGCTGGTCCACAAGGTCCAATTCACCATGATATTGCGCCACAGGTCGTTAAATGCCGGTTAAGGACTGCCGCACATGGCTGCCATTCTTCTCCGGCTATCCGCCCGGTTGCATCCCTAGCGGCGAGTGGGGCGAGAGTGTGGCCAACACATTGGGTAATTTTAACGCCACTCGAGCTGCGTCAAAGTGCCAACGTGTCGCCAGGCTGTTTACCTGTTGGAACAAATGGCCCAAGCTCGCCGCAAAGCGGCAAGAGGTATTCGTGCCGCGACCTCGGGACAAATTGCAAAAGCGCGCTATGTTCTGTTTTTCGTCGGCAACCTCCAGTACTTCACCATCCCAAACGGACCATTGAATGCCGCGATCCCCGCAGCCCGATACCAGATCCGAGGCCGCCAAGGCCGATGCCAGGCGTCATGCCGCTTGGCTTGAGGCTGTGGCTAAGAACCAAGATCGCAGCGCGTTTGCCGAGCTGTTCAACCATTTTGGCCCGCGCGTGAAAGCCTATCTCATGCGCCTTGGCTCTGATGATACCATGGCCGAAGAGGTCGCGCAGGACGTGATGGTAACCGTTTGGCGCAAGGCGGCGCTGTTTGATCGCACAAAAAGCTCAGCCGCCACTTGGCTATTCCGTGTGGCGCGAAACCGCCGGATCGACATGTTGCGCCGTAAGCGCACCATCAATGTCGACACCGAGACGATGGTGATCGAAGACGAAAACCTGCCTGATCCCAATGAAACACTCGATGAAGACAAGCGTCAGGCACGCATCCGCAAGGCGCTCGCCCAACTGCCTGAGCAACAGTTGCAGCTGGTGGAACTGGCCTTCTTCACAGAGCTATCGCACAGCCAGATTGCTGAAGAGACCGGCCTGCCGCTGGGCACGGTAAAGTCGCGCATTCGCCTGGCCTTTGGCCGGTTGCGCCGCGTGCTGGAAGAGGATGATCAGGTGGACGCGCCCAACAGCTAAGCTGGGCGTGTGATGATCAAGCGCAATGCAGTGCGCAACTCTATGGGGCACGATGGTCATATCACCGTTACCCAAGAAAGAACCCTGATGATCGCCTTTGATGACGCCCGCAAACGCTTAAAAACCCGCTTGGCTGAGCTCGATCACCGCCTTGTCGATATTGAGCATGATTTGGACGAGGCCAAACCCGCCGACTTTGAAGAAGCTGCCAGCGACCGTGAGGGCGATGAAATGCTGGAAGAGTTGGGCTCTGTCGGTCTGGTAGAAGTGCGGATGATCGAGGCCGCGCTTAAACGCTTGGACGAGGGTACCTACGGCGTTTGCGTTTCCTGTGGCGAACCAATTTCGGCAGAGCGCTTGGAAGCAGTGCCCCACGCGCCGCTTTGCAAAACATGCGCCGGTGCTGGCAAGCACTAGCGAGCCTATGGCCTTATAAACTCAACCTAAAAGTCTGACGTCAGGCCTTTGATTTCCCAATCATCGTAACGCACCGGATCAAGACCTCCGCGCCCATCGAATTCTTTCGGAGTGGTTTTTGCCTGCTGTTCGGCCTGCGCGCGGCGCGCCTGCGCCTCCGCTTTCGCGCGCTCAGCCGCGGCCTTGCGCCGAGCGGCCTTTTCATTCTGTTGATCGCTCATCGTTCAAACGCTCCGATGCCTATGGACCAAGACTTAGAGGTGTGGTCCTAACAGGTCAAACCTTGTTGGACGCTGTGTCGCACCCCATACATGGAGGAGGATGAGCACCAACCAAAACGGACTTCAAAGCAATGAGCGTTATGCGCACCGGCATACTTTTGGCAGGCCTCACGGCCCTTTTCATGGGCGTGGGGTTCATGATTGGCGGCACAAACGGCATGGCCATCGCCTTTGTGATTGCAGCTGGCATGAACCTGTTCAGCTACTGGAACGCCGACAAAATGGTTTTGCGCATGCACAATGCGCAGGAGGTGGACGAGCGTTCCGCCCCGCAGTTGGTGGCCATGGTTCGCCAACTGGCTGAGCACGCCAACCTGCCGATGCCTAAAGTGTATGTGATCGACACACCGCAGCCGAACGCCTTTGCTACCGGCCGCAACCCAGAAAACGCTGCCGTTGCCGCAACAACCGGCCTGCTGGAAACCCTGACGCAGGAAGAAGTCGTCGGCGTGATGGCCCATGAGCTGGCGCACGTGAAGAACCGCGACACGCTAACGATGACCATCACCGCAACCCTCGCCGGTGCGATCTCAATGCTCGGAAATTTCGCCCTGTTCTTCGGCAACAACCGCAACAATCCGCTCGGCATCATTGGTGTTCTGGCCGCGATGATCGTCGCGCCGATGGCCGCCATGATGGTGCAGATGGCCATCTCGCGCACCCGAGAATTTGCCGCCGACAAGCTGGCAGCAGAAATCTGCGGGCGGCCGGATTGGCTAGCGTCTGCTTTGGCGCGCATCGGGCAATTGTCGCAGCGCGGACGGATCGAAAGCGCGGAACGCAATCCCGCAACGGCGCATCTGTTCATCGCCAATCCGCTTTCTGGTTCGCGCTTTGCCGGACTTTTCGCCACCCACCCACCGATGGAACAGCGCATTGCCAAACTCAACGAACTCGGCATGAGCTGGGGTGATGACCCTTTCGCGCTGGGCAATGAGCAAACCCAAACGCGTGGGACTACGTTCCGCGATACCAAAGGCCCATGGGGTTGACGGGGTTGAACGCGCCAAGCGCGCCAAGCGCGCGCCGCCGCCCGCAGGCCAATCAATCCAATCGCAAGTCGGTCCCCGGTCTACCTGCGCGTTCCCAAGCCGCTGATCTCGTTTTTGGTGTCCTTAGCGATCGCAAGGCGCTGGATGGCGCTTTTGAAGATCAAAAATCGAGCGGTGAACATGCAGGCGCCGACCGCGCGCTCACCCAAGCGCTGGTTCTCACAACGCTGCGCCGCCTACCGACGCTCGACGCGGCCATCAATGCCTGCCTGGACAAACCTTTGCACGCCAGCGCTGCCAAAACGATGGCCATTCTTCGTGTGATGGCAGCTCAGCTTTTGGTGATGGAGATGGCCGACCATGCCGCCGTCACGCTGGCGGTGGAGGATGCCGCGCGCCGCAAAGACACCCGCAAGCTGAAAGGGCTGGTCAACGCTGTCGGCCGCCGGATGGTCCGCGAAAAACAAACACTGATCGAAGCCGCGCCGGTGTCCGATCTGCCTGCCTGGCTGGAAAACCGCTGGCGTCAAACCTATGGCCCAAAAAGAACCGCCAAAATCGCAAAGGCGATGCAACAACAACCGGCCATCGACCTGTCGCTGAAGCCCGACGCCGATGTGCAAACATGGCTGGAAAAGCTTGTTGATCACGATCCTGTCGCGCTGCATGGCCAGTCGATCCGCCTGATTAAGCCAGGCAGCATCGAACGTCTTCCAGGTTACGAAGACGGCGACTGGTGGGTACAAGATACAGCCGCCACGCTGCCAGCACGGGTTTTTCTGGACGCCTTGCCAGACCCATCCAACGCCCATGTTCTTGATCTCTGCGCCGCACCGGGCGGCAAGACTGCGCAACTGGCCAGCGCTGGATGCAAGGTCACCGCGTTGGATCAATCGGCATCGCGGATGAAACGCCTTGCGACCAATATGGCCCGCCTAGGCCTGACGGTTGAAACCCATATCGGCGATGCCCTGGCCTTTTCACCCGATCAGCGCTTTGATGCCGTGTTGCTGGACGCCCCCTGTTCAGCCACCGGCACCCTGCGTCGCAACCCCGACATCGGCTATTTGCGCCGCGATCGCGACATCCAATCTTTGGCCAAAGTGCAGGCAAGCCTTTTGAGCAAATCGGCTGATTTCGTCAAACCGGGTGGCATTCTGGTTTTCGCCACGTGCTCGCTGGAACCCGAAGAAGGCGAAGCGCAAATCACGCGCTTTTTGCGAGAGCACAAAGGCTGGTCGCTTGATCCTGTTGCCACCGATCTAGCACCCAAAGGCGTCATCCAGGTGGATGGAACACTGCGCACGCTGCCGCACTTGTCCGCGGACCAAGATGGCTCCAGCCAAGGTATGGATGGCTTCTTCATTGCGCGCTTGCGAGCGCCAGTGTGATCGGGAAAACCAGACTGCCGTAAGGCGAACTGGGCCGCGGTGTTAACCGGAAGTTCAACTTTTCTAACCGTTTAGCGTAAATTTGAGCTATTGCGTGCCGCTTATCAAAGTGCGGGATTGCGTTTGGCATCACAACATGCACTCGCACAGGGACTGGGGGCAGGCACGGTGGCGATAGGAATGGCCTTTCGACCACTTTTTGGAGCATTCAAACGAACTGGCACGTCGATAACGAGCCGGTGGCGCGCTACAGGTGCAAGCTTTTCCACCCTGCTTGTGGGCACCTGGTCAGCACGCCGTGCCTTTTTCCAGCTCGTTCCACGCGATATGCGCACCGCCGATCCAACCCGCGCCAGCGAATGGATCGAAGGTTATATCGCGCTGGCCGATGGCGTCATTGAGCTCAAAGGCCGCAGGCTTTTCGACATTCCACCACCGACAGACGCCTTTGCTCGCGAACTTCATAGCTTCGAGTGGCTGCACCATCTGCGCGCCTATGAGCTGGCATCTACCAGCGCCAAGGAAGCCCAAACCATCGCCGCTGATCATGCGCGCGAGCATGTGTTGGGATGGATTGCAACGCGCAACAAACATCCAAGTCTCGCCCACACACCCACGATGGCCGCGCGTCGCGCCTTGGCATTGACCAACCATGCCGCCTTTTTGCTCGATGCAGCTGATCCGCAAGACTATAGAACCATCATGGCGAGTATCCTGGCCGATACTCAGTTTGCCTTTACCCGCCGCGCTCTGGTCGAAGACCCCACCGAGCAATGCTTGCTGATTCTGGCCTGCACATCGGTTGCCCATGCGCTTAGCGATCACGTCGCACTCAGACAGAAAACGCGCGACGCTCTGACCGAAGCTCTCAAGACAACCTTCAATGCAGATGGCGGACCACGCACCCGCCGCGCTGGCGACCTGCCGCCACTCTTGGCTTCCATGTTGTCACTGAAGGCCCTGATGGAAGCGCGGGGCCTCAACGCGCCACAGCGTTTGCTGCAATGGATTGAGAACGGTCAGCGCATGCTACGCATGTTGCGGCACCCCGATGGAACGCTGGCTCGCTTTCAGGGCACCCGCAGCATCATGGCGCTGGAAACCGATCTCATCGCCACCATTCTTTTCTTCGACACCGAGCGCGGCCCGTTGCCCATTTTGGCGCAGCAAACCGGATATGCTCGGCTGGAAGCGCCAAACTCGGTCCTCCTGATCGATTGTGGAGGCGCACCACCACTTGAAGCCAGCCGTCAGGCACACGCCTCCACGCTAGCGTTTGAGTGGAGCTACGACGCCACCAAGATCATCACCAACGCACCTGAGATTGGTTACACAGTGGATGCCGATCTGTTGGATCAGCGCCGCACACCCGCACACTCCACTCTGTGCGTGGGCGGTGTTTCGTCTTCCACTTTCCCCGAAGCACGCGCCGATAGTCCTCTTGTGGCCAGTGGTTTGGCTGTGGCTGCCGAGAAGTCAGCGGACGCGCCAACGCGCGGTTTTCGCGCCCGCCATACCGGATATCGGCAGAAGTTCGGCGTGGATCACGCACGCACGCTCTCCCTGTCGGACAATGGCCGCATGGTCGAAGGTCATGACCAATTGCTGCTTCCCTCCGGCGCCGTTGCGGCCAGCAACCGCAACCCATTCACCTTGGCGTTTCAGCTTCAGCCGGGTGCGCGTGTGCGAAGCGAGGGCGACCGACGCATTCGCATCATGATGCGCCACCACACCATCATGTTTGAGATCGAAACCGGCACAGCCAAGATCGTCGATCCAACGGACCGGCCCACCTATCGCGGACCGAGCCGGGCACGGCGTATCGTGGTGGATGGTCCAACTGCGGGACCTGCAGAAGTGCGCTGGCGTTTCATCGTTCAGATGGGCGGTGGGTTCGAAACCGCCACATCGGTGGAAGCGCCAAAGGCTCAGGCGGAAGAGAATGAGGACGCCTCGTCCCCAGATTAGGCAACAGACCAGCTTTCACTGGCGGGGGCGGGCGTGCTAGCGCCAACCCCAGACAAAACACACTGTCAGCACCAACCGAAAGCGCGCCCGCATGAGCGACCTGGCCCCCATCCGCCGTGCCCTCCTATCCGTTTCCGATAAGCAAGACCTGGTGCCATTCGCGCGCCAGCTTGCAGATCGCGGCATCACCATCCTCTCAACCGGCGGCACAGCCCGCGCGCTCAAAGAGGCAGGCATCGCGGTTGCCGATGTGTCGGACGTGACCGGCTTTCCAGAAATCATGGATGGCCGGGTGAAAACGCTGCACCCCAAGGTCCACGGCGGTCTGCTGGCGGTGCGCGCCAACGCCGATCATCAAAGGGCGATGACCGATCAAGGCATCGCGCCGATCGATCTTCTGGTGGTGAACCTCTACCCGTTCGAAGCGACCGTTGCTGCGGATGCTGACGATGCCACGGTGATCGAGAACATCGATATTGGCGGCCCGGCGATGATCCGCGCAGCGGCAAAAAACCATGGCGATGTCACCGTTGTTACCGCTCCTGAAGACTATCAAACTGTGCTGGACGATCTGGCGGCGCATGATGGCCAGACAAGCCTTGCCACCCGCACGGCATTGGCTGGCAAAGCCTATGCCCGTACCGCAGCCTATGATGCGGCCGTCGCCGCCTGGTTTGCCCGCAATACGCCGGATGCTTTGCCCGCGCACATCACGCTTGGCGGCACCAAGGCGCTGGATATGCGGTATGGCGAAAACCCGCACCAATCCGCTGCGTTGTACCTAACCGGCGAGAAGCGCCCCGGTGTTGCCCGCGCAGAATTGGTGCAAGGCAAGCCGCTCTCCTTCAACAATATCAACGATGCCGATGCAGCCTTTGAACTGGCCTCAAGCTTCAGCCCGCAGGACGGTCCAGCAGTTGCCATCATCAAGCACGCCAACCCGTGCGGTGTGGCACAAGCCTCTTCGCTGGAAGCGGCGTATGCTCTTGCCCTGCGCTGCGACCCGGTGTCTGCCTTTGGCGGTATCGTGGCGATGAACACCCCGCTGACCGGGGCAGCAGCGGCAAAAATCACCGACATCTTCACCGAGGTCATCGTGGCCCCCGATGCTGATGATGAAGCCAAAGCGCTGATCGCCAAGAAGAAGAATTTGCGCCTTTTGCTCACTGGTGGCCTGGCCAACCCGCGGGCTGCCGGACACGCCATTCGCACCGTGGCAGGCGGTTTCCTGGTACAAGGGCGCGACACGCTGGAAGCAGACGATCTGGAACTGACCGTTGCCACCAAACTGGCACCAACCGAAGCGCAAATGCGTGATCTACGCTTTGCTTTCAAAGTCGCCAAACACGTGAAATCCAATGCCATTGTCTATGCCAAAGAAGGCGCGACCGTGGGCGTTGGCGCAGGTCAGATGAACCGGCTGGACTCCTCGCGCATCGCAGCGATGAAAGCGGCGGAAGCCGCCCAAACCGCAGGTCTTGATCAGTCGCTCGCGATTGGATCAGTCGTCGCCTCTGATGCTTTCTTCCCGTTTCCTGATGGGTTGCTGGCCGCCGCTGAGGCGGGCGCCAAGGCGGTCATTCAGCCAGGCGGATCGATGCGTGATGATGCGGTGATCCAAGCAGCCGATGAAGCGGGGCTTGCCATGGTGCTGACCGGCGTGCGCCACTTCCGGCACTAGACGTAAGGGCGCTAGGGTCAGGACCCTAATTGCTGCCCTTGGCGCCAGCCTCCAAAAACTGAGCAACCAGCGGAATCGGCCCTTCGGCATTCACCACCGCATAATCGCGCAACTCGTCATTGGACAGATAGCGCATGTCGGCTGGCGGTACGTCCAGCGACATATCGATGAAAGTGTCATCAACGCCCATATCAAGCGCATAGACCTTGATCATCGCGGCCACAGCCTCATCGCCTGGGCGTAGGATTACCCGATTGTCCGGCTCCAAATTGCCGGGGTAGAACCGGTGCACGCCGATCTCGTCATCATCGGCATAGCGTTCAATGCCGCCAAGAAATGCGAACGTGCAAGCAGAAGCGCAGTCGCCAGGGCGCATTGTGTAGCCGCCACGAGGCAGACGCTGCGCAAAACCAACCTGCGTATTGAAGCCCTGCTCGCGAATTTCACGGCCCAAGCGAAGACCGGCAATCACATCGCCGCCGGGCGAGTTGAACACAACGGTAAGGCCCTGCCCTTCCAAACGGTAAGCTCGGACGAAATCGCGAAACTGCGCGGCTGTGAAATCTTCAATATCCCCAACCGCGCGAATGTACCGGCACGTCTGGCAATCAACATCATCGTCCACCAGCAAAAACCGCATCGGCTGGATAGGTTGCGGCGGCTGGTCTTGAGCAAGCGCAGAGGTGGCCATCGGCCCGCCGAGCATCGTCAAAACGCCGGCAAGCACTGCAAGTGAGCGTTGGAAGATCATAGCGCGGAATCCCTTGCATCTGCTCAGATGTGGCGAGACTTGGCCAAAAAGCGCCTGGAATCAAGCCTTCAACTGCCTTGATCGCGTACGTCAACGCGCAAAAGAAGGGCACCACCTGCTACGAAAAAGAGAATTAGAATGGAAATGCCAGCGCGTTGATCAAGCGTCAACGCAGTGACGGTGGCCACCGCCCACGGCCCAACAAAGCTGGTGACTTTGCCAGACAGGGCAAAAAGCCCAAAGGTGCGCGCACGCGCATGCGCCGGTGCCAGACGGGCCAAAAGCGCCCGAGAGGAAGCCTGCAAGGGGCCGGCGGCCGCACCCATCAAGCCACCCAGAAGCAGATAGAGTTTCTCTGGCGTGGTGCCGAAAAGCCCCTCAACGGGCGCGACTGGGATGACGAAAAACATCCGGTCAGCGCTGAGACTTACCACAGAAAGGCTTGCCAAGGTGAGCACGAAAAGGCTGGTCAAAATCACCGGCTTGGCGCCCACCTTGTCCTCAAGAGGCCCACCGATCAGCGCACCAATGGTGCCGGTGATGGTCAGCAGAATGCCAAAGAGGCCAACTTCGGTGATCGTCCAGCCAAAAACGCCCGTGCCGTAGATGCCACCAAACGCAAACAGCGCCACCAATCCATCGGCATAGATCATATGGGCAATGAGAAAGGTGGTCAGGGGCTTGTCGCCCTTCAACGCTGCCAGCCCGGCACGCAGATCAGCAAGCCCTTGGCCAACAGCTTGGGAGATCGGCATCATAGTCGGTCGGTCGCGCGTAAACAGCATCAACGGCAGCACCAGTACGGCGAACCACACAGCCGTGAAAGGACCAACCGCCCTGTCGCCCTCTCGGGCAGACGGGTCCAAACCAAACAAAGGCTCAAGGCCCAAGATCGTGCGCCCGGTATCGGGCGACCCAACCAACAGCCCGATGGCAATCAAAATGGTGACAACAGCAGCCATGTAACCGGATGCCCAACCATGGGCCGAGAGCCTGCCTAACCGATTGGCGGGCACGAGACTTGGCATCATCGCATTGTTAAACACCCCGGCCATCTCCGCGGCGATGGTACCGATGGCAAACAAAACCAAGGCCAGTGTCAGGCCATAAGGCACGCGCGGTTCAGCAAACCAGAGGCCGCACGCGCAGATCGCCATAATGAGGCCAAGTGCAGCGATCCATGGCTTGCGCGGGCCCGCCGCATCGGCAATCGCGCCCAAGGGCGGTGAAAGAAGCGCAATCGTTAGCCCGGCAAACCCGGCGGCATAGCCCCACAAGGCTTGACCCTCTGCCGGAGAGGCAGCAAGCGCCGACACCACATAGGGCCCAAACACAAAGGTCGTGACCAGCGTGAACCAAGGCTGCATGGCCGCATCAAAAAAGATCCAGCCAAGGATGCCTTTCCGATCCGCTGGGGGATCAGAAAGGCTGTCGGCTATTTCAGCCATGTGGTCAGACGAGTCGTTAGGTGAGGTCGTCAAGCAACCCGCCCGCCACTGAGAGCTTGGAAACCGTCAAAGCGCCACCATCAATAATATCGGCCATCGCCCGCGCCACACGTTCCACTTTTGCCGAACGTTCGGCTTTCCATGCGTCCAACCCACCTTCGTGCTGAAGGATATCGATGGTCAAACGCCGCCGCACGGATGCCAGTGATTGCCGGGCGCGATCAAGTGCCAAAGCATCATAGTAGTCGGTGACCTGGAGATCGCGAGCAGCAGCATCCACACGCCCAAGCGCGAAGATCGCGCCAAGCTCAAAATAGGTTTTGGCCACCTGCTCGGTTTCAAGTCCGCACGCGTCGCGCACCAGGATCATATCTGGCAAAATGGCGTAAACCGCCATAGAGGCGATGCGCGCCGATAGGTCTTCGGGCACACCGCGTTCCATCAACTCTTGCGTATCACCGGCAATACGCTCGGCCACAGGCCGCGCCATCGTATGTTCCAGGACTGGCGCAAAGGCGGCGATGCCATCACGATAGTGATCCACCACACCGGCCAAACCTTCAGAGAAGTCGACATTGGTGAGGAACCAGCCGATCCGGTCGATCACCAAGCGCTGCACCGCGCTGTAAAGTGAGAGCTGCAACGCCCCGGAAATTTTGGTGTCCAGCGCATCAATTTCCTCGTTCAGCGCGGTCAGTTGGTAGGCATCACGCACAATCGCAAAGGCACACGCAATGTCGGCTTTCGAGGCACCAGTGGTATCCGACACAATCTGGATCAGCGTCGCACCACCGCGATTGATCATCGAGTTGGAGAGCTGCGTTGCGATAATCTCGCGGCGCAGACGATGGCCCTCGATCTCATCGCCAAAAGGTTCGTGCATGGGCGTTGGGAAGTAGCGATACATCTCCCGACCAAGATAAGGATCATCGGGCACATCGCTTTCCAAAAGCGAGGAGAACAGATCGATCTTGGCGTAGGCGAGCAACACCGCAAGCTCAGGCCTGGTAAGCCACTTGTCGGCGTCACGTCGTTCGGCGAGCTCGATAGCGTCGGGCAAAAACTCAACCGCCCGATCCAGAAGACCTGAGGCTTCCAGCGTGTTCATCAGGCGCGCTTGATAGCCAAAATCATTTTCGTTTTTGGCTTCCGTCAGCGAGACTGACAGCGTTTGCAGATAATTGTTGCGCAGCACCAGTGCGGCGACCTCTTCGGTCATCTCCACCAGCAACGTGTTGCGATCCTCGCGCGTTAGTCTATCGGTCGCCTCCGCCGCGCCAAGCGCGATCTTGATGTTCACCTCAAGGTCGGAGGAGTTCACACCAGCGGAATTATCGATGGCATCGGTGTTGAGCCGCACACCATGCAAACCCGCCTCAATGCGCGCCTTTTGTGTGATGCCGAGATTGGCCCCCTCACCGATCACCTTCACGCGTAGCTCCGGCGCATTGATGCGGATCGCATCATTGGCACGGTCACCGGCTTCCGCTTGGCTTTCGCTCGTCGCTTTGATGTAGGTGCCAATGCCGCCAAACCACAGAAGATCGGCCTCGGCTTTCAGGATCGTTGTCATCAGCTCATTGGGCGTGACGGTGGCTTTTTCCAGCCCAAGAACCGCCTGCGCTTCACTGGAAAGCGTGATGGACTTGGACGATCGCGGGAAAATGCCGCCGCCTTTGGAAATCAGATCGGGATTGTAGTCCTGCCAGCTGGAACGGCCCAGATCGAACAGGCGCTGGCGCTCAGCAAAGCTCATCGATGGGTCGGGGTCAGGATCGATAAAGATGTCACGGTGATCAAATGCTGCTAGCAGCTTGATCGCTGGCGACAGCAGCATGCCGTTGCCGAAAACATCGCCAGACATGTCGCCGACACCAACGACGGTGAACGGCTCGGTCTGGATATCGACGTCCATCTCGCGGAAGTGGCGCTTCACCGCCTCCCAACCGCCGCGTGCCGTGATGCCCATCTTCTTGTGGTCGTAGCCCTGGCTTCCGCCGGACGCGAACGCATCGCCGAGCCAAAAGCCCCGGGCCTCAGAAATGCTGTTGGCGGTATCAGAAAAAGTCGCTGTGCCTTTATCGGCAGCGACCACCAGATAGGGATCATCGCCATCAAGCCGCACCACAGCGTCAGGCGGCTCGATGCCATCAAGCGACAGATTGTCGGTCACGTCGAGCAGCGAAGAGATGAAAATCTTGTAAGCCTCGGTTCCTTCGGCGAACCAGGCTTCGCGATCATCGCGGGAGGGAAGCTGTTTGGGCACAAACCCGCCTTTGGCGCCAAACGGCACGATAACGGCGTTCTTGACCTGCTGCGCCTTGGCAAGACCCAGAACCTCGGTGCGGAAATCCTGAGGACGATCCGACCAGCGCAGGCCGCCACGGGCGATCATCCCACCGCGCAGATGCACGCCTTCCACGCGCGGCGAATAGACCGAAATCTCACGCAACGGGCGCGGCTCAGGCAAACCATCGACATTCTTGGAGTCAATCTTGAACGCAAAGGTTGGCTTGGGTTTACCGTCCGCGCCAGGCTGGAAGAAGTTGGTCCGCAGGATCGATTGAATGAGGTTGAGGAACCGGCGCAGGATCGTATCCTCATCCAAACTCAACACATCCTCCAGCGCCATGCTGATGGCCGCGGCGATCTTCTCTGATTGATGGTCACGCTCAGCTTCGGTTTTGCGCGGATCAAGACGGGCGTGGAAAAGGTCAACCAGTGATGTCGTCACCGCCTCATGCTTGATCAGCGTTTCCCAGACATAGTCTGGGCTAAAGGCGAGCAGTGCCTGGCGTAGATAGCGCGCCAAGGCACGCAACATCGCCACATCACGCCAAGGCAGATTTGCGCTGGCAATCAGTGTGTTGAAGCCATCATTCTCCGCCTGGCCATACCAAACAGCCAAGAAACCAGCCTTCAGCGGTTCAGCAAGTGTTTCCAGATCGATGGACTCACCATTGGCACGTTCGAGCAGAATATCGTGGATCCACACCGCCTCAGCTTCACGGCGCTCCACGCGGTAGGTGCGCTCATTGATCGCCCGAAAGCCCATCGCCTCAATGATCGGCATCCGATCAGACAGCGCGATGGGCTTGCCAACATGATAGAGTTTTAGATCAATGCGCTTGCCGTCGGTGTCATCACGGCCGCGGAAGGCCAGTTGCAGGCTTCGGCTCTCGCCCAAGCTCTCCATCATCACCGCATCGTCCAAAGCGGCTTCGCCGGAGAATGCTTCGCGATAGGCTCCCGTGAAAGCATCGCCATAACGGCTCAGCAGCAATCCGCCGCGAACACTGTCTTGGCTGGCCCGCACCGCTGAACGGAAAGCATCGGTCCAGGTACGCACAATGCCCGCAACGCCCTCTTCCAATACCTCTTGGGCAATGTCTGGCGTTTCGCCTTCAGCACGTCCGATGATGAAATGGACCCGCGCCAACGGCCCTTCGGGATAGGCCACATACCAGGCTGACACACGCCCTTCATATTGCTCGGCAAGCCAATCACCGATTTTCATCCGCGTGTCGGTCGAGTAGCGCTCACGTGGCACAAAAACGAGCGAGGAAACGAAGCGGTCAAACTTATCGATACGAGACAGCACCCGCACACGCGGACGCTCACCCAGCTGTAGGATAGCCGTTGAAAACCGGTGCAGCGTTTCCAGGTCGAGCTGAAACAGCTCATCGCGCGGATAGCTTTCCAACACGTTGGCCAGCGCGCGGCCCGAATGGCTGTCAGGATCGTAGCCGGAGCGCTCCATCACCTGATCGGTCTTGCGACGCAAATAGGGAATGTTGCGCGTTGAGCGGGTGTAGGCGGTGGCGGAAAAAAGCCCGACAATGCGCAACTCGCCAAACAGCGTGCCATCTTCGGCGTAGGTTTTCAGGCCGATGTAATCCATATAGGTGCGCCGATGAACACGGCTGCGAATGTTGGCCTTGGTCACCAAAAGCGGCTCGGGCCGGCGCATAAAATCCAAGAGTTCCGGCGTGTGGGTGACGAAAGTCGCGCCCTTGCGCAGCACCATCAGTTCCGGGTCGGACAGCAGACCAAGGCCCGGCACATCGACCCGATCAAGCGAACCGCCTTCGCCATCATCGACAAATTTGTAGTCGCGCATACCCAAGAACGTGAAGTTATCGTCCAGCACCCAATCGATAAATTGGATGCCCTCTGCCAGCTCATCCACCGGCAGAGAGGGGGGATCGGACTTGTAACCCATCACCACCTGGTTCACGCGGTGGCGCATTGCTTTCCAGTCGCGCACCGCCAACCGCACGTCAGCCAGCACATCATGAATGCCGGCTTCCAGCGCGTCGCGGTCCGACACACTGTCCATCTGCTGAACATGAAACAGGATCACACTTTCGCGGATTGCGGTTTCATCACCCAACGGACGTTCATGGCCATGAACTTCGGTCAGGTGCCCGTTGGCATCGCGATTGACCCACAGAACCGGATGAAGCACCAACCGCAAATCAACGCTGGCGCCCTGCAACTCGCTCATCACCGAGTCGACCAGAAATGGCATGTTGTCGTTGACGATTTCAACGGCGGAAACATCGCTCAACACCCCATCGCCAGACACCGGCTTGGGATTGAACACCCGCACGAACGCCTGGCCAGACCGCCTGTCGGCCATCCGTTCAAACGTGTCACGCGCTATCGTTGCCAGTTCAGCGGCGGAGTAAGTGACGAGGTCTTCCGCCGCCCCTTCACGGAACAGTGCAGCAGCAAACTTCGATAGCGCCTCTGCGCCATCAGCCTCCTCACCAAGAACCTTCACGGCCCCTTCGATGAGCTTGCGTTTCTGCACTTGCGCTGACTGGCTCATGGCAGCTTCCCCTCAGTTTGCCGCGCGTTATGTGTTTGCCCGCCGCAGGCAAAGGGAACGCCGCATGTCTTAGTAATGGCATCGCGTTGATTCTCTGCTGCAACACCTTGGGCAGGACTATTGACGAAGCAAGGAACGCTGTCGAGCCAAGAGGGCGAAGACACCAACCTTGAAGCAAGACGATCACGCAATTATGTACGCTCGCGAGGCGAAAACGGCACGTCAGCGTGCTAGCGTTGAGCATCACGTTCAGCAAAAACGGCGAGACTGACACCGCCATGGGTCAAAAACTTCCCAACTTTCCAGCCAACAGGTGGGCGGATGCCATGGCGCCAACGCTGGATGACTTTGCCGCCATGGCGCGTGATGCATTGCGCGAGCTGCCGGCGCCGTTCGCCGAGGTGGCCCGTCAAGTATCGGTGCGTATTGATGATTTTGCCGACCTCGCCATTGTTGCCGAAATGGACATGGAAACGCCGTTTGAACTGCTTGGCTTGTTCGTCGGCGAAGGCATCGCGCAAGGTGGAAGCACGGGCGAGTCCGGTCAATTGGACAATGCTATCTGGCTCTATCGCCGACCGATCCTGGATTACTGGGCCGAGCATGAAGAAACGCTGGGCACGGTTGTACGCCATGTTTTCATCCATGAAATGGGCCATCATATCGGCCTGTCGGACGATGACATGGACCGGATAGAAGCTGACAGTCGCTAACTCAAGAACACCGTAAACCCAGCGGCAAACGCCATCGCGGCAAACATCGCCCAAATCGCACTACGGGTGGCGAGCATCACCAGGATAGCGACACCGACAGAAAGCGCCTCGCGCGTTCCATTGTTGACGATGAACGTTACCACGATAGCTGCCAGCACTGAGACAGACATCGCTTCCAAAAAGCTTGTCACCCGCGGCGAGAGCGTCACGAACCGCATGACAAACGCTCCGCCCAGCCTGGTTCCAAGCGTCACAAATGCCATCACGGCAATGGCAAGATAGGCCGTTTGCGCATCAACCGTCATGGCGTGGCCTTGCTTTCTGACGGAAACACAACGCCCATCAGTCCACCGGCCAAGGCAGCAACAATAATATTCCATCCGGTCGGCAAGAACGGCAGCGCAAGAACGGCCACCGCACACGCAACAATGACAGGTAATGCCGCCTTGAAGCTTGGCACCATACCAGCGGCCAGCGCGGCAAAGAACGCGGCCATAACCACATCTACGCCAAAGCGCTCCAGGTTTCCAAGCAGGGTCCCAGCAAAAACGCCGACTGCCGTGGCAATCGCCCATACCGACCAGAGCACCAGCCCACCGCCCAAAATATGCGCTGCGTCGCGCTCGCCCTCTTTCATCGCCTGATAGCTGTCAGCGAAATTAACGTCGGACAGAAGCATCAGCGACCCGAACCAATGACGGGGCGGTAGACCGTTCACATAGGGCGAAATCGCTGCGCCTAATATGAAGTGCCGCGCATTCACCGCCAGCACCACCAACGCGAGTGACAAGAAGGGCAAAGGCGACTGCCAAAGATCAAGCACGGCAAACTGCGAGGCGCCGGCAAACACCACCAGGCTCATAACCAGCGCCTGATCAACAGAGAGCCCAGCCTCAATGGCTGCCGCTCCATAGGCCACGCCAAAGGGGAACACAAAAACCGAAATAGGCAGCAAGCGTTGACCGCCGCGCACCATCCCATGGGCGGTGAAACGTGGGGCGAAACCAGGCGTTGGCGAAACATCAGACATGTCTTGGCAGTGGCAGAGGTAGAGATGCGGGTCAAGCAACCTCCGGTGTGGTCTTGTGGCACTGCATTGGCCTTGCTAACACTCCGGCCAATCAGGAGATTTCACATCGATGGAAAAGTTTACCACCCTCACCTCGGTCGCTGCACCGATGCCCGTGATCAATGTCGATACCGACATGATCATCCCCAAGCAGTTTTTGAAAACGATCAAGCGCACGGGCCTGGGCAAAAGCCTGTTTTACGAAATGCGCTACCATGAAGATGGCAGCGAGAACGCCGATTTCGTTCTCAACAAACCAGCCTATCGCGGGGCCAACATTTTGGTGGCTGGCGATAATTTCGGCTGCGGGTCAAGCCGCGAACATGCACCTTGGGCGCTGCTCGATTATGGCATTCGCTGCGTGATCTCCACCAGCTTCGCCGACATTTTTTACAACAACTGTTTTAAGAACGGCATTCTTCCCATCGTCGTGTCCCCGGAACAACTTGATGCTCTGATGGACGATGCGCAGCGTGGCTCCAACGCCACGTTGAGTGTGGACCTAGAAAACCAGACGATCAAAGGCCCCGATGGCGGCACGATCACTTTTGAGATCGATCCGTTCCGCAAGCACTGCCTGATGAATGGCCTGGATGACATCGGCCTAACAATGGAAAAAGCACCGCACATCGACAGCTTTGAAGGCACGATGGAAGCTGAGCGCCCTTGGGTCTGACGCTCAGCCCAAACAGGCGCATGTTTTGCGCGACGATTTGTGCGCTCTTCCATCAAGGGTTGCTTGATAGGCTTACAACGTCTGGCTATCGCTAAGGGGCCAATAAACCCGAGCCGTAGCGACTGTTCAGAGGCCTCACTTGCCCGTTTTGCTTGCCGCCTTGCCTCTTGTCTGCGTGCTCATCGGCATGGCAGTGCTGCACACATCAGCGGTGGTTGCTGGGCTCGCAGGCTTTGCGATTGCCGCAGGGCTGGCGCTGTTCGGCCCGTTCAATCTGGCAGAGGCCGTCAATCTTCCCCTTGGCTCCGCCGCAACAGGCACGCTTGCCGAAGCGGCACATTCCACCATCACGATCCTCTGGATCGTCTTCCCAGCGCTGGCGCTGTACGCTTATCAAAGCCATGTTGGCGCGATTGACCGTATCCGCGATGCGCTTGCGGGCCTCACCGACAACCGTCGCATTCAAGCGCTGCTGATCGCCTGGTTTTTCGGTCTTTTCATCGAGGGCGCCGCAGGTTTTGGCACGCCGGTTGCCTTGGCTGCACCCCTACTGCTTGGTATTGGCTACTCACCGATCCGTGCCGTTGCATTGGCGCTGTTGGGTCATGCGGCAGGTGTTTCTTTTGGCGCCGTGGGCACACCAACGCTGGCGCAATTGGAATTGACGGGTTTGAGCGCTGAAGCGCTGGCCGGTCATGTCGCCCTGCTCCATGCCTGCCTTGGCTGGATCCTGCTTTTTGCCATGGTGCGCCTAGCCGATGATGGACCGGTGACGCGCACCGAAATCGGCTGGACCCTGTTGGCCGGCGTTTGTTTCTTCGTGCCGTTTCTAGCGCTTGCCTTTTTGGCCGGGCCGGAACTGCCGTCATTGGCAGGTGCCCTGATCGGTACGGCTGTCTTTGTGACGCTGTTGCGCAGACGCGGCGCCAAAGCGTCCATCGATCTACGGTTTCTAACCGCTGACCTCACGCCCTATCTCATCATTGTCGGTTTGGTGCTGGCCACGCGACTGATCGAGCCTCTACGCGCCGCAACCAGCGAACTGACGCTGAACTGGAACTTTCTGGAGCAATTTTCAGGCAGCTTTGCGCCACTCTATCACCCGGGCACGTTGCTCTGGGGCGGTTTGATCATCGGGGCGCTGATCACCAGCCGAACCGGCGCGATATGGCCTGCAACGCGCGAGGCGTTAAAACGGCTGATTGCTGTCGCCATGGCACTGTTTGTGATGCTCGCTTTGTCGCGGCTGATGGTGCAATCCGGCATGATCACCACGCTCGCCGATGCGGCGGCCACCACCGGCACCTTCTGGC
Organism: Hyphomicrobiales bacterium; assembly: GCA_046290645.1. Taxonomy (GTDB): domain Bacteria; phylum Pseudomonadota; class Alphaproteobacteria; order Rhizobiales; family MH13; genus MH13. The sequence goes on from JBKAGZ010000004.1 coordinate 170,753, forward strand.
CGCTGTTTGCGCCTGCCGTTGGCGTCCTCGGCACGTTCATCACTGGCTCGGCAACAACGTCCAACATCCTCTTCACCGAGCTTCAGGTCTCGGCGGCACAGGCGCTCAACCTGCCCATAACGACCATGGTCGCGGCCCAAGGTTTTGGCTCAGCGATTGGCAACATCATCGCGCCCCACAACATCATTGCAGGCGCGGCGACGGTTGGTCTGGTTGGCGAAGAGGGAAAAGTGCTGGCACGTACCGTGCTTTGGTGCGCGCTCTACACAGGGTTGGGCGGGGCCGCCATCTTGGTGGCGACCCGGCTTTTCTAATCCGCGCGTACTAAGCGGCGCGCAAATTCACGGCTGTGAGCTTGCCGCGCTTTTCTTCGGCCAGTTCATAATGGAACGTCTGCCCTTCATTGACGGCTTTCAGGCCAGCTTTCTCCACCGCACTGATATGCACGAACACGTCCGGCCCGCCATTGTCCTGCGCGAGGAAGCCATAGCCCTTGCGGTTGTTGAACCACTTCACCGCACCCGATGACCCATCGCCAGCACGGCCAGCAGGACCTTCAGATTTACGATCTTGGCGGCTTGGCTTCTTGCCTTGGGCTGCAACCTCAGTTGGGTTCAACGGATCAAACCCAAAGGTCTCGCGCTTGCCGCCTTTTTTCATCGACGGTTTGGCAGCCTGACGGTCACGGCGGTTTTCATCTGTCGGAGCGCGTCGCTTGCCCTTATCCTTCGGGTTCACGCGGTCGCGATGACGGTCTTTTTTCTTCCCACCGTTTTCAGCCTGCGGCTGCGTGGCAACCTCGACCTTCACGCGCTCAACCTCGTCCACATCACCGTGCACTGGCACGCTCTGTTTGATCAGGCGTTCAATGTCGCGCAGTAATTTGCGCTCAGCTGGATCGACCAGCGAGATCGCGATGCCACTTGCTCCCGCACGCGCGGTACGGCCAATGCGGTGCACATAAGCTTCAGGCACATTGGGCAATTCAAAGTTGACCACATGAGAGACACCATCAATGTCGATGCCGCGTGCGGCCACATCAGTGGCGATCAGGGCTTTCACATCACCGCGCTTGAACGCCTGCAACGCCTTCTCGCGCTGACCTTGGCTGCGGTTGCCGTGGATGACAGCATTCTTCAGCCCATAGGATGACAGAAACTTCGCCACCTTGTCGGCGCCATGCTTGGTGCGGGTGAAGACAATGGCACGTTCGACATCCAGCGGGGCCAGAAGGTCGAGCAGCTTGTCGCGTTTTTGTGCCGCAGGAATGTGCAGCACAGACTGCGCGATCCGGTCGATGGGCTTGGACTGCGGCGCGACTGAAATCTTCTCTGGATTATCCTGAAAATCCTTCGCCAAAGCCGCAAGTGGCTTGGGCATCGTGGCCGAGAGCAGCACCGTCTGGCGTGGGCTGGCAACGGCACCAAGAATACGGCGCATGGCCGGGATAAAGCCCATGTCGAGCATCTGATCGGCTTCATCAAGCACCACCAGATCGGTGTCGCTGAGGCGAACGGCACCCGTGCGCATATGGTCTTCCAGACGACCTGGCGTTGCGACCAAAATGTCAACACCTTGCGCCATGGCCTTGGCCTGCACCGAGGCGCTGGCGCCGCCAACAATCACAGCCACAACGGGCTTCAAATTGCGGCCATAGGTTTTCACCGCCACGGAAATCTGCTGGGCGAGCTCGCGCGTCGGCACCAGAATCAGCGCCTTGGCGGTTTTGGGTTTGCGCGGCACAAAGGTCTTATGAACGCGCTTATCGTTCAAATCGCCACCTTGCAGCGCAGCTTTTTCAAGCGCCAGCGCGTGCAGCAGCGGCAGCACAAACGCCGCCGTCTTACCGGTGCCGGTCTGGGCGATGCCGAGAACATCGCGTCCGTCCAGCATGGAGGGGATCACCTGGCCCTGGATGGGCGTAGCGGTGGTGTAACCTTCACCCGAAACGGCATGAAGGATTGGCTCGGCAAGGCCGAGGTCCGAAAACTGTGTCAAATCTGTTCTTTCAAAAAGGTTGGCGCCGCTGCGCCTCACTTGGGCAAACAGCGCTTTGGAACACCGGGGCTCATACTCGTTGGTGAGCACGAAGAGTGCGCCGAAGATCGTGATCTGGGCGCAGCCGGTGCTCGCATACGGATCGTCTGTATGCTTCAGGGGGATAGTGCCCAATAACCGTTAAATTTTTGGGCAAACGCTTTCGCGATATCGTTCATTTGGCGATGCGCCGACGAAATATCAACCAAGCAGCGCGAGCGATGAACCATCGCTCGCGTAAAGTCAATCAAAATTCCCCGAACGCCGCGCCCGCTACGCGAAGGTGGCCGGATCGGGACCCAACCGATCCCCAGCGTCGAGACCGGCAATCGCCGCCATATCATCAGCGGTGAGCTCGAAATCAAACAGCGCCATGTTTTGCGCCATCCGGTCGGCATTTGTTGAGCGCGGGATGACCGAGCATCCAAGTTGCACATGCCAACGCAGGATGATCTGCGCCGGTGTCTTGCCAACGCGGCTGGCAATCGACGTGATCACCGGATCATCGAAGCTTTTTGATTTGCCCAGCGGGGTCCAGCTTTGGGTGATGATGCCGTGCTCGGCGTGGAAGGCACGATGCTCCGCCTGCTGAAACCGCGGATGCAGCTCGATCTGGTTGAGCACAGGAGTAACGCCGGTTTCGCCGATGATCCGCTCAAGATGGTCCGGCGCGAAATTCGACACGCCAATGGAGCGCAGCCTGCCCTCCTCCTTGGCGCGAATAAAGGCTTTCCACGTGTCGACGAAAAGCCCCTTGTCCGGGCACGGCCAGTGGATGAGGCAAAGATCGACAGCATCCATCGCGAGCCGTTCCAGGCTCTCATCGATGGCACGCAACGTGCTGTCAAAACCTTGATTGTCGTTCCACACTTTGGTGGTCACGAACACATCATCGCGTGGCAGGCCCGAAGCGCGCAGGCCCTCGCCTTGGCCGACTTCATTGCCGTAGATCGCAGCGCCATCAAGCAGGCGGTAGCCGGTTTTCAGGGCCTGCTGAACGACATCACTTGTGGTGTTTTTGGGAACCTCCCAAAGACCAAAACCAAGCTGCGGGATCGAGCGGCCGTCGAGAAGAGAAAGGGAAGGAATGGCTGTCATCGGACTGTCTTTCGTCTCAGAGGGAAAGGGCATCGAGGCGCGCGTAAAAAGGCTGCGCCGCCGTGTAGAGATCGGCATAGATCGGCATCATGGCATCATAAAGCGCTACGGTGCGTGGGTCGGGATGCACATCCTCAACAAACCGCACCATGCTGCGCGTGGCTTCAGCAACATCACCGTTGTGACCCGCCGCAACGGACGCCAGCATCGCAGCGCCCACCACGCCGCACTCAAGCTCTTCGGGCACAGCATATGGCACATTGTACATGCTTGCCTTGATCTCAAGCCAGAGGCGGGATTTTGCCCCGCCACTGGCGGCAACAATCCGCCCAGGCCGCCCATGTCCACCCTGCAAATCGTCAAGCCGGTGGCGTACCGAGAATGCCACACCTTCCAGCACCGCACGGTGCATTTCTGGCAAGGCATGCGAAGAGGTCAGTCCAAAGAATTGCGCGCGCGAGTTAGTGTGATCACCAAAGCGTTCGCCGGAAAGATAGGGCAGGAAGAACAAGCCTTTCGATCCAGCCTCAGCCTGCGTGGCGGCTTCAGCAATCTCGGCGTAGCTGCGACGATTGTCATGGAACGCGCGCCGTGCCCAGCGCACGGCATCGCCGCCGGCATCGAGCAGCGTGAAACTGCCCCATGTTCCGCCAGCACCAATCACGTTGGAAACGTTCGGATCAAGCACGGGTGTCTCATGCATCAGCGTGATGATGGTCGATGTGCCCGTAACATCCGATCCCGTACCCGGCTCGGTCACGCCAGAACCAAGCAGCGCCAATGGATAATCGCCAGCGCCGACCAGGACGGGGATGTCGGCACTCAACCCAAGCAAATCCGCAGCCTCCTGCGACAAGCCAGCCAGCACATCCTGGGGATTGTGCAACGGCGGAAGCAGGTCACCGGGAACGCCGGTGAGGGCCACCATCTCCTCCGACCAGGACCGCGTCTTCCAATCCATCAGGAAACTCAGAGAGGCCTCGGTGACGTCCTGCGCGCGCTCGCCGGTCAGCTTGTAGTTGATCCAATCCTTCGGCATCAGCAGGCTGGAGGCCCGTTCCACGCTTTGTGGATCGTTCTCCATAAGCCAGGCGAGCTTAAACGCAGGCCAGGCCGGTGACGGTGCGTTTGCTGTGCGGCGTATGCCATCGTCTATCGGCACTCTGGCGGCAAAAGCCTCGACTTGCGGTACGGTGCGCTTGTCGTTCCAGAGCAGCGCCGCTTCGCGGGTCAGCTCACCATCATCATCGATCAGCACCGACCCATGCATCTGACCGCAGGCGCAGATTGCGGCAACGCGACCCGGCGCGTTTTCCACCTTACCCAACACCTCGCGAATGCTTTCGACGGTGCCCGTCCACCAATCGGCGGGACGCTGCTCCGACCAGCCATGCTGTGGCACGATCTGATCGTGCTCGCGGTTGGCAAAGGCAAGGATCCGTCCCGACCGATCAACCAAGGCCGCCCGCAGGCTGCCGGTACCGACATCGACGGCCAGATAGAGATCCCGCATTAGAGCCGCAGCTCGGTTTCCGGATCGAAAAAGTGCGCCTGGGTCATATCGACCGTAATCGGGCAGGACTCGTTGACCGTCACATCAAAGCGCGGATCGACCTGGGCGGTGACCTTCTCACTATTCACGGTACCAAGCACCAGCGTGTGGGCGCCTAGCGGCTCAATCACCACCGGATCGATAGTAAGCGTCGCTGCGTGCGCGGACTGACGCATATGTTCTGGGCGAATGCCAAACATCACCGCCCCGCGATCGCCAAGGCGCTGCGCTTCCTCAGGTGGTAACGGCAGGGATTGGCCACCCAGTTTCACTGCGCCATCTTCGATTACAGCCTTGAAGACATTCATTGACGGCGAGCCGATGAAATCAGCAACAAACAGGTTGGCGGGCTTTTCATAAAGCGTGATCGGCTCGGCGGCCTGCTCGATATTGCCATTTCTCATGACAACCACCCGGTCAGCCATGGTCATGGCTTCGACCTGGTCATGGGTCACATAAACCGCCGTCGTGCCGAGGCGGCGCTGCAAGAGTTTGATCTCGGTGCGCATATCCACGCGCAGTTTGGCATCCAAGTTGGAGAGCGGCTCATCGAACAGAAACACTTCCGGCTGGCGTACCAGCGCCCGGCCAATGGCCACGCGCTGACGCTGGCCGCCGGACAGATTTTTGGGCTTGCGGTCAAGATATGGGTCAAGGCCGAGCAGCTTGGCCGCCTCGCCGACGCGCTCCTCAATCACCGCCTTTGCGGTGCCGTGCACCTTCATGGCGTAACCGATATTGTCACGCACGCTCATATGCGGATAGAGCGCGTAATTCTGAAACACCATCGCGCAATCGCGCTCGCCGGGTCGGGCGAAGGTGACGTCCTTGCTGGCAATGCTGATTTGCCCGCTGGTCGGCAGTTCCAGACCGGCCAACATGCGCAGCGTCGTGGTTTTGCCGCAGCCTGATGGCCCGACGAGCACAATGAACTCGCCCTGCTCGATGGTCAGCGAGAGCGGAGGAATTACGTTTACATCACCGAAGTTCTTGGTGACGTCTTTCAGTTCAACGTGCGACACATAGGTCTCCTTCAAGAACGTGCCCCCCGACCCGAGATCATGGATCTCAAGCCGGGAGGCACAAAGCATACAGCCGGACTGGCTTACATAGGTGGCAGGCCAACCGACGCGCGATAAGCGGCCAACTGGGTGTCGCGACCAAACTCGTCAGTCAGGGCATCCCAACCTTCAGCAATCGCATCGAGCGCTTCTTGCGGGGTCACCTGACCAGCCAAGGCTTTGGAAAGTTCAATTTCCAAAATCTCAGTGTAGGAGAAGAAGCCCGGCAGACGCAGATCGAGAGCCACATTAGGCGCATCAAGCGAGGCACGCTGCGCACCCAGATAGCTGGCGGCCTCTTCTTCGGAGAAGACCGAGGACCAGTTTTCCAGGTTGTCATAGTGGCTGAAGCGATAAGGGTTCACGCCCGAGTTCGCCGTCACGATCGCCTGACCGGACACTTCCGGGCTGATCACTTCGGCCACGAAATCCCATGCTGCTTCAGGGTTTTCACTGTCGGCGGGAACCGCCAGCTGCCAACCACCGAAGGCCAGGAACGGCGAGTGGACGACCTCATCATAGCTGTCCCATTCGCCTGACACATGGTTCCAGATTTCCGTCGAACCCGGCAGCATGGCAGTGCGCACATGGCCTTCAATTGAGCCTTCGGTGGAACCCAGAACGCCAGAATCCGCCCAGTCGATGTTCATCGCAACCGTGCCACCGGCATAGAGTGGACGCACATCACCGGAGCCGTTGTTCAACGCGCCTGGAGGGTTGTAGTCGAGCCCGCGCTTATACTCTTCCAGCGCGCGCAACCAACCGGGATTGTTGATCTGCGCCTCCATCGTCTCCGGATCGAAGAACATGGAGCCAGGATTGTCCGGATGGTTGGTGTAGCTGGCAGCGTGGGAGAAGAAGTACCAGAACTGCTGGCCGCCACGGCGATAGGCTTCGGCGGTGCCGAACAGGCCATCATCAGGGCGATGGAAGAATTCGGCCTGATCATAATACTGTGCCCAGGTGACCGGAGCCGCCAGCGGATAGCCGTAAGCATCCTCGAAGGCTGCCATTTCGTCTGGATCATCCAGCAGATCGGCACGCAGGTTCAGCATGTGCATGTCGCCATCCATGGTGGCCGACTTCACTTCGCCGTTCCATACCATCAACCGCTCACGATAGACCGGGTGAATGTCGTCCCAGTTCGAGCCTTCTTGCAGGGCATCGGGCATGGTCGACAGGTAAGGCGCAAAGTCCGGCAGCCATGCTGGAACAAAGCCGATGGCATCGAAGTCGCCGGTCTGCTGGCTCATCGCGGTCAGGAATTTCGGGTAAAGCTCGCCAAACGGGAACTCGATCACATTGACCGTGCCGCAGGTGCGCTCTTCCCAGCTTACCGCAGCCGCCGCCAGGGCCGAGGCAATGGCCGGACCGTTCTGCGTGGAGACGTTGAGCGTGACGCCGGTGTAGTCGGGTTCACATGCCATGGCCGTCCCAGCGCCAAGCGCTGCAAAAGCCACAGTGGATAGTAGAAGTCTCTTCATGGTTTCCTCCCTTGTGAAGACTATTTTATGGAACCGGAGAGCAGGCCGGATCGCATCATCCGGCCCAAGATTGAAGCGATCACGACCATCGGGATGATGGCGATCAGCGCCGCAACGGAAATCGCCCACCATTCATCGCCGCGGCTGGATTGCTGACCGGCAAGAAGGATGGGCAAGGTTGCAGTCACCGGAGGTGAGCAGCAGGGCAAACAGAAATTCGTTCCAGATGAAGGCGAGCACGATCATCGAGTCGCCAGCAACGGGCACAGCGACATGGCAGCACAATCTGAATGAAGATGCGCATGCGACCGAGTTGGGACCGCGCCGCTCTCCACCCACGGCACGGTGAGAAGTCGCGCATCAGCCAGACCGCGAACGGAACCCGAAAGCGGTAGGCAAGCACCATGCCGAAAAAGCTATCAAGCAGCGGAAAGCCGCCGGCCCACTTCGGCATAAAGAAGAAACAGCGCAAAGCGACACGATGGGCGGGAACATGCGCTGCCGACGAACCAGAATGTCACGTCGTTGTTGCCAGCACCGGCCCGGTAGCGAAACTTGTTCATCCAGATCGAGACACCAGCGCCAGCACCAGTACGATCAATCGTAAGGCACGTCGATATCGAACATGCCATTGAGCACAACGAAGCCGCCATCGATGACGCCGAACATCAGCCCGACATGAGGCGGATGGAAATTCAACCACCAGCAAAGGCCGCATCGACCGAGAAAACCGAAACTCACTCGCAAAGGAGATCATCACCGGTCATGATCGGCCGTAAAGTCGCCGCGAATGCGAGAATGCATCGCGAAGCCTGCAAGGTCGGCTGAAATCGACGAACGGAATGTGGTGCGCCTGGGAACCGCCAGCGGCGGTTGAACGCCGTCACGAACACCCAATAGAGCGGAGAACGAGAAAAAGAGCCAGACCAACAGCCCACAAGGCCGATGGTGCGCAGGAGCGGTTTCCATCAGCGTACCTGCGCATCCGGCGTGCGGCGGCCAGATAGATGTAAGGAAATGATCACGACGAGGAACGAAGGAGAGCGGACGTCATGCCGAAGTGAACTTTTGAAGCCTCATTAGCGAAGCGGGTCAGCGGTCGTCGCCGTGCCCGGCCCACCGCCGGTGAGCACAACACCGGTGTCGAAATTGAAGCCCGCCAATCAGACGGATGAAGATCACCGCCACCGAGGAGCGGCAAAGCATGGAAATGATCCCAGAAGCGCCGCCATGGGCCGATATCATGACACGCGCCGGCCTCGAAGACTCACTGGGCATGCTTTGTAAGCGCCAGCATGAGCAGCGTGACGAACGGGTCCTGCCATTGCAATAGAGATCAGCACCATGATCGCCAGGCCGGTTCGGTGAGAACGGCAATTGCCGAACCCAGCCCAACCATGTGTCGCTGACCGGGCCGGATAGGGTGGAACACCATGCGAGCAATCAGCGCCGCACACTGCGCATGAACATGGCAGCAAAAACACCGCCCGATAGAGCGAGGAGCCGCGCACATTGTGGTGCAGCGCCAGGGCCAGCAAAAACCCCAGCACATACTGAAAGGCCACGGACACGAAAACGATGGTCGCCGTCGTCCAGGTCGAGCCCCAGAAGCGCGAGGAGGACAGGATTTCGGCGTAGTTATCAACGCCGACAAAGCGCGGTGGAAGCGGCGGCACCAGGCGCACCGACTGGAAGCTGACAGTGAGCGCATAGATAAGCGGAAAGATCGTTATCACCAACACGATGATAAACGCCGGCCAGATAAAGGCATACTTCACCCTGTCATGGCGTACCGCGTCCCCGTGCATCCTCGCTCCCTTCGTTTTTTTCAAAGGTTGCCCCGAACTGACGCAGAGTTCAACCCATTTTTGTAGTTCTACTATGAAAAACTAACATGTTACCGACTTTTGATGAACCAAAAATACAAAAGTGTTGCAAAATCACGCGAAAATAGCGCTGATGATCGGATTGTTGGTCAATATCGGCATCACTCAGTTGCCATTTTCCTATCTTCAGGTAATTCTACTACAAATTTTGAGGAGTTCAGCATGCTGGTTACGCCGACAGCCCACACCATAGACCCCATGACAGGAGGCCTTGCTTCCCATACCGGGCGCTATCAAAAGCAGCTGTCGGATTTGGATGGCCTATATGGCGATGCGCCAGCTTTCGCCAAAACGCTCAAAAATGACGGTGACCGGATTGTCTACACCGTTGAAGATGTGCGTCCGCAAGCCAGCGCCGGCGATCTGATCTTCGGCACAACGTTCATGGAACCTGGTCGCATCGGCGATGAATTCTTCATGACACGCGGGCACATCCACGCCACGGCCAATCGCCCCGAGACCTATTATGGTGAGTCCGGCGAGGGCCTGATGCTGATGGAAGCCCCTGACGGGCAGGTCAGCATCTTAGAAGTGCGCCCAAAGACCATGGTCTATGTACCTCCGCTCTGGATTCATCGCTCCGTCAACACAGGCGACACCCCGCTTGTGATGAGCTTCTGCTACCCGGTGGATTCAGGGCAAGACTATGAGGTGATCGCCCGTTCCGGTGGTATGGCGGTGCGCATCATGGCCAATGGTGATGGCTGGACCAGCGTACCCAACACGGCTTACCGGCCGCGAAGCCAGACCGAGATCGACGCCATTTTGGCCACCCAGGCATAAAACCCGAAAGGCAGCACCACATGACCCATTCCATTTTTGATCAACTGGCTTCCATAGGCGTGGTGCCGGTGATCGCCGTTGATGATGCAGAAGCCGCACTGCCTCTGGCTGACGCGCTTCTGGAAGGCGGTTTACCAGTGGCTGAAATCACCTTCCGCACAGACGCTGCGGCTGAAACCATCGCCACCATCGCATCAGAACGCGCCGACATGCTGGTTGGCGCTGGCACCGTGATCACTCCGTCCCAAGTGGACGTGGCTGCCGATGCGGGCGCCAAATTTGCCCTGTCACCGGGCATCGATGCCGACGTGCTTGAACACGCCAAAGGCAAAAACCTGCCCTTCGCACCCGGTATTATGACGCCAAGCGACCTCCAACTGGCGCTGAAACTGGGCTGCTCGATGGTGAAATTTTTCCCCGCAATGCCGGCGGGCGGGCCAAAGATGCTCAACGCCATCGCTGGTCCTTATGCCCACACGGGCATTGGCTTCAATCCGACCGGCGGCGTCACCTTGGACAACCTATCCGACTGGCTTACCATGCCACAGGTGCGCGCTGTTGGTGGCACTTGGATCGCAAGCAAAGCCGATATCGCCGCTGGCAACTGGTCGCAGATCACGCAGAACGCTCGCCAAGCCGTTGCCCGCGCTTCTGAAATCCGGGAGAGCCTTTAATGGGCTACGCGCCGGCCACCAAGCCGACCTTCTTTTTCATTGGCGTAACCACCGGCAAATCCTCCATCATGAAGGTGTTCCCGCAATGGGCGGAGCATCTCGGGTTGGGCGATGTTGCCATGCACGGCGTTGATTTCGTGCCGCACGACACGCCAGAGCGCTACCGCGAGATGGTGGCATTCCTGAAATCTGATCCGCTCTCGCTCGGTGCGCTGGTTACCACCCACAAGCTCGACCTTTTTGAGGCCTGTCGCGATCAGTTTGATGAGATCGACCCGTTGGCCACCATGATGGCCGAGACCAGTTGCCTGTCGAAACGTGACGGCAAGCTGATTTGCCACGCCAAGGATCCAATATCCTCCGGTCTGTCATTGGACGGTTTTCTGCCAGACAATCATTTCGCCGACACCGGCGCCGAAGTCTTCAGCATGGGTGCGGGCGGATCGACCATCGCGCTCACCTGGCATCTGATGCAGGCTTCTCGGGGCAGTAACCGCCCATCACGCATCGTTGTGTCCAATCGCTCGCAGCCGCGTCTTGATCATATTCGCAGCATCCACGAGGCCTTGGGTAGCGATGTTCCGGTCGAGTATGCGCTGGCACCGACTGCAGACGACAATGACGCCATTCTGGCATCCATGAAGCCTGGCAGCCTTGTCATCAATGCTACTGGCTTGGGCAAGGATGCCCCTGGCTCACCGCTGAGCGATGCTGCCAGGTTTCCAGAAAAAGGGATTGTCTGGGAGCTGAACTATCGCGGCGATTTGGTGTTTCTCGATCAGGCGAACGCGCAAAGCGCAGCCCACAACCTGCAGGTGGAAGATGGCTGGACTTACTTTGTCCATGGCTGGACGCAGGTGATCGCCGAAGTGTTTAACATCGCCATCCCGACATCGGGCCCAGCCTTTGATGAGATTGCTTCCATCGCTGCAAAGGCCACAGGGCGCGCGTGATGAACGGCATTCTGATCACACCGCGCTCGCTCTCCAAAGAAGGCCACCCGGCCCTCACAGCGCTTGAAGAGGCAGGCTTCAATCTGGTGATGCCAAGCCCTGGCGAAACACCAGGGGAGGATACCCTTATGGAGGCGCTGCCCGGCTGCGTCGGTTGGCTGGCAGGCGTTGAACCCGTCAGTGAACGCGTGCTTAGCGCTGCCGACAGGTTGAAGGTCATCAGCCGCAATGGCTCGGGCGTCGACAATCTGCCCCTGCAAGCTCTTGAACAACGCGCCATCACTGTTTGTCGAACGCCCGGCAGCAACGCGCGTAGCGTGGCCGAACTGGCGCTCTCACTCATCCTGGCAGGGTTGCGCCACATCGTTTGGACGCACGAGGGATTGCGCGCCGGATCATGGCCGCGCCAGATCGGGCGTGAAATCAAAGGCACCACCATCGGCATCGTCGGGCTTGGCGCCATCGGCACTAACCTGGCACAGATGTGTTTGGACCTTGGTGCCACAGTTAAAGCCCATGACCCCTTCGCGCCCGATGATCGCCTCACGCACCCAAGCTTGCAGCGCGTCGATCTTGAGGGCGCACTCACCAACGTCGACGCCATCAGTCTGCACGCACCCATGCCTGCCGACGGCACCCCGCTCCTGACCCCCGCCCGCTTCGCTGATCTGGCACCGCATACCGTGCTGGTGAACACGGCCCGAGCGGGATTGGTGGATGAACCAGCACTTCTGGCTGCGCTGCAGAGTGACCGACTCGCTTGCTATGCAACAGATGTGTTTGAAACCGAACCACCCGCGCCAAGCCCGCTGTTGGAACATCCCAAAGTAATCCTCACCAGCCACATTGGTGGCTTCACCACCAACGCGGTGGACCGCTCAACGCGCGACGCCGTCGATAATCTAATGCACTGGCTGGCGTGCCATGCAGATTAATCGCCAACCAGGCTTTCCGGCGCTTGACGAACGCGCCCTTTTTTGGCTCGGTCAGGCCGGATTCTGGCTCGATACCGGCGAACACCGCGTGCTGATCGACCCCTATCTCTCAGACAGCCTGGCCAAAAAATATGCAGGGCAGGCCAATGATCACCAACGCATGATGCCGCCTCCGATCACGCCTGAGGCTTTGCCAGAACCTGACATCGTTCTCGTCACCCACGCCCACACCGATCACATGGACCCCGAAACGCTGGGGCCGTTGGCGCAGCGATTTCCAAACCTGCCCTTTGTGGTGCCAAGGGCCAAGCTAGACTCGGCGCGTGAGCGCATCGGAACCAAGGCAAATCTGATCACAGTTTCCGATGGGCCGACTCTCTCGCCCCTTCCCGGCTTCACCTTGCACGTGCTGCCTGCCGCCCATGAGACGTTGGAGCGCGACAGCGAGGGCAATGCTGTTTTTCTGGGTTATGGCATTCAGACCGAGGCCATCACGCTTTACCACTCCGGCGATAGCATCCCCTTTGATGGCCTTGCGGACGCGGTTCGCGAAATAGCGCCAGACATAGCACTGCTGCCGGTCAATGGGCGCGATGCAGACCGTTTGGCGGCGGGCATCCCCGGCAACTTCACGCTGGAAGAAGCGATGGCACTTTGCGAGGATACTGGCATTGCTTGGATGATTCCCCACCATTTCGGCATGTTCGCCTTCAACACGTTGGATGAAGAGATCATCGATGCAGCCGCAGCCTCGCAAACCCTGCAACTGGTAAAACCCGTGATCGGTGAGAGGCTAAAGCTTGAGCTCTAACACGCCTCATCAGCTCGCCACGACAGAGATAGACGACAACCTCTTAGAGGTGATCACGCGCGGCTTGCCAGATTTGCGCAAATCTGAGCGCCGTGTGGCTGAAGCGGTGCTCGCTGATCCTTCCAGTGTTCTCTCGATCACACTGGCCGAGCTGGCGCGCCGTTCTGATGTCAGCGAACCAACCGTGATCCGCTTTGCTTTGGCCATTGGCTGCGAGGGGTTCCGCGATCTGCGTGTGAAGCTTGCCCGCTCGCTGGCCTTTGCGCGCACCACCTCTCATTCGGCCATTGCGACCACCGATACACTGGCCGCACTGGTCGGCAAGGTGTTTGACTTCAATCTCTCCAACCTCAACTGGGTGCGCGCCAGGCTTGATCAGCAGACCATCCAGCAGGCGGTTGATGCGCTTCGCAATGCCAACAGGATCGACTTTTTCGGCTATGGCGCCTCAGCCATCGTGGCACTGGATGCGCAGCAAAAGTTCCCGCTGTTTGGCGTGCCCTGCGGCGCACCACTTGATGGCCACCAGATGATCATGACCGCGGCCATGTTGCAGCCCGGTGACGTGGCCGTGGCCATTTCCAACACTGGCGAAACCGAGCAGGTACGCCAGGCAACGCGCCTTGCCCGCGAACGCGGCGCCAAGACCATCGGCATCACCGGCACGCAAAGCCCGCTGCTGGAAGACTGCGATATCGGTGTGTTGGTGGAAACGCTGGAGAACACTGATCTTTACACGCCCACCGTGTCGCGTCTTTCGGCAATGGTGGTGATCGACATTCTCTCCACCGCCGTCAGCCTGGCGCGCGATGAAAGCGATCAGACACGCTTTGCGCAGATGAAGGCTGTGCTTGCCAAAACCCGCGCGAGCAACCGCGACAACGGGGATGAGTAGCTGGTTCAGCTCAAACCTCATCTATGAACATTTGCGTAATCAAATTGACAAAGGTTCTATTCGTGCGGTAGCGGATGAGCATTCCTTTGTTGCTGCACAGCCACGATAAGGCCATCGCGTTATGCCCAAGCAAATACTCGTCGATCCGCAGGAAACCCGCCAATCTGGCGCTCTTGAGCTGACGCCGATCCCGGTTCACGCCTATGTCCGGTCTGTTGAAGACGAGCGCAACGCCCGCGGGGATGCAGCGCTGAAAGAGGCGCTCCGCCACATGATGGTGATCCGTGAGTTTGAGACGATGCTCGCCTCCTTCAAGGGCACCGACGCCTATCAAGGTATCGACTATCTCTACAAAGGCCCGGCGCACCTTTCCATCGGCCAGGAGGGCGCTGCCGTCGGCGCGGCTATGGCGCTGAAGGCGGACGATTATATTCTCGGTTCCCACCGCAGCCATGGCGAGTTCATTGCCAAGGGTCTGGCCGCCATCTCCGAGCTGGATGATGCAGCTTTGTCGGGCATTCTGGAAACGCATGAGGGCGGCAAGCTGCGCGACACGGTCGCCAAGCATGTCGGCGGCACGGACAAAGCGCTGGGTGAAAACGTGCTTCTATTCGGCTTGCTCGCTGAAATTTTCATGCGCGAAAACGGCTTTAACGGTGGCATGGGCGGCTCCATGCACGCCTTCTTCCCACCCTTTGGCGCTTACCCCAACAACGCCATTGTCGGTGCCAGCGCAGGCATCGCAACCGGCGCCGCGCTGCGCCGGAAACTGGCACAAGATGATGGCATTGTGGTCGCCAACGCTGGCGATGGCTCCACCGGCTGCGGCCCTGTTTGGGAGGCGATGAATTTTGCCGCTATGTCGCAGTACGACACACTGTGGGATGAGGCCTATAAAGGCGGCCTGCCGGTGCTCTTCTTCTTCACCAACAATTTCTATGCCATGGGCGGCCAGACCAAAGGCGAAACCATGGGGTGGGAGCGCTTGGCCCGTATCGGTGCTGGCGTGAACCCAGCGCAGATGCATGCCGAAACGGTGGATGGCTCCAACCCGCTGGCCGTCGCTGATGCGGTCTCACGCAAACGCCAATTGCTGCTCGATCGCAAAGGCCCGGCCCTGTTGGATGTGGAATGCTACCGGCTGGTTGGCCACTCAACCACTGACGCCAACGCCTACCGCACCCGCGATGAAATCAAGATGTGGACCGAGCAGGACCCCATCACGCAGTTCGCGGCGACTTTGACCGAAGCGGGCATACTCTCGGACGCAGACGTCGAGAGTATGCGCGAGGGCGTTGCTGAACAAATTCTCGCTGTCACCCGCGCCGCGGTTGATCCCAAGATCGCACCGCCGGTCGATGTGGAAGCCCAACCGACACGCATCGGCCAGCTGATGTTTTCAGGCACCGAAATTCCCGTACCAAACACGCCTGTGCCGCTGACCAAACCGATTGGGGAAGCGGGCGCTTTTCGCCAACTGGGGCGCAAGGCGCGCTTCGGTCTTGATGACGAAGGTAAGCGGTTGTCGGGTCTTAAAACCGTCACGCTGCGCGATGGCCTGACCGAAGCCATTCTCCATCACATGACCAATGATGAAAGCCTAGTTGCCTATGGCGAGGAGTGCCGTGAATGGGGCGGTGCGTTTGGGGTCTATCGCGGTTTAAGCGATATCCTGCCTCATCACCGCCTGTTCAATTCCCCGATTTCTGAGGCCGCTATTGTGGCCACAGCCATCGGCCACGCGCTCGCCGGTGGGCGCAGCTTGGTGGAGCTGATGTATGGTGATTTCATCGGTCGTGCGGGCGATGAAATCTTCAACCAACTTGCCAAATGGCAGGCCATGTCCGCCGGGTTGCTTACCATGCCTGTGGTGTTGCGTGCCTCGGTTGGCTCGAAATATGGTGCCCAGCATTCGCAGGACTGGACCTCGCTGATCGCTCATATTCCAGGCCTGAAAGTGGTTTACCCCGCCACCCCCTATGACGCGAAGGGGCTCATGGCCTCTGCCCTCTCGTCCAACGATCCGGTCGTCTTTTTCGAGAGCCAGCGGCTCTACGATCAGATCGAGACCTTCCAGAAGGACGGCGTGCCGACCGACTACTACCGCATCCGGTTGGGTGAGCCGGACATCAAACGCCAAGGCAATGATGTCACCGTGCTCACCATCGGACCATCGCTCTATCCGGCACTGGCCGCCGCTGATGAATTGGCTGGTCTGGGCATAGAGGCGGAAATCATCGATGCGCGCTCGCTGGTGCCGTTCAACTATGATGCTCTGCTCGCATCGGTGAAAAAGACAGGCCACTTACTTATCGTATCTGAGGCGTCAGAACGTGGCAGCTTCGCCATGACCATCTCCACCAACGTGACCCGCTTCGGCTTTGCTGATTTAAAAGCACCACCGCGCGTGCTTGGCTGTCCCAACTGGATCGTGCCCGGCGCTGATATGGAAACCACCTATTTCCCCCAAGCGCACGACATCATCGACGTGATCACCGGCGAGTTTTTCCCCGCCAAACGCACCAACCAACGCGGCGTGCGCACATGGGATGATCTCGACCTTGCACGCCAAGCTCTCTAACAGGACATCCAACCATGACCACGCCTATCCTTGTGCCCCAGCTTGGCAATGAAATCACCGAGGCTGAAGTGACCGAATGGGTTGCCGCTGAAGGTGATGCGGTGAAAAGCGGTGATCTGATCGTTGTTATCACGACCACCAAAATGGCCATCGAAATCGAAGCACCTGCCGATGGCACGTTAAAGACCATCGCGGTGCCAGAAGGCGACATCGTCGAAGTCGGCGTAACGCTCGGTGAGATTGCTTGAAACGTTTTCAGCAAAAGTGGAAGCCGGTATTGCGGTTCGAAAACGTGAAAAAAGAGCAGTGACCCATGGCGCCGGTCATGCATCACATTGGCGGCGAAGGCCCTGCGGTCGTGCTCATTCACGGCTTTGGCGCTGACCGCCTTGGATGGGTCGCAACCTCCCCTGCCCTTCTTGATGCATATTCGGTTTGGGCAGCCGAACTGCCTGCCCATGGCACAGCCGAACCTGGACCAACAACACCCATCGACATAGCGCACGCGCTGAGCGAAATGCTGCCGGATGCTGACGGCTCCATCGCGCTGATCGGACACTCGCTGGGCGGTGCGATTGCTGCCCATATGGCCGCCTTGAAACCCAGCCGCATCGGCAAAACTGCCTTGATGGCTCCGGCGGGCTTCGGTGACGGTGAGGTTGCCGCTGATTTTTTAAGAGGCTTTCCAAAGCTTCAGAGCGAAGAAGAAGCGCTGGTCCTTTTGCGGCAGTTGGTCGTGCGCGAACGGTTGATCATGCCGCAAATGGCGCAGTACGTGTTGAAACATCTGGAAAAGCCGGGCCGACGTGACGCTCTGGCGCAAATGGCTGAGGCTGCACTAAACTTCATGCCGCCGGCCCTGCCCGACAATGCGCTGATTGTTTGGGGAGAGGAAGACGCGATCAACCCACCTGACAAAGCCTGGCTCACCGGTCTGAACGATCAAGCAATGGTTTTACCGGACACCGGCCATTTGCCCCACGTGGAGGCTGCAACCAAGGTCAACCGACAGCTCGTTGCCTATCTTCAAGCCTGATCGGACGAGTCCAAGGCGAGGATCGCTTTGGCCGCCGCCTCATCGGTCACCAGCGTTTGGCATCCCGTGCGCTTCAGCGTGGCTTTGATGGCAGCCGCCCTGCGTTCACCACCAGAGGCCAAAACACCGTGCTTGGCACGCGCAATGGTATCAAGATCCACCGACATCACGCGAGCATGAACCGGGTGATCAACCGTATCACCATCGGCATCCAAAAACTGACACAGCGTGTCGCAGATCGCGCCAGCTTCCAGAAGGCCCGCATACTCATCCTGTGACAAGAACTGATGGCTAAGCGAGGAGCCTGCCACGCCAATATCTCCGCAGCTGAGGATCGCAAGATCAAGGTTGGCGGCGGCTTGCTCAACCTGATCAAGGCCGCATTTTTCGATCAAACGTTGCTTGGTATCCTGGCTGTCCACCACCAAGGGCGCCAGATAGAGCAAGCAGTCAGCACCCAACTGCCCGGCCATGCGCCAGGAAAAATCGATCGGGTTGACACTGCTTGCTTCGAGCAGTCCACCTTGCAATGAGATCACCCGCATGCCCGACCGGCGCTGCGGGCGAAAGGTGGAGAGAGAAGCATTGAGCGTGCGTCCCCAGCCAACGCCGACCGACATGCCATCGATCAAAACATCCGATAGCCACTGGCCAAGCGCGGCACCAACATCAATGGCTGTTTGTTCTGCGGTGCCGCTGCCTGGCACGACGATAGCCTCATCCAGGCCAAGGGCAGCTTCCAATTCCACCGCCAGCGCCGTGCAATCGCCCGGACTGGTGTTGATCCAAATCTGCACTTCACCGCGTTTACGCGCCTCGTCCAGCATGCGCACCACGGTGGACCGGCTAACGCCAAGCGCCTCAGCAATCTCTTTTTGGGTCAGACCACGGTTGAAATAGAGCCATGCCGCCCGCACGCGCAAAGAAGCGGTGTCGGAAAGCGTCACATGTCCAGCCCGGGTCAGTCGTGGCATGCCGTTATCCTTGGCGCTCTAGTCGTTGCAGAACCTCTGCCCGTTTTGGTGGGGCACAACCAGATCGCTGGCAGTTCATCGCAGCCGCCGTCACGCCATAGCGCAGAATGTCACCGAGCGCATCACAGGTCAGCGAGTCCAGCGCATCGCGAGAGGTTAGATCACGCAACATCAACTCCGCCATCATACCGCCCATCAATGTGTCACCTGCGCCCACACTATCGACCACCTCTGCCGGTTGTCCTGCAACTTCAACAACGCCATCGCGACAGAAGCCAAGTGCACCTTTATCGCCAAGGGTCACAATCACCAATCCGGCAGCCTCGTTCAGCCTTTCAGCGGCGTAATCCGCCGGCGATTGGTCAGGCGCCAACATCTCCAAATCTTCATCGCTCAGGCGAACAACACCAGCTTTAGCCGCGATTGCGTTGATCCGTGCGCGCCATGCATCCACGTCCGGCGTCATGCTAGGGCGCGCATTGGGGTCAAGCGCGATCATAGTGTTGTCGGCGTGCGCCAGGGCAAACTCCGCAATGTTGTCGGCGCCCGGCTGATCGATCAGTGAAATCGATCCGAAGGATAGAATGTCGCCGGGTGCTGGATCAAAGGCTTTTAGATCAGGCTTCATCAAGGCCGTGGCGGACAGCGCATTGAAAAACGCATAGCGCGCCACACCATCGCTCAGCGCAACAAACGCCAGGGTACACGGATCATCGGTGCGCGGTGTCAGAGTGGTGTCCACACCATAGGCCTGGAGATCGTCAATCAAAAGCTCACCGAACAGGTCGGTGGATATCGCTCCCAAAAACCCGGCATCGGCCCCAGCCTGCGCAGCAGCTTTGGCCGCGTTAAAAGGGGAACCACCCGCACGTGGAGCAAATGCATCGCCAGCGGGGCTATCGGTGGGCACAAAATCAATCAGCGCCTCGCCCATAAACCAGACTTTGGCCATGCTTACCCTCCCCTGCCAAATGCTACTGGTCAGTCTTTTGCAGCACGGCCAAAGGGATCACAAGCGTTGTGCATAAGCCACCAAGCAAACAGCTAGGCTGAGTATTTCTGGTGGTAGAGCTTGTTCGCGCGGTTGAGGTGATTGGCCATCGCCTCAGCGGCAGCACTCTCGTCACCCGCCTCGATGGCATCGACAATCGCATCGTGTTCCTGGATGGTCAGGCTCTCCATACCTTCTTGGCGAACCAGATCGATATGGAAGTGGGCCAACCAATCAAACAGTGCCTGTGCCAAAACAGCGAAAATCGGGTTGCCGCTGATCGTGGCAACGGCGCGATGAAAATTCCCATCGCAGTTCATGAAGTCTTCTGCATCATCGCGTGCTGCGGTTTGCAGCGAGACGGTTTGGCGCAAGAAAGCGATATCGGAGAGTGTGCGCTTTCTGGCGGCAATGCGAGCCATCTCAACCTCGAAGGTCAGACGGGCCTCCTTCAAATGAGTCATCGATGTTTCAGAATGTGAAAGCACATGCCGCATCGTTTGCGACATCTGACCAACCATCTGATCGATAGAAGGCTTGGCGACTTTGGGTCGCTCGCCATGGCGAATTTCCACAAGCCCCATGCGCTGCAGGTTTTGCATAGCCTCACGGATGGCCGGACGCCCAACTTCAAAGTCGGTCATCAGCTCGCGCTCCGACGGCAGAAAGTCACCGGGTTCAAGATCGCCGCCTTGAATGATGGCCAGGAGTCGATCCTGAACCTCATCGGATAGTTTGCGGCGTTTAATCCCTGCTGGTTTAGTTGTCATACCAGCCTCATAGGCAATTGCTCCGCCAGTCTCAAGCAGGCTGTGCATGCCGATGCTTGCTTTGATTTCATAACTGGTATAATGACTATAACAGTAATGAGGCGATGCCGCCATGCCAAAGCGCGAACAGCAGGTGTGGATGAGCCCTCCAACAGTTTCCACGGGAGCCATTCCCGTGGTGCCAACGGTGCCAAAAAGGCACGCTCGACGACTAGGGAGTGACACTATGAAATTCCGCACAAAACTGATCGGAGCCGCCTTTGCGGTGACCTCAACCAGCATGCTTTTCGCCAGCTCAGCCTCAGCTGCCACCATTTGCTTCGCCTTCCAAGACTTGGAGACCGAATTCTGGGTTGCAGGACATCAGGCGATCACAACCACGCTGACTGAAGCCGGTCACACCGTGATTGAGCGCAACGCCAATGAAGATGCAAACCGCCAGCTTGAGCAGGTGCGCGACTGCATTGCCCAAGGCGTGGATGGCATCATCATCATTCCACAGGATGGCGACAGCGCGACGACAATCGTGGGTGAAGCGCAAGACAATGATGTGCCCATCGCCGTGTTCAACCGCCCGCCATCAGACCTTTCCAAAGGCATCATCGTCGTTGCTGACAATGCCAGCATTGCCGCCCAGGCAGTGGATTTCGTGGCGCAGGAAGCCATCGCCGCCAACCCTGACCGCATGCTCACACCGATGGTGATCGTGGGCGATTTGAGCGACTCCAACGCCGTGGGTCGTCGCGATGGGTTTTACGAAGCGATCGGCCGGTACGCCGATCACTTCAATCCAGCCATTGAAGTTGCCTCGGAGTGGGATGCAGCAACAGCCTTGGCCAATCTGGAAGCGGCTATCACGGCCAATCCAGATATCGATGTGCTCTTCACCTCGTCGGACTTCCTGTTCCCCACCATCCGCTCGGTGCTGGAACCGCGCGGCATGTGGGTGCCTGCCGGTGAAGAGGGCCATGTGCTGATGGCGGGCCTTGATGGCGATGCCACGGCCTGCCAGCTGATCAAAGATGGGTATGTGGACGCTACCGGCGTACAAGATCTCTACTTCGAGGCCGAGGCAGCTATGGACGCTATCCTTGCAGCGATCGAGGCCGGGGAAGCACAGCCCAACGAAGTGATCGCTGATCCAG
Organism: Hyphomicrobiales bacterium; assembly: GCA_046290645.1. Lineage (GTDB taxonomy): Bacteria > Pseudomonadota > Alphaproteobacteria > Rhizobiales > MH13 > MH13. The sequence goes on from JBKAGZ010000004.1 coordinate 192,419, forward strand.
GCTTCGCCCTCACCTCAGCCAACATTGGCGAGCGCGAGATGGACATGTGGGGCTGCGTCCTTCTCTCCGAAGGTTTCCTCGACCGCTAGGGATCTCATCGTTCCTCCCGAGCGAACGGCATTATAATCGCCGTTCTACCTGGTGGTGACTTACGGGCCACCGCCAACCATTTCCCCACGGCAAGATGGCGACCCATGCATTCCACTCTACCGCCCAACACACCAGCGCCTGACACCTCAACACCAATGGCGCAGTCCGAAGGCAAGCAGCGGCTCAGTCCTTTGGTTCGCCTGCGCAATTGGGTTCTGTCGGACTATTTCATTCTTTGGCTGTCGATTGCTTATTTCCTCGTGCTGGCGCCGTTTCTGCCCACACTGACCAATCCAGCCAACCTATCCAATCTCCTATCCAACACCTGGCCGCTTTTGGCGGTGGCTGTCGGCCAAACCTTTGTTTTGACCATTGCGGGCATCGATCTTTCGCAAGGTGCAGTGATTGGTTTTACAAGCACTGTGATGGCGGTCCTGGTTGCCACCAGTGGGTCAGCCAATGTGCTGGAAGGCGCGCCGGTCTGGGGTCTGTTCATTGACGAAAACGGCGGCCTTTTCCACGGCCTGCCTATCAGCGTCTTTTTAAGTCTCATGGTGATGTTGGCCGTCGGCACATGTGTTGGCGCGCTCAACGGGCTGGCGATTGCCTATCTGCGCATGCCGCCTTTCATGATGACACTGGTCACGATGATTGTCGTCTCAGCATTTGCCGTCTGGCTCACGCAGTCAGAGAACATTGGCAACTTGCCTGAGAGCCTCGTCACACTGGGCAAGGGCGACATCATCTCCGTTTACTTCGGCGAGCAGGATCGTTCTCAAATCCCGCGCCGTGAAATTTTCTCCGTCATCGGCTTTTCCGCCGTCATTGCCATCAGCCTGGCCGTCGCAGCCCACATCTTGCTCAACAAAACGGTGTTTGGCCGGCAAGTCATCGCCATTGGCGCCAACCGCAAAGCTGCAGAAATCTCAGGCGTACCGGTCAAACGCATCATCGTGATGGTGTTTGCCATCTCCGCCTTTTGCGCAACCGTCGGCTCGATCCTCTACTCCGCCCGCTTGGAGGCAGGCCGCCCGACGCTTGGCGAGGGAACTTTTCTGCTGGATGTCATTGGCGCAACGGTCATTGGCGGCACGAGCTTGTTCGGCGGGAAGGGCAAGATCATCTGGACCGTGTTCGGCGTTATTTTCTTCGTGCTTCTGTCCAACACACTGAACCTGATGAACCTCTCCACCTTCCATATCGACATGGCCAAGGGTGGGGTGATCCTGTGCGCTGCACTGCTTGATGTCGCGCGAAACCGCTACTCTGCGGAGCGCGGATTATGAGCGCACTTCTTGGCCTTCACGGTCTATCCAAAGCTTGGTTTGGCGTTCCAGCCGTCAGCGATATGCATCTTGAGGTGCCAGCTGGCATCTGTTTGGGCGTTATCGGTGAAAACGGCGCGGGCAAGTCCACGCTGATGAACATGATCGGTGGTGTGGTGCCACCAACATCCGGCAGCATGACCTGGCAAGGCGATCCTTACGCACCTAAAAACCCTGCCGATGCGAAGGCGCATGGCATTGCGTTCATCCATCAGGAATTGAACCTTTTTACCAATTTGTCGGTGGCCGAAAACATCTTCATCGATGATTTCCCCTACCGTTTTGGTCTTATCGACAAGCGCAAGATGGCTGCGCGATCACGGGTTCTGTTGGAGCGCCTCAACCTTAAAGCAGACCCTGAAACCTCAGTCGGCAGTCTTGCACCTGGCGAGCGGCAATTGGTGGAAATCGCCAAAGCGCTTCACCGCGAAGCCTCTCTGATCATATTCGACGAGCCGACAACCTCGCTCACCGCACGTGAGACCGACAAGCTGTTCGAAACCATCAAAGCGCTGAAGGCCGACGGCACGACCATCATGTACATCTCGCACATCTTGGCGGACGTGCAGGCCTTGTCCGATGAGATCGCTGTTTTGCGTGACGGGCACCTGGTGGCTAGCGGGCCAGTCGATCAGTTCGATGTGCCAGCCATGATCAATGCGATGATCGGGCGAGAGCTTTCCGCAATCTACCCACCACGCACCAGTGCACCAGGCGAAGAGGTCATCTTGGAAGCCGATGGGCTAAGCCAGGATGGCGTTGTCGAAGACATCTGCTTCAAACTGCACAAGGGCGAAATCCTTGGACTGTTCGGCTTGATGGGATCAGGGCGCAGTGAACTCGCCCGCATGATCTTTGGCGTCGATCCAACCCAACGCGGCACGCTGTTTTTCAACGACACGCCGGTCGATGGCGACGCACGCGCACGCATTGGTAAGGGCATGGCGTTTGTAACCGAAAACCGGCGCGAGGAAGGCCTGATGATGGATGCAGCCATTGCTGACAATCTGTCGCTGGTAACCATCGATCAGTTCGGCCAGCCGCCACTGGCCATGCTCGATCAGGACAAGTTGAAAGAGCGCACGCAAGCCGTTCGCGAACGCGTGACCATCAAGGCGGGCGATATCACAACACAGCCCGCACGCGCTTTATCGGGTGGAAACCAGCAAAAAGTGGTGATCGGCAAATGGCTGCTGGGCGATCCGCAGCTGTTTATTTTGGACGAACCCACACGCGGTGTGGACGTTGGCGCCAAGCATGAAATCTACAGCATCATCGACAGTCTGGCGGCATCGGGCAGCGGCGTGCTGCTCATTTCCTCAGAGTTGGAAGAGCTGATGGGCACCTGCGACCGCATCATGGTGATGGCCCAAGGCGAAATTACTGGCGAGTTTGCGCGCGAGGACTTTTCAGAAGCCGCGATCATTGCCGCCGCTTTCAAAGAGGTGGCAGCATGAGCGCGCAACGACCATCTGGACCGTTTGACCCAGCAGGCATGGCCGCTCGGCATTCCTCAATCATCATCCTATTCGTCATCATCATCGGCTTTGGCATTGCTGAGCCTGCGTTCCTTTCGCTCGATACGATGGGCAACACCGTCAAGCAGGCATCCTTCATCGGCATCGCGGCCGTTGGCATGGTCTTTGTGCTGTTGACCGCAGGCATCGATCTTTCCGTCGGTTCCATCATGTATCTGGGGCCGCTGATGGCCGGCATCGCCATGCGTGACATGGAGGTGAGCGTCACGGGCGCACTGGTTGTCAGCATTATGGCAGGCGCTTTGATGGGGGCAATCAACGCCTTCTTCATCGTTGTGCTGCGGATCATCCCCTTCATCACAACGCTGGCAACACTGTTTCTGTTCCGGGGCTTTGGCTCCTACGTAACCTCCTCGCGGCAACTGGATTTCCCTGCCGAAGTGCGTGCTTTCGGCCTGTCCAACGTGCTCGGCATCCCCATGCCAGTGATTGTCTTCGCCGTTGTGGTGCTGGCCGCCTACATCATCCTGGCGCATACCCCGATGGGTCGACAGATCTATGCCTTCGGCAATGACGCTGAAGGCGCGCGCAAAGCCGGGTTGCCCACGCGCCGCTTGCAAGCGTTCGTCTATATCGCCAGCGGCATTTGCGCCTCGCTAGCAGGCTTTGTGCTGATCTCGCAGATTGGGCGGCTTGATACAGGCTTTGGCGAAGGCCGCGAATTTTCCGTCATCGCCGCAGCCGTTTTGGGTGGTGCAAGCCTGTTTGGCGGTGTTGGCACGGCGTTCAGTGCTCTCATCGGCGCCATCACCATTCAGGTGGTGCAGGCTGGCCTCGTTTACACCGGCATCAATCTTTATCTGCAGCCACTTTTGCTCGGGCTGGTGATCTTCATCGCCGTCCTTCTCGACGGGCTGCGCCAAGCGCGTTTGGAAGACAGCAAGCGCCGCATCATCCGTCCACTGTTACCAGAACCAGCGCGTGGCGACCCGCCACCTGCTTCAACGATCAATAAGGAGTCCCATCCATGACACAGGCCGTCGCCCTTCTGGGAGCCGGAGGCAAAATGGGCCTTCGCGTCACCAAGAAACTCGTCGATGCAGGCTATGATGTTCGCGCTGTCGAGACCGCAGATGTCGGCAAGGCTCGCCTTGCCGAGGCCGATATTCAAGCCGTCGACCAAGCCACCGGAATTGCTGGCGCTGATGTTGTGGTGCTTGCTTTGCCGGACAACATTATCGGCAAGGTTTCGCGAGATATTATGCCGTCGCTCAAGTCGGGCGCACTGCTCATCATCCTGGATGCAGCGGCCCCCTATGCTGGCGATGTGCCAACCGAGCGAGATGATGTCTCCATCGTCATCGGTCATCCTTGCCACCCGCCGCTCTTCAACGATGAAACCGAGTGGGATGCCCGGCGGGATTATCATGGCGGCATTGCACGCCAATCCATCGTTTGCGCCCTGATGAAGGGGCCCGAAGAAGCCTACACATTGGGCGAAGACATCTGCAAAGCCATGTGGTCGCCGATCACCAACTGCTACCGTGTCACCGTGGAGCAATTGGCCATTCTGGAACCTGGCCTGTCAGAAATGGTGGCCATGCCCTTTGTGGACACGATGGTGGAGGCCGTCGATCTGTGCGCGTCCAAATATGACATTCCGCGCGAAGCAGCGTTTGATTTCATGATTGGGCATTTGAATGTCGAGATCGCCATGTGGTTCGGCTACTCGCCCAAGGTACCCTCCGATGCAGCCCTAAGGCTGATGCGCTTTGCCAAGGGCGTGGTGGTGCGTGAGGATTGGGAAGAGGCTCTCAATCCGGCCAAAGTGAAAGAAGCCGCCGAACTGATCGTCTACGGTAAAGGCGCTTAAGTCCTGATGCGCGAGTCACGCCGCCTATCTGTCGGGGATATTTCCTTTCTCTACGAACCAGGCCTGATCCGACGATTAACGGTGGCTGGCATCGAAGTTGTTCGCATGATCAGCGCACCGGTGCGCGACGCCAACTGGGGCACCTTTTCGCCAACGCTGCTGTCCAGTTCGATAGACGAAGCAACAGACAGCGTGCGTATCGAAGAGGTGTTCTCGGTTGCCGATGGCAAGCTGTTGGCAGACCTCGTTTTCGACGTCCACGCCGATGGTTTTGTGTCTGCCGAACTGACTTTCACTGGAAAGGAAGATGTGCAGACAAACAGAGCCGGCTTCACACTGCTTCACCCCATTGCTGGAACGACGGGCACCGCCCTGACCGTCTCGCACAGTGATGGTCGCGTGACCAAAACACGATTCCCCGAGCACATCGCGCCCGGACAACCTGCCATCGATATCGTCGGACTTTCCCACACGGTGGGCGATGTGGATGTTAGCATCACTTTCGAAGGTGAGACGTTTGAGACCGAAGATCAGCGCAACTGGTCGGACGCTTCTTTCAAAACCTATTGCCGCCCGCTTTCGCTGCCGTTCCCTTACACGATTGCAAAAGGCGAAATCGTCACACAGCGCATTGCGATCAATCTGAACCGCAAGCCAGAAAGCACCCGTCAGGGCGTGACCGCAACACCGACGCAGAGAATTGAAAAGCCTGTGGGTTTGCCGCAAATCTGCTTGGCGGTCGAACCAGATTGGCTGACGCATGCGCCGCTGCCACATAACATGGTTCCCGTCTTACGCTTTGCTAGCGCAGACTCTTGGAGCGATGAAAAGCTAGCTCAGATCGCGCAGACGCATCGTGATGTCGATATCGAAATCATCGTTCCGGAGGGCAAGGCTGCGCCCAGCGTTTGTGAGGCCGTGAAAGCCTGCCTTGAGGGGTGCGGGTTAAACGCCAGGCACGTTGTCGCGCTGCCGCAAGCCTATCTCAAAAGCTACCAGCCGACCGGTCTCTGGCCAGAAGGCCTTTCGCCAGAGTCTTGCGCGCAATCTGCACGCCAAATCTTCACGAACGCGCGCATCGGTGTGGGCATGCTGACCCACTTCACCGAGTTCAACCGCAGACCACCCGATACCTCGCTTGGCGATTTTGTGACGTTCGCGAACACCGCCATCGTTCACGCTGCTGATGATCTGTCGGTGTGGGAAACGCTTGAAACTTTGCCGCATATCTTTGCCTCAGCCAAAGCACTTTCAGGCAACTTGCCGATTCGTCTTGGACTGGTCTCCATCGGCATGCGCTCCAACCCATATGGAGACGGTTTGGCACCGAACCCTAGTCACGCCAAGATCACCACGACAGGTGACGACCCACGGCAGAGAGAGCCGTTTGCCGCTGCCTATGCTGTGGCTGCGTTTGCGCTTGCTGCACAGGCAGGCGTTGAGGCCATCACGCTTGCCGCACCGACTGGGCGATTGGGCATGATGAACGATGATGGTTCGCTCCTTCCTATCGGCAAGGCATTGAACGCCATGGTCACTCTCGGCTCACAAGCAAACCTTCTGATGGGTGAAAACAAGGTGACACTCTCAAACGCGACCGGGTCACTATCAGCCGACATCTACGGCCAAGGCGCCGTGCATGTGTCAGGCTTTGGGGGGCAAGATGACTGATCGACCTCTACGCGGTGTGCTGATCGGCTGCGGATTTTTCTCCGACAATCATATGAATGCCTGGACCCGTCAGGATGGCGTAAAGATCACCGCCGTGTGCGATCTTGATGAAGACAAAGCGCGCACAACTGCGCAGCGCTTTGGCGTGAAAACCGTCTACACCAACGCTCAAGAAATGTTGGCCACAGAAGCACCAGATTTCGTCGATGTGGCCACCACAGTCGGGTCACACCGCGCATTGGTTGAGCTGGCAAGTGGCTATGCCAAAACGATCATATGCCAAAAGCCCTTCGCTGAAACCATCACTGATGGCCAGGCTATGATTGCGGCCTGCGAAGCATCTGGCAGCACACTTATCGTGCATGAGAATTTCCGCTGGCAGCGCGCCTTCACTGTGATGAAAGCAATGATCGAAAATGACGATCTTGGCACGCTCCATTTCGCGCAGTTTTCGTTTCGTCACGGCTACGACAACTACGTCAATCAACCCTATTTGGCCGAAATTGAACGTTTCACGATCATGGATGTGGGGCTTCATCTCTTCGATCTTGCCCGGCACTTTCTTGGCGAGGTGGACACGCTTTCCTGCACCACCCAGCGCCTGAATCCAATTGTGCGTGGTGAGGACGCTTTTACCGCGATGCTCGTCCATACCAGTGGCGCGACCAGCATCTGCGACTGCTCCTTCTTCAGCAAGGTCGACCCTGATCCGTTCCCTCAAACATTGGCGCGCATTGAGGGCGTAAAAGGCACATTGCTGCTTGGCCAGGATTACCGCCTTACCCTTCACACCGGCAGCGGCGCGCGCGAAATCGACGCCGCGCCCGCCATTCCAAGCTGGGGCGCAGCACCCTGGCAGGGTGTGCAGGACAGCGTGATCCGCTTTCAGAACCATGCCGCCGACGTGGCACGCGGACAGGCAGACCCTGCGCCCTCGGGCGCGGACAATCTAAAAACACTTGCGCTGGCCCTTGCCGCTTACGACGCGGCAGAAACTGGGTCCAGCATCACAATGGCCGATTGGCAGGAGACCACTTCATGACCGCATCGATGTCCGTTACCGACAGCATCGAGGCTGATTATATCATCGAGACGGCGATAGACCCGCGCAAAGCTGCCGAGACCATGGCAGGCGAACAATCCTCTGGCACGTTTCTGCCCATTCCCGGTGAAACCGAAGAGCTGAAAGCCCGCTCCGCCGCCCGTGTTGAGCACTTGGAAGTTTTTCAGACCGTCGACACGCCATCCTTGCCCGGTGCAGCGGAGGGAGAAACCTATCAGCGCGCCCGAGTTACCTTGTCCTGGCCGCTGGGCAATGTTGGCCCGTCACTGCCCAACCTTATGGCCACCGTCAGCGGCAATCTGTTTGAGCTCAAGCCATTTTCCGGCCTGCGCGTTATGGACATTCGCATGCCGCAGGCTTTCGCAGATGCTTATCCAGGCCCGCAGTTCGGCATTGAGGGCACGCGCCACTTAACTGGCGTCTCCAAAGGTCCGTTGATCGGTACAATCATCAAGCCAAGCGTCGGATTTTCCCCGCAAGAAACCGCTGAGCGCGTGGCGATTTTGGCGCAGGCCGGCATCGATTTCATCAAGGACGATGAGCTGCAAACCGATGGACCCTTTTGTCCGTTTGAAGAGCGCGTAAAAGCGGTCATGGCGGTGATCAATGCGCACGCCGAGAAGACCGGCAAGAAAGTGATGTACGCCTTCAACCTTACAGGTGAGATCGATGAGATGCGCGCGCGGCACGATTTCGTGCGTGACCTGGGCGGCACCTGCGTCATGGCAAGCGTCAATTCGGTGGGGCTTGGCGGCATGATTGCGCTTAGCCGTCATACGCAACTGCCCATCCACGCGCATCGCAATGGCTGGGGCTACCTGTCTCGCCATCCCATGCTGGGTTGGTCGCATGTTGCCTGGTCGAAATTCTGGCGCCTGGCCGGTGCGGATCATCTGCATGTGAATGGGCTTCGCAACAAGTTTTGCGAACCAGATGCCAGCGTCATTCAATCAGCGCAGTCTTTGCTGACGCCGCTCTTTGACGACAAGCCGTGCCTGACCATGCCAGTGTTTTCCTCGGGTCAAAGCGCCATTCAGCCCGCTGAGACTTACCGGCGCATGCAAACCAGCGACCTTATCTACGCGGCAGGCGGCGGCATCGTCGGGCACCCAGATGGCATTGAAGCCGGTGTACGCAGTCTGCGTGAGGCATGGGACGCTGCAGAGCAGGGCATCCCAGCGGCAGACTATGCCAAAGAGCATCCGGCCTTGGCCCGCGCCTTGGATGCCTACGCACAATGAGCCAACCCAACGCGCCGTTGCTTGCCTGGTACGGCGATGATTTCACCGGCTCAGCAACTGTCATGGAGGAGTTTGCGTTTGCCGGCGTGGAAAGCGTTCTCTTCCTCGATATCCCTGATGCAGAGCAATTGGCGCGTTTTGCAAGCGCACGCACCACTGGCCTGGCGGGTACCAGCCGCGCCCACAGTCCGGACTGGATGGAACAGAACTTGCCCGCGCCCTTTGCATTTCTGCAACGGCTGAACGCGTCGCTTAACCTCTACAAGATTTGCTCCACGCTTGATTCCTCGCCTGAGATTGGTTCCATCGGCAAGGCGCTGGCGATTGCCAGAAAGCAGTTTGGGCAGGGCGTGATCCCCCTCTTCCCCGCATCACCGAAGATGGGACGCTACCAGTGCTTTGGCACGCTTTTCGCCCGCGCTGATCAAACGGTCTATCGTCTGGACCGACACCCTGTCGTCTCTCACCATCCCGTTACGCCGATGGATGAAGCTGATGTGGCCAGGCACATTGCGCGCCAAACCGATGAACCTATCGGATTGATCACACTGACAGACTTGCCGCGGGCTCAAGAGGTGTTCGCCACGCTGGCAAAGACCGGTGTTGGAATGGTTTCCATTGACGCTGTTGGCTCAGCCGATCTCATCGCCTGCGGGCAGCTTTTCGCCAGCCTGCCGCATGGCAGCTTGTTAGCAGGCTCCCAAGGCGTGGCGGAAGCGCTGGTGGAGTACTGGCGAACCATTGGCGAGAACGTTGGCGGCAGCGCCCAATTGCAAACGCCTGGCAGGGCAAACAAAATGGTGGGCCTGTCGGGGTCTTTGTCCCCAACGACACACAGTCAAATTGATCAAGCGCTGGCCGACGGTTTTGTTGGCGTGCCGCTTGATACCGAACGGTGCCTGGGCACTAAAAAGCAAGCGGCTGTTCGTCAAAGTGTCGAGGCGACACTCGCTATTTTGTCAGAGGGCAAATCGCCTTTGGTCTACTCCGCACGTGGCCGTGATGACCCGGCGGTAGCCAAACACCAGAACGCAGCAGAGCGGCTTGGCTTGACCAGCGAAGTTGCCAATCAGAAAATCGGTGAGGCACTGGGTGAGGTGTTAAGCCAGCTGGTCACTACGGGCGCGGTAACACGGGCAGCAATCGCAGGAGGCGACAGCTCTGGCTACGCCCTGAAACGCCTTAACATGTTGGCTCTGACGGCATTGATGCCAACGGCTCCCGGCGCTGCGCTTTATCGTGCCCACCCAATGTCGAAGGAGGGTGCGACGCTCGAAGTGGCTCTAAAGGGCGGGCAGATGGGTTCGCGCACCTACTTTGCCGAAATTCGCGATGGAAATCAGCGCGCCTAGAAGGTGATGGAAAGCGCTAAAAAAGATCAAGCACGGATCTAAAGCGTTTGACGCTATCGGACACGTGATACGCGACCCGGCCAGGCGGTACAGGAACCTGGACGGCGCTTGCTTCGATCATGATCCCGAAACGCTTGGGGGCCATGTTGACCATAGATGGCAGCCGAAACCGCCGAGATTTGCCCCAGTCTCGCCAACTCTGTTCATCGGCATTAGGCAAAAAGCGCAAGGAATTATCCCACATGCGATCACGGATTGTATCGCTCTTGGCAACAAGTGCGTTGTAGATCGCAACCCGTTCCTTGCGATTGGAGGGCTCAAACGCTGCTGAAAAACAAAGGTCATGAGCCCCGATTTGAAGATCAAATTGCGGGCTGAGCTCCACCTCATCAAGGGTACGCCAAGCGATGTGGACAAGGGCTTCTTCCCAAACGCGTCCAGGGTGCAGCCGCCCCAACCCTGGGTCATATTCAAGCGCGGCGTAGGGTTGGTTCAGAGCGGTGGAAAGATAGCGTGCGATATAGTCAGCCAACTCACGCGCTGAACTGGGAAGCAAGGCAACATCTCGTTCGAACCGACCACCAAACCGATGTCTTGGAGCCGACGCAGGGGCTCGCTTCAAAGCGCGCGCGATTGTCGAGAAGGTCTCAGACAACCGGTCACCACCGCGCTCATAAGGTGTTTGGAAAAAGGCAGCGTTACCCAGATCGTTTTGCGTGTGCTGCTCCATAATCGATCACTCCGCTGCGATAGGTTGGGGGGTAAGGAGGCCACCGCCTTTACCTTCATCATTGTCGGCTTTGGCGGACTTGCGGGCAGCTTGCCTGGCAAGCTTGCGTTCGTCCTTTGCTTTGCGTTTGGCTGCCTGCCTCACGGCGTTCTCAGCCCGGCGCTCCTTGCGCAGATAGCTGTGGTAGAGCACCGGCACACCGACCAGGGTTAGAACTGAGGCGAACCCCAAACCGCCCATAATGCTAACTGCCATGGACGCAAAGAACGGATCGCTTAGCAGAGGGATCATGCCCAGTATGGTCGTGCCAGCTGCAAGCACCACCGGTCGCAAACGGCTGATCGACGCAGCAACAATCGCATCGCTTTGGAACGCATGATCCTTTTTCTGCTCATCGATTTCTTCAACCAAAACGATGCCGTTCTTGATCAGCATCCCTGACAGAGACAGCAGCCCCAGAAGCGCGGTGAAACTGAAAGGTAGCCCGGTGAAAAGCAGGCCAAGCGCCACGCCGTTCACGGCCATAGGAACGAGCGTCCAGATCACCGCCGTTTGACGCAGCTTTCCGAAAACCAAAATGGTCAGCAGAAGCATGGTGCCAAACGCCAGCGGCATTTGCCGACCCAGGCTTTGCTGCGCGGTGCTCGCGCTTTCAAATTCACCGCCCCACTCCATGCGGTAGCCAGGTGGGAGCTGCATGTCTTCGATAAGCGGGCGTACTTCGCTGAACACGCTTGGTGGCATGACGCCGGGCGGCGTGAAGGATTGCACAGAGATGGTCGGCACGCGGTTGCGCCGCTCAATGACCGTGTCTCGGACTTCCACGTTGAAACCATCAACGACTTGTTCAAGCGGAACGAAACCCTCAGTCGCGCGAGAATACACCGGTTGGTCGAGAACAAGGCCGTTGGCCGACTGCTCTTCACGTGGTGTGCGCACCAGGATTGGAATCTGACGTTCCCGCTCGCGGTAGACGCCAGCTTGAACGCCATCCGTTGCCAGGGCGATGGCTTGGGAAACATCCTGGCGACCAATGCCGAGGGCCTGCGCGCGATCTGTTGCGAAGATGGGCTGGACGGCAAGTTCACGCTCACGCCAGTCGATGCGCTCGGTGAGCAGCAAATCGGTTTGTGTTTCAAAAATTAGCTGCGCTTCATCTGCCAAGGTGCGCAGCACATTTGGGTCGGGACCGGAGAACCGTACCTCGACATCAGCGCTAACTGGCGGACCGTAGATAATCTGCTCTGTTCGCACCTCAGCCCAAGGCAGGGTTTCAAAGCTGAACGCATCCAAATCCGCACGCAGCTCTGGAATGGCCTCAAAACTCTCTGCGCGGATAATGATTTGACCAAAAGCAGGATCAGGGTTCGGTGGCGTATAGGTGAGGATGTAGCGTGAGAAAGGTCCGCCAGCGGTGGTCGTGAAAGCTCGCACATCCTCGCGCTGGGCAAGCCAGGCTTCCACTTTGACAAGGTCGCCTGCCGTCTCGTGGACAGATGTGCCCTGGGCTGCCTGGTAGTTCAGATAAAACAAAGGTGTATTGGCAGGCGGAAAGAACTGCTGGGTGACCATGCCGAATGCCCACAAGCAGGCGACCGTGGTGCCAAGCAGCATCGTGATGACCAGCCAGCGGACGTAGAGCGCGCCGCGCACCACCTGGCCATAGAGGCGGAAAAACACCGTGTCATACGGATCTTTTCCCTCTTTCAGCCCACCAACCTTGAACACATAGTTGGCGAGCAGCGGTGTAACGGTAACAGCGATCAACCAGCTGAGCATGAGCGAGATGCCAATGACGGCAAACAGCGAGAACAGGAACTCGCCGGAGCTGTCCGGGCTCAAACCAATGCCCGCGAACGCCATGATGCCGATAACCGTGGCGCCAAGCAGAGGGAACTGCGTTTTACGAGCAACTTCGGAGGCAGCGTCCTTGGCTTTGCGGCCCCGGCGCATTTCCACCTGCATGCCTTCAGCAACAACAATTGCGTTGTCAACAAGCATGCCCATCGCGATGATCAGGGCGCCAAGGCTGATGCGTTCCACCTTCACATCAAAAATGTTCATGAAGAAGAAGGTGAAGCTCACGGTCAGAAGCAGCGAAACGCCAACAACCAGCGCTGAGCGCCAACCCATGAAAACCGCCAGAACCAGGATCACGATGCCCACCGACATCATGAGGGAATTGAGGAAGTCGCCATTGGCTTCATCAACAACACGGTGCTGCTCATAAATGGGTGCAAGCTCGACACCAACTGGAAGAATGGTCTCAAGCTCGGCAAGCTTCTCTTCAACGCGCGCGCCCACCGCGACGATGTTTTCAGAGGTCAAACCAGCGATGGCGATCGTGAACGCTTCCTCCCCATTGTGGCGGATGATCTGGCCGGGCTGATCAACGCGGCTGCGATAGACGCGTGCGAAATCGGTGAGATTCAAAACCTCGCCATCAACACCAAAGCTCAGCGATCCAATCGATGAAACGCTATCGTCGGCTTCCGGCGCATCAATCTCAACTTGTCGCCCGCCGTTACTGGCTTCCCCGGTCGGGTTAAGGGCTGTTGAGCCACCGATGACAGAGAAGATCGTGGCCGGATCAACACCAAGATTGACGATGGACCGAGTGGACGGCTCAACGTAGATCGCCTCTTCCGGCAGGCCAAAAACCTCAACATTGGCCACACCGCCAACAGTGAGGACTTCCCGGCGCAAGAACGTGGCAATTTCCCATATTTGCGCATCGCTGAAGCCTGTTGTCTTCACCGCATAATAGAGGCCGAAAACATCGCCGAAACTGTCATTGATGGTGGGGGGAAAGCTACCATCGGGAAGGACGGAGCGAGCATTGTCGATCCTGTCGCGCAAATCATCCCAAATCTGAGGCAGATCGCCGCCATCATAAATATCCTTCATCTCAACTTCGATAACCGAGACGCCAGGAATGTTGCGTGAGGAGATGATGTTCACCTCGCCCATCTGTTGAATTTCAGCCTCAAGAACCTCTGAAACTTCTATGGCAACCTCACTAGCCGAGGCGCCGGGATAGGGCGTGATGACGAGCGCTGATTTGAGCGTGAAAGTGGGGTCTTCCAACTTGCCGACCCCGGCATAACCAGCCAAGCCACCAAACAAACAGAAGAGTATCAAAAGCCAGGTGTAGAGTGGCTTCTCAATCGACAAACGAGCGATCTGCATCGGTCTATTCCTCGACTTTCAGGCCGGTGTACCGGCGCACAGATTGCCCATCGCGTAGCAGGTGTGCGCCCACATTCACAACTTCAACATCAGGCGACAGGCCGGTGACCTCAAAACTGGTGCCGTCAATGCTGGTGACGTCCACTTCAACAGCGCGCACTACACCTTCCTCGGCGCCTGCCGGCTCAAAAACCATGACATAGGGATCACGGTTTTCATCCGCGGCGATGGCTGTGGTTGGGAGGATCAGCGAGGCGGTTGGGTGCGGAAGAGCCGCCGTGACGGTTAATGAGCTCCCGGGCAGGAGAGCCGTAGATGACACATCGGGCAGCGCCAAGCTGAACTGGTAGCTTTGGCCAACCCGCTCGGTTTGCGCTTGGAACTCAATGATCGAAAGCTCGATGGGAGCGTCCATGCCCAAAGGATGCGCGGTGAACGTCACCTGATCGACCCTTGGAAACCGTTGGATTAAACGCTCGGGAACGTCAATTTCCACCCGCATCTGCGAGACGTCATGAATGCGGACCACTGGGGTGCCAGGCGCTATAATGACATGATTGGCAATCAGACGCTCAGCGATAAGACCGCGATACGGGGCCGTGATCGTCGCGTCTGCAAGAGCATCGCGCGCCTCACGCAGAGCAACGTCTGCAAGGTCACGGGCCGTTTCCGCATCTTCGGCCTGTGTGCGAGGCCCAACGTTCTGGCGCGCCAATTCCTGTGCGCGCTCTAGACTGCGCTCAGCCTGTATGAGCTGGAGTTCGGCGCGCTCCACCGCCCGTTCAAACGGTGCCAGGTCAAGCTGCGCGAGAAGCTGCCCTGGCTCCACAATTGTTCCTTCCTCAATCGGGAAAGATGTCATGGTTCCGTTGAGCGGAAAGGCCAAGTCGGCCGTCTCACGCGCGACCACGCGGCCGAAGAAATTGCGTTGCAGGATGGTTTGCCGATCCGCTGGCATCGCCAACTCCACTGCCCGCAGAACTGGCGCAGCAGTTTCATCGACAACCTCTTCGGCTGGTTCTTCGCCATCAACGGGTTCTTCAGCGCCTATGCCAATCAAAGCCAGCGCTTGCTCGATAAAGGACGGCGAAGCACCCGCCGGTTCCTGTTGTTTAGAGGCCGCAACAACGGGCGTGGCTTCTTGAGCATGCGTCTGCGGCGCCAAAACCAAAGCGCACATCAAGCCCGCACTGATGAGCAATGTCTTGGATGGGGGGATGACTTGCATTGTGCTATGCCTCGCACTAACTCTGTTTTAGTCTACCGACCGGTCGGTTGGTTTATAGGTTAGGAAAAGTACGTGGCAAGGTCGGCGCGAAAAAAAGAGGGCACTCTGGTGTCGACTGCTGACACAATCGTCGAAACCGCGACTGCGCTTTTTATGGCGCAGGGCTACGCCGGCACGTCGATGAGCGCGTTGGCAAAAGCATCGGGCATCCAGAAAGCAAGTCTGTACCATCACTTTGATAGCAAGGAGGCGGTACTGTTTGCCTGCTTGCAAAGCGGGTATGCCGATCACGTCGCGCAGATGCGCGAAGCAGCGACCAACTCCAGCCTGTCATTTCGCGAGCGTCTCAGCCCACTTTTGGATGCTGTTTATGGCGCGATCGTTGAATCCAACGCTGGCAAGATGGCACCGATCATTGCTGAAACAACCGGTCGGTTCCCCGAGATAGCCGAGCGTTTCAACGACGAATTCATGGCTGAGATGCAAGCGATATTTCAGGCCTATGTTGAGGGAGGCATGCAAGCTGGCGCGTTTGATCAGATGAACACAGAAACACTTGATCACGCGCTGTTTGGTATCCCGGTGAACCTCACACTGTGCCGCTCGATGTTCGATGGGTTCGAAATTGCTGATACCAAGTATGACATCGCGACCGTCAAAGCCCACCACCTGCAAATCATGAGCAAGCTGTTCGGTATCGACGCTCAGACCAACTAGGTTTAGCGGCGTGTGCGCTGCTCAAAGGTCTTTTTCGCTCGCTTGTGCGCATCAGCGATCAGCGGAATGCAGGCCTGCCACGTTGCTTCAGTGGGTGAGAGAACCGCAATCCACCCCATCCAGGCATAGACCGGATGCGGCATGATCATGTCTGCTTGGGCGAAGTCCCAGGGCCCTTCGATGGTTGCGCCGTTGCCAGGTCGCTGCGGTGTCGCGCCAAACATCGAAACATAGGTTGACTTCTGAACGCCAATGTTGAGCCGCCAAATACCCTCTCGATCGAGATTTGAGCCGCGGTCATTCTCGCCATCCTTTTCTTTGACGGTGGCAAAGTAGGTGCCGCGCTTCAAAGCCTCTCCTGGATTGTAGAAGTAAGATGTTTCACCCCAGGCCTGCCTTGGGGTAACACCCGGCAATCGCGCCATGATATGATCATGGACGCTGCTGATTGTGATCCATGTGCTTTGCGACATGAAGGAGATAGTCCTCAATGGTTTTGCCGGGTTCGGTTGCGAAAACCTCTCCAGTAACGTCACACGCTGTCATCCGATCAATGCGAAAAGCACGAAAACCCCGGCGCAGCTCACACCAGGCTGAACACGTCCATGCGCGCCCCCAGTAGTCGGTTTGAAGCGGGCGGATCACACGCTCACTCAGTTTGTCGGATAAGCTTAGATAGGTAAGGTTGACCTTCAGCCTGTCCCGGATGGCGCGGCGCAAAAGCGGCATGTATTTGAGCCCGGCTCTAACACGCTCAAACTCGTAAAGACCGAAACCCCAGCTATCGGGCGTCTTTCTTCGGTTGGGCGCATGACTTGCAATTTTCTCATGCAGCGTTCTAGCGGCGCCCTGAAGTTCGGTATCCGCCACTTCCTGCACAATCGACATCCCAAGGCTGAGAGCTTCAAGTTCACTGAGCGATAACGCCAGGGGCGGAAGAAAGATCGGCTCGCGTAGGAGATAGCCAACGCCCCGCTCGCCTTCGATTGGCACCCCGGACGCAACGAGCGTGCCGATGTCCCTGTAAATCGTGCGCTCAGAAACCTCCAAAGCCTCTGCCAAGTCGCGAGCCAGGTGAAGCCGTCCATCACGGACGATCTCCACAATCTCGCTGAGCCGCTCACTGCGCCTCATGTCTGTCGATCAGTTCACAGACACTTCAAGTTCGGTGTGATGCATTTTCACGGTTGAACCGTCGATTGCCGATAAAAAAGGACGGTTGGTTTCCACCGCCCCAAGCGCAGCAGCGGCACCTTTAGCCGCTTCCATCGTCTCCCACTCGATATGCTCAATCCACGCACCGTCTTCGCCACAAGACAAGCGGCGAGAGATGAAGCCGGGCCGTGCGGTCACAAAATCATTCATCGATTGGGCGGAGGCGGAAAATTGCTCCCGGCTTACGCCCTCATTGAGCTTGAAGGTTACGGTCTCAATAACGTGCTTGGTCATGGGCTTCATCTCCACTTCGAGTTCTTAGATGTGGAGATGGTAGATGAGCCCAACTGACAAAGCCTGTCAGTTGATCGCATCACCGAAGCGCCGGAGCCGCTTACATCATTTGCGAGCACCTAAGATCGGAGGCGGCAAAGAACTGGACGTAATAAAGCGGCAGATCCTCAAACACCACTATGTCTCATCTTCAGGCGTTTCAGAGGATTTTTGGCTTGATCGCGCGCCGTCAGAGTTTGGATGTGTGCCGCGTGGCCAACGCTTGGCCTTGCGCATACCGTGGATGGCTACGCCAAGGACCAAAACCGCGAGAACCAGCGGCACCGCATGAAAAGGTGACGCCAAGAAATGATCGACCAAAGATGATGGTGCCATTGCATCATGATGACCGGGATGCGCCGCTGCGATCTGCGTTGAAGCCAGCATCAAGAGTGCGGTTCTCGATATCAGAGTCTTCACGTTAGTTCCCTTCGGTTTGAGTGTGTTTGGCATCGAGTGCGTCGACCAAGTCGACATCGGCCCGTTCGGTCAGCGACACGTAAACGAATGTCATGGTCTCACGCTCTTCAACCATGGATGCTGGGTAAGGAAGGTAGACCAGGTCGCGCTGCGCAAACGCTGGCGATGCTGTGCCCAGCTGCCATTTGCTTTCAATCACGGTATCAACGAGGTGCATCTTTAGGCCATCGCTCCCCGTACGACTGATCGGGATGCCGGCCAGCTCCATGAAGGAAGGTTTATCGTCTGCCTTTCGGAACCCCTCAATAAAGGATGCGGCCAAGGACTGCAGACGATGCTGACGCTCCTTTTTTGGATCAACATGCACATGGCTGTGCATGTGCTCGTGGTCATGCGTGTGATTGTGACCAACGCCATGGTCATGGCCATGATGATCATGCCCATCGTGATCATGGCTGTGGGTGTGGGTGTGCTCGTTTTGATGGCGATGTTGGCTCATGGCTTCAAATCCCAGCCTTGAGAGTCAACATCCGGCCCCTGAGGAATGGAAACAGGTTTGTCGATGATCGCCTTGTGAGAGCCGAGCTTCCCGTGGCTCACAAGAGTGCCAAGCACATCAACGATGACCCGTGTGGCCAGCAGCGCCGTGATGTCTGAGGTGTCATAGGGCGGAGAAACCTCGACCACTTCGAGCCCGCATATGCCTTCCTTGGCAACCAGCGAGACAAGCTCTAGCGCTTCACGTGGCAGAAACCCGCCGGGCTCCGGCCAACCGGTTCCAGGCACGAAGCCACAATCAACGCTGTCAATGTCGAATGAGATGTAGACTGCGTCCGCGTCTTTCCATGCAAGTTCAAGCGCACGTGCTGCGGTTTCCGCCAGTCCCATCTCTTCGATGTCACGCATTGTAAAAATGTTGGTGTTGCGCTTGCGCGCTTCCTCAACGCCCTCGCGCGGCACCTGCCAACCACCAATGCCCACCTGCACCAGGTTGACTGCCGGCACATTGGCAAGGTCCGTCGCATGGAACCAGGGCGTGGTGTGCATGCGTTCATCCAAGTCTTTTTCCTGGATGTCGATATGCCGGTCGAAATGGACAATACCGATGCGTTTGGACGTACATTGGGCAATACCGCGCACGCATGGGAAGCCAATCGAATGGTCACCGCCGATCATGATCGGCAGCGCACCTGAGGATGCAACATGGCTGACTGCACGGGAAACCTGATCAAAGGTTTTTTCGATGTTGGCGGGAATTGTGAAAACATCCCCGACATCACACAGCGTCATCTGCTCGCGTAGATCGATACCCATTTCATAATTGTAAGGCGTGTAGAGCGCCGAGATCTTGCGCACGCCTTGCGGGCCAAAGCGTGTGCCTGGGCGATAGGTGGTGCCGCCATCAAAAGGCACACCAATGATGGCTGCATCATAATTACCAACCAGAGTGGCGTCTTCAATGTAAGGTGCCTTCAAGAAGGTGTTGATGCCGGCATAATGGGGCAGCTCACCACGGGCGAATGTTGGTATCGTCTTGTCTTCCAGACTGTCGGAGCCTGTCAGTCCCATACGCAGCGCCCAGGCGCGTTCTTGCTGCCAGGCGGCGGACGGCAGCGTGCCTTCCTTCTGGGCAGACTTCCAGCCGCGCATCTGGAGCTTGTCAAAATCAGGGTGGTGCTGCCGCGCACGACGGCCCTTTTTGGCCCGGTCCGATTTCCGAGAGGCACGGCGTGGCCCCATTCCAAACAGTTCTTCCATGGTTGGCTCCAGTCGTCAGTTAGGGTGTGCTGCTGGGGTGCTGAAGAGCTGTTCTGGCTCGGGCACCGTTGCACCGGTCTTTTGATCAAGTGGTAGGTCGTAAGTGATGGTCGCCCCGTAGCGCTCCGGCGCGTGGGGGTCATGGCGCGTCTTGTCAAAAACGAGCACGCGGCTTCCAAGCTTGAAGGCTTCGTTGATATCGTGGGTGACCATGAAGATGGTCATTTCGAGCTCTTGCCAGAGGTCGAGCAGCAACGCGTGCATGTCCAGCCGGATGCCCGGGTCGAGCGCGCCAAAAGGTTCATCAAGAAGCAGAACGCTAGGTCGCTTGAGAAGCGCTTGCGCAATCGCCAATCGCTGCTGCATGCCGCCCGAAAGTTGGGTTGGAAAGCGCTTGCGTGCGGCCGCCAACCCAATTTTCTCCAGCGTTTCGCTGACTGCCTCGCGCGCTTGGCGGCGCGTGGCACCGAATAGCCGCCCCGTCACAAAACTGCGCTCAAATTCGCTCGCCAGTATCAGATTGTCTTCGACCGACAAATGCGGAAACACCGAATACCGCTGGAACACGATGCCGCGGTCGGGGGTTGGCTCACCTGGCAGTGGCTCGCCATCAAGCAGGATCTCACCGCGCGTCGGTGTTTCCTGCGACAACAGCATGCGCAGGAATGTTGATTTCCCACAGCCGGACGCACCAACAATCGTGCAAAACGCTCCTTGGTCCACATCAAGCGAAACACGCTCCAGCACAATCGTATCGCCATAAGACTTGCCAACATTGCGCACAGCAAGCTTCGGTAGGGCGCCAGTCTCTGCCGCAGCCTCACTCATAAGCTTTCACCTTGCATATGGTGCCAAGGGAAAGCTCGGCGCGAGAGCATTAAAAGCAACTGATCCAAAATGTAGGCGAGCAGGGTGATCCACAGCACGTAAGGCAAGATGACATCCATCGCCAAAAACCGCCTGACCAGAAAGATGCGGTATCCAAGACCGGACGTTGATGCGATGGCTTCGGCGGAGATGAGGAAAATCCAGCCAGGCACAAGCCCAAGCCGGACCGCTGTAATCAGCTTGGGCAACACTTGAGGCAGAACCAGTCGTACGATCATGTGCCAGGTGTTGGCGCCCAATGTCTGGGCCTTGATAACCAGCTCTTTGGGGATGTCGATAACGGCCTGGGCGATGGATCGGGTCATGACCGGTGCAGTGCCCAGCGTGACCAACATGACCTTCGACGTTTCGCCCAAGCCAACCATGATGAAAAGGATTGGCAGGATGGTGATCGGTGGGATCAGCGAAATCGCCGCGACATAGGGCGCAAGCATCGTGCGCGCATGTGGCAGAAACCCGATCAAAATGCCCAGCACCAGTGCAACGGTAGTTGCCAGGCCCACCCCAATGCCGAGCCGCCAAAGACTATCGAACGTGTCGACCCACAACAGAAGGTCCCCTGTTCGGCGATCTGGGACAAAAGCCATGCGCCAGAATGTTGACCCCATCTGCCCCAGTGAAGGCAACAGCTTGTCGGCTGGGTTTTCCAGGCGGCGATAGTGGCTCGCCACCGCGTAGGCAATCACAGTCGCCGCAAAGGGAAGCGCGACGAGTGTGAAAGCCGCAACCCGGCCAGGGGATCGATTGATCAGGCGCATGGTTGCCGACGTCCGATCAGCGCGGCTTACAGCGCGCCGTCAGCTGCCATCTGCATGTAGGTGGTGTCAAAGCGCAGCTGCACATTGTCAGGGTCACCAAAGATCGACCCGTCGGGGAAGCTCACACCGACGAACTCCGGTGATGGTGCACCTTCACCAAGAATACCGTTGTCAAACAGGAATTCAGCAACGAATTGCATCGTTGTTGAAAGCTCAGGCGCGCTTGTGAAGGCCACCGCATCGGCAGGATCATAAAACATGGTGGTTGTATCAAGCTGGGCCTGATAGCCAGCCAAATCGGTGCCTGATGCGGATGCCAGCGCATCAAGCACATCCGTATCACCTGCCGCCATAAGATCCATCATCTCGTACCAAGCGCCAACCAGCGCCTTGCCAAAGTCTGGATTGGCCGCAAGCGTGTCGGTGTTGACCATCATGACGTCAATGATTTCGCCGGGGATGTTCGAGGAATCAAAAACCTGCGTGGAACCGGGCATGGCAGTGATTTCCGACAGGAGTGGGTTCCACGTCACAACCGAAGTAACATCGTCGGTGGCATAGGCCGCGATCATGTCAGCGTCCGATGTGTTGACGACGGTTAGGTCACGTTCGCTCAAACCAACGCCATCAAGCGCACGGGCCAGCAGATAGTGTGAGACCGACAGTTCGACGAGATTGACGTTTTGACCGGCGAGATCGTCAACGCTGTCACCATCTTTCAAGACAATACCATCATTGCCGTTTGAGAAATCACCGACGATCAGTGCTGTTGTGTCGACCCCACCGCCAGCGGGAATGGAAAGTGCGTCCATGTTCGTCATGGAACAGCCGTCGAATGCACCGGCCGTGTATTGGTTGATAGATTCCACATAGTCGTTGATCTGAACGATCTCGACGTCAATGCCGTATTTGTCGGCCCATTTATCCATGATGCCGGATGTTTGTAGGTAGCCCCATGGCATCCAACCCACATAGATCGACCAGCAAACGGAGAACTCGGTCCGTTCCTGCGCCGATGCCGCTTGGGGAGCGCCCAGCGTCAGCAGTGTTGCAGACACCAGTGCCGCGGTTTTGATTGTCTTGATCATTGATACGCGCCTCTTTGCTCATTCGGCGATGTGATCGCCATGGTGAAAAGAGGTTTGAGCACGCATACCGGGAGAAGGTTCGCGCGCGCAAACCAGTGCAGTTATCTCCCGGGATTTTGTCCCGCCGTGTTCACCGACCTGATCGCCGGTTGGCATCTCTCGGACCTGCATCATTTGCTAATATCAAATGATCGGAACCCTAGACGCCCGCTGCACATACGCCTTGCTATTCAACATTCGTGCCAGTTGACCAGAAGCCCGCCTGGACCGGACCTTGGACTTGATAGAGTTTGGTATAGGCGGCTTTGGCGCCTCTCTTTTGGGCGTTTGTGCAGGCATGCCCTTTTATTATGCAATCCATGTAAAGCGCATCGCCGGGCTTTGGGCGCCCATCAGGTGGACCCAAGTGATAGGTCAGAACTGCCGGTGTGCGTGCATGATGTGATTGCAGCAACGCATTGGAGACGTTGGCCCACTCATGCGCGGTTGGCGCAGCCAGCCGCATGACCAATGCCTGTAACCATTCAGTACGATGAGGTCCGGTCGTCGGAAGGTCGCAAGAGCCAGCCGTTTCTCCGGCTGATTTGCCAGAGCCGGACTCGTGCAGCGAAAGCCATTACTTCTTATACAACAATTTGGAAAACATGAGGGGCTCGCCGCCACCGCTATAAGCGGTTTCTGTTTCAATCCGTAGATCGAAACGAGTTCATAATGCCACGGCCATGCGCGGTTGATTCACCGAAAGAGTATTTGGGGGTCAAACGCACCCCGATTGATCGTTGAGCCCCGCTGCCCACGCCTTAGGTTTCGACTGCAGAACCTACTTGGCAAATCCAGGCAGCGCTGCAGAACAGGACCGGGTTGGGCGAAAAGCAGACCTTGACAGCGGCGCAACCTCATTTCCTGGAAAATCTGTATATCAGCTCTAAGCGGCATGCTGCAGCAGAGGCCTCATCCAGGTGGGGAACGGTCATCCAGTTTTTGTTTTTGCCAGAGCCAAAAAAGCTAAAAGGCCAGTCGCCCGAACAAGCCTGTTTCTGGCTATGCCAACTGCGGCAGTCCGACCATGATCATCATTGAACTGTAAGCAAATCGTCATGGCCATGTCATGGAAACGCTCCACTGATAGCAGCGATGTACACGTGTACATATCCATTTTTCCTAGCTTTCACGCATCATTGGGGAATGCCATGACCATCACTCGCACCTTCACCTGCTTTTCACTTGCAGCGGGCCTTTTGGCCAGCACCGCCGTGGCCGCTTACGCCGAAGATTACACGTTCCGTGTCTGGGCCGGCGGCTCAGGTCCGGTTGACGATTACCGCACGATCGCCATTGAAATGGCTGCTGACATCCTTGAGCGCGAGGCTGCTATTCGTGGCGAAGAGCTCACCATCACCATTGAAGGTCGCACCACTTTCGATGGATGGGACGATTTCAAGCAGGCCATCACCTTAGCGTCTGAAGCAGGCGATGCGCCGGAAATCGTTGTCACCTCGCACACCGATATCGCGCCCTGGTCACAAGCTGGCATTATTGTTCCGGTTGAAGACTATGTGAATCTTGATGCCTGGCCACTCAACGACATCTTCCCCAACCTCATGGACATCGGCTCATTTGGTGGCACCGTCTGGGGTATCCCGCAAGACTCTGAAAGCCGCCCCTTCTTCTTCTGGAAGGAGCATATGCGCGCCATCGGTTACACCGATGATCAGATTGATGCGCTACCCGCCATGGTTCAAAGCGGTGAATACACGCTGCAGAACGTGTTGGCAGACGCCGTCGCCATGCAAGAGGCTGGAGTGGTTGAACCCGGTTACGGCTTCTACCCACGCGTTTCCAACGGCCCGGATTATTGGCAGTTTTATCTCTCGTTCGGAGGTACGATCGAGGAAGATGGCCAACTGGTCTTTGACCGGGACTCCATGCAGGATTTCTACCAGTTCTTCGCTGATGCTGTGGATGCCGGGATCACGCGGCAAAACCACATCGGCACCCCATGGGACCAGTGGTACGCTGAAGTCGCCTCCGGTCGCGCCGGCATGTGGCATGGCGGCACTTGGCACTATGCGCGCTACACTGGTCGCGAGGGCTTGGAAGACTTTTTCAACACCATCCAGTTCACGTTGATTCCAGCTGGTGATGAGAATGGTGCTGCCAACACAATCACCCATCCGCTGATGTATCTGATCACCGATCAGGGTGATGAGGACAAGCACCAGATTGCTGCTGAACTGGTGACCATCGCATCAGAGCCGCGCATCAACACACTGCATGCGATCCGTTCCGCTCACCTGTCGATTGCTGAATCACAATCTGACATTGATCTGTTCGCCAATGATCGTTGGGCATCGCAAGCGACCGAGCGTTTGCTCCCCTATGCGTCCGCACAGCCAAACAACACCGACTTCGGTGCCTACATTGACGTGATGTGGTCAAACCTTGAAGCGACCTGGACCGGTCGCAAAAGCGCTGAGGAAGCCGTTGCTGACGCTGAGGCCGAACTCATCGCCACTTTGGGCGATGCCATCAGCATCCGCTGATCTCCCTCGTCGGGGCGGCTCGAAAGCAAGCCGCCCCGGCACTCCTTAGTGTTCGGTTGGATCGGTCCATCACTATGACGTCACGCCAGCTCGGTTTTTTGTTCCTAGCCCCAGCGACAGCGTTCGTTATTGTTCTCTTTCTTGTACCTGTCGTGCTTACGGCCGTGTTCGCGTTTACCAATATGTCGACGGCCACCGGCATTACCGGCGGAGCGTGGCAAGTGAACCCGGGTGCTATGCGGCGGCTTGCTCTTGAGCATGAAGAACCGCAGCTTGCCGAGGCACTTCAAGTCCAAGTCTTTGCAGTTGACGATCTTGGATTGGAGCGATTGGTCCAAGACGGCCAGTCACAAGCTCTTATCAGCGAGATCGACGCAGAACTTTTTGGGCAGAGCTTTGACTCGCGCCGCGAGATCGCCCGTGCTTTGCGCGCCTTGGAGAACCGGCCCCGCTCGACTCGTGACATCAATGCGCTTGCCTCCATCTTTGAACGCTCTTTGGTCGGCAACCGCTATGAGAGCGAGCAAGCGCTGTTCGAGGCCATCGCCATCAGCGGATTTGATCTGGACACTGATCAGCAACAGGCTGTCGCTGCAGCAACCTGGACGGGTTGGAATTGGACCACCGAAAACTTCAAGCGCATGGTCAGCCTGCCCGACACCCGCACGATCCTTCTCAACACTGTATTTTACGTCTTCACGACGCTTATCATCTTCAACACCTTCTTCGCGCTCGTTCTTGCGATCACCACCCACTACATGCCCGAGCGCGCTGCGGGGGTTTTCCGCTCCATGTGGCTTTTGCCGCGCGTCTTACCGCCGGTTCTGTATGTCCTGATGTGGAAATGGTTGGCGTGGGACACGGGTTTCCTATCATCCCTGTTTGGCTATTTCGGCGTCGCACCGCGCAACTGGATGCTGCATGACGCACCGAGCGCGTGGACCTTCGTCATCATGATCAACGGCGTGATCGGTGCCTCGATGGGCATGCTGATTTTCGCCTCAGCCATTAAGGCTATTCCACAACCAATTTTCTACGCCTCCGAAGTCGATGGCGCCTCACGTTGGCAGCAGATCCGCCACATCATATTGCCGCAGCTTAAATGGCCAATCCTGTTCATCACAACCTATCAGTCGCTGTCGCTGCTGACCTCATTTCAGGAAATTTTGCTCGCGACTGATGGGGGCCCGGGGGGTGCGACGGAGGTATGGGCTTTGCATGCCTACCACACCGCACTTTCCAACTATGCTGGCAACCTTTCCTACGGTTATGGCGCCGCCCTGGCTCTTGTTTTGGTGGTGATCGGGGTGGTCTTGTCCCTCGCCTACCTCTTCTTTTTTGATTTCAAAACGCTGGTGCGACCGCCCAGAATTGAACGTTGAGGAGGATGCGATGAGCCAGAACAGCGCCCCGTCACGCAACTACAACCCTTGGCCGATGATGATCCTGCTGGGCATCCTCACAGGGCCTTTGGCGCTGATGTATGTGTATCTGTTCGTTGACACAGTCACGAACACCGAGGCTGGATCGCTCATTCCTTCAGAGTTTACTCTGGAACATTGGCGGTTTCTGCACACCGATATTGAAGGGCGGGCCAACATTTGGGCTGTCACACTCAACACACTTGTTTTCGCCGTCTCACACACTGCTGTCGTGCTCTCAATCTCAATGACGGCTGGCTACGCGCTCTCCCGGCTTAATGTGCCATTTCGTGGTTTCTTTCTGGCTGGGGTGATGGTCCTGCATGCCTTCCCAACCGTCACCTTGTTGATCGCCATCTTTCTGGTTCTGCAATTCCTCGGCCTCTACAACACACTTGGCGGCGTAATCTTGGTGAAGGCCGCGCTGCTTCTGCCTTTCGGCATTTGGATCATGAAGGGGTTCTACGACACCGTACCCTGGGAGATCGAGATGGCGGGCATCCAAGATGGCGCCAGCCGCTTCACCGTCTGGCGACTTCTCGTGCTGCCACAGGTCCAGCCGGCGCTCTTTGCGCTCGGCTTGTTCGCGTTTCTCGATGGATGGTCCGAATACATCCTACCCCAGGTATTGGCGCCTGGTCAGGAGGTGCAGGTGCTGTCGGTTTATCTGGCAGGTCTGATCGCCGATGATGCCAATTTTGACATGAACCTCTTCAAATCGGTTGGCGTCTTCTACGTTGTCCCGGTCCTGGTTCTGTTCGCTTTGTTCCAAAAACGACTCTTGAGCATGTATGGCGGAGGCACGAAGGGCTAATGGACATCAGACTTGAAAATTTCACCAAGCGCTTTGGACCCATCACGGTTATCCAGGACATGAACCTTGAAATCCATGATGGCGAGATGCTGGCATTGCTCGGCCCATCAGGATGCGGCAAATCAACCACTCTGTTCGCCGTTTGCGGTATCCATCGCATTGATGGCGGACGACTGTATTTCGGGCAGGACGATGTAACCGATACGCCCAGTCAGCAGCGCGCGGTTGGCGTCGTCTTCCAATCCTACGCGCTTTATCCGCACATGACCGTGGCGGAGAATATCGGCTTTCCTTTGCGGGTCCGCGGCGATGATACGGCGAGCCGCAAACGGGCCATCGCAGAAATGGCCGAGCTTGTGCAAATCACGCCCTATCTGAAACGGCGGCCTGCTGAGTTATCCGGCGGTCAGCAACAAAGGGTGGCGCTGGCGCGTGCGCTCATTCGCCGGCCGGATGTGCTTCTGCTCGATGAACCGCTGGCCAATCTGGATGCCAAGTTACGGCTTGAAATGCGTTCGGAGATACGCCGCATTCAGCGTGAAACAGGTATCACCGCAATTCTGGTGACCCATGATCAGGTGGAAGCCATGTCGATGTGCGACCGTATTGCGATCATGGAAGAGGGCAAGATTGTCCAGATCGCCGCGCCGATGGATATGTACAACGAGCCTGCGTCCGATTTTGTCGCTGGCTTTTTGGGCAACCCACCCATTTCGTTCTTGGATGGCCGCATCGAGCAAGGGGCGTTCGTGCACCAGCAGAGCGGTCTGCGGATCCCGTCCAATGGTGCAGCAGATCAAGCCAACGTCCGCGCAGGCATTCGGCCAGAGCACGTCCAAGCCAATGCGGGTGTGCCTATCGAAGGCGAAATTACCTTTTTTGAAGCCCATGGCCGTGAAACGCTGTACGAGCTTGCACTCGCCGGTGGAGGCGCTTTGCGGTCTATCCAAGCAAGCACCCCGGACAAGCAGATTGGCGACCGCGTGAACTGGGGCATCGACCCCAATGCTGTCTTTCTGTTTTCAGAAAATGGCGCCCGCCTGTGAACGGTGCCCGCGCCTTCCTTGAGCGGTTTGGCTGGACACAATGGTCAGATGAGGCGCTGCCAGTTGCGATTGCCCATCGTGGCGCAAGCGACCATGCACCGGAAAACACACTCAAAGCCTTTCGCATTGCCCACGAGCTAGGCGCTGAAATGTGGGAACTTGATGTGCGCGTTGCCGCATGCGGGACCGTTGTGGTCAGCCACGATGCCAGCTTAGAGCGCGTAGCAGCAGATGCGCGAGCAATACGTGACACAACGGCTCAGGCCCTCAAAGAAACACGTCTACCTGACAGCGAGCAGATACCAACTCTATCAGATGTCATTGACCTTGCTGAGAATACGGCAACAGCACTCTACATTGAACTGAAAGACAAAAATAGCGGATCAGCCACGTGGCAACTCCTGAAGGAAAAGGGTTTCAAGCGGGCTGTCATCGGCGCGTTTGATGCCGATTGGATTGCAGACTTGCGCGATCAGGGCTGCGAATGGCCGCTTTCTGTTCTGGTACCAAATGGCGAAGACCCGCTTGCCTACACAGCATCTGCCAAACCCGACATCATTCATCTGTGTTGGGAGAAGGCTGCGCAGCAACCCGATACACTTCTGACCGATGACCTCATTGAAGCGATTCACAGCACGGGCGCAGCCATCGTTACCTGGCATGAAGAGCGTTTTGACGTGGTGGAAGCACTTCGCACCAAACCGGTTCTCGGCACATGTTCCAACCGACCTGAACTGTTAAAGCCAGCACAGCACACGCACTCCATCGCAACTGTGTGCCATCGTGGAGCCAATAGCTTTGCTCCGGAGAACACGCTGGAAGCCGCACGCATCTGCTTTGACCAACGACTTGATTTCGTTGAGCTAGATGTGCGCGCCACCAAGGACGGGCACCTTGTGGTGATGCATGACGCAACGCTGGAACGTACCACCAATGGCACCGGCTTGGTCACGGATTTCACCCTGGATGAAATACGATCCTTGGATGCAGGAAGTTGGTTTTCCGAAACGTTCGCGGGAACGCAGGTGCCAACACTGCGTGAAATGCTCTCCTTGGCTCATAACCATCCTTACGCTGGCGCTGGTATCTACATTGAGATCAAATATGCCAGCCCACGCCATGTGCTTGATGAAATCAGGGCTACGGGCATGCAGGATCACGTTTTCCTCTGGGGCGCTGACACTGACGCGCTGGAATGGTTGCGCGCTCAGTCTGACGATCTGCAATTGATGGCGCCTTTCTGGCTTTATGGCTCGGTGGAGAAGGCGCATGAGCATTATCGCGCTCAAATCATAGAATTTGATGTGACCCGGGATGATCTAAGCCAGATCGAACGATGCAGATCTTTGGGTTTGAAATCGATGATCTACTCTCAAGCCCATGATTGGGATGAACTTGCTGGCTATCTCAAGTATAGACCCGACATGGTCAATTTAGACCGGCCAGATCGTTTCAAGCTTTTGACAGATTATGCTTGGCATGAACGCGAGCAGACATAGGGGCGAAGCGTGAGTGCTAGCGAACGACGCAAACAGGCCGTCACATCCCATGACGTCGCGCGCACAGCTGGCGTCTCCCGTGCCTCTGTAAGCAGGGCATTTGCCACTGATGGTAACATCTCGCCGGAGCTGCGCACCCATGTGCTGCAGGTTGCACAGGACATTGGCTACAGCGTCAACCAGATTGCTCGCGGTCTGAACCGGCAGCGCAGCGACCTTGTCGGCATCATTGCATCGCGCCTCGACAACCCCCACCGCTCTGCCCAGGTGGAGGCGCTGACAAAGGCGATTGTTGCTGAGGGCTTGCGTCCTCTTCTGTTCTGCATTGAACGGCACGAACCAGTGGGGCAAATTCTCCGGCTTCTGCTCGACTACCAAGTGTCCGGCGTCATCATCACGTCGGGCTCTCCTGATGAGAGCATCGTCGAACGTTGCGCGACAAATGACGTGCCACTGATCCTGGTCGACCGACCCGAAACAGGCTGGGATCGGGTTGACCATGTCAGCGGCGACAATATCGCCGGCGGACGTATTGTTGCCGAAGCTTTGCTGGCCAAAGGACGCAGCACCGTTGTCGCTCTGAAACCTAAAGCAATTACGTTTGCAATGGGTGAGCGGGTGGACAGCCTTCAAGCGGCTTGCCGCGATGGAAGCCTTGCGTTCCAAACAATTCCAACGAATGGGTCAGACTATGAGGCGGCACTGCATGCCGTCACAGATTTGTTCGGTTCCCAAAGCGCACCGCCTCGCGATGGCAGCGTCGCGTTTTTTGTCCCTAATGATGTATCAGCCCTTGGCGCTCTTGATGCCATGCGCCAGGCGGGGGTCTTAGTCCCTGATGAGATTGGCCTCATGGGGTATGATGATATCCCCCAAGCCGCATGGGTCGGCTCAAGTCTAAGCACCGTACGCCAAGACCCCAAGGCAACGGCAAGGGCCGTCCTTACCCTACTGAAGCAACGCATTGCCTCACCAGACAGCCCGCGACGTGTTGTTCGGATTCCCGTCACTCCTGTCCTTCGGAACACCCATTGACCTCAAATCCTGCCTCCTCCAGTCTTCTTTCCACCCCACTTGATCCGTCAGAAATAGAAAATCGGCTAACCTTCGCGTGTGACTTGGTACGCCGCGCTGGAAAAGCGGCACGCGTGGCGTGGCAAACCGGCAGTCTCGCCGTTGAAGTTAAGGGGCCGCAGGACTTCGTCACCGCCATCGACCGCGATACCGAAACCTTGATCCGCAATGAGCTGGCCCAAGCCTTTCCTGGTGACAGTGTCTTGGGCGAGGAGTTTGGAGGCGCTGAGAGCGATGGCCCCTTATGGGTGGTCGACCCCATCGACGGGACAGCCAATTTCATCCGCGGGCTCGGGGATTGGGCAGTCTCACTCGCGTTGGTGCACCAAGGAGAACTCATCCTTGGCATTGTTTATGATGGCGGACGGGATTTGCTCTATTGGGGTCGATCTGGGCATGGCGCATTTTGCGAGGCGCGCGCGTTGCATGCGGCAACCACGGATCAGCTTAGCAAAGCCTTGATCATGTTGGGCACCAATCAAAAAACCGCGCTTGATGACCATCTGGACGATCATCGTACTTTAAGAGCGCTTGGCACAGAGTATCGCCGTCATGGCTCAGCTGCTACAGGGTTGTTGATGGTGGCTGATGGACGGGTGGATGCTTACTATGAGCGCTATCTCAACGCATGGGATGCGCTTGGTGGCCTTTGCATCGCCCAAGAGGCCGGCGCGCTGAGCAAGTTACCAGCAATGGATGCTTTTCTGACCTCAGCCGGTCCGGTTCTTTGCGCCACCGCTACGCTTTTTGATGACGTGAACAGTGCATTGAATGCAAACCGTTCGAGCCCTCCCATCGTCCAACTCTGAACGTGCGCTAGCGCCCGATGGCATGTGCTTAGCGTTCCTCGCGCAAAGTCCAAATTGGGCTCAAGACTGCCAATGCGGCCTTGTATTCTTTGAGCTATGATCGATTGCTCGAATGTCGGGAGTGAGGTGGTGTGGAGGGATTGGGATCATTGGCCTGCCTGATCGATCTGTTGCTCAAAAGCTTCTATCTCTGACAGCCCAAAGGCGGTCGGCTGCAAAGCAGGCATCCTATCTCTCGGTTCCAGCAACCCGATCTGCTTAGCGACAAGTCGCTTGCCGTAACATAACATTCCAGGAATCGACCGCGACATGAACACGATAGCGGGCAGTAGTTGCTGATGGATCGCTTCGGCACGCACGACATCACCTGACTGCCACGCCTCGAACAGGATAACCTGTGCTTTCAGGAAGTCCGGTGCCGGGATCAAACCAGCCCCGCCTGAGCGCAAAAGTGCAGGAAACTCGATACCGCCATATCCACCAAACACTTGGTAGGCTCCACCCGAACCTTCGATGGTCCGGGCAATGTCAACCGAGAACCCCTCGCCCTTCAATATCGAGATGTTGGGGTGGACCTTGTTCAGATCGACCAACGCATCCGGTGAGAGCGAAACATCCAGATCAATCGGATTGTTTTGGATAGCGACGTCAACGTCCAGCGCATCAGCGACGCTGCCGAAGAACCTTATCAGATCACCCTGGGAGGTTCCTTTGATTGGCGGTGGTTGAAGGATCACCCAGTCAGCACCGGCCTTGGCGGCAGCTTTGGAAAATGCAACCTGCCCGGCAAGCGACGGCTCACCAACGGTGACGGCATAGGGCAGACGGCCATCGATCATTGTGCCGACCACCTCGACCAGGTGCAGGCGCTCGTTCACATCCATCTTGTGAACTTCAGTAACCAGTCCAAGCACGGCAATGCCATGGGCGCCCGATTCGATACAATGCTCAACCTGTGCACGCATCGCTGCTTCATCAAGCGCGCCATGTTCATCCCAGAAAGCATAGAGAATGGGGTAAATGCCCGACCAATTTGCCATGATCAGATGGTCATCTGGAAAGGCGCTGCAACCTCGCAGCCAGTTGCGGTGACGATCAACATAAACTCGCAGCGCGCGCCACCAAGGCCGGGGATGTAGCTTCCCGGCTCGACCATCAGCACCATATTCTCTTCAATCAGTGCTGTTTCATCGGGCAGCAAGCGGGGGAACTCATGCACTGAGGTGCCAATGCCGTGCCCGGAATGGTGAGGGTAGGAAAATCCATGACGCTGCATGTTAGCCCGCAACATGGCATCAAAATCGCAAACGCGCAGACCCGGGCGCAGTTCTGCAATGGCAAGGTCCAGCGTTTCTTTCGACGCATTAAAGAGCTTCACATAGGGTTCGGTCGGTTCATTGCCGACGACAAACGCACTGCAACTGTCACCCCAATACCCACTCACACGCGGCGCCAGATCACAGACAATTGGATCGCCATTTTGCAACGCGCGCTCGGTCGGCTGAAGACCAAGAACGCTCGTGCGCTCTATGCCGCTAAGATACTCGCCAGCCAAGGCGCAACGTTCACCCGCGGCACGCTCCATAGCCGTGCGGATGCGCCCCCAAACCTCCAGTTCAGTTATGCCTGGCACACTCTGCGCCCGCGCTGCTTCCTGTCCGGCTGCAGCCACTTCAGCGGCTTTGCGCAGCTTGGCAATTTCACGGTCGGTTTTCACAGCACGAAGGCGTGCCAGCTCCTTATCGAAAGGCATGAGGTCACTGCCAAGCAGGTCAACGGCACTGGCAGGCAGGCTGCCACCTTCATAGGCGATGCTGCCAGATACACCCAACTGCCTCAGCATTGAGGCCAGGGCGTTTTGATAGTTGGCGGGCTGATCTGTTACCGCCCGCGCGAAACCTTCATAGGTCTCATAGGCAAGTCCATCGATTTGCGCGCCATCCACGTTGGCAGCGACGACACCAACTGCCCCATCCTTGCTGATGAAAGCTGTACACGGCCCGCCGGTGAACGGTGACATGCCGATCTCAATGGGCACGATATGGCCGGTCGCAAAACAGACACTGTCGGCACCCGTGAGCACGACCCAATCATGGCCTGCGTCTGCCAGCAATTGCCCAATGCGTTTCACATTCTCCATCTGAAACGTCCTTTCACTTGCCCTACCACTCGGCCACTGAGCCGTCCTCGTGACGCCACAAGGGCGGACGCCAGCTGTGGCCATCTTTCGCCATCGCGCGCACATGCTCTTCGTTGATTTCCAGCCCCAGGCCTGGCCCATCGGGAATGCTCAGCGATGCATTGTTGATCGCAAAGACTTGCGGGTTGGTGACATAATCCACCATGTCGCCGCCCTGATTGTAGTGGATGCCCAAACTCTGTTCCTGAATGAAGGCATTGTAGCAAACCGCATCAACCTGCAGGCAGGCTGCCAGCGCGATCGGGCCAAGTGGGCAATGCGGGGCAAGCGCGACATCATAGGCTTCAGCCCAATGCCCAATGCGCACCATCTCTGAGATACCGCCGACATGGGCGGTGTCAGGGTTGATGATATTGGCCGCACGTTTTTCAAAAACCTGTTTGAAATCATAACGCGAGTGCAGTCGTTCGCCGATGACCAGAGGTATGGCTGTGGCACTGGCAAGGTCC
The DNA here is from genome assembly GCA_046290645.1 of Hyphomicrobiales bacterium. GTDB lineage: Bacteria > Pseudomonadota > Alphaproteobacteria > Rhizobiales > MH13 > MH13. The sequence goes on from JBKAGZ010000004.1 coordinate 226,631, forward strand.
GCCATTGCATCGACTTGCTGAGAGACCACGGCGTCTTCAATGAACATGGGGCGCATCGGCTCAAGTTCAGCAATGAGTTGACGTGCCATAGGCACATGAACGCGCCCATGAAAATCGAGCGAAATGTCCAGCTTGTTACCCACAGCCTCGCGCAAGGCGAACAGTTTGGCGACGATCTGATCGAGCTTGGCGTGCGTGTCGACGATGCGAAGCTCAGCGCAAGCATTGAGTTTCACAGCGTTGTAACCCTGCGCGATAAGCGCTTCAGCCTCTTCGATCAAATTGTCCGGACGGTCACCGCCAATCCAGCGATAGGTGCGGATAGTATCGCGCACTTTGCCACCAAGAAGCGCATGAACAGGGGCGTTGTGATATTTGCCCTTGATGTCCCAAAGCGCCATGTCCAGTCCAGAGATGGCACTCATCAACACCGGACCGCCGCGATAGCAGCCAGCGCGGTAGATGGATTGCCACATATCCTCAATGAGCAGTGGATCCCGCCCAATGACGAGGTCTTTCAACTCTTCAATTTTAGCAGCCAGCGTTTCTGCGTGCCCCTCCAGTACGGGCTCGCCCCACCCCACAAAACCTTCGTCAGTGGTGACCTTGAGGAACAGCCAACGCGGCGGAACAAGAAACGTTTCAAGACGGGTAATCTTCACGTGACATCACCAGCGATCAGAATTGCTCCGTCGAGTGCCAGCTGCTCAATACTCTCTTCTGCAAACCCGAAGTCTGCCAGAACGTCCCGGCTGTCAGCACCATAGAGGGGCGCTGGCGTGACATAAGGCTCGGGTGCCTCAGAAAAGCGGACGGCTGGGGTAACAGCTTTGTATGTGCCGCCGACAGGATGGATCACATCCATCAATCGACCTTGCGACTGCGGATGGGCCAAAAATGCATCGTAATCATTCACAACCACGCACCACACACCCAGCGGTGCAAGCAGTGCATCCCAGTTGTCTGCAGTATCAGTGAGAAGCTTTGCCGCGACGGTCTGGTAGATATCGTCCCGCCAAACGGCGACATCCGCGCCATCACCAGTGTCCGGTCGCGCAGCCTTTTTTTCCGCCAGCATAGGGAGCTTTAGCGCGGAGGCCAGCACATCAAGATCGGCCTGCGCGATGGCAAAAAAGCCGTCAGAGCATTTGTAGATACCGTAAGGCGGCTCTTGATAGATGGAGACCTGCGGAGAACTGCCGCGCTGGGGCGGTGTATCGGTGGCAAGGTAGGAGGTAATCTCCTGGCACTGCATCTCCATAATAGCAGCCATCATGGAAACGCTTACGGCTTGCCCTTCGCCCGTATGCGAACGTGCAACCAGCGCAGCCAAGACACCCTCACACACCATGTGCGAGGCTGTCACATCCACCATATAAAGCGGCGAAGCCTGGGGCAGTTGGCCAGCCTTGCCACCATTCATGGTCAGGCCAGTGAATGATTGCAGCAGCAGGTCCTGACCTGGACGGTCCTTCATCGGACCTTCCTCGCCATAACCATTGATCGAACCGTAGACCAGACGCGGGTTCATCGCCCGCAACGTCTCATACGCAATGCCCAGTTTGGTGGCCACGCGCGGACGGAAATTCTGCACCAAAACATCCGCCTGTCGGACCATGTCGTAAAGCACGTCCCGTCCGGCATCGGACTTTAGATCAAGCACCAAAGAACGCTTGTTTTGGTTCAGCGTCACGTAGCAGGTTGCATCACCAAATTTCGTAATGTCGGCCATCGGGGCATGACGGGAAAAGTCACCGCCCCCAGGCGCTTCAATCTTGATGATGTCGGCGCCCATTTCACCCAGACGCTGGGTGCATAAGGGTCCAGCCATGGCAATGGTAAGATCAAGAACTCTGATCCCTTCCAGCGGTCTTCGGCTCATCCTATTTACCCCGGAACACTGGTTCGCGTTTTTCAGCGAAAGCGGCCATGCCCTCGCGCGCATCCTCAGTCATCATGCACAGCGTGTAGCCATCATTTTCCCAAGCCAGACCTTGCGCAATGGACGTGCCCTGGCTTTGTTTGATGACGTTTTTGGCGGACTGAACTGCAATGGGCGGGTTCTTGGCAATGCGGGCAGCAATGGTCTGAACGCTCGCCAGCAAATCATCCGGCTCGGCAATCTTCTGAACAAAACCAACACGGTGTGCCTCATCGGCAGGCACAATATCGCCGGTCAAAATCCACATGGCAGCATTGCCGTAACCGATCAGGCGCGGCAAAACACTGGTGTTCCCACTGCCTGCGTGCCAGCCGCGTTGAACTTCTGGGGCGCCAAAGCGCGAGCGCGGGGTCGCGACGCGAATATCGCAACAGATCGCAACTTCCAGGCCTCCACCCAGACAGTAGCCATCAATGGCCGCGATAGCTGGTTTGCGCAGCTTAAGCAGCGGGTCGATATAATCGCGATCATACTCAGCTCGGTTCCGTCCCTCCCAGGGCGTTCCCAGATCATCAAGCATGTTGACGTCGCTTCCAGCAGAAAACGCCCGTTCTCCAGCACCATCAATCACCAAAACCTTGATGCTGTCATCGGTGTCCACGCGCCGCGCATGCTTCACAATCTGCCCTCCCATGGCCGCCGTAATGGCATTCATTTTGGCCGGGCGGTTGAGCATGAGATAGGCCACACCATCCTCAACGCGGAACAGAATATGCTCGTCTGGATTATCAGACATGGTGGTCTCCTCTCATTGCGGCGCAAGCAGTGTGATGGTCGATGTCCAGGCGCGGCTTTGAACCGGCTTTAGCCAAACGGCATGCTCACCGGCAAGCGCGCCTGCAAGGTCATCGGTAGGGCTGGTGGTGGGTTCGATAGCAATCTGATGGACTGGCGCGTCTTCTGGCCAGCCACCATAATCAAACCAGAAACCTACATAGGGGGCGTCTTCAGCGTTCCAGGAAAAGGCTATGCCGCCATTGTCCCCGGCAATTGATATCCGCGCCTGGTCCGTCAGGCTTCCATAGGCCTTGAGCGCCAAGCGAGAATCCAAATCATGGACTTTGGTGAAATCAGTGCCATCAACATTGGTAAGATCGATGGGCTGACCATCAGCTCTGATGTCCGTGATCCCCTCCAGTGTCAGTCTTTCACCTGGTAGACAGGCAAGCAGACAATGCTGGCTCCAAAGGGCTGGCATCAGCGTTTCATTTGCGTTGGTGGCTTTATAGGAAGCGACGATTGATGTGCCATCCAGCGCAAGCGTTCGGGTAAAGCGGATCTGGTCATCTGTGTATGTTGCTGAGATGCCGGCGGGCGTGCGTGCGCATTGCCAAGAACGGCCCCATAGATCGCCGTGATCGCGTAGGGTCCGCCTCCAAGCGATGGACATACAGCGACCAACAGTTGGATAACACTCATCCCAGCCGCGGGCTTGCGGGCCCAAAAAAGGTGCCTCATTGTCTTGTCTGCCAACCAGATCACCTTGAACAAGCCAGTCTCGCCCCGTCCGCTTGTCAATCAACGACGTCACACGTGCTCCAAATTGGGGTGCGAGTGTGAGCTCGACATACTCATTTTCCAGAGTCAGCCAGTCATCCATCTGTAGTGTCTCAGCCATCAGTTACCGCCGGAGGCTGCGATGCGGGCCTGTGCTTTTTCCGAGCGGGCAATGCGCCACTGGCCGATAGCAACGGCAATCACAAGCAAAAGCCCCTTGGCGACCAGCTGATAGAAGGTCGGAATACCCAGCAAATTCATGCCGTTGGATAGGGTGGCGAGCAGCAAAACCGCTAACATTGTGCCAACGATTGTGCCCTTGCCACCAGCAAGCAACGCGCCGCCAAGAAACACAGCCGTGATGGCCTCAAGCTCCAGCCCTTGCGTTCCCGAAGCAGGTTGGCCGGAGCTGGTACGAGCAGTAACAATGACACCAGCAAGCCCTGAAAGCGCTCCTGAGATGGCATAAATGTAGTAGCGCATGCGCGTGAGATTGATGCCAGCAAGACGCGCCGCCGCTGGGTTGCCACCCATCGAATAGATGGACCGGCCAAAGACCGTTGATGTCATCACGAAATGGGCAATGACAGCCACAACAACCAGAATGATGAACGCGATGGGAATGCCTGGGAAATCACCGGCCTGAAAAAGTCGGCCTGACCCCAGCAGCGCAAGGGTTGGATCAAGAACGCCGATGGGCCGACCGTCCGGGGCAATCAAGAAAGCGACGCCGCGAAAGGCCGAGAAGGTCGCCAGCGTTGCCACCACGGGGTTCACACGCAAGATGGATATGATGGAGGCGTTGACCAGGCCAAGCACCACGCCGATGCCCACACCGAACACAACGCCGCCCATCACGGTACCGACCTGGGTGACCATAAGAGCGCAGACGACAGAGGCGCAGCCGGCAATCGAACCAACCGAGATATCCAGACCTGCTGAAACGATCACCAGCGTCATGCCTACGGCGATAAGCCCGACGACAGCCATGTTCTGGCCGATGTTGAGGATGTTTCGGGGGGAGAAGAAGAACTCTGTCTGACTGGCGATCAGCGCCACCATGATGATCAGAGCAATAATCAGCGACAGGTTCTCAGCGCCAATGGAATGCAGAAGTCGTTGGGGTAGCCCAGGACGACGAGGATGCGAAGTGCCAGCGGATTGAGCAGGTGTGTCGGTCATGGAAAACATTGCTCCATTGTGAGGGTACAAGACCCTTAGGCAGCAGCCTGTGTTGTTGGTTCTTGGCCGAGCGCGAGGGTGACGATCACCTCTTCGCTGGCCTCAGATTTTTCGATTGGGTCTGAAATTTTACCATCGCTCATGACGATGATGCGATCTGACATCGCAAGCAGCTCGGGCATCTCCGAGGAGATCATCATGATCGCCATGCCCTGCTGGGCCAGCTCGTCCATCAAGCGATAAATTTCCGCTTTTGCGCCTACGTCTACGGCGCGTGTTGGCTCATCGAGAATAAGAAGTTTCGGCTTGGCTGCCAGCCATCGGGCCAGCACCACTTTTTGCTGGTTGCCACCGGAAAGCTTCCCAACCTCCTGTTCCATGGACGGGGTTTTGATATCCAGCTGCCGCACATAGGGCACGACAGCGTCGATCATCTCGCGATTGCGCAAAATGCCCATTTTGGACAGCGAAGAGTAGATCGCCATCGACACGTTTTCGATGACCGAACGCACCAGAATAAGACCTTCGGCTTTCCTGTTTTCTGGCGCAAAGCCAATGTTGGCGGCAATGGCATCCGAAGGTGAGCGAATGTTGGTAATCTGCCCATCGATTTTAACGGTGCCACCTTCACGCGCATATTCACCGAACAGGACTTTGGCGAGCTCCGTGCGACCCGCTCCTACAAGGCCCGCAAAACCGACGATTTCTCCGGCGCGAATGGAGAAGCTGATATCGTCATGCCAACGGCTTTTCAGGTTCTCCACCTCAAGCACCACATGGTCTGTGGTCGTTTCTTCGCGCTGGTAGCCATGCTCCAACTCGCGCCCAACCATAAGCCGAACGATCTCTTCTTCATTGGTCTGTTCAATGCGCAAGTCGCCGGTCGGCTCGCCATCTTTCAGGATCACCACGCGGTCTGCGATGCCCATGATCTCATGCAGGCGATGGGAGACGTAGATGACGCCCAGGCCTTCTTTTTTTAAAATCTCAATCAGCGCGAAAAGCGCATCCGTTTCCTTGCTGGTCAGCGATGATGTTGGCTCATCAAATGCAACAACCTTCACGCCATCTTTCAGCGCGCGCATGATCTCAACAATATGCATCTGCGCGGGGGACAGGGTGCGCCCAAGCTGATCAACATCGACCATGCCAGCGAACCCATAACGCTCAAGCAGGTCGTTGACCTTGCGGCGCATGGCAGCAAAATTCACTTTGCCGCGGGTGCTGGGGTATTCACCGACAAAGATATTTTCGATGACCGAAATATGGGGGACGATTTCGGGCTCTTGGCGTACCAGCCGGAACCCGGCATTGCGCGCCGCCAGAGGGCTGGCGTGGCTGACCTCGACACCATCAAGACTCACTGAGCCTTCATCAAGCTGATAGTCGCCGGAAAGGATCTTCAGGAGCGTCGACTTGCCAGCGCCGTTTTCGCCAACAAAGGCAACAACTTCACCTGCGTGGACGGACATGGAAACGTTGTAAAGCGCGCGAACACCGGGAAAAGACTTCCCAATTGCCCTGGCTTGAAGAAGGACCTTCGTCACGTTCTCTTCCCCGGGAAACACTGTGCAAGAAAAGGCGGGCCCAGGCTTTTTTGCCCGGACCCGCCCTCGGGAGAGACCCTAATTGCAGGGCATGATGTCCGCATAGTTGGACGGATCAACGATCGTTGTGTTGGCGACTGTCTGTAAAGGCAGCGCTTCACCAGTTGTGACCGAGTTGATCAAGGCGCGGGCCGCAGCATCACCAACGTCAACGCCGGAGATGTACAGAGCCGCTTTGAAGGCGGTATCGATGCCTGCTTCCCAAGGGCGGCAAGCTTCATACGCACCCAGGCCGACAGCAATGATGTCGTCGGGCGCAAACCCGGCATTGGCCAGCGCGTTGTTTGCACCCAACACGCCTTCATCATTGCATGCAAAGACCACCCATTTGTCGACCTGTGGATGGGCGGTGATCACCGGACCGGCGGCTGCCAGGCTGGTGTCCGCCGTGCCTTCATAGGCAACAGCGTAGATGTTCGCTTCATCGGCACCAGCTGCCAAAACCTGCTCACGCGCAGCATTGGTGCGGTCGTTGCAAACAGAGAGCGTCTGCACTTCAACGCTCAAAATGCCGTACGTGGCTCCGTCGAGCCAACCGGAAGCGGCCAGAAGTTCACCGGCGCGTTCACCAACCTTGGTGCCCATGGCCGTGCCATCAAACCCGGCAAACGGAACAGGATTTCCATCACCATCCTCCAGCGGATCATCTGTCGCGATGACGGGGATGCCCGCTTCAGCGGCGGCCGCCGCGATTGCCGGGCCGAGCGCCTGATCTGGAGCGGTAATGGCGATGGCGTCCGCGCCACCTGCAATGGCATCAGAAATTGCGCTGATCGCAAGGTTGGCATCAAGCTCGACATTGATTGTGCGGGCGGTGAAGCCCAGCTCCTCAGCAGCTGCGACAAAGCCGTTGGCCTGATCGATGAAATATTGCTGGGTGCCGCTCTTATAGATGGCGACAATCTCATCAGCGTTGGCAGCAACCGTTCCAGCAGACATGATAAGCGCTGCGGTTGTGGCCAGGGAAAGTGAAAGGCGTGTCGATCTCATTGTTTCCTCCCGGGTATGGACCTTAGACATAAATGTTATTATCCGTTTATCTTATAAAGTCAATTGACGGCAGGGAAGTGACAAAAAATGCAACGACTTCAAGGCAAAACAGCCATTGTGACAGGTGGAGGCCAAGGCATAGGGGAGGCGATTGCCCGCCGTTTTGCACAAGAGGGTGCCAAGACAGTCGTCGCTGAACGCAACGCTGAGATAGGCGCGGCGACCGCGCAAAAACTGGCTGATGAAACTGGAAGTCAGGTACTGTTTGTGCACACCGACGTTGCCGATGAGCCAAGTGTTGCCGCCATGTATCAGGCAACAAAAGCCGCTTTCGGGTCAGCTGATATTCTGGTCAATAACGCTGGTATCGCTGTGTTCAAAGAGCCTCTAGACTGCACGCGCGAAGATTGGTTGCGCTGCATGTCTGTCGATCTGGACGGCGTATGGACCTGCTGTCGAACTGTTTTGCCAGATATGCTGGAAAAGCATGACGGAGCGATCATCAACATCATTTCCAATCATGCCTTCTCAGTGATCAAATCCACCTTTCCCTACCCGGTTGCCAAGCACGCTTTGCTTGGCCTCACGCGCTCACTGGGGTTGGAGTACGCTGACAAAGGTGTCGCAGTGAACGCCATTTCACCGGGCTACACAGAAACACCTCTGGTGCGGGCCTATTTTGAAACGTTTGACGACCCTGCTGCTGAGCGAGCTCGAGTTGAGGCACAACAGCCAGTTGGCCGCCTCTGTCAGCCCGACGAGATAGCAGCCGTCGCAGCGATGCTGGCTTCAGATGAAGCACGCTTCATGGTTGGCGAAAACATTGTGATCGACGGCGGCGTCACAATCCGCATGTATGAGGATTAGAGCGTTTCGCGTTTAGCTCAAGACACAGAGCATCACATAACGCGTTGAAATCTTTGATTTCAGGCAGCGTTCTATGAATCAAGTTTAACGCAAAACGCTTTAGGATTGGAACGCCTTGCGCGCAGCAATCGCGGTCAGCACCGGCCCTTGACCCCAAGGCACGATTTTGTTCACCGGCACGTGCCAGTAGTGTTCTTCCACGAGCGCGGACATGACCGCAGCCGATACGCCCATCAGATTGCCTTGCGCGTCCAGATTGCCAACCATAGCCTGATAGGCAAGCTCAGCAGGTTCTTCAAATTGCTCGCGTGGCAACAGCCCCCAAGCCATGCCGCGATAAAAAGCCGTAGCCATGAAGGCCGCTGTTGAAGATTCCTCGCCCGAACGCGGCTCATGCGCCAACGACCACCAATTGCCGTCAGCGCGTTGATAGCCGAGCATCTGCCGCGCCAAGGCCAGCCCTTCGGCTTTGACCTGGTCCAGCTTGGCGTGCGCGCTGACATAATGGGCTACATCAAGCAGACCCAGCAACGCCCAACCCTGACCACGCGCCCAGCCACGGGTGTAGGATCGGCCAACATTTTCAAGCCAAAAATGATTGTAGAGCCCCGTACCTTCATCAAACAGCAGGGGCCCGTAACCCAAAATCTCATCAACTGCATGGTCGTCCCAGCCATTGCCTGGATCGAGCCGCGAGAGATGGGCAAAGAACGGCGGATCAAAATGCATACAGTCAAGATAAATGCCTGGACCAGGGTTTCTCATCTGATCGGCTTCCTCGGTTGAGAGTTTTACACCCCCATAAGGCTCGCGCAGAGACCGCAGCGTGTCCTCAAACGTCACAGAAACACCGCCAACCTTGCGTCGATCACGCAAATGACAGGCCAGCTCCAGCACAGCGGCTTTTAGTACGTCGTCGCCGGTACGCTCCACGACATCACACATCACATGACCCGGCGCCGTGTTATCATCAGGTAGGAAGGGGCAAACGCGCGTGCCCCAAGCGCGGAAAAAGCCGTGCGAGAAATCAAGCCATTTGCGATCTTCCAGGGTATCGGAAGCGGCAACAAGCCCTTCGAACCCGATGGAATCGCCGTAAAACCAGCCCTGAAAGGCGTGCGCCATCAGCCGGTCGGCAACCGCGCTAACCAGCGGTGCACGAACATCATTGTCTTGCATGACTATCCTGTTTGTTATCCGCTCTGACGTCTCTGAACAGCACCGTCAGATCCAGGGGATTGATCAAGCAATTGAAACCCTTGCTTGGCATCGTCAATCGCACATTGAATGAGGGTGCGCATGGCCGCTTCTGTTGCCTCTGGATCACGCGCTATGAAAGCCTGAAAAACACGCTCATGGAGGGCGTGGCTTTCATCCATACCAATCATTGTGCTGGTGTAGCCTTTTGCCGTCATCTGCAGGTCCAGCAGCAAACCGAGCGCCGCCTCAATGACCGAGAACAGCTGCTCCAGCAGTTCCGATTGCACCGCTCCAATCAGTGCGCGGTGGAACTCAAGGTCCGTTGTGATGAAGGCCTCGCGGCGCGCCTCATGTGACCCAGTCGCATTGTCATACACATACTGCTTGGCCTGCCATGCGGCCTTGACTCGCTCAATGTGCTCCTGGTGCGCGCTTTGCGCTGCGAGATAGGCAATGCCTGGTTCCATGACCAAGCGCAGTTTTAAAAGATCGCGCAACAGTGACTCAGTATCACCTGCTTTGATCCGCCATTCCATAACGTCGGGGTCAAGCAGTCGCCATTTTGACCGCGGCTGGATACGCGTACCATCGGACGTTTTGGAGCGTATCATGCCCTTGGCACCAAGAATGCGGAAGGACTCACGAATGACGGACCGACTGACCCCCAGTTGATCCACCAGATCGGCTTCGCGTGTAACCGCTTCGCCTTCACCCCATTCGCCTGAGGCAATGCGCGTACCCAAATGCTCAACGGCGCTGCCTAAGATGCCGCGTAGCTCAATCGCGCCGTCCAGCAATGAATTTGGCCCGATTCCGCCACGATTGATCACGAAGATTCCTCCATTTGTTTATAAGATAAACCGACTTATAGGGAGGGGCAAGCCTCAATTGTCTCCACATGAGCCGTTGCAGTCGGGCTGGCCATCTCCCCCAGAACCACCACGAGAAGTTTCCATCGACAGACGGTCAGACCATTGTCTGGCGTTTGATTGGACAAAGCGCAAGAAAGGATAGGGGGGCCTTAAATCTGTATCCCGTTTAACTGCCGAAACAGCAAACCCCAAAAATCGAAGGATACCGCAGCAGAGAAACGATTGGGATTCAATCGATCAGAAGGTCTGCTCTCAGCCCAATTCAAAGCTTGGTTGTGGATTGCCACTTGGCCGCTTGGCCCACATCACGGACCTCAGATCCATCCGCCCGCGCGTTTTCAACCAATGGCGGCTGTCAGGAAGGTAGGCTGCAGGCTTGCCGCTGCTCTTGAACTGCGATTTTGGGCCCATTGCGTTGAAAAAGTCGTTTGATCTGACGTTCTGATACCCGTTACCAATCTCTTTCGAAGCCCGATCTGGGGTTCGCGTCTCGCAACGCACTTTTAGAACGCCATACCCACTGTGATTTGGCCATCGAAGCCTTGGGCTGTGTCGCCGAGGAGGTAGTTGGCATCGAGTTCCAAAAAGGCTGTCTCGCCCAAGGCGCTGCGCAAGGTGGCGCCGAGGGTGGCAGCGTTGAGGTTTTGGGTGTCTGAGGCCACGGTTTGGGTGACACTGTTGAGCGTGATGCTGGCGCCATCATCGCCGGTGCTCCAGCGACCCAGATAGCCGATGCGTCCGGTGAGGGTGCCGAACGCGAAGTTGCGGGTGACATCCAGCCCGGCGCGGGCTTCCAGGGTACCGACAAAGCGATCCTCGACAGTTGCATTGGCGGCTGGGCTGACGGCGCCGGATTCTGAATAGCCGCCCAGCCATTGCGCTGCGTAGCGTAGGCCCGCATTGGGTGTCAGTGTCTGGCCGCTTTCCAGCGCGATGTCGGTAGAGAATCCAAGTTCTGGGCTGACAAAGAACCCGCCATAGTCGGCGCTGACCCAGCTTTCGCCCAGCGGTGCCAGATTGTCGTTGACGAAGCGATTGTGATCGATTTGAGAATAACCCGCGGTCAGCCCGAACTGTAGGGCACCTGAACCAAAAGTCCCCCAACCCAGTTGGTGCTCGCCATGCAGGCTGGCAAACAGGGTGTGGGTGTCATGATCGAAGGAGGGCGCCCATACCGCATCGGCTTCGTTGGAGCCCATCACATAGCCCGCCATGGCCGACAGCGTCGTCCCTGGCGTGTGCTGCCAAGTGGTGCCACCGGCAAAGCCAAAATGCCCGATGGTGCTGTCGAGTGTCGTGCCGCCGCCGTCATGGTCCATCTGACCACCAAGCACGGTCGCCCAGACCTGGCCAAAACGGTGGCCAGCGTCCCTGTGCATGGCCCGTTCGGCAGCCTGGACGCCGGCCGGATAGCTTTCACCCGGCTGATAGGCCAACGGACCAGTGCCGCCTGACCCAAAACCCGCACCCAAACCCGCACCAAAACCTTCCACTGCGCCAAGACCGACCCGTGACAGAAGGCGTGTCAGGTCGCCCAGCGCGTGGCTCTCAGAGGCCAACAACGTTGGATCGAATGTCGCAACAGTCTGCGTCGCGGTATTGTAGAACCAAGGCACGCTGCCAGAGAAGTTCGGTGCACCACCAGCCAAGTCATTGGGCGCCCCCATTTCCCAAAGAATCGAATGCGATGGCCCGGTGACGATGTTGACGGTTGTTTGCGTGCCACCAACGCTTCTGCTTCCAAAATCAATATTGCCGCCGATGAAACCAGGCGCCAGCAGGTTGATGGTGTCGTCGGCAGCGCTGGCGTCGGAGACACTGATCGCTTCGCCTTGCACCGAGATGATGCGGCCCGAATTGGTCACCACCACGCCGCCGCTTAGTTCAATACCCTCGGCATTCAATCCAGTGGTCCAAATGGTGCCTGTGTTAACGACGACCCCGCCCTCGTTCAGTTGCACGGCCGCAGCGTCTGTCGAACTGGTGGCAATGAGACCGGAGTTAATCACCGTGCCGGGTCGGAGGAAAAAAACGGCCGAATTGCCATCGTCGGTGGTCCTTATTATGCCGGTGTTAACCAGTGTGGTTCCGCCACTGTTCACTGTAGCAAAGAGGGCATGGCTAGTCTGGCTCTCAATGGTTCCGTTGTTCACAATGTACGAATTGGCGCCCTCAACTTGCACGCCGATGGTCGCTGTGCCGCCTGGGGCGACGACACCGTCAACCGTGCCGTTGATTGTGATGCGCGCATTGGCCCCGCGTGACTCGATACCGCGGGCTGTGCTGTCCGTACTCACCACCCGAACACGTCCGTCGACCACGATCACATTGTTTGCCCCGTCTGCGAAGATGCCCTCTGCGGCGTCGCCGGTAACCGTGATTGAGCCATTCTCGGTGACGGTTATCTGGTCGTCACCATCAATCGTCGGGCCACGATTGGTGCTTGTCTGCGCATCATCGATCACGATGACTTGCTGCGCGGGCGCCGGGCTGATGGCCAGCGCCAGGGCTATGGCGGTTGAAGAGGCAAGGACGCCCAAGCGACCACGCATCACGACATGACTGGCGCAGACAGGGACCCTCTTGCTGGGCTTGGTGTCGCTTGGCCAAACAGTGTGTGTCATCATGGTGTCCGCATGGAGAGTGAAGCACGCGCGACGCGCCCCTCGTCACGGGCCAAGACATAAACGCCCATGCAAGGCGATGATATTCCACTGGATTCTCATCTTTGTTGGCTGTGCGTCTCACCGGCTCGCTCTCTTGGCTAGCCGTCTCACAAATCTTGGCTGTACGTCTTATGGCACCGACCGACGGACGTGCCGTGACAGCGGACTCGGCTTGGTCGGTGTCGCTTGCTGATGCAGGTTGTCTGTGATTCCCAAAGCTAGGCGGTCCGGTGACCTAGCTGTGCCGAATATGGTCTAGCCAATGTTCGACAATGCGGATTTGATCCGACGGCGCACCCGAACCCGGGTGTATGCCTGTCGAAAGACAGGCCGATGGCGATAGGCCGAACCGGTCACGAAACAGCCGGTTGAAATGCTTGGGGTCGGTGAAGTGCCATCGCCGAGCGACCGCTGAGACTTGACCGCGCGACGGCTTGGCTCCCGCAAGTTCAAAAAAGCATCGGTCTAAACGGCGGTTGCGGATGTGGCGCGCGACGCCGCCTTCTTTCTCAAAGTGCCGGTAGAGCGTTGCACGCGACACGTCGAAAACGGCCGCGAGCGTATCGACACCAAGGCTGGGATCATGAAGGTTCGTGGCAATGTAATCCTGCACAAGAAGCGTCAAGGGAAGGTCGCGGTCCTCGCTCGGCGCTTCGCCAGGTCTCGGCCCGAGCATGAGCTGGCGCACCAGCCCAACAAAGGTCTGCGCAATCAGCGCGGCGTCCTGTGCGGTTCTGTCGGTGTGTGTGTTCAGCAGTTCGGCATGCGCAGCGGCCAGCAACCGGCCCTTGGGCGAGTCCATCTCAACCGAGGTGAAGGCGGGCTCCTCGCCGCGTTGGTAGCCGAGCAGCGCGTGTGGAATGCAAATGCCGCGGCTAAGGCTGCGCGCCTTCATTGACACATAACGCTGGGACATATCGATGACGTGCAAGCGCGAGGGCGAAACATCGAACCCGATATCACCGACTTCGGCCTGCCCGCCGCCCTCATAGAAGCGCTCGAACAGCAGATAGTCGTGGCATACATCCTTACGGGTGGTCGGGTCGTGAATGAGCATCTGGGCAGGCGTGGCGACCTTGGCCATAAAGAGACCGTCTGTCTCCTCAATCTCAATGTCGACGCCTGCGCGCTCAGCCGGCTCGCGCGGGTAGACCTCGTAGATAGGCGAGGCAAGCTCTCGCCACTGTTCCAGATCAAGGTGCATGATCACATCGTGTTGTGCATTCCAAACGACCTACCCGCGCACTGATCACAAGTGTGGCAACAACAGCGCAGGCGAGCGGACCGAAACGGCCCGCCAGCCCGGTTTACTAGCAGCTACCAAGCCGACTGTCGTTAGGTAAGGTTGCAAATGCTCTGCGAGTTGCTGAACCATTTACCGTCATTGTAGGAGGCCGCGACCCCTTTGAGCTTTGTCAGATTGGGTCCGAAATAGAGCTCTAGGGCATCTTCCAAGGGCGGCGTATCGGCTGCAGTGCTGCCAAGGTCAATGTCGGGATAGTTGTAGTAACACCCCTGCAACCCAGTCCCGGATGGCACGCCGCCGGTCGCCACATAGACGCCTTCATAGATGTCCCTCATCCAAGTCAGGTGTGCATCCTCGAGCGCCTCATCATCATAGCCAGGGCCGACATTGGTGGTCCAATAGCTCTGATACTGAAGCTTGGCGATCGAGTCGCGCTGATAGATGGCCGTGGCGTCATAAGGGATTTGATTGATTTGGCCGCCATAGGAGTCAAACTGGATAAGCGACTGGCTCATATCGACAAAACCCGGCTGACTGGGAATGGAAACCGGCGTCGTCAATCCCTGATAGGCTCGTTCCAACATGGTCGTGGTGAACGCGGTCATATGGTAGGCTGATTTGTACTTGCCATACCGGTTCGGGCCAGAGCCGTTAAGTGTCTGCATGCCTTCCAGGAAGGTGTAGATATGGTCGGGCCCATAGCCCACTGATGTCGATACGCCCTCATACTGGACGCCCAGCGCGTGGGTGCTGGCAATGTAGGGATGGCCAACCAGCTTGCAGTCCCGGTCCGACAATGGCGCGATCTCCTGCGCCAGTTTTCGATTGGCGGCAAGACGCTCACTGCGCTCAGCTCTGTAGTCCGGCAGGCTTTGCCCAGAGGATTCATAATAGGTATCGATGTCAGCCAAGCTGATCGATTTGGCGTCCATGTGGCTGCCGTGAAGAATGCCAAAAATGTTGTTGGTTATGCCGCTTTGGTCGCAATACTGCCCAAAGAAGAACGTGTTGACGATGCCGTTGAACTGATCCTGAGTCAGCGCAATGTTGCCGTCCGCATCAAACCAATCCCAGCTGTAGGTCGTCGTGAAAACGTAGGACGGCGCATCTGGCAGTGTCTCAGTGGCAAAATAGTAGCGGGTGATGATCCCAAACTGGCCGCCGCCACCGCCTCTTACAGCCCAGAACAAATCGCTATGAACATCTTTTGTGCAAGTGATCAGTTGCGGCGTACCATTTTGGACGACGACGATGTCGACGGCGGATAGATAGTCGATCGACAGGCCCATCAGCCGGGAAAGAACGCCATAGCCTCCGCCGGTGATATGGCCGCCAAGTCCGACCGAATAGCACGAACCGGCCGGAATGGTTTTCTGGTAGAGATTGTTGAGAAGCCGGTACATGTCCCAATTGCCCATCCCCACATCCAGATAGACCATGGCAACACCGCCAAGGGTGGTCTCACCATAGCCTTTCAGAGCGGTCACATCGATGATCGCCTGCGTGTTTTCGTTGTAGACAAAGCCTTCATAGCAATGGCGGCCACAGGTGACCTGCACGGCCGACCCGCTGATGCCGGATGCCTGAATGGCGATGACCGCGTCATAAACGCCTTGCGCACTTGTCGGTCGATAAACCTGGAGTGCTGAACTGTCGGCAAACCATCGTTTGTTAAAACCCTGACGGTCACTCAATGAGGGAGGTAATAGCGCGTCCATAATCCTGTCCTTCATTCAAAAGCCCCAAGCCATATATTACATAATAAAGTAATATAATACGTAATAAGGTATCATCAGAATCGCGCCTTGCCTAGCCATTGGGGCAAAGTATGAAGTCTTTCGACGAGGGAAATCAGGAGACGATCAGATCTTGTCTAGCAAGTTGTTGAAAGACTGCATGAAAAAGCTTCGTTTCAAGCGCGTAGATCGCTCTTGCGAAATAAAACATTGCTGATAGTGCTAAGCATACCGTGCAGACACGCCAGATGATGGCCATCTTTGATCTGTGATTGACTGTCTAACAGAACCGATTCGCCACGCGCCATGATTGCAACCGATGTGGCAAAGCCCATAGTCTTGAACGCAGACTTGGCGCGCGTTCGATCAACTCAATTGTCGCTGAGCCAACCCAAATACCCTTTCACACCACCATTGCGGGCGCGGTGAAGGTCATCAGGTTCCTGCGAAAAGTCTTGCCCGCGCTTCAGCACATCATAGACGGCCTGGCCAACAACCTCGCCCTGCCCTGGAACAAGGTTGCAAGGGTCAAGTTGGAAATAGCCAAGCTCAACTTCGTGATCGCGCACGATTATGGCCGGCTTTTGCTGGCTTAAGACACGTGCAAACGTCGCAGCGCTCGCTCCGGCTTGCCGGGCATCCACTTCCACCTGCAGCCGGTTCAGCGGATTGCCTGTCGGATCGGCGATGACGATGGGGTTGATGCCAGGAAGTTGCGCCAGACGCGCGCGCCACGTTTCCAACACCCGGTCTTCGGCCTCGCGCATGGCCTCATGATCACGTGCCATCCACGCCTCCATGGCGGCGATCGCGCCGGCGATGCTTTCTTTGCCGATTTTCATGCCTCGGCCCAGATTGATGTTTTGAAGATAGGCGGCACGAACAGCGGCGCGCTTCCCAGCTATGATCCCACCGGTTGGACCACCGAGAAATTTGTGCGCCGAATACACAGCAAGATCGGCCCCCGCGGCAATGAAGCCGCGCAGATCATACTCCGATGCCGCATCGACAATCACCGGCACGCCCTTGGACTTGCAGATCGATACAAAGCGATCGAACGGGATCTGCCCATAATGGACCACATGGTGAGACACCACATACAGCGCGGCAGCGGTTTGATCGCCCAAAGCGCCTTCAAGCTGATGGTCCATGGCGAGGGTCGACTGGCCGATCTGTCGCGTTCTCGCCCCGGTCAGCGCAATGGCCGTATCGATCGGAGCGCCATAGCCGCAAAGATGCCCGGCCTGGACAACCACCTCAGAACGCGGTCCGGGCTGCGCGGGCAAAGCCTCGGCCTTGGCAGGGTCCAGCCCGCTCATGCATCCAGCAACCGCAAGGCTAATGCCGGCGCTTGCCGATGCCGTCATGCAACCGGCTTCGGCCCCGGTTAGACGGGCGATGACGCCGCTGGCGTGGGCTTGCAACTCGTGCATGTTCACAAAACGCGCCATGGCTTGGCTGGTCGCATCGCGAACTTTTTGCGAGGTGATGGATGCACCCAGGCCCGTCATCGTGCCGGAAACATTGATGAGGGGCGTGTAGCCGTGCTGGTCGTACCAGTGCCAGTTGTCGTTGAGATCGGTCGACTGAGTCATCGTTTTACCTTGCGTTATGAGAAGCGTTTCCATAATAGTGGAATATGAGAATCGAACCGAGGTTTATCACGCGATGAACGCACCACCACGCAAACGCACCAGCGGGATAGATCGCGCTTTGCAAGTCATGGACCTTTTGACCCAGCACCAACGGCCGATGACGGCCTATGAGCTTGCAAAGCTGGCCGGCGCGCCGGTTTCGACGATCTATCGGTTGATCGACGAACTGGTCGAGCGCGACATGCTTTCGCGCCTTGATGGCACGCAGATTTGGCTCGGCCCACGCCTGATGCGGTATGGCTTGGTCTACCGCTCCAACATGGACATGTTTGTCGAAGCCAAGCGTGAAATGAATGCGCTGAGCAAAAGAACCGGCGAAACGGTGCAGGTTTGCGCGCGCGATGACAACATGATGGTCGTGGTTGCGATGGTTGATGGCGGCGGGCATTTGCGCGTCACATCGGATGTCGGCACGCGCGTGCCGCTTAACTGGACGGCGTCTGGTCGCCTGTTGCTCGGCCACCTTTCCGACGATGAACGCCTGAAAGCCTTCCAAGAATGTGCCGAGCCGTCGGAAACCGGTCGCGCCGAAACAAATCCGCAACGACTGGCCGAACAGTCGCGGGCTGACTTTGAGCAGGGGCTGGCGCTGCAAATGAGCAACTCCGAATACTCCGTCGCTTGCCTTGCTGCGCCGATCCGCGATGTGTCCGGCGCGTGCGCCCTGACCATGTCGGTCGTGCTTTCCGAGCAGCGCGCGCAGGAACGCCTGCCGGAACTGACCAAAGAGGTGCAACGAGCCGCTTTGTTGGTTGAGCGTGCGCTGGGTCGGGAAGCCGCCTAACGGTTTCATGGCGTCAATCGAGCCGCGTCTCGAAGACGGCCTCGATCTCGACGGTGATCTGGTTGGGTAGCGATCCGACGCCGAAAGCGCTGCGCGCATGCACGCCGTCCTCTGCGCCAAAGACCTCCGTTAGCAGTTCCGACGCACCGTCAATCACATAGGGATGATTGGCAAATTCCGGGACGGCGTTCACCATGCCCAGCAGCTTCACCACACCATTGATCTTGTCCAAACTGCCCACATGGGCGCGCAATGCGGACAGGATGTTGATGGCCACAAGGCGGGCATGGCCACGCGCGTCTTCATCGCTAACGTCCAAACCAACTTTGCCGCATTTCAACGTGCCGTCGGGCAAAACAGGACCCTGGCCGGAAACAAAGACCAGCGCTCCAACCTGCCGCACATTCTTGAAGGCACCTATCGGCTTGGGCGCCAAGTCAGGAAGGCTCAGTCCGATTGCCCTTAGGCGACCTTCCGGTCCAAGTGGCTGGCTGGTTTGCGCTTTGGATGGATGATCGGACTCAGACAGAGTCATTAAGAGCCTCGATTCGTTTGCAATAGCTGGTATGAGAAGGCGAGAGCATCACCGGATCGGGCACGCCCGAACCACATGGCTCCTGGGCGATTGGGCAACGCGTTCTGAACACGCACCCCGATGGTGGATTGAGCGGACTTGGAATATCGCCCCGCAAAATCGTACGGGTTTGCGCAGCCTTGGGGTCGGGCACTGGAATGGCCGAAAGCAAGGCGCGCGTGTAAGGGTGCGAGGCGCGCTGATAAAGGTCGCCAGAGGCCCCCTTTTCAACAATCTTGCCCAAATACATGACGATCGTCTGATCGCACAGATACTCAACAACTGACAGATCATGCGCGATGAACAGCATCGTCAGGTTGCGCCGTTCTCGCAGTTCCAGCAGCAAGTTCAACACTTGGGCCTGAATGGAAACGTCCAACGCCGAAACGCTTTCATCAGCAACGATGAACTCCGGCTCCAAGGCCAGAGCCCGGGCGATGCCGATACGCTGGCGCTGGCCGCCGGAAAACTCGTGCGCGAAGCGCTCCATATGGTCGGCCTTAAGGCCAACTTCCTCAAGAAGCGCTGCCACCCTTTCGCTTTGCTCGCTGGCTGAGCCAATCCCATGGGCCACCAGCCCCTCGGCGATGATCGCTTTCACGCGAAGCCGTGGGTTCAGCGAGGACACAGGGTCCTGAAAGATAATCTGCATGCGCTTGCGCATGGCGCGCAACGCGGCGTGGGACAGGGTGTTGATGTCATGGCCATCAAACAATGTTTGGCCGCTGGTGGGCTCAATCAGTCGCAAGAGCGTGCGCCCAAGCGTCGTTTTGCCCGATCCACTCTCGCCAACAAGGCCGGTAATCGAGCCTCTTTGCATATCAAAACTAACGTCGCTGACGGCCTGAACCAGCCCATCGCCGGTCTTGAACGTCTTGGACAGATTGCGGATTTGGACCAGGGGTTCAGGCATCGGCCAACGCCCCTTCGACCTTGATGCACGCGACCTGGTGGGCCGGCCGAAGAGGCATGAGGTCGACCGGGTTCCGACAGGCGTCGTCGGCACGCACACAGCGCGGGGCAAACGCGCATCCTGGCGGCATGGCACTCAACGCTGGAACAGTCCCAGGAATGGGCACAAGCCTTGTTTCCGGATCGCGGCCAGGCCTGGGTATCGAGGCCAGCAAACCTTGCGTGTACGGATGAAGTGGCAAGGCAAACAGATCATCGACGCCGGCATCTTCGACCACGGCACCGGCATACATCACCGCCACGTCATCGGCCATTTCGGCGACCACGCCCATATCGTGTGTGATGAACAGGATGGACATGCCCAACTCGCTCTGCAAACGGCGCATCAGGTCCAAAATCTGCGCCTGAATCGTCACATCCAGTGCAGTCGTGGGTTCATCGGCGATCAACAAAGAAGGATTGCACACCATCGCAAGGGCGATCATCACCCGTTGGCGCATGCCACCGGAAAGCTCGTGCGGGTAGCTGTCTATGCGCTGGCCAGCTGCTGGGATCTCCACCAGATCGAGCATGTCTAGAACGCGTTTACGACGGGCTGCTGGATCTAGCTCGGTGTGCAGAAGGAGCATTTCGCCGATCTGATCGCCGATCGTGAAAAGCGGGTTCAGGGACGACATCGGCTCCTGGAAAATCATCGCGATGTCCGAGCCGCGCATGCCGCGCACCTCAGCCTGGGAGGCCTTTGTCAGGTCAACCGCGCTGCCGTCGCGGTGATGATAAGTGATCGAGCCGCCAGCCACCGATCCATTGCTGGGAAGAAGGCCCATAATCGCCAGCGAGGTCACCGACTTACCCGAACCGGATTCTCCAACGAGCGCCAGTGTCTTGCCGGCGTGCAGTTGGAAGCTTACATCGCGCAAGGCACGCACCTGTCCGCGCGGCATCTGAAAGGCGACGCTCAAGCCTGCCACGTCAAGGATCGGCGCGCTCATGCCAGCCCCTCGCCGTCTCGGCGCGCCGCTGGTTCCAATGACGCACCGATGACACTCATGCGCGGTTCGAACACTTTGCTCAGTGTGAGGACATTGCCCTGACTGTCGCGGGCGCCAAGGCTGGCATCGGTGAAATCAAAGATCGTAAAATCGGCCTTTGTCCCAACCGTCAGCCCGTCGGCACCGCCCAGCCCTAGGATGGACCGTGGACGATTGGTGATAGCTTGGACGCATTCCTCAAAAGACAGGCCAACGGCCGCCAGTTTGGAAACTGTTGTTGCCAGATCGTGCACCGGTCCATCGATATTGCGCAGATGCAGGTCGGTGGAGATGGAAAATGGCACCAATCCATCACCAATCGCTTGGCGCGCCGTCTCAAAATCAAAGGACGCCACGCCATGACCAATATCCATATGCACGCCACTGTCGGCCAGGTTGCGCGCCTGCGCATAGAGCGCAGCCGTATCGGTGATGGATCCAGCTTTTTTACCATTAAAACAGTGCGTTATGATGTCGCCAGGTGCAAGGATATCAAACACCTCATCGATCAGCGGTGGCGGCTCTCCAACATGCACCATCAACGGTAGGCCTGCGATTTCAGCCACACGTTTGGCGATCTTGGCAGGCGTGATGCCCCAACTGCCAACGATCACGCCGCTGGCACGCACCTTGACCCCGCAAATCACATCACGATTGGCGTCGATCACCGCCAGCGTGCGGTCGATATCGATCGAGCGCAGATCGATCAGTTCCGGCACCCTGTTGCAGGCAACCAGGCCGATAGAACCGATATTGAGAAACGCACGGATCGTTTCCGTGCTCGGCTCAATCACATACTCGCGCAAACCGTGAAAACTTGCTTCGCCCGCCGAGCCGGCATCGGCCATCGCCGTGACGCCCGTCGCTCGCCCCGCATCGCCTGGACGCACGGAAATGTCGGTGCCGCCATGCCACACATGTACATGCAAATCACACCAACCCGGCGACAGGTAAGCGTCGCCGCAATCGACCGTGTGAGAATCTGGGGCCGGCGTATCAGAGACCAGCCCAGCATCATCCACGTGGATGACTGTCTTGTCGGCGCCGTCAAAACCGATGGCACGAAAATTGGTCAACGTGAGCGCCATCTAGACCTCCTTGGCCAATCTGGGATCAAGCGCATCACGCAAGCCATCGCCGACCAATTGTAAGGAGAGAACGGAGATCGAGATCGCGATTCCTGGGAAGAAAATCAGGTAAGAGGCCTGATCGATATATTGCCGCCCCTCATTGATCATCGTGCCCCAGGTCGGCGTGGACGGGTCTACGCCGACGCCGAGGAAAGACAGACCGGCTTCGGCCAGCATGGCATAGGCAAAGATGAACGTGCCCTGCACGATGATCGGCGACATGATGTTACGCAGCACGTGGGTGGTCATGATCCGAGACGTCGAGGTGCCCAGCGCCCGGGCCGCTTCCACATAGGGCAGCTCGCGGATCACCAGCGTTGAGGCGCGCACGATGCGTGCGATGCGCGGGGCGTAAACAATGGACAAGGCAAGGATGACATTGACCATCGATCCACCCAGGATCGATACCAAAGCGATGGCCAGCAGAATATCGGGAAAGGCCATCATCGCATCGATCAACCGCGACAGCAGTCCGTCCAACTGGCGAAAGAACCCGGCAAGCAGGCCGATAAAGATGCCAACGATGGACGACAGGATCGCCACGCCTAGCCCGATGGCAAGCGACACTTGGCCGGCAAAAAGCAGCCGCGAGGCGACGTCGCGACCGAAGGCGTCCGCCCCCAACCAGAACGCGGAACCGGGTGGCGTCAACCGCTGACGAACGGACATCTGCGCCGGATCAGCCGGCGCGATAAGGGCAGCAAGAGCACACAGAGCCAGGATGATGAGAAAAATGATCAGCGCCACAAGGACAGAACGGCGCGAGAACAGGAGTTCCAGAAATTTCGGTTCATCGGCAAACGCGGAAACAGCCATCAGACCCTCAATATTTCACGCGTTTGTCGACGACCAGATAGAGCAGATCGACGACGAGATTGATAACCACATAAAG
This sequence comes from Hyphomicrobiales bacterium, assembly GCA_046290645.1. Lineage (GTDB taxonomy): Bacteria > Pseudomonadota > Alphaproteobacteria > Rhizobiales > MH13 > MH13. Next base: position 249,414 of record JBKAGZ010000004.1, read on the forward strand.
CGTGGCAACAACGATCAACGTGCCTTGGATAACTGGGTAGTCGCGTCGCAGCACCGCCGACACTACCAGATTGCCCATGCCAGGAATGTTGAACACACGCTCTGTCACCACCGCGCCAGACACCAGCAACGCGAAGGTCAGACCGACAACAGTCAGGATGGGAATGGCCGCGTTCTTGAGGGCATGGCGCAGCACAACCCTCCGCTCGCCCATACCCTTGGAACGGGCGGTGCGAATGTAATCCTCACCCAAAATGTCGAGCATGGACGCACGCGTAAAACGCAAGATGATGGCCGAGTTGGCGATACCCAGAACGATCGATGGCAGGATGAGAAAGCCCATGCGATCGAAAAAATCCGCGTCCGGCCCGCCATATCCGGACGCCGGGAACCAGCCGAGCTCTGTGGCCAGATAGCGCTGGAACATCAAACCGGTCCAAAAACTGGGAACGGAGGCCGCCAGCATCGCCGCTGAGATGGCTGTTTGATCAAGCCACGATCCGCGCCGATAGGCAGCATAAATGCCGATGGGCGTGGCAATGACCAGCGCGATCAGCAGGGAAAAAAGGGCTAGAAAGATGGTCGGCTCGGCCCGGCCCGCGAGAACCGTCGTCACCGGTTGATTGAAGAAGATCGAAGTCCCCAGATCACCGCGCAGCGCATTCGCCGCGAAGGTGAGATACTGCACGATGATGGGACGGTCGAGACCAAGGCGTTCGCGCAACTGCGCTGCGTCTTCGGGCGTCGCATCCGGACCCAGCATCAGCGCCGCAGGGTCCCCAGGCGCCAACCGCACGATCACAAAGGCGATTGTCAGAACCATCAGGATCACGACAATCATGCCAAAGGATCGCCTAAGAAGGTATCGGGTCATAACGCCTTTACTTCTCGCAACGGTTGGGGGCGGCGGGGGTGCAGTCTAGGGGGAGACGGCGCGGGATGCACACATTGGATCCATGGGATCGACCCGCATAGGACCGATCCCATGTCGCTTTTCGGCGTCAGTTCGCGCTGGCGTTCCAGAAGAACGGCCAGGGTGTTGGGGTAACGCCAGTCAATCCTTGGCGATGACCCATCAGCGCATTGAAACCGCCAATCTTGATAAAGCCAACATCTTCAAAAACGCGACGTTGCAGATCAGCAAACAGAGCTTGACGTTCTGCCGGATCTGTCTCGGTCGTAAAGGCAGCCAAGATGGCATCCTTTTCCTCATCCGACCATCCAAGACGAGACGTCGCCGCATAGAGGCTGGTGAGCGCCGGTTCTGGGAGGAACGGCGAGTGGGTGATGTAGATATCCCACAGAGCCGGATCATTGCGGCGCTGGCCGAGTGTGGCCCAGTCCACCACGTCCATGTGAACGGAAAATCCAGCCTGCTCCAGGGCAACGGCGGCAACTTCAGCCATCTTGAAGTGGAATTCATACTGGCGCGACGTCAGGATGCGTAGCGGCGTGCCGTCATACCCAGCTTCGCTCAGCAGATCGCCAGCGCGTTGCTGATCGTTCTGATTGTAAAGCTCAACGCCTTCATCCGTGCGCCATGACCAGCCATCAGGGTACATCGGGCCGTCAACCACGAAAAAGTTATCATCGCCAAAGGCTGCAAACAGCATATCATCAATCGGCAGTGCAGCCTGCAAAGCCTGGCGCACCGGCAGATCGGTCAACAGGCCAGCCTTGTGGTTGATCGCGAAGATCGGCCAACCAAACGGCCGCAGCAATAGAGGGTCGGCAACATCGCTGGCCTCTATGCGCGCTAAAGATTCTGCCGGCAATCCATCGGCAAAATCGAACTGGCCAGAAAGCAAACCCTCAACGCGTGTGTTGGCATCCGGCACCGGCACGAAACGAATTTCATCAGCAATCTGCGACCGCATGCCAGCGGCACCGCTGGACGGCTCCTGGCGCGAAACATAGCCGTCAAACCGGCTAAGCTGTAAATATTGGTCGGGCACATGATCGACGATTTGATACGGTCCTGTCCCGACAATCTCGCCCATCGTCTCCGCCAGCGTCTCTTCGGGATAGATCACAGCCGCCGAGTTAGAAAACGCAAGCAGGGAAAGCAGCGGCGAGTACGCTTCGTTCATCTGAATTTCGATCGAATAATCCGACGTTGCCGTGACCGCAGCGACTTGCTCCGCCACCCCGCGACCACGCGTGGCGACCTCCAGCCAGCGATTGAGCGACGCCACCACATCAGCGGAGTCCATCGATGAGCCATCATGGAATGTGATGCCCTGGCGCAGATCGATCGCGTAGGTAAGCCCATCATCACTGATCATCGGCAGGTCGACGGCAAGCAGTGGAGCCACCGCCCAACTTTCATCGAAGGTGTAGAGCGTTTCGACAAAATGCTGGGTGACGATGCTGACAACATCCTTTGTCGACATCATCGGATCAAGCGTTTCAGGTTCGCCGACAATGGCAACATTCAAGGTTTGCGCTGACGCTGGCGTTGCCAGCATTGCACCGGCCAAAAGGGCCGCGCAGAATGCACTCTTTTTCAGAAACTGGACTGGCATGGTAATACCTCCCTTATTATGTAATATATATCATTGTTAAGGAGTATACGCTTTTTCGTTCCAATCGGTCAAGACAGTGGATTGACGTTACGATCGACGGCGATGAAAACAGGTTGGAAAGCGAAAGTTGGCACGACGAAAAGTGCAGAAAACCCAGCGCCCTGCGAAAAGGGCGTTCGACATCCAACACTGGATGTGGGCGTTTAAAGGTTGGTCTTGGGCTGATGTAAGAACGGCACTGCGGGCCGAACTGGCTGGTCAATGTGTGATTGAATTGACAGCGGAAAGGCTCAAGCCCCAGCGCACCAACCGCGGATCATATCGGCCATAAAGGCACAGGTCAGCGAACGCCTGTGGCTGCCAATTCGCCACTCAGGGCAATTGGTCTGCGTCGCCATCCATCAAAACGCTGGCTTGATAGCTAGCTGTTTGAATAGCGCGTTGCGGGTCGGTTGTGCGTTGACGAGAACCTAGGAGGATTGTGATGCCAAACGGCTTTCGGCAACCCCACAACTGAGGGCCGAACCAAAGCGAAAGCAAACGGCTGCGGCAACCAGACCATGTTCTTCGACGGCCGACGACATGCGCCAATTGTTGCCCGCCATTAAGGCGCCATTTCGTCAATGATTTCTTCGATCGCTCGATCGTCATTTTCTTCCGCCCGCGCGATCGCTGGTGTCGCGCCGATCCAACTGCCGTCCTCAACGCATGTAAGCATCAAATGCGCAAGGTCCCCATGCCGCGTGCGGATCAGATTTTTTGGAATTGCATCTGGCTGTACCACATAGTCGTCGGTGCATGCACCGTCCATCAGCCATCCTGGCCTCACGGCTGTCCAGTTGAGATCGGTGCCGCGCAGTTGGCTTTCCATTTCCGCCATCTGCGCAAACACACGTGCCAGCGCTGGTAACGCCGTTAGCTTAAACGCCAGTGGACCTCGGTTCAGGGTTTCGACAAAACTGGCCGAGATCACAACCAAGCGTTTGACGCCGACCTCGTTCATCGCCTGACAAATCCGCGCCGTCCCTTGGGTGTAAAGCGGTGGCGGGTCCAACAAAGTTGGAACATCATTGGCAACGCCCAATGCCGATAGGACAGCGGTTGAACCATCGATGATGTCGCCGAGCGGATCGCTGAGAACATCAGCATTGTGCCAGCTTAGTCCATCTCTGGCTTCAAGTGCCTCGGCACCTTCGTGAACTATACCCCTCACCTGAAATCCGCGCGCGAGCGATTGGGCAACAAGATGTTCGCCGGTCGCGCCATCCGCGCCAAAAATGGTAACAGTTCTGGTGTTGCTCTTCGTCACATTGAACTCCATTTGAAATAATCTGCTTGTCGGCTCCGCCGAACCGGCTCTCAGGGGTTTAGCCCCTAAGCTAGCCTTGCTCAGGATTGGCTGTTTTCAAGACCGTTGCGAGCATGTCGCCCTCGCCATAGACAAGCAGGGTGTCGCCGCTTTCCAGCGGCCGATCCAAAGACGGGACGCCTTCCCAACTGCCATCCTCGCGCTCAATACCCAGAACGATGACCTGGCTGTCGCGGAGCCAAAGGTCGCGGAGCGACTGGCCAATAAAAGGCGAACTGGCGTCGAGCTGAAACTCGGCAACACGCCAATTGTCGCGCAGGTGAAGAAGCGCGGCGTAATCCCGCAAATCCAGTGCCGGTGTGGTCTTGAGGATGCGCTCGATGAACGGGCGCGTCAGGCGCGCCAAGGACCCGGAGCGAGCTATGAAGATAATGGCAGCGCTGCCCAAGAGGAACGTCGCAAGCTTCGCCTCGGTCGAAAAACTGTCGCCAGCAAAGGAGAGCATGAGCGTGGTAATGGCCGTCACGATGCCAGCCGACCCCGCGCGTATGAGCATCGCAATGATGCGGCGGCGCGCCGGCCCATTGACGACGTTCTCAGCCTCCCCGGTCGTGAACCCCGCTCCAGAGAACGCTGAAAGCGCCTGAAATTTTGCAACGTCTTCCGAAACGCCAGTCATCGTCAGCGCGATCGCGCCAACCCGTACAAACAGCAGCGAGAAAGCGATGACCAAAAGAAGTGATGCGATAGCAAGCATGGTGGCAAACTCTCCTACAAAAGCCCTTCGCGGCGGGCAGCAATGAGTGCGGCCGCACCACCCAGCACATTGCCGACAGCAAGCGCGGCATAGACCGCCCAAACGTCGAACAGATAAGCGGCAAGAAACGCCAGCGGAATGGTGACAACGAACATGCGGATCGACGCTGCAATAGTGCCAGGTATCGGTTTGCCAGCAGCATTGAGCGCACCAATGACGACGATCAGCGCGCCATACCCAAAGACCGACGCTGGCACGATCATGAGGAACAATGCGGCCTGATCGGCGATCGTCTGGCTATCGGTGAAGAGCGCTGTGACCTGCCCGCCAAATAGCGCGAGAGCAACGGCAAGGACCGCGGTATAGCCAACGATAATCTTCAGGCAGAGCATGAGAGCGCCGCGTACGCGTTCCGACAGGTCGGCGCCGTAATTCTGGCCGATCAGCGGACCGATCGCCGCCGAAAGACCAAGCAGTGGCACTTGAGCGAAGTTCAAGACGCGGCTGCCAACCCCGAAAGCCGCGACAGCCTGCTCCAAGATCAGTGCCAGAGACGCGGTCAGGGCCGCCAAGCCGAGCGGATTGATCATATTGGAGGCGGCAGCCGGCGCCGCGATCTGACCGATCTCGGTAAATCTATCCGATGAACCAAGCTGCAAATGCGTTGCGATGGAGCGTCCGTCACGAAGCAAGAACCAAACGGCGATCCCCGCCATGGCCAGTCGCGCGATGATCGAGGCGAAGGCTGCGCCATCGAGGCCGAATTCCGGGATCGGACCTAGGCCGAAAATAAAGATCGGGTCGAGGGCAGCGTTCACGACTGCGGTGGTTGTCATGACCAAAGCAGCGCGCGAGCTTTCGCCTTCGGCACGCATGATGCCGTTTGACACGATACCAAAGACAAGAAAAGGCAGGCCAATCAACCAAAGGCGCATGAAGCTGGTTACAAGCTCCAGGCTCTCACCCGACGCGCCTTGCAAGCGGAAAATGGCTGGCGCTGCAATGGCCCCGGCAAGCGCAACAAGCGTCGCAACACCGACTGCGACCGCTAAGACGTTGCGAGCATGTCGCCTGGCAAGCTTGGTTTCATCACGCCCTCGCGCCTTGGAAACCAGAGACGTCGCAGCCGCGGACAAGCCAATCCCCAAGCTTGTCAGAACCATCTGCATCGGAAAGGCAAAACCTAACGCGGTGAGCGGTTTTTCGCCGTATCGACCAACGAAGAAGGTATCAACCAGAGCGACCGACATCACCATCGCGACGCCCCAGGTCATAGGCACCCAGAGACGGAGGAGGTGGTTGGCAAGCGATCCGTCGGTGAGGTCGCGTTCGCGCAGGGCATCAGCCATGAAGGTCACCTGACAAAGAAGGGAAACAGTAGGAATCGCGCCGCAGTGCATGGTCGGCATCACAGCTAAGAAAGGCGCGCGAGAGAGAACCAAGCGCAGACATTCCGAAGCCTTTAGGATACATGGGCGAATGCGCAGCCTGCCCAATCGTTCCAGCCGAGCCACATTTTTTTGCCTATGATGGAACGCCGTGGCGGTAGCAGCATTGGCCCTTCATGATGGATTTGCCGCTGACGCTTGATCTCCGCGATCTTTTTTATGTTCTCGTCGGCTTGGCTTTGCTCGGCCTCACGCTGCAATCAGCCCTTGCGCACGTCCGTTGGATCAACATCCCTGCGTTCTATGTGTTGACCGGGATCGTGGCAGCGGCCTGGGGCTTGCCGACGCTCACACCGCTTGGGTCAGAGCTGGAAGCGAAGATACTGGAGCACCTGGCCGAGTTGATCGTCATCATCTCGCTCGCAGGTGCGGGCCTTGCTATCGACACGCCGATGACATGGCGCAATTGGCGACCTGCCTTCCTTCTCCTGCTCATCACCATGCCGCTGACCATGGCAGCCGTGTTCGCGCTAGGCTTCTGGGGCGCCGGGCTGTCGCTTGCAAGCGCTATGCTGCTGGCGGCCGCACTGGCCCCGACCGACCCGGTTTTGGCCCGTTCAGTGCAGGTGGGGCCGCCGGGAACCACTGAAAAGCCAATGAAGCTGTCGCTAACCGCCGAAGCAGGCCTCAATGACGGCTTGGCATTCCCTTTCATCTATCTTGCAATTGGCCTTGCGACTTACGGCGTCTCGAACGGTCTAGGATGGCTGGCCAACTGGGCATTTATCGACCTCGTCTACCGTGTTGCCGCCGGCATCGGTGCCGGCTATGTGGTGGGCTTCGCCATCTCCCGTTGGACCTTTTCCCCGCAAGGTGATGCCGCGCAGGGATCGTGGAACGCCACCGTCGTGGCGCTTGGCGCAACCTTACTCAGTTATGGCATTGCCGAGGCCATTGATGGGTATGGGTTCCTTGCCGTGTTCTTCGCCGCGCGCGCTGGACGCATCCTTAGCCGCAAACGTGGCAAAGCTGGATACGAAGAGCATGCGCATCATGGCGCCGATCAGTTGGAAACGATCCTCTTGGCTTTGCTGCTGTTGTGGGTCGGTAGCTTTATCGGCCAAGGCGGCTTGCAAGGGCTGACATGGGTTGACATCGCAATTGCCGTTGGGCTCATTTTCCTCATTCGGCCGATATCCGGCGATCTTGCCCTAAGGCTGTTTCGTTGCAAGGAATTGGAGCGCCGCAAGGTGGCGTTCTTTGGCGTTCGCGGCATGGGGTCGATTTTCTACATCGCCTACGCTCAAAACCATGCCGACTTCAGCGATATGGATGCTGTTTGGCGCATCGCGGTCGTTACGATCGCCCTGTCGATCTTCGTGCATGGCTTTGCTGCGAACGTTCTGGTTTCCGACGATGGTCCCAATGAGCCCCGCGCCCATCCTCGTAAATCTGGTTAGCGGGAGAGAAAAGCGCGGCTACTCAACCGGGCGCGCATCATTGAGAAGATCTTCCTGGTCACCTTGCGCGCGCTCTTTCTCGACCTGTTTTTGAACGTCGAGCTCAGGCGTGACATCAATGTCGGCGGCATCCACGCTGCGTGACCGAGAGGCAGGTTTCTCAGGCACCTTCTGACGCACCTGCGATGTTGCTAGGTCGGCAAGATCCATACCGTCGATACGCAGCCGATAGATCGGTTCTGGCAAGGTGAACCCTTGTTCTTCCAAAACCTGTTTAACGGCATTGATAGCCCCACTGCGGGCCTTCAAGAAGTTGGCGTCGCGCTGATCCACCCAGGCGGCGAACCAAATAATGATGCTGGAATCGCCGACTTCCTTGATCCCGGCCAGCGGCTGCGGATCGGTCAGAATGAAAGGCAGCTTTTTCAGTGCCAGATCGCCTGCCTCCATGGCGGCCAACGGATCGTCATCGGCATCCACGCCAAGCTCAAACTCCAGCCGGCGCTGGGGATTGCGCGTGTAATTGAGGATAATGCCCTTAAACACCTGTGCGTTGGGAATGCGCAGATGATTGCCTTCCAGTGTCATCAGAATTGTCGCTCGCGATGTCAGGCGAACGACGATCCCTTCATGGTTGTCGATAACGACATGATCGTTGGCGCGGAACGGTTGCCGCAAGCTCAACATTACGCTGGCAATATAGTTCTCGATCGTATCGCGGACGGCAAACCCGACGGCAAGGCCGATGAGCCCCGCGCTGCCCGCCGCCGCGCCGAAAAGCGCCATGGCATCAAGAATGCTCAGCGCCAGCAGCAGGCCCAAAAGAATGCCTACGATGCGAATGGTCTGAACGATAAGGCGGGCTATGAACGGGTTGGGCGCAACCGTCGCCCACAGTGTAGAAGCCGAAGCAATGGCGTAACCAAAAAGCGCGACAAGCACGAAGGCGGTGAGCGCCACCGCATAGAGTGGCCAGGCACGCGCCAACCCTTCAAGGGTCGCCTGGTAGCGTTCTAGAAGCGGGTTGAGATTGTCTTCAACGCTCAGTGTCCGGTCGATAGCGTCTTCGACGGCAACAATGCCTTCCAGGCGTTCGGTGAGCGATAAGGCCCGCTCTGCAGCACTCTCATTGGGCACCGAACCCGACAGCACGACCACACCTTCGCGAACAGTAGGCTGAAGGTCCTGCAACTCATCGATCTCTGAAAAAATGGCAACGAGCCGCTGGCGGATATCAGCATCGGTTGTGGCGCTGGCCTCCACCGCAATGGGTGTTGACGGGTCGCCGCCGTCCGCTGTCTGCGCAAGGGCGGCCCCAGTAACCAGCCAAAACCCGATGATGGCCAAAGCAAGGTTTTTGGCGAGGCCGGGTAGACTGGGCATAGCAAACCCAGAGCCTGCGCAGACGCTTGGCGGAAACTGCATTTCTAACTGCTCCAAGACGCACGTGGCGAGTGCAAGTTAACAAGAACCAACGCATGGTAACCGATCAAGTTCCAGTGCTCGTCCACGCGGTCGCGGTTTCGTCGATGCATTCAAGGCCATTAAGTTGGTCGGCGCTGATGCTGGCCACCAGGTCCAAAATGGCGCGTTCCTCAACGTCGAGCTATCAACGGTCCGGTGTTCACATCGTCCATGCTGCAAGCATGGAGGTCGCACTATCCAGCCAGCTTGCGATCGTGTGTTGGAAGCAGATGATCGTCTAAGGGGCCTGGTTTGCCAAGCAGATAACCTTGGCCGGTGAAGATGCCGAGCGCTTTTAACGTTTCCTTCTCGGCGTCTGTCTCAATGCCCTCTGCAATGACCATGGTGCCCATTTCTCGGGCAAACATCACCATTCCGCCAACAAGCGACCGCTTTGCGTCATCCTGATCGATGTCGCGTACAAGCCCCATATCGAGCTTGATCACATCTGCCCTCAGTTGAAGAATATGACTGAGACTAGCGTATCCCGCACCAGCGTCATCTACGGCCAGTTTGAGCCCACGCTCGCGCAACGGCTTCAAAGTGCGGTGCAATGCCTGATAGTCTTCAACTTGCGAGTGCTCGGTGATTTCCAGCATGAAGCTGTCGAGGTACTGCTCGGCGGCGAGAATGGCCAAGAAGGCATCCTCAAATACGTTCTCAGGCGAGATATTCAGCGACACATAAATGTTCGACGGCAAGGTTTTAGCCTGCTCAAGCGCGCGTTGAATGGCAAGGCACTCAAGTTCTGTGCCCAGCCCAACGCTGGCAGCATCGTCAAACCAAACATTCGGGGGTCGGTAGGGTTCTGATGTGAACCGGGCCAGGCTCTCATAACCTTTGACGGTGTCGTTTGCCAGGTTCACGATGGGCTGGAAAACCATCCGAAACGTGTCGCCCTGGATCGCTCTTTCAATGCCCTGCTTCTTTGCATCTAACTCCCGCTCTTGCCCAATTCTCTCGGCAACGCGTTCAGCTGCCAGGTCGGCAAACATTCTCATAGTGTTGAGGTCACGCGTATTGAGCGAGGGATTGGGCGCAGCACTCAAACAGCAAAACATCCCGTAGAGCTCACCATCGGGAAGCCGCAAAGGGATCGACATATGCGATCCGATCGGCGCTTGCTGCGTGATCGGCATCGATTGTGCCAATGCGCTTGCGCCGGTATCGGGGATAAGCTGCGGCAGGCGGCCTTCGATGATGTGCTTGCAGTAGACGTCGTCGAGCGACCTTCTATCGCCTGGCTTTACAAGGTCTTCCAAGCCGGGAGCATCGACGAGTTCAAAAACCGAATCGTTGCCATCGATGCGAGACAGGTAGGCCACATCCATATCGAGATGTTGGCGCACAGCAGCAAGCGCCCGTTGCAGAGACATGTTGCCGGCATCGCCAGCACTTGGCAGCGCAGAATTTAACAATGATCATATCCTTAAAATCTTGGCACTTGCCCAAAGAAAACCTGAGCGTGTTTGTCCGTTGTCACGATCCTCGAATGAAGCAGGCAACAAGAAAGTATCTTCGTCCGACAGAGGCTAACAATCGGTTTAACGAACGGCGATGTTTAGAGTTGAACACTGACGGTCAAACAAAGATCGTGTTCGCCGATTCCAAAATCGCCCAGCTTTGGTGCGTCTCGCGGCACCTTTCAAAGTTGGCTTGAACTCTCATTCTAAAAGAACCGAGAAACCCGATCCTCCATGCCGACAAGCTACCCAAGAGGGTGATCGACAAGATTTGCGCTGAGGCGACTGTTTGGTGTGGATGCAAGGTTATCGAGCTTAGCTCTGAGCCTGGAAACGCAACAAGCGACCACTCCAAACCAAAAGTATTGGAACGACCAACAGCTCCATGGCCAGGCCAAGTTGGTGACCAACCGACGGGGTGCCATCCACGATGAGAGATAAAAGCCGGGCGCATCCGCCCGCGATCGTGAGGATCGCAAGGAACTGGAACCGGTGGAGATAATTGCCGATTTGGATCGCAACGCTCCAGTAAGCCAAGCCCATGGTCAAGAAGATGCCCGACAGAAAGCGAAAGTGGCTTGCTGCGTCTGCATTTTGGGTTGTGAGCTCAAGACCTGGAAAGGACAGGCCCATCACAACGCCGGCCGCTCCGGCGCCGATTGGGATCAGCGCCAAGACGGCAACAATGCAGCGAAACGCCAACAATTGCTGGTCGAGCCGTGCTTGCATTTATGTCGGCACGAACCGTAGCGCCAAGCCATTCAGACAATGGCGTTCACCGGTTGGCGGCGGTCCATCATCGAAGATGTGGCCAAGATGGCCCTTGCAGCGTCGGCAATGCACTTCTGTGCGCGTGATGAAGAGCGTGTTGTCATCCTTGGTGCGTACCGCGTCATCGATGGCCTGCCAGAAGCTCGGCCAGCCAGTGCTGCTGTCATACTTCACGTCGGACAAATAGACCGGCAGATTGCACCCCGCACATTGATAGGTACCTTCGCGCGTCTCATCATTCAGCGGGCTGGTAAAGGGCGTCTCGGTCTGTTCCTCGCGCAACACTAAGAACTGGTTTTCGCTGAGAATTTCGCGCCATTCCGCCTCCGAAAGGTCGACCTCATACGCGTCGCCAAAATCGCGAACATCGGAGTTAGCCTCGCCTGATGCATCCAGCGCGGTTCCTGACCGAAGCCAAAACGCTCCGGCAGCGCCCGCGCCGATAACGGCGGCTGAGCTGAGGAAAAAAGTGCGTCTGTTCATGATGAGTCCTCCTAAAAAGAGGGAGGAGCCCCACGCGCTGCGTAGGGCGCGTGGGATCCCCCCAAGACCGCGCATTGGGACACAACGCGCGGAACTGAATGCAGTTCAAGGTCTTGAGGCCTACATGCCCTTGGACACAGCGAAGCTACCGATGTCGGCGGCGCCCAGATCGGCGATCATCGTTGCAGCACCCGTCTCCAAATCAATTGAATAGAGTCCGGCTGTGTCCTGGCCATCGATCTGCAGAACAGCATAGGCTTGGTCCATGCCTTCTTCAGGCGAGACGATATCGAAGCCACCAACAGGCAGAATGTCGGCAGGCTCACCATTGATAGTGACAAGGCCGACGGTCTCAAGCGTGCCCGCATTGTTGGCCAGGCTCACCAGAGCATTAGCGCGCGCGTCGAGCGCATACTGGAACGTGCTTTCAGCGGTCATGCCATTAATCGCGTTTGTATAGGCATTGGCAAAGACAAACGGCTCAGCGCCTTCGGACGCATCACCCTCGGCATAGAAGACATCGGTGAACCGGCGAACCGAGTTGGCACGCTCATCCATGTCGCCGAAGCCGACTGGGAAGTAGACAACATTGTCACCTTCACTGGATACGGCACGCACAGCATCAATGGCATTGTTGAAGTCGAACGCCACAACCGCATCTGAGCCAATAATGGCATCATCCATGAACATAGCGTCTTGATCGGTCGCCTCGCCCGTCATGGGATCGATGACGACGATGCTGCCATCGGCATAGCCGACAAGCTCACCTGTTACCGGACGCCATGCGATCGAACGAACGCGATCAGATAGCTCAACGGTTTGCGCATCGTCGGTCGCGGCCAAGCTGTCCATCACCATGAGGCTGGTACCATCGGTTGACAGTGCATAGCCGGTTGTTCCGGCGTGATGATCAGCGAGCGCAGGCGCTGCTAACATGGCGAGCGCGGAAGCGGAAATAAGAAAACGGGTCATAGAAGTATCCTTGGGGGATTGTTCTTGGGAGGGTTGCCCCGGCTCACCCTGTCGCTGTGACAGGGGAGCTAGGGCGAACTTGGCAGACGATTATTCAGGCAGAAGAACCGTATCGACCACGTGGATCACGCCGTTCGACTGATCGACATCGGCAATGGTCACCTCGCCAGCGTTGCCGCTCTCGTCGTAGATAAAGACACTATCGCCGCGCACTTGAGCCGACAGAGCATCGCCCGAGACGGTTTCCATATGGAAGAAACCGTCGCTGCTTGCAGCGGCACCTTCCATCAAGTCCATGGCTGAGATGTCGCCGGTAACAACGTGCGCGGTCAAGACTTTGACCAGCATGTCCTTGTTCTCGTCCATCAGCAGCGTTTCAACGGTGCCTTCAGGAAGTGCAGCAAAAGCCTCGTCAACCGGTGCGAAGACTGTGAAAGGGCCCTCGCTCTGAAGGGTCGCGACCAGGTCTGCTGCCTGTACGGCCGCTACGAGCGTGGTGTGGATCGGCGAGTTCATCGCGTTTTCAACGATGTTGCGCTCTTCAAGCATGGGCGCACCGCCCACCATGGGGTTCTCACCGTGATCGTCGGCATATGCAAAGCCGGAGAAGGCAACGGTTGCAGCTGCCGCAGTTGCGAGGAGGGATTTCTTCAAGGTCATTATATCGTCCTTTGTTTGATTGTCTGGGGTAGACACAAGCAAGGACGCAGACCGGCGTGAGAAAGTTTCAGATGCTCCCAAAAAACTGTACGAAAAACCGCAAGATCGGCTGATACTACTGATTTTTATGCAGAAATCGACTTGAAAAAGGTGTCAGGCACCCTGTCAGTTTGCCCAGACCTGCGCCACATCGTTAGATCTGCAGCGCAGAAACCGGGCCGACAGCGAGGATGTCTCCGGTCGGTTCACCGGTCGGCGACCCACCACGCGGTTCATCGCTGATGGCAAGCGATGTTCCAAGGTCCAACTCGGCCGCGAGCGGATCGGTCAGCGCCACCTCAATACGCTCACCACTGGGCAACGTACCAAGGGAGACTGGCGCTCTTTCTGGTGCAATCAACCAGAGTTCAAAATCGCGACCGCTCTGCGCGCTTCCCGACGTGCGCGTCAGGACAAGCGTGTCGGACCCCGGTTCGAAATAGGCTGCCACGCTCAGCGCACGCTCTTCGTTCTGCAGTTGAGCAATGAGGGCCTGCCCATCAGGCTGAACACCCGGTGTCGGCGCATACAGCGTGACGGCCATGACCAGCGCGGCGGCAGCAGCGACCGCTGAGAAGCCACGCCAAAACCATAGGCTGCTGAAAACTCCTCGCTTCTGCTGCGCAGTTCTTTCGGCAAACACGCGACGTTCAATAGCGGCAAATGTGTTTGCGGGCGGTTCAACCGGCTCATAAGCACTTGCCAGCGGTAGCATGGTCTCATCCCACTGAGCGACCAAGGCACGCAGCGCGCCATCGTCTCGCAGGCGCAGCTCAAATGCTTCGCGCTCTTCAGTCGAAAGCAGCCCGAGCGCATATTCAGCGGCAAGCGCCTCATCTTCGGGTATGGCCTGGTCGATTGGACTGTTTGCCATCACACACCCTCCATACACGTTTTGAGTTTGGCCAAGCCGCGACGCAGCCAGGTACGCACAGTGTTCAATGGTACGTCGAGCTTGCGGGCGATCTCCTGGTAACTGTCACCAAGAACATAGGCATCGCGCACGGCAGCAGCATGCCTAGTCTCAAGCTCCTCAAGGCACCTGGCCAGTTGATCGCCGAGCGAAGCGTTGAGCGCTTCTTGCTCAGGGTTCATGGCCTGATCAACAACCTCAAAGCCATCAGCCATGGACGTCGCCGCCGGTTTACGCGCACGGATGAGATCAATGGCATGGTTGCGCGTGAGCACAACCAGCCAGCCCATTGGGCTGTGCTGGCTACCAGCAAAAGCTGGCGCTTTCTGCCATATCTTTACGTAGACCATCTGGAGCGCGTCTTCCGCATCGTGCCTGTCTTTCAACAGACGAAGCAGAACCCCGAAAAGTTTCGCACTGGTCGCCTCATAAAGCGCTCGAAAGGCAGCACGGTCTCGCAACGCAACTTTCGCCAGCAGGTCTTGGAGGTCATTGGGGCTCATGCGCAAAAATGTACTTTCAACACCATAATCTTCTACCGCTTATGGCATGGTTGCGCCGATTTAAGCGAGAGACCTTGCAACCACACAGCCTGGGTTTGCAACGCCTTGTGCTCGACAACTTTAACCGCTCCAAGCAACTGCCGTTCCAAGATTCTCAAATATACCGACCCAAATCCGCGTCCAAAGCTAGGGGTTGTGAGGAGTTTCGCCCCAAAACAAGGGTGCCCCCGCGACTGAGGAAGTCCGGCAACCATTTAACTGTGTCGCTGCGCATTTGATGCTGGTAACCCTATGGCCAATGCGCCGCGACCGCCTCCTTGATCACCTCATCCTAATCGTGGGCGGCATGTTTATGGCCGGACCGGTGGTGGTGCTTGTCTGGCAGCTTGTCGTTGGCATGGAACCAGCCGCGCTCTGGTCAGTTTTCCGTGATGTCTGGACCGGCGAGGCCGGTGTGGGCGCTCTGCCGGCATGGGAACTTATGCGCAACTCGCTTATCCTGGCTTTGGGGGTGGCCATCCTCAAATGCTCCGCCTCTATGCTTGCCGCCTATGCACTTGTGTTGTTCCGACTGCCGGGGCGAGAGTTCATTTTCGGCGCGATTCTCTTGAGCATGTTTTTCCCAATCGAAACACGCATCCTGCCGACCTTTGCAGTGGTCGATCAGCTTGGCTTGCTGAACTCCTTTGCTGGCATGATCTTACCGGTGGCTGCGAGCGGACTTGGGACGCTGGTTTTCCGCCTTTTCCTGCAACAGATGCCGGTTGAATTGCTCGAGGCGGCACGCATGGATGGCGCGGGCGCGATCCGTTTCTTTTTCGATATCGTTTTGCCATTATCGCTGCCAATGCTGACAGCGTTGTTCGCTATCCTGTTTGTCCTGGGCTGGAACCAATATGTTTGGCCGATCATGATTTCGACCACCAGCCAGGACCATCACACCCTGTTGCAGGGCGTGGCAGGCCTCGCCATTGAAAGCCGGTCTGGGATGGCGCTTGTCATCCTAGCCCTAGTGCCACCGGTTGTTGTGTTCCTCGGCCTTCAGCGTTTCTTGGTGCGCGGGCTAACGTCCGGCATCCATTAGCTGGAACTGGGCAGCGACGGCATCATGGTCGCTTAAGGGTCGACCATTGGCATCGGTCGAGGGGATGATCTGCGCGTCATCGCCGCGAACACCGCGCACAGCGAACCAGTCGAGTTTCATAACCGCTGAAGGCTTGAGAGTGATCAGGCTTGGACGTGTCGTGGTGCCCGGTGCATTCGCATCCCAATGGTAGCCAGCGCGGCGAGCTGTCTCAAACAGTGATTCTTTTCGCCAATCAAAATCGGGCAGGTGATTGCCGGTGTTCAAGTCGCCACCGATGATCACCGGCATATCAGGTGCGAACTCCTCAATGGCCTCCAGCAGCACGTGCATCTGGCGATCGCGATGGTCCACCCCTGCCGCGCTTTCAAGATGCGTGGAGACAAAGCAGGCCTCGCCATCATCAACCTTGATAACCGCCGCAACAGCCATCCGACCGCCCACTCGCGGTTGCCCGGGGTCGGCTGCGCCATCGCTTGGCACAAACCAGTGTCCGTGGTCATCAAGGCGGATGAGTGCAAGCCTTACAAAAGGCGACGACGACAAAATGGCGTTGCCGTGCCAACCGTCGGTATTAAAGTCATCTCTGCAGAACTTCCGTTCCGATGGTCCGCCTAGGTCCATCTCGTGGAACTCAACGCCATAGGCGAAGTGCATGCCCAAGGCGTCTGCCATAGCCGCGGTCGTGTGGCGCTGGCCGGTACGTGCCATGCCCTTGTCCATCTCGCTGAGCAAAACGACCTGCGGACGCAGCGGTGCGATATGGGCCGCGCTATCCTCAGGAAACAGGCACCGCTCCAAATTCCATGCGACAACGGAAATCGGAAAGCACAGAAACTCTGCCGTGCCTTTGCCACCGACTTCGAGCGCCTGCATGGCAGGCAAATCCGCCATCAGGGCGCGGTGGGCGTCACTGGTGCGCGGTGCGCGCAAGATGGCTTCGCGCTGATCGTCTGCGACCAACGGAAGCTGATCGACAAGCGGTGTCACAGGCGCTGGCCCGTCTCCTGATCAAACAGGTGCAAGGCGTTAGCAGGTAAGTCCAACAAAAGCGTACCCTCCAACCGCCTTGTGTCGTTTGGCGCGTTCACGGTGAACTCGTGTCCTGCCAGCTTGCCGTGTAGCAAACGGCTTGCGCCAAGCTCTTCCACCAAGTCCAACTGAAATGGTGTCTGGCCCTGATCGGTCAGGTGCACCTCTTCGGGACGAATGCCCAGATGGACGTCTCCTGTGTGGTTGGTGCTGGCTTCGATAGGCAAAGCGAGATTATCTGCCAGCGCGACATGGCCATTGCCGTTGTAAGTCGCAGGCATGAGGTTCATTGGCGGTGCGCCCATAAAGCTTGCCACGAACGTTGAGGCAGGCGTGCGATAGATCTCGCCGGGCGTACCGATCTGTTCGATGCGACCATTGTTGAGCACGATGATGCGGTCCGCCATCGTCATAGCTTCCACCTGATCATGGGTCACATACATGGCCGTGACGCCAAGGCGGCGCTGCAATGAGCGGATTTCGATGCGCATCTGGTTGCGCAATTTGGCATCCAGGTTCGACAGAGGCTCATCGAACAAAAAGAGGTCCGGGGAGCGCACGATGGCGCGCCCCATGGCCACGCGCTGGCGTTGGCCTCCTGATAGCTGGCTGGGCCGTCGATCCAGATACTCGCTCAAATTCAGCATCTTGGCTGCATCGAGCACCTTCTGTTCGATCTCAGCCTTGGGAAGGCCGCGATTTTTCAGGCCGTACCCCATATTCTTGGCAACCGTCATATGCGGGTAGAGCGCGTAGTTCTGGAACACCATCGCTATATTGCGGTCGGCCGGGTCAACATCATTGACCACCCGGTCGCCGATCGAGAGCGTGCCGTTGGTGATATCCTCAAGACCGGCGACCATGCGCAGCAAGGTGGATTTGCCACAGCCTGACGGCCCCACCAGAACAACGAGTTCTCCGTGCGGGATCTCAAAGCTGGAGGCCTGCACAGCTTCCACGCCACCGGGATAAACCTTGCGGACGCCATCAAGCGTAACGTTTGCCATTCTTGCAATTTCCTATCTGTCGAACTGGCTACTTATCGGATTCGGTAAGCCCTTTGACGAACCAGCTCTGGAAGAAAACAACGATCAGAACCGGTGGCAGCATGGCGATAATCGCGAGAGCCATAGCCTGTCCGTACTCGGGGATCGCGTTGCCATCGGCCAAGGCCTGGATGATCTGCCGAATGCCGCGCACGAGGGTGAAAAAGCCTTCGTCAGTCGTAATCAGCGTTGGCCACAAATATTGGTTCCAGCCGAAGACAAACATGATGATGAACATCGCCGCGATCATGGTTCGCGACAGAGGAACCAAAATGTCGATGAAGAATTTGACCGGCCCGGCCCCATCGATGCGCGCTGCTTCAACCAGCTCTTCTGGGATTGAACGGAAGAACTGACGGAAGAAAAACGTTGCTGTTGCCGAGGCGATCAAGGGCACAATGAGGCCAGTGTACGTGTTGGTGAGGCCCATGCCCTGCACCACTTCGTAGGAAGGCAAGATGCGCACCTCCAACGGCAGCAGAAGCGTGGTGAAGATGACCCAGAAGGCGAGCGTGGCGAATTTCAGCCGGAAATAGACAATCGCATACGCGGCCATCATGCCGACGATGATTTTGCCGACAGCAAAGCCGATGCCCAAGATCATGGAGTTCATCAGCATCCGCATGCCGTCCACGCTGTCGGTGAAGCCGCCCTTCTCAAACAGCGCATCATGATAGTTTTGAACGAATTCCTCGCCCAGCCACCACTGCATGCCTTCGCGGTGGATCGTCACCTGATCATGGGTTGAGGTCATGAACACCAGAAACACCGGCAGCACCATGAAAAGCGATCCCAGGATCAAAATGGCATGATCACCAACGATGCCCCACTTGATGCCGCGGGCCGGCGCTTTGGCCTGCACGGACAGGACAGGCTGCTCGGTTGTGATATCGGCCATGCGCCTGCCCTCTAAGTGTAGTGGATTTTGCGTTCCATCAGGCGGAACTGGAACACGGTGAGCGCCAAGACCAGCACCATCAGGACAACGGACTGCGCCGATGAGCCACCCAGATCGTTGCCGCGGAAGCCGTCGATGAACACCTTGTAGACCAGCGTCATCGGGTTATTGCCGGGCTCGCCCTTCACCAGCGTGTCGATCACGCCAAAGGTATCAAACAGCGCGTAGGTAATGTTGATGATCAGCAGGAAAAAGGCCGTCGGCGCGAGCAGCGGGAAGATGACATCCCAAAAGCGCCCATTGGCCGAGCGATTGTCGATGAGCGCCGCTTCACGAACAGCGCGGGGAATGGACTGCAGGCCCGACAGGAAGAAAATGAAATTGACCGGCACCTGCTTCCATACGGCGACGATGATCATCGCCACAGCGGTGTCGTTGTAGTTCACACCCAATCGGTAATCCCATCCGAAAGACTGGAACAAGGCCGTCAGCGCGCCTGTGCTCTGGTCAAACAGCATGACCCCCATCAGCCCAGCAACGGGCGGGGCGACGGCATACACCCACATCAGAAGCGTGCGGTAGGTCTTGGCTCCACGGATCACATTGTCGGCCTTAACGGCCAGCAGCAGCGCAATGGCCAGCGAAAAGAACGTGACCATCAATGTGTAGAAAACGGTGAAACCAGCGACCTTGCGATACTCATTATTGGCAAGCAGATCGGTGTAGTTTTCGAGACCCACATAAGTGGAGCCGAACCCAAATGGGTCTTGGAGATAAAACGAGGATTGAATGGCGTAGGCGGCAGGCCAGTAGAAAAAGATCATGATGATGACCAGCTGTGGAATCAGCAGCATCACCGGCAACCAGGGGTGCGAAAAGCCTGCGCGTTTCATAGGGGTCTCCGAGAAAGCAGAAAACCGCCCGCCTCCAAATCGAGGCGGACGGCAAGACTTGCCAGGTCGACGTTACTGCGTGCGAGCGAAGCGCGAGAGAAGCTGGTTGGCTTCCTCTTCGATCGTGGCAAAGGCCGTTTCAACGTCCGTTTCACCGGTCAGGATGCGGCCGTATTCGCGGTTCATCACATCTCGGATCTGCACGTAAAAGCCCATGCGGTAGCCACGCGTCCACTCGCCACTTTCCAGGGAAAGCTGCTGGATACCAACTTCAGCGGCAGGAAAGCGATCATAGTGACCATCGGCCTGAGCCACTTCGTAGGCAGCTTGCGTGATCGGCACATAGCCAGTGTCGCGGTGCCACATATACTGAGCGTCTGAAGAGGCCAGGAAATTGAAGAACGCAGCCGTTGCTTCGTTCTCTTCGTCCGACATGCCCGACATGGCAAAGAGAGCTGCACCACCAATGAAGGTCTGTGTCGGCTCATCCGTCACTGCTTCCCAATAAGGAAGCATCGTTGCGGAGAACGGGAACTCAACGCTCTGCTGCAGGCCACCAAAGGAGCCGGACGAGCCCAGCCACATGGCAACTTCGCCCGTTTCAAAGCGCGTTTGGTTGTCGCCCCAACCTGTGCCGTACCATTCAAACAGGCCCTCTTCTTGCCACTCTGTGAGGGCGGTGAAGTGTGCCTTGATGGCAGGATGGTTGACCAGAATTTCGGTCTCGCCGCCATCATACCCATTGTTGTTGGTGGCGAACTGCAAATTGTGGCGCGAGAAGAAGTTCTCGGTGAAGATCCACGGCAGGTGCGATTGTGCGAGCGGAATGTAGCCAGCATCGCGCAGAGCCGGGCCCGTCACGTCCTGGAATTCTTCCCAGGTTGTGGGCGGCGTAACGCCAGCTTCAGCCAAGGCATCTTCGTTGAAGTACATGATGGGCGTGGAGGAGTTGAACGGCATGCCGATCATTTTGCCGTCAGCATCGGCGTAGAAGTAACGCACGCCAGGGATGTAGTCGTTGATGTCAAAATCAATATCGTTGGCGGCAAGCAAATCTTCCACCGGAATAACCGCACCGGCTGCGCCGATGACGGTGGCGGCGCCAGCATCAAACACCTGGATGACGTTGGGTTGCTCACCCGCGCGGAAGGCAGCGATGCCGGCCGTTAGCGTCTCTTCGTAAGTGCCCTTGAAGATCGGCGTGATGGTGTAATCGTCCTGGGAGGCGTTGAACTCGGCAGCAAGATCGTTCACGGACTCACCAAGTTGGCCGCCCATCGCGTGCCACAGAGTGATTTCTGTTTCGGCCAACGCAGGCGTAATCAGGGCGCCGGACACAAGACCGGCCACCATAATGGATTTGATCGACATAAGGTTCTCCATTCGTCGACAGGAGACGGTCGTCGCCTCCTCGCGAGGGCGGACGCTAGGGCGAACGGATAACGGCTACGCGACAACTTCGTGAACGTTTTGTAACAGGGGCAGCATGCACAGCTTGAAATCGCAGGCTGTTTTGTGAAGCCCCCTGCGGTGCGCCGCTATCGGACACGCGGTGTTGCGATTGATTTGTTTGCGTGGTTCGCAATTGCCGAGCCTCCGTTTTGCACAGGTAGCAAATAGGTGCGGTTCGGCGGTACCGCCTCGAACAAGCCATCCGCTCGAAGATCAGGAAGCGCTAAAAGCCAGGAAGCGGGACGAGCCCGTGAGCGGCTCGCCGC
This sequence comes from Hyphomicrobiales bacterium, assembly GCA_046290645.1. Taxonomy (GTDB): domain Bacteria; phylum Pseudomonadota; class Alphaproteobacteria; order Rhizobiales; family MH13; genus MH13. Next base: position 270,791 of record JBKAGZ010000004.1, read on the forward strand.
AACGTTCAGCGATTTTTTTGAGATGGCCGTTCTATGCAGTCCATCACAAAGTGCTGCTGCTCAACGAGCCAAACGCTGGCGCGCTTTCGACATCACGATGCGAAGAGCATCAAACCTACCAAACCAGGGGTCTCGATGAAGCTTCGCTGCTCTAGAAAAACGCGCACTAGCTAAGGTTTCGATATGTACCGATTTCTTAAGGAAGTGGTTGCGGGGGTCCGCAACTACCGATCCCGACATTCATTGAAGGTCAACGTCTGAACGTTCTTAGAGCATACCTTGTTTAGTCCCAAGCAATCTGGCGGATTAGGCTGTGTGCGCCTTACAGTGAAAAGAGCAAAGCGAGGTGCCGACATCACGCAGGATTCTTACGCCTTAAGCGCGTCAAAGATCGCCAACTCGAATGTAGTCACGTGATTGACTGAGAAAGGTTTTTCGCAGTCCTTTGGGCTTGGTCAGGGCTTTTCCCGTCTTTCTGAACGTCTGAAAGTGGCGGCAAACTGGACATTTGGATTTCCGGCTTTTTTAGCCTGTCGTGTACATTGCGAAAAACATGCTAGTGAGCGCAGAGGTTCGATCCCAATAAGCAATCCGCGTCACATACTGTTGTTCCCACAAAGGAGACCCGCCATGAGTCCGACAAGTTTGGTATCAATGGCCTTCGCTGGATTTGCCTTACTGACTGCAAGCCAGTCGCTGGCTCAGGATGCTACTATCGACTGCCCGTCGGTCGAATTCATCGTCGGCTTCGGGGCGGGCGGCGGCACCGATCTGTTCGCACGCTCCATTCAGCCTCGTATCGAAGAGGAGTTGGGCGTGCCGGTTCAAGTGCTCAATATCACGGGCGGGAGCGGCGTCGTCGCTTTCAGGGACGTCATGAGGCGCCCGGCTGATGGCTGCACGATCTTCGGCATCAACACAGACTATGTCTTACTTGAAGTGACAGGTGCGGCCGCTGAATTGTCGCTGCTTGATATGAGCCCTCTGGTGCGGGCGCATGTTGATATCGGGCTCCTTAACGCCAGTGCCAGCGGTGCGGAGAGTTTCGCGGCCATGGTCATGACGGCCCGCAATGAGGGTCGCGACCTCCTGATTGGCGGCGTTGGTGCAGGCTCGTTCGACGAGGGCGCCGTCATGATCTTGATGGAGCAGGCCGACGTTGGCTATCGCTTCATCCCCTATGATGGCGCGCAAGAAATGCACGCTGATCTGCTCGGTGGTCGTCTCGACCTTGCATATGACGAGGTCGGGGTCATGCTGCCAATGGCCGAGGCTGACCAGGTCCGACCGCTGTTGGTTGCCCACGATGAACGGATTGACGCGCTGCCCGAGGTACCAACGGCAGGCGAGCTTGGCCTCAACGTCTCGCCGCCGATTTGGCGCGGTGTCGCCGTGCGCCGGGAAACGCCGGGGGACACCAAGCAGGCAATCGCGTCGGCCGTCGAGGCAGCCTTGAGTGGTGAGCAATACCGCGCTTATGAGATCGGCCGTTCGCTCGACATAGTGCCTGGCTTTGCCGGGCCAGATGCCTTTCCTGACATTGTCAGGCTGGAAATCGAGAACTTCGCAGCATCATTGGGCAACTGAAGCGTATGAACAACAAGCGGGTTCCAACAGCCAGTGTCTTCGGTTTGGGACTAGTGGTTCTTGCAGGCGCGCTTCTCCCCTCGGCCCAGGGCATCGAGTTGTCCGGCGGCATATCACGTAATGAGACAATCGGTCCCGACGACTTTCCGCGAACCTATTTGTGGGGATGTCTGGGGATTGGTTGCCTTCTGATACTCAGCGACATCAAGTCCCAGCCCGGCCTCCCTCCAACGGGTATGCGCGCCTCAGGCCATTTCGTCCTCATTCTGGCGCTGCTTGCAATCTATTGGCTGGCACTCAGACTTGTAGGTTTCATACTTCCCACACTGATGCTTCAGGCGGGGCTTCTAGCCGTCGGATTTCAGCGGCGCGGCTGGGTGTGGCTGCTTGTGGTGCCAATCCTGATAACGGCGCTGGTGGTCGGTTTTTTCTCCGAGCTCCTCGGTGTTCCGCTGCCGCGCGGCCTCGGCATGTTCTACGAGCTGAACCGGCTCATCCACTGAACAATGATTGACGCGCTCCTTCCAACGATCACGCTGTCCACCCTGGTATTCGTGCTGGCTGGCGTACTCGTCGGATTCATCATCGGCGCTTTGCCCGGTCTCGACATCACCACCGGCGTCGCGCTGCTACTTCCGGTCACCTACGTGATGGCTGCTGAAAACGCGCTCGTCTTTTTTGCCGCCGTCTATTGTGCTGGCGTGTTCGCGGGGTCCATAACCGCGATCCTGTTCAATGTACCGGGGACCTCGGAATCGGCAATGACCGCGATCGAAGGATACCCATTCACGCGGCGCGGTGAGCCCGGGCTTGCCTTGGGCACGGCGATCCTGAGTTCCGGCCTGGCCGGAATTGCTGCGTCAGTCGTTCTGATCCTGATCGCCCCACTCCTCGCACAGCTGGCACTTTTGATCGGACCTTCGGACTATGCAGCGCTTGCTATTCTTGGCCTTGCCAGCGTTTCGGCCGCACTTGGAAGCTCGATCCTCAAAGGCATTGCCGCCTCCTTGATCGGCCTGTTTGTCGGCACCATCGGCATTGATCGGATCACGTCAACTTCCCGTTTTGTGTGGACCGATGGCCTCGCCGACGGCATCGACTTCGTGGCCGCCGTCATCGGCCTGTTTGGCGTTGCGAGCATTGTGATGAAGGTCATTCAGCGCGACGACGGTGCTGTGGCCACTAAAGTGTCGTTGCGTCGGCTTGGCTACCCTTCGGTGGCCCGGTTCTTTGCGCTACGCTTAGCGCTGGTGCGGTCATGGCTGATTGGCGTGGTCCTCGGGATCCTTCCTGGTGTCGGAGCAACGAGCGCTTCCTTCATCGCTTACAGCATCCAAAAGCAACTGGACCGGCGCACCAACCCGCAAGAGGAGGGTACGCTGGAAGGCATCGCGTCAGCCGAGGCCGCCAACAACTCCGCGAGCGTTGGCGCACTCATCCCACTCCTGTCCCTAGGCATCCCCGGCAGCGCGACCTCAGCGATCATATTGGGTGCGTTCGCCATCCATAACCTCCAGCCCGGCCCGCTGTTGTTTGTCCAGCGACCGGATTTGGTCGACACGCTTTTGTGGTCGGTCCTGTTCGCCAATGTCATGTTTGTCGTGCTGGCCTTTTTTTTCGTGCGGCTCCTCGCACAGATGGCACGGCTTCCCTACCCGCTGCTGGCCACTGGTATCCTCACCATCAGCATCACAGGCGCGATCGCGGTCGGTGGGCTCGACACGCTGGCGGTCATGTTCGTCTTCGCAGCCATCGGCGTTGTTTTTCAGGCACTTGCGGTTCCCGTAGTGCCACTGCTCCTCGGCATGATACTTGGGCCGATAATCGAGGTTTCGCTCCGTCGTGCTCTCCTCATGAACGGCGACGATTTCGGCGCGCTCATCACGCAACCGCTGACAGCTATCCTGCTGCTGGCGGCGCTCACGGTGCTGCTCTTGCCACGCTTCTTCGGGATCCTTCAGTGTCTACGCCGTCGCACCGAAGGCAACAAAGCTGGGCCGCTGTGATGTGCAGCCAGATAGGCCACGAATGATCGACCTGCCTCCACTCCGAGGACTGTCTGACGCCAGATTAAGGCCCAAAGAATGGAATCATGTGGCGGGTTGGCAACTGTGCCCAAGGAATCGGACGGCGCGTCCGATCCCTGCACCACTTAGCATTGCCGCCGCTTCAACGGCAGTGTTAATGTTCCGTAAAGGAAATGCATAGGCCGCGAGACGGCCTGCCCTATTTTTTTAAGGTGTTGGTATGGCGTATGAACTGAAGTCCAGTGCATCTTGGACGGCAATCATTGTATGTGCGTTCGGCGTGAACGCCGCAACGGCATCCGATTTTTTAATCACTGGCATTGATCCGACGCTGCCTGCTGTTTCGGAATTGAATGCAAAGTTTGCCATTGGCGGCGGCGCGTTCGAAGATTTCGGTGCCGGCTTTGTTGAAGGTTCGATCTCCTTCCCGGTCACCCACCAAACTGGTTTTCAGCTTGATGGGCTTGCCGGACTCGGCGATGACGGTGGCCTATTTGGTGCTGGTGCTCATCTGTTCTGGCGCGACCCATCAGTCGGCCTGTTGGGCGTTTACGGAGCGCTGACAAGCGTCGACGTTAACAACAATGACTACACACACTTCGCCGGCGGTCTGGAAGCAGCAGCCTATTTCGGGCAGTTCAGCCTCGAGACGATTGTTGGTCTGGAAGGTGGTGATGACGTCGAGGACGGCTTATTCACTATAACCAACTTGGCCTACTATCCGGCGGATGACCTACGCCTTTACGCGGGCGTTCGCTACATCCAGGAAGACCTCACCGGTGCATTCGGCGCCGAGTACCAATTCAACCCCAATGGCGCGCGGCACGCGTTGGGTGTGTTTGCTGAAGGCCGCTTTGGCGATGACAATGCCGAAATCTGGGGCGGGTTGCGCGTCTACTTTGGCCGACCCAACTCACTGATCAGCCGTCACCGTGAGGATGATCCAAACAATCCGTCACTGGATTTTCTGTTTGAATCAACCGTTGCGGCACCGGCTGCCGGAGCCGCACCATCAACAAGTGCTAGCACCTCAGAGTGAGCTTAGAGCTAAGGGCTGGGCGATCTACCAGTTCACGCTGGTGCGGTTAAGCACGATCCTGGACCTCGCACAAAAAGACATTGCGCTTACCGTTGGCCATAGCTGGAATTTCTGCCACGCGCTCCAAAGAGACGTCGGCACGGAATCCAAAGGCGTCTTGAACCTGTGAAACGGCACCCTTCAGCCCGTCAATTCCAGGGACATCATCCGCCTGATAACGGACGAGGAATCGTCTTGGTTCATGCTGAACGATCTGGATTGCCGCTGCGCCCAGCAGATAGCTTGTCGTGGTCAGAACCTGTGCTGTCGGCCGAAACAACCCGCCATCGGGATGGTGAAAAAGGTCGGCGCGGCGGCCCATGATCTCAGTTAGATTGACGCTCTGCGACCGGGGGCAGTCCGGCTTGCCCAACTTAACGTCATCGCCAAGTTCGTAGCGGATAAGGGGCATGGCATAGCTGTAAAGCGATGTGGTGAGAATTCGACCGATATCGCCATAGCCCACCGGCTGGTTGGCATCATCAACCACGTCCACATGCGTGACTTCATCGACGACATGGAACCGTCGGCAATCCGGGCATTCAAGTGCAACGTGGCCAATTTCTTCCGCGGAGTAGTTGGAAAGCGGGCGCGTACCGAAAACCTTGGCAATAACGTCGTCAACGCTCTTGCTTCTGGGCTCACCATAAACGCGAAGAGTCGTCAGCTCGAAGCTGGGCCGAATACCGCGGCTTAGATAGATGTTGGCGATGGCCAGCAGCTGCTGCGGCCGGATTTTGAGATGCTGCGGCTTGATCGCTTCAAGCCTTTTCCAAAGGTAATCCGTCGGCAACTGGGCGTTTATGTTGATATGCTTGCCAGGCTGGTTGAGCGCCTTGTAAACGGGCGCCCAATACTCGTCCTCAAACTCCGTTGGCCCGCTGGAAATCGGACGCGCGGAAATGGTAACCATCAGGCCGTCCGGCTCGCTGGCGTTCCATTGGTCAAATCGACGAATGACACACTGTGTCGCGATCTGTTGCGTATCGGTCCACAGAGCGCGCACGGGTTGGCCCGTCGAACCCGACGTTTCCGCGATGAGCAAGCCACCAAAATTCTTGGGCACGTCCGTGCTTCGCAAGGCTTCGAACTCTTCGAGCAGCTCTCCCCGCGTAAGGGGCGGCACATCTCTCCAGGCTTCAAGACGAAACGCGCCACCTGCATCGAACAGCGGTTTGAGACGCTCTTTGTAGAAGGGCGTCGTTATCCAAGCATGGCGACACAGGCGCTCAAGCATGATGATGTGTTGAGCGTGGAGTTCGGCGCGCGAGCGCGTCTCACAACTGTCAAGAACGTCGCAAAAGCCGCGCATGATCTCGTCGTGGTTCATTCGCGCACCGTGGCCTCATCACCGGTCTGAACAGCGAGCTCCTCGTTCACGGACTTCACAACGTCCTGCACTGCCTGTTCACCAATTATGTCGTTGAAGTGTTCAATGATTGGATCGATGGAGAGGTTCAACTCCCTGTGTCCAATAAGATAATTGCGAATTCGATCCTCCCAGACAAGCGGATAAGGAACCCCCATCGGCCGACCGAAGCGATGAACCCATCGCAGGAAGGGCAGGCACAGAGTTCGTCCACCGTTCTGCCGAACCTTCTCGTGAAGATAGCCTTCTTCACCGCCAAATCCTCGAAACAGTGGATTGAAGCGTGGCCATGCATCCCGGCGACACGCAAACAAAGCAGCCCCCTGCATGGGAATGTCAAAGGGCTCTGCATCGGGATCTTTTCCTCGATCATCCTCAGCCCAGGTGCCAAACATGCCGCCACGCCAGATGGGATCCCAGTGCGTGTAGATCGAGGAAAGGTTGTCTCTGATCAAAGGACCCTGAAGGAGATCGATTGTGTCGGGTTTTTCTCGGAAGTATCGATCAAGGCGAGCGAGGGATCCGGGGGCAAGCAGCACATGGCAATCGACCACTAGGACAAAGTCACCCGTCGCTTCGTCGAAGATTCTCGCCTTAGATGCAGATGGTCCGGTGGTGTCGCCAAACGGCAGGTATCTGTAGTTCGAAATCCGTTTCTCAAACCTCTTGAGCGCTTCAGCGCACGGTCCGGTGGGGTTGTTGTCAATCACCAGGAGTTCCGTCTGGTCTATGACCTCGGGGTGGTGCAGCCGCAAAGACTGGAGCGTGAAGTACACGCCGTCATAGTCATCAAAGGTGGCCATCCCGATCGTCAAGCGCTTCTTGCCACGGGCCGGCGTGGGCTTTGGCGCTGGGGAGACGGCTCTGGCCGGCGCGCCACCCACGGCCGCGACCGCTTTCACCAAGCCTGAAAGCTTAGACGCCGGCAAACCGCTACCCACAAGCGCATCGATCAGATCGATGGTCCGGTCGAGCTGATCTGGCGCTCCAAACTTCAACGACACGAAGGGAATATCAGCAGCCATCGCCATGGCCATATCAAAGCCACCGCCGTCAAGTTGGGCTGCGTTCAGTAGACATCCACTCAACAATACTGCCGCTTCATCAGGCTCGACAATGGCAGCTCTGGAATCAGCCCCATTCTCAAAGAAGGGAAACAGAATCAATGCGGGCGATAAGCTGTGGGCGGGGCGCTCCGCATCTAGCAGGATCAGCCTTTGGCTCACCGATCCATGCAGTTCCCGAGCTTTCAGGATGGGAAATTTGGACGAGTTCCTGGATGCCCACGCATCCAGCACAACAGCGCTCTGTTGAGTTTGCAGCCGATTGGTGTCGGGCGCGTATAGGGTCCAGTCTGAGCCAACATAGTCGAACGACCGACCCGCGAGCCACGCTGTTGCCATAGCGCGCCCCGGCTTGCCCGTATCCGCGATCAGAAGCGCAACCGCATCCCGAACCAATGTGTCGGCGCGGATAGCTAGCTCTTTGGTCTCACCCTGGGTCGCAATTCTTGTGAGTGCCGCAATGCAATGTGAAAGAACATCGGCCTCACTAAGGCCAGAAGCCAATGTCCCCAAACTGTCGAACAAAGTGAAAGTCGGTTGACCGTCAATTGCGGAAACCTCAACCAAAACTGAATGCGATGCAGGTCCAGCCGGGTAGTCCCATGGTCCGTAGATCTTCTGCAATATCTCCGCCACGGGTTTGGGGCATTGCACATCGGCGGTTTCATGGCCGATTGGGATGATGAGGCGTTCCATTTGTACGTCCGTCAAGGTTCACCCCTTACAAAGCTTGCAGTAGGCTGCTCCGACAGAAATGCTGCATCATGCGATGCACCACAAGTAACGTCCCAATCAAACGGTGAGCGAATTGAACGCAAGTGTCGAACCTGTGGGCATAAGCTGCCTCTGCAGAACCTATGGGCGGACAGCTCTGCTCGAGGAGGCCATTCAGTCGTTCCTCGCACAGGATTTTCCTGGGCCCAAAGAGCTCATCATCCTAAATGACTTAGATGCTCAGGAACTACGTTTCGCTCATCCCGATGTTACGATCTTAAATGTGCACGAACGATACCCAACACTAGGAGATAAATGCAACGCCTTGGTTGAGCATGCACGTTACGATTTGTTGGCCCCCTGGGATGATGACGACATTTCCCTCCCCTCTCGCTTGTCTACCTCCGTTTGTGGTTTGCAAAGCGGCTATTTTAAGCCGGCGTCCGCGTTCTTTTCGTTACAGGATCAGATCGTCGGGGCCCGCGAAGGTTGGTTTCACGCTCAGTCTTTTTTTCACAAATCTCTCTGGCACGGCGTTGGCGGATACCCCTCCATCGATGTTGGTGAGGACACTCAATTTGAGAAAAAATTACGCGCGCAATTTGGTGTTAGCGCAACCGAAGTGGCGCCTTCCGAGCTCTTTTATATTTACCGTTGGCGTGGTGTCGGTCACGTCAGTGATACCCGGCAGCTAGCGGCCGGTTTGGATTGTTACCAGGCCTTTGATCAACATGTGCGCAACCGAATTGATAATGGGGAGGAGCCAGAAGGTATGGTTGAGCTCAAACCAACTTGGAGAGCCGATTACCTTTGGCAGGCGCGAGCCCACAATATGGGCCTCGGTAGACTGGTGAGAACCAGCTTGCAGGATTGAGCTTGTGAACTGGGTTTCGGGGCAGCTGATATCGACGGTAGTAACCTACGTTTGGTTGTCGGGTATCCAGCTTACGCTCTCTGCCCCTCGGCCATCTGCGGATACACTCCTCACGACCGCTATGGGGGGATGCAAACGGAAGTGTCTTCGGCGATGAACTGTTGTGGGCTTCTCTTATTGGGCATTTAGGTCAAGCTCAATTTCCTTGTTCTGAATGGCCTGAGATCGCCTATCCGGATCACGCGTCTCTTCGCAGTCTGGTTTGGCGTTCGAAGGGCGCCGCTGCATGCATGTGTCGGATTGAATGTGGCGAGCCCCGCTTTCCGGCGCGCTTCAAGTTGCGCAGCAGACATTTTCGGCTTCATCCACACACCTCGTCCAGATTGGACGATCCCGTCAGGTTGGGTGGTTGGCTATTTGTTCATGCTACGCCTCCCACTTGGCCCTGACGGAATTCGGTGCCATCTATCCACATGCGATGGAGCAGGACGGCGAGTTTGCGGGCAACGGCCACAACAGCTCGGCGACGGCCTTTGGTGCGCATCAAGCGCATGCCCCAAGCCTTGATCTGTGATCCTGCCATCGTTCGCATCAGCAAAGCATTGGCGGCGGCATACAGCGTTGCGCGCACGTCTCGATCCCCGGCCTTTGATATTCGGCCAGGATTGTCATGCTCACCCGACTGGTACCTTCGAGGAGTAAGCCCGAAGTGTGCCGCCACAGTGCGGGACCGCTTGAACCTGCCTGGGTCATCGACAGCAGCCTTGAATGTCAGCGCCGCAATCGGACCGACACCGGGTACGGTCATCAAGCGCATGCAGACTGCGTCTTGAGAGGCGGCGCGCTTAACCCGCCGATCCAGTTCCAGACAATGCTGGAAGAGCACGGCCCTGGCATCTAGCAATGGGATGATTGCATGCGCGAGAACATCATCCATTTCGATCATGGGACGCACCAAACCATCAAAACTACCGTGCTTGACGGTTTTGGGCAGTCGAACGCCGAAGATCTTCAACAGACCGCGTACCTCGTTGGCCAGATCCATCGTCTTCTTGAGCAATGCCTTTCGGGTGCTCAGGAGCGCCCGCAGACCATCGGCATCGCGGCTCTTCATGTGAACCGGGCTGAACCAGCCTGTCCGAAGAATCTGGGCAATGCCCTTGGCGTCGGTCTTATCGGTCTTGTTGCGCATTGCAGACAAGGCCGCACTCACCTGCCGCGCTTCCATACAAACGATGTCAAAACCTTCGGCTTTCAACCCAAAGAACAAATGTTGCCTTAAGGCACCGGCTTCGAAACCGACGCGCGCAATGGCGTGCGGGAAAGCCGTCAGACAAGCGGCTATCTCCTCAACTTCACACGGCAATTCCCGCTCTAGATGGACCTTACCTTTGCCATCGACAATGCAAAGAGCACACGAGCGAAGCGATACGTCCAATCCAACATTGTATTCCATCGTCTGTCTCCCTTGTTCACAGCATCGCCGTGATCTTATCGGGAGCTCAACCTCAGAGTAGGGTCAACCCAATTACGCATGCTTCCCGCCCAATTGAGAAGTTGGTCACAAACTTCTTCTCGGTCGGTTTGTCCGCATTGCTGTCATTCGGTTATGTCTGCTTTGCCGCCAGGATCGGCCGAGACTTAGGCGGCAGCACCGAACCCATTCTAGTCGTTCTGAGTGGCCCTAAAACTTGCCGCCGTTTGTCCACTCTGCGCGCGGTGAAACCGGCTCTGAGTTGTCCCAATGTTCAACGATCTTCCCATCTTCAACGCGAAACAGAGCGACCTGACAAAGGTCCTGATCCTCCCAACGCGCCCTGTTGAGCGTCGCCACGAAATTTCCCTCACCGACCATCAGGAAGCACTCCTGATAGCTCAGCGGGTCGTTCGGTTTTGAGGCCAGCGCGAAGAAGTGCTCGAGCCCATCACCAACGTCTGGATTGTGCTGCAGGTATGTCTCGGTGCTTATGAACTCGGGCATACGATCAAACTGGCGCTCAATCAGACAAGTTTGGATGAAGTCGGCAACCAACGCCTTGTTGGCTTCGGTCTTGTCGAGATCGGTTATCTCGGTCGGGCCATCCCACTGGGTACGGCCTGACGGGTTTGGGGGCTTCACCACACCAATGACATCCCAATGCTCGATTATCTTCCCATCTTCATCGCTGTCGAAAAAATCGGTCGTGATCCATTCCGCCTCACCGTCATTGATGTTCTGGTAGGCTTGAAGGAAGACATGCCGACCGTCCTGCAACGCGCGAACGATGCGAATATCGCGTCCAGGGTTCCGTTCAATGAACGGCTCAAAGAAGGCGACAAAGCCGTCGACACCATCTGCGACGCCAGTTGAATGTTGGGTGTAGCGGTCGCCGGTGTATTTGGTGACAGCTTCACGAGCTTTGCCGTCGCGAATGCCGTCCATGTAAAGTCCAATGGCATTCTGTTTTGCGGTCGTCATGGGTTTTCACCTTTCAAACAGGTTGGGTGCTGGTCCGCGTTCTCTGGAACCAATGCCAGACGCGGTACATTTCAAGCGCTGCCAGTGGCACGAAGTGCACAAGCGCCGGGCCGAGGCCGCCCCAATCGTGAAGGGCCGCCCAATGGACAAATGTGAGAATCGCCGCTGCATAGGTCGCTTGCTGCAGACGCTTCCAGTTGCGGCCCATAGTGCGGATAAAGAAGTTGGATGAGGTCACGGCCAGTGGCACGAAGATCAGGAAGGCGACCCAACCGGTCCAGATATACAGTCTGGGCAACTCGCTCACGACCTGCGCAAGCGTTCCCTTGTCGATTAGGTACAGAACCGTGTGAAAGGCTGCATAGCCAAACGCCGCCACGCCAAAGTAGCGGCGGTTCTTCTTCAGCCAAAACGGTCCACGCCAACCCTTAAGCAGAAGAGCAAGCGGGGAGGCCAGCATGGCGATGATCATGAACCGCGCGGCGAACTCGCCCGTCGGGTGCAGAAGATCGTGCACCACGGCAGGGTCTTGTGAGGTCGCCAATGACACGGCGAATCCGACAGCTGGCATCGCCAATAGAGCCCAAAGCCAGTAGGGCGAGATGCTTGCAAAAAGGGTTCTGGATTGAGCTAACACTGGCTTCAAGACCTCTGTTTACAGGTTTCTCTATGCGCGCCCGTGATAGGCTTCGCTCAGGGCGAAGCTGTCTTCGAACCAATGCCAAAGCACGATCTGGCCATCGCGAACCTTGGCGCGCAGCGCGAAGCTGAACTCGCCGATTTCCTGGCCTGAGTTGGGTGTGATCCCGTTCATGACGCCGAACACGGCAACCGTGTCACCGGAGGCAAATGCGTCTGTGTTTTCCCACTTGGTGGTTTGCAGACCCGCGCCGAAGACGCCGAGGAATTCAAAGATGGCCTCTTTGCCGGTAATGCCGCCGTGGATCCACGGGATGCTTTTGTCGCCTTCGTTGCGCCAGACCATGTCGTCCGCCATCAGGGGGGACATCGCGTCGGGGCCTTCGCCCATCGCCGCCATGAAGGCCATGACGGTATCGAATGATGCTTGTGACGTGGCGTCCATATCTTGGGCTCCTACGTGTTTGGTGAGAATGAGCGCCAAAGCGGTGCCCACCGATGTCTTTATGAAAAGTCTGCGGTCCATTGGCTGGGTCCTTTTGGCGGCTAGCGCGTCCAGTACTCGGGGATGAGGCTAAGCAGGAACTCGCCGCCGTAGCCGGGGTAGGCTGCTTTAATCATCGCGGCGGCGTCATCCGGCGTTGCAGCTGTGTTCATCACTTCATCCATCGCTTTGATGTAAGCGATGGCAGTGGTCAGCTCGCCGCGCGTTGTGGGCACGCCGTGACCAACCAACAGCGTTTCGCAGGCTGGGTCGTCGCGCAGCTCTTCGAGGATCGCAATCCAGTTGTTTCGGTCGACGCCCGGTGCGAAGAAGACGCCGTTGTAGACTAGGTCCTGGACGATCGCGACTTGCTGCTCAGGCAACACGGTCACGATGGTGTGCGGCGCTTCTGCATTTTCGTAGTGGCGGAATTCGACCGGCACGCCGGACATCTCGATCATGCCCAGCGCAATGTCGGGTCCGTCCATAACATTTACCGGTGCAGCGCCATCGCCAGCGGCGGCTTCAGCGACAACAGCCTCGCGAATGGCTGGCAGCGTTGAGAACTTTACGCCTTCAAAGACATCCGCGGCGCTCCAGTGGTCCGGGTGCTCATGGCTAAGAACAGCCATGCCGACAGGCTTGCCCGTAGATGCAATCGCACCTACGACTTCCATGGCGGTTGGCGGAATGAACGTCGAGTCCACCAAGAGAAGTTGGTCCTCAAACTCTACGAAATGGAACGTCACGTTCACGGCCTGGGCAGGTGAGACGTAAGTGTGGAAGGTCACACCGCCCTTCGAGAACGCGTGGATCGTGCCAGCGGGTAAGTCGCCGCCCTGAGCCAGGGCAGGCGCCGGTTTGAAGGTTTTGCGCAGCAGTGCTGCGGCACCGACAGTGAGCGTTGCGCCCTTGAGCAAGGTGCGGCGTGAAAGCATAGGTGAAGTGGACATAGGAACCTCCCTAGTGTTCGAGGACTAAGCAGCGCGCTGCCAGGTGATGGTTGGATTTTCGCGAAAGGCGAAGCGAGCCAGGTGGTTGCCAAGAAAGCGCTCAAGCTTTGGCAAATTCGACTTTTCTGAGGAGCCTGTGAGCACCAGCTTCTCGGCGTCTGCCGACAAGCGGCAGGTACCAAAGGGCAGTGCTACGGTGCCCGCTTCAGGTGTGAACTGAACCTCGACCTTGTGGCTAAAGTGCTTGCACAGCTGCTGCAGATAACGGCTGGCGTTTTGGGTAGTCACGATCGCGGTTGTCTCTGACATGGATGGTCTTTCTTCGTTTGTTGACGTAGCGATAGACCAACCGCTTGTTTTCGATTATCCCATAATCACCGAAAGCTATGTCCTATGGATTAGAAAGATGAGTGACGATTACCGCGCCCTTGCTGTCTTTGCAGCAGTTCATGGGGCAGGCAGTTTCAGCGCGGCTGGGCGTCGGCTGAAGCTTTCGACGTCGGTGGTGAGCCATCACATATCGAAGCTGGAAAAACGCCTCGGCGTCTCACTCTTCTACCGTTCCACCCGCTCCCTGGCGCTGACCAGCGAAGGGCAAAAGATCCTTGATGCCGCGCAGCGCATGGTCGCTGCCGGGGAAGAGGCACTGGACGCGCTATCAGACGAAAGCGAGCAACCAATCGGCGCGCTGCGGATAACCATGCCCGCATTCGGGATGAACAGCTCCCTGCACACGTCGGTTTGGCGTTTTGCAAAGCAGCACCCAATGGTGGCGATCTCACTGCACAGCAGCGACAAGCCAGTGGACTTGGTGCGGGAAGGCTATGATTTGGCCATTCGGTTGGGCCGGTTGGGTGACAGTACTCTGAAGAACCGACGCATCGGCACATTCGATCGAAAGATCGTGACGGCGCCCGTGTATCTGAACAACCGCCCAAAGATCACCGAACTCAACGATTTGGCCGAAAGTGACTTCATCTCGCTGGCGATGCTGCCCGATACCATGACCATTAGAGAGAGGGATCATGATGTCACGCTAACGCTGCAGAACATCCGGTTGGAAGTGGACACCGTTACGGCTGGACGGGCAGCGGTGCTTCAGGGACTGGGGATCATGATCTTGCCCCTCGACGAGATCGAAGATGACCTGAAAACAGGCGCGCTGGTCGAGGTGTCGCGCAAATGGTCGCTGCCAAGGTTTGGGGTTTATGCGGTCTGGCCGGACTCCGGGCCTCGGAAGAAACTCACCCGGCGATTGATTGACTTTCTGGCTGAGCAGGCGCGCCCCATTTAAAAAAGGTCATTCTGTCCGCATTTCGGCCATTCCTATGGCCGGTTTGCCGCCAATCTCGGCCGTCTCAAACGTTGCGTTCACCAAGCCATTTGAGCGAGGAACGATGCAGCACCAAGGCAAGGTGATTGCACTCGGTAAGTAGCGTGATCTAGGCTCTACGCCAGGTGGGCTGATGGTAAGCAGGTCTGATGGGTTCGGTAACATCTCTTTTCGTTCGCAAAATGGTCGCCGGTGCGGAACCCGGAATCAATGGGGCAGCCTACCTAAAGTCGGTCGGCATTGACCCGGACGGCGAATGGGATCCCAAGCAGATGATAAGCGACGAGGCTTATTACGACCTGCTTGAGAGGATGGGCCAGGAGATCAACATCACAGATCTGCCGCTGCGGGTCGGCGATTCCATGAGCTGCGATGAGTATGGCGCCCTTGGTCTTGCCTGGAAGGCGGCACCGACCCTTCGGGGGTCCTACATGCGAGTGGAGCGGTTTGCCCGTATCTGGACCAGCATCGTTGCCTACGAAATCGAGCCACGGGACGGCGGCATCCTTTGGATCGAACATCGCGCCGGTGAACGGCGGCTGGGCATGCGCTTGTCGGTCGAGGCCGATATGGCCAGCGCGGTCTCGATTAGCCGCCAGGTATCGCCTGTGCCGTTTCAGCCTGATGCAGTCTATTTCAAGCACCCGGCGCCAGCCACGCTTCAGCACCATGAGGCCTATTTCGGCTGCCCGGTGCATTTTGCGTGCGAGCATGATGCTTTGCTCATTTCCAACGAGGCGCTGGATCAGCCCAACAAGCTGGGCGACGAGGGCATCACGCAGTTCCTGCTGCCTCATCTTGAAGGCGAATTAAAGGACCTGCGCGATGCGCCCTCGCTCGGTGACAAAACCAAAGAGGCCATCGCCAAGGCGCTGAGCGAAGGTCCGCCAAAGATGGAGGACATTGCGCGAGGGCTGGGGTTCAGCGCGCGATCGTTTCACCGCCGCCTGGCCGATCACGGCTTGTCGTTTCAGATGCTGGCCGAGGAAACCCGCCGGGAGCTGGCCGAGGGCCTGTTGCGAGATGAGCAGTACTCATTGGCCGATATCGCCTTCCTGACAGGGTTCTCCGAGCAAAGCTCTTTCACCCGCGCCTTCAAGCGCTGGGTCGGCCACACGCCTGCGAACTATCGCAAGGCCAGCGCCGGCCTTTAGCCGGTCGCCGGCGCCGTTTGGCATCAACGGTCAAAAGCCTGGCGAGCACGGTCAAGCCAACAAGCCGCCGCGATGCAAGTTTGGTCTCGCAATCGAAACGTACAGCTCAATCAGGAGACCCAAAAATGACCGTTTATCTCATCGCCAACATCACCATCCGGGATGCTGACAAGATGGAAGCCTACGCCGCCGCTGCTGGCCCCACGCTCGACACCTATGGCGGCGAGTTCATCATGCACGCCAACCACACAGAGACCCTTCTAGGCGAGTGGTCCGTTCCAGGCGTGGCAATGGTTCGCTTCCCAAGCGTTGATGCCGCCCGCACCTGGTATCGCTCGCCCGAATATCAGGCCCTGAAGGACATGCGGTCCTCTGCGGCCGCCATGGATTTCGCACTGTTCGAAGCAGCCTGAGCGGCCAACACCCAAGCCACTATCCAATCCCTAACAAAAGGCGGTGCCGGTTCCTCCGGCGCCGCCTTTTTTCGTCTGGCGACCGCGCGGCATCATACGGCCAATCAGGTTGGCAACAACGGTCAAAACGCTGGCAGATCTGGTCAATACCGTGGGCCGCCAGGCTGGCTACTCCCTTGGATGTCTTACAAACCAAGGAGAATTTCCATGATCACCCAAATCACAGATACCCAACCCATCCTCGTCATCGGCGCCAACGGCAAAACCGGATCGCGCGTTGCCTCTCAGCTCGAAGCGCTTGGCCTGCCCGTCCGTCGCGGCTCGCGCAGCGCGGACATTCCCTTCGACTGGGAAACCCCTGAAACCTGGGCGCCTGCCCTCGAAGGCGTGGCATCGGCTTACGTCACCTACTTCCCGGACCTGGCCTTCCCTGGCGCGGTTGAAAAGCTGGAAGCACTGACACAGACCGCCAAGGAAGTGGGCCTCAAAAAGATCGTCCTTCTGTCAGGTCGTGGCGAATATCATGCCGGCCGTGGCGAGGACGTTATCAAAGCCTCCGGTGTTCCCTTCACGGTCGTGCGTGCCGCCTGGTTCGCGCAGAACTTTTCCGAAGGCTACCTGCGTGACCCGATCCTGGGCGGCATCTTGCCCATGCCGGGTGGCGACATGGTCGAGCCAATCATCGACACCGACGACATCGCTGATGTCGTGGTGGCCGCGCTGACCGACGACCGCCACCTTGGCGAGGTCTATGAGGTTACGGGGCCCGAGCTTCTGACCTTTGCCGATATGGCCGCCATTCTGTCCGCTGAGCTTGGCCGCCCCATCCAGCACTTGCCCATCTCGTTTGAGGATTTCCACGCCAACGTCGCGCAGTCCGGTGGCAGCTTTGTTGCCGATGTTTTCACGGCGATTGCCCGTGAGACGCTGGATGGCCGCAACGCGCATCTGGCCAATGGCGTTCAACGCGCCCTCGGCCGTCAGCCACGCAGCTTTGCTGAGTATGCTCGCAAGGCTGCCCAGTCCGGCGCCTGGACAGTCGCAGCCTAACGGCCCGCGTCTCCCCTCGCACACCAACCATCACAGAAAGGTCCGGGAGGAATCGGCCTCCCGCGACCCCCTCTCTCAAAACCCAAAAAGGACCACTCTCATGTCGATCGCCTTCTCGTTGTTTCTGCAACTGTCCATTCTCGCCTACGCCCTTGTCGCGGGCGTCTTCCTCGCCTTCTCCGACTTCATCATGCGCTCGCTTGCCCTCACCGGCGGTGTCGGCGGCGTGGAGGCCATGCAAGTCATCAACCGCGAAGTCTTCCGCTGGGTGTTCATGGCGCTCTTCCTCGGTATGGCTGCCCTGTCGCTGCTCATCGCCGGCTATGCCTGGGTGAACCTTGATAGCCCGGCAGGCACGATGATTACGCTCGGCGCGCTGGTCTATCTGTTGGGCTGTTTCGGCGTCACCGTCGGCTTCAACGTGCCGATGAACCAGGCGCTGGCGAACATGGAACTCGCCTCAGAGGTCACGCGCACCTACTGGCTGGAAACCTATGTACCGCGCTGGACCTTCTGGAACTCGGTGCGCTCTGGCGCTGCTGCCCTTGCCTCCACGCTTTTAATGTTCGGCCTGCTTTGGCTGACCCAAGGCCAGCACCAGTAAACCCAATCACCGACGCGACAGCGGGGCATGGAAACATGTCCCGCCGCTTTTCCGCCCAAAGGACCGCCGCACTGCGCAGTGTCGAAGGACAGGAGCCGAGCCATGAACGCCCTGGAAAAGATTAACATGGCCATCCTCCTGGCCACCATTTCCTACGTCATCGCCATCGATACGGTACTGGCCGGCTTCAGCGACCTTCCCACCCAGATGCGCTGGTTCATCACCTTCCTGACGAGCGTTGGCCTGTTCCGCATCCTCATCGTCCTGGTCTATTGGGTGATCACCAGTTCCAACGCGCTTTTGGCGCTTTATCATCGCGGCCGTTTTCTGAAAGGCCTTTGGACCTATGCCTATGACGTTGATGGCAAGCGGCATGTCGGCATTTGGCGCGTGTCGCAGGACTTAGCGTCCATCTCCATCACTGGCTACGGATTTGATGGAAATGGCGCGATTGACTCGCGCTTCCGCGGCATCAGCCAGATCTTTGCCCACCAGGGCGTGGATGAGATCATGTTTGCCCGCACCGATGCGCGCTCCGACAGCGAGCACTTTTCCAAGACCTCACTCTACATTGATGGCACTAGCCGCTCGAGCCTAGTGTCTGGCCCCAAGCTAATGCGCGCCCACTCGATCCTATACGGCTTTGAGGAGGACGGCGCCCGGCAAGCCGACATCGTTCTCAAGAAAGCGCCCGCTGGCAAAAGCGAAGCCGAGATTGTTGAAGAGCTGCGTGGTTCGTCAGAGCGTGAGGTGGGCTTAGATGCCGGAAACCCGACATAAGTCTTACCTGCTTACCATCACGGCTATCCTTCCCACGCCGGCAAGTCTGCTTTGCCGCCACGATCAGCCATGTACCGAAGGTCGGCTATGCAGCCCTTATTGGACCTTAGACTCTAGGCTCTCGCGAGCCTAGATGATCTCGTCTTCATCAAACAACGGGTCTTCGGTCAGCTGATCATTGAGGTCCATGACTGTCTCTTCGGCGACGGCTGCCGACCTAACGCGTGCGAGGTGGAAGACTGCATCACCCTCATTGACGATCGGAAGCACAGCACGCCCGACAACGATACCCCTGAATGGCGCAAGGATCTCCAACTCCTTGTCGCCGAATGGGTCTGAGACAACGCCCATCACGTCATCGATATTCACAACATCGCCATTGGCCTTGAAGGTGCGCAGCAAACCGCCTGCCGGTGCCCGGAGCCACTTGCTGGACGTACAATATTGCGGCGTAGCCTTAGGCTTTGCGATACCTTTGGCGGGCACCATCTTAAGATGGCGCAGCACGCGCAGGATACCTGCGACTCCAGCCCGAATGAACATTTCATCAAAGCGCAGGCCTTCGCCAGCCTCGAACAGAAGGACGTCTTTGCCCTTGTCGCGCGCGGCGGCGCGCAACGAGCCATCCCTCAGATCGGACTCCATGATTACTGGCGCCCCAAACACCTGCGCCAGCTCCGAAAGGCGTTCATTTCCCGGTGAAATGCGAATTTGCGGCAGGTTCTTGCGGTGGATGGCAGCCGAGTGCAGATCAATGCCAAGGTCGCACCGCTCGACGATCTCTTCGAGAAACAGATGCGCAAGCCGCGAGGCAAGCGGGCCCGTTGCACTGCCGGGAAAGGAGCGGTTCAAGTCCCGTCGGTCAGGAAGATAACGTGAGTGGTTGATAAAACCGAAAGCATTAACAATGGGAACGGCAATCAGTGTCCCACGTAGCGAGTTGATGTTCTTGCTACGCAGCAGGCGGCGAACGATTTCAACGCCAATGACCTCGTCTCCGTGGACGCCGGCGCTAACAAAAACGGTTGGTCCATCAAGGCGGCCATGGATCACATGCACCGACATGGACACCGGCGTGTGGTCAGATAGCACACTCACCGGCAAATCGACAGTCTGCCGCGCACCCGGCGCTATGACCGTGCCATTAAGTTTGAACCCGGCGCGCTTGGCCACTAGCCCTTGCCCTTGGTCTTGGTCTTGTTGGGTTGCGCATTCTTTTCCATGTATTCGATTATCTTTCCTGCGATATCGAGGCCAGTCGCCTTTTCCACGCCTTCAAGGCCAGGGGACGAATTCACCTCCATGACGACCGGACCGTGATTGGCGCGCAGCATATCAACGCCGCAAACGTTCAAGCCCATGGCCTTGGCGGAGCGAACGGCTGTTGAGCGCTCCTCAGGCGATAGTTTGATCACTTGAGCCGAGCCTCCGCGGTGGAGGTTAGACCGGAAGTCACCTTCGGCGCCGGTGCGCTTCATGGCTGCGATGACCTTGCCACCGACAACAATGGCGCGGATGTCGGTGCCGCCCGCTTCCTTGATGAATTCCTGGACAAGGATGTTGGTGTTGGTGGCGCGGAAAGCTTCGATCACTGATTTTGCCGAGCGGTCCGTATCCGCAAGCACGACGCCCAGGCCTTGCGTGCCTTCCAGCAGCTTGACCACCAGCGGCGCCCCACCAGCCAACGCCAGAACTTCTTCGGTCTGTTTAGGATCGTGCGCGAAGGTCGTCACGGGTAGTCCGATGCCATCGCGGGCAAGCAGTTGCATAGAGCGTAGCTTGTCGCGCGACCGGCCAATGGCAACGCTCTCATTCAGTGGATACACGCCCATCATCTCGAACTGGCGCAGGACCGCCATGCCGTAAAAGGTGATCGAGGCGCCAATGCGCGGAATGACGGCATCGTAACCAGTCAGCTTTTCGCCATTGTAGTAGACCGATGGCCGCCGCGAGGCGATATTCATGTAGCAGCGCAGCGTGTTGATAATGTCGAGCGTATGGCCCCGTTCTTCGGCCGCTTCTTTCAGGCGCTTGTGTGAATAAAGGCCCGCATTTCGGGCAAGCATGGCGATCTTCATAATGTTCTCTTTCCGCCCGTGTGGGCTTGTTGCCCTACCTCTCAGCGAGCTTGGTGCGGCGTGTATGAACCGCGATGTTGCGCCCCTTAAGAGCGCTTCGACCAACAATCATCGGCAAACGCATGTTTGTGCGGTCGCTCAATGAGACGTCTATTGGCCAGGAACCTCCGGCGAGCTTGATACGGGTGCGGATCACAATCCGCTCCTCTGGCACGCCGCCAGTGTTCTTGATGCTTCGAATGTCATGCACATCAGCCTCGAACCAACGCTCGGGATCGGTGTCCTTCATCTGAACGTGAAACCGCACTCGCTGCTTTCCCTCATGCTCAAAGACTTCCATTTGAGTGGTGTGAAGCGCGGACGTCCGCGCACCGGTGTCGATTTTGGCCTTCATGTGGCGCAGGCCGAGTTCGGGCAGATCAACATGCTCCACCCAGCCAATGACACTTGGCGCAGACTTCAGTTTCTTCAGCTTAAGTTTCATGTGTCCAACAATCAGGTTTAGACGAGCCAAGGCATCATCAGGGATGCGAGGCCGAGAACGAAAAAGAAACCGGCCATATCAGTGATGGTCGTCAACAAAGGGCCGCTTGCCGCAGCAGGGTCTTGGTTGAACCGTTTCAACAACAAGGGCACAACTCCGCCGATGGAAATCGGCGAGCATCGTGTTCAGAGCAAGTGCAAGACCGATAACCAGCCCCAGCGCAGGATTCCGCTTCCACACCCAGGCAACAATACCGATAAAAACACCGAGCGTGATCCCGTTGATCACGCCCACGCTGATCTCTTTCAGCCAGACACGAAATGCGTCGATGGGGCGAACCAAACCAAGCGATAGCTCTCGCAATGTGACACCAACCGCTTGGTTGCCGGAGCAACCTGACATGTCAGATACAATCGGCAAGAAAACAGCTAAGGCAATCACGGCAAGGAGCACTTCCTCGTAGGCTGAAATCACTGAGGCGGCGATGATATTGAGAACGATGTTCGCCGTCAGCCAGGCTAGGCGCCTGCGCGAGCGCAGTAGCGTTGGCATCGAACGCAGCTCATCAACCACCACACCCTGACGTTTTAAGTTTTCCGATTCAGCGCGTTCAAGCAGTGCCGCGCTGACCGATGATCTCGAGACTGCACCCAGCAACATGCATTTCTCATCAACAACGGGGATGCCAAGGAAGGGTTGTTTGTCGAAGACATCTTCCAGTTCGGAAAGCGTCGCTGTCACGTGAACAGCCATGGGCTCTGCCATGATCGAGGAGACCTTTTCCGACCTCTTTGCCGTCAGTAGGCCGCGTAGGGACAAGACACCTGCAAGCTTTCCATTGTTATTGATCACATAGGGGTGCTGGCCACGATAGCGCTCGGCTTCATGCTCATCATCGATCATGCTCTTCAGCACTGAGCCAACCGGATGCGAACGTGAAAAACGGAAGACTTCCGTCATCATGAGGCTGCCAGCTGTGTCATCGGCATAAGATGCCATAAGGCGCACTTGCGCGGCGGCGCGTCTGTCCATCTGCGCCAGGATTGTTTCTGCTGTTTCGACACTCATTGCGCCGACCAGATCGGCCTCGATATCCGATTCCAGTGTGTCCAGGACTTCGACAGCACGGTCGGGGTCGAGAGAGGCGAGCAGTTCTCCGCCGAGATTGCGCGGAGCTTCCTCAATAATGACGCCAGCGAGTTGGGGTGAAAGCAGCGACAAAACAATCGCGCGCTCAGACGGCGCAAGAAGCGAGACCTCGCGTAGAGCGTCTGACAGCGCAAGCGGCTGAAGGGCTTCTTCAAGCCAGGCCGCATCGCTCTTCGTAATCGCTTCAGCAATAGATGACGACAGATCAGGCGGTGGTGGTACGAGTTCGGCAGCTTCGGACATCAAAAGGTCTTCCTCCTTTGAAATCCCCTAGAATGAAGATAAAAATTTGTCTATAGATAAAATATGATCTATTAAAGCAAAGGGATTCAAAATGGAACGCGTCGCAAAGAGCCTGTGCGAGCTGTACGGTGAGAGCTTTGGCGGTAAACAAAACGGTCGCTATCGTATTCCCAGCAAACTAGTTGCCGAGATGGCTGGGCGCCGTCGTCTCTATGAGGACGACATCAAGCAGCTAACGCGTGCCTTGTTGGAGGAAGGCTTTGTCCTGGTGGATATGGAGACGTTTTATGTCATCTTAAGCGCTAAGACGTTTACCAACTATCGTAGGGCGAACGCCGAGGTGATTGCGCACTGTCTAGATGAAGCGAAGCCGAGGGCTACACTGAATTGAGGTCTGGGCACCAGGACCGATCTACGAGATCAGTACGCCCAGATAGACTGCGTAACAGAGCACCAAAACTGCCTCATCAATCACGACCACCCACAGCCCACCCAGTTCATGCAAACAGAACCAAGAGGACTGTTGCAGTCGGCAAGAAGCAGATGTTTACCTTCCCTGTGGCCTCGGCCAAAACCGCGCCCGCAGAAGCGCGTGGCTGAGGGGGTAAAAGCAATCAGAAAGGGTTGCACTTTGCGCGATCTAAAGCGCGGAGCGGAAGTGGTCGCTTTGAACCCGCCCCGCTTTGCCGTCATTTTGTTATGGCTGGATTGCCGCCGTAACAGGGCGAATGGTACCACACCCAGGACGAACTCGCGGCCCGATTGACGCTTTGGGTGGACCAGAACGCTCCCGCCGGATGCAGCTTTTAGCAGCGCAATCAAGAATAGACTCGATGCGTCATTGCGCTAGAATTCCTTCGAGTAAAACAAAGGTCTTCGCACATGCGCAAGTTTCAAATTTTCTCAAAAGCGCTGGCTTTGTTTGGTGTATCGCTGATCGTTTCAGCGTTCACGCCTCTTGCCAATGCTCAACCGGTCCAGACAGGTGTGTGCTCGGCCACTTCAGACGCCCCCGCCGCCGTTGAAGAGGCGCTGGATGGCGTGTTGTCGCTATTCCTTGAGTCAGAGCATGGAGCAGCGCAGGGGGCTGTTTTATCGGTGCGCGCGGATGGCTGGCATTACATCGCGGCTGCAGGCTTTGCTGATCCGCAGGTCGGCACCCCCATGGATTGCGCATCGCCCTTCCAGATCGGAAGCAACACCAAAATGATGACTGCGGTTGTTCTGCTTCAGCTTCTCGAAGAGGGGCGGTTGAGCCTTGACGATCCTTTGTCGCGGCACCTACCGGAGATCGCCGCAAGGCTGCCAAACGGCGGGGCCATGACAATCCGACAGCTTGCCCAGCACACGTCCGGGGTGTTCAGCTACACCGACACTGCGCCCGATGGGACGCCGGGCCTGATGGAGGGTGGCATTTCTGATCCTGAGGCGCTTGTCCGGCACGTTGACCCGCAGGACATGATTGATTTTGTCGTTGATCACGGCGAACCGAACTTCCTGCCGGGTGCTGAAGGGGCCTGGAGCTATTCCAATACCGGCTACGCGCTCTTGGGGATGATCATTGAAAAGCTTGATGGCCGGCCAATTGACAAGTCCTTTGAGACCCGCATTTTTGACCCGCTTGGCATGGATCAGAGCTACCTCTGGAACGGTATTCCAAGACCTGCTTTCGGACTTCCCAGCGCGTTTCTTGTTGGAAACGAAAACGAAATGACGGGCTGGAATATGTCGCAAGGATGGTCTGCGGGCGGGGTCATCTCGACGATCGACGACATGCACGTCTTCATCGAGGCGCTGGTCGGCGGCGATCTGTTCCAGTCTGCCGAAACGCTTCTTCTTATGCAAGAAACGGTAGAGCCCAATCATTCTCTTTACCTCGCGTACGGGGTCGGGTTGGGGCTGAAGGGTGAGGATATCTGGGGGCACGGAGGCCAAACGCTTGGCTATGCGTCCGATGTCGTTGCGGGGCCAGATTTCTCATTGGTCGCGTTCGGTACATCATCGACCAACGATGCGTCTTTTGCGACGGGGAACGTCATTGAAGCTTTGCGAACCGCAGGTGCCTTGGCGCAGTGAGCTGCGATAACGGCGCTTGGGCGAGTCTGAGGCAGGCCTGGGGCCTGAAACTTCAGCGCAGTTCTGCGCGAAGAGCAGCAACTAAATCCTGCGGATCGTCTTCCAACCTTGGCAGCAAAACATCGCGGACGACCCCATTAAGCGCACGGTCCGCTGATGCGGCGGCAGGGTCCTCATGGTCCACTGAAACTTCCAAGGCTTCAATAGCGTTGAGCACCGCACCAGGAACACCGGCGACACCCTGCAGCAACGCACTGATGCCCATATGCTCCACCTGGTTGGCGTTGGATGGCGGCCCAACAAACCTGGCATTGAAGCCTTCAACACCCCAGACCTGACTGGGCGTGAGCGCCTGCGCGGTGGCGTATTCATGAATGTGCGGCACGCTAAAATGCCCCACAAAACCATGGCTGTAGAGGGGCCGATGGGTGAGTGGGTTGTGGCGCGTTGTGCCTGACAGCAGCGCCTGCCAGATGAGAAGCGTTGCCTCGCCGTCCGTTTGGGCATGGGCCGCGTGTTCGGCGCGCGCCTCTTCAGGCAGGGCCTCAACGTAAGTGCGCGCGAGGGGAAGAATCGCGAGAGCACCCTCCAGTGCGTCAGGCCGCGTACCAAGAAACGCGCCATAGGCGTCTGACAACAGATCAACGTGAATGGTACCGGCCTCTGATGCCAAGGCCTCGGTCAAGGAATAGACAGTCCAACCGGCCTCAAGAAGCGCTGGGGTGGTCACGTCCCACAAGGTCGGTGGGAGTGGTTGCCCACGTGCCGTGCTGCGCACGCTCAGCGTTTCTATGGCATCGGCATAGGCCAGCAGCGTGGCTGCATCGACTTCACCTGCAGCCAGACGCTCCAAATGATCATCCACACCAAGGTCGCTCAGGGCCCCGGTGGGATGCAGACCAACCGTTAACAGACGATCTCCGATTGCAGCCACATCGCTTTGCATGGCCGGACGTTCGTTGGGGTCTTCGGCGTTTGTGAATTGCTCGATCGATAAACCCGCGTGCGAGACAAGCCAATAAACGGAGGCGAGCCCAACGAGTGCGACCGCGCAAAGAGCAATGATCCACACTCTCATGAGCACTTAGTTCTGCTGGACTGTGTCCAAGTCACGACTGCTTTTGTGCAGCCACGCAAGCTGGCCGGGTTGGTCTCAGTCATTGGATGTGTAGTCCTCAAAACCCTCAAACGCGCCGTCGATGATTGTGCAGTTTCCAGCAGCGCGCACCGTGGGTTCGTTCCAGAAAACGTTCCAAAACACCGTGATGGTATCGCCATCAAAAAGCCCGGGGTACACTGAGATTGCAGCGTTTGGCAGGTCGGCGAAGTCTGGCACATCCCACAGATAGTCGTGGCACGCGTTGAGGGCTTGCGTTGTCTGTTGGTCGAACGCTTGGGCAGGCGCGATCTGGGCTGGCAAGGTGGCGAGCACGAGAAGTGGCGCAAGCAGGTAGAATTTGTGCAATTGGAACCTCCTTCGATTGGGGGCGTGAGCGATGCTATAAATCGCGTGATCGTCTCTATCGGACATCCAGAAAACTGCCGTCCGGCATCAGATAGGGCAAGCGCAGGTTATCAACACAGGAGGTGGCGACGGTGCGGCCTGGCGCCTCCAGGAACGCTTCGCCAATGTCGCGGGCGCACTGGCTAAATAGCAACGCTCCATGGCCGGCCTCCGGAAACACAATGGCCTGACTGTTGGTCAGCGTTTGTGCCACCAACGGTCCCCAGCTGGATGCGGTTTGGGTGTCGATCTCTCCAGAAAAGACGAGCACCGGCAGATCAGATGCCACCGGCTCTAGCCAGTTTTCCCGCGGCACTTGCTCGAAGAGACTGCAGTCCTCGAACAGGCTTGGCACCGGGTCCGCCAGTGCTTCAGCCAGCTTCGGCCCCATCCCAAGGCTTTGCGTTGTGGCAACAAAGCCCTCAGCCGAATTGAAGCCGTCAATGAAGTCTTCCTGGCAGGCATAGAGCAACAGCTCGAATTCACCTTCAGCTACATTGGCCAGCGTCGCGTTGTCGACGGCGATCAGGTCAAAAACGCGAGCGACATCATCCTGGTCCAGCAAGGCTATAATGCTGGCAAGGCGCGTGGCGGTTGCCTCATTGAAGTGGGTCCGAACAAGGTCGGTCAGGCGTCCGGCGCTGGGGGTAACAAAACGAAGATTCAGGTAATCCCGCGCAAAAGCCACACGGTCAGAGCGCTCAGGCAAGGCCGCAAGTGCGCGCTCCAGCTCATCATCAAAATACTCTCCAAAGGTCGCCGGGGCGGCTTCTTCGGCGATGTCTTCCTCCAATTGTGACAGCATTTGCGCCGCGCTTTGGGAACCAAGCTCAATCTGCCCCAGTGCGTTGACGAAAGCCTGTGCAAGCGCCTGTTCATCTGGTGTCAGGCCGGATGCTGCCGCTAATGCGTTTTGTGCCGATGGCTGCGGAGGTATCTCCTCCTGCAGCATTTGGCGGATCATGGTCAGGTCGCCTTGTTCCAGTTGCGCCACAAGCGCCGGAGCGTAGGTCGTAAAACCGCGCGTGGTAGGGTCGGCCCAATTGTTGCGGCCCGCAGTGAAGATGGAAAACAGCGTGTTGCCATCAACGTCGATACCATCCACATCAACTGGCGTATCCTGCATCGTCTCTGCCAGATCCCAAAAGCGCTGCGTGATATCTGGATAGGCTTCCGCGCACCGCGGATGAGCCTCGCAGGGGGCAAAAGTGTTCACAATAGACTGTGCGTGCGGCACGTAGAGGGTGTCGTAAAGTGGGATCTGCGGTGGCGCTACACTATCGAGCACAACCGAACGAACGCCTTGCGGCGCTGAGCGCATAACCTCCAACGCCAATTTCGTGCCGTAGGAAACGCCGTAGATGTTGTAGTCCGCATAGCCCAGCCCTGACATGACCGAGCGCACATCAAGCGCGTTCTGCGTGGTGTTGAAGAGCGGCAGATCGAAGCCGCGCCCCTCAAGCTCGCTGATGCACTGCGATACTAAGGTGGTTTCCAGCTCGGGCGCTTCAGCACCGTTCAGGGCGCTTGCAACCTCACCAACATTTTCAGCCAACGTATCGAAACAATCCATGTCCGGTCCGCTGGCGTCCACCCCGCGCTGATCAAACGCGATCACATCCCGGCGTCCACGCAAATGGTCGAAGAAAAGACTGACGGAATCAACTGAGCTGACCGTTCCGCCACCAGGGCCACCGTGAAGATAGACAACCGGATCATCAACTGGTGCCAAGGAGTGCGCACGATAGACAATGAACGCCAGATCAAGCCGCTCGCCTTCAGGGTCAGCGTGATCTTCGGGCACCGAAACCTTGCCGCAGACAACCGTCTGCCCATCAATTTCGCGCGGCGCCACCGGCCTTGTGCACGGCGAGAGCGTGACCGGAAAACGCGGGTCAGGCCCGCCGTTCAGCAAGGTAGGGAAGACCGGTTCACTGGTCTCCCCACCCAGGAAAACCAGAAAAATCGCCAGCAGCTGGTCGCGAAGCATGGTGGGGGTTCCTAGGATTGCAAACAGGTGGGCCTGTCAAAGGGTAGTTTTCTAGCGGGAGAAATCCAGTGGGAATGTCCTGATGTTCCGCCGAAAGTGTATGCGCCAACTGGTCACTCAACTGGCGTTCCGAAAAGCACCACAGCAGCGCTCATTAGGGCGACCGTCGCAAACGCGGCAGTTCTTAGGGTGTATCCACTGCGCCACGCTCGCACGGCAGCAAGGCTGGCTTGGATGGCATAGTACGGTGCGAACGCTCGTGAGGCGTAGCTGATGATCTCAAAAATGTTGGCCGTCCAAGTGAGCGCGATCCCGATGCCAAACAGAAGCGTGTAGGCAAGTTTCTCGGAAATGCGGCCTGCTACTGTTTCGGTTGGCCCTTTTTTTGAGAGAACCATCGGCACATCAGCGACAGAAGAGCGATGTTAAGGGCAGGTGCAAGCACTGCGACCCAGGGAAGCAGTGGTTCTGGAAGAGCGTCCAGTCCAAGCACCCAGGGCAAGCCAAACGGGATCAGGAAGATGCCTGCCAGGGGGTCCTGCTCCTGACCGAAGAGGCCGAAGGTCCCAATGATGAGCAAAGCTAACGCGCATAGGTACAGCAATGCGAAGATGCGGATGATCCACTGACAGAGCATTAGCAGGCAGCCTTGGACTGAGTCGCTAAACCACCAAAGCGACCGCTCGACGCTTTGA
Source organism: Hyphomicrobiales bacterium (assembly GCA_046290645.1). Lineage (GTDB taxonomy): Bacteria > Pseudomonadota > Alphaproteobacteria > Rhizobiales > MH13 > MH13. The sequence goes on from JBKAGZ010000004.1 coordinate 299,591, forward strand.
ACGATGGCCGGACCTTCATTTGACACCTCACTTCACGCGCCGGTTCTTGCTGGGCATAGCAATACATGTCGTCACCTCATTGATGGGCAAGCGGGCGTGGTTTGGACTTGTCAAAAAGCAAAGAGATTGCCTAACCTGATAAGATTGGTGAGGTGCCAATGCAGAGGATAAATTTGACCATGATTTCAAGGCGTAGCGTTTTGCTGTCCGGCGCCTTCACTTTGGCTGCGCCTATGGTCTTGAGGGCCTCAGAAGAGATCACCGACATCACAAACATGGCTCCAGGCGACTTTGCTTGGCACCCCGAACGCTCTGCCTCCGGTGCAGTGTCTGTCATTGCGTCTATTCCCGAGCAGCGTGTGCACGTCTATCGCAATGGTGTGCGCATAGGCGTCTCCACATGTTCAACGGGCCGTTCAGGGCACGCCACGCCCACAGGGGTCTTTACGATCCTGCAAAAGGACGCCGACCACCGATCTTCGACCTACAACAATGCGCCCATGCCGAACATGAACCGGCTCACATGGAGCGGGATCGCTATGCACGCGGGAAACCTGCCGGGCTATCCTGCATCTCACGGCTGCATTCGCTTGCCGCTTGAGTTCTCAAGGTTGCTTTTTGAGGTAACCCACATTGGCACTCCTGTGATCGTGGCCGGCAGCAGAAGCGATCCTTGGGAGCTTATTCACCCGGGCCTAGTTCTTGCTGCGTTTGAGGAAAACGAGCTCCAAACCGCCGTCAATGGTCTGGACGAACGCTCTCACCCTGCTGACTGGCAAGCGGAGCTAGGCACTGATGACCAACCTTACCCCATCACCACGGCGCTTGTGACCTCCGCCGATCGCCGTTTGACCGTTCTGGAAGATGACCAACACGTGCTGGAGGACGAGTTTACCCTGCTTGATGAGGGTCCGCTTGGCGAGCATGTCCTGGTCTTGCAGCAAAGTGCAGGTGGGCAATTCACGTGGACGGGCGTGACCCACCATCCAGATCCAGAGCATCCCTTAGTGCCACAAGCGGCGGTGCTAAATCGCATCCAGCTTTCGAGGGTGGCTGCTGCACATTTCAGTGCACGCATGCATGCTGGCCTTACACTCGTTGTGTCAGACTTGCCGTCCACACCAGATCGTCGATCCAACAACGATTTCGTTGTCATGACGGTCGATCATTTGGAACCACCCAACCCGGTTGTCCGCCCGTAGCATCAACATGCAGCCAAAAGTTCAAAGTGGCCGCCCACCAGCCAAATCTGACCTCTATGCAATCGGCGAAGAACGGCAGCTAAGGGTCGAAATCACCAAAATCTGTGACGGCAGCTTTGCCGCCACGTTCGGCCGAGTTCTGGACGGCAGCGAGCCCTAAGCAGTCGTCAATCGCAGCAGGATTTGTCTTGCTGGATGGGTGGGCACGGCACCGTCCCATAAGAGCAATACACGCAGCAATCGCCTTGAAGTGGCTTGAGCATCGTGCCGCACTGCTCGCATTCATAGAAGAACTGGCAAGCATTTGTGGGCATCGTTTCCCTCTTGGCGTGCCCGCAGTTGGGGCAGGTGAGTGTTGATTGCAGCTCTACTGCGTTCGACGTCGCCATAGCGCGTATCCTGTTATGAAGATGAAGATGGCCAATGCAGGAAGAAGGACGAAGTCCAAGACGCCAATAAGGGCAGATAAGCCAATGGCAGAGAGAAGCCACACGAGCACTGGTGTAAAGCAGCAGATGGCTGCAATCCCTGTTCCGATGAGGCCAATGGATAAAAGTCTGTCCGGCAAGCCGAAGCCTTTCCAAGATTGTGTGTTTGATGCACTCTGCCACCTGTAGTCACTACAGGTTCAAGAGGTTTTTTCTCCAATGGCAGGTATCTGCCACGCGGCAGCTCAAAGTGGCGTTTCTATCGAGACAATCCGCTACTATGAGCGGTCAGGAGTTGTCCCGAAGCCTCCCCGAACCGCGGCAGGGCACCGCAATTATTCCGGGCAAGACATCGGGCGGCTGCGCTTCATCAAGCGATGCCGTGACTTGGGGTTTCCATTGACGGACGCTCAGTCTCTTCTTGGCCTGACAGACGGTTCCATGACGACCTGCGCTGAAGCCAAGCAAATCGCAGAAGGCCAACGTATGGCGGTGCAGGCAAAAATCACGCAACTCCAAAAGATTGAAACCGCATTGTCGCGGCTTACCGAGCAATGCAGCGACAGCGCCAATTCATGCCCAATCCTGTTGGAACTGCTTGCTGATGAACAAGCCTAAGCGGTTCGGATCAATTCCACATAGTTCCCTCGAGTGCGTAATGTAAGCGTCACTGGCTCATCAGTGCGGTTGCGCCAAAACCAGCCATGATTGCCGGTGAAGGCCGCTTCAAGCGCACCTGTCTGGCCAGGAACGGCGCGGCCTCTTTCGTAAGATACCGAGTTGCCATTGCCGTCACCATGGGTGTCGAAATTGAGCACGCTGCCATTGGCCGTCCATTCAAATTCTGCAATCGCGCCCTCAGACATGACCAGCTTGTATTCCACACCTTCGCCGGGCTGCAGCGAAATGGAGACTTCATCCTGCCAACCAGAAGGTTGCACGGGTTCAGGCGCGGCGGGCTGCGGTAGCGCGGCGGCTTGTTCCTCGGCAATGGGCTGTGCTTCCGCCTGTGGACGCATGGCTAGCAGCAGGCGGATTTCAGCCAGCTGGCGTTCGAGGGCGTCGAAGCGTTCATCACTCGCCGGAGCAACAACCACTGGCGCATTCACGGCTTGCCGATCGGCTTCGGCCTCATCCGCCAGCTGCATCTTGATCTCGCCCATCTGCGTGAGACCCATCACACGGCCTAAGCCGGTTGGGTCAACGGCGTACTCGGATGGAAGGACGACAAACACCAGCAACACGGTAGCGGTGATTGCAGCCACAAGGGTCGAGCGCAACAGTCGGGCATTGCTTGGCAGTTCGGCGCGGGTGGGAAGGTCAGCGTTGTACATGAATTCACGGCCTCCTTACGCCGAAACAAAATAGCCGGTGAGTTGGTAGCCCATGAGCACGAAACCAGCGACCATCATGGCCACGTTGGCCGTATAGGCATGTTTCCAAAAGCTGTCGGTCTTGCGCCAAAAGCTGATCGCGATCAGCACGCCGAACAGGGCCAAAAGCTGGCCAATCTCGACACCGACGTTGAAAGCCAACAGGTTGGGCAAAAGCCCGTCCGGCGAAATCTCGTACTCAATGATTTTGCTCGACAAGCCAAAGCCGTGGCAAAAGCCAAAGATCAGGGTCGCCATTTTTGTGTTCGGCTGAAAACCGAACAATCGCTGATAGGCACCGATATTATCGAGCGCCTTGTAGACAATCGATAAGCCGATGATCGCATCGATCAGAAAGCCGTTAATGCCAATGTTGAAATAGACACCGGCCAGCATCGTGACCGAGTGGCCGATGGCGAATAGGCTGACATAGATGCCGATATCTTTGGACCTGTACAGGAAGAAGATCACCCCGAGCAGGAATAAGATATGATCGTAGCCCGTTATCATGTGCTTCGCGCCCAGATAGATAAACGGCAGGATATGTACACCAGTGATTTCTTGGATGTAGCCCTTGTCACCCTCGGCCACAGCATGCGCAAAAGCCTCGGAATTCAGCCCAAAGAACGCAATGAGTGTCAGTGCCGCTGTGGTTATCAGTATCCGGTTCAAGCGCTTACGTCCTTTTGACCACTCCAGGGTGGCGAATCTGTATTTCTTCGTATAATATCCTATGGGGGAGGTTAGGATCAAGATGAAAAAAACTGACGATTCAAACGGCCACAGGCACGCGAGTCATCCGGCGGTCATCAACCGCTTGAAGCGCGCTCATGGGCATTTGGCCAAGGTGGTTGAAATGATTGAGGGCGGTGAGCCGTGCCTTGCCATCGCCCAACAGCTTCAGGCTGTCGAAAGCGCGATTGCCAATGCCAAGACCACGCTGGTCGAGGACCATCTCGATCATTGTATCGATGCTGCCGTTGGGCCCTTAAGCGCCGCCAAGCGAAACGAATTGGGCGAGATCAAGAAGATCGCCCGTTATCTATAGTGTTCGCCATGCTCCGCATTTTGGCAAATGTTACTTACCGGAACCTGTTTGCAGCACAAATCGTCTCGCTGGCAGGAACGGGGCTTACAACGGTTGCTCTTGCACTGCTGGCTTACGACCTGGCCGGGCCGAATGCGGGCCAAGTGCTTGGCACGGCGCTGGCTATCAAGATGCTGGCTTATGTCGGGATCGCGCCGTTTGCCGCTGCGCTGGCCGAACGGTTGCCGCGAAGGGGCTTGCTTGTCGCGCTCAATGCGGTGCGTGCGCTCATTGTTCTGGGTCTGCCGTTTGTAACAAGTATCTGGCAAATCTACGTCCTGATCTTTCTGCTTCAGTCGGCTTCAGCGGCCTACACGCCGACGTTTCAGGCGACCATTCCAGATATTCTCATAGATGAGCGAGACTACACGCAGGCTCTGTCGCTTTCGCGGCTTGCCTACGATCTGGAAAATCTGCTCAGCCCCATGTTGGCAGCAGCGCTCCTGACGGTTCTGGCGTTTTCCGATCTGTTCGTCGGCACCGCAATTGGATTTGTTGTTGCAGCAATTCTGGTCCTCTCAACCCGGTTACCGCAAACCACTCTCGACAGTGACGAGCCCTTCCATCGCCGCGCGCTTGCCGGTTTGCGTCTCTATCTTGCTACACCAAGACTCCGGGGCGTGATGGGTATCAACCTCGCTGTGGCCTCCGCCGGTGCGATGGTAATCGTCAACACCGTTATACTGGTCCAAGAGAGTTTCGGGCTGGATGACCAGGCAACTGCGTTTGCTCTTGCCGCGTTTGGCTTTGGATCGATGCTGGCCGCTTTGGCCCTGCCGCGCCTGCTTGATCGGTTTGAGGATCGCATCGTTATGGTGTCTGGGGCTTTAGTCATGCTGCTCGGCTTGCTAGGCGGCATCGTACTGTTTGACTATTGGCTGCTCCTGAGCCTGTGGTTTGTGATTGGGCTTGGCTATGCGACGGCCCAGACACCGATCGGTCGGCTACTGAAACGCTCGGCGCATCCTGAAGACCGTCCAGCCGTCTTTGCCGCCCAGTTCACGCTGTCGCATGCCATGTGGCTGATATCTTATCCACTGGCCGGTAGTCTCAGTGTCGCTGCTGATATGGCAACAGCCTTCCTGACGCTTTCTGCCCTTTGTGCTGTGGGTATCCTCGCAGCTTTCCTGTGTTGGCCAAAGTCGGAGACCAAGGCAATCGATCATCATCACGACGATTTGCCCGCCGATCATCCGCACTGGCGCGAAGGCGTGCAGACCGGGCAGGCAAGCCACGCTCATCAAGTGACCATCGACCGACTGCACAAAAGTTGGCCGCGAGAACCCTGACATGCTTCAGGCTCTCATAGACCTGCAAGGCGTCATCCATGAGCAGGTCGGCGCGCGTATCAATGCGTTCGCAGCCGATCGCGCATGGGGCCCGATGCTGGCCATGCTTCCCCTCGGCATTGTGTTTGGCGCCGTCCATGCCTTGACACCGGGGCACAGCAAGATGGTTCTTGCGACTTACCTGGCGGGGACGCCGACAGGCTTTACACGCGGATTTCTGGTTGCTCTTGCGTTGGCCGCGACACACGTGGCCATGGCGGTCATCATTGCGCTCTTCGCCTTGCCGCTGGTCGTTCGCACGCTGGGCGGTGCGGGCGATACACCACAACTCGACGATATCAGCCGTGGTCTGATCGGACTGATTGGCCTATGGCTGATCGTTCAAGCCATCAGGACAAAAGCGGTAAGCGTGGAAGTACACACACATCAGGGGTGGTTTGCAGGTTTGGCCGCCGGGCTCATTCCCTGCCCACTCACGCTGTTCGTCATGACATTGGCCGTGGCCCGTGGCGTTCCCGAAGCAGGGTTGGCTTTTGCAGGTATGATGCTGATTGGCGTGACACTGACCTTAGGAGTGGTCGCATTACTCGCAGTGGCGGGTCGTCAGGCTTTTCTGGCCAAGACAAAACTCCTGAAGGTTCAGCGGGTGCTCACCGCCTTAGCAGGGACCGTTCTGGTTGTGATCGCAGCCAACGAGTTGATCGGCTGAGCAGAATTCACGTATTTCTGCAGCATCCGTTCTTAGCTTAGTTTGCAGTTGGTGCCGCAGATTGAACAGGCGTTGGCTAAATGACCAAATAGTCAACCAAACAGCCGTTTGGCGATGTCCGGTTTTTTGCATTGCCGTCATTTGGTTATGTCGGCATTGCCGCCACAAGCGGACGTCGCGAAGGTAGTCAGCGAAGGTCGACCATGGGCCGGAAACGGCAAATACCTCATGCCCGCCTTGCTGCAATCCCGAAATGACCAGCGACCACATCAAGCATGAACGTCGTTGTAAAAATACGGTAGCCTTGATTTGCCCGGCTAAGCGCGTTTTTTGGCTGGTGCAGCTATACTAGCTGACATCTTACGCAGCTGTGTCAGGCGCTCGTCCACCAAACCATGGGAGCTCAGCGCATTTAGGACTACACCAGGAACCTCGGTTTGCAAGTCGCTTATTGGTTGCGGGCGTCCGACGAGATAGCCTTGAATCTCATCGCATCCGAGCTCGGCGAGGTCTTCGAGCTCAGAGACAGTCTCCACACCTTCTGCGACGATATTCATCCCTGTGGCCCGCCCAAGTCGGATAATTGTATCAACGATGGACTTCGCATTCGATGTTGTGTGCATCTGCTGCACAAAAGACCTGTCGATTTTTAAGCAGTCAAACGGGAACCGGCTGAGGTAGCTTAACGATGAATACCCGGTACCAAAGTCATCCAGTGCCACTCGACAACCTAGTTTTTTGATGGCGCGAAGAGCGGCCAAAGCACGTTCATCGTCATCAATGAGCAGGCTTTCTGTGACCTCAAGCTCCAAGCGCTCTGCGGGGAAGGCGGTATCAGCCAGCACCTTGGCCACATCTTTGACGAAGCTCTTTTCGCGGAACTGAAGTGTACTCACATTCACGCTGACGCGCGCGGTACCGAGTTGCTCTTTGGCTATGCGACAAGCTTCGCGCATGGCCCAAGCGCCCAGAGGTATGATTTTCCCCGATTGCTCGGCGATGGGAATGAACTCGCCAGGGCCAATTAACCCTTTTTCAGGATGGTTCCAGCGGATGAGTGCCTCGTAGCTGTCGATCACACACTCAGCGGTCCCCAAGCGGGGCTGGAAGTAGAGTTCAAACTGGTTCTCCAGCAAGGCAACGGTCAGTTCGGCGTCTATTGTGCGCCTCCGGCGGTCTTCTTCGTCCATGCCGGGCTCGTATAGGCAATAGGTGTTTCGACCCTGCTCTTTTGCTCGGTACAGGGCCGCATCGGCGCGGGAAAGGATCTGGCCAGAGTCCTGATCGCCAGAGGGCTCGTAGACAATTCCGATGCTGGCAGCTGTGTGCAGCGACAAACCGTTTGAACCCGGGATGGGTTTTGCAAGTTCGAGCGTGACCCGGTGCGCGAAATCTGTGACCTGATTGATAAAGTGCGCCCTCGAAAGGACGATCGCGAACTCATCACCGCCCAATCGCCCAACGACACCCATGTCGCCTGTTATAGCTTTCAGGCGCTTGCCGGTCTCGCGAATGACAAGATCGCCGGCAGCGTGGCCATGCAGATCATTAATGTCTTTGAAGTGATCGAGATCCAGCAGCATCACGGCGCAATGGCTTTGCGAGGCACGCTTTGCCTCAAGCACTGCGTCGAGATTGTGGGAGAACACGGCCCGATTGGGAAGGCCGGAAAGCGGATCATGTTGCGCCAGATGCCGTATTTTTTCCTCTGCAATCTTGCGTTCGCGCAGGTCCACAATAGCGGCAACGCGCGTTATCTGGCCCTTGTACACAATTTCACGGGAGCGGATTTCAACTGGGATCAAGTCTTCTCGCGCGCCCACAAACCCTACCTCATAGGGCTCACCTGAAGAGGCTTCGAAGTGGTTATGGAAGGCTTCCACATCACCTTCCACGACAAGGCTGTCCAAGCTTCGCTTTTCCAAAGCCTCAAGAGACAACCCAGTGAGCTGCTCGAGTGCGGCATTGCCGTCAACGATTTTACCGGCAACAGAGATGGCGATAGCCTCAAAAGTAGCGTTGGCAAGCGCAGACAGCCGTTCAGCTTCCTCCGCCGCGCGCTCGCGCTCGACTGTGTCGCTCTTGGCTGTTTCTTCGCTTTCGATCGTGTCCATCAGTGCGTTGAAAAGACGGCCCAAGCGCTCAGCCTCATCACCTTCACTGATGTCCAGGCGCAAAGACAGATCAGCCTGTCCTTCAACGAGGCGATCAAACGCATCCTCGACGTGGCCAATGCCAATACGCGTTCCATGTTCAGCCTCGTTCAGCCCAATCTCTTCGCGATCTGCGCTGACGCGCACGCGCACAAGTTTTGAGATCAGCCAAAACGTGATGAGACCTAGTCCAAAGGCCCAGAGGAAGTTCACAGTAACTCCGAACAGCTGAACTAGAATTTGATCAATGCGATTGTCCAGCGGCAGCAATGACATGGGCGCCAGAAACGCGAGGCCTATTGTGCCGACAACACCGGCAAAGCCATGAACACCGATTGCCCCCACAGCATCATCAACCCGTAAGCGGCGTTCGAGGAAAGAAACGCTCCAAACCGCCACCGATCCCCCAACAGCACCAATCAACATGGCTGTGGGTGCGGTGAGAACAGAGGCGCCTGCGGTGATCGAAACCAGACCCCCCAAGAGCCCTGTAATCGACTTTTCCGGCAGTAAGACGCGATCCTGCCACCATCCCATCGCGTGCCCTGCTGCCGTACCCATTGCAGCGGCGAGCACCGTATTGGCGATAATGCTGGCAATATCTGAGGATGCTTCGAGCGTTGAGCCGCCATTAAACCCAATCCAGCCCACGAACAAAAGCACAGCGCCACTGGTTGCAAGGACAGGGCTGTGGCCTTGGATGCGGCGAGGCAGGCCATTGGTATCAAACCGCCCCTTGCGCGCACCGATAAGCAGGCACGCCGCAAGCGCCACCCAAGCACCTGTACCGTGCACAACGGTCGAGCCAGCAAAATCAACAAAGCCCATATTGGCAAGAAACGCTGTGTCGTTTTCAACCAGCGCCGTGCCCCAAGCCCAGTGGACGAACACCGGGTATATGAGTGCTGCAATGACGATGGAGCCGAGAACATACGCGGCAAGCGGCATCCGTTCGGCAACAGCACCGGACACGATCGTTGCCGCTGTGCCGCAGAACATCACCTGGAAAGTGAAGAAGGCAAGGCCCCAGGCATCCACGTTAGAAAGGAACAGAAGATTGGTGTCCGCTCCGACCCAGAAACCCTGGGAGGAACCAAAAGCGACCATAAAACCGACGCCCGCAAAGAGAACGACCGTGAAGGTGAAGTCGAGCATATTTTTTTGCGCGACATTGATCGAATTTTTGGAACGGACCATGCCCGCCTCAAGCAGGATGAAGCCTGCCTGCATCAGCAGAACCAACGCAGCCGCCACTAAGACCCAGACCATGTCGAGGTTGGTTTTGGTTGCGCTCAGAGCGTCACTGTTGGCCTGAACCAGCGCCGCAAGGCTGTCACCTGACCCGGCGGCGACTGCGACATCCACACCAAATAGTAATGCAAATCCTGCAAATACTGCACTTGCCCAACCCATCGATATCCCACCATCCAACCGCTATGAGCTCTTCAAAGAGCGAGGCTAGCGTTTAGCAATGAAGGCGACGTAAATCCTTGTGCATCGCAGCATTGCCATTATCAGCATGGTTAAGGAATTCTGTAGCGAAACACTTTCTCAGGATTGGCATCTATTTGCCAAGAGGCGTTGGTTGAGGATTTGTAGGCCTAGCGCTTCCACGAAATTCTACCCATATGATGTGTCTGTTTAAGGCGGTGCCCGCTTTGCCGCCACGTCCGGCAGAGTCCTGGACGGCAACATCGAGCCTATTTCGTTGAAAAACTGAGCTTGTTTCTGGGGCTGATCGCTGATTCACTTTTGGTATTGATTGCGGAGGCTGATCGCGATGATGGGACTGAGATGAGAAGCGCAGGGCGCGTTGTTCTACGAGTTCTCGCTTGAAGATCATGTTCCGGAAGATCACTTGCTGCGAGGAATTGATCAGTTCGTCGACCTGTGGGTATCCGCAGACACCTTGCGCCTTTCTACAGCTCGACTGGCAGGCCGTCGATCGATCCTGAGTTGATGATCCAGATGCTGCTTGTCGGCTATGTCATGGGCATTCGGTCTGAGCGACGGCTGTGCGAGGAGGTTCATCTGAACCTTGCCTATCGTTGGTTCTGTCGACAGGACCTGTCGAATGCCGTGCCGGATCATTCTACCTTCTCCAAGAACCGCGATGGACGGTTCCGCGACAGCGATGTGTTGCGGCACCTGTTCGGGACAGTCGTTGCGCGTTGTCTTGAAGAGGGACATGCAAGCGGACAGCACTTTGCCGCGGATGCTAGCCTGATCCAGGCAGACGCGGACCGACAGAACTCAACACCCCAGCAAGAGTGGGCTCCTGAGACGATAGATGCGTGCGATGCACCGCGCGCGGTTAGGGAGTATCTTGAGACATTGGATGATGCCGCCTTTGGAGCGGCCAGTCCGGTGAAGCCGAAGTTTACCTCACATTCCGACCCGCCCTCACAATGAACTGGAGCGCGCGGTGGACCTGCCTTCTTTGCCTACTCAGCGAACTATCTGATCGACACCGACAATGGTGTGATCCTAGATGTCGAAGCGACCCGGTCAATCCGGCAAGCCGAGGTTGGCTCAGTTCGCACAATGGTGGATCGTGTGGCCAACACTTTCCAACTGAAGCCCGAGCGCCTAATCGCCGACACCGCCTATGGTACAGGCCGCTTGCTTGACTGGCTGGTGCAAGAGCGCGGCATCGCTCCTCACATCCTGGTCGTGGATAAGTCCGCACGCAAAGACGGCACTTACGAGCGTTCCGACTTTACCCACAGCCCTGAGCGCGATGCTTACTTCTGTCCGGACGGCAAAGAGCTCAAGCAGTCCCGCCGGGCCTTCACCACACCAAGGCAGGCCAAGCCGAACAAGGATGGTGTTCTGCGCTACCGATCCCGCGGCCGACTGCGATGCGTGTGCCCTCAAGACCCAATGCTGCCCAAAGGAACCACAATGCAAGGTCACACGTTCGGCCCATGAACCCTCTCGCTATGTTGCTCGGTCCATCACCAAGACCACGCAGTATGCAATCTCGCGAAAGCTGCGCAAAAAGTTCGAGATGCTGTTCGCTTACCTCAAACGCATTCTTGGACTGGGTCGCTTGAGACTTCGAGGACCATGTGGCGCCAGAGACGATTCCACCTCGCAGCCACCGCTCAGAACCTCAGAAAACCGACAAAGCTCATCCCGACACCACAACCCAGAAGCCCTGCGTGAAAGAGGCAAAGCTCAGCCAATTCCAGCGCGGTAGTCAGTTTGCCGACTTTTTCAACGGAATAGGCTCGGAGTCGACATAGGGCCAGCACCGGGTCTTGGCGGCAAAGCCGCCGTTTAGGCCAGCTCATGCTTCAATGCTGATCTTCATTGGAAAGAATGATCAGCCTTGGCTGTCATATTGCAATACGCTGCCCCACATTGTCTTTGGAACAAGGGCAAACTCGTTGGGCAAAAACTGCCGCTCAAACCACGTGAGGTTTGGGCCATTCGGGTCAGACTTCAGATCGCCAACAAGAAACGCAATCTGGCGCTCTTCAATCTATCGTTCGACAGCAAGCTGCGCGGCTGCGACCTGCTTAGCTTGCAGGTTTCTGACGTGCGTACCGGCGGCGATATCCAACAGCCGAACAAAGATCATTCAGAAGAAGACTGGCAATCCTGTTCAGTTCGAAATCATGGATCAATACCGCGATGCGATCTAGGATTGGTGTGAGTTCAAACGGCTTGAGAAATATGACTGGCTGTTCCCAAGCCGAAAGGATCGCAACCGGCATCTTTCAACGCAGCACTATGCTCGATTGGTGGATGATTGGGTTTAATCAATCAGCCTGCGGTATTCAGCCTATGGAACGCACTCAATGCGCCGCACCAAGGCAACGCTGATTTACCGGAAGACAGGCAATCTCCACGCGGTGCAGCTACTGCTCGGCCACACCAAGATCGACAGCACAGTTCGCTATCTTGGCGACGGGGTGGAGAATGCGTTGGAATTGGCGGAAAGCATCGAGCTGTAATCCGAAACTCGACCATTTGCGACGGCATTGCGGACATAGTCAACGGCATTGTGGACTGAATCAAATGCCGACAAAGCTGTCCGCCGACTAAGCAGGGCGGTCCTTTAGACGACTGAGCCCAACCTATAAACGCTCGTTTGTTGCCAGATCGAAAAAATGAAGGATTGACAACGCGATTTGTGCAGTAGGCGCCTCGCTTTCGTCGGATAACTTAGTCCCATCGACACTTACTACGACGTCAGAATTCTTAGAGTTGTGTTGCATCAAACTGGCCAGACCCCGTGTTCCAACGTCCGTTGAACTTGGCCACACAGTCTCGCAGCGGATCATCAAGCTGCGCTGTTTCTGCGATCATGCCTTGACGGCATCCTTCGAGAACCTGCGCCCAATCTTCATGGCCAGCCAGATTGTTCATCTCTCCCGGATCGCTCTTGAGGTCATAGAGCTCGTCATCATCGCCGGGCGTGAAAATGAACTTCCAGCCATCCTCAAAAAGCAATGCACGCTGCGAATAGAGGAAGCGCAACCCGTGATATTCGACCAACATTCGGTGACGTCCGGACGCGTTTTGATCGTTGATGTAAGGCGCAAGGCTCTCCCCATGTCTGGGTGGCACATCTAGCCCGAGCAAATCCAATGCCGTCGGCAAGATGTCCATGTTCATCGCCAGTTGATCCCGCGGACCTGGCGTTAAGCTTGGATGGCGAAACAGGAGCGGGATCTTGATCGCCTCTTCGAAGAGCAATCCTTTGTCAATCAGGCCGCCATGGGCGCCGGTCATATCGCCATGGTCGGACGTGAACACGACCAACGTCTCGTCAGCGAGGCCAGACTGATCGAGCCATGTCAGCAGCCGACCGATCTGCGCATCCAACATCGCCAAATGATCGCAATAGTGCCCGATATAGGCGATCAGCTCGTCTTCAGACCGAGGGTGCAATCGATAGAAGTCATCCCGCTCGCGAGCAACCCGCCTCGGCTTGCCGCTGAGATCATCGGCGAAATTCGGCCAAGCCGAAATGGCGGCTCGATCTGTGACGCCGCGAAACTCATCCGCCACCAGATGGGGTTGATGGGGGTCCCAATATTGAACGGTGGCAAAAAACGGCGTGTCTGCGTCGGCATAGCCAGACAGCAAATCAATGGTGCGTTCCGTCAAATAGTAGGATGGAGTCGACGCCGCCGGCCCGTTCCAGTTGCCGGCCAGCATGGTTTGTCGATCGGGATTGAGAAAAACCGTCGGTTCAACCGAATAGGAAAGCCCTTTTTTGTCCAGATAGGATAAGAACTCCGGCGACATGGCGACATTGCCGTAGCCAGCCAGGTCCATCCCCTCAAAGCCAAAGCTCGCCGGACCCTTGGTTGTGCCGACATGCCATTTGCCGACGAACCCCGTTCGGTACCCAGCATCTTGGAAGACGCGGTGCAGCAAGCGTGACGGATCAGGCAGTTCGCTCGCCAGGCTATGGTACATGTCGCAGTTGGTGCCCATCCCGTGGCGGAAGGCGTAATCGCCGGTGAACATCGAGGCGCGGGCCGGCGAACATAGCGGGCAGGACGCATAGGCGCGCGTGAAGTTCGCGCTTTGGGCGTAGAGCCGGTCAAGCGCAGGCGTCACGGTCGGGACGGTTTTTCCCGGACCGGCCACATCGCTGCGCATCTGGTCCACGCCAATCAACAGAACGTTGCGGATCGTCATCTTACCTACCCCGCCATCCCCGGAAGCCAGAGCACAAATTGCGGGAACACCGTAATCAGGATCATGACGACATAGAGCGTGATCATGAACGGTACGCTTTCGCGAAAAATCGGCCCGATCGGGATCTTCGCCAACCCGCCAACGATGAAGACCATCAGTCCCATGGGCGGTGTGATCATCGAAATCATCATATTGAGCACGATCAGCACGCCGAAATGGACCAGATCGATGCCTGCCGCCGCCAAGCCGGGCAGCAAGGCCGGCACGACCACGTACATCATCGGCGCCTTGGTCAAAAACATGCCCATCACAATGAACGCGCCGTGGACAACGAACAAAAGCTGCAACTGGGTGATCTCAAGCGCCAGGATAAAGTCGGTGATCTGGTCGGTCACCCGCTCGACGGTGAACACATAGTTCAGCGCAAAACCGCCCCCGATCAGCAGGAAAACCATCCCGGATTGGCGCGCACTCTCCACCAAGGCGCTGTAAAGGGAACTCCAGGAGGATTGGCGATAGAGAAAGACCGATAACAGAACAGCATAGGAGCCAGCGGCCGCCGCAGCCTCGGTGGGCGTGAAAACGCCGGAATAAATGCCGCCCAGAAGAATGACTGGCATGAGCAACGGGCCAATAGCGGCCAGCGTTGCTGCGAGCATGGCAGCGCCGGTCAAGCGCGGCTCAACCGGAAAGCCACGGCGACGGGATTGCACAGCCACCAGCACCATCATCGCCAGCCCCATGATGAGCCCTGGAATGATGCCAGCCAAAAACAAAGCGCTGATCGAGACCTCTGCAAAAAAGGCATAGACGAGCATCGGGATGGACGGCGGGATGATCGGCCCAATCGACGATGAGGCAACCGTCACCGCAGCGGCGTAGGCTGGCGGATAACGCCCTTCTTCGCGCATCATCTTGATCAGAACCTGGCCGATGCCCGACGCATCGGATGTGGCATCGCCGCTCATGCCGGAAAAGATGATCGAGGAGACGATGTTCACCTGCGCCAAACCACCCGGTCGGTGGCCCACCAGAGCCAGGCAGAAGTCCAGCAGCCGTTTGGAAATGCCACCATGGTCCATCACCTTGGCGGTGAAGATGAACAGCGGGATGGCGATAACGATGATGTTTTCGACCGAGGCAAAAATGACCCGTTCGGCCATCACGCTGGTGTCCGCCCCTGACGCAAGCGCCCAGACCACGACCGTGGAGATGAGCACCATGCCAACAGGCAAGCCAAGGACGATCTGAAGGCCAAAGAACAGTGCAGCCCATTGCAGCGGATCGAGCATCATGGCGCGTCGCGCTCATTGGTGCCGCGCAAATGGCCCCAGGCTTCCCAGAAGGCGCGCAAAGCGTAGATCAGCACGAACGCGATCATCAGCACGAACAGGTGCCCAAGGTTCAATCGCAACGCAAAAGTGCGCTCGCCATACATCCATTCAAGCACCCGCACCGTGTCGGGCACGGACAGGAGCATGACCACCCCAAAGACAATCAGCGACAGGGCGCGAATAAGCCCGCCGAGACGGCGTGGCACTGCTTCGACCAGCAGATCGAGCGCGACATGGTCGCGAAACGGCATCTGCGTGGCGGCTGTGAACAGGCTGACGGTCACGAACAACAGCCCGGCAACCTCTAAGGTCCACACCAGCGGATTGTTCAGGACGTAACGCCAAAAAATCTGCGCAACAAATGTCAGGAAAAGCGCAGCGAACATCGCCGCCGAAAGAGCCGTCGCAACCCGCACGAAAACCCGATGGACGCGTGCCAATCGGCCGGTTCCCTCAGACCCCGCCGCCGGAACGCGACCGGTCTTGTTGGGTTCTTGATCGTCAGAATCCAGCGACACGAGGCAGGTCTTTCAATGCAATGGCCAAGAGTACAAAACCAGGGCCGAGGGTCGTGGTGCGGGAAAACCGACGCCGTCAAGGACGGCGCCGGTCAAGTTCAGTCTCAATTCAGCCTATTGGCAGGACGCTGGAATCTCCAGATTGGCAATCCGCTCGAACATGCCCTCTTCCCACGCTTCAGCAAGCTCGCTTTCCAGGAACCGCTGCTGAACGGCGGTGCGAAACGCATCGCGGTCTGGGTCAGTGAACACCATGCCCTCTGCCTCCAACGCTTCGCGCAGCGAGGCTTCCTGTTCGACAACGCTGTTGGAGTAGGATTCCATGGCAACAGCCGCCCCGTCGGCAACAACTTGCTGCTGCTCCTCGGTCAAATTCGCCCATGAGCGCGCCGAGAAAGTCGGGAACTGAATGAGCGCCTTGTGGTTGGTCGTCACGATCTGTTCGGTCACCTCGTAGAACCGGCGCGAATAGATGAGGGTAAGCGGGTTCTCTTGCGCATCGACCGTGCCGGTCTGGAGCGCCAGGTATAGCTCAGAGAATGGAACCGGCGTTGGTTCGGCGCCCATGCCTTCACCCATCAAGATGTTCGACGGCGACGGCACAACGCGAAGCGAAAGACCAGCCAAATCATCCGGTGTCATCACATCCATTTGCTCACGAAGGTTAAGCGTGCGCGTGCCCTGATAGGCTGCATCAAGCACAACGATATCCATCGACTCACGCAAGTCTGAGACCATTTGATCCCAGATGTCGCTCTGCCGCACGGCGCAAATATGCTCCGGGCCGCTCAGCAGATAGGGCGTGGCGAAAATCTCCCATTGCGGAGCAGCTTCGGAGAACCAAGCCGGCGACATATAGGCGGCATCCACGGTTCCGCGCGCCAACGCCTGACCCTGGCGCCCCTGTTCGACGAGGGACGCGCTGTCGAACACCCCCACCTCAAGGTCGGAATTGGCCTCGATATACTGTTCCCAGACGTTCATTGCGACAACGTCGGGGTCCGAACCGCTGCCGGTGGTTGAGAACCGCAGTTCCTGTGCAAGCGCGGACGTCGCCGCCAACCCAAACGATAGAGCTGCCAAAGCCGTTACGGTCTTTTTCAGTGTCATGTCTTCCTCCCATTGAAGCGCAAACTGGACGTTATTGTTGACGTATCTTAGATATCATCCTAGCATACTGTCAACATAGCATGCCACTTTGATTGGCATCTGCGATTTTGGACACGTCCTCAATACGGGAAGCATGATGACAAACCTGACTGGCTTTTTCGCTGCTCTGCCCACGCCGTTCACCAGCGATGGGACAGCACTTGCCCCCACGCCGTTGGGCGACTTGGTGGAGCGCAATTTGGCCGATGGCCTGACCGGTCTTTATGTCGGCGGCAGCACCGGCGAAGCGTTTCTGATGTCGATTGAAGAACGCGAACAGCTTCTGCGTCTGTCGGTCGAGGCAAGCGCCGGCAAGGGGGTCATGATTGCACAGGTTGGCGATCCCAACCCAGCGGTTTCGGCCCGCCTTGCCAAAGTGGCGGCAAAAGCAGGCTACCATGCGATTTCGGCGGTTCCGCCCTTCTACTATCGGTATTCAATTGCCGAGGTCGAAGCACATTATCGTTGGCTCGCAACCCAAACCGACCTGCCCTTTCTGATCTACAATTTTCCAGCGCTTTCCGGCGTGCGTTGGTCGGTGGACGAGCTCGCAAAACTGCTGGATATCCCTCAGGTCGTCGGCGTTAAAAACACCTGCACCAATCTTTACGCGTTCGAACAATTGCGCCGACGCCAGCCCCACGCGACGCTTCTGCACGGGTTTGATGAAACGCTGTTGTCAGGGCTCGCCACCGGCGCAGATGGCGGCATCGGCTCGACTTACAATTTGCAGGCAAGCCGTATTCTTGCGCTGAGCCAGGCCCTCAAAAGCGGCGATCTCAACGAGGCGCGCTCGCTTCAGGCACAATCGAACGCACTGATCGACGCTCTGGTTGAGGTCGGCGTTCTACCGGCGCTGAAATACGTGCTTCAGCAAACTGGCATCGCCATGGGTCCCTGCCGCCCGCCTTTTCAACCGCTTACATCGCAGCAACGCGCCATACTCGATACGGCAATGGACCTTGTCCCACGTTCAGGCCTATCACAGGCTCGCAGACAATCTGCAGCATTGGCCTGAATGAGGATGCACGATGGAAACGACACTGGGACGCATGCGGTTGAGCGAGCAAATTGAGGAGGCGATCCTCAATGCCATCCGCAAAGGGGAATATGCCCCCGGCAGCAAGCTCCCCTCCGAACGCACATTGATGGAAATGTTCAATGTCGGCCGCCCGTCAGTGAAAGAAGCGCTGCTGATGCTTGAACGCAAAGGCTTTGTTCGGCTGAAGCGCGGCGTTGCCCCCATCGTACTTGAACCAACACCACGCGGGGCTATGGAAGCGATTGGCGACATGGTGCAGGCCATGCTCGCCGATTCCTCCCGCCGGTCCGAGTTTTACGATTTGCGCGTGATGCTTGAAACCTTTGCAGCGATGGAAGCGGCACGCACCCACGACCAAGACGACATCGAAGCATTGCAAGAGGCTCTCGATGCCTGCCGCGCGGCCAAGGGACAGGCCAAAGCCTTTCGCGATGCCGACCAGGCCTTCCACCATTGCGTGATGGCGACCCAGCAGAACTCCGTCGCCAAAGCTCTGCATGGCGCCCTTATCGAGTGGGGTCTTTACAATCCCGAGCATGGTCCTGGCATCGAAAGCATCCATGCGCGCGTGATCGCTCAGCATGAAGCGATCTTTGAAGCCGTGCGCGACAGCAACGCGCCGGCGGCCGCCGAGGCAATGCGCACCCATCTTTTGACGCGTAAAGACGCGCCACAGGCAAACTAGGCAATGCAAGCGAGCTCAGATTCACCTGCCTTTCGTGGTGTCTGGGCAACGGTTCTGTGTCGTGTCGATGCAAGCGGGCAAGTGGACCTCAGCGCGATTGATAGTCAGGTGGCTGCCTACGCCGCCGCCAAGTGCGATGGCGTTTACACCGGCGGGACGGCATCAGAGTTTCACTCGCAAAGCGACGCCGATTTTCAGGAGATGTCGGAGCGCTTGGCATCATCGGCGCGAGCCCACGATCTTCCGTTCCAAATCAGCGCGGCACACCCACTTGCGCCAGGAAGCCTGGCGCGTATTGCCATCGCGGCCAAACTCAAGCCCGACGCCATTCAGGTCACTTTGCCCGACTGGACTGCAATCGACCTGCCGACGGCCCATCGTTTTTTGGAACGGGCCGCGGACGTGGCCGCTGGCATCCCGCTGGTTCTCTACAACCCGCCCCACGCCAAAACGGTTCTGTCACCCGACGACTTGCTGTCCTTAGCGACGGCACACCCATCGCTGGTCGGCCTGAAATGCGGCGGAGGAGATGCTGACTGGTACCAAGCCATGGCGCCGGTGTTTGAGCGCCTTTCAGTGTTCATACCCGGCCACAATTATGCCAGCGGCACAGCCCAAGGCGCTCATGGCAGCTATTCCAACATGGCCTGCCTTTCGCCACGCGCAGCGGTCGCCTGGAAAGCGATGTCAACTGAGGATGCAGCAGCGCTCGAAGCTCGGATCGGCTTGTTTCTCACCGAGGCAATCGCGCCATTACTCGCGCGCGGACTTCCAGGCTTTGCTTGCGATAAGGCGATGGCCGCAGCCGGCGTTTGGACGGACATCTCACAACGACTTCTATGGCCCTATGGCGGCGCCACCGTCGAAGAGGTGTCCCGCATTCGTGGCGCTGCCCGCCGTCATATCCCTGAATTCATAGAGGAAGGTCCCGATGGCCGATAAGCGTCCCAACGTGCTGGTCGTCATGTCCGATCAGCAGCGTCCCGATACGCTTGGCTATCGCGGGCAAACGCCCTGCAAGACCCCCAACATGGACCGGCTGGCACGCGAAGGCATGAGTTTTGAACGCGCCATGACCCCCTGTCCGCTCTGTCTTCCGTCGCGTGCGGCTGTGTTCACCGGGCTTTATCCGCATGAAAACGACATGCTCGACAACGCCACAAGTTCACTTGATGCCTGCCAGCTTCTCGATGCGTTTCGCGAGGGCGGGTACGAAGTCAGCTATGCCGGCAAATGGCATCTCGGCCACGATAATATCGGCCGCTTCACCGATCGCGATGCCGGCGACAGAACGGCCGACTACTCCGCCTGGTGCGCCGACCAGGGATTGGTCGACGGCTGGACGTTTAATGATCCAAGGGTGCGAACGCATCGCACGCCGTCCATGTCAACGCCGCTCGCGTTGCCGCTGGAGATGCCACCCGAAACAACCAACGACGCGTACATCGCCGACATCGCCATAGATCATTTGCGCACGCGCGACCGTTCCCGCCCGTTTTTCCAGGTCTGCTCCTTCAACGGGCCGCACCCGCCCTTCATGATCCCAGAACCCTATTTCTCGATGTATGATCCGGGACAGGTCGAGGAACCGAAAAACTTTGGGCCGCAGCCTGCGGAGCCGGAGGTCAACCGCACCAGCTACTATCGAAAGCTCTTTCTCGATCATGGCGAAGATTTTGAGGCCTGGCGGAAGAGCTATGCGGTCTATTGGGGGTTTACATCGCTGATCGACGACCAGTTGGGGCGCGTGCTCACAGCGCTAGAAGCCGAAGGCGTGATGGATGACACGATCATCCTCTTCCTCTCCGACCATGGGGAAAATCTTGGCGCCCACGGGCTCTGGCACAAGATGGTGGCGTATGAGGAATCGATCCGGGTGCCGATGATCTTTCGCCTGCCCGGCAAAGTGGCAAAGGATGTGCGCAGCCATGCACCCTTCAGCCTGATCGACATCGCCCCGACGCTTGCCGGGCTATGCAGCTTGCCGGTACGCGAAGAATGGCGGGGACGCGATATGAGCGATGTGCTGGCCGGTGAGCCAGTCGATTTGTCCGATCGCGCGCTTTTTGCGCTCCACCGCCCGCTTGGCGAATGGATGGGAACACAGCCATGGCGCATGATCGAGCATGGCCGCAAAAAGTACATCTGGCATCTGGGCCGCAAGCCGGAGCTGTATGATCTGGCAAGCGATCCATTTGAAACGAGAAATCTTGCCAACCAACCAGCCAGCGACGACATGCTGATGGAGCTGCACACTCGCCTGATCGCGATCATGCGCGAGACCCACGACACGCTGCTGCCAACTGCGGAGACGATCCCTTGTTAGCTTCCGGGATCATCTGTGTGACCGCAGACCAACAGTGCAGCACGTGGCGGCAAACCGGACATTTAGTTTACCGGCTCTTTCGGCTCTTAGGGGTCGTTTATGAGCAGTGGTGCTGCTGCAGCGCATGGTCTCCAAAGCAGACATCGGAACCCGGCACGCCGCCGTAATCGGCAACTGACCCGTTTGCGCAAAGGCGATTGTCATCACGCGCATTGAGAGACGGTGTGAAACGGCTTTCTACGTTGCCCAACAAAGTGGGAAAACTATCCAAGGAAGATATAGCGACAATCTGATTCTATGGCGCGTTAACAGACTGCCATCAGTGCTGGCTGCAAACCGCTCGACCTTAAATCAGTTCCGTTTCGAGCAATGTGCGCCCTGGTCCCGGCTAGAGCGGGAAGGTTGGTCGCGGTACGTTCTCATAAGGAAGGGCGGCATAGTTGGTGGTGCACAAAGCGCCACTGTCGCAGACGATGATCCGCCCGGCGATGGGCGCGAAAGCGGCACGGAAATGCTGCATCGATTTCAGCGCAACAACACGCGCTTTGATTGGATCAATGCCGAAGGTTTGGAACTGGGCGAGGTCCAAGATCTGGTGCGCGATGCTGACGATCAGGATATCGATGCCTTGAACGCGTAACACCGTGCTTGTGCCGAAACTGCGTTCCAGACCGCCAAGCATTGGCCCATTGCCGACCACACGCCCGTCGCCCGACCACATCACTGTGCCAGTGAGTTCTAGCGGACCGCCGCCGAACTCGGGCGCCGTTTTGCCACCAACCGACAGTATTGTTGTTTCCCCCACGGGAACGGCCTGGAGCATTTCTGCTGCCTCAGCGTCGATCATCGGGCCATAACATGCGTCGGATACACCGGCGGCCAGGAGCGCGGCCAGCAATGATGTACCGTCGCCATAGGCGCCAGAACCTGGATTGTCGGCATAGTCGGCGATCACCAAGGGACCGGCGGCGCCATTCCAGTCGCGCGCAATAGCAGCCGTATCTTCAACGCTGAGATAGCTGTTCAAGGCCTCATGACGCTTGTCCCAGATGTCTTCGGCGATCTCTTCGATGATCGCTTGATGCGCCACAGGATCGCCTTCGCAGGTGATGAGCACTGTCGGCCCGACTTCGGCGATATCGGCACAGGGAAACGCGCCATTGATGCTGATGGCGTAAACGCCCTTGCGCATCTCAAAGGCACGGGCCAGCGCATGACGGTCGATCATCGGCCCAATATCGGTGCGCCCACCATTGGCTTCTTCAAGCATGGGTCGGTGCGCGCGCAGCGTTTCTGGTTTAACGTCACCGAGCATAGTGCGCTGAAGAAGCTCTGCCGCGCGTCGCCCGGTAGAGCGAAGGTCAACATGCGGGTAGGTCGTGTAGGACACGAGGATTTGCGCCAGCGCGCACATCGCTGCGGTGACGTTCGCATGGGGGTCCAGCGTGACGGCGATGGGCAAATCGGGCCCAACAAGGGCACGCAAGCGATGCAGGATTTCGCCCTCTCCATCCTCGCAAAAGTCGGTGACCATCGCACCGTGCAACATGAGGAAAACACCGTCCCAATTGCCTTGGGCGGCGTCGGTTAAAGGTGTGACCAGGGTATCAAAAGCGTCGCGCGTGACCCGTCCGCCAGGACCGGCTGCGGCGCTGATGGTGTGGGTGACATCCCAACCATGATCCCTGGCGGCGTCGAGCATGCCAGCAAGCACGGTGTTCTTGGCACCTCGCGATGCAACGGCTGCCTCGCCATCGAGGAGATAGTGGTCGCGGAAGCTTTGCAGTGTCGTCGGTCGGATATTGAAGGTGTTGGTTTCGTGGGAGATTTCAGCGCTGAGAACCTTGAAGCCCAAAGACCGTTTCCTTCAAATCGGATGGTGGCAGGCGACCGCGTGGCCACCCTTGGCGGCCAGTGCAGGGGTTTGCGTCCGGCAGATATCGGTGGCGTGGGGACAGCGGTCGGCGAAAGCACAGCCCGGCGGCAGATCGAAGGGGCTGGGCACTTCGCCCTCTAGCGGCGCAATCAGACGACGCTTTTTCGGATCGGGCTCGAAGGTCGAATCCATCAGCGTCTTTGTGTAGGGATGACGCGCTGGCGCATTGGTATCGGGCAGGGCTTCCACGACGCGGCCGAGATACATGACCAGGATCTCGTCGCAGAAATATTTCACCAGGCTGAGATCGTGGCTGATGAACAGATAGGTGAGTCCGAGCTCATCGCGCAGCTTTTCAAGCAGGCCGATGATTTGGGCCTGCACGGACACATCCAGCGAGGCGGTCGGTTCATCGAGCACCAGAAGGGATGGGCGAAGCGCGAGTGCCCGCGCGATCCCGACCCGCTGCTTCTGGCCGCCGGAGATCTGGTGTGGGAAACTACTGGCAAGGCCGGGATTAAGCCCGACCATCTCCAGCAACGTCGCGACCTCCTCATCGACCGAGGCTTCGGGTTTGCGTCCTTGCACGTCGAACGGCTCGATCACTGCCCGCGCGACGGTGTAACGCGGGTCGATTGCCGAATAAGGGTCCTGAAACACCATTTGCATATCGGCGCGCAGCGCACGCATGTCGGCGGCAGGTTTGGCCAACAGGTCGGTCCCTTCATACAGGACCGCCCCGCTGCTTGGCTCGATCAGCCGCAAGATCAGACGCGCCAAGGTCGACTTGCCGCAGCCGCTTTCGCCCACCACGCCAACGACGCGCCCTTTGGGAAGATCGAACGACACGCCGTTGACCGCGTGCATCGAACGCGCCTTTTTGAAAGGCCCGCCAGGGCTGGTGAAGCGTTTGGAGAGGTCGCGCACTTCCAGGAGATTGGCCATCAGGCGGCTCCCGCAAAGTGGCAGGCTGCTGCGCTTTGATCATGGGTGACGAAGGCCGGCAGCGTTGTTGAGCAGACGTCCTGCGCGCGGTTGCAGCGCGGATGGAACGGGCAGCCGGCGGGATAATTCTGGACCGTTGGCACGGTTCCGGGAATGCCTTCCAGTTTGGTGTTTTCGTCCAGCCCACGAGGAATGCAGCCAATCAGCGCCTGGGTGTAAGGGTGCTGCGGCGCATCGAAGATGGCTTCCACGGGACCATGCTCGATGGCGCGACCGGCATACATCACCACCACCTTGTCGCAGGTCTGGGCGACCACACTCATATCGTGGGTGATCAGGACCAGTGCCAGATCGCGGTCTTTGACCAGATCATCAAGCAGTCTGATGATTTGGGCCTGCACTGTGACATCGAGCGCCGTTGTTGGCTCATCGGCGATCAGCACGTCAGGGTCGGCCGCCAGTGCCATTGCAATAACGATGCGCTGTTTCATGCCGCCCGACATTTGATGCGGATAGCGCTCGCAGATCAGCGCCGGTTCGGGAATGCGCAGCGTGCCGAGGATATCAACGGTGCGCTCGCGTGCCTTTTGCGGGCTCATCGCCAGGTGCAGGATTGCAACCGCATCGACCTGCGGGCCGATCTTTTTCAGCGGGTCCAGCGATGTCATCGGGTTTTGGGTGATCAGCCCGATCCGTCCGCCGCGCAGCTTGCGGTAAGCTTTCTCCGGCAGCTCGGTCAGCTCCTGGCCATCAAAGGCAATGCTGCCGGCGGTGATCCGCCCGCCTTGCAGCGGCAACAAGCCCATAACCGACATGGCCGTCAGGCTCTTGCCCGAACCACTTTCGCCAACGATCCCGAGCGTCTCCCCGCGTTCGATCGAAAAGCTCACCCCTGAGAGTGGCTGTATCGGCCCGAAAGCGACGCTGAGATCGCGCACCTGCAACATGCTCAGGCCCCTCTCAGCCGGTCGCGAATATCAAGCGCGCGGATGAGTTCATCGCCGAACAAGTTCACCGCGATCACGGTGACGGCCACGACCACGCCGGGAAAGATGATCACCCATGGGCTCAAGAACAGCTGCGCGGTGCCGGACGACATCATGCCGCCCCAACTTGGCGTGGGTGGCTGGGCACCAAGACCGAAGAAGCCGAGGGTCGCTTCTAAAACGATGCCGTCGCCAATCGCGAGCATGCCGACGACGATGACTGGCGCGATGGCATTGGGCATGAGATGGCGCAGCAGAACATGACGCGGCTTGGCGCCCAGATTGATGGTCGCCTCGATGAAGGTCTCGCGTTTCAGTCGAACGATCTGGGCCCGCGTCAGCCGGGTGAACTGCGCCAAATAGGCGATGGCGATGGCGAACGTTGTGGAGGTCAGACCGGGGCCGATGATGGCAACGAAAATGAGCGCGATCAGAATGTCTGGGAACGACCAGGTGAGATCGACCACGGTCATCACCACGCGTTCAAACAGGCCGCCAAAATAGCCTGCTGCTGCGCCCAAGATCATGCCGGCGGTGATCGAGATACCGATGGCGGTGGCGCTCACCGACAGTGAGGTGCGCGCACCATAGATAACGCGGCTGAGTACATCGCGACCAAATTCATCGGTGCCAAGAAGATGGGGCCATGCTGGCGGTTGGTTGGCGTTCATCAGGTTCTGTGCGGCGAAATCAAAGGGCGCGATCCAAGGCGCGAAGACCGCCGTCAGCACCAGCAGAATGATAAAGCCGCCGGAGATCTTGCCGATCCAGGACGAGAACGCGCGACCGATGCTCATGCGCGCAAAGGCTTCATACGAGCGCATGGCCATCGTCGCAAAAGCGCTGCGCGGCGCAGATGTTTCGTTCATGATTTTGCCTCTCGTACGCGGGGGTCCATGGCGGCCTGCGCCACATCGCCGATGAGTGTTCCGATCATGACCGCAAGCGCGAGCATCAACAGGCAGCCCTGGACGACCGGATAGTCGCGCTGGCCAAGGGCGCGGATCAGCAGGGAACCGAGGCCCGGGCGCCCAAAGACGAATTCAACCGTGACCGCACCGCCCAAAATCCAGCCGATGCGCAGCGCCAAGATGGTCACGACCGGGAGCAGGGCATGCGGCATTAGATGGCTGAAAAGGATGGTTTTGGCCGACAGACCTTTGGCGTGCAGCAGCATCACAAAGTCTTCGCGGCGCGCATCCATCAGGGCAACGCGGGTGATGCGGGCGACCAACGCAACGCCGCCAAAACCGATGGTGACAACGGGCAGGACCAGAGCTTGCCATCCGCCGGCGCCAGAAACCGGGAACCAGCGCAAATTGACGGCGAAGAACAGGATCAACAGCAGCGCCAACCAAAACCCCGGCACCGTTGAGCCGAGAAGAATGAAGCCGCGCACGAAGCGTTCAAGGATGGGGTTGCGAACGACCGCTGAGATCGTGCCCAGCGTCATGCCAACAATGGTGGAGAAAGCGAAAGCCAGGCCGCCAAGCACAAGGCTATAGGGCAGGTTCTGACCGATAAGATCAGCGACGGGGCGGCGCAGCACGATGGCCTGTCCGAAGTCGCCCTGAAACATGTTTCCGATCCAGGTGAAGTACTGGACGAACAGGTTGCGATCCAGGCCGTAGAGCGCCACCAGAGCCGCGCGATCTTCCTCCGAGGAGCCAATGCGCAACAGATTGTCGATGGGATCGCCGGGCAGCAAATGCACGATCATGAAGATCACGATCGAGATCGCGATGGACACCGGAATGAGCATGAGCAGACGTTGAAACGTGTATCGCAGCAGCATTCACCGGCCTCTTGCTTAGTGGTGTGAGGCCCCCGGGGGTGAACCCCGGAGGCCTGATTGGCGTGATGCCGGACTATTCGACGACGCGAATGTCCTGCACCGTCTGCGAGCGGAAGCGGGTGCCGCGGACAGGCGTTGGGACGCTGACGGTCGTCGCGTTGAACGCGATGTTCTGCGTTGGCTGGTAGATCGGCACGAACAGGTGCTGGCTGAGCACATATTCATGATAGGCGCGGAAGTTCGCGATCCGCTCATCGAACGTCGCGCTTTCCGTCATCGCCACATCGTTGAGCCGCTGGCCTTCCGCGTCTTCCCACATGGAAACGTTGGGATAGCCAAGGCGCGTGCCGCTGAAGAACCAGTCCAGAATGTCTGAATTGTTCCAGTCATAGGCCCGCACAGCCAATTGGTGGGCGTTGCGGCGATATTCATCGCGGATGGTGGAGCCATCGAAGACGGTGATCTCCGCTTCCATGCCAATCTGGCCCAACTGCGCTTGCACGACCTGGGTGAGCCGCGTGAACTCGGTGCTGTTGGCGGTGAACAAATCCACCGATAGGCGCTCGCCATCTTTTTCGCGCACGCCATCATCGCCAAGCATCCAGCCGGCTTCGTCAAGCAGCGCCGCTGCCCGATCCAGATCAGGATAGACATTGAGATCGTCGTTGACTTCGGCTTCGGGAAGCGAGGAGATCAGGAAGTTGTGCGCCGGTGCGCCGACGCCATTGTAGACCGCTGCGACGATAGCCGGTTGGTCGATGGCAAGGGTTGTTGCCTCCCGTACGAGGATATCATCGAAGGGAGGTGCCGTGACGTTGATCGGCATGTAGCTGATCCCGGTGCCTGGCATCTGGATCACTTCGACGCTGGCTTCGGCTTCCAGGATTTGCAGGAAGTCGGTTGGCACGCCGAGCAGGATGTCGATGCCGCCGGTGCGCAGCTCAAGAAACGCGGTGGATTGATCGGGAATTTCGCGGAACGTGACCTGGGCAAGGTGAGCCGGGCCGGTGTTCTCTGACAGGTCCGAGCCCCACTGATAGTCATCATTACGCACCAGCACCGTTTCCAGCCCGATCTGAAAACTGTCCAAACGGAACGGGCCAGTGCCGACGGCGCCGGTGACGCCGAAATCTTCGCCCATTTCGTCGTAGGCAGCTTGACCTGGAATGCCCATGAATGAGCTTGCCAGATTGTAGAGAAGGTTGGGTTCGGGCCGCGCCATCACAAAGCGGACTGTTAGGTCATCGACGACTTCAACCGACTCGATGGCTTCCACCAGAAACGCGTTTTCGGTGTCAGCAAAATCGGGGATCCAGTCGGCAACGGTCTGCGCATTGAAGGGGCTACCATCATGGAAGGTGACGCCTTCATGCAGCATGAAGGTCCAGGTCATGCCGTCAGCCGACTCATCCCATGACGTTGCCAAATGCGGGTGGAAGGACTGATCGGCGTCCTGCTCGACCAGACGGTCATAGATGAGCGACGTTGCCGAGTTCAGATTGTTGGCGGTGATCGGATTGTAGGACGTGGCACCAAGTTCACCTGCCGGAAGAGCAATGGTGATGTCTTGGGCCAGGGCAGGCGCTGTAAAGAGAAGACCGGCCGCTACGATAGCCGATCCTGTTAGAAGCTGAGTCTTGGTCGAATATCGCATAGGAAACATCCTTGTTGTGAAAACAGGCAGGTCAGGTCTTGGGTGGGCTCTCCGGGCGTGGTGAAACAGCCTTGGAGGCGGGGCTTCCGACATGGCCGGTGAACCGGCCGTAAAGGTCGGCAATCTTGTCCATCCGCGCCTCGACGTCGGGGCCAAGCGCCATGAAAACGCCATTGACCAGCAGGTTGGCGAGGCTCGCCATCTGCGCGGTGGAATCCCAGAAGAGGTTGAAAGAGGTCGGGACGATGAAAATCTCGTCCGCTACATCATGCGCCCAATCGCAGTAGGGATCGGTGATCAGCGTGACGTGGACGCCAGCAGCATTTGCCTCTTCAGCAAGCAGGCGGGCGTGGCGGGAGTAGCGGCGGGCTTCGAAGATGACCAGCGCCGCATCCTGCCCGTCCATGGCCAAGACTTCGGCGAAATTGCCGCCGGCCATGTCCAGAAGCTGCACGCGGTCGCGCAGATATTGCAGTTGGTTGACGAAAATCTGCGCCATGCCGCGTTCGGTCTGGAACCCCACGGAATAAACCGTGCCTGCCTTGGCAAGGCGTTGCACGACAGCATCAAACGCTGCGCTGTGGGCGATTTCATAGACCGCAACCAAGGCGGCCATTTCCAGTTCCAGGCCACGCGAAAGCTGGTCTTCACCGGCCTGAGCGCGGGCGCGCAAATCGCGCAGGCGATCGCCAATCAGCCAGGGCTGATCGCCCATATCGTTCTTCAACGTGTTCTTCAGATCCTTGAAACCATCATAACCAATGGCGCGGCAGAAACGGCCGACGGTCGGTTCGCTCACGCCAACTTTTTCAGCCAAGCTTGCAGCGGTTTCAAAAGGCAAGGAGCGTGGCTCAGCCAGCATGAAGTTCGCGATCGCACGGTCTGCTTTGGAAGCAGATGACAGCGCCTCGGACAGGCGATCGTGCAAGGGCTTGGCCATGAGTGGAACCTCGTCAGTTGCCCTTACGGTGAAATAAAACTTTCAACATGTCAAAGTTTTTATTTTTCTTGCATTGCTCGAATTTTAGGCGCTTCACTGCACCGGTCGGCTCCATGCCCCACCCCGGGCCGGAGTCGCTCCTACCAAAAAGGCCGTGCCAGTGATCTATGATTTCCTCGTGATCGGGGGCGGCATTTCTGGTGCGTCAGCCGCCTATGAGCTGGCATCGCACGGCAGCGTTTTGCTGCTCGAGGCCGAGAAAAGCGCCGGCTATCACAGCACTGGACGGTCGGCGGCGTTGTTCACGCGCAACTATGGTGGACCGGTGGTACGCCGGATTAACGCGGCCAGCGCACCGTTTTTTAAGTCCCCACCAGACGGCTTCTGTGATGCGCCATTGCTGATGCCCCGGGGGTCTCTAACGGTTGCTGCGCCTGGCGACGAGCACGCCTTGGAACCGCTGTTAGCCGCGTCGGAGCCCGGCGAAGAGGTGGTGCGTGTGAGCGTCGAAGAGGTTCTTGAGCGCGTCCCCTTCTTGCGACCCGACCGTGTCGCTGACGCGGTTTTTGAGGCCAATGTGACGGACATTGATGTTGCGGGCCTGCATCAAGGCTATTTGAAAGGGCTAAGAGCGCGTGATGGCGTGGTGATGACAGGTCAGCGTGTTGGCGCCTTTGATCGCACTGCCGACCATTGGACTGTCGTAACAGCGTCAGAGAATTTTCAGGCCAAGACCGTTATCAACGCCGCAGGTGCGTGGGCCGACCAGATCGGCCGGTTGGCTGGCGCAAAACCGATTGGCTTGGTTGCCAAGCGACGCACGGCGATCATCATCGACGCGCCCGATGGCACCGATATTCCCGCGCTACCTGCCGTCGATTTTGCTGGCTCGGATATCTATCTGAAGCCGGATGCCGGCAAGCTGATGGCCTCACCCGGCGATGCGACCCCAACCGAGCCGCAAGATGTGCAGCCCGACGAAATGGACATTGCTGTTCTGGCCGATTGGTTGCAGCGCGAGACTTTGATCCCGGTGAAACGTATTCCCCACAGCTGGGCAGGTTTGCGCAATTTCGTTACCGATGAGGCGCCCGTGGTCGGTTTCGACCAGAAGCTGGATGGCTTCTTCTGGCTTGCTGGACAGGGTGGCTACGGCATCATGATGGCACCGGCGCTGGCGCAGCTCACCGCGCTGTTGTGCGCATCAGGCCAATCATCGCCTGGCCTGTTGGCCTTTGGCCTCAATGCCGATGAGCTCTCCCCAAAACGGCTTGCCTGAACAACGGTCAGCCTGCATCTGCGGGCAAGCTCGCATTGCCATTCCCTGCCGATACAGCCGCCTATGAAAATGTCCAAGGCTTCTAGTTGGCAAACTGAAGGATGCGCTTTGCCGTCATCAAGTCCAAATGGGCTCCACCGCCGTTCTTGAAGATGGTGATCTCGTCCCCGGAGGTTCGCTCAAAGCTGCCTGCGACCAGTCCATAAAGGTCCGCCAAAACGTCGCCGCGTTCGATGGCGCCCTCAGCCAGCGGGACCATCAGTTCACCGATATGATCGAGCGTGGTCTCAAAACTATCCACGAACACGCGGCCCTTCTGCAGCAACCCATTGTCAGCCTCGCGCATGTCTTTTTTGAACGCCCCGATGAGATCGATATGCGTGCCTTCGCCGACCCACTCGCCGAGCAAAATAGGCGCTTTTGCCATGGTGGCAGTCGAGATAATGCCGGCGCGCGCGCATGCGGCCGGTAGGTCGTCGACGGCGGACGCGGGTAATCCGTCTTTGGCGAGTTTCTGCGCGAGGCTTTTTGCGTTGCCCGCTGTTCGGTTCCAGATCTCGATCCGGGCCAGTGTTGGAAATGTATCCATGAACGCGTGCGCAAGGCTTTCTGCAACGACCCCGGCGCCTAGGATGAGATAGGTTTGACTGTCGGGACGCGCGAGAAGCTTGGCACCCAGTGCCGAGTCGCCTGCCGTCTTCCACTCGGTCACCAGATCACTGTCGATCACCGCTTCGAGTGCGCCGGTGCGATCCTCAAAGATCAGCATCCCACCTTGTACGGTCGGCAAACCGGCCGCCGCATTGTTGGCCATCACAGACACGGATTTGACGGCGAACCCAAGACCATCGATCCAAGCGGCACGGCTAAGCAGCGCGTCCTGGCCGCGCGACAGAAGCTGATCACCAATCTCCGCTTTTGGCCGCTGATGGCCTTCGTAAAGCGCGTCGATGATGTCCGCCCAGCGCAGTTTGCCAGCAACCGTTTCCCGCGTTACGATTTTCATAGAATTTGTGTCCTTGCTGGAATCATCCGCAAGAGAGGCGCGGAAAAATGCAGGCATAGCACAGCGATTGGTGGGGCGTTTTTTTATGGCTGTCGAGGGGGATTTTCTGCTGGCCTTAAGAATGGCGACCCATGAACGCCCGGCTTCTCAAACATTCGAACATCCGAATAGTGCAGGTGCACCGGTATCAGCCAATCGCGACAGTCTGTGGTGCCGCTTGCCGAACGTCGGCTGTATATTGAGCGCAAGCACCTATCAGGCAATGTCGAAATTTTCGTCAGGTTCAAAGCAGCCCCGTCGGTACACCGCTTACTGAGGCATGCTGGCCTTCTTTCGCGATCAAAGCGAACGACCGCTATGGGCCGATTGCGCTCAATGAGCCAATGTCCGCAATGCCGCCACATTCTGCCGAGCCTTTGGTGGCGGCTCCGGGCCCAGTTCTGACCAATGCTGCGGTGCGACTACATGTCGGCTTTTGGATACGCTGAGGGGTTCCAACTCTGAGACGGTTTGGTCTCTATTTCGACATCCTCACATTTGCTTGACTTGCATTCATCACCGTTCAGTGAAATAACGTCTCCATGGCACGCCAAATCGAATACGACCCGAACGCGCTCAAGCAGAACCTTCTTGCGGTGTTCTGGGCACAGGGTTTCGCTGAGACATCACTTGCGGACCTTGAGAACGCGACCGGGCTGAACCGGCGCCAGCTCTACAACGGGGTTGGTGACAAGCGATCCATGTTCTTGAAGGCGCTGGACGATTTCTCGGACGCGGCCGGTCGGCAGTTTCTTGCGGCGCTTGAACGGGACGAGGCAGGTCTGGGTGATATCGAGATTTTGCTTCAAAAGTTCCTGGCTTTGGCAAAAGAAAGCGATGGCCCATCCGGTTGCATGGTGTGCAGCACATCGCAGGAGGAAATCGCCTCCGACATGGACGTGAGGACCCGGGTCGATGCGTATTTCGAGCGCATTCGGGCGGCCTACGCAAATGCCTTGTCCCAGGCCGTTGAGCGCGGCGAAATCGAACTGTCGGAAACAGACATTTCTAGTCGCGCCGAGGCATTGTTCGGCACCCATGTTGCGCTTTGCATTCTCGCCCGCGCAGGGCGTCCCTCCCATCAACTCGAACGCATGGTGCAGCAAGCACTGAACGACATCCGATAACTTTTTTGACCGAATTTCACCAAACAGTGAAGAAAGGAAAGCCCATGAAGATCAAGACAAATCCGATCCTAACGAGCGCAGCGGTGTTCTGCGCGTCCATCGTGCTGACCGTACCTATTCCTGCGCTAGCGCAGGAATCCGAAACAGCACCTGCCATCTCACCGGATTTCCCCTACGAGCGTCAGTTCGTTGAGGTGATGGGCAGCCAGATGGCATACGTCGACGACGGGACCGGCCCTGTGGTTCTGTTCATCCACGGCAATCCGACGTCGTCCTACCTGTGGCGCAACGTGATCCCCTTCGTGTCGGACGATCATCGCGCGATCGCACTCGACCTGATTGGCATGGGCGCAAGCGACAAACCTGACATCAACTACACGTTTCAGGATCATTACGCCCATGTCGAAGGGTTCATTGAGGCGCTCGATCTGACGGACATCACTCTGGTCTTGCATGACTGGGGCGGCGGCCTCGGCACATACTATGCAACCAACCATACCGACAACGTCCGCGGTGTTGTGATGATGGAGGCTGCGGCCCCACCCGCTTTGCCAATTCCGTCATGGGACATGGTCGAGCCGCAAACACGCGCAACGTTCCAGGCCTTCCGCGATCCGCAAATGGGGCCGCAAATCATCCTTGAACAGAACGGTTTCGTTGAGCAGTTGCTGCCGTCAACAATCCTGCGCCCGCTCAGCGAAGCCGAGATGGAAGCCTATCGTGCGCCGTTCCCGACGCCGGAAAGCCGCCAGCCTGTGCTTGTTTGGCCCAATGAAATCCCAATCGAAGGCGAACCTGCGCGCAACGTTGCTGTGATGCAGGAAATCGCCCAGTGGCTCGGCGCATCTGAGCAACCCAAGCTGTACCTCTACGCGTCGCCAGGTCTGATCATCTCGCCCGATGTAGCCGAGTTCATACCGCAGGTCATGAACAACGTGCAGACCCGCTTCATCGGTTCGGGCATTCACTACATCCAAGAAGACCATCCCGAGGTCATCGGGCGCAATATCTCCGACTGGCTACGTGACGTCGTCGGCGGGGAGGACTGAGAAATGGCCGAGACCCCTGTCTACATGATTGTCATGCTCGATGTGAAAGACATGGATGCGTTCATGTCCGACTATGCCGGGCCGCTTCAGGCGCATCGCGCCAAACACGGTGTGGAAACTCTCGTCGCCACGCCGACACCCGAAGTGCTGGAAGGGACATACGACAAGACCATCACTGTCGTGCTCAAGTTCCCCTCCGCCGACGCACGGCGGGCTTGGTACGCCGATCCAGACTACCAAACTCTTCTGAAGCGCCGGTTCGAACTGACTGACACTGCGACCACCGTCGCGCTCGTTGCGCCGCAGTTCGGTGCCAAACCTTCTCCGACTGAAAGGCCGACGCCATGAACAAGATCGTGGAATTCTCCGCTTTGGGCGGACCTGAGGTCCTGTCCATCGAAGAACGGGCTACATCACAGCCCAAGTCTGGTGAAGTGCAAATCGCCGTGAAGGCGGCTGGCCTCAACCGCGCGGAACTGCTCTTCATCGCGGGCCAATATCTGGTCGATCCCGAGCTACCCTCCGGTCTTGGCTTTGAAGGAGCAGGAGCGGTCGTCGCGGTTGGCGACGGTGTCACCCGTTTCAAGCCTGGTGACCGGGTCGCGATCACGCCCGCTTTCAAGCAGAACGCCTACGGCGTGCTCGGGACGGTCGTGAACATGCCAGAAACCGCGCTGGAGCCGATGATCGGCGAGGTCAGCTATCGCGATGCGGCTGCCTTCTGGATGGCGTTCGGCACCGCTTACGGCCTGCTGGTGCAGACAGGAGGACTGAGGGAGGGTGCGGGGCAGACGGTGGTCATGAATGCCGCCTCATCCAGCGTCGGCACGGCGGCCTTTCAGATCGTGAAGGCCCATGGCGGCATCTCCATCGCCACCACACGCACTGCGGACAAGGTGCAGGGACTGAAGGACGCTGGGGCAGACCACGTCATCGTCACAGACGACGAGGATGTCGTCGCCCGCGTCATGGAGATCACCGATGAGCGTGGCTTCGACATTGCACTCGACGCCGTGGCGGGAGAGGCCGGAGAGGCACTGGCCAATGCTGCAGGCTTCGAGGCGGTGATGGTCGTTTACGGCTTGCTGGCCGGAACGCCGTCGATGACGCCCTTCTATCCAATGGTGTCCAAAGGTCTGCGGGTCACCGGGTTCCATCTGGCCTGGCTCATGCTGGATCATCCTGAACGGCGTGCCGTCGCGGTCGCGCATCTCAATGAAGGTTTGGCGTCTGGGGTGTACAAGCCGCTCATCGATAAGGTTTTCCCCTTTGATCAATTGCAAGAGGCCTACGTGCATATGGCCTCTAACGAACAGCTTGGCAAAATCGTGGTGGAGATCGCGTCATGAGCGAGACCCACCTGCAATCAAGCAATCTGAAGACCCTCCCCCGCATCGACACGACCAAA
The DNA here is from genome assembly GCA_046290645.1 of Hyphomicrobiales bacterium. Taxonomy (GTDB): domain Bacteria; phylum Pseudomonadota; class Alphaproteobacteria; order Rhizobiales; family MH13; genus MH13. Next base: position 334,651 of record JBKAGZ010000004.1, read on the forward strand.
TCCCGACATGCCCGATCACGCGCTGAAAAGACGATCAAGCGCCTTGATATTGCGGATGCATATCCGTTCGACCATCATTTTTTCGACAGCCCGATGGGCGCCATGCATTTCGTCTATGAAGGCTCGGAGAAAGTCGGCACAGGGACGATCCTGATGCTCCACGGTAATCCCACTTGGTCGTTTCTTTACCGCAAGTTCATTCAGGCCTTCGCGCCGACGCACCGCGTTATCGCCCCCGATCACATCGGTTTTGGCCTGTCGGACAAGCCGGAGGACGAAGCGGCCTATACGATTGATGCTCACATCCGGAACCTGGAGGGTCTGGTCGAGGCGCTGGACCTGCAGAACATCACCCTCGTCATACAGGACTGGGGCGGTCCCATCGGTCTGGGCATGGCCGCCCGTCAACCTGGACGGGTGAAGCGGATCGTCGTCATCAACACCTTCGGGTTCTACCCGCCAGTCCAAGGGATGGATCCCGAAAACCTGCGATTGCCAGCACCATTAAGACTGATGCGAACGAAGGGCATTGGCGACGTTCTTGTTCGCCGGTTTGGATTCTTCGAACGGCGGGCCATGCCAACCGCCGTCGGAAACAAGCGCGCCTACAAGGCAGTGCGTCATGCCTACACCGGCATCTTCAGGAACGCAGCCGATCGTGCCGGCGTGATGGCGTTCCCGCGGCTCATCCCTACGAACACGAAGCATCCTTCCGCTCAGATCATGTTGAAGGAAACCGGCCCCTATCTGGACAGCTTCGATGGACCGGCCAGCATCTTCTGGGGGGTTAACGACCCGTTCTTTCCCATCGAGGTGCTGCATGCGTGGAAGACACGCTTGCCACATGCCGAGGTGATGGAGATCTCGAAGGGCAAGCACTATATTCAGGAGGACGACCCAGACACCATCATCGCGGGTCTACGGGGCTTCCTCGCGACCTGACGATGTCTACGCGCACGCGGCCTGTTGCCTCGCTGACTACCCGCATCGGTCTCTTTGTATTGATCGATTGCGGGTTCGGTTCAGGCTTCTTTTTGAATGCCGTCGTCGCAATTGTCATTGCCCTTCCGGGTGAGCCAACCAGCACGTCGTTAGTCAGCTACTTCGCGGTGCGCGCGGTCGGTAGCGCACTCTTGCTGTGCCCAACCACCATCAGAATCCATCCATCAAACACCGGAGATCACCTATGACCCTCACCGTCGCCCTTCTCTCATTCGGACTCATCACGCTCTTCGCCCTTGGAGTCGAGATCATGCACACTTACGCCACTCAGGGGATCGGCTTCGGCTTTTCTTCAAACCGACCTGGGGTCAATCTTTCTCCACTGGGTCGACGCATCGGTCGTGCCTATACCAACCAGGCAGAGTCCGCAGCCTACATTGTTCCGATCCTTGCGGCTGGGGCCGTCATGGAGCTAGCGACGCCGCTCGCCCAGACCACCGCCTTGGTGATCGTCGCAGGCCGGGCATGGTTCGTTCTGTTCTACTACACCGGTTTGCCATTTGTGCGCCTGATCGGCTTCCTTGGCGGGTCGATGGGAACGTTGGTGGTGGCCGTCCTACTCGTCCAGGGTCTGATGGCTGCTGTCCCAGCTTGACCGCCTCGCTTGCGCAGACCCTTCCCTAAGAAGCTGAAGCGGACATCGCCAGGAGAGTCAGTGAACGGCAGCTAAGGGCCGAGATTGCCCGAATGCACGATGGCCGCTTTACCATCATTTGCTAATGTCCGCTCCGCCGCCAGAATCCGCCGAACTTCCGATGTCAGCTCCATGCCTTTTGCCGACGCCCTCAGGTCGCAAAGCCTCCGTTCAAACTCTAGTCATCACCAAAGAGACGAAATCGCTTTTGGCGTCCGTGTATGCTTCACGATCTTGAGCAAACTCCTTTGCCAGTTGAAGCTTCAACGCGGCAAATCTGTCTCGCCATTCAGGGTTTTTGATCAGAAAATCGCGAAACAGGAGGCGACTGGATAATTCACCACCAACCGCCCCGACGTGGACGTGGTGGGTTCGTTTCTTTCCTTTTGGCGGGCGGCCTTTGACAAAGTATAGGCGGTCAAGTTTCGGATTATCTCTCCAAAAATCGTAACCCGCGCGCTCCATCAAGACTGAAAAGCTGGAACGAGCTTTCTCCATATCGGTAACCTCAATCAGGATATCGATGATCGGTTTTGCAGGTAGGTTGGGAACCGCTGTGCTCCCAAAATGGTGCACAGTAACGACGTCGTTTTTCGGCAAGAGCTTCAATAAGTCAGCTTTCTCGCGTTCAAAAGCGCGCGGCCAATCTGGGTTTGGGGGTTCAAGAATGATCTCGTCCATGTGGCGATAGTAAAGGAAACGCTGGCCACCAACCATGGTCGCTTTGGTCCCGCATGCGGTCACTTGGTTATGTCCGGAATGCCAACACGATCAACCATGTATCGAGGGCAGGATTGAGCCTATCCGAGACAGCTGACTTAGTTGTTAGAAATGGCGCATTCGGCCCTTGGTCGGCTTTCGCGACCACAATTCGTAGTGCCGTTTTCGGACATTCGCTGCTGCTGTTTAATGTCGCATAGCCGAAGAATCCTATCCGGGAACTAAAACCCCGCACTGCGGACATCATTGGCTTTCCACGCTTTGTAGGCTCGATCAGTCAATGCTTGGCCCGATTGCAGGCGGGACTTGCTTTGCACGTTTTGCGCATATTTCTCTCAAAACCCCTATGAATGCATCACGGGCCTTGTGTGGGCGGTTATTGGGCGCGGCGAAGTAGCCAAATTCGATGTTCACCCTTGGATGCCAGCGGCGGACAGCCAGCCCCTCGGCCTCTTCAGGGCTTAGTGTGATGGCGTCCGTGAAGGTGAAGCCGATGCCCTCCTTCACCAAGCGCCGCGCCGAAAGGCTGGTCGACATTTCGTGAGTAATGTCCAGACGCTGATCGGTTTTTGCCAACTCATGGTCAAGGATCGCACGCATGTTGGTCGTCTCTTCAAGAGCGACATAAGGCAGATCAACCACATCAGACGGTTGCAGGCATTCTTTGGCTGCCAATGGGTGATGCTCAGGCAGCGCGATCAACATATCCGTTTGCGCCAAGGGTTGGGTCGCCTGGCGTTGATCGGGAAGCGGCAGCGTTGCAATACCAACATCGTACAGCCCTAACGTCACCCGGCGACCCAGATAGCGGCGTGGGTGCACTTCCAGCTTCAGCTTTACCGCTGGCTCGCGCTGAACAAGCTGCGCCATGGCTGGCACGACCAGACCCTCCACCAGTCTGGGGTGGCAAATGACGCGCAAGGGCGGGGCTTCCTGTGTTTCGATCTGTCGAAACACAGCCGGAAGACCATCTATCGAGGCAAGGATACGCACCGCCTCTGGGTAAAACGCCTCGCCTTCATCACTGGGGATCAAGCGCTTGTTTTGGCGGTGAAACAGTTGAACTCCGTACTCTGCTTCCAAGATGCGAACAAGCCTGCTTGCAGCCGGCTGGCTGAGGTTCATCTTTTGGCATGCTTGCGCCAACGTGCCTTCTTCCATCACATTCACGAACACCCGCAGGCTTTTTAGGTTCACAAACTCACTCCCTTTTGAAGATGCCTTTTTGCTCTATCTTTCAATTATTAGATGATCTCTTTTTATAATTCTATTTTTTGGATTGAAGTTTGTTCGCTAGGCTTTCCCTAAATGTCATCAAAGCAAGGGTTCCGCTCGAGCGAGCAGGGCCCAAGAGGGAGAAATCACATGACCTACATTGATCGCCGGACACTTCTTCATCTCACTTTGGCTGGCTCGGCTTTTGCCCTGTCGGGCACATCTGCCCTGGCGCAGTGGAGCCCGCGTCGCCCGGTCAATGTGATCGTTCCCTACGGCGCAGGCGGCGGCACCGACAGTTTTGGCCGCGCGATGGCAGAATCTGCTGAAGCTGCGTTGCCCGTGCCTATGGTGATTGTGAACCGTCCGGGCTCCTCTGGCATCACCGGAGCAACCGAAGCGGCTGGCGCACGGCCCGATGGCACCACCTTTATGATGACGTCTTCGGGCTCATTTACGCTGACCTATCTGTTCCGCGACACGGATGTGAACCCATTTGATGATTTCATCACTGTGGCGCAGATTGGCCGCCTCACCACCTCGCTTATGGTACCGATCAACAGCCCCTATGAGACGTTAGATGATCTGGTCGCAGCGATGCGCGAAAACCACGGCGCAATGCGCTGGGCACACACCGGGCGTGGAGGTTTCCACCATGTTGCCGGACAAGGCTTCCTGAATGCGGCAGGCCTCGAGGCGCAGGATGTGCCCTTCAGCGGTGGCGGTAATACGCGCGCTGCAGTGATTGGTGAGCAGGTCGACTTCGGCATGATTGGTATTCAGCAGGCCGCAGGCTTTTCTGGTGAGCTACGGGCTCTGGCGCTTGTGTCGGACGAGCGCGACGCGTTTGCCACCGATGTGCCAACCTTCCAGGAACTGGGCTACGACGCCCCCCTGATCAGTTCGCCCATCGTGGTGTTTGCACCGCTGGAAACGCCTGCCGACGTTGTTGAGGGCATGGAAGGCGCGATCAAGACCATCACAGAGCAGCAAGGCTTTATCGATAGCATGGCCGAGCGCGGAAATGCCCCGGTGTTCCTGCCGGGTTCAGAAGCCTCAGTTGTTCTGGCGGCGCTGCGCGATGATGCAGCACCCATCATTGAGGGCCTGGAAGC
>JBKAGZ010000005.1:0-175212 GCA_046290645.1 Hyphomicrobiales bacterium
AAAAACAAACCGACGAATTCTCCAAATAGCTGGAGGAGAGTCGGGTCTCAGATCAACTGGCCTGATATCGGGCGGGGTGTATACAATGACTTCAATCAACAGAGGATGCTAAAGCTAGGCGCGGAGTTTGAGAACATCAAACGTGGCTTTGGGAGCGTTAGCCCTTTTGGGAATGGAATTCAGTGTTTCGAAAAATTTCCAAGCAGGATCAAGACATGCGTAGTTGGAATTTAGATGTCACGAGACTACCTAGATCAGGCAAATCGGCAATGGTCTTGGCTACGGATCTCGTTTTGCTGCCGATTTCGCTTTGGGCAGCCTTCGGTTTTAGGTTGGGGGTTTTCGACGTCAGTGGGCTCTTCGGCGACGGTGGCGCACTTTCACGACTGTCCTTGTTTGATGTCTTGGTAGTGCTTTTCGCAAGCGGTCTTTTGTTAGTTTTTTTCAAGCTTTACCGCATCAAGCTTCACGCTATCGACTTGGACGCCATTTTCCGTATTGCGGTCTATTCGCTTTGCATCATGGCGATCGCGTCAGTCGGCGCGTTCTTTCTTCAGTCAGGTTTTCCGCGATCCGTCCCTATCTATTTCGGGGCAATATTCTTCATTCTTGCCATTGTCGTTCGCCTCGTCGCTTTACGCGTTTTGCAGGCACTTGCATCGATCGGTAACACCCGCAAACCAATTGCAATCTACGGAGCCGGGGCGGCGGGCATACAGCTTGCAGCATCTCTGAAGCAGTCTAAAGAAGTCGTTCCAACGATGTTCCTGGATGATAATCCTGCCCTCCACGGGATGATCATATCAGGTTGTCGTGTCAAACCCTTCTCGGTGCTTGAAAGAGCCGTCAGAGATGGGAGAGTGCAACAGGTTCTCATAGCTATTCCCTCTCTATCGGTTTCAAGGAGGGCGGCAATTGTCGAAAAGCTCACACAGTTTGGCTGTGAAGTACTCACTGTGCCATCTTATGTGGACTTGGTCTCAGGCAAAAGCACGGTTACTGATCTGCGGTCGGTAACCATCGACGAATTGCTTAGTCGTGACCACGTGGACCTAAACCTTCCCGAGATTGCACGTGCCTACGCCGGTCGTTCGGTCATGGTAACCGGCTCAGGTGGTTCTATTGGCGCTGAGCTTTGCAAGCAGCTCATCAGTTGCAATCCATCGCGCATTGTCTTGTTTGAGAGGAGCGAGCCTGCTCTCTATGAGATTGAGCGGCAGCTACGCGAGGTATGGGAAGCTCGAACTGTTGTCATCGACGTGTGTTTAGGGTCGGTCACGGACCCGGCAGCTGTCAAAGAGGCCATTCGCCGCTATGGTGTCGATGTTATACTGCATGCTGCTGCCCACAAGCACGTCCCGATCATTGAAAAAAGTGAGGTAGAGGGCGCCCGCAACAATATTATCGGCACCAAAACTGTCGTTGATGTCGCGCTGGACGCCAATATTGAACGGTTCATCCTCGTGTCGACAGACAAAGCAGTGCGTCCATCAAACGTTATGGGCGCAACAAAACGCATGGCTGAGTTGGTCGTTCAAGACGGGCAGCAAAGATCGCAAGGCACTAAGTTTTCGATGGTGCGGTTTGGCAATGTCTTAGGCTCATCTGGCTCGGTTGTTCCTCTTTTCACAAAGCAGATCGCCGCTGGCGGGCCGGTGACTGTCACCCATGAGGATGTAACACGGTTTTTCATGACAATCCCGGAAGCGTCTCGCCTTGTCCTTCTTGCAGGCGCATTTTCGCAAGGCGGCGACCTTTTTGTTTTAGATATGGGCCAACCGGTTAAAATCATCGATCTGGCAAAGCGTATGATCGAGCTCTCCGGACGGACCGTTCAGTCTGCGGACAATTCGGATGGTGACATTGCCATAGACGTTGTTGGCTTACGACCAGGCGAAAAGCTGTATGAGGAACTTCTTTTGGACGACGACAGCCTGGTTCAGACGCCTCATGAAAAGATCCTACGTGCATCAGCCAATTTTCCAGCAAACAAAGCTGTCGCAGATATGGTCGAGCGTGTGAGAGCTGCTATCGACGATAGAGACGGTGCTGCTATCCGCACGATTGCGGCGGACTATGTGGATGGCTTTCAAGATAGTTCGAAACTCATACCCTTTCCCGGGTCCGAGGAAGCCAACGCTATCAAGGATCGAGCTGCAAAAGCTCATGAGGCTTCGAAGACCTCTTAAGGCGTCTTCAAAGCGTATCTGCACGCCCGATAATGCCGATTGTGGTGTTTGGGGTGTGCAAAATGCCATCGCCCGGAAAACCACTTAAACTTGACTGCGCGAAGGCTTGGCTCCGGCGAGTTCAAGAAAACATCGCTCCAGGCGGCGGTTGCGGATGCAGCGCGCGCCACTACCTTCTTTCTCAAAGTGCCCGTGGAGTGCTGCATGCAACACGTCGAACTCCCCTGCGAGCGTATCGACCCAAGGCTGGTGTCACGAAGGTTCGTGGTAATGTAATCCTGCACAAGCAGCGTCAAAGGAAGATCGCGGTCCTTGCTCGGTGCTTCGCCAGGCCTCAGTCCGAGCATGAGTTGGCGCACCAGCCCAACAAAAGTCTGCGCGATCAACGCAGAATCCTGTGCAGTTCTGTCGGTGTGTGTGCTCAGCAGTTAGGTATGCGCGGCGGACAGGAACCGGCCCTTGGGAGAACTCAGATCAACCGAGATAAAGACGGGTTCCTCGCCGTGTTGATAGCCTAGGTTGAAAACTCATAGCCCTAGTGCGTTTGGTGGGTGCAGATTGACGTGTCCGCATGAAGCAAGCCTGAAAGAAGTCGTCTGACGTTCAAAGGCTTGCTTCATGCGGACGCGCCAAGATGCGCCATCCTTTGGACGTCGAAAGGGTGTTGATCTGAACGCGCGTATCGATTTAACCGGGCCACTAGCCCGCCCTGCACCCAAAGCTCGCCCAACTCTTAGCCCTTTCAGACGCCAAACACATCAAGACTATGAGTCCCTCAACCTAGCAGCACGTGCCGAATGCAGATGCCACGGCTCAGGTTGCCCGCCTTCATCAACACATAGCGCAGGGACATGTCGATCATGTGGAAGCGCGGCGGCGCTACGTTAAACCCTATATCGCCAACTTCGGCCCGTCCGCTGCCAAAATAAAAGCGCTCGAACAGCAAATAGTCATGGCAGTTATCAGTATAGCCGGCCGGATCGTGGACGAGCATTCGCGCAGGTGCACAAAGCTTGGTGAAAAACAGCTCTTCGGACTTGCTAATGTCGATATCGACACCGGCCGGCTCGTGCGGGTGCATGTCGAAAATGGGGGAGGGCAAGCTCGCGACACTGTTCAAGATCAAGGTGCATTGTGCGGCCCGGTGTTTCCATCGGGAACTAAAGATCAGGCAGCGACCTCCTTGGTCCCTTTATAGTCGGTCGCGCTCTTCCAAAGCGTCAGCATGAGCACCGCGATTTTACGCGCGGTGGCAACAGCTGCCTTGCGCAAGCCGCGCATGGTTGCATCACCGAATTGATGACGCTTGGGCGTGATGCTGTGAGCCCAAGGAAGGTGCCGAAATCAGAAGCCATCGGTCTCGCACGTGAGGATCCAGAGAGCATCGTCGGGTGCGACCTCGACCATGCGCAGCCGGCCGAACTTGACCTCAAAATGCGCAATGGGCTCACCGGCTGGCTGGCCGCCGTCTAACGAAAGCTGCCAAAGCCCCTGGCCCCTTAGCGTCGCTATCCAAGGGCTTCCCTGCTCATAGGCGATGCCTGAGGGGGACGCCTCGTCCGTTGTAAAGAGGAAGATTGGCGCCGTGCCATCGGGCAGGAGCGTCAGTCCCTAGGGCTGCTCGAGACCTCGCGTGATCTCGGTCACCTCACCGATTGTTGGATGAGAGCCATCGCCAACTGTCTGCGCAACTGTTGCGCTTAGCATCCAGGCCGCAGTCGAAAGCGTTACGAAAGCAAGCAGGGCGTGTAAGCGGTTGATGGTGGTAGAAAGGTTGATCATCGTTCGTTTCCTGCGAGTTGGGGCATCGTGCGTACGCGGGGTCAGGCGCGTGTTCGTAAGCGGTTGACCAAAAGGTCATCGCCCGTGATTGCGTCCTTGAGCGCAGAGAGCTCTGTGACGTCCCAGGTGGCGCTGAGATACCGACCCTTCGCCCAATCGGCGGCACCGGAACTCAGCCAGACTGCGAAGCAAGCGGCCAGATCGGGCGAGTCGATCAGATATTCGTGCAGTTGCTCAGGCATCGCGTGACCAAGTTCAGTCGCGACGCCGCCGGGATGGATGGCAAAGCACTTGATCCCGTCTTCGCCGTGATCGCTCTGCACGAACTCACACAGGCGATTGATGGCGTGTTTTGCAGTCTGGTAGTCTGACGCGCCCGGCATTACGAGCTGCGCGCCAATAGATGACAGCAGGATGAGGTGCCCTCCGCTGCGGCCCTCTTCGGCATGGGCCTTCGCACTTTCAATCAGATGAGGCAGCGTGAACCGGCCCACGTGGTAGGTACCCTGAACGTTGACCTGCCAGTTTTTCCACCAACCCTCAGGATCGCTTTCACCGATCTTGATCCATGGTCCAAGAAAGCCGGCGTTGGCGTCTGCCACGTCAATCCCGCCGAACTGGGCGGCGCAGTCAGCAACCGCCGCGTCAACGTCTGATGCGACGGTGACATCGCAGACAGCGTAGACGCACTGCGTCTCCGGGTTGGCCGCTTTGACCAGCGCCTGCGTCTCTTTAAGCGCGCTCTCGGTACGGGCAGTAAGGTAGACGGCCTTTGCGCCCGCTTTGGCAAAAGCGACGGCGGTTGCCTGGCCGATACCGCGAGAGGCCCCGGCGATGAACACCGTCTTGCCGCTGGCGCTATCCTTAAGTGCGCCCCGTGGGTCGATTGCTTCGTAGCGGTCGTTGCGGGCGGTGAGATCGAGAAACTGGGTTTGGATCGATGACATGGTTGTCTCCCTAGGCGGTTGAGAAAGGCGACGCGCCGTTCGTGCGTCGATGGAGGACGGTATGGACCATGCGTATTCAGTGAGGTATTCATTGAAATCACCAGAATGAATTGCGAAAAACGCATCAATGGATGATGACGCCCTGTATCTCGCTGTTATCGACGGCGGCAGCTTCCGCGCGGCTGCCCTGGCCTCCGGTCTGGACCCGAGCCGTGTTAGCCGCAGGATTGCCGCGCTTGAAGACCGGCTGGGCGTGAAGCTTTTGAACCGGACCACGCGCGCGTCTTCGGCGACGCAGGCAGGTCTGCGTTATGCAGAGGGCGTCCGGCGCTTGAAGGAGGCACGCGCTGCGCTTCTTGCTGAGGTAACCGGTGGACAGGATATGCCAAGCGGACGGCTGCGCGTGACAGCCCCAACGGACTTCGGCGCCCGGTTTATCGCGCCTGTTTTGTCACAGATGGCTCAGGAGTTTCCAAATTTGTCGGTGGATTTTCGCCTCGGCTCTGCTCAGGCGGATCTTCTGGCAGAGGGGATCGATGTCGCCATTCGGATCGGTCAATTGACCGACAGCACCTTGACCGCGCGCCGGATTGGGGTCTCGCGTCGCGTTTTGGTCGCGGCGCCGGAGCTCGCTAAGACAATCACCAGCCCGGGTGACCTTTCGCACATCAACATCATCCCCTACCGAACCGGCATCACGGACATGCGCATAGAGCTAGAGCTCGACGGTGTGGCCGACGAGATCCGCATGCCCTGTCGGTTCTGCGTCAACTCAATGTCGGCCGTACGGGAAGCGGTGTTGGCCGGACATGGCGTCCATCTTGGGCCTGAATGGACCTTTGACGAAGACCTCAAGGCAGGCCGGGTGGTTTCCGTTGTACCGGGCGCAAAATTCTCAGCTTTCCCGATTCACGCCGTTTGGTCCCCCACACCCTTCCAACCAGCCGCATCGCGGGTGTTCGTGCAGCGCTCTATCTCAGTATTGCGAAACAAGGGGTTATCGTAGGCCGTGCCAAACGGTCGAGGTATGCATTGGCGTTAGCGGGCACCTGGATTGAAACACTCCAGATGAGTTGTGTCGGCCAGCTGGCACGCGATGTAGCAAAGGTCAGTTTTGAGCAGATGGTGTTGAAGAAGTCGCTTGATCGCCTGGTTGGCGGTGATGACTTTGGTGTTGATGCATCGCTTATCAAGGCTGACGCCAGCCGTTACACGAAGGTGGACCTGGCGGACTGGTCAGCCCCTGATCGGCTGTCGAGGTCACCTAGGACATGATCCTGCAAACCAGAGATCGCTTTGGCCTGTACTCCGAGAAGCTGGTGGCCGGCACGGCCTACGGTTCGGCGCCCATTTTTCGGTATGGAGTGATCGCTACCAAACACTCAAATTGCTAGCGCTTATGTCCTACCGGTGGCGATCAAAGGCCAAGCTATTTGGCGTGTTGCACGACAAGGCTTGCATACCCATTGGTGCCGAAAAATCAATCGTTCTTTGCTGCTTCGCATAAACTATGGGCTCGTCAGAAACCGGGCGCTTGCTAGACTACCCTCACCATGGAGCAGTCCCCCCGGATCTTGATCATTGACGACAGCCCCATCAGGGCGGCGATCCTTGATGAGGGCCTGCGCGACGCCGGCTACAGCGATGTCACGATCATTGGCGACACGCGCAACCTGCTCAAGCGCATTGTTGAACTGGACCCCGATGCGATCTTCATCGATCTGGAAAATCCCAACCGCGATGTCCTTGAGCAAATGTTTGAGGTGTCGCGCTACGTGCAGCGCCCCATCGCCATGTTTGTAGACCAATCCGATGATGCCACCATCACGCAGGCGGTGGAGGCGGGCGTTTCGGCCTATATTGTCGATGGCCTGAAAAAAGAGCGCATGCAGCCTATCCTCAACATGACGATTGCGCGTTTCAAAGCCTTCAATCGTCTGCAGGAAGAGCTTGCCAGCACCAAGGCAGCGCTGGAAGAGCGCACCGTGGTGGATCAGGCCAAGCGCCATCTCATGAAAACGGCGGGCCTCACGGAAGATGAAGCCTACAACCGCTTGCGCAAAGCCGCGATGGCCGACGGCAAGCGCATCGCGCAAATCGCCTCAGCGCTTATCACCTCCATCCAACTGCTGGGCGATCTTGATCCGCCAAGTACCGATGCATCCAAACCAGACGGAACCAAACCATGACTCATCCTGTGGTGCGCGCAGGCTTTATACCGCTGGTTGATGCCGCGCCCTTCATTGTGGCGCATGAGTGCGGGTTTGCCGAAGATGCGGGGCTAACGCTGGACCTAAGCCGCTCCACCTCATGGGCAGGCCTTCGGGACCGCTTAAGTGTGGGCGAGGTGGACTGCGCCCATATGCTTTCGCCGGTCGTCATCGCCTCGCAGCTAGGCTTGGGCAACCCCAAGGCACCCATGGTTGTGCCCTTTGGCCTGTCGATGAACGGCAACGCGATCTCTGTCTCGGTTGCGCTACACGAAGCCATGATCAAGACGGGGTGGTCACCGCAAAACCTGCGTGACCCGGCCTCTAGCGCTCGGGCGGTCGCTGATGTTGTGAGGCAACGCCGAACCACCGGCCAAACCCCGCTGACTTTTGCCTCGGTTTACCCGTTTTCCACCCACACCTATGAGCTGCGCTATTGGCTGGCCTCAGCAGGTATCGATCCAGATGTTGATGTACACCTCACCATTGTTCCGCCTCCCATGATGGGCAACGCTTTTGCTGAAGGTCATATCGATGGCTGTTGTGTTGGAGCGCCATGGAGCAGCCTAAGTGCCGAATCCGGCCACAGTCAGATTGTAGCGTTGAAGGTGGATATGTGGCGGCAGGGGCCGGAAAAGGTGCTGGCTGTGCGTGAGCATTGGGCAGATCAGGTGCCTCAAACACTTTATCCACTGGTGCGGATGCTGTTTGATTCAGCGGTTTGGTGCGCTGACAGCAGTAACCTAGACGAGCTTGCTCAAATTATGAGCAAGCCGCACTATCTGGACATGGACGCCGCAGTTATCGCCAAAAGCTTGAGCGGTTCCATCCTTTCAAATGCCCAAAACCCGGTTGAAGACCATCTGCTTTTTGACCCGACACGCGCGTCTTATCCGTGGCGCTCGCAAGCCCTGTGGTTTTATGCGCAGATGGTGCGCTGGGGCCAGATTGAGCACAGCGAAGTGCATGCGCTGGCCGCAAAAAAAGCTTACCGGCCAGATATTTACCGAAAGGCGATGGCGCAGGCGGGCGACACGATGACGGGCGCGAACGCCAGCGGTAAAGGTGCAGCGTTTTTGACCGCTTTGGAGGGCGCAAAGCCTGACACAACCCTGTTCGATCAACGGCTTTTCGACCCCGATGATCTGGATGGTTATTTCGCTGGCTTAGGCATGACACCAAAGAAAGCATAAGCGGCCACCGCCTGAGGGTTTTTCACAATGGCCGTCCGTCTAGAGGTGGGTGCAGCGCACACGAACGCATCAGTGCAGTGCAACATGTGATTAATTTTTGGACTGGTCGCTGGCCAAAAGTGCTGCCACGTTGAATAGGTCAGCAACGGCGCTGGCATTCACTAGGTCTCCATTTCGGCCAATCTTGGCAACGTCGCCAACCGCTTCACCTCTCGACAACCGAGAGTTTTGAAGTTGGTTCGCGGCGTGCTTTGCGTTGCGCCAAGGAAAGTTGATGCGGGGATCACTCGGACACACCATCACCGATGAGGCATGCACTATGTCCCCCCTCAACTCTGTATTTCACGCCGCTGGCAGCACGACCCGCGCCTTGGCATTTGCCGGACTGATAGGCGCCAGCGCCCTTGCTATAACCGCTCCAGCCCAAGCGGATTTTCTCGATCTAGAAATCGAAGATTTAACCTTTGGTTTCATCAAGCTGACTGACATGGCGCCGCTCGCCGTTGCCTATGAACTTGGCTACTTCGAGGACGAAGGTCTTTTTGTCACGCTTGAAGCGCAGGCCAACTGGAAAGTGCTGCTGGACGGCGTCATCGATGGTCGCCTGCAGGGCGCGCACATGCTGGCCGGTCAGCCGTTGGCCGCCACCATCGGTTACGGCACCGAAGCCCATATTATCACACCCTTCTCCATGGATTTGAACGGCAACGGCATCACCGTTTCCAACGAAGTGTGGGAGCTGATGCGCCCGCACATTCCATCCATGGAAGACGGTCGTCCGCAACACCCAATCTCCGCTGAAGCGCTGCTGCCGGTGATCGAGCAGTTCCGTGATGAAGGCCGCACCTTCGACATGGGCATGGTGTTCCCGGTCTCAACCCACAATTATGAGCTGCGCTACTGGCTGGCCGCTGGCGGTGTGCACCCCGGCTACTATGCGCCGGAAGATGTTTCCGGCATGATCCAAGCCGACGCGTTTCTGTCAGTGACACCCCCACCACAGATGCCGGCGACGCTGGATGCCGGCACCATTTATGGCTACGCTGTGGGTGAGCCATGGAACCAGCAGGCCGTTGCCATGGGCATCGGTGTGCCGGTTATTACTGACTATCAGCTCTGGAAAAACAATCCGGAGAAAGTGTTCGGCATTACCGCTGAGTTTGCCGAAGAAAACCCCAACACCACGCTGGCTATCACCAAAGCGCTGATCCGCGCTGCCCAATGGCTTGATGAGAACGACAACGCCAACCGTGAAGAAGCGGTGCGCATGCTCTCTATGCCGCAGTATGTGGGTGCGGATGAAGAGGTGATCGCCGCCTCCATGACCGGCACGTTCGAGTTTGAACGCGGTGATGTGCGCGAGATTCCCGACTTCAACGTGTTCTTCCGCTACTACGCGACTTACCCATACTACTCTGACGCTGTTTGGTACCTCACCCAGATGCGCCGTTGGGGCCAGATCGCCGAGCAGATGCCAGACAGCTGGTACGATGAAGTTGCTCGTAGCGTGTACCGCCCGGACATCTATCTGGAAGCTGCCCGGCTGCTGGTCGAGGAAGGTCATGTGAACGAGGCCGACTTCCCCTGGGATACCGACGGCTACCGTGAGCCAACCGATGAGTTCATCGACGGCATCACCTACGACGGCACCCAACCCAACGCTTACCTGGAAGCCCTGCCGATTGGCTTGCGTGCAGATGAGCGTGTGGTTGGCACCGAGGTGATCACCAACTGATCGCAAAACCTTGGGCGGGGCGTTGAGTTTCAGCGCCCCGCCACTCCCCGCTCTGGGCCTCCGGCCCAACCGCCTTCCCTGCATTCCCCCAACCTTTCAAGGACGAGCGCCATGACGACCGCCTCTGAATTTGACGCTGCCACCGACGACGCAGCGATCCGCGAAGCCAAGAAAGAGCGTCGCTTTGCTGCCATTAACAAGGCAGGCGGCTATCTCAACATTCTGGGCCTTGGCTGGCTTGTGCCGTTGCTGAAGATCGCTACAGGCGATAGCCCCAAATATCAGATGCGCGAGTTGTGGCAGCTGCTTGTTGTGCCACTGATCGGCATCGGCCTTTTTATCACCGCCTGGGCGGTCCTCGCGCCGAAAGTGCAAACATCACTCGGCGCCATTCCCGGCCCGGCCCAGGTCTGGGAGGAAGCCGTTGGCCTGCACGAAAGCTATCTTGCGCAAAAAGAGCGTGCTGCGGCCTTTTACGAGCGCCAGGAAGCGCGCAACGCCGAATTGATTGCCGCAGGCCGCGAAGATCGCGTTCGCGAGCGCGAGTACACCGGCCAGGCCACCTATTACGACCAGATTTTTACATCCCTCTGGACAGTCGCCGTCGGCTTCATCCTCGCGACCGTTATCGCCGTACCGTTGGGCATCGCCTCTGGCCTATCGCGCACCGTGAACGGCGCGATCAATCCGCTGATCCAGATTTTCAAGCCGGTCTCGCCACTGGCTTGGCTGCCCATCGTCACCATGGTGGTCTCGGCAACCTATGTGAACGTCGTGGACCCGCTGCCCAAGTCGCTGGTCATTTCCGCGATCACCGTTACGCTTTGCTCGCTTTGGCCGACCCTCATCAACACCGCACTGGGTGTGGCCTCGGTGGACAAGGACCTGATGAACGTGGGCCGCGTGCTGCAACTGCCGACATGGAAAACCGTCACCAAAGTGGTGCTGCCGTCATCTCTGCCGCTCATCTTCACGGGCCTTCGCCTGAGCCTCGGCGTGGGCTGGATGGTGCTGATTGCCGCTGAAATGCTCTCCCAGAACCCTGGCCTCGGCAAATTCGTATGGGATGAATTCCAGAACGGATCCTCCTCCTCGCTCGCCAAGATCATCGTTGCGGTGCTGACCATCGGCGTCATCGGCTTCCTGCTCGACCGGGTCATGTACGCCCTACAGGCCGCCTTCACCTTCTCCAGCCAGCGCTGAGGAGGCGGCCATGAGTTTTCTAGACCTTAAGGGCGTCTCCAAGACTTACCGCAATGGCGGCGAAGTTACAGAGGTGCTCAAGGACATCAATCTGGAAGTCGTCGAACGCGAGTTCGTAGCGATTGTTGGCTTCTCAGGGTCCGGCAAGACAACGCTGATCTCGTTGATCGCGGGGCTGGTTCAGGCCGACAGTGGAGAGATTACGCTGAAAGGTGCGCCTATTACAGGGCCATCGGCAGACCGCGGGGTGGTGTTTCAAAACTACTCGCTGATGCCGTGGCTGACAGTGGAGGGCAACATCGCGCTGGCCGTGGATGAGGTCTTCAAGAACGAGGACGCCACCACACGCAAAATCCGCGTATCGGACGCTATCGACATGGTGGGCCTGACCCACGCCACCGACCGTCGTCCAGCCGAGCTATCCGGCGGTATGCGCCAACGCGTGGCCGTGGCCCGTGCGCTGGCAATGAGCCCAGACATTTTGTTGCTTGATGAGCCGCTGTCCGCGCTGGATGCGCTGACCCGCGCCAAGCTTCAGGATGAGATTGAGGCGATCTGGGAGAATGATCAGAAGACGGTGATCCTCATCACCAACGATGTGGATGAGGCCGTGCTGCTGGCCGACCGTATTATTCCGCTCAACCCTGGCCCAGGGGCCACGTTTGGGCCTGAGTTCAAGGTGGACATCGCTCGCCCACGTGACCGTGTGGAGATGAACTCCATGCCAGAGGCGATCCGCCTTCGTGCTGATGTGACCAGCTATCTGTTGGAGGTTGGCGCTGAGCGTGGCGCGGATGTGGCTGGCGATCTCAACCTGCCCGATGTCACCCCGATTGATCTGCAGGCCAAGCGCAAGAGCCTTGAACTGCCCAAAGCGTATGAAGAGGCCACCAAGTCGATCCATGAGAAGAAGTATCTTGAGTTTGTGAACCTCAAGAAAATCTACCCCACACCCAAAGGGCCGCTGACGGTCGTCGATGGTTTTGAAACGCGTCTGGACAAGGGCGAGTTCATCACGCTCATCGGCCACTCAGGCTGCGGCAAATCCACCGTGCTCTCCATGGTGGCAGGTCTCAACGAAATCTCCGATGGCGGCATCGTGCTCGATGGCCGCGAGGTGGATGCGGCGGGCCCGGACCGTGCGGTGGTGTTTCAGGCACCTTCGCTCATGCCGTGGATGACAGCCTACGATAATGTCTCGCTCGGCGTAGATCGGGTCTACCCGCACGCGTCGGACGCAGAACGCAGGGATATCTGTGAATACTACCTCGCCCGCGTGGGCTTGGGCGATGCCATGGGCAAGATGGCTGCTGACCTGTCCAACGGCATGAAACAACGTGTGGGCATCGCCCGCGCCTTCGCTCTTTCCCCAAAATTGTTGCTGCTCGATGAACCCTTTGGAATGCTCGACAGCCTCACCCGCTGGGAGCTGCAAGAGGTGCTGATGGATGTGTGGAAACGTACCAAGGTCACCGCGATCTGCGTAACCCATGATGTCGATGAGGCCATTCTACTGGCAGACAAATGCGTGATGATGACCAACGGTCCCAATGCGCGCATCGGCAATATCATGGAGATTGATCTGCCGCGCCCGCGCACCCGCAAAGCCCTGCTGGAACACCCCGACTACTACCGCTATCGGCAAGAGCTTTTGGACTTCCTGGAAGCCTATGAAGGCGGCGCCAACCCCGACCCTGCGGTGCTGGAAGCCATCAAAGCCAAGTCGGCGACATCAGCAAAAACTGCTGACGTCCCTTTGCAGGCGGCGGAGTGAAAGCGATGAGCAACCCAAAAGACACGCGTGCGAAAGAAAAGCTTGTTGTTATTGGCAACGGCATGGCGCCTGGGCGGATGCTGGAGCATCTGTTCGAGGCGGCACCGGGTCGCTTCGATGTGACCATCTTCAACGCCGAGCCGCGGGTGAACTATGACCGCATCATGCTCTCGCCTGTTCTCTCCGGCGAGAAGGCGTATGAAGACATCATCATCCATGGTGATGGTTGGTATATCGAGCATGGCGTGACCCTCTATAAGGGCCACAAGATCACGCAGATCGACCGGCAAGCCAAAACTGTCACAGCGCATACCGGCGAGGTTGCCCGCTACGATAAGCTCGTGATCGCGACCGGTTCTTCGCCCTTCATTATCCCGGTACCTGGCCACGATTTTCGCGGTGTTCTCACATACCGCGATCTTGACGATGTTGATGCCATGCTGCTGGCAGCCCAATCTGGCGCGCGCACGGTCGTGATCGGCGGCGGTTTGTTGGGTTTGGAAGCGGCGGCTGGCCTTAAGGCACGCGGGATGGACGTCACGGTCCTGCACCTGATGCCGACACTCATGGAACGTCAGCTGGATAGCTCCGCAGGCTTTTTGCTGCAGCAGGAGCTGGAAAGCCGTGGCATCACCGTCATCACCGAGGCCAACACCAAGCAGATCCTTGGCGATGGCAAGGTGGAAGGCGTCGAGCTTGAGGACGGCACCATTATACCTTGTAAACTGGTGGTCATGGCTGCCGGTATTCGTCCCAACGCTTCGCTCGCCAAAGAGGCTGGTCTGGATGTTGGCCGGGGTATCGTGGTGGACGACGTGCTGCGCACCTCTGACCCCGATATCTATTCGCTGGGCGAGTGCGCTGAGGTGGGCGGCATGTGCTACGGCCTGGTTGCACCGCTTTACGAGATGGCACGGGTCGCGGCTGGCCATCTGGCAGGCGAGCCCACCAAAACCTTCAAGCACTCTGAAACGCCGACCAAACTGAAGGTCACCGGTATCAACCTCTACTCGGTGGGTGATTTTGCCGAAGCGCCAGATCGCGAGGAGATCGTGCTACGCGATGCGCTGGGCGGCCTCTACAAGCGGCTGGTGATCGAAAACAATCGCATCATCGGCGTGGTGCTGTACGGCGACACCGCCGATGGCGGTTGGTTCGCCCAGATGCTCAAAGACAAGACCGACATCAGCGAGATGCGCGACACGCTCATCTTTGGTCAAAACTACCAGGGCGGCGAACCGCTGGACCCTATGGTGGCCGTTGCAGCCTTGCCGGATGATGCAGAAATCTGTGGCTGTAACGGCGTTTGTAAATCCCAGATCACCGGCAAGATTACCGATCTGGGTCTAACCTCCCTCGATGATGTGCGCGCCCACACCAAGGCGTCGGCAAGCTGCGGTTCCTGCACCGGACTTGTGGAACAGCTGATGGCTGTCACACTGGGTGATGCTTACAACCCCGCCGCTGTGCAGCCCATGTGCGGCTGCACCGACCTTGGCCATGATGATGTGCGCCGCCTGATCAAAGCCAAGGAACTGAAAAACATTCCGGCCCTCATGCAGGCGCTGGAGTGGAAGACCAGTTGCGGCTGCGCCAAGTGCCGCCCTGCGCTGAACTATTACATGGTCTGTGACTGGCCTGATGAATACCAGGACGATTACCAGTCCCGCTTCATCAACGAGCGCGCCCACGCCAACATCCAAAAAGATGGAACCTATTCTGTGGTTCCGCGCATGTGGGGCGGCATGACCAGCTCCAAGGAGCTGCGCGCCATCGCCGATGTGGTCGACAAGTTCGATATCCCGGCGGTCAAAGTCACCGGCGGCCAGCGCATCGATATGCTGGGTATCAAGAAGGAAGACCTGCCGGCGGTATGGTCTGATCTGGGTGATGCCGGCTTTGTCTCCGGTCAGGCCTACGCCAAGGGCTTGCGCACGGTGAAGACCTGCGTGGGTACCGACTGGTGCCGCTTCGGGACGCAGGATTCCACCGGCCTTGGAATCAAGCTGGAACGTTTCATGTGGGGGTCGTGGACCCCGGCCAAGCTAAAAATGGCGGTCTCAGGCTGCCCGCGCAATTGCGCCGAAGCCACCTGCAAAGACATTGGCGTTGTGTGCGTGGACTCCGGCTACGAAATCCATTTTGCAGGTGCGGCGGGCCTGGACATCAAAGGCACCGAGGTGCTGGGCCATGTGACCACCGAAGACGAGGTGATGGAGCATGTGGTCGCGCTTGCGCAGATGTATCGCGAGCAGGGCCGCTATCTGGAGCGTATCTACAAATGGGCCAAACGCGTCGGCTATGACGAGGTGCGCGCGCAAATCATGGACAATCCAGAGAAGCGCAAAGCCTATTATGAGCGCTTCGTGTTCAGCCAGAAGTTCGCGCAGATTGACCCATGGAAAGAGCGCGTGGACGCCGAGCCACAGGCCGACATTTTTGCCGAGTATCGCCCGCTTGCTGACCTCACCGTAAGGGAGGCAGCGCAATGAACGCACTTTTTTCCCATGTGACTTGGGTCGCTATCGGTGAGCTATCGCACGTTCCAATACGCGGCGCGCGCTGCGTTGTAACGCCGATGGGCAAGATCGGTGTGTTTCGCACAGCCGCCGATCAGGTTTACGCCATTGAGGATCACTGCCCACACAAGGGCGGCCCGCTGACGCAGGGCATTGTCCACGGGGCATCAGTGACGTGCCCGCTGCACAACTGGGTGATCGACCTTGAAACCGGGCAGGCCATGGGTGCCGACGAAGGCGCGGTAAAAACCTTGCCCATCCGCCTCGATGGCGAGGTGATCGAGCTGGGGCTGGACCCGGCTGTTTTTGCCGAAGCTCCGGGCGACTGATCCATGGACGCGATGGCCGCCAAAACAACCTGCACAACCTGCCCCTATTGCGGCGTAGGTTGCGGGGTGAAGGCGAGCGTTGATCCACTGTCGGGCGATGTTGCCATTGCTGGTGATGCGCAGCACCCAGCCAATTTCGGCCGCCTTTGCTCCAAAGGTTCGCAGCTTGGCGAGACGCTGGGTTCAGAAAACAGGCTTCTCCATCCCGCCATTGGCGGTAAGCGCGCCAGCTGGGATGAGGCAACGGGTAAGATCGCGGAGGCCTTCAGCCAGAGCATTGCCGAACATGGCCCCGATAGCGTGGCGTTTTACGTGTCCGGCCAGCTTCTCACCGAAGACTATTACGTTGCCAACAAGCTGATGAAGGGCTTTGTCGGCTCAGCGAACATCGACACCAATTCGCGCCTTTGCATGGCCTCATCTGTGGCGGGGCACAAACGGGCCTTTGGTTCGGATACGGTGCCTGGCATCTACGAAGACTTAGAGCTGGCCGACCTCGTGGTGCTCACCGGATCAAACCTTGCTTGGTGCCACCCTGTGCTTTTCCAACGCATCGAAGCGGCCAAAAATGCGCGGCCTCACATGAAGGTTGTGCTGATTGATCCACGCCGCACGCCGACCGCTGAACTTGCCGATCTACACTTGCCCCTTGCACCCAATACGGATGTGGCCCTTTTCACCGGGCTTTTGCGCCATCTGGCGCGTTCGCCCGCCATCGCGCCGGATTATGTGAAAGCGTATACGTCGGGCCTCGACGACGCGCTCTCCAATGCATCAACTTGTACCATCGAAAAGGCCGCTGCACAGTGTGGGCTCAAGCCCTCAGATGTCGCACTGTTCTACCAATGGGTTGCTGAGACCCAGCGGACCGTCACCGTTTATTCGCAAGGGGTGAACCAATCGGCCAACGGCACCGACAAGGTGAACGCCATCATCAACACGCACCTGATCACAGGGCGTATCGGCAAACCCGGCATGGGACCCTTTTCTGTCACCGGTCAGCCCAACGCGATGGGCGGGCGAGAGGTTGGCGGCTTGGCCAACATGCTCGCCAGCCATCTGGAATTGGCCAACCCCGAGCATCGCGATCTGGTGCAGGCCTTCTGGCAAAGCCCGGTCGTCGCCAGCAAGCCTGGCCTGAAAGCTGTTGATCTTTTTGAAGCCATCCATACCGGGCAGATCAAAGCGCTCTGGGTCATGGCGACCAACCCCTCGGTTTCGTTGCCCGATGCAGCCCGCGTGGATGAAGCGCTTGCCAAAGTGCCGTTTCTGGCCGTTTCCGATATTGTTTCTTCCACCGACACGCTGCGCCATGCGGTCCGGCCAGGCTGCGTGGCTCTGCCTGCCACCGGCTGGGGCGAAAAGGACGGCACAGTCACCAATTCAGAGCGTATGATCTCCCGCCAGCGAGCGTTCCTTCCGCCGCCAGGCGAGGCACGCCACGACTGGCAGGCCCTGTGCGATGTCGCCACAAAGATGGGCTTTGGCGAAGCGTTCGCCTTCCAGAACCCAGCTCAAATCTTCGATGAACATGCGCGCCTATCGGGCTACAAATCAGAGGTGCGACGCGACTTTGATATTTCGGGACGCGCGGGGCTTTCACAGGTGGCCTATGACGCCATGCCGCCGTTCCGCTGGCCCTTGAAAGCCGACGGTAGCAGGACCGAGCGCTTCTTTGCGAACGACGATTTCTTCCACGCAGACCGCAGAGCGAAGTTCGTCGCAACACCGGTAAAAACGCCGGCGAAGCGCCAGGCCAAATATCCTTTTACGCTGAACACGGGCCGGGTCCGCGACCAATGGCACACTATGACCCGCACCGGGCGCAGCCCGCGCTTGTCAGCGCATATGGGCGAACCCTATTGCGAGCTGCACCCAAGTGATGCAGCCGTCAAAGGCATCAAAGCGGCTGATCTCGTGCAGCTCTCCTCGCCCAACGGAACGATGATTGCGCGCGCCCTCCTCTCAGAAGGACAGCGGGCGGGCAGCGTGTTTGTGCCCATGCACTGGAACGATGAAACCTCTGCCAAAGCCCGCGTCGATGCGCTGGTAAAGCCAGACACCGACCCAACGTCCGGCCAGCCTGCGCTGAAGTTCTCCCGCGTGGATGTCGCCCCCGCTGGCATGGCTTGGCACGGGTTTGCGGTGCTCGCCGAAAAGCCAAGCAACCTCAACTTTGCCTACTGGTCGATCGCCACGTGCTTGGGCGGCTATGCGCTGGAGTTTGCCGATACTGCCGAACCGTCCAGCCTGACGGCCTTGGCGCAAGCCCTATTGGGCAGTGATGCCTGTATAGGCTTTGAAGATCGGCAGGCCGGCAGCGCGCGCTTTGTTGCCACCAGCGACAACCGCTTGCGCGGCGCGGTTTTCATCACGCCAGAACCGGTCGTCGTTTCGCGCCGCTGGGCCATCAGCCAGCTGCAGACCCCGATAAAAACCGCCGACGATCGCGTGGCCCTGCTGGCCGGTCGTCCGCCGACCGATCAACCCGATACAGGTCCCACCGTGTGCGCCTGTTTCAGCGTGGGTCGCAACACCATCACCGCGGCAATCAATAACGGTGCCCAGACACTGGATGCTGTGGGTGCTGCCTGTCAGGCAGGCACCAACTGCGGGTCCTGCCGCTCAGAAATCGCAGCTATGTTGCCTGTAAAGTCCAGGGAGGTCTCTCATGAGCCGCAAGCCGTCTAAAGCGGCGCCCGCGCGCATGGAACCGCTGGCCGTATTGCCTGTGTTCCTGACCCTTCAAGGCAAGCGTGTCGTGCTGATCGGCGGTACTGACGCCGCCGCCTGGAAGGCTGAACTCTTGGCGGCTGCTGGAGCGCATGTCGATATCTATGCCGTTGCGCTTGAGCTGGAGATGGCAGAGCTGCTGGCGAAGGGCGCAAGCGCTGGTTCCATAACCTGGCACCAGCGCCCTTGGTCCATCGACTGCCTCGCTCCGGCCGCCTGTGCAGTTGCCGATGCGCGAGACGATGAAGAGGCCAAGGCGCTGGTATGCGCCGCGCGTGGCGCAGGCGTACCGATCAATGTGATCGACAAGCCTGCCTTCTGCCAGTTCCAGTTCGGCTCCATCGTCAACCGTTCGCCGGTTGTGGTTAGCATTTCCACCGCAGGCGCAGCGCCCATCTTAGGTCAGGCGATCCGCCGTAAGATCGAAACCCTGCTGCCGCGTGCTTTGCAGGGGTGGGCGCAGCTTGCCCAAAGCGTGCGCGCACAGGTGATGAACCGCTTTCCCGCTGGCGCGCTGCGCCGAGCGTTTTGGGAGCGTTTTGTGGATCAGGCGTTCTCTGGCAGTCAAGTGCCCTCCACCGTGGACGAAACCCTTTTTCAGGCCCGTATATCATACGATGAGGCTGGACGTGTCACGCTAGTGGGTGCCGGTCCAGGCGATGCGGAACTGTTGACCCAAAAGGCGGTGCGCGCGTTGCAGGCCGCCGATGTCATCCTGTTTGATGATCTCATTTCTGATGAGGTGCTGGAGCTCGCGCGCCGTGAAGCCAAGCGCATGTTGGTCGGCAAGCGCGGTGGGCGTGAGAGTTGCCGCCAGGACGATATCAATGCGCTGATGATTAAGCTTGCCAAGCAGGGCAAGCATGTGGTGCGGCTCAAATCCGGCGACCCCATGGTGTTTGGCCGTGCCGGTGAGGAGATCGAAGCGCTGGAGGCGCAGAACATTCCAGTGTCAGTGGTGCCGGGCATAACGGCGGCCAGCGCGATGGCCTCCCAGCTTGGGGTGTCGCTCACCCACCGTAACCATGTGCAAGCTGTCAGCTTCGTGACCGGCCACTCTAAGCAAGGTAAGCTTCCCGACACGGTGGACTACGACAGTCTGATCGGAGAGGGTCGCAGCGCAATTCTCTACATGGGGTCCAAGACTGCCCCGCAGCTGATGGCAAACCTGGTTGCCAAAGGCGTTTCGCCGAAGCTTCCCGTGACCGTTGTTCAGTCTGTATCTCGTCCGGATGAGAAGGTTTGGACAGGCCATCTGTCAGACCTGCCAGCAGGCTGCGCGACTATGGACGGTGACGGCCCTGTGCTGATTGGAGCTGGCCAAGTGTTTGGCGTTCAGTCCAGACGTGACTCATCCCATCAACTAGAAACGTTGAGCAGCACTGGCGTCTAGAGATCACAACGAACCAGGCCAGAGTGCGAGCGTATGAACTTAGCCCTCACCTCTGCAATAGGGGCCACCAGCATCTAAAAGACGTCAAGACAGAGTCCGTGCTTGGAGGCTATGTCCGCATTGGCGCCCTTCGCTCTTTTTCAAAACCCATGCTCGAGACCCCAGTGACAAAAAGGTCGTATTTGAAACGCTGTCTTGCGCGGGGCCTCCCCGCGGCGCAGTTCGTCCTCGCTTCTACCGAAGGTCTTCTCGCGGGCCAGCGACCAGTAAAGCTCCAGTGCCTTGGTCACCGTGATGCGCGGCTCGGGAACCGTGCCAAGAAGGGCGGCGGCCTCCAAAGTGTCAGGTTCGTTGCCAAGCGCAGAGATCGCCTCGACGCGCTCGACAATGTCCTCAACCGGCATCTTCGCAACGGCCCCAGCGTCCAGATAGCGAAAGCCACGCAGCTTAGCCAAATAGCGCGCAACCTTATAGCGCACGTCAGCATCCGCGCTGTTCCCTACTAGCCGCGCCTCCCAGGCCTCAATCATCTGGGACCAACCGCGATCCGCTTTGCTGCACGCAGTCCTCTCGGCATCGGTGTCCAGGCTCATCCAGACCACCTCACGCGGCTCAACGCTTCGGTACCACCGCGGCACACGGCGTCTGGGATGAAAGATGTTGCCTCTTCTTGCGATGCCCATGATGGCAGAGCTTTGCGTTTCTGCAGCAGAATGTGCAGCAAAAATAGGAAAGACTGCGATCTAGTCGCGTTCGCCCTAGAAACAGCTATGTCCTGTAATCTGTGATCATCCTCAACGCAGTAGCTTATCGTAGCTCCATCCGATCCCAGCTGGTTATCGGGGAGCGCTTCAGCACCGCACCCGATTTTTCCAATCAAGTTTTTTGCTCTTCCCGTGGTGTGGCAAGGTTATCGTATACCTTAGGAACGTAGCATTTTCTTGTTGGCGGCCTTTGCAAGAGCGAACCCTGAGCTCAGGAAGCTCGAAACGAGTCCGTATTTGTACGGTTAGTAATCTGAAGATTTTGGTAACCAACGCGGCGCACCCTTAGGTTGACGTGAGGTTTTAGGCCACAACGTCTAGGGGGAATTCATTTTGACAAAAGACAGCTTTATTAGCGGCGTCGAACAGTTTTTCGACGACGACGAAATCATCGTTTCGAAAACTGACCTCAAGGGCAAAATCACCTATTGTAACGATGTGTTTTTGCGCATTGCGGGATACAGCGAGCGCGACTGCCTGGGTCAACCACACGCAATGATCCGCCATCCTGAAATGCCGCGCAGCGTGTTTGCGCTGATGTGGAAGACCATTGAAGCGGGCAACGAGATTTTCGCTTACGTGAAGAACCGGTGCAAGAACGGTGATCACTATTGGGTGCTGGCACACGTCACGCCGAGCCGTGATCAGGCCGGCAAAATCATTGGCTACCACTCCAACAGACGCGTACCTGACCGCAGGATCTTGGAAGGCACGATCATGCCACTTTATGATCAACTGCACCGTGAAGAGCAACGCCACGCGAACCGCAAGCAGGGCATGGCGGCATCGACGGAACAGATTCAAGCCATGCTCGCTGAACGCAACATGCCCTACGACGAATTCGTCGCCCGGCTTTAGATCAGAGGAATTGGGTATGTTTGGAAGCAAGGCGGATATCCGCAAAGCCATCGCTGCTGTGGAAGCTGCAGCCGAAGGCGATTTTGAAGCTCGGATCATCGGGATCGACTCCAACGGAGACATCGCGCGGTTGATGCGTGGGATCAATCGACTGATCGATCGCTCAGACGCCTATGTGCGGGAGTCAAAGGCAGCCCTAGAGTATGTGGCCGACAATCGGTATTTTCGACGGATTGCTGAGCGCGGTATGACTGGCGCGTTTGGTGAAGCCAGCCGGACGGTCAACAACGCGATGGCAACCATCGAAGAGCGTGTGACTGCCTTTTCGTCCACTGTCGGTGAATTTGAAAGCACCATGGCGGAGATCGTTGGCGCCGTCGCATCTTCGGCGACTGAATTGGAGGCGTCTGCCCAATCCATGGGGCAGGCAACCGAACTGGCAGGGCAACGGTCAAACGTGATGGAGGATGCCTCCCGCGTTGCTGCCGACAATGTCACGTCCGTCGCTGCTGCAATTGAGGAGGTGACGGCCTCGGTCGATGAAATCAATGGCCAGGTTTCTCGGTCGCTTGATGTTACGAGGGAAGCTGTAAGCGAAGTCGAGGTCACCCACCAAGACATGGAGGTCTTGTCGGAGGCATCGAAGCGCATCGGTGCGGTTGTATTGCTTATCACCGACATAGCCGAACAGACGAACCTTCTTGCCCTCAACGCGACCATTGAGGCGGCTCGGGCTGGTGAAGCCGGGCGTGGGTTTGCAGTGGTTGCCGCCGAAGTGAAGGACTTGGCGACCCAGACGGCCAAAGCCACCCAAGACATCGGCCAGCAGATCGAAACCATTCAAGGCGCTAGTACCAAAGCCGGCTCTTCCATGGACGCCATCCGGCAGACGATTACAAAGGTCAATGAGACATCGACGGCAATCGCTGCGGCTGTCGAAGAACAGACCGCTGCTACTGGCGAAATCGCACGCAACGTTTCAGAGGCCGCATCGGGCGCATCGCGCGTGACGGAAGAAGTATCCGTTGTCTCCCAATCCATCAGCGACACCTCGCTGGCAGCATCAGAAGTTTTGGAAGCCTCCAAGACTCTTGCGCAAAAAGGCGAAGTCTTAAAAGCTGGCGTTGACGACTTCCTCGTTGAAGTGCGCAAGGTTGTGTAGGTGCGTTTTTTGGCGCATGACGCGATCGGATTCCTGCCCTGTTTTCCAGGAAATGGGAGCACGATTCTCTCAGGTGCGTTTGGTGCGCAAAAGCCGGCAGACATCGAACGTGCTCAGATCGTTGCGGACGGGCAGGAACGGCCACAGTTGCCATTAGATATCTAGACTGCGGCGGTCAGCTTCCGGCGGCGAACCGGACATACGCATTTGATGGAAAAGCCGCCGATTTGGGCAGCTCATGCTTCAATGCTGATCTTCACTCACATGGACATCAGCCATGGCTATCATATTGCAATACGTCGCCCCACATCGCCCTTGAAACAAGGGCAAACTCGTTGGGCAAAAACCGCCGCGCAAACCACGTAAGGTTTCGGCCATTCGGGTCAGGCTTCAGATCACCAACAAGAACGCGACCTGGCGCTCTTCAATCTGTCGCTCGACAGGTAACCTGCGCGGCTGCGACCTGCTCAGCTTGAAGGTTTCTGACGTCCGTGCCGGTGGCGATATCCGGAGCCGAACAAAGATCATTCAAAAGAAGACGGGCATTCCGGTCCAGTTCGAAATCATGGATCAATCCCGCGAAGCGATCCGGGGTTGGTGTGAGTTCAAACGGCTTGAGCAATATGACTGGCTGTTCCGAAGTCGAAAGAATAACAACCGGCATCTTTCGACCCGTCAATACGCTCGACGGGTCGACGATTGGGTTCAATCAATTGGCCTTCGGCGATCAGCCTACGGCACCCACTCCATGCGCCGAACCAAAGCGACGTTGATCTACCGGAAGACAGGTAACCTGCGCGCAGTCCAGCTGCTACTCGGTCACACCAAGATCGACAGCACTGTTCGCTATCTCGGTGTTGAAGTCGAAGACGCGCTTGAACTGGCCGAAAGCATTGAGCTGTAATCTGGGGCTCGCCCATTTTTGTGGCGGCGTTCCGCTCATACCCGAATGGTGGCAAAGCAGCCATCAGTCCAACACGCCTGTCTGAAATCCAGATTCTGGGTACTTCTGAGGTCAGGTCGGCTTTACTCGCGGCCTCGGCCCTACCTACCAAATTAACCAGAGATTGAGATTGCCGGCTCGGGTGTCTCATAGTCGCGTTTTGAGGATGACACCCCTTGTTTGGCGGCCATCGCTTGGATGCGATCATTGAGCGCGTCCAGCGTTTGCTCCAAGACGGTTGCGATGTCGTTGGCTTCTTTGAAGGCCGCTGTATCTTTGTCCTTGGCCAATGTTTCTACCGTTTGGCACATGTCGGCCAGGCGGCGCGCCGCAATATTGTTGCTCATGGATTTGAGTGCGTGCGCAGCGTTGGCTAGCTGATCAAAGTCGCTTTCAACAACCGATTGAACGATCCGTTCGGCGATCTGCGGTGCATTATCTTGGTATATCGAGACCAGATTCTTAAAGAGGTCAAAACTAAGGCCTCCGGTCAGTTCAGCCAGCGTTTTCAAACCTTCCTGGCTGATGAGATCACTGTGATCCCCGTCGGCGGATGCCAAAGGAAGCTCCGCTTGATGAGCAGGCATTGCCCGCGTTTCTGCAACTTGGACATCGGTCGATTTCTGCGCCGTACGCTGTGGCTGCGGCAGCCACTGGATCAAACTCTCTTCGAGGTCTTCAAGCGTGAATGGCTTTGCCAGGTAATCGTCCATGCCGGCCTCTTTCCACACTGTCTCGCTGGCGATTGAGGCATTTGCCGTCATCGCGACCACAGGCAGTGAAGTCTGCGTGCGCGATTGGAGCCCCTTTGCACGGATCTGCCGGGTTGCCTCATAGCCATCCATCACCGGCATGCTGCAATCGATGAGAACAAGATCATACGTGTCGGCATCTAGAGCGGCCAACGCAGCAGCACCATCCAGAACACAATGCGGCGTAATTCCAAACTGGCTAAGAGCTTCGCGCGCGACTTCAAGGTTCACTTCGCTGTCGTCCGCAACCAAGACTCGTCGCTTTGGCCATTGGGGGGTAGACCGGATTGTGTCGGAAGCACCTGCATCCGCGCTTTCATCCATGCCGAAGGCCGAGCGAATGGCTGCCGATAGTCGATGGTGTCCAAAGGGAAGCATCAGGACGGCTTGGCACTTTTGATCGGCCAGCAATTTCTCTGCGCGTTGGTCGCCAGCATCGGCCAGCACAATGACCTTCTCGTTCTCGCGCGGAAGTCTGTCCAGGCCTCGCTCGACGGACGTGATGCACAACGCACACTCTTGTGCGCTCGCCACCTCTGCGAAAGGATTGTGATGAGGGAGCAAGTCTTGGAGATGCCGGTGCAAGCTGTCCTCAACCATTGGCCCGTCTACATCGACGCAAACCAGCAGGTCGTCGAGCGTTTCAAGGCCCGACCAGCTTGGCGGCGCTGTCGCGCCTTTCAGCGGAAGCTCGACAATGAAGTCAGACCCCTGCCCAACAATGCTCTCGACCCATATGCGGCCGTCCATGGCTTCAATCAAACGCTTGGCGATCGCCAGTCCTAAGCCTGTGCCGCCAAACTGGCGAGTTGTTGACTGATCAGCCTGCAAAAACGCTTCAAAGATCGTGGCGCATTTCTCACTTGGAATGCCAATGCCGGTGTCACGCACAACCATACGTATCCGGTCGCCGGTGTCGGTCAGCCGTACATCCACCGCAACGGCGCCCTGGTCTGTAAACTTGATCGCATTGTTGACGAGGTTGGACAGAACTTGCCGAAGCCGAGTCGGATCACCGCCAACGCTTGCTGGGACATGCTGGTCGACATGACAAACCAACTCCACACCCTTTGACCGGGCTCGATCGTGGAAGACGTCAAGCACATCAACCGCCAAATCGCGTGGCGCCAAAGTGCCACCCTCCAACGACATGCGGCCAGCCTCGATCTTTGAAAAATCCAGAATGTCGTTGATGATTGTGAGAAGTCCTTGGCCAGACTTGTTGATGACTTCGGCATACCGATTAAGGCGGCCTGGCAGTTCGGCTTTGGCCAACAACTCCGCCATAACCAGCATCCCATTCATGGGCGTGCGAATCTCATGGCTCATTGTGGCCAGAAAGTCAGACTTGGCAGCGTTGGCTTGCTCAGCCTCTTCCTTGGCCGAGCGATACTGAAGCGTGCGGTGTTCGACCTCCACCTCGAGGTTGTCGCGATGGCGTTGCAACCGCGTATCGCGCTCCCGAATCTGGAACATCATTTCGTTGAAAGCGTCGGTGAGATGACCGGTCTCATCATGGGTGGTGCGTTCAATGCGTGCATCGAAGTTTTGGTCGTCACGGACCTTATCCATCGCCGTGCTCAAATTCTTGATGGGTGCTGTAATGCGCCGGGTCATCAAGCTGATAGCGCCAATGCCTATGAGGGCTGCAAAAAGGCTGGCAAGACCAAGGTCGACAAGAAACGCGAAGATGCGTGACCAAAGCGCGTTCGTTTGGGACACGAGAATGAGCGCACCGACATCCTCTCCAGCATGGCGCACTGGCACGCCCACAATGATGGGACGTCCGGAAAGAACAGACATCGCATCTCTAGCGTTGGATGCCTCAATATCGCTGTTGAGCAAAACACCCGTGCCAACCTCCGCGACGACCCTTCCGCCCTGGTCTTCCAGACGCGCGTAGGTCACGCCCTCAAAGTCGCGGATCGCGCGCAACGCATTGAAGGATCCCCGCTGGTCGGCCTGCGCGAGAGCCTCGGCAGAGGTTGAGGCCATGACGCGTGCAATGGAAACAACCTCAGCGGTACGGGTCTCGGCAAATCGTGTGGCTTCGCGCCAAACGGAGAAGCCCGCCACGAGCACAATCGCCATCAGCATTGATAGCGAAACGACAAGCACAATTCTTGCCCAAATTGATCGCGTTCCCAGCATGTTTCCGTCGCCCCAATCACAACCCAAAGTACCCTACCGGCTGTGGTGTCAACTTCTGGTTAACGAAAATTTCAAGGAATTCAGGAGTCTAGCAGCCTATTTACGCTTGCGTGAGGTCCATTTGTTATCTTCGAAAGCCATTTAACGCGACAGATTCATAGTATCGTGCAGGACAGACATAAGACCGATCGGATTAATCTAGCGCCTTGCGGGGATGATTG
This sequence comes from Hyphomicrobiales bacterium, assembly GCA_046290645.1. Taxonomy (GTDB): domain Bacteria; phylum Pseudomonadota; class Alphaproteobacteria; order Rhizobiales; family MH13; genus MH13. The sequence goes on from JBKAGZ010000005.1 coordinate 26,859, forward strand.
CACTCCTTTGACTGAAAGGCATCAGCTTTCGCTCTCAGGTGCGCAATCGGAGTTTGTCCAGTCAACTTGGCGCCGTTTTCGCGCTGCCAAGTCTGGAAGCGTTGCAATAGTGTTCTCGCTTGCCGCGCCAGTTGTCCTTGCCATGGCCGCCAGCGCTGTCGAATACTCCTCGCTGTCCAACCACAAAAGCCAGCTGCAAGCTGCCGTCGATGCAGCAACGCTTGCGGCGACGCGCGAGCTCAGCCTTTCCAACGCGAGTGAAGGCACCGTTGAACAAGTCTTGGAAACAGTTGTTACAGCCCACATGCCCAACCCTGCCGGTGTGCCCTCTCTCCAAAGCATTATCGATCGCGATTCGATGACTGTAACGGTGGATGCCACGATGGAGGTGGCACTCACCTTTGGCTCCTTGCTTGGAATGGATTCGGTTACGATTGGCGCGCATGCAGCCGGCCAAGCCTTGGGTCAACCGAACATTTGTGTTCTTGGGCTGCACTCGAGTTCAGCCGAAACTATCTATCTCGGTGCGCACTCACAGCTCACAGGCAATGATTGTGCGGTTTTTTCGAATTCAACCAGCTCATCGGGTATTCGGGGCGCTGGTCAATCGCTCCTCTCATCATCAACGACATGCACGGCTGGCGGCTTCAATGGTGGTCCACGAAATTTCAACCCAATGCCTTTCGTCGATTGTCCGCGATTTGAAGACCCATTGCAGCATCGTGAATCCCCAGAGGTTGCCGGTTGCGACTTCACCGACACCGACATCACCGGTGGGACACACACCCTTTATCCCGGCGTTTACTGTGGCGGCTTGGGTTTGGGCGGAAATGCCGATGTTCGGTTTTCACCGGGGGTCTACATCATCAAGGATGGAGAGTTCCGCGCACTCTCAAACGTGAGGATGGAAGGGCTGCACGTTGGCTTCTATCTAGCGGGCTCAGACACGCGCTTCTACTTTGGCCCTAATGTGCATATCGACTTTGAAGCTCCTATCAACGGTGACATGGCCGGCCTCTTGTTTTTCTCAGACCGCGCGCAATCGGGACGTGTTGAGAACGAAATAAAGAGCAACTTCGCCCACAACTTGGTGGGGACAGTTTATCTGCCACGCGCTGAGCTTCACGTGAAAGCATCACGTCCAGTCGCAAGTGAATCAGCCTATACGGCCATAGTTGTGAACCGCCTTGAGCTCACAGTCCGCCCGCACCTTGTGCTGAATGCAGACTACGACGAAACCGACGTGCCTGTTCCAGATGGCATTAGAGGCGCTGGGCAGCCAATTCGGCTGATCGAGTAACGGCAATCTTCAACAAATTTATCTATGTATTTTCTTGGCTGGCCTCCATCAGCGTTCGGGCCAAACCAACTGGGGGACGAATTTCGATATGACTTATGAGCACATTCTGATTGTTGACGACGACCCACTCATTCACGCGGTCTGCAAAGCGTTTTTCGAACGCCGTCAATGCAAATCTGTCTTTACGGCATCGAGTGCCATGCAAGGCCTTCAACTGATCAATGATCGGCCTGAAATTGATTTGGTTGTCAGCGACCTCAACATGCCAGACGTCGATGGCCTACAGTTTCTGCGCATGTTGATGGAGCAGCGGTTTCGAAAGCCAATCGTCATTCTAAGTGGTGAAGACGAGTCGGTCATCCGCTCAGCACATAAACTGGCGAACGCTCACGATCTGAGCGTCCTGGGCCGGGTCAGCAAGCCTCTTAATCCTTCGGCTTTGGAAGCCGTCTTAGCAAAGCCCATAGCTGACCGGAAACGCCGCGCGACAACCTCGGCGGTAAGTCTAACTGAGGCAGATTTTCATTCCGCGCTGTTGCTTGGCGAAATTCGTGCCTACCTTCAACCGCTGGTAGCATGCAGCACTGGAACAGTCGTTTCGGCTGAAGCCTTGGCCCGCTGGCACCATCCAGACCACGGGCTGATCATGCCAGATTCATTCATCCCCATGTTGGAGGATGCCGGCCTCATCTCCAAGCTAACCGACTACATTTTGTCCGATGCGCTGGAGACTAAAGTGGCGTGTGCCAAACAGGGCTTCCATTTCCGGCTTGCTGTCAATACCGACGCTGAGACAATTAAGCAGCTAGATTTTCCAAACAAGGTCTCGCGAATTGCATCCCGCGTCGGGGTGCCGAATGATTACATCAAATTCGAAATCACTGAACGCAGTTTGCTCGATGAAGGCTCAGGGACAATGGAAGTTCTTACGCGTCTGAGACTACAACGATTTGGTGTTTCCATTGATGATTTTGGTACCGGCAACTCCAACCTCAAGCAGCTCTGCACGTTCCCCTTCACCGAGCTAAAAATCGACAAGTCGTTCCTTGATGGGATCTCGACCGACAGAGCGAAAGCCGTTTGTTTGCACGCTATCGTTTCTCTGGCCAATTCACTTGAGCTCGACACTGTCGCCGAGGGCATTGAAACCGAAGAGGAACTGGCATTGGTTACCGAAGCTGGCATTCGGTACGCACAAGGTGCGCTTTTTTCGATGCCTTTAGCGCCAGATGATTTCATTGCGTGGCTTAAGGCGCGTCAAACATCATCGCCTCTGCAGCAAACTGCCTAGTGGGTTGTTTTCTGATCTCTAACAAAGAGCGGCGGCCTCTACAGTTTCAGGTCGGGGCTCGAGGATGGCCTCAACGCGTTTAACAATGTCGCCAACAGGCAGTTTGGCGACCACATCTGCATCCAGATAGCGAAAGCCCCGAACGCAAGCCAAGTCCCGCGCAGCCTCGTAGCGCAGGTCAGCATCTTCGCTGTCCCCGGCCAGGCGCGACCGGCCTTGCTGCATGCGACCGTCTGGGAATCGGTGCGCAGGCTAACCCAGACCACCTCACGCGGCTCGACACCCTGGTACCGGCGCGGCACGCGGCGGCGGACATGAAAGATGTTGCCTCGTTTTGCGATGCTCATGGTGGCAATCCTGCGCGATTTTGCGGCAAAATGTGCAGCAAATCAAGCGGACCGAAAGCCGCTAAAAGCGCGAAAACGTCGAATTATGCTCTATTATCAATAAGTTGTTTCCGGTCAAATCTGGGGAAATGGCGGACAGAGAGGGATTCGAACCCTCGAGACGGTTACCCGCCTACACACTTTCCAGGCGTGCGCCTTCGACCACTCGGCCACCTGTCCGCAGTCTCAAACTTCTTTAAAGTCGAGAAGCGCCGTGGTTAGCGCGGCTTCGTCAAGCTTTCAAGACCTACCAAGCCGCTGAGGACAAAAACACCGGGTTCTCACCATGGGGCAAAAGGTCAGCTTGGCCAACCTGTCCAGCTTGCGCTAGCGGTGCGGGACAATTCAATGTGAGGATCATGATGCAAGCTTTGCTTTTTTCCAGCGCAAGCGCACTAAGCTTCATCTGGTTTTTGGTTCATTTTCTGGTCGGTGGGAAAGAGGTCGCGCGCCCGCTACTGGCCGATCAGCACCTTACCGACACTGTGCGACAAACACTTTATCTGTGCTGGCACTTGGTGTCGGCCAGCATAGCAGCCATGGCTGTGTTGTTTGCCCTGGCTGTTTGGCTGGAAGCGCCCCCATATGCGGTGTCAGGGTTACTCTTAGCGGTTGGATTTGTTGCTGTAGGCGTCACCATTGTGCCGCTTCGAGCATGGCGTTACCGCAATCTACCGCAGGGCTGGTTGTTTGTGCCGATCGTGGTGATGGGTACGCTCGCCCTTTTCATCAGTTAGCCGCGCAGCACGCCACCCGCTGCCTTCTCAACGGCGCCAACAATCTTGGCTGAGACAGCATCAATGTCTTCATCCGTCATCGTGCGCTCGCGCGGCTGAAGCGTCACTTCGATGGCCAGCGACTTCTTGCCCGCATCAATGCGCTCACCGGCGTAGACGTCGAACAGCGAAACATCGCTGATCAGCGTTTTATCGGCGCCTTTGGCGGCACGCAGCACTTTGTCTGCCGCGGTTTCCAAATCCACCACGAAGGCAAAATCACGGCGCACAGGCATCAGATCGTGCAAGGTCAGCGGCGGCTTGGTGCGCGTAGCTTTCTGGCGCGGTGCAGGGATCGCATCCAGCGTGATTTCAAAGGCCACAGCAGGGCCTTCCACATCCATGGTTTTCAGTAGGCGCGGATGCAAGGTGCCGAAATGCCCGAAAACATCCTTGCCACGTCGCAACGTGCCGCATTGGCCAGGATGATACCAATCTGGGCCGCCCGCTTCGATTTGCAGGGTGGACGCATCCAAGCCCAAATCATCAAGCAGCGAAAGCGCGTCGGCTTTCACGTTGAACGCCGAAACGCTCGGGAAATCACCCACCCAGTGGCGGCCTTGGCCAGCCATGACAGCCGTGCCACGGCGCACGCCGCAGGCAGCAATGGTTTGATCCTCTGGCGCATCGCCTGCAAACACCTGGCCAACTTCGAACAACGCCACATCGCGGCTGCCGCGATCCACATTGGTTCGAACATTGCGCAAAAGGCCCGGCAATAGGCTGGGGCGCATGGTGCTCATGTCGGTGGAGATTGGGTTGGCGAGCTGAACAGAGGGCTGGCCGCCGCCGAAAAGCTCTGCATCGTTTTGGCGTACGAATGACCAGGTCACCGCTTCCATCAGCCCACGGGCCGCAAGCAGGCGCTTGGCGCGGCGGGTCTTTTTCTGAATGTCGGTGAGCACCGGCTTGATCACCGTTTGGCGTCCGATCGACGGGGTGACCGGCACACGGTCCACGCCTTCAATGCGCATGACCTCTTCCACCAGATCGGCTTTGCCTTCCACATCCGGGCGCCAGCTTGGCACGGCCACTTTTAGCTCATCGCCGGTGCCAGCCGCCCAGAAGCCGAGCAGCTTCATGATGGCTTTGACCTCATGGCTTGGCACGTCGAGACCTGACAGGCGCTTCACCTCTGCCACCGGAAAATCGATGATCTTATCGACATCGGGGATCGCGCCAGCCACGGTTTTTTCCGTCGCTGTGCCACCGCAAAGATCAACGACCAACTGCGTGGCAAGGTCCAGGCCCTGCTCGTTGAAGGCAGGGTCGACGCCGCGTTCAAAGCGATAGCGCGCATCAGTTTGAATGCCGAGCTTGCGGCCCGTGGAGGCAATGTTGTCAGGCATCCACAGCGCCGACTCTATCAAAACGTCTGTGGTGCTTTCATCGCAGCCGGACTCTTCACCGCCCATAATGCCGGATAGAGACTCCACGCCAGCCTCATCCGCGATTACGCACATGCTGCTATCGAGCGTGTACTCTTTGCCGTCCAAAGCCAGGAAGCTTTCGCCATCCTTGGCCTCGCGCACGGTCAAATGGCCCTTCACCTTAGCGGCGTCGAACACGTGCAGAGGACGACCACGGTCGAAGGTCACATAGTTGGTGATATCCACCAGCGTGTTGATCGGGCGCAGGCCGATGGCTTTTAGGCGCTTCTGCATCCAGAGCGGCGAGGGGCCGTTTTTCACGCCCCGCACCAGGCGTAACGCAAAGGTGGGGCAGAGGCTCTTGCCCTTGAAATCAAGCGTCACAGACACCGGGCAGGGGCCTTCGCCCGCAATGATGGGCACGCTGCCATCTTTCAATTTGCCGACACCAGCAGCGGCCAAATCTCGTGCGATGCCGTAAACGCCGGTACAGTCGGGGCGGTTGGGCGTCAGACCGATATCGATCACCGGATCATCCAGCTCTGCGAACGTCGCGTAAGAGGTTCCGGCGGCCACATCGGCACTTAGATCGATGATCCCATCATGCTCATCGGACAGCTCCAGCTCGCGTTCCGACAGCATCATGCCACGCGACTCCACGCCGCGAATTTTACCAACCTGCAAGGTCACATCGATGCCTGGCACATAGGCCCCGGGAGGAGCGAACACACCGGTCAGCCCTTCGCGCGCATTGGGCGCGCCGCAAACCACCTGCACCAGATCACCGGACCCTGTGTCGACTTCCAGCACGCGCAGCCGATCAGCATCGGGATGCTGCTTGGCGCTCACCACCTTGCCGATCACAAAGGGTGCATAAAGCGCGCGATCATCCACCTCTTCGACCTCAAGGCCGATGCGGGTGAGGGTGTCGACAATGGTGGCCAGATCGGCGTCGGTCTCAAGGTGATCCTTGAGCCAGGAAAGCGTGAACTTCATGGGCTTGGGTGGTCCGAAAAGCTGGAAAAACTGTTGGGTGGGCAGATCGCACGGAATGGGTTTGCTTGCAAGGATTGGCCCGGACCGCACCATGAGCTACACCACCGGCCATGTTGAAACTTGTCTTTATGGGAACGCCGGATTTCGCCGTTCCAACACTGCTGGAACTGGTCGGCCAGGGCCATGAGATCATCGCCTGCTATACCCGCGCGCCGGCGCCTGCTGGGCGCGGCATGGAGCTGCGTCGCTCGCCGGTGCACGAACAGGCCGAAGGGCTGGGCATTCCGGTGTTTCATCCTGGCAGTTTGAAAAGCGACGAGGAGAAAGCCCGCTTTGCCGACCTGGGCGCCGATGCTGCGGTGGTTGTCGCCTATGGCATGATTTTGCCCAAAGCCAATTTGGATGCGCCCGAGCATGGCTGTTACAATCTGCATGCCTCGCTCTTGCCACGCTGGCGCGGTGCCGCGCCGATCAACCGTGCGATCATGGAGGGCGATAAAGAAACTGGCGTCATGGTGATGAAGATGGCCAAAGGCCTCGACACTGGCCCGGTCGCGATGGCCGAGCGGCTGACCATCACCGACACCATGACCGCGCAGGATGTGCATGACCGGCTGTCACGGCTCGGGGCTGATCTGATGGGCCGGGCGATGGCGGCGCTGTCGCGCGGGTCGTTGCAACTCACCGAACAGGATGAAGACGGCGCAACCTACGCGGCCAAGATCGACAAGGCCGAGGCGAAGATCGATTGGTCGCGACCCGCTTTCAACGTGCTGCGGCACATTCACGGGCTTTCGCCGTTTCCCGGCGCTTGGACGGAATTTGAAGTCAACGGCAAACGCGAGCGGTTGAAAGTTCTGCGAGTGGAGCCTGGAGAGGGAACCGAGGCGCCTGGTACGCTCTTGGAGAACCATTGCGTTGCGTGCGGCGACGGTGGTGCTGTGAAGCTGATTGAGGTTCAGCGCGCTGGCAAGCAAGCCATGGATGTCGCGACGTTTTTGAATGGAGCCGGTTTGAAGGCAGGCGACCAAATTGGTTAGTCTGGCGCAAAAGCGGTCGAGCCGAATGCGCGGAGCGTTGCGCCGCACGACAGAAAACCATGCCACGCTATAAGCTTCTCGTTGAATATGACGGGGCGCCTTATGCGGGCTTTCAAAGACAGGATGGTCCGGCCACAGTTCAGGGCGTTCTGGAAGCTGCCGTCTTTGCCTTCACGGGCCAAACCATCACGCTGAAAGCCGCCGGGCGCACCGACACCGGCGTTCACGCCACCGGCCAGGTGGTTCATATCGATCTAGAAAAAGACTGGCCCACCGACACGGTGCGCGATGCGATGAACGCACACATGCGCCAGGAGTTGGTGGCCGTGCTAAGTGTTGAGCACGTTGATGAGAGCTTCGATGCGCGCTTTTCAGCCACCAGGCGGCACTATCGCTACACGATCCTCAACCGCCGCCCGCAGCCTGTGCTGGAGCGCGGCAAAGTGTGGGGCGTCGCCAAGCCTTTGGATGAAACGGTCATGCAGGCTGCTGCCGAACGGCTGATCGGCCACCATGATTTCACGACCTTTCGCTCAGTTCAGTGTCAGGCGAACAGCCCCATGCGCACGCTTGATACTTTGAAAGTGACCCGCCAGGGCGAGCATGTGTTTATCGATGCCGCCGCACGCTCGTTCCTGCACAACCAAGTGCGCTCGCTGGTCGGCGCGTTGAAACAGGCCGGCGAGGGCAGGCTCACCCCCGATGATGTTCAGGCCATGCTTGAAGCGCGTGACCGCCACGCCTGCGCCCCTGTCGCACCGCCCGACGGGTTGGTGTTCACCAAGGTAGACTATTAAGCGCGAACGGCGCTTCAAACAGCGGCCCCAACGACTTTTCTTGCAACCAACATCCGGCGCACGCGTTCCGCTTCTACAGCTTTGTTGCTGGGCCGGAGCACGATCAGCGCCGACAGCAACCGGCATGCCGTTGATTGTTATGAGCTTGGAAAGGCCACACTATGGATCTGATCCGCATCATCTTGTCCGTTATCATACCGCCACTGGGCGTCTTCCTGCAGGAGGGGATAGGCAAGCATTTTTGGATCAATCTTATCCTCACGCTGCTTGGCTATATTCCTGGCCTTGTTCATGCCGTGTGGATCATCACGCGGCGATAGACATGGTGACGGCACACGCGGCAAAACCAGACGGTGACATGCCAAACACGGCATCACGATCTGAAATCGAAAAGCTCGACAAGCTGTCCACGCTTCTCGATAGCCAATACCGACTGCCTGGCACGTCGATCAGGTTCGGCTGGGACACGATTCTAGGCCTGCTCCCAGGCGTCGGTGACGCCATTACCTTAGTTCCATCGGCCTATCTTATCTACAAAGCGCACAAGCTGGGCGCGCGAAAGCGCACAATCGGGCGTATGGCGATCAACACCGGATTGGATGCAACGCTTGGCTCGGTGCCTGTGATCGGCGATGTGTTTGATCTGGCCTACAAAGCCAACAACCGCAATTTTGCACTTCTGCGCAAGGAATTGCAGGGCCCTCTCGACCGGTGAGGCTTCTTTTGGCCGGGGCATAACCGCAGCCACTCCTGCTCTGTGCCTGCGGCACAACCGCAGGGGTTATACCCGCCCTATCCATCGTCCCCCACAATCATCTCGCCTTCCACCGCACACCATGGGAAGCTTGGGGTCGTTCCTCAGGCCGGTGGAGGGGCGAGCGCTCATCGTTGGTGTGGGGGTAACGACCCGTGTCTTCATGAGGGCGAAACCGGATGTGGTTTGGTCTGCGAGCAAAGGCTTGGACAACACGTGGCGGGAAAATCCCTAAGGTGAAGCGGTTGTTCCGTTCTGCGGTCGTGCCAACGGCACGGCGCTACGGAAACGGAACAGAGCCTCACTCCAATGGGGATGGCCAAAAATCCCCCGCATCATTGTGGTTCGGCGGGGCAGGACAATCTGTGGTCGTCGTTTGTGCGCCTGGGGTGGAGAAAAAGCTTACTCACCCCGAATCCTCCGGATAAGCCAAAAAACGTCTCGTACGGGGTGCCTTGCGGCATCGAATTACTTTTACAGTCACACAGCGATGCTTCACGGCACCCCGTCTTCCCATTCGTTTTCAAGCCCGTTCCACGTTCTGGGTCGGCGCGTGGCTCGCTATGGAATCATGGTCCTTGGCAGGTCATCACCTATGGCCTGCATAGGGTGCTCTTAGGCTGCGGTGGGCATAGCGCCAACAAAGTCCCAAGCCTTGTCAGCCTCGCCCGCATCAAACGCTTTGGCGTCGACGGGGATGACTTTGTCCATCATAGCGATCATTTTGGCGGCATTTTCCGGCGCGCCGATCACCGCGTAACGGGCCACATGCGATAGGGCGCGGAAGCGCGATTCAAGAACGTCGCCATCCAGCATGCCGTCCCAATCACTGCCTGAAAAGCCTGTCAGATCGAGCAACATGTTCACCGACTCGGTGCGATCGAACACATCATTCATGAATTTTGCCATCGCCTCGGACGTGTCATCGTCAATGTGACCGGTCACTTTAAAGGCGTAGACTGTGGGGCTGTTGGTCGGAATTTGCGTGACGGCGCCGTGCGCAAACTGCGTCATGATTGATCTCCTCTGTTGGATAGGATCCAACGCGAGGGGAAAAGAGAAGTTCCGATGGTTATGCGCTCTAAAAGAATGTTAGAGCGCGAAAAACCGCTCCAGCACTTGGCCGTAAATATCCGTCAGCGCTTCCAGATGGGCGATCTCAACATTCTCATCCACTTGGTGCATAGTCTGGCCGACCAAGCCAAACTCCACCACCGGGCAATAGTCTTTGATGAAGCGCGCATCCGATGTGCCGCCGGATGTCGAGAGCTTCGGTTTTACGCCGGTCGCGCTCTCAATGGCCTCCACCAAACTTTCCACGAACGAACCGGGCGGGGTGTAGAACGCCTCGCTGGCATCTTGCTTGACAGCTAGGTCATAGCTGCAACCTTGCCAGTCCAGCGCATCCAAACGGCGACGCAGTTCAGCTTCCAGACTGGTCTTCGTCCATGTGGAATTGAAGCGCACATTCACCCGGGCGCTGGCACGCTGCGGGATGACATTGGTTGCAGGGTTGCCGGTATCGATGGTGACCGGTTCAAGATTGGAAGGCTGAAAAAGGTCCGTGCCCTCATCGAGTGGTTCTTTAAGCGCGGCGAGTGCAGCAACCAGCGGATTGAGCGGGTTAGCGGCCAGATGCGGATAGGCAACATGGCCTTGCACGCCTTCCACGTTGAGGGTGGCGGTCAGCGATCCACGCCGCCCAATCTTGATCATCTCACCCATGGTCTCTGGGTTGGTCGGTTCACCCAGCAGGCAGGCGTCGATACGCTCGCCTCTTTGGTTGATATGCTTCATCAGCGGCTCGGTGCCATTGATCGCTGGGCCTTCTTCATCGCCGGTCAGAATGAAGGAGAGCCGGCCACCAAAGTCTTGCCCATGCTTATTGAGGAAACGCGCGCTGGCGGCGATCATCGCCGCCACGCCACCCTTCATATCCACCGCACCGCGACCGAACAGCTTGCCGTCCTCGATTTGCGCCGCAAACGGCCCATGGCGCCAATCGGCGCTGTCACCTTCAGGCACGACATCCAAATGGCCAGCAAAGGCAAAATGCTTGGCGTTCGTGCCGCTCACCGAGCCGATGGCGGAAAAGAGGTTGGCGATGTCAGGCGTATCGGGAGCGGTAAAAACCGACTGGTCATTGTCAAAGCCAAGGCTTGCCAGCATCGCTGCCGTGCCATCCAGCGCGCTGGCGCTATCGGGGGTCACGCTGGGGTAGCGGATCAAAGCCTGAAGAACGGCAACCGGGTCGCGAACGTCCGGGCTTGCCACAGCAGGCCTGCTCATTCCTTGTCCTCATCATCTGGCATTGTCGGCGGAGGCTGAGTGGGGCGCACATCGCGCTGCCACCCAAACTTGTTGGGACCATCATCGCCTTTGCGAATACCGAGCCAAAGCGACATGATGATCGCGACTGGAGGGACGATGAGGCCAAGCGCAAAAAAGCCCGTCATGTTCAAATCATGCAGGCGCTTGATCGACACCAAGATCGAGCAGATCGAGGCCATAGTGTAGATGAACGAAGCAACCGGACTTGGCGTGAGAACCACACTGCCGGTTTCCGGATCAACAACGAACAACCCACTTGCACCCACCAGCGCTGCCAGGAACAGAACCGACAGCCAATAGACCTGCCGTCCGACGCGCCCATCAAAGCGGAAGAACAGCCAGAAAAACGTGTGCCCGTCCACAGGGCCAGTTGGACCGGCTGGAGGTTGCTGTGTGGGATCGGAGGGCGGCAGAGGCGGCGGGTTGGCCAAAGGGTCAGTCCTGCAAAGAAGAGGGCTGGTGAACGCCATCGTCCACCTAACCCTCTAAATGTTTGGAAGCGCGACTGCTTTCAAGGGCAAATCGCAAAGAGGCTTATGAGCGCGTGCGTGTTGTATCATGCTCGCTCGCGTACAGATAACGCTCTTCCTCGCGCGGGTCAGGGCCAAAGCGATTGAGGTGGCGCGTGCCGGGCAGAAGAAACAGCGAAATGTACGCGTAAAGGTTCACGACAGGGATCATACCTAGCAGGACAAACCAGCCGGATTTATCGCGATCATGCCAACGCTTTATCCCCATAACGATAGAAGGCCATAGGATCAGGAGGCCCGCCACACCCAACAGCAGAGGGGCCGGCTGAAAAATAAAGCCGCCAGGTCCGCCTGTTGGGATTATCTCCACGCCGCGAAACACAAAATCAGCGCTTAGGCCAATCGCCAGAATGATCATCATCACGATCATGCCGAACCAATAATCACGGCGTCGAAAACGACCTTTGGGCGACAGAAAATAATTGAGCATGCGAAGGAAGGACCCTCTTAGTTAAAGCGTTTTGCGTTCGACGTGAATCGCAATTCGCGGCCTCTCCCATCGGTCGAACGCGATTTGCAATAAGACTGTCGCAGCTAAACCTAAAAACGCTCTAGTCGCGCAACAGCTCGTTGATGCCGGTCTTCGAGCGTGTCTTCTCATCAACCTGCTTCACGATGACGGCGCAATAAAGGTTTGGCGCTGGCTCGCCATTGCCCATCTCGGTAGCGCTGGGCATCGAACCGGCGACCACAACAGAATAGGGCGGCACCTCACCATAGCTGATTTCACCGGTGAGCCTGTTCACGATCCGCGTTGACTTGCCGATGAACACGCCCATGCCGAGCACGGAGCCTTCGCGCACGATGCAGCCTTCCACCACTTCAGAGCGCGCGCCGATGAAGCAATTGTCTTCAATGATCGTTGGGCCAGCTTGCATTGGCTCCAACACGCCGCCAATGCCGACGCCGCCGGACAGGTGCACATTTTTGCCGATCTGCGCGCACGAACCAACCGTCGCCCAACCATCAACCATCGTGCCTTCATCGACATAGGCGCCGAGATTCACGAAAGACGGCATCAAGATCACACCCGGCGCAATGAAAGCAGAGCGGCGCGCCACGGCGCCAGGCACTGCGCGGAAGGCAGCTTTTTCAAACTCCATCGCACCCCAGCCATCGAACTTTGAAGGCACCTTGTCCCACCAGACAGCATCGCCGGGGCCGCCCTTGATGATCTCCATCGGGTTCAAACGGAAGGAAAGCAGCACCGCTTTTTTCAACCATTCGTGAACCGTCCAACTGCCATCCTCGCCACGTGTGGCAACGCGTGCCTTGCCCTTGTCGAGCAGGTCCAGCGCGGCATCGACGGCATCGCGCACATCGCCGCGCGTGTTCACATCGATCGTATCGCGCGTCTCAAAGGCTTCGGTAACGGTGGCTTCAATGGCGGCATGGTCGGTCATGGCGTGATGCATGGGGGAGGGTCCTTCCAAAAGATCGGTCAGTTTGAAATGGCAGCGCGCACATCCTCAAGGAAGTCCGCAAGATGGTCGGTGACATAGAGCACATGATTATCATCGCGGCCTTCAAGCTCCCAATCTTCATGGAAGACCTCTCGGGTGCCGCGCGGTACGATCAAGGTGGTCAGCATGCCGCGCTCATGCGGCACTTTGAGGTTCCGTGACAAATCCTCAAACATGGCCGCCTTGGCGGGCTCAATACCGGTCAGTTCTAGGAACTTGTCGTAGGTTGAGCCATTCGGTTTGGGGATCAGGTCAGCCGACACAATGTCGAAGATATGCTGGAACTCGGTCGAAACACCCAGCCGGTCGAGCACGGCCTTGGCATGTTTTACGGTGCCATTGGTGAAGACATATTTGTGGCCTGGCAACTCTTCGATCATGGTGTTGAGCTTGGGATCCGGCTCCAGCACGGAATGGTCGATATCGTGCACATAGTCGAGAAAGTCATCCGGCGTGATGCCCTGCTCGACCATCAGTCCACGCATCGTGGTGCCGTAGGTTTTGTAGTAGTTTTTCTGAACCTTGCGCGCCTCGCCCGTCTCCAAATCCATCAGTTTGGAAAGGTAGGAGGTCATCTTTTCATCGATCTGCGCAAACAGGTTCGAGTGGTGCGGATAGAGCGTGTTGTCGAGATCAAAGATCCAGTTCTCAACGCGCGCAAACGCCTCAAGGCCCCTATGCTGTTCGTGCTCGGCTGCCATGGTGGTTTTGCTTTCTATCGTGTGATCAGCGTGCCCGCGCCATGCGCGGTGAAAAGCTCAAGCAGCACGCAATGGGGCACTTTGCCGTTGAGAATAACGACACCCTCTACGCCCTGCTCGACAGCCTGGATACAGGTTTCGACTTTGGGGATCATGCCGCCAGCAATCGTGCCATCGGCGATCAGCGCGCGCGCTTTGGCGACGGTGAGTTCTGAGATGAGGTTTTTGTCCGCATCCAAAACGCCGTCCACATCGGTGAGGAAAAGCAGGCGCGAGGCGTTCAATGCACCGGCAACAGCACCGGCAAATGTGTCAGCATTCACATTGTAGGTTTTACCGTCAGTACCAGATGCCACCGGCGCAATCACGGGGATCAGCGCCCCTTGGGTGACCATATTGAGCACCGACGGATTGACCGTTTCTGGTTCGCCGACAAAGCCGAGATCGACGACTTTCTCGATATTGGAATCGGTGTCGCGCGTGGTCCGAGTGAGTTTTTTCACCGTCACCATCTGCCCGTCTTTGCCGCAAAGCCCGATGGCCTTTCCACCTGCGGAGGTGATCTCTTGCACGATCTGTTTGTTGATCGAGCCAGCCAGCACCATCTCAACCACTTCGATGGTTTTCTCATCGGTGACGCGCAAGCCGCTTTCAAACCGGCTTTCAATGCCAAGTTTGTCCAGCATCGAGGCAATTTGCGGACCGCCGCCGTGCACCACAATCGGCTTGATGCCCGATTGTTTCAAAAGCGCAATATCGCGGGCAAAAGCCCCGGCCAGCGCGGCATCGCCCATGGCATGCCCGCCATATTTCACCACGATGGTTTGATCGCTGTAGCGCTGCATGAAGGGTAGCGCTTGGCTGATCAGCCGCGCTTGGCGCACGGGCTTAGGTTCCAGCGGCACGTTGGGATCATCATCGAAAGGCATGAAGAAGGCTTGGGCTTCGGGTCAAGGAAAGGCGAGTGCAGGAAGGACACTGTGTAGCGCCAAACGTCAAGCTTTCGTCTCAATCTGCGTCACCAAACCAGGTGGACCGGGACACAGATGCTTTTAGAATAACGCAAGTCTGGAGATACTGCCCGCCATGACATCGCCTACCACACGTGAGCCATATTCCTACCGCCTCGATCCAGCGGTTCCCGATTTTGATGATAGCGGTCCGATCACGTTCATGGACGGCGAATGCGTGCTTTGCACCTTTGGGGCCAAGCTTATCGCACGTTTTGATCGGGATGATCAGTTCAAAATTTGCAGGGTTCAAACACCGCTGGGACAGTCAGTGCTCGCCCATTACGGCCTGTCAATCGGCGATCCTGAAAGCTGGCTACTTCTTGTCGATGGCAGAGCTTACACCTCGTTGGATGCTATGGTCCGCGCTGGCCGTTTGGTCGGCGGTGTTGGCTGGTTGCTTCAGCCGCTACGACTGTTGCCGCGCTCGGTACAGGACTGGGTCTATCTGCGGCTTGCCCGCAACCGCTACGCGATGTTTGGTCGTACTGACATGTGCGCGGTGCCCGATCCTCGCCTGCGCGCCAAGCTGTTGGAGTAGCCGATGGGCAGCGACACGCTCTTTCGTGCTGCTTTGCATGATCGATGGCATGAGGTGCACCCCGCTGTTCAAGCCCTGCATGAAAACGGCCCAAAGGCCTCCTTCTCGGGCAAGGCGACCATCGAACGTGGCGAAGGGTTTATCGCAGGTGTTGTTTGCTGGGCGTTTGGGTTTCCACCAGCCAGCGAAAATGTTCCAGTGCAGGTCATCAAAGTGCGGCGGCAAACGCACGAGCGCTGGTCACGCCGCTTCGGTGACCATCTGTTTCGATCCATATGTCTGCCATCAGACCGACCGCATCACGTTCGCGAGCGGGTTGGCCTGATGACGTTTGAGCAAGAACTGGTGCTGACCAAAGCTGGCATGCAGTTGGTGCCGCGGCGCGGATGGTGCCTGGGCTTGCCCTTGCCTTTTGCCGTGTTGCCTTCGGTGGACGCCTATGAAGGTGTCGACGACGGTCGCTTCACCTTCGATATCCGACTGGCCACGCCCGCCCGGCTCCCAGGCGGCAGTGCGCTGCTCGTGCACTACAAAGGTTGGCTGGTTCCTGACGACGAGTCGTCCGCGTCCCGATCTTCACCCTCTGCAAACTGAAGGGCGCCGAGATCATTCAATAGCCGGGCAACGAATCCACGCAGCGTATCGATACCCAGCCGTTTTTCTGAGGATGTGACCACGATATAGGGGTAAGCCGCCGGACGGCGCGCAATGCTCTCTTGCACACTTTGCTTCACCCGCTCGATCTGCCCTGGCTTCAGCTTGTCGGTCTTAGTGAGCACGATCTGATAGCTGACGGCTGTTTCGTCGAGCATTTTCATGATCTCAAGATCGTTCTTTTTCAGCCCATGGCGCGAGTCGATCAGCACGAAAACACGCGCAAGCTCCACACGGCCTTGCAAGTAGCGGCGGATCAGCTTGTTCCACTTTTCCACTGCATCCAGCGGCGCTTTGGCAAAGCCATAGCCTGGCATATCGACAATACGAAACGGCATGCCGTCGGCAGAAAAGAGGTTCAACTCTTGGGTGCGCCCCGGCGTGTTGGACGTGCGGGCGAGCCCCTTCTGGCTCACAAGTGCATTGAGCAGAGATGATTTGCCAACGTTGGAGCGGCCAGCAAAGGCGATCTCGATGCGGCCATCGACGGGAAGACCAGAAGCGGCGACAACGCCTTTTTCAAACAGCCATTCACGGGCGAAAAGCTGATCGCCTGCGTCTAGGAGTGTTTCGGAAAGGCCAATCGCCTCCAGATCGGCCTCTCGCTCCGACATGCTTGGCTATTCAGCCGGCTGCTTGGCGGGCTTTTTCACGAACATAGCCTTCAGATTATCCCATAGCTCGATCTTCACCCCGTGGCGTTTCATGATGAACGCCTGCTGGATCACCGACAGGAAGTTGTTCCACGTCCAATAGATCACAAGACCGGCTGGGAAGGTCGCCAGCATGAAGGTGAAGACGACAGGCATCCAGGTAAAGATCATGGCCTGGGTGGGGTCGGTTGGCGTCGGGTTCAGCTTCATTTGAACGAACATTGTGATGCCCATCAGGATCGGCCAGACGCCCAGCCCCAGCAGCGGACCGATCAGCGGCACCAGCGTCGGGTCGTAAGGCAGCAAACCGAACAGGTTGAACAGCGAGGTTGGGTCGGCAGCCGAAAGATCCTGAATCCAGCCAAAGAATGGCGCGTGGCGCATTTCGATGGTGACGAACAACACTTTGTAGAGCGCGAAGAACACCGGGATTTGGATGAGCACCGGCCAACAGCCGGCTACCGGGTTGATCTTCTCTTTTTTGTAGAGCTCCATCATGTGCTTCTGGAGTTCTGGTTTATCGTCTTTGTAGCGGTCTTGAATCTCTTTGAGCTGCGGCTGAACCTTCTTCATCTTCGACATCGAAGCGTAGGATTTGTTGGCCAGCGGCAGGAAGACCAGCTTGATCGCGACAGTGATCAAAAGGATCGCAACGCCGAAATTACCAAAGATGCCAAAGAGCCATTTGATGGCGAAGAACATTGGTTTGGTCAGGAAGTAGAACCAGCCCCAATCGATCAGCAGCTCAAAGCGTTCAATGCCGAGCTCGGCTTCATAGCCGTCGATAATGGCGACCTCTTTGGCGCCAGCAAACAGCTGGTTTTCAATGCCGATGCTCGTGCCTGGAGCGATTTCAAACCCACCGCCCAGATAGGCCGCGATAAAGCTCTCGCCGGTCATCACCTGGTCCATGCGGAATTCACCGCGATAACTTTCCAGACCCGATGGAATAAGCGTTGCCGCCCAATATTTGTCGGTGATACCCAGCCAACCGCCTGATACGTCGCGATACTGTGTCGTGCCATCATCGCGCACATCATCATAGTCAAGTTCAGCCAGGCCTTCCTCGCCGAAGAAGCCGATCATACCCTCATGCAAGATAAACATGCGGCTGGTCTGCGGCTCGCCTTGCCGCGCGACCAGGCCATAAGGGTAGAGAAGAACGCCCGCCTCTGAGGTGTTCTCCACCTCTTGGCGGATGTTGAACATATAGTCCTCATCCACCGAGATGATGCGGCGGAACGTTAGGCCCTCACCATTTTCATACACCAGCGTAACGGGGCTCGATGCGGTGAGCGTTGTGTTGCCCTCAACCTGCCACATCGTATCGGCGCCTGGCAGTGCCGCAGCGCCACCAGCACCCTGTGCCCAACCGAACTCGGCATAAAACGGATCTTCTGATCCCGATGGCGAGAACAACACAACAGTGTCAGAATCATCATCCAGCGTTTCACGATATTCCACCAAGTGAATATCGTCGATGCGCGCGCCTTGCAGGGCGATGGTGCCGGTGATGTGCGAGGTGTTGATGTCAACGCGGTCGGTGCCAGCGATGATCGATTCACGGTCAAGCGTGGTTGGAACAAGCGATCCGCCTGGGCTCACCTGAACCGCGCCAGCCACGCCAGGGGCGCTCTCATCCACCACAACCGGTGATCCGCTGCCATCGGTGCCAGTTTGCGCTTCAAGAGCAGCGCGCTCGGCTTCCATCTGCGGGCCGACATACAAGTACTGCCACGCCACCAGAATGCCGAGTGACAAAGCGATGGCGAAAATGTAGTTGCGGTTTTCCATGGATTACCCGGCGTTATTTGCTGCGTTGGCCGCGCTCAGGTGGCGCGTGCGTGGACCTTGTTCAGCCCGCTTTTGAGGGCGCTCGTCAGTGCGTCGAACGGTGCGCTTTGTGCGTTCGCCCGTGCGATGAGGACATAATCATACCCAGGCCGAAAACCTAGACCCGTTGGCGATATTATAGCACTTTTCAGCCGCCGCTTGATGCGGTTTCTCACCACAGCACCACCCACTTTGCGTGTCACGGTAATGCCAATGCGTGGCGGATCGGTGTCATCACGGCGCCTAGTCTGAAGCACAAAGGGCGCACAATGCGCCCGTTTTCCGCGTTTGGCGGCCAGATAGTCGCCGCGCTTATGCAGCTTGTGCAGCGCTGTGTCTTGGCTCCGCTGCGCTGTTCCTGGGAACGGCAAGCTGGTTGGGGTGACGTCATTCATCGATCACCACCGGCCCGACATGAACGCTTTAGGCGCTCAAACGCTTACGACCGCGCGCGCGGCGCGCTGCCAAAACCTTACGGCCACCTTTGGTCGCCAGGCGCGAGCGGAAACCGTGGCGGCGTTTGCGCACGAGTTTCGAAGGTTGATAGGTACGTTTCATCGGTCACACTCTTCACGTTGAGCATCAGCGCCCGCATCAGCATGCGCCAAGAAGCTTCTAAAATTGCTGAAGTGCTGGCGTGCGTTCGCAAGGCCGGAGCCGCAAGCACCAGAACAAGCCGCGCTTATACGGGCGGCCTTGAGGAAAAGTCAATTGATGGCGCGCATATTGACGTCGGTTGACCGCGCGAAAAGGGCAGAGCGCGCAACCTCGCGGCGAACTCACGCCGTATCACGCCGCAATTGCCCAGTATAACGGGCGTTCACAAGGCCGTGTGATGGTGCGCGAGGCCGATGATTTGGAAAGGTTGCGCTGCTATGTGCCCTCTCAACGCACCAACGCGATCATCTCTCGCCCTGACGAAAAAGGGCCGATCAAAGGAAACACCATCATGGCCCCGCCACCCGCACAGGACGTTGTAATGACCGGCCAACCTGCCCCCCAAACGCCCAAAACCTCCTCGCCCGCTTTCAACTTGCTCAAACGTTTTGGCCCGCTGCTTGTTATTGCCGGTGCAATGGCAGCCGCCTTCGCCTTTGGCTTGAACGATCATTTGAGCCTGTCTGGTCTTATCCAGCAGCGTGAGATGCTGGCCGGTTTCATCAACGAGAACTTCCTTCTTTCGGTTCTCGGGTTCGGCGCGCTGTACGCGCTGGCGGTTGCTTTGAGTTTTCCTGCGGCAAGCCTGCTGACCATCGCTGCTGGCTTTTTGTTCGGCTGGCTGTTCGGTGGGCTAACAGTTGTTGTCGCCGCGACCGTCGGTGCCACGGCACTCTTCATGGCTGCGCGTACCGCCTTTGGTCAGGCAATTGCTGAGAAGGCTGGCCCGACGCTGAAAAAGCTTCTCGAGGGCTTCAAGAAAGATGGCTTCAACTACCTGCTCTTTCTGCGCCTTACGCCGATCTTCCCGTTCACTTTGGTGAACATCGCGCCGGCACTGGCCAATTTGCCGCTGCGCTCCTACGTGCTGGCCACATTCTTTGGCATCGCGCCGGGCACGTTTGCCTATGCGTTCGTTGGCTCTGGTCTTGATAGCGTGATTATGGCGCAAGAGGCTGCCAACCCTGGCTGTGCTGCCGCTGGCACCTGTTCGATTGATCTGGCATCGCTGGTGACAACTGAAATCATCGTTGCGTTTGCCGCCCTTGGTGCTGTCGCCTTGATCCCACCGGTTATGAAAGCCATCCGCGCCCGCCGCACTGGCAAGGCTGCCTAACCGCCTCCACCCATCGCAATCTTTGCCCAATCAGGGTAGCCAAACGTGCTAGTCACGTGAGGCTGCCCAAAGGAACCACCATGTCCAACTCTGCCCCCCAAAACACACCCTCGCTTGAACCGGCTCCGCCCGGCGATGCACCACAAACGCTGACCCCCGATGTTGTGGTTATCGGCGGTGGTTCTGGCGGCCTTACAACGGCAGCCGTAATGGCGAGCTTCGGGGTGCCAGTGGTGCTGATTGAGAAGCACAAAATGGGTGGCGACTGCCTGAATGTCGGTTGCGTACCTTCCAAAGCTATTCTGGCAGCAGCCAAACATGCCCATGCGATCATGGAAGGTCCGAAGTTCGGCATCCACGCAAAGGGCAAAAAAGGCGCGCCATTTGATGTCGATTTCTCGACCGTCCACGACCACATCAAAGACGTGATTGGCACCATTGCGCCGGTGGATTCGGTTGAACGCTATGAAGGCTTGGGCGTCACGGTGCTCGGCGGCGAGGCCCGGTTCACCGGTCCGCAGACCGTTCAGGTGGGCAACACGACCGTCAAAGCGCGTCGCGTTGTGATTGCAACCGGGTCACGCCCTGCTGTGCCGCCGATCCCCGGCCTGGACACGGTGCCTTACATCACCAACGAGGTGATCTTTGACCGCAAGGAACTGCCCGAGCATCTGATTATCGTTGGCGCTGGCCCTATCGGGCTGGAGCTTGCCCAGGCTCACAATCGCTTAGGCGCGAAAGTCACCGTGCTGGAAGGGGCCAAAATTCTGGGCCGTGAGGATCGTGAAGCGGCCGAACTGGTGAAAACCACGCTGGAAAGCGAGGGCGTCACCATCCATGAGCATGCGCTTGCCACGAATGTTGCCAAAGCTGACGAAGGCGTTGAAGTCACCATTGAGGTTGGCGAGGGTGACGACAAAGAGACTCAAACCATCACAGGTTCGCACATCATGGTCGCTGCCGGCCGTGCGGTGAATGTGGAAGGCCTCGACCTTGAAAAGGCGGGCATCAAGTATGATCGCCGCGGCATCAAAGTTGATGCGGGCATGCGTACCAGCAACAGAAAAGTCTTCGCCATCGGCGATGTGGCCGGTGGCCTGCAATTTACCCATGTTGCTGGCTATCACGGCGCGCTGATTGCTCGCAGCATTCTGTTCCGCCTGCCGATCAAACAGAACGCTACCATTCTGCCAAAAACCACCTACACCGACCCAGAAGTTGCCTCTGTAGGCGCAACCGAGGAAGAGCTGAAAGGCACGCCTGGGCTGCGCGTCCTGCGCTGGGCCTTCCACGAGAATGATCGCGCCATCGCCGAGCGCACCACCGAAGGCTTCATCAAAGTCTTCACCTCCAAGCGCGGCAAAATTCTTGGCGCGGTGATCGTTGGCCCGAAAGCTGGCGAGATCATTTCACTGTGGGGCTTGGCGATTGCCAAAGGCATGAAGGTGTCCGACATCACCTCGTGGGTGGCCGCCTATCCCACCTTGTCAGAAGTCGGGCGCCGCGCGGCTGTCGAATACTATAAAGGCGCCACTGATAACCCAACACTGCGCAAGATCATCACCTTCTTGCAGCGGTTCGGATAGGCTGCATAGATACCCACCATGCGCGATCCTGGCACCACGGTAACATCTATTGAGAAGACCCGCACCCGCAAGGGGGCGGGACTATCCGCCAAGCTGCTCGTCTTGACGATCCTATTCGTCATGCTGGCCGAAGTGTTGATCTTCGTTCCTTCCATCGCAAATTTCCGCAACACCTGGCTTCAAGATCGCCTTGCCGATGCTGAGCTTGCGGTTGCGGCGCTTGACCCTGTTGCGTTTGGTTATGGATTTGGGGCCGAAACGGGCGATGCGATGATGCAGCAGGTGCTGCTGGAAACGCTGCAGGCCCACGAGTTGGTGTTGGTCACCAACAGTGGGCGGCAGGTGCTGGCCCAGCGTGCTGGGATCGACGGTAGCCTTGTCGCCAATATGGCCGTCGATGTTGATGTCACCACCAGCAACCCGCTGCGCTCTATCTGGGAGGCTTTCGAAACATTGGCTGGCGGCGACAATGTTCTGCGCATTCATGGTGGACCGGAACCGACCACGGGGCGCTATGTCGAGGTGGTGGTCGAAGAATACTATCTGCGCGATGCAATGCTGGATTTCTCGCGCAACATCATCATTCTTTCCATCGTCATCTCGCTGATCACTGCGGGCCTCGTTTACCTCAGTCTCAACGCGCTGTTCGTCAAACCGCTGCGCAGACTGGATGCGGCGATGGCAACCTTTGCCGACGCGCCGGAAGACCCAAATTCCATGATCACACCGTCGGGCCGCCATGATGAGTTGGGCAACGCCGAAACACGGCTTGCCGCCATGCAATCGGACGTGCGCACCATGCTCACCGAGCGACGCAGACTGGCCGATGTTGGGCTGGCGGTTTCTAAGATCAACCACGATCTGCGCAACCTTCTCTCCAGCGCGCATCTGCTCTCTGAGCGCCTCGATATGATCGCCGATCCGCATGTCCAGCGCGTCGCGCCGAAAATCGTTCGTGCTATCGACCGTGCCGTCTCCTTCTGCGAAGCGACGCTTGCCTATGGGCAGGTGCGTGAAGAAGCCCCGGAACGCTCAACGTTCACCTTGGCCAATTTGGTGGACGAAGCTGCGGAATTTGCCGGTTTGACCAATCACCGCACCTTGGCTTTCTCCAATCATGTAGACTCCGCGCTTGCCACCCGCGTCGGCCAGGAGAACCTGTTTCGTATCTTGCTCAATCTCATGCGCAACGGGCGCCATGCGCTTGAAGCGGTGGGAGAAACCGAAACCCAGCTTCAGCTTTCGGTCAGCGCCGCTTTTGCCGGTGACGCGATGACCATCACCGTGGCCGACACCGGTCCAGGCATCCCCGAAGCGGTACGCGGTAAACTGTTTCAGCCGTTCCACGGCGATGCCGGCCGCCGCGGTTCCACCGGGCTTGGCCTTGCCATCGCAAAAGAACTTGCTGAGGCTGACGGGGGCACGATCACGCTGGTTGAGCCAAGCGACGAGGATGCATGTTCAGGCGCTGTTTTCACCATCACCCTGCCCGATGCGCGTGTGGACGATCTTGTGTGAGGAAGGGCGCCGATAGCGCCTTGCAATTGCTTGAACGGTGGGCTAAGCGTGCGCGCCTTGAAGGTAATCAGCGCCAATCGGCGCGGTTCTCAAGCGATGCACCGGTAGCTCAGCTGGATAGAGCACCAGACTACGAATCTGGGGGTCGGGAGTTCGAATCTTCCCCGGTGCGCCATTTCCCTAAGACATTGACGTGATTGTTTTTTGCCTGAGGCGGGCGCGCTGAATCTCGCCGAATTGTCGGCTTGGTGCGTGTCAGCAAGGCCGTTCCAGCGAGGCCTAAACGGGAAAAGGTTCAAAACGGCCCGGTTTATTGCCCTTTACCCACAAGCAGATGTCTTGTCTTTCTCAAGGTACGCACGTTAACTGCCAAGCCTGATCGACGTTTGGGAGAACTGGTTGAGCCAGTGCCGAAGGAGCAACCGCCCCGGAAACTCTCAGGCAAATGGACCATCGTCGACAATTACGCTCTGGAGAGTGGCGCATAAAACGCGCCCGCCGAAGGGATAACGATCTCAGGCACCAAGACAGAGGGGGCATTTCGAGTGGAGCGCAGAGCTCCACGCATAGAAATGCTCGTCTTTGGTTTCAGGTCAAACCGACGTGCGCGGCTGGGGTTGTGAATTTGACCGAGTTACTGAAGACGCCACTTTATGATCTTCATAGCGAGCTTGGCGCCAAAATGGTGCCATTTGCTGGCTATGCGATGCCCGTCCAGTACCCGCTGGGCGTCATGAAAGAGCATCTCCACACGCGTCAGAAAGCTGGTTTGTTTGACGTCAGCCATATGGGCCAGGTGGTCATCCAGAAAAAAGATTATGCCAGTGCGGCGCAAGCCCTGGAAGCTCTTGTCCCCATTGACATTCTTGGATTGGGCGAGGAGCGCCAGCGCTATGGTGTGCTGACCAATGACGCCGGTGGCATCCTTGATGATCTGATGGTTGCCAACCGAGGCGATCATCTGTTTGTGGTGGTCAACGCTGCCTGCAAAGCGCAGGACATAGCCTTGATGAAAAGCTCAATCGGCAATGACCAAGTTACTGAACTGACCGACAGAGCGCTTCTTGCGCTTCAAGGCCCGTCCTCTGAATCTGTGCTGGCCAACCTGAACGCTGATGTACGTGACATGCGTTTTATGGATGTCGCAACTCTCACGCTGAACGGTGTGGACTGTGACATCGCCCGTGCTGGATACACTGGCGAGGATGGCTTCGAAATCTCTGTTCCAGCAGCCGCGGCAACGGACCTTGCGCGAAGCCTACTCGACCACGCGGATGTGGAACCCATAGGTTTGGGTGCCCGTGACAGTCTGCGGCTGGAAGCAGGTCTATGTCTTTATGGCCACGATATCAGCACCGACACGAGCCCTGTCGAGGCTGGATTGAACTGGGCCATCCAAAAAGTAAGGCGCAAAGGTGGAGCCCGCGAAGGCGGCTTTCCCGGTGCCCATATCATCCTGAACCAGCTTATCGAGGGCACGCCGCGAAAGCGTGTGGGCCTGCGACCGGAAGGACGCGCGCCGATGCGCGAGGGCGTGGAGCTTTTCGATAGCCAAGAGGGTCAAACACCGATCGGCCAGATCACCTCAGGCGGCTTTGGGCCAACGGTCGGTGGCCCGGTTGCCATGGGCTATATTGCCAAGCCGTTTGATCAAGCTGGCACAGAGGTTTTTGGGGAATTGCGGGGCAAGCGCCTTCCGCTCACCGTGACATCCTTGCCCTTCACACCTGCAAACTTCAAGCGCTGACATTGAGGATATCCTGATGAAATACACCGAAGATCACGAGTGGCTGAAGACCGAGAACGACCTGGTTGTTATCGGGATAACCGAACACGCGGCCGTTCAGCTTGGCGATATTGTCTTTATTGAGCTGCCGGAAGTTGGCCGCACTGTCTCAAAGGGTGATGAGATGGCTGTCATCGAGAGCGTCAAGGCCGCCTCAGAAATCGCCGCGCCGCTGGATGGTGAGGTGGTCGAAGTCAACAATGCCTTGGCGGAAAATCCAGAAATCCCCAATG
Organism: Hyphomicrobiales bacterium; assembly: GCA_046290645.1. Taxonomy (GTDB): domain Bacteria; phylum Pseudomonadota; class Alphaproteobacteria; order Rhizobiales; family MH13; genus MH13. The sequence continues at coordinate 52,182 of JBKAGZ010000005.1, forward strand.
AAGATGCGACAGGCAAAGGCTGGTTCTTCAAGGTCAAACCGTCAGACCCTTCGCAGATTGAAGCCTATATGGATGAAGCGGCCTACAAAGCTATGATCGCCTAAACGCAGGAACCCGCCATGACGACATTTGTGCCCACCGACTACCTGCCCTACGACTTCGCCAACCGGCGGCATATTGGCCCGTCTCCAACAGAGATGTCGCAGATGCTTTCGGTGGTCGGTGTGCCTGACCTTGCCAGCTTGATAGATGAAACCATCCCGCAGGCGATCCGGCAGAAGGAACCGCTGGATTTTGGACGGCCAATGTCAGAACGCAAGCTTCTGCACCATATGGCTGACATTGCTGGCAAAAACAGTGTTCTCACCTCGCTTATCGGCCAAGGCTATCATGGCACGGTGACGCCGCCGGCAATCCAGCGCAACATCTTTGAAAATCCGGCATGGTACACCGCCTACACGCCTTATCAGCCAGAGATCTCACAGGGTCGCCTGGAAGCACTGATCAACTTCCAAACAATGGTCTCTGACTTAACAGGCCTGGAGATTGCCAACGCATCCTTGTTGGACGAGGCAACAGCGTGCGCAGAAGCCATGACCATGGCGCAGCGGATCGCCAAGACGAAGGCAAAGAACCGGTTCTTCGTTGACGAGAACTGCCACCCACAGAACATCGCTGTGATCAAGACACGCGCTGAGCCGCTTGGCATCGATGTGGTTGTCGGGGACCCAGACGATCTGGACGCTGAGACCGTCTTTGGCGCGATATTCCAATTCCCCGGAACCTATGGGCACCTAAGAGACTTCACCGCCATCATTGAGGCATTGCACGCAGCCAAGGCGATTGGTGTTATTTCTGCCGATCCCCTGTCTCTCACACTGCTTAAAGAACCGGGCGCGATGGGCGCCGACATCGCCGTTGGATCAACCCAGCGCTTCGGGGTGCCGGTGGGGTATGGCGGCCCGCACGCGGCCTATATGGCGACCAGAAAGCAATATGCGCGCTCTATGCCAGGCCGTATTGTTGGCGTTTCCATTGATCGTCACGGCAACCAAGTTTATCGGCTGGCGCTCCAGACGCGTGAGCAACACATCAGGCGAGAAAAGGCAACCTCGAATGTTTGTACTGCCCAAGCGCTGCTGGCGGTCATGGCTGGGTTTTATGCCGTCTTTCATGGCCCTGATGGCCTGAAAGCCATTGCCCAGCGCATCCATCGCAAGACGGTGCGCCTGGCGGACGGATTAAAGCGCGGCGGCTTTGTGGTGGAGCCAGATACATTTTTCGACACCATCACGGTTGACGTTGGCCCGCTGCAGCAGGCGGTTCTCAAATCCGCTGTCGATGAAGGCATCAATCTGCGACGCATTGGCAAAACGCAGATCGGCATCACGCTCGACGAACGCACCCGCCCAGAAACCATTGAGGCCGTCTGGCGGGCCTTTGGGATTGACGACAAGGACGAAGATTTTACGCCGTCTTACGCCTTACCGAACGACCTCATTCGCACATCAGCCTATCTCACCCACCCGATCTTTCACATGAACCGGGCCGAGACCGAGATGATGCGCTACATGCGGCGTCTGGCGGACCGAGATTTGGCCCTCGACCGCGCGATGATCCCGCTTGGATCGTGCACGATGAAACTGAACTCTGCTGCCGAAATGATGCCGGTATCCTGGGAAGAGTTCTCGCTGCTTCACCCCTATGCCCCGCAAGACCAGGCTGCGGGCTACACTGAAATCATCGATGATCTATCCGCCAAATTGTGTGAGATCACCGGCTATGATGCGATCTCCATGCAGCCAAACTCGGGGGCACAAGGTGAGTATGCGGGCCTACTGAGCATTGCCGGCTACCACCGCGCCAACGGCGATACAGATCGCACGATCTGCCTCATTCCGATGTCGGCGCATGGCACCAACCCAGCATCCGCTCAGATGGTCGGCTGGACTGTGGTTCCGATCCAATCCGATGAAGCTGGCAATATCGATTTGGACGATTTTCGCGCGAAGGCAGAACAGTACGCCGACAATCTGGCCGGGTGCATGATCACCTACCCCTCAACCCACGGCGTCTTCGAGGAAACCGTCACCACGGTGTGCGACATCGTTCACCAGCATGGTGGGCAGGTCTATATCGACGGTGCAAACATGAACGCCATGGTTGGCCTGTCGCGTCCTGGCGATCTTGGTGGCGATGTCAGCCATCTGAACTTGCACAAGACGTTTTGCATACCGCATGGCGGCGGCGGTCCGGGCATGGGCCCTATCGGGGTCAAAAGCCATCTGATCCCGCATCTTCCCGGTGACCCCAACACGGGACAGGGCGCTGTATCGGCGGCGGCCTATGGCTCGCCTTCTCTGCTGCCCATTTCGTTGGCCTATTGCTTGATGATGGGTGGCGAAGGACTGACGCAGGCAACCCGCGTTGCCATCCTCAACGCCAACTACATCGCAAAGCGTCTGGAGGGCGCGTACGACGTGCTTTACAAAGGTCCCAAAGGACGCGTCGCCCATGAATGCATCATCGACACGCGCCCGTTTGCTGAGTCTGCCGACGTAACCGTTGAAGACATCGCTAAGCGGTTGATGGATTGTGGGTTCCATGCCCCGACGATGAGTTGGCCGGTTGCTGGCACGCTGATGATTGAACCTACCGAGTCTGAAACCAAAGCTGAACTGGACCGCTTTTGCAATGCAATGCTCGCGATCCGCGCGGAAATCGCGGACATTGTAGAGGGACGGATCGACGCCCAGAACAATCCTTTGAAAAATGCCCCGCACACCATGGAAGACCTGGTCAAAGAGTGGGACCGGCCCTACTCTCGCGAAACCGGATGCTTCCCAGTGGGCGCCTTCCGTGAGGACAAATACTGGCCGCCGGTGAACCGCGTTGACAATGTGTGGGGCGACAGAAATCTAACCTGTACGTGCCCGCCCATGACCGACTACGCCGAAGCAGCCGAGTAGGGATGCCGCAGCCAAACGGGCGCTTCACTGGGATGAAGGTGTAGTCTCGGTTTCTTTTACGGCTTCTGCCGGTCTCGGTGATTGTGATCCAGGAGGCGTCAGCACCTTGATGATTTCTTCGCGCAACCAGCGATGGTCAGGATCGTTCGTTCGGCTGGCTCATACCGAGGCTTTTGCGGGTTGAGAGATGTTTCCTGAGGAGTAAACGGCCTCGAAAACGATCGGCAGATTGAGGTCCAGACCCTAGCGTCAGGTAACTATTCACAACGTGAATATAAGCTATTCAAATTATTTGGCTATTCTTGATTTCAAGAATTTGTAAAGCCTTCCTTGGGGTTTAGCGGCGTTTTTTGACGCCGGGTAAATGTGCGGGTTTCGACACCGTGCATGACGTCGAAACCGGGGGGCATAGAGATTGAAGCTGAAACGAATTGATGTTGATCAGGTGGCGCGAGCCTTGGTTCAATTTGGCATCGCACTCCTGGCAGTCGTCGCCGTTTTCACCATGGTTCGCGCGATACCGATTTGGGGCTAGCGTCAGGGCTCTAGGCCAACAACGGTGCTTGCTACTCCTCGATGGGAGCATGCTCTGGTGTGGCGAACAGCCACCGACGTCAGTTTGCCGTTTCTCTGCATTGGAGTTGATTGCTGAGCAGGCAAACTATTCAGATTCCCAATAGTTGCCATTGAGATTGTTGGGCTATTCGCTCTGATTAAGGTTTTGTAAAGTCTGCCTATCGGCTTAGCGGTCGTTTTTGACGTTGGGTAAATGGGTCTGTCCGAACGCGGCATGTGCGGTCTCTACGGTGGATTTCTAAGCCTATCATTGCCGTTGAGCTGACTGTCTTAGCGCAGAGTTAGAATGACTGTCGCGCCACCACAGTGGCAGGTTAAAATCCAGCAGGTCGGTTCCCGCCTTTTTTCAGTTTGTCTGCAGTGCCGCCATTGCGTCAGGAATGGGTGATGTCTGGCCAACAGCGCCTCACCCGGTCGCATGCGTTGGTTCACAAAAATCGCTCGCATTGAGCCGAAATTGCGCGTGATTCATCCAGGAACGACAGAGTTCTTTCATCCGAGCGCCGGGCCGCCTTGGCAGAACGTTAGCCATCCGATCACCTCTGTAAGACGGTATTAGGATGGTCCCGTACGAGCAAAGTACGCTTGTGCCATGGGCTTGCACTGGCTAAAATATGCAGTAATGGGAAGAAATATTTTAAAACAGGCTTCTTCTCGAAGTATTTTGAAAAATCAGGCGGATCGTACACTTTGCTGCACAACATCAGCTGGGACGACATACGCGTTTTTTTGGCCTACTTGCGCTGTGGGTCCGTCGCCAATGCTGCTAGTGAGTTGAAGATCAGCGGCCCTACGGTCAGCCGACGCATCAACGCTTTGCAGGACGCGGTGGGTATTCCGCTCCTGAACCGCAGTCACCAGCGGCTGGAGCTTTCGGCCAACGCCCAGAACCTGGTGGAGATCTGGCAAGAGGCCGAACGCCTTCTCACCAACGCCCCCGATCTGGCTTCGCGCATGCAACACACAGAGCAGGTGGAGTTGCGGTTTTCCACCACGCCTGCCTTGGCGCATGCTCTGATTTTTCCCAACATCAATTCGTATATGGAGCGCTGGCCCAATGTGATGCTCGACATCGATACCTCCTTTCGGGTCGTCGATATCGGAGCAGGGCAGGGGGATGTGGCGCTGCGGTTTGTTGAACCGGAACGCGGTGCTGTCACACGCCAAAGAGTCGGCTCGGTTTCGTTCAACGTGTATTGTGCAGAGGGCATTTTGCCCGATGGCTTTGAACCCGTTGAGGCCTGGGAAGACCTCTCACAAACCGGACTGCGCCACATCACATGGTCGCCTGGAACGAGCGTCAGCATGCCCCAACAGAAGCTGAGCGAAGTGCTGGGGGAGCGACGCGCTGGCTTTGCCATTTCCGAATACACCGGGCTTGTCGATGCTGTCCTTAACGGCATTGGGGCAGGTATCTTGCCTGATATCATTGGGCAACGGCTGCCTGGTGTACGCCCTGTGATGCGGCCCGATCTCGTGGGCAGCATGCCACTCTGGCTTGTCACGGCGGACCGGTTGTGCAGCTATCACCACATCATCGAGTTCCGTGATTTTATCCGCAAAGCGATCAAGACGGCATCGGCACAAGCCGTTGCGCATGAGCAAGACCGCCAAGCTGAGCATGGCCGCCTTGTAACGTCGAAAGACAGGCTTTGATCCTTAACCGCTACGGCGGCCTAGGCGGTTCTGACAGCCTTGCCTTCCGTGTAGCGCCCACCTGCCACAGCACCGCTGGCAAACGCATCTGACAACCGTACAAGCGCCGCTGGGTCGATGCTGATATCGACGGCCGCAGCGTTCTGTTCCAAATGATTGATTTTTCGCGCGCCGGGGATGGGGATGATGTCCTCGCCTCGGCTGAGCAACCAGACCAGCATCAACTGCGGCACGCTGATGCCTTCCTTGGCGGCCACCTCATCAAGCAGATCGAACAAGTCCGCATTGGCATCAAGACTGTCTTGCTGGAACCGTGGCAGCGTGCGGCGGAAATCATCTGCGTCCAGCGTTGGCAGGGTTCCCGTCTTGCGAAGCAGCCCTCGGCCAAGCGGTGAATAGCACACCAAGGCCGCACCGGTGGTGCGGATCACTGGCAAAACCTCATCTTCCACTAGGCGCGTCCAGAGCGAGTATTCCGATTGTACCGCATCCACCGCAGCGATGGTGTTGGCACGGCGCAGCTCATCGGCGCTGGGTTCGGACAGGCCGATGGCGCGAATTTTACCTGCCGTTTTCAGATCGGCCAGCGCGCCCATGCTGTCTTCCACCGGCACGTTCGGATCAATGCGGTGCAGATAGTAGAGATCGATCACGTCGACCCCCAGTCGCTTCAGGCTCTTCTCGCAACTGGCGGTGATATAGTCAGGTTTGCCGCACCGTTCGCGTTTAAAGTTGCCGTCGGACATGATTTCGTCGGTGCGTACGATGCCACATTTGGAAGCGATCAGCGGTGTAAAGCTGGTTTGCTTCAGGAAGCGACCCAGCAGATCCTCGTTGCGCCCATCGCCATAAAGATCGGCAGTATCAAGCATGGTGATGCCAATCTCCATGGCGCGTTCCAGCGTTTTGAGGCTTTCAGCGTCATCGAACGCGCCGTAGAACTCCGACATCGCCATACAGCCAAGTCCAAGCACCGAAGTTTGAAGGCCGGATTGGCCGATGTCGGTCGTTTTCATAAGAAAAGTCCTTTGTTGGTCAGAGAAATTCAAGAAGAAGAACGCCACAGCTGAAGCCGACTCCAGCCGAGACAATGAGAACTCGGTCGCCTGGTTCCACCAGCCCATCGATGCGTAACTGTGACAGGCCGACCCAACCGTCCGTTGTTCCCAGATGGCCGCACATCTTGCCGATCTCCCAGCCTGATTGATCACCCAAGTCGCCGAACACAGCCTCATAGGTCGCCTCACGCACCGATGCGCCGACAAAGGGCGTAAAGATCCATCGCGCCGAGCCGTTCCAATCCGGGTGGCCAACCAAGCCGTCTTTCAGCCGGTTCAATGCGCCGTTCAGTGGCTCGGTAAACCCGGCATGACCGTGGGTGGACAGAAACGCCCGCTTGCTGCGTCGCACATCATACTCGCTCACCCAGCTTTCCGGCGTCTCGCGGGCTGGCCATGGGTCGCGGTGCAATTCTTCCAACGCCGGAGCGCCATCGAGCGCCATATGGACCACGCGTGCAAACCCGGATTGACGCGATAGCACCAACGCGGCGGCGGCATCGCCGTAAAGCAAGCCATAGTCAGACTTCCACCGATCGAACCCAGAATCTTGAAACCTGTCAGCGCCCACCAGCAGCAGGTTCGTGCCTGCATCGCTGCCGATGAGTGGTGCCAGGGCGATTTTCGATTGCAGCAGACCGTTGCAGCCTTGATTGACGGTCAAGGCAGGCACATTGCCGCCAATGTCCAGATGTCGCTGCACCCATGACGCCGGTGCCCACAAGCGCGGCTGCCCGTGACGGTGGATCGAAGCGTAGGCCATGGCCGCTACCTCGTCACCGGTTAAAGCGGCCTCCTTCATGGCGTCCTGCGCGGCGGCGAGTGCCATCTCGTAGGAGGCCCGCCGTGGCTCATGCGCCACGGCGATGTAGCCATCGGCTGCGGCGCGGTCTTTCTCGTAGCGGCCATCGGCAACAGCGTCGGCCACCATCAACTGCGTCGGGCCAAGCACCGCCCCAAGACCGGCTAGGTAGAGCGGGTCAGCCATCCTATGGGCTTTCTACGTTGTTGAGTGCCGTCAGATACCCGGCGATGGCCTCATCCAGAGGTTCCCGATCTACCGCTGCAATGTAGCCGTCCGGGCGCACCAGAAGGCGTGCCACATGGTCCAGCTTGCCCAGCTCACCCGCCTCAATCGGACGCACTGTGATGGCGACTTGTTGACGGCCTGGTCGGTAAAATCGGTTGTCTTCTAACCGTACCTCATGCAGCGCGATCGCATTGGTATCAGTCCCCTCAACGTTCCCTGACGCCAAGTGCAGCAGGCAGAGCCTTCCGGGCTGCAAAAGATCGTAGAGATCCTCGCCATCGGCCATCTTGACCCACGGAAGCCGTTTGCCTGCTGCCAGCAGGTCGCCTGCGTTGCCATAGGCAATCCCAAGCTGCGCCATCGCGTGGATCAGTTTCTTCGGTTGCCAGACCCGGCACACAATAGGTGCCAGAACTTTGAAGGCGAAGCGATACAGCATCCCGGGCGCGTTCATTATCCGCAACGCCTTGTCGGTGCCGTTGGCGATGGTCAACGCGATGCCGCGCCGCTCTTCACCATAAGGTGCCAGCAAGGTTGCGTGGGGCATATTGTGCGCCAGCGACAGACGCCAGGCGAGGTTAGCGGCATCACCGATGCCCATGTTCATCCCCTGGCCACCGGCAGGCGAGTGGATATGGGCCGCATCACCGGCCAGAAACACACGCTTGGTCATGAAGCTGTCGGCAACGCGTTTTTGCATGAGGTAGGAGACGACCCGCGACGCGTCGTACATGCGGGTGTTGGGAAACAGCTCGTTGCGACGCAGGAAATCGGCGAACGCATCAAAGCTGATCGGCGCGCCGGAGGCCAAGTCGCGGCTTGCCATGCTGTCCGGCCCGACCAGACGATAGGCCCCGTTTGGCAGCGGGATAGCCGCCACCACTGACTTATCGGCCATGATGACATGCGTGGCGTCTGTCGCCAGGCGATCTTCGGCGATCCGTACCTCCGATAAGACGAACCGAGCGTCATAGGTCAGACCGGAGAACGCAACGCCGATGCTTTTGCGCACGATGCTGCTCGCCCCATCGCAACCCACGACGGTGGCATGGCGTGCCGTTTCTTCTTCAAAATGAGCGGTCACACCGTCATCGTCTTCTTCGATGGAACGCAGGCTGGTGTTCCACTCCACATCCCCACCAAGGCTAAGCAGCTTGTCGTAAAGCAGCGCTTCGGTGATTGACTGCGGCAAGATCAGGTAGAACGGATACGCGGTGTCACGGCGCAGCACGTTGAAGTCCAGCGAGAAGAGCGCGCGGTTCTTTTCGTGGAACGTCATGAAACGGGTTACCCGGCCATGGCGCACAAAGTCTTCGGCCAGATTGAGCGATTGCATGATTTCCAGGGTCCGCGCATGCACACCCAATGCCCGCGAATCTTCCACCGTGCCGGCCTTGCTGTCGACGATACGGAAGGGTGTGCCTGCCTTAGCAAGCAAACAGGCTAGCATCAGCCCGACAGGGCCGGCACCGATGATGAGAACACGCTGATCGAGGGTCATGAGACTGGCTCCGCATAGAGAAACGTCTGCAAGGCGTTCAAACAACGCCGTGCGGCGATGGCATCGAACCGCTGGGCATTGCCATGCGGGTCGATCTCCTCGTTGGTGAACCCGTGACGGGCGTGGCCGAGCGCAAGGCTGATCCAATCGACACCCGCCTGGGTCATCTCCTCCTGATAGGCGCTCACATGATCCATTCCGATGATCGGGTCGGACGCGCCGTGGATGGCCAGGAACCGAGTGGCGCTGGTGAGAGTGTTGATTGGGCTTTTGGTGGAGGGAATGCCGTGCACACTGGCCACAGCCGCCAATCCGGCATCCGCCCTGCCCATTTCAAAACTCAGTGCACCGCCCAGACAATAGCCAACAACGTGCAGGCTGGTCGGTGCCACTGACAGCGCCGCGCATGCCGCATCAACAAAGCTTAGAAGATCAGCACGCAATCTGGCTGGGTCTGCCAAAGCGCCGGCGATCCAGACCTCCGCATCGCCGCTGTAATCCTTGGGGCGATAGGCGGTGCCGAACAGATCGGTGACCAGGACGTTGCAGCCATGGTTCTGCGCAATTTCCGCGCCGCGCCGCTGGGCGTAATCGGTCTGATAGCCGCGCCAATCTGGCAGAAGCAGAACAGTGCGCAGCGCACCCTGATCGATCAGAAGACCGGCATACTCAGTGTCGTTGGCTTGAAAGCGCAGAGCGGTCGTCATCGTGCCGTCCTTCAGGCCGCTTTCTCGCCGAACGCACGGGCGTGGAATGGCATCGCCTTGAGCGTGTTGAAATGCGCGGCAAGCCTAGGGCGTGCCGTCAGCAAGGCGGCGTCAATGCGGTCAGCCCAGTTGAGCATCACCAGCATGAAGAAATCCGAAGATGTCAGGTTCTCGCCCAGCGCGAAGGCCTCGGGGCTCACCTTGGTTTCAAGAACATCCAGGGCCTTGGCGATCTCATCTTCCGACTTAGCCCGGATGGCCAGTTGCGCCTCGCTGTCGTCGGCGGAACGATCCGGTCGGAAGCGCAACAGAAAAGCCCCATAAACTGACGTCGATAGGAAGCTAAGCAACTCTTCATTTTGCGCCCGCTTCGATGGATTTCGCCCCAACAATTCGCAGGCGAAGCTGCGCGCCAGATGGTTCAAGATGGCGGTCGTCTCGGTGAGAACCAGCCCGTCTTCGGCCACCAGAGTTGGCACTGTGCGGGTTGGATTGACAGCGCTCAGCGCTGCATCATGGTCGCGCCGTTCGCGCATCTCAACGGGCAGGTTGAGGTGGGTGCAAAGCGCTGCCACGGCGTCCGAGCACGAGCCAGTGATGGTGTAAAGGATCATTGTCGTTGGCATAATCATGTTTCCAGATAAGGGGTTAGGCCCCGCATTGTCTGGAAGGATCACGGCCGGAACAACGCCCGATAGTGAAACAGCTGTTTCACATTCTTGGGGGTCACGCCCGGCTTGATTGCCGCAAGACTTTGGCTTTCTGACGTCAACAGGAGGCCAACATGCCTTTCGCAGTTCTCATCCTCGCTCTGGGGATTTTCGTTATCAACACAAGTGAGTTCGTGATCATGGGTCTGCTGCCGGAGGTTGCCGCTGACTTTGCGGTGTCCATCCCGACAGCAGGCTATCTGATCAGTGGTTATGCGTTCGGCGTGGTTTTGGGCGCGCCGCTTCTAACGCCGTTTCTGGTTCGGTTCCCGCGCAAAAGCGTGCTGATCGTCCTGATGAGCCTGTTCACGCTGGGCAATCTGGCATGCGCTGTGGCGCCAACCTATGAGCTGATGCTAACCGCGCGAATTATAACCGCTTTGGCGCAAGCAACGTTCTTCGGACTGGGTGCCGTGGTGGCCACGCAACTTGTTGAACCTGGCAAAGCTGCCCGTGCTATCGCGGCCGTTTTTCTTGGTTCAACCATCGCCAACATGTTCGGTTCGCCCGCTGGCACAGCCATCGGCCAGATGATGGGATGGCAGTCGACCTTCTTCATCCTGTCGGCACTGGCCGCGGTTACGGCGGTTGCGCTTATTGTCTGGTTGCCGAGCGTTTCGTCGCAAAAAACCATCAACCTGCGGGCTGAGTTTGCCGTTCTGCTGCGTCCGGACATGATCCGTGCACTTCTGATGACGACCTTGGGGTTTGGCGGCACATTCACAACCTTTACCTTCATCGCCCCGATGCTGACCGATGTTAGCGGCCTGCCGTCCAGTTGGGTGCCTTGGGTTCTTCTGCTGTTCGGCTTCGGTATGTTTCTGGGCAATCCACTCGGTGGGCGGCTTGCTGACTGGAACCTCAACCGCGCAGTCCAAATCAGTCTTTTGTTCCTTATCTCAGTCCTGATCGTCGTATCGGTGGTGATGCCCTATTCCATCGCTATGATCGTTGCCACGTTCTTCTTCGGAATGGCGCTGTTCTCAACGATCCCGGCCTTGCAGGTCCAGGTGATGTCGCATGCCGGAGACGCTCCGGTTCTGGCATCGGCGTTCAACATTGCCGCGTTCAATCTGGGCAATGGTTTGGGGGCGTGGTTTGGAAGTCAGGCGCTTCATGCCGGTGTATCTTACACCCAGTTGCCACTTCTGGGCGCCATGATGTGCGGCATCGGCCTGCTGCTGGCCGTAACCAGCCGGACCCGCAAAGCCGTCAGTCCAACCTGACGGCGTTCCCCCCAACACACCGATCATAGCGGGCGCAGGCAGCTGCGCCCGTTTTCATTTTGCTGCGACAGCGAGATGACAATGCTGCGTTGCAAAAACGGAAGGGGTGTTGCGACTCTGGTGATTGCGGATGCTCCTCATCGATCCTCTACTGGCTTTACGGCCCATTGATCGAAAAGGAGTTATGACATGCCCAATTCGCATCAGCATTTCTTTGTTGTCGGTGATACGTTCGCAGGCACAGCATCCAAGATTTCCGGCCTTCTAGATGAAACAGAGGCCTTGGAAAAAGTGCTTACCAGCGGACGCCTGGAGGATGACGTCTACTTTCATCCTCAGCAGGGCGTCGACCTACGCAGCATCGATGCCGCGGTGCGCGATTACAACGCGGACGCCGGTGAAAACCAGGGCAAGTTCCACTTGGTTTCAGGCAAGCGCGGCCCGCGTGCCACCCGGCGCTATGCCCACAAAAACCGTGCAGAAAACATTGTCATCTGCGCGCCACGCCGTCTTTCGGACACTCTTTTTGAGATGGATCTGTGCTTCTCAGCTCAGAACGAGTTTTTCTTGGATCATATGACCGGCATGCACATTCAAGGCATGGTCTTGATCGAGGCGGCACGCCAAGCCTTTCTGGCTGTAACGGAGGCCTATTATCTGAAGGGTGATGAGCGCGACTACTACTTCGTCATCAAAAGCATGGACACCCAGTTCCAGAACTTCGTGTTCCCATTTGATGCTGTCTTGCGTTACGAAGTCACGCGCGCATCACAAAAGGATAACCGACACGGTTTTGATGCCGATATCTCCATCATACAGTCGGGCAATGTGTGCACCACGATCAAGGTGGCTTTCACTGCCTTCGAAGCCAAGTCGATCTCCGATAGGGAACTGGTTATCGCGCAGGACTGTGTGAACGCGCTGATGATATCCTACCAAGGTGCGGTTCAACCTATAGCAGCATCAGACCCCAAATCTGAACTCAAGTCGGATCCCAAGCCTGAACCTGCGCCAGCCCAAGTCGTGGCGTAGGGGCACGGATGATATGAGTATGAGCACGCAACACACCGGATCGGTGTTCGCCGTCTTTGACGTCGATGAAACCCTTATCGACTGCAAATCGATGTTCTCCTTCCTTGAGTATGCGCTCAGGGATAGGTCTGGCGAAGCTGCCGGGTCGCGCGATTATCGCGCGGCCCTTGGCAAGCTGCAGGAGGCGCGGCAGTCGCAGACGCGAGAGGCGGTCAATCGGCTATTTTATCTTACGTTTGCTGGATGGTCGCTTGATCACTTGGCGCTGCTTGCCGAAGGCTGGTTCGCTTTTGGTCGAGCTCGCTCGCTATATGTGCCCGAAGTGCTGGAGCGGTTTCGTCAGCATCAAGTTGATGGCCATCAAACGGTTCTATTGTCTGGGTCCGCCACCTTCATCATTGCGCCGATAGCCCGTCACTTGGGCGCGACCCACACACTGGCGGTCGATCTGATACGCCTTGCCGACGGAACCACCAACGGCCAGATCGACGGTCTTCAGACCATCGGTGAGGGAAAAGCAACCGCCTTACGGCGACTGATTAGCATCCATGGGCCTGCCAGGCGCTTGGTCGGCTATGGCGACCACGCCAGCGATCTGCCGTTCTTGTCAATGTGTGACGATGCCTATTGCGTTGTGTCAGCTGGAGAGCCGTTTCCCCAATGGGCGGCCAATCTCAAGCCTCTTGAGATCACCGGGTTGAAAACACCAGCCTGACCGCATGGAGGGGCGCCTAGTCGTGCGGCACGCCCAGCACGAGTTCCCAACGTTGCGGGTGGCCAAACAGATAGCCTTGAAAAATGTTGCAGCCTTCGCGTTTCAACGCATCGCGTTGCTCAACTGTTTCAACGCCTTCAGCCACCACCGCAGCGCCCAGATCAATCCCCAGTGATGTGACTGCGCGCACAACCGCCGCACTGATCGGATCGTCCACCATGCGTTGAACAAAGGATTGGTCGATTTTGATTTTATCGAAGCGGAAACGCTGCAGATAGCTAAGGCTAGCATGGCCGGTACCAAAGTCATCCAGCGCCAGCCGCAGCCCCATGTCACGTAAAGCATTGAGGGCTTCAAGCGTGCGATGGTCATCCGACATGATCACCGTTTCGGTAATCTCAAGCTCCAACTGATCGGGTTTGATGTCGAAGCGATCCATCGCCGCACGGACCCGCTCAACAAACCCGCACTCACGCAGTTGGAGAGGCGACAGGTTCATGGCGATCCGAATGCCGGGTGGCAAGTGGGCAGCAGCTTCAACAGTCTTCTGCAGCACCCAATCGCCTAACCCAACCATAAGGCTGGATTCCTCAGCCAAAGGCACAAACCGGGCCGGAGAAACCTTGCCGCGCGTCGGGTGGTCCCAGCGCAAAAGCGCCTCATAAACCATTGGCTTGCCAGTATCGCCATCAACGACCGGCTGGAGATGCAGCTCAAAGGCCCCGGTATCGATGGCGTTGCGCAAATCATCTTCCAGTGCGCGCCGCTCCTGCAACGCATCGCCCATAGCAGCTGTGTAAACGGCATAGGTCTGACGCCCGTCTTTCTTGGCTTCATAAAGTGCCACGTCGGCATCACGCAGCATGCCGGCCGGTTCTTGTCCGTTGTAGGCGGCAATGCCCACACTTACGCCCACCGTCACCTGGTTCTCGCCGATCAAAAACGGCTTGTTCATTGTCGCAACGATGCGGCTGGCCAGCGCCACAATGTCTGATGTGTGCCGCACGCCATACTGCAAGATGGTGAACTCATCGCCACCCAGTCGTGCCAGCACATCTCCCGACTTAATGGAGGCCCGCAACCGTTTGCCCACTTCAATCAACAGTCGGTCACCGGCCTCATGGCCAAGGGTGTCGTTGACGTCCTTAAAGTGATCAAGGTCCAAGCAGTGCACCGCTACACTGCTGGCAGTGTGTGGGCGCAGCAACGCTTCGCGCAATTGTTTCAGCAGCATGAACCGATTGGGAAGACCCGTCAGATGGTCGTGGTGCGCCAGATGGTTGATCTCTTCTTCAGCCGCAACTCGCTCTGTCGCATCCACCACTGTGCCTTCGTAGAACAGCGGCGTGCCGGACGGATCATAAACGATCCAGGCGTTTTCAGAGATCCAGATACGTTCACGCGTTTTGTGGCGATAGACTTCAGAGACGAAATCGGTCACACGCCCATGGGCGGCCAGTTCGCGCTGAAAGTCGTCGCGCCGGGTCTTATCAACATACCATTCAGCAGCAATGTTGTTGACCGCCGGCAGCATCTCCTCTTCGCTGTCATAGCCATTGAGTTGAACCAGTACGGGATTGGCGCGCAGTTGTTTGCCGTCAAAGCTCGAGCGATAAATGCCGATAACGGCATTGTTGAAAAGGCTGCGATATTCCTCTTCTGCGATCCGCAGCATGCGGCCCTGCTCGCAAAGGTCACCGGCCTCGCGCAGGAGCAGCATCCAGCCGCCATCATCCAATCGATTTACATCCAGCAACACCCCGCCGCGGCCCGGCAGATGGGCTGAGAAGTGAACGTCGTTTTGCTCCACGGCGGGGTTGGCGATGAAATTTTTAAGCGCGCTCTCGCTGATGGAGTCTTGGCCTGGTTCCATTTTTCCAAGGCAAGCCTTTAGCGGTTTGCCGATCAAACTGTGACGTGGCCGATCAACATCCAGTCCAAGCATGCCACCGGCTGTAGAGTTGATGGCGCGCACGGTGCCGTCGGCATCCAAAATCACCACGCCATCGCTTAACCCGTCCAAGAGTTCGACCGGCAGGCTATCGGCTTTACGGGCAGGTACTTCAGAGGGCGGGCGACGTAGAACATCAATGGCAAGCGAGGTGCTGGCCTCATAGCATGCACTGACTGCTGAGAGCAGGCGCGCCACATCAACGCCACCTTGCGGCCCTGTGGCGTCCAACAACTGCTGCCTCACGAGCGGATGCAGCACACCGTCGTCATTGTCAGTATTGCTTGGCACACTATCGTGAGGACTCACCATGGTCGGCGATCAACTCCAACATTTCGGTCTTTAGAAAATGCAGGGCCTGGTCGCACCCCATTACACGGCGCGATCTCGAAATTGACGTTAAGTCCACTGCCTTTAACAACTGGTTTATTTGGGGTTGTTTTGTTGAAGAAGTGTTGACGTATTGTCATCAATTGTTGGTAACAACCAAGATGCTGTGAACATCCACTCAAGGTTGTGGCCAGGATTGCTCGAAAGTCCTAGCCGATGCGGTCCATGAGCGCGAAATAACTCATCGCCAGAAAAAGAATGGGCCCGCGGAGGGCCGTTCCACCGGGGAATGTCGGGCAGGGCAGGCGTGCCATCATATCAAGCAGTGCTGGATCGTGGGTTAAGGCGTCGGCGACGATCTTGCCGGCAAACGGCGCGTTTATGACGCCTTGCCCAGAGAAGCCAGCGGCGACCGTCACACGCGGCGCCAGACGGCGGATTAGCGGCAACCGGTTCTGGGTGATGGCCAACGTCCCACCCCAAGCATGGTCGATCTCCACATCCTTCAACGCTGGATACATCTGCGCCAAATGGGGGCGCACAAAGGCCTCGATGTCCTTCGGGAATGCTTTGGAGAATTTCTCACCGCCGCCAAACAACAATCGACCGTCCGGCGTCGGTCGCCAATAGCGCACGACGAACCGAGTGTCAGAAGCCGCATCGCCATCGGGCAAGATGCCGCCCTCTTGGCCGGCGCCAATCGGTTTGGTGGCAACGATGAAATTGGTGATCGGCAGGACCCGCGCATCGGTGTCCTTGTTGAGACCGCGCATATAGCCGTTACCGGTGAGCACCACCTGCTGCGCCCGCACGATCCCCCGCGCCGTCTGCACCTCGACGCGCAAATCATTGGCGTCGATCCCAGTCACCTGCGTCCCATCGTGGATGATGGCGCCATGGGCTTCGGCGGCGTCGGCAAGTGCTGTTACGAAAGCAAGCGGATGGATGTGACCACCATCCTTGTCACGCACACCGCCGACATGGCCGCCTGTGCCGAGCGCGGTCTCGGTTTCTGACTGGCTCAAAAAATCAGGTGGCGCGACGCCGAACCGCTCTTGCGCATAGGCCGCCGCCTCACCTTCATCGACCAGATCGCGGGTCTTGCGGCACGCGGTGATGAGACCGTGCGTGCGATCACAAGGGATTTGGTGCTCTTTGATCAGACCGTCGATATGAGCCAAAGCTGCATACCCAGCATCGCGGATTTTGACGGCGAAGGACTCGCCGATGGTTTCGGTAAACCATTGCAAATCCTGCCGGAAACCCGGATGAAGCTGTCCGCCATTGCGCCCCGATGCACCCCAGCCGACGCGCTCAGCGTCAATCAGGATAACCCGTTGGCCGGCCTTCGAAAGGTGGTAGGCCGCCGAAACACCGGCAAAACCAGCGCCGACAATGCAGACATCACAGGCGGCATCGCCGGCGAGCGGATCGCGCAGCCTGTCGAGACCTTCTGGAAGGGTTGCGGCGTACCAACTTGATGTGTGCCCCGCCACCTGACGTCACCAAAGACCGCGACGCTTCAACTCAGCGCCGGTTTCATCAAGAACCGTGCGAACGGTCGCGCCCATCCAATCGAGCTCGTCAGGCGTGATCACCAGCGGTGGGGAAAGGATCAAACTGTCGCGTACCGCCCGCATCACCAAACCGTGCTGAAAACTGATATCGCGGCAGATTGTGCCGACATCGCCGTAATTGGCAAAGCGGTCGCGCGCCGGTTTCTTGGGCACCAGCTCGATGGCGCCAAGCAGGCCTTTGGTGCGCGCCTCGCCCACCAGCGGGTGATCGGAAAGGCCAGAAAACATTTCGGCAAACTTTGGCGCTGCCACATCACGCACGTGATCGACGACACCTTCATCCTGCATAATTTGCAGGTTGGCGATCGCTGCCGCGGCGCAGGCTGGATGGCCGGAATAGGTGTAACCGTGAAAGAACTCACCGCCCTTGTGCTGGATCACATCCGCCACCCGGTCATGCACCAGAACCCCGCCCATCGGCAGGTAGCCGGACGTCATGCCCTTGGCGACGGCGATAAGATCGGGTTCCAAACCATAGACCGTCGACCCAAACCATTCGCCCAGCCGCCCGAAGCCGGAAATCACCTCATCAGCCACAAACAGAATGTCGCGCTCGGCTAAGATGCGCTTGATCTCCGGCCAGTAGGTATCGGGGGGAATGATGACCCCACCCGCGCCCTGGATCGGCTCAGCCATGAAGGCGGCGATCTTGTCCTCGCCAATCTCGTCGATTGCCGTTTCCAGCTTGCGCGCGGCGACCAGGCCGAAGTCCTCCGGCGACATGTCGCCGCCCTCGTCGAACCAGTAGGGCTGGTCGATGTGATGAATGCCGGGGATGGGCAGATCACCCTGGGCGTGCATCGCCTTCATGCCGCCAAGGCTTGTGCCCGCGACCGTCGAGCCGTGATAGGCGTTCCACCGCGTGATGATGGTTTTCTTGTTCGGCTTGCCTTTGAGATCCCAAAAATAACGTACGAGCCGCAGAACCGTGTCATTCGCCTCCGAGCCGGAGGAGACGTAGAACATCTGGTTGTAGGGTTCCGGCGCAAGCTTTGCTATCATCTCTGACAGCTCAATCACCGGCGGATGCGTCGTCTTGAAGAAGGTGTTGTAGTATGAAAGTTCGCGCATCTGCGCTGCGACGGTGTCGGCAATCTCCGTGCGCCCATGGCCAATCTGGACGTTCCAAAGCCCGGCCATGCCGTCCATGATGCGGTTGCCGTCGCTATCGGTTAGCCACACGCCATCCCCTTTGACGATGACGCGCGAGCCTTCTTTGCGCAGTGCGCCGTGATCGGTGAACGGATGCAGATGGTGGCTGGCATCCAGCGCTTGCAGTGCATCGGTCGGATACTGATTGGAAAGCTCGGTCATCACACGCTCAACAAAAGATGCTCGCGTTCCCAAGGCGAGATGACGCGCATAAAGGTCTCGTACTCGCCCTCTTTGATCGCCTTGTAGGTGTAGATGAACGTGCGGCCGATCAGGTCCACCAGCTCTTCTTCCTCTGTCAGTCGTTCCAAGGCCTCATTCAGTGAACGTGGCAGGCCATAGGGCAGATCATGGCCTTCCTCTTCAATCGGATCATCGGGCGAAAGACCTTTCACCATGCCCATATAGCCGCAGGCCAAGGACGCGGCGATGGCCAGATACGGGTTGCAGTCAGAGCCTGGCGCCCGGTTCTCAAGACGGCGCCCGGCAGGCGAAGAACTGGGCACGCGCAAGCCAACCGTGCGGTTGTCATAGCCCCAATGCAGATTGATCGGCGGTGAGCCCAGCGCGCCGCGCGCCAGGCGCCGATAGCTGTTCACATAAGGCGCTAAAATCGCCATCACATGCGGCAGGTAAGCCTGCTGGCCGGCGATGAACCCACCAAACAAATCGGTGGTCTTGCCGTCGGCATCGGAGAAGACGTTGCGCCCGGTTTCCTTGTCCACCACCGATTGGTGAATGTGCATCGCCGAGCCCGGCTCGCTCGACATGGGTTTGGCCATGAAGGTGGCGTACATGTCATGGCGCAACGCCGCCTCACGGATCGTGCGCTTGAACAGAAACACCTGATCGGCCAGCGTCACAGGATCGCCATGGCGCAGATTGATCTCCATCTGCGCTTTGCCTTCCTCGTGTATCAGCGTGTCGATCTCAAGATCCTGCTTTTCGGAGAACTCGTAGATATCGTCGATGAAATCGTCGAACTCGTTGAGCGCTGAGATTGAATAGCTTTGACGACCGGTTTCCGGACGGCCGGACCGGCCAATGGGCGGTTCCAAAGGATAGTCCGGATCGACATTGGGCTTGACCAGATAAAACTCCACCTCTGGCGCGACGATGGGCGACCAGCCTTTGTCGGCGAAAAGTTGGACGATGCGTTTGAGCACCTGGCGTGGCGCGCTGGAGAAAGGCTCACCACTGCGCTCATAGGTATCGTGGATCAGTTGTGCGGTGGGATCGCTCTCCCACGGCACGACGCCGAGCGTGGAATAATCCGGCTGAAACACCAAATCGCCATCGCGCGGATCGTAGCGAAAATATTGGTTTTCATCCGGGTAGTCGCCGGCAATCGTTTGGCGGAACAGCGCCGAGGGCATGGTCATTGCAGCGGAAGAAAAGAACTTGGCCACAGGCATCATTTTGCCACGGGCCACGCCGGACTGATCTGGCACAATGCATTCAATGTCCTCGATGCCGCGCTCCTGAAGCCAGGCCAGAGCTTCGGCAGCATCGCGCACACCCCGCTCGGCCCGAATGGGGGCATCTTCTGGAAGCGGAAGCGGGGTGGTGTGTTGATGCTGAGGTTCGTGCATGAAGGGTCCAGTCTTTGCTATCAAAGGGATAGACTTGTTCCGTCGATGCCTCAAGCGGTTCGAGCGGTCGTCGCCCGCGACGGGGCCAAAAGGTACAGCAGTCGTCGCTTGCGACGGAGCCAAAACGGACAGCGGTCGTCGCTTGCGACGGAGCAGAGCCCAACACATACTCTCGACAGGCATTGGCAAAAGCCGCACAACACGCCTGTGTTTCCAGTTGGCGTGATGTCATGACCCAATCCATCGAAGTTTTTCTGTGCGATCCCAACGCCGTGCTACGTGGCAAATGGCTGCCAGGTTCGGCGTTTGCCAAACTCGGCGATGGCGTCGCCTTCCCCTTCTCTTTGCTTGGCTGTGACGTATGGGGTCGGGAGGTGCACGAGACTGGGCTGCACATCGATTCCGGCGACAAAGATGCGCTCTGTCTGCCTGTAGAAGGCCGCACGGTTGACGTTCCCTGGGCCGATCAGCCGACCCGCCAAGCTATGCTGACCATGCACCACCCCGACGGCGCGCCTTTTATGGGCGACCCGCGCAACGTTCTGGCGGCGCAGGTTGAGAAACTCAAAGCGCGCGGGTTGAGCGCCAGCGTTGCCATCGAGTTGGAGTTCTACGTTTATGAGCGCAGCGCCGATTCAGGCCGCCCGCGCCCAGCCGGCACGCTAACGCCAGGCCCTGACCATCAAGACATGTATGCCCTGCGCGATTTGGATCGCCAGCGTCCACTGATGGACGCGATCCAGCAAGCCTGCGCCGACCAAGATTTACCGATTGACGCATTCGTGTCCGAAGCGGCGCCGGGCCAATACGAAGTCAACCTGAAACATCGCGACCCGCTTGGTGCCGCCGATGATGCGGTGATGCTCAAGCGCCTCATCACCCAGATCGCACGCAAACAGGGCACCGATGTTACCTTCATGGCCAAGCCCTTCGCCGATCACCCCGGTAACGGTCTGCATGTTCATGTCAGTCTCGCCCATGTCAGCGTCTCTGATGAGCAGGGTCCGATTTTCGCGGACCCGGAGGTCGGAACGCGCAAGCTTTATCATGCCGTGCAAGGACTGCTCACAACCATGGAAGAGGCGCAGCTCGGGTTCGTGCACACCTACAATGGCTTCCGCCGCATGCAGGTCGGGTCCTATGCGCCGGCAAGTCTGAGTTGGGGTGAGAACAACCGTTCCGTGGCCATCCGCTTGCCCGAAGCCGAGCCGCCCGCCCGTCGCCTGGAACATCGTCTGGCCGGTGCCGATGCCAACCCTTACATCGTCACCGCCCTGGTGCTTGCCGGTATGCTCAAGGGTATGGATGATGCCGCTGATCCGCCATCGCCAGTGGAAGGCAATGCCTACACGGACCAATCACTCACGCATCTTTCACCGTTCATGGATGACGCCATCGAGCGCTTCGCGACCAGCGCCTTCGTCACCGACACACTGGGCGTGGAGTTCTGCCGCATCTTTGCCGCTGTGAAACGCGCTGAATACACCACCTTTGCTGGCCACATCACGTCACTTGAGCATCAAATTTTCCTCTAAACGGGCCGGCAAGAAATTTCCGATTGCGCGCGATGAAAAACTGATCAATAGGGCGCATCGCAGCATAGCATTTGCGCTTGTCGCACACTTGGTTCCACACTAGCCTTAGGTTTAGCGCCACCAAGAAAACCGCAAACAATGCGTGGCGAGACCGAAGGTTCAAATCAGGGAGACGCATTCATCATGCGCCGCAATCCATTCATTCTCACCGCTCTAACGGGCGCGCTGGTCGCCTCCACGGGCCTGGCAGCACAGGCGCAAGAGCTGCGCATTCTCAACTGGTCGGACTACATCGATGAAAGCATCATCGAAGAGTTCGAGAACGAGACGGGCATCGACGTCACCTACGACGTTTTCGATTCCAACGAAGTGCTGGAAACACGTCTTCTGGCCGGACAAAGCGGCTACGACATTGTCGTACCAACGGCCGACTTCCTGTCGCGTCAGATCCAGGCTGGTGTGTTCCAACCGCTCGATAAGACCGAGCTGACCAATTTGGACAATGTCTGGCCGGCCATTGCCGAGCGCCTGGAGATCTATGACCCGGGCAATACCTTCTCCATCAACTATATGTGGGGCACGACCGGCATCGGGCTCAACGTCGATATGGTGCAGGAGCGCCTGGGTGAAGATTTCGCCTACGACACCTGGGACCTGGTCTTCGATCCGGACATCGCAGGGCAGTTGCAAGACTGCGGCATCTATTGGCTCGATGCCCCCACCGAGATGATCCCCGCCGCGCTCAACTATCTCGGCCATGATCCCGATTCTCGCGATCCCGATCTGATCGGCGAAGCCACGGAGCTGATGGTCAGCCTGCGCGACACCGTTCAGCGCTTCCACAATTCAGAAAACATCAACGCGCTCGCCAATGGCGATATCTGCGTTGCCATCGGTTGGTCCGGCGACATGCTGATCGCCCGTGACCGCGCCGCCGAAGCCGACAATGGCGTGAACGTCGATTACACAATTCCGCGCGAAGGCGCGCTGATGTGGTTCGACCAGATGGCGATCCCTGCCGATGCGCCAAACCCGGAAGCAGCACACCAGTTCCTCAACTTCATTTTGGAGCCGGAGAACATCGCGGCAGCGACGAACTATGTGTTCTATGCCAATGGCAATCTCGCCTCGAAGGAATTCGTGCTGGAGGAAATCCTCGAAGACCCGGCGATTTATCCCGATGAGGCAACGACGGCAAGCCTTTACACGCTTCCCGCCTATGACCCTCGGACGCAGCGCATCGTGACGCGCAGCTGGACGACCGTCAAAACTGGCCAGTAATGATTGAAACCCCGCTGTCGTGAAGGCAGCGGGGTTTTGCATTTGGGGGAGCTGAGCGATGGCCAAAACCATGGGGCCGGTGCGGCGCGAATTCGCGCCATGGGACGATCCGCTCGCAGAGCCTCTGATTCGCTTTGAGCGCATCACCAAGCGCTTCGGCGATTTCACCGCCATCGACGATGTCTCGCTGGACATCTATGAGCGCGAGTTTTTTGCGCTGCTTGGCCCATCCGGCTGCGGCAAGACCACGCTGATGCGCATGCTCGCCGGGTTTGAGAACCCGACTGAGGGCCGCATTCTTCTCGATGGGGAAAACATCTCATCGATCCCGCCGCACAAGCGGCCGGTGAACATGATGTTCCAGTCCTACGCGCTTTTCCCCCATATGAGCGTCGCCGACAATATCGCCTTCGGCTTGAAACAGGACGGCCTGCCAAAGGGCGAGATTACGGCGCGCGTCGATGAGATGCTGTCGCTGGTGAAGCTGGAACCCTTCGCCAAGCGCAAGCCGGATCAACTCTCCGGTGGCCAACGCCAACGTGTGGCGCTCGCCCGTTCTGTGGCCAAACGCCCGAAAGTTTTGCTGCTCGATGAGCCGCTTGGCGCTTTGGACAAAAAGCTTCGCGAGGAAACGCAATTCGAACTGATGGACCTGCAGGAAAAGCTCGGCATGACGTTCCTGATCGTCACGCACGATCAGGAAGAAGCGATGACCGTGGCCGACCGCATTGCGGTCATGAACGATGGGACGTTCGAGCAAATCGCGCCGCCGTCGGTCATCTATGAGGAGCCGAAGTCGCGGTATGTCGCTGGCTTCATCGGCGACATCAATATTCTTGAGGGCACCGTCAGCACGAGCCTGGATGGGGCAACTTTCGCAGGCCCTGAAGTCAGCGATCCCATCCCGGTGGAGGGCGACGATCTGGTTTCCGGACCAGCCGCGCTGGCGATCCGGCCGGAAAAACTACGCATCGCGCATGAAGAACCTGCTGGTGCGGAGGGGCTGGCCAAAGTCACTGGTCGCGTCTGGGACATCGGCTATCTCGGCGACGTGTCGATCTTTCACGTACGCCTCTCCGATGAGATCTGCGAGGGCGAGCCTGAAGACCCGTCGGTCCCGATCATGCGCGCGACGATCGCCAACACCACCCGGCTCGTGGAGCGCCCCATCGCCTGGAACGATCAGGTCTGGCTCTCCTGGGACAAAACCGCAGGCGTGGTCCTGACGCAATGAACCAGGCGGCGAGCGAAACGGCAGCCAAAGCAGGCCGCAATTGGGGCCGGTTTTTTGTGATCGCCATTCCCTATCTCTGGCTGCTCATCTTTTTTCTTGCGCCGTTCGCGATCGTGCTTCGCATCTCGTTTTCGGAAGTCGCGATTGCCATGCCGCCCTATCTGCCGGTCTTTGAACTGGCAGACGGGTTGGACGCCTTTTGGCAGGATTTGCGGTCTTTATCTTTTGAGAATTACATCTGGCTCGCCGGCGATCCGCTTTACATCAACGCCTACCGGTCCAGCCTTTGGATTGCCGCCGTTTCTACGGTTCTGACACTGCTGATCGGCTTCCCCATCGCCTACGGCATGGCGCGGGCGCCGCACAATCTCCGCCCCATTCTGTTGATGATGATCATCCTGCCATTCTGGACCAGCTTTTTGATCCGCGTGTACGCATGGATCGGCATCCTAAAGCCTGAAGGTCTTCTGACCTTGGTTGCGCAAACGCTCGGCCTGATCGGCGGCGATCATCAGCTGCGCATCCTCAGCACCAACACCGCCGTCTATATCGGCATCGTCTATTCCTACCTGCCCTTCATGGTCTTGCCGCTTTATGCCGCGTTGGAGCGCATGGATGGCTCGCTGCTGGAGGCCGCGCAGGACCTTGGATGCCCGCCGCTGAAGACTTTTTGGGTGATCACGGTTCCGCTCGCCATACCCGGCATCATCGCAGGTTGTTTCCTGGTCTTCATCCCGGCGGTTGGTGAGTTCGTGATCCCTGATCTTTTGGGTGGGTCCGACACGCTGATGATCGGCCGAACCCTGTGGGCGGAGTTCTTCTCCAACCGCGATTGGCCGGTTTCCTCGGCGGTTGCCGTCATCCTACTTCTGGTGCTGATCATTCCGATCGTTGCCTTCCAGCACTTCCAGCAGAAGCAGCAGGAGCGCATGTCGTGAGGGTGTGGCGATGACGGGCTCTTCTGGCGGCTACACACCGCCTGCCGATCTGCCGACCTTTGGACGCGGCCTCTCGTTTTTGGATGCGCCGATGGGCAACCGCGACGCGGATTATGTGGTCGCTGGCGTGCCGATGGATTGGGCAACGTCCAACCGCGCCGGAACGCGCGAAGGCCCGAACGCTATCCGCGCCGTCTCGCGCCTCCTCTTCGATGGTGGCCACCCGACGATTGGCGCTGATCCGAAAAATCTCGATCTTTCCGACATTGGCAATTTCGATGTGCGGATCGGCGACATCGCACAAAGTCACGCGATGATTGAAGCTCAGGCGACCGGTCTCAATCATCTGTGCACACTCGGCGGCGATCACTCCATTGCGCTGCCGCTGCTGCGCGCTGCCTCAAAGAAACATGGGCCGCTCGGCTTGGTGCAGTTCGACGCCCACACCGACACGTGGGAAGAAAATTTCGGCCAGGAACTGGCCCATGGCACGCCGTTCTTTCACGCCATCCACGAAGGTCTGATCGATCCAAAACGCATCATCCAGATCGGTATTCGCGCCCCAATGGAAACCGATCTTTTGCAAGCCGCGCGCGACACGGGCATGACCATTCTGTCGGCTGAAGACGTCCATGAGATGGGGCCGGCCAAGATTGCCGAAATGATCATCGATGTCGTCGGTGACATGCCGACCTACCTCACCTTCGATGTCGATGCGCTCGACCCAGCCTTTGCGCCTGGCACAGGCACGCCGGAGATGGGCGGGCTCCATAGCTGGCAGGCGCGGGCGATCCTGCGGCGCCTTTCGCCTGTCCAGTTCATCGGCATGGATGTGGTCGAGGTCTCGCCGCCTTTCGACCATGCCGAGATCACCGCGCTTGCCGCCGCAACGGTCGTTTGGGATTATCTTTCCCTCCAGGCCGCCAAGCGAGCAGGAGGTGCCGCATGAACCGCAACATGTCCTGGTTCAACGTCACGTCACTGACGATTGGTTTCGCGTTCCTCTACTTGCCAATCCTGATCCTGATCATCTACTCGTTCAATGAGTCGCGCCTCGTCACCGTTTGGGGTGGCTTTTCCACGCGATGGTATGGCGAGCTGTTCCAGAACGAAGGCTTGATGGACGCGGCTTGGGTCACGGCCCGTGTGGCGTTTGTGTCGGCGACCATCGCAACGGTCTTTGGTACCATGGCCGCCATCGTTCTGGTGCGCCTGGGCAGATTTCGAGGCCGCACGCTCTTTAACGGCATGATCTACGCGCCGCTTGTGATGCCCGAAGTTATCACCGGCTTGTCGCTTCTCTTGTTGTTCGTCGCCATGGGCTTTGCGCGTGGGTTCTGGACCGTCGTCATTGCCCACATCACCTTTTCTATGTGCTACGTCGCGGTTGTTGTGCAGTCGCGCCTGATCACGTTCGATGAAAGCCTGGAGGAGGCGGCTCAAGACCTTGGCTGTCCGCCGGGCAAGAGCTTCTTTTTGATAACCTTGCCGGTGATCCTGCCAGCCGTGCTGGCGGGCTGGATGCTGGCCTTCACGCTTTCTCTGGATGATTTGGTGATCGCAAGTTTTGCCACCGGTCCAGGCGCCACGACGCTGCCGATCAAAATCTATTCGCAGATCAGGCTGGGCGTGACACCGGAGATCAACGCGATCTGTACAATCCTGATCGCACTCGTCGCGTTGGGCGTTATCACCGCATCACTGGCGTCCAAGCACCGGATGATGCGAAGCCGTCAGGTGGAGAGCTAGCGATCCAGCGCGCGCAGGTCCGGCAGGATCAGCGGCGCGGACCAGGTGCCCCGCACATCAAACGGCACCACCAGTGTTTCATCGCCATTGTTAATCGCGGTGGCCCCCGAAAAATTCAGCGTCCGGTTGGCGATTTCGCTTTGCCCTCCCATCGTTACGCTCACGCGCTCTGCGGTCATCGCAACATCACGCGCTTGCACATATCCATCGCGTGCCGAAAGGTTTGCCGAAAGCGTCTCAAGGGCGGTTTCGCCGCCGAAGGCAAACGAGGAAAAATCAAAACTCCCATCAGCAAACCTTGCCCCCAATACATTCAGGTCAATGCCGTTGATCACGGCTTCGCTTACCTCAAGAGTGGCGTCACCAGTCAAGGTTTCCAGAAGTTGCAGCAATGTTTCACCCTCGCCAGATGCCATAGCTTGGAAGGTCAGCGTTCCAACCAAGCGTGGCTCGCTTTGCATGGCAGCAAGCAAGGGTGTTAGCTCAAGGGTTTCTGCCGACAGATCAAGCGCTGTGGTGAACGCGTTACCCGCCCGAGCAACCGTTAAGCTGCCGCGCACAGCCCCGCCATAGGCAAGGCTCTCGGCTATGCCCAGCACCATTTGATCCTGCGAAAGCAGCACCGAACCGGCTGTTTCCCCCAAGATCATGCGTGACGTCAGCACCTCGCGGGTTGCAAAGCGAACATCCATGTCCAGCGCGCTGGCGAACACGTTCGGCACCGGCATGAACCGCCAATCACCTGGGGCTTCGGCTGTGGTGGTCGGGCGTATCGTGTCGAGATAGGCCGTCAAATCGAGTCGATCAAAATCCAGCGTTCCCTGGATCGAAGGGCGACCAATGTTGCCTGGTGCGGTGCCATAGCCATCCAGATCGAAGGTCAAAACCCCTTCGGCTTCATTGCCATCAAGGCTGAGCGCAAGGTCCGTCAGATCGATAGCAAAACCAACAAGGTTCATATCAGAATCAAGACGAAACGCCCCGAACGTTGATCCGGCGCCTACTTCTGCACCCAACCAGGTTGCTGTGCGGCGCAAGGACGGTGTGGAAAGCGACAGTGGGCCGCTGGCCTGCCAGGGCAGGGCGTTTTCACCGGAGGCGCCAGGCGACACGGTGCCGTCAAATTGTAACTGCAGCGGTGCGCCTTGAACCGAAAGCACCACACCACTGGTGGAGCCTGGCTGGGCCAGAGCGGCGGGTTGATCAAGCGAGGCGGCAACATCCACGGCTTCGCCGCGCCAGATAGCAGACCCATTGATTTCAGCGCGTGTGGAGCTGGTAGGCCAGCTCAATGAAAGGTTGGCGCTAGAGATCGTCTCATTAAATCCACGCACGTCATCAACCACGTGAAGTGTGCCATCAGTGATTCGGAATTGGCCAAGTTGAAGGCCAGCGCCTGCCACTGGGTTGGGTTCCAAAGCGGTGACGATATCACTGCCTTCCAACTGCCAGTTCGACTGCCCATCGCTGTTGCGCAGAAACCGGATTGTCGGGCGGGTCATCTCAAAGGAGGAAAGCTCAATGCGGCCAAAAATCAACGAAAAGGGTCGCACTGCGCCGCGTAACGTTTCGGTCACAATCAGCGCATTCTCTGGGCCTGGTAAGTCACCCTCAATCACAACGTCAGAAAGTTCGACCGACAGGTTAGGAAACACCTGCAGTGCCTGATCGCCGCGCAGAGTAACAGCGCGCCCGGTTAGCGCAGAAATTTGGCTGGCAACCTGCTCGCGCACCATCTGCGATGACATCAAAGAGGGAAGTGCCAAGGCTAACGCGCCTAAGCCTAATGCCAGTACGGCGAACCCAATGAGAATGCGGCGGATCATGGAAGCTGCTTTCTTGGCAAATCACGGCGAGACTGCGGCATGACAGAACCACACTCTGCGCCATGCCACGCCAGGTTAGCAAAGCCAAGCGTTTGGGCCGGTTACACCCAATCATATACCGAACGCGCGGCGAGTGTGCGCCGAAATGTTGCGGTTGGTCGGCAACATTTCGCTTGCACCGCGCCATCTGTCCGGTACATCTCTGCCTGACCATAGGCCGGATAGTGGCTTGGTCGGTTCCGCATTTGGATAAATGGTTTGGCGTCTTCCTCGCACACCAATGATAGTGACGATGATCGCGCATGGCAGCGCCGCAGGAAAATTGCGCGCCTGCTCGGCGAAAACCCACGGCTTGCGCTCTTAGTGACGCTGGCTACTGGCCTTTTGGCAATCCCGTTGATCGTGATCGTGCTGTCATTCGTGCAGCCCAACGCCGGATCGACTTTGGCCGGCTTGGCCCAAACTGTGCTGCCGCGCTACACCATAAACTCGGCACTCCTGGCTTTGTTCGTCGGTGTTGGCGTGGCGATTATTGGTACCGGCACGGCTTGGCTTGTCACGGCCTGTCAGTTCCCGGGGCGGCGCGCTTTTGAGTGGCTTCTCATCCTGCCACTCGCCGTACCCGCCTATGTGATGGGCTATGCCTACACCGAGTTTCTCTCTCATCCCGGCGCCGTACAAACGTTGCTGCGCGAGGTGACGGGTTGGGGACCGCGCGACTATTGGTTCCCCCGCATTCGGTCTTTGGAAGGGGCGGCGGTGATGTTCACCTTCGTCCTCTACCCCTATGTCTATCTTCTGGCGCGTACTGCATTCTTGACCCAATCGGTCTCAGCCTTTGAAGCGGCGCGCGTTCTTGGGCATTCGCCTTGGCAGGCGTTCGTGCGTATCGCACTGCCCATGGCACGCCCAGCCATTGTGATTGGTGTGGCGCTCGCCTTGATGGAAACATTGGCCGACTACGGCACGGTTGCCCATTTTGCGGTGCCAACCTTCACCACCGGTATTTATCGCTCGTGGTTTTCTATGGGTGATCGTGTGGCAGCTGCGCAGCTTGCCGGCGCGCTGCTTACCTTTGTTTTCGTGCTGATCTGGATTGAACGCCTGCAGCGCGGCAAAGCACGGTACCAAAGCGCGCGCTCCACACTGCCCATTCAGCGGTTTGTCTTGAAAGGCTGGCGCAGTGCCGGAGCGGTCGTCTTTTGCGCACTGCCCTTAGCCATTGGCTTTCTCTTGCCCATCGTCTTGCTGATCGAACTGATGCTCAGTGGGGGCCATTCGCTGTTCGGCCCACGCTATGTTGGCTTCATCCGCAATTCATTTCTGCTTGCAGGCCTTGCTGCGTTGATCACCGTGGCCGTTGCGATTGCCCTGCCCAGTGTCCACCGGTTGGCAAAAGCGCCCATCCTGTCATTCGTCACGCGTTTTGCGGCGATGGGCTATGCCATTCCTGGATCGATTATCGCTGTAGGTGTCCTGATCCCAATGGCAGGTTTCGATAACACGCTGGATGCGTTCATGCGCGAGCGGTTTGGTATCTCAACCGGTCTGCTTTTAACCGGAACGATAATCGGGCTTCTGTTTGCCTACACCGTTCGATTTTTGGCCGTTGCACTTGCGCCGGTAGAAAGCGCGTATGAGCGCATCACGCCGCGCATGGATGATGCTGCCCGCGTGCTGGGCGCACGCAAATCGCGGGTGTTCACCAGCGTTCATGCGCCCTTGCTTAGGGGCGGTATCCTCACTGGCGCCTTGATTGTGTTTGTCGATGTGATGAAGGAACTGCCCGCAACGCTGATCTTGCGGCCCTTCAATTTCGAGACGCTGGCGACCCAGGCTTTCCGATTGGCGTCCGATGAGCGCTTGGCCGAGGCGGCCACACCATCGTTGGTCATTGTTGCGGTTGGATTGATCCCGGTGTTTCTCATCAGCCGCCAAATCAGGCGACTGAGAGAAGACGCCAAAGTGCTTGATCAACTGCCCAAATAGGGCCGACGGCCCTAGCTGAAGGACAGCCGGACGACTTCCGCGCATATGATGATCGTTGCAAGATAGCCTGCGGTGAAAAGCACCGGTCGCACCGGCATCCGCGCCCACCCCATGATCATGCCGATTGCGTGGGCAAGCCTTAAGCCGACAAAGGCGATAGCTGCCACTTGCATTGCGGTGCTTGTCACACCCAACACATGGGCGATCAAAATAGCCCCAGCAAAGGGCACGTACTGCTCTACCAGGTTCAAATGCGCTCGGTTGGCCCGTTGTACCCAGTCGGGAAACTGCGCGTGGTCCGGCGGTCGCGCGAAGGGATCTGCGCCAGCGATCGGGTGCATGTTCACCCCAACAATGTAAGGAATCCAAAGGCTTGCAACCAGCATTGTTGCAGCAAGCAGCATGATCAGTTCGATGCTCATGATGCTGCTCCCGCGTTGTCGGAATATTTCACGCTCTTGCCAGTTTCCAGCCAGGTCTTAAGTCCAGCCAAAGTGCGGTTCCAACCGTCGGCAACGCCCTCTTGGCCTGCCGGTATGTTGTAGTGCTCAAGCGTCAGCTTGCAGAACGCCGATTGCGGTTCGATGAGATAGACGAACCGTGAGGTTTCCAGCTCAACCTCTGGGCCGGCCCAGTGCGGCTCAAAAGTGCTTTCGATGCGCGTTTTGGGCTCCAAGTGCGTTTCGGTGCAGATCAGCATCAGATTGCTATCGGGCGTGCGATAAATGAGCTGATTGCCTTCCCGTTCGCAGGACCCTGCCAAGAAATTATACTCTTGGTTGGAGTCGGCATCCGTCAACGCATCCCACAGCGCGTCCTGCGTTGTGTGAATAAACGTGCTCATCATGAAATCAGGCTTGGTATCAGACATAGCGGTGTCCCTTTCCAATTGCGCCTTTAGGGCCAACATTCCCCGGGCGGCGGGCTTCACAAGAAGCGGTTCCATCCACCGGTCCATGACCTCTTGGAGCGGAACCACATTGAGGTAGTGGTGTTTGAAACGTCCCGACTTGCGGGTCACCACCAGCGACGCGTCCTCCAAAACCTTCAAATGCTTCATGATCCCAAAGCGGGTCATGGAAACATGGCCTGCCATTGCCGCCTCCAAAGCGCTGAGCGTTTGCCCATCACTGCGGTGCAGCTCGTCAAGAAGCAAACGACGCGTGTCGTCGCTCAAGGCTTTAAAGATCGCATCCACATCCGCCATTAAGTGCCTTTTTAGTCACGTGTCAATATAGTCACCTATAAAAGGTGACGGACTAGGCACATATTAAGGTGATTCCGACCGAAGCTGCCATGCGCGGCATAGGAAGGGCGCGGCATTGCACAAAAAAAAGCGGCCAACACGCTTGGTGCTGGCCGCTCTTGATGGCGGGGGACCCTTGGGATCGGATGGGGGATCGGGGGCCCCATGCGAGGAAGTATAGGGTTCTTGGTCGCTGATTTCCGCCCGGACAAGCGGTCTTGCGAGTACCCGCCAACAAGCTCGTTAAAGCTTAGGGATAGCCAACCCGGTTGTAGATTTCCTGGGCTAGCGCTTGGTTTTCACCAAGAACCGACAGGTTCTGCGTGTCTTGGCGGAAGAGGCCAAGGCTGGCAACTGACGGGCTGAGGGCTGTGCCCATCACAGCTGGGTACTCATCATTACCGGCCGAGAAGTACTCTTGTGCCTGATCGGACGCCAGGTACTCCAGGAACAGCGCTGCATTGTCTGGGTTTGGTGCGTTGGCTGCGATACCAGCACCAGAAATGTTCACGTGCGTACCGATGTCTTCTTGGTTCGGGAACACCCAACCAATGCCTTCGAGCGTGTCGGCATCAAGGCCTTCGACTGGATTGCCTTCAGCGGCGCGGCGGATGGCACGACCCATGTAGTAGGTGTTGCCAACAACGATATCGCATTCGCCCGACGCGACTGCGCGGATCTGTGCGGTGTCATTGCCTTCTGGTTCGCGGGCCATGTTGCCGTAGAACGCAGCGGCCCATTCTTCAGCGGCCTCTTCACCGATATGACCGATCAGGCCAGCCAGCAAAGACAGCATGTAGATGTTGCCAGAAGAGCGCGCACAGACCATGCCCTCATATTGAGGGTCGGCCAGGTCCTGGTAGGTTGCTGGAGGATTCTCGACGTCAGCTTTGTCGTAGAAGATGACGCGGGCGCGCTGGGAGAAGCCATACCAGTGACCATCGGGGTGACGCAGGTAAGACGGCACCCGCGCTTCCAGATCACTGGATTCATAAGGTTGGAAAAGGCCCAGCTCATCGGCGCGGAACAGGCGACCGGCGTCCACCGTCATCAGAATATCGGCCGGGCTGTTTGCGCCTTCAGAATCTATCCGCTGGATCAGCTCATCGGCGCTGGCTTCAATACGGTTGATCGTGATGCCGGTTGCTTCTTCGAAGTCGCTGTAGAGGCGCTCATCGGTGTCGTAATGGCGTGAAGAATAAAGGTTCAACTCACCCGCGGCAAAGGCCGGTGCGACAGCAAAGGGCACGGACACTGCCAGCGCGGTGAGCGCGGCGATGCTTGTACGGGTTGCTAGGCGAAGCGTTCGGTTCGACATACTTTTCTCCGAGTGGGGCGCTGCCAAAGTGCGCGCCTTTCATTGGGGGAAGGGGCTGATCTTGATGACCACGATCGAACGCTAAACGCGGTTAAAGTTGCAGGTCAATATAAACTTCAAAAAAAATGCAAGATTACGCGACTTTGTCGCATCTAGTTTTGAAGTGATCTAAACTGCGACCGAAATATCGGCTATCACATTGGAATTGTTATAAATAAAAGAAGGGTCTTCGGGTGAGCTTTAACCCGGCATTATCGATGAATGGTGCGTGGTCATGCAGACGGCGAGAATGTCAGCCCAGTTTTCGATGTTAAAATGGCCCTTGCCTGGAACCAAGTGAAACGTCACATCCGGGATCGTGCGTGCCAGATGACGGCCCATTGCATTGGAGACAAAGATGTCCTCCTGACCAAGCCAGATGACGGTCGGCACGCGAATGTCAGCAAGATCAAAATCCCAAGGCTGGTAGCAGACCATCGCTTCATAGGCTGCGCCTTTGCTTCCTTGCCGAAACGCTTCACGCTCGATGTCGATGAAAGCTTTCAGCAGTGGAGGATGGTCCAAAGCGTGTTTATCAGGCTGCGAAACCGTCGCTTTCATGATCGCGAAAAAGAGGTTTGGCCACCATCGCGCTGACCAGCCGAGGGGAGCGAAGGCAGCGCGCATGATCCACAATAAGCCAGGGGACAGACGGCGTGAAAGGCGAAAGTAGAAGCGATCCAGCGCATTCAAGCTTGAAACCATCTCTGGCGAGCCAACGGGTCCAAAGGGGCCAAGCGCGCCGACGAAACAAAGCCGTGCCGGATCGATAAACGCGCCGCACGCGAACAGATGCGGCCCGGCACCTGAATGCCCAACAACGCCAAAACGATCCAATCCCAAATGGTCTGCCAATGCCAAAACATCGCCCGGCCAATTGCGGAATTTTCGCTTGGGTTGAAACGTCGAGTGACCGAAACCTGGCCGGTCGATGGCGATGAGCCGAACACCGTGAGCCTTTGCGGCAGCATCGGCAAATGCGCCTTCCAAACGGCTGCTTGGCGTGCCGTGAAAATAAAACGTTGGAAAGCCGTCACTGTCACCCCACTCAGTAAAAGCAAGATCGCGTCCATCCGCCAAACGAAACATCTTGAATGGCCGTTTGGACGTGTCAGCGGGTATGTGAGGAAAACCAGGTGCCATGCCATCGACATTCATCGGGTCTATGGCAAAGCTGTGGCCAAGCGCATTGAGACGATGGCTTGGAACGTTGGCGTTACAGGCCGGCTTTGCGGATTACTCAGCCAGAACCCGCTGCGAGGGAAAGGTCATCATCGCCAGCGTGCCTTCGCCGGGCGTGGACTCCAGCCCGAACTGCGCGCGGTTGGCTTCCACCAATGCTTTGGTAAGCGGTAAGCCGAGGCCAGTGCCAGTGATCACCTGGTTCAGTGTTGTCGGCACTTGGCGGAACGGTTCAAGCGCCAGTTCCACATCGGCCGCATCCATGCCACGACCGGTATCGCGCACGCGCAGGCTCACTTCGCCAGAGGGTTCGTAAAGCGTCGAGACAATGATCTGCCCACCAGGATCGGTAAACTTGATGGCGTTCGACATCAGGTTCAGCACCACCTGCCGGACTGAGCGAACATCGGCCACCACTTTGGGAAGGCTCATTGGCAAAGACGTGCGCACGATGATGCGGCCCTGGTTGGCCTGCGGCTGCATTATCGCAAGGCATTGCTGCACCACATCATTGAGGTCCACCTCGCCAAACGATAACTCCATCTTGCCCGCTTCAATCTTCGACAGATCAAGCAGATCATTCAGCAAGCTCATCAAATGCTCGCCGGACGTATGGATGTCGCGCAGATACTGCCGGTAGCGTTCCGAGCCCACAGGACCGAAGCGTTCCTCCAGCATGACTTCTGAAAAGCCGATCACAGCATTCAGCGGCGTGCGGATCTCATGGCTGACGCGCGCCAGAAAATCAGATTTGTGGGCGCTGGCCTCTTCGGCGGCTTTACGCGCTTCCACCAGATCGGTCTCCGCCTGTTTAAAAGGCGAGAGGTCCCGCAGCACGGCGCAATAGACGGCCGGTTCGTCATCAGTCAGGCGACCAAGCGTCATGAACACCGGCACCAGTCCGCCTTGCGAGGTGATGCACTCCAACTCGCGGCCTTCGTTGAACAAGGATAAGCGCCCTTGGCTCGCCATATCATCAAGGTAGTCAAGCGCAGTTTGGCGGCTATCCTCGGGAAAGAGCAGGCGAAACGGCTGGCCGATCAAATCATCGGCGGCATAACCCACCAGCGCTTGAGCTGCTTGATTGAGGTCTTTGATCTCGCCATCGCCATCCAGCGTCACAACACCATCGCTGGCCAAATCGATGATCGCTTCCAACTCGCCAATGCGCGCGCGCACCAAGGGGAGCGCTCCGTCGCTGGCGTTTGCGCCTTGGATCGCGCCGTCTGTTATGTTGGCAGTGCCTGCGGCAAGCAACGATGCATCTTGCGAGGCTTCCTGCGCTTCGCTGTCGGCGGGCGTGTGCTCACGAAGCGACATTAGTGCTGCGGCTTGGCCATCCCAGCGCACACTCTGCAAACGACCTGTCACCGGCACAGCCGTTCCGTCGGGCTGAATCAGCGTCATCGCGCCATTGCCGTCGTCGGCTATACCCTCAGCAAACAGGGCTTCGATGCCGTCCACCGCCTTCAAAGCCTGAAGGCTGCTGAGACCGGCCAGATCAAGGGCAGCCCGATTGGCGTACAAAATAGCTTCATCGGAATAGATGATGATGCCAAGCGGCAGCCGGTCGAGCACCATGCGTTCAGCGTTCGGTTCCGTGCGCGTGAAGGGCAAAACCTGTGCGCTGGTCTCTTGTGACGTCGTGTTGAGTTCGCCAAGCGCTTCTTCAGGACCGGCGGTTTCATCCTCGCCTTTGGCGAAATGGATGACATCGCCTACTGGAGATTGATCGGCAGAGATGTCCTCACCGCCGTGCAGAGCCGTTGGGTCACTATCATCGCTCTCGCGACCGGTGATACGCGCGCCTAGACGGCGTGCAATTTCCTGGAACGTCAGCCGCTCAGGCCGATTAAGGTCATCCTCGTCCGATGCTGGGTTAGAGGTCTGTTCTGGCACATCTTCGATGACCTCCGATGGAGCTTCATCACTCGCCGGCTCGTCTGGGGCTTCGGTGTGTTCCTCTTCATCGCGCTCTTGAAGGGCGTTGTTGACAACGCCGCCGACTACACCGCCGGTCAAACCGGCTGCAACGCCCGCTGCGACAGCTTTCATGGCGCTGACGGTCTCAGCTGGAAAGTCCTCTTTCCCATCCGTGCCGGAGTCCGCCCCGGCAAACACATCGGCTTGCGGTTCGTCCAGCGGTGGTGTCTCTGCTGGCTCAGATGACCAAAGACCAGCTGCCTCCGCTTCAGCGGGTTCAAGCGTATCGTCGATCCCTGCGACAGGCGTTGGGGCGGCGTGGCTTTGCTTCGGCGCTTCACTCCATAGACCGGCGGCTGCGGCTTCTTCACTTTCCAGCGCATCATCGAGCGCCTGCACCGGTTGTCGATCAGGAGATGTGGGCTGCTCCACCATAGGAAGCGATAACCCACCGGTGATGCCAGCAGCCAGTGCAGACGCTGCAGCCACAACTGTCGCGCTACCTGGCACTTGCGCCGAAGTCGTCATC
Organism: Hyphomicrobiales bacterium; assembly: GCA_046290645.1. GTDB lineage: Bacteria > Pseudomonadota > Alphaproteobacteria > Rhizobiales > MH13 > MH13. Next base: position 88,753 of record JBKAGZ010000005.1, read on the forward strand.
TGCGCGGCTTCAGGGTCTGGCGCAGGATCACGGGTGAAAAGCCCCGCTTTGTTGGCAGCGCTTTCATCCAATGGGTCAGCGTCTAAGGGTACAACAACGGGTGGTGCTACAGGTTCGGCTGGCGTTTTCGGCACTGCGTCATCACCTTCAGGCGCAGAATGCTCAACCGCCTTCCCGGTCAGTGCGGTCCCAAAAACGCGCAGCGTCCCATCGTCTTCATCGAATGCCGAAAGCCGCACCGGAACGACAAGAGCATGGTTGCTCACCGGCCACATCACTTCGTGCTCGCTGAACCGCCTTCGCTCATCCACGCCATGGAAAACAGCTGCGGGCAGGTCACCCAGGCGAGCCAGCAAAGCTTCGCTGGCCACCTCACCGTCGCGCAGGGCAGTTTGGCTTCCAACTGCATCTTCCAGTCCGCTGGAGAGGCTCTCAATGCGCCCCGATGAACCAACCATAAAGGAGAAGCGATGCGGCCTTGATCGGGGCTTAAACGCAAAGGAAGGGGCGGGGACGTGCGATGGGGTGTCCTGCGTTTCCGCGCTTGGCTTGCTTGCCTCAACGGCGGCAGCCAGTGTTGCGTCCTCAGTATTGGCAGCTGGTTCTAGCGCCTCGGCGGCTTCAAAACTTGGACTTGAAATGTCCAAAGTGAACGCGGGCGTCACATCTTGGACATCGTCCTGCACGTTTTCTGGCGCCGCGATGGTGACATCTTCTTCTGGTGCCGCGATTATGACATCTTCAGGTACAGTGGATTGCGTCTCTTCAACGGGCTGGTCATCGTCCACAGCGTCTGTGATGGGCGCTGTACGTGGGCGGCTGGCATTGCCGAGGGCAAGCACTGCGACTTTGTCGCCCAGCATGACCGGACGACAGGTCGCGACCAGTGTTTCTTGATGTCCGCCAGCATTGACTCGCAAAATCTCAATACGACCACGCCCCGACAAGCCAACCTGCGTGCGTGCAACAGCCTGAAGGGATCGCTTTGCTGGCGCGGAGGGCACCACGTCTTTGCCATCCAGCTCATCAAGTTCCAGCGAAGCCAACCCAGCCTCGTTGGCCCATAAAAGGCTCGCGCCATCGCTGCTCCACACCCAGGCCGGGCGTGAATCGAGCGGATCGATGAGCTGCGCCGCATGGGCGCGTTGATCAATAAGGGCCTGGTCTGTCTGGCTCATGGAACCTGGATTTCACCTGTTGGGCAAAGGGCCAATCTTTACACTTTATTCATAATGGCGAAGTCCGCCTTGTGTCCACGCACCTTAGCCAATGCGGCCAAGCGATCAGAAACAAGGTAAACACGTCTGCCGCGTTCTGGCATCGCCAATGCGTTAGCACTTCTGCGGGGATGCGGTGAAGGATCAGATTGGCTACAAAGGACAGACCCTTTCAGGACAGGCGAAAAACGGAGCCAGCCATGAACACGCCACCAAAGCTTGAAGTCCCCGAAGCGATGCGTGATTTCGCCGACCAGAGTGTCGCGCAAGCCCGCAAAGCCTTTGACACCTTTATGGACAATGCCCAGTCAGCCGTCGGCAAGATGGAAGACGGTGCTTCCAATGCACAGGCCACCGGGGCTGATCTTCAAAAAGACGCGATGTCGTTCGCTGAAGGTCAGGTCACCAGCGCCTTTGAATTGGCCCAGAAAATGGTGCGCGCCAAAGATGCACAGGAACTTATGGAACTGCAGGCAACTTACATGCGCCAGCAGATGGAAGCTGTGACGCGCCAAACCAAGGACATGGGTGATAAGATGACGGCTGTCGCAAAAGATGCCGCCGATAGCATGAAGCCGTAATTACGATTCCTGTATGACTGATTCCAAAGGGCGCCTCGGCGCCCTTTTTTATGGGTGTCGCAACAGCACCAATAAGATAGAAGTGCGATATTTTTGTGCGATGCAAAAGAAATGTTGCAATGCACAATAAGCGATGCTATATACCTTTCAACGCTGGAGACAAACAGATGTCCAGCGCGATGAGGACCCAACAGTGCGGTCCACCCTTGTAAAGAGCCGAAAGGATGAGACCAATGGCCACTGCTAAGAAACCTGCTGCTGCAAAGACTGCCCAAGCTCAAGTCGCTGATGTGATGGAAACAATTGAAGCCAACGTCACCGAGCTGTTCCCAATGGCGACCGCTGAAGTGCCCGAAGCATTTCGCGACATGGCTGAAAAAGGCGTTTCACAAGCCCGTGAAAACTACGCCAAAGTGAAAGCTGCTGCTGAAGAAGCAACCGACGTTCTCGAAGAATCCTTCGAAACCGCTCGCGGCAACACGCTCGACCTGTCGACCGCGTCTTTGGACGCCGCTAAAGCCAACATCGACGCTGGCTTCGCCTTCATGAAAGACTTCATGGCTGTGAAAAGTGTCTCCGAAGCTGTTGAACTGCAAACCGCCTTTGCTCGTGAGCGTTTCGATGCATCGACCGCTCAAGCCAAAGACATGCAGGCCAAAGTAACGAAAATGACCGAAGAAGCTACCAAGCCGGTCAAAGACGCTATGGCCAAATCCATGGAAGCCTTCAAGGCTGCTTAAGCGCCTTCAAGGCCTATAGGGCGAGGCACTAAGTTTCCTGCGTAATCGCTTCGCCTGACCTTTTGAAAACCCGGTTTGTGGATCATCTCCATGAACCGGGTTTTTTGTGTCTGATGGGTCGGCAGTTCGTCTTGCATTCGCGCCATGATCGGACTAAACAGCCGCTCTCGCCGGTGCGTTTTTCGCACCTTGGCTTTGTGCAGCAGTAGCTCAGCTGGTTAGAGCGCCGGTTTGTGGAGCCGGAGGCCGGTGGTTCGACCCCACCCTGCTGTACCATTTTTCTTTGAATTTGCCTTAGTGTTAGTTGCAGCCGTTGCTGGAAAAGTGTGCAGTGCACACAACGGGTTGCTTGTTTTCAGCGCCGCTGACCCATTGCGCAGTCGCGCCTAATAGGTCTAGGTTCAACGCTTGGACAGCCCTTGGCGGCGTCCAACCAAGCGCGCAAGAGCCCGAAGAGGCCAGCCGCGCGACACTATCTTCGAGGGAGACATTAATGAAACTCAAGACAACTGCGCTCACGTCCATGGCTTTGGCTGCGGGCTTGGCGCTGGGAACCGGCAGCGCATTTGCGCAACAGCAGTTCTTTTCCATTGGCACCGGTGGTGTCACTGGCGTGTACTATCCAACCGGTGGCGCGATCTGCCGTTTGGTGAACCAGAACCGCCGTGACCATGGCTTCCGCTGCTCGGTGGAATCAACCGGCGGGTCCATCTTCAACATCAACACCGTTCGCTCCGGCGAGTTGGAGTTTGGCGTTGCTCAGTCTGACTGGCAGTTCCACGCGTTCAATGGCACATCGCGTTTTGAAGACGCAGGTGCATTTGAAGAGCTGCGGGCTGTCTTCTCCGTGCACCCTGAGCCGTTCACGCTGATCGTCCCTGGCGATTCGGAAGTGGACTCGTTTGATGATCTGCGCGGCCTTCGCGTGAACGTCGGCAACCCAGGGTCCGGCCAGCGTGCAACCATGGAAGTCGTCATGGACGCCTTCGGCATTGGCATGGATGACTTCGCTGTCGCCACCGAGTTCCAGGGCGCAGAAATGGCCCAGGCACTCTGCAACGGTCAGATCGACGCCATGATCTACACCGTGGGTCACCCTGCTGCGGCCATCACCGAAGTATCGACAACATGCGATGCGCGCTTGGTGGACGTGACCGGCCCTGAGATCGAGCAGCTGATCGATGAGAACAGCTATTACCGTACCGCCACCATCCCTGGCGGCATGTACAATGGCACAGACGAAGACGTGACCACGTTCGGCGTGGGCGCAACCTTCGTGACGTCCTCCAACGTTGACGAGGACATCGTCTATACGGTTGTCAAAGGCGTGTTCGACAACTTCTCGGACTTCACCGGTCTGCATCCGGCGTTTGCCAACCTGACCGAGGAAGCCATGATTTCCGATGGTCTATCAGCACCGCTTCATGATGGTGCAGCTCGCTACTACCGCGAACGCGGTTGGATCGAATAAGCCAACACTGAGAAAGGGCTGGGCCGAGACGCTCAGCCCTTTTTTCTTTGCCATTCAGCCTGTCTTCAAGGTGGGGACGAAAACAGGTCGGTCGACGAGTTTTTGCACAGCGCCAAGCGCGTGCATGAGAGGGCAGCTCACAAAGAGCGCCGCTCAGGGGGACGATGATGAGCAGTCAAGATACAGCAGCAGGTGCGCAGCAAGAGGCTGAAAAGCCCAAGATCGACGTCGATGAGATCGTCGCCGAAGCCGATTCCGGCTCGCGGGTCGTGCCCGGCAAGGTTGGCTTCACCATCGCCGCCATCGCGTTTATCTGGTCAACCTTCCAGCTCTATATCGCATCGCCGCTGCCGTTCATTCTGACCGAACTGACCGGCGTCAATTTCACCTTCAATAATGTCGAAGCGCGCAACGTTCACTTGGCGTTTGCGCTCATTTTGGTCTCTTTCGCCTACCCGCTTTACAAGGGCGCACCGAAAAATGCGGTGCCCTGGTACGATTGGCTGTTGGCCGCTGTCGGCGCGATCTGCTGTCTTTATCTGATCTTCGTCAAGGAATCGCTGGTCATGCGCGCCGGTCTGCCCACCGTGGCCGACCTCACCGTTTCCGCCGTGGGCATGACCTGTCTGGCGATTGGTGTATACCGTGCGCTCGGCTTGCCCATGCTGGTCGTGGCGGGCGTTTTCCTCACCTACACCTTCTTCGGCAACCAGCCTTGGATGCCTGAAGTCATTCAGTGGCGCGGCGCTTCGTTCGGCAAGGCCATGTGGCACTACTGGATGCAGACCGAAGGCGTGTTCGGCGTGGCGCTTGCCGTGTCGGCCACCATGATCTTCCTGTTCGTGTTGTTCGGCTCGCTGCTAGAGCGCGCCGGCGCCGGCTACTATTTCATCAAGCTTGCCTTCGCCTTGCTCGGTCACCTACGCGGCGGCCCAGCCAAGGCTGCGGTTTTGGCCTCTGCGGCGTCCGGCCTTTACTCCGGCTCGTCCATCGCCAACGTGGTGACAACCGGCACCTTCACCATCCCATTGATGAAGAAGACCGGCTTTAAGCCCGAAAAGGCCGGCGCGGTTGAGGTGGCCTCGTCCACCAACGGCCAGCTTACCCCACCTGTAATGGGCGCTGCGGCCTTCCTGATCGCTGAGTTCACCGGCATTTCCTACACCGACATCTTGAAGCATGCCCTGGTGCCGGCGCTCATCTCCTATATCGCGCTCATCTACATCGTGCATTTGGAAGCGCTGAAGCTCGGCCTCAAAGGCATGGAGAAACCAACAGCCACTGGCACGCTGGCGCAGAAGCTGATCGGTTTCCTCACTGGATTCCTGGGCCTCGCTGCCCTAGGCGGTGTGGTCTATTTCGGTCTTGGCTGGGTGAAGGAAGCCTTCCCAAGCATGGGCCTTTGGACCGGCATTGCGCTCTTCATTGCCGCCTATCTGGTGTTGCTGCGTATCGCCGCGCAACGCCCCGACTTGCCAGTCGATGATCCCAACGCCGACATCAAGGTGCTGCCGCGGCCCGGCGAAGTGGCGATGACCGGTCTTCACTTCCTGCTCCCGATTGTTGTGCTGCTCTGGTGCATTCTCATCGAGCGCCTGTCGCCTGCCTTCTCGGCCTATTACGGCACGCTTTCGATGATCTTCGTTGTCGTCACGCAGCATCCCTTGAAGGCCATGTTCCGCGCGGGCACAGAGCTTGCCGATCAGCCAGCGTCGGCTGAGTGGCGGCGCGGGGTCGAAGACTTCGTCTACGGTATGATTGCCGGCGCCCGCAACATGATCCCCATCGCAGTGGCGACAGGTGTTGCCGGTGTCATTATCGGCACGGTTACGCTCACCGGCGCGCACCAGGTGGTGGGCGACTTTGTGGAGTTCTTGTCCGGCGGCAATCTCATCCTGATGCTGCTGCTGGTGGCGGTGATGAGCCTGCTGCTCGGCCTTGGCCTGCCGACAACCGCCAACTACATCGTGGTATCCTCGCTGATGGCGCCGGTGATTGTCTCGGTTGGCGCCAGCCAAGGCCTCGTCGTGCCGTTGATCGCGGTCCACTTGTTTGTGTTCTATTTCGGCATTCTTGCCGATGATACGCCACCCGTGGGTCTTGCAGCCTTTGCAGCCTCGGCGATCTCCGGCGGCGATCCGATCAAGACCGGCTTGCAGGGTTTTGCCTACGACATCCGCACTGCGCTGCTACCGTTCCTGTTTATCTTCAACACAGAGCTTCTGCTCATCGATGTCGGTCCGGCCAAGGCGATCTTTGTGTTTGTCGTCGGCGTGGTGGCGATGATGCTCTTTGCGGCGGCCACCCAGAGTTATTTCTTTGCCAAGAATCGTTGGTGGGAAACCATTGCTCTGCTGCTGGTCGCTTTCACCTTGTTCCGACCGGGCTACTGGCTCGATCAGGTGGATCCGCGCTATGAGTTTTTGCCGGGCACACAACTGGCGGAAATCGCTGAGTCAATGCCCGCTGATGCGCGCCTGCGCATCGAAATTCGCGGACCGGACTTTGATGATCTGGAGCGCATGACGCAGACCACGGTGCTGCTTGATCTGGGTGAAGAAGGCCCAGGTGAAGAGCGCCTGTCGCGTCAGGGCATCACGGTGGTCAATGAGAATGAGGAGGCCATTCTGGAAGAGCCGTTTGCCGGCACGCCCTATTTCACGACGTTCCAGATGTTTGAGTTTTACGGTGATGATTTCGTGACGGTGGACAATGTTCAGATCGAACGCGAGCGCATGCCCAAAGAGGTGTTTTACATTCCTGCGCTGTTGCTTCTGGGATTCGTCATCATGATGCAGCGCCGTCGTCAGACGGTTCCAGCGTTCTAGAGCCAGGAAGGAGACAATCCATGTATAAACGTTTGCTCGTTCCTATTGATCTCGGCGATACCGAAAGCCTCGACAATGCCCTGCCGACCGCTGCGGCATTGGCCACTGGGCCGGATGCCGAAGTTCACGTCATGACCGTTGTTCCAACGGCAGGCATGGCGGTTGTGAGTTCCTATTTGCCGGAGGGTTTTGCCGATCGGGCGATGGATGGCGCGCGCGAAACACTCGCCAAAGTGTTGGAAGAAAAGCGCGCGCTCTGCGGGCCCGTGACGCTGAAGGGCCATGTGACCAAAGGGTCGGTCTACCAGGAAATTCTGCATATCGCCGATGCGCTTGACTGCGATGCCATCGTCATGACCGCGCACAGCCCGGATTTGAAGGATTATCTCCTCGGTCCAAACGCGGCGCGTGTCGTGCGCCATGCCAAACAAAGCGTGATGGTGATCAGAGGATAGCAACCGCCGCGTTGTCATCCCGCAAGCCCTTGGGCTATCGCGGATCGGTTACCTTCATCGTCTCAGATCCCGGCTCACGCGCTATGCGCGTTGGCCGGGATGACACATTCAGAGCTGCCCCATGAAATCCCGCCACGTTTTCCCCCGCTACACCAAAGCCGATCTGCCCATTGCGGTGGGCGGGGATGGGCCGTTCATCATCGATGCCCATGGCAACCGCTATTTGGATGCGTGTGGCGGCGCGGCGGTCTCCTGCCTTGGCCATTCCGATGCCAAGCTCAAAGCCGCGCTGCATGAGCAGGTCGATCGCCTCGCCTATGCGCACACCAGCTTTTTCACGACCGACCCGGCGGAGGAACTGGCCGAGCGCCTGGCGGACCTGTCGCCCGGTGACTTGAACCGCGTCTACTTCGTGTCGGGTGGCTCGGAAGCCATGGAGTCGGCGCTGAAACTTGCCCGTCAGTTCCACATGGAAAATGGCGAGCCGAAGCGCGCGAACATCATCGCCCGCTTGCAGAGCTATCATGGCAACACGCTGGGCGCCCTATCAGCCGGCGGCAATCAATGGCGCCGCGCCCAGTTCGAGCCGATGCTGTCGCCGGCCATGCACCATGTCTCGCCCTGCAACGCGTATCGTGGCCAGGAACCCGGTGAGAGCGATGCGGCCTACACCGACCGTCTTGCCCAGGAACTGGAAGACAAGATCCAGGACCTTGGCCCGGAAACCGTGGCGGCCTTTGTTGCCGAGCCGGTTGTTGGCGCAACGATGGGTGCCGTGCCGCCCGTCGAAGGGTATTTCCGCAAGATGAAGGCCGTGTGCGACCGGCATGGCGTCCTTCTGATGCTGGATGAGGTCATGTGCGGTATGGGGCGCACCGGCACGCTGTTTGCCTGCGAGCGGGAGGGCATCGCGCCCGACATGATTGCCATCGCCAAGGGCCTTGGTGCAGGCGTTCAGCCGATCGGCGCGCTGCTGGTCTCCGACCGGATCTACGACAGCATCGAAGCGGGCACCGGCTTCTTCCAGCATGGCCACACCTATCTCGGCCACCCGATGGCCTGCGCCATCGGCAATGCGGTGCTTGATCGTCTGGTGGATGATGATGTGCTGGCCCGCGTGAACCCAATCGGCGCAAAACTAAGCGATGCCCTGACCGCGCGTTTCGGCAACCATCCCAATGTCGGCGATATCAGGGGCAGGGGTCTTTTCTTGGGTCTTGAGTTGGTGGCCGACCGCGGCACTAAGGAGGCCTTCGACCCGAAACTTGGCCTTGCCAGTAAGATCAAAAAACGTGCCATGGCCGAAGGGCTGATGTGCTATCCCATGGGCGGCACCATCGACGGCCAGCGCGGCGATCATGTTCTTCTGGCCCCGCCCTTCATCATCGAGGACGAGCACATTGCGATGATCGTGGACCGGCTAGAGACGGCCATCAGCGCGAGCTTACCCCAGTAACGTGGTCAACGCCGTGCCATCAGGCAGGCTTAGGCCAAAGAACAGGCAATTGCAGGGCCCGCCCCCTACTGTACGTGCGCGTTCGCCGTGCTAGTCAAGGGCCAAACACACTCTGCCGTTTGGAAATGCCTCTATGACAAACCCCTCCACACACTCGACCGGTCCAATCAAGCGCCTGATGGCCGCCAACCGCTCGGAGATCGCGATTCGCATCTTCCGCGCTGCCAATGAGTTGGAACTTGAGACGGTTGCCGTCTACGCCGAGGAAGACAAGCTGGCGCTGCATCGTTTCAAGGCGGACGAGGCCTATCTGATCGGGCGTGGCCCTCATTTGGAAGAACCGCTCGGCCCCATCGATGCCTATCTCTCCATTGAAGAGATCATTCGCATCGCTAAGGAAACCGGCGTCGACGCCATCCATCCAGGCTATGGCTTCCTGTCCGAAAGCCCGGAATTTGTTGATGCGTGCAATGAGGCGGGCATCATCTTTGTCGGCCCGACCTCCGACACCATGCGCCGCCTCGGCAACAAGGTTTCGGCGCGCAACCTCGCCATCGAAGCCGGCGTGCCGGTCATGCCGGCGACCGACCCGCTGCCCGACGATATGGCCGAAGTCGCCAAGCTGGCCGAAGGGATCGGCTATCCGGTGATGCTGAAAGCCTCTTGGGGCGGCGGCGGGCGCGGCATGCGCGTCATTCGCACACCGGAAGACCTGCAGCGCGAAGTGCCCATCGCCAAGAAGGAGGCACGCTCTGCTTTCGGAAAAGATGAGGTCTATCTGGAAAAATTGGTGGAACGCGCCCGTCACGTCGAGGTGCAAATCCTCGGTGATGCCCATGGCAATCTGGTGCATCTGTTCGAGCGCGATTGCACGGTGCAACGCCGCCATCAGAAAATCATCGAACGCGCGCCAGCCCCTTATCTCGATGAAGATCAGCGCCAAGAACTGGCAGGCTACGCAAAAGCCATCGGCAACACGGTCGGCTATCGCGGCGCGGGCACGGTCGAGTTCTTGATGGATGCCGACACCGGCGCGTTCTACTTCATTGAGGTGAACCCGCGTGTGCAGGTGGAGCACACGGTGACCGAAGAGGTCACAGGCATCGACATCGTGAAGGCGCAGATTCATGTGGCCGAGGGGCATGCAATCGGCGACCCAGCCTCGGGCATTCCCGTCCAAGATGAGATCACGCTGCACGGTCACGCCATGCAATGCCGGATCACCACCGAGGATCCCGACCAAAACTTCATTCCCGATTATGGCCGCATCACCGCCTATCGCGGCGCTACCGGTTTCGGCATCCGCCTTGATGGCGGCACGGCCTATTCAGGCGCGGTGATCACCCGTTTTTACGATCCGCTGTTGGAAAAAGTCACAGCTTGGGCGCCGCTGCCGGAGGAAACCCGCAAGCGCATGGACCGCGCGCTGCGCGAGTTTCGCATTCGTGGCGTCGCGACCAATCTCACCTTCCTGGAAAACGTGATCGGCCACCCGAGTTTCATCGATGGCAGTTACACCACCCGTTTTGTCGATGAGACGCCGGAACTGTTCGAGGCCGTGAAACGTCAGGACCGGGCGACCAAGCTGCTCACCTACATCGCCGATGTTTCCGTCAACGGACATCCCGAAACCAAGGATCGCCCCAAGCCACCTGCCGATGCTGGCCCGCCGCACCTGCCGGCCTACACCGGTGACCCCAAACCAGGGACCAAGCAGATTTTGGACGAGCGCGGACCGGAGGGTTTCGCGCAGTGGATGAAGGACCAGACCCGCGTCCTGGTCACCGACACGACCATGCGCGACGGTCACCAGAGCCTGCTCGCCACCCGCATGCGTTCGTTTGATATTGCCTCGCTTGCGCCGGTCTATGCCCGCGCTTTGCCAGAGCTTTTGTCGCTGGAATGTTGGGGTGGCGCGACCTTTGACGTCGCGATGCGGTTTCTCACTGAAGACCCGTGGGAGCGCCTGGCCGACATCCGCGAAGGCGCGCCGAACATCCTGACGCAAATGCTGCTGCGCGGCTCCAACGGCGTTGGCTACACCAACTATCCCGACAATGTCGTGCGCCAGTTTGTCTTTGAAGCGGCAAATGGCGGTATGGACCTTTTCCGCGTGTTCGACTGCCTGAATTGGGTGGAAAACATGCGCGTCTCCATGGACGCGGTACGCGAGGCCAACAAGCTCTGCGAGGGCGTGCTTTGCTACACGGGCGACATCCATGATCCATCCCGCGCGAAATATTCGCTCGCTTACTATGTCGATTTGGCCAAACAGCTCGAATCCGCCGGCGCCCACATCATCGGCATCAAAGATATGGCCGGGCTCCTAAAGCCGGCGGCTGCCACCGCGCTCATCAAGGCGTTGAAGGATGCCACGGACCTGCCGCTGCATCTTCACACGCACGACACGTCCGGCATTTCCGGTGCGTCGGTTCTGGCCGCCGTCGAGGCGGGCGTGGACGCGGTGGACGCCGCCATGGATGCCATGTCCGGCATGACCTCGCAGCCGGCGCTTGGCTCCATTGTCGCGGCGCTGGAAGGCACGGATCGCGCCACAGGCCTCGACATGGAGGCGATCCGCAAAATCTCCTTCGCTTGGGAAGACATCCGCCGTCAGTACACGGCGTTTGAAAGCGATCTCAAAGCACCGGCTTCGGAGGTCTATCTGCACGAAATGCCCGGCGGCCAGTTCACCAATTTGAAGGAGCAGGCGCGGTCTCTTGGTCTTGCCAATCGCTGGCACGAGGTCGCGAAAACTTATGCGCAGGTCAATCAGATGTTCGGCGACATCGTGAAGGTGACCCCGTCCTCCAAGGTTGTTGGTGACATGGCGCTGATGATGGTCAGCCAGGGCATCACGACTACCGAGGTGATGGATCCGGACAAGGATATCGCCTTCCCTGAAAGTGTCGTCTCCATGATGCGCGGCGATCTTGGTCAGCCTCCCGGCGGCTGGCCGGAAGTGATCCAGGCCAAAGTGCTGAAGGGCGACACGCCCTACACCGAGCGCCCCGGTGCGCGCCTGGAACCGGCTGATCTGGACGCGGAACGCGCCAGCATCGCCGGAACGCTGGAGCGCGATATCTCCGACCAGGAACTTGCCTCCTACCTCATGTATCCCAAGGTCTTCACCGAGTTCGCGCGCGTCACCAACACCTATGGCCCGGTCGGCGTTCTGCCGACGCCGGTCTATTTCTATGGGCTTGAGGTCGAAGACGAGATCGCCATCGAGCTGGAAAAAGGCAAAACGCTTGTCGTGCGATGCCTGGGCAAATCCGAGGCCGACGAAACCGGCATGGTACGCGTTTTCTTTGAGCTCAACGGTCAGCCACGCACCATCAAAGTGCCCGATCGCAGCCATGGCGCAACCGGCGCTGGTGCCCGCCGCAAGGCCGATGCCGACAACGACGCCCATGTGGCCGCACCCGTTCCAGGTGTCATCTCCACCGTTTCGATCAAATCAGGCGATGCTGTCAAAGCCGGCGACCCGCTGCTCGGCGTCGAAGCGATGAAGATGGAAACGGTCATCCACGCGGACAAAGACGGCACGGTGTCGGAGCTTCTTGTGGCGTCCGGCGACAGCGTTGATGCCAAGGATTTGCTGATCGTGTTGGCGGTTGACGACTAGGCATGCCAACGGAGCAATCGTCGCTGCGCCCAGCCGCAGCGCCCTTTACCATGGACGGATTTTGGCTCGGCTTTCGTCGCTGCGCCATTACCGCGCCGGGCATCACGCTGTTTGCCATGGGCTTTGGTGCAGCGGCTGCCGTGCAAGGGCTGACCTTTCTGGACGCCTTCTTTTACAATGCGATCGTGTTTGCCGGTGCCTCGCAATATGTGGCGCTCGGTCTTTGGACCGATCCGATAACCTGGACAACGGCCTTTGCCATGGCCGCTGTAGTGTTCACAGTGAACCTGCGCATGATGTTGCTGGGCGCGGCCCTGCGCCCGTGGTTGGGCGGCCTGCCAGCGCATAAGGTCTATCCGGGCCTTGCCATCATCTCTGATCCTGCGTGGATCATCGCCATCCGCTACTACCGCGAGGGTGGGCGCGACTGGGGCGTGCTCGTCGGCGCCTGTGTTTTCCTATACCTCAACTGGGTCGTGGCGGTCGTGCCCGGCTACTACTTCGCCGCTGCAATGGCTGACCCCGCCCGCTACGGCATCGATCTGGTCATGCCGATCTTCTTCATCACCATGCTGGTGCCCATCTGGCGCGGCCGCATCGATCTGGTGCCATGGGTTGTGGCGGTGGTTGTCTCGCTCGCCGTCAAGGCTGTTTTGCCCGGCTATTGGTTTGTGCTCGCCGGAGGTTTGGCAGCAGCCTTCACCGCAGCGGCACTCTTTGAGCCGGATGACACAGAACCGGTGCCCTCATGATGGAGGCGATCAACGCCAGCTTCTCCGCTGGTATGACCGAAGGCGCATGGCTCGCCATCCTTGCCATGATGGCACTCACGGTCATCGCGCGTGTGATGGGCTTCTGGATCTTAGGTTCTGTGCCGCTAACGGCGCGCGTGCGTCGTGGCTTGGAGGCGCTGCCGGGCGGTGTGATTTTGGCGACCATCGTGCCGATCACGCTGGAAAGCGGTCCGGCTGGCCTACTCGGCATTGGCATTGCGACGCTCGTCATGGCGCTCACCAAGAAAGACTGGCTGGCCGTTGCGCTGGGGCTCGCTGCCGTCACCGGCTACCGCGCCTTTTTGGAGCCGCTAGTTTAACCGGTCCACCAAGGGGCGAACCGCACCCAAGACATCATCGATGGACCCGCGCGCGTCGACGCGCGGCCATTCCACATCATAAAGGTCGTAGTCCTCTTGCAGGCGCGCGACCTGTGCATCGGCATCGGATGGATCATCGCGACGTTGGCCAATCCGGTCCAGCCGCACGTCCAAGGGCGCGTCGAGCCAAACGCCGGCAAAGTGACATTCTACACCCCGCGCGACGCCTTCCAGCGCCTCGCGCTCTTCGGTTTGCGCGCAAACCGCGTCGATGATGACCGAATGGCCGGACGCCAGCGCTTTTTGGGCGAGGTTGCGCAAGGTCGTGAAAACCTGATGGGTCACGGACTGCGTGTAGGCGCTCGCCTCCAATCGCTCGTGCCAATCGACACCCATGATCGTTTTGCGCACAATATCAGAACGCAACACCACCGCCCCGGGCGTGCGCCCAATGGCCGACGCAAGCGCCTGCGCAATCGTTGATTTGCCGGTGCCGGACAGCCCGCCGACCACGGTCAGTGTCACGTCGCGCGGCTCAAGAACGTCGGCGGCATAGGCGAAGAGCCGTTGCGCCTCTTTCTCCATCGCCTTCTTTTGTAAAGGAGCCAGATGTTGGGCGCCCATAGCGCAGATTTTCGCGCGCAGCGCAGCGCGGATCGACAAGAAAAGCGGCATCGCTGCCAGCGCCTCGAAATCGCTCGGCTCATCGCGCAGCGCCAAATAGCGGTTGAGCACCCGGTTGGCGGCTTGGCGTTCGCCGCTTTCATCGAGGTCCATCAAGAGGAAAGCCAGATCGTAGAGCACATCACCGGTCGCAATGGTTTCATCAAACTCTATTGCATCAAACATGCGCACGCCTGCCGGCAGCCGAACGAGATTGCGCAAATGCAGATCGCCGTGGCAGCGACGGATGGCCTGCGCTTCGCCGCGGGCCGCCAAAATCGGGCCAATACGTCGCCATTCGGCAAGCGTGCGTTTGGTCAGATCGGCCGTTTCCTGCAAACCGAAAAGCTTGTGGGCCTCATGGAAGGCTTGGTCATTTTGGTCGATGTAAGCGCTGAGATCAGACACCCAATCGTCCGCCCGTCGGATGGGAGCACGCTCTTGAAAGGCGAGCACTGCATCGACCGCGCCGTCCAGATCGGTCTGCGTGAGCTGCCCATTGGCTGCCAGCTGATCGAACGTCATCGCCGTGTCGAACCGGCGCATCGCAACCGCCCACTCGATGGCCTCACCTTGGCCATTGATGGCCAAATGTCCCAGCTTGTCGCGGGTAATCGCCACTGTATCGAGGTAGATTTCCGGCGCGTTGGGCTTGTTGATGGCGATTTCCGCCCGGCAGGCCTCTTCGCGGCGCGCAAGCGTGGAAAAATCCATAAAGGGAAAGCAGACGGCGCGTTTAATTTTGTAGGCGCGGTCACCGGCCAAAAACACCGCCGCGCCATGGGTGTCGATGCGCTCCACCCCTTTGGACGGATCGTCGCTGAGAAGATTGTGGCTCGCCGGATCGGCCATAAACCGCATGACAGCGCTTTGATCGCCTACAACATGCGTCAGCGTGGCCGGAGCCGGTGCGCTCTGGCGAACAGCGGGTGGGTCACTTTTGGTGCTCAGTATTGCTGTCATGCCAGGCTCCCTGGGCGGCTCTCTTTGGCCAGCCCTGTCGAAGCGCCGGTCGGCAAAACGCTGCCAACCCGGCAATGTATGCATTGCAATATGGCCTTTTTCGGCGCTGTACGTCAGTCGCAACAACACGGACGGGAGTTGCGCGAACCCCATCGGCTTTGGTCAGGTCAGTTGGCAGTTTCCAGCGCGGCTGTATCAACGCCGTCAAGCTCGGCTAGGTCGAGCTTGGCTTGCATGATCTCCGGCTCGTCGGGATCGCGGCGAACCTGGAAGCCGAGCGCCCGGCACATGCTGAGCATCGTCGTGTTCTCGGCAAGCACCTGGCCCTCGATGCGCTTGAACCGTTCGGCCTGGCCATACTCGATCACCAGTTGCATCAGCGCCCAGCCAAGGCCCTGGCCCTTCAGATCGGACCGTAAGAGTATCGCATACTCGCCGGTTTCGCGCTCAGCATCGGCGTGCAGGCGCACAACGCCGATCAACTCGCCGCTGGAATCGAAGGCGCAGAAGGCCATGTCCCGCGCATAGTCGATCTGCGTGAGGCGAGCGATGAACTTGTGGCTGAAGTCGCGCACATAGGAGAAGAAGCGCAGCCGCAAATCCTCCTTGGTGGTCTTGGAGAAGAACAGCAGAAAGGCCGGCTCATCCTCCGGCCGTACAGGGCGCACAAACACGGCTTCGCCATCCTTCAACTCCAATCGGCGCTCCCAGTTGCGCGGATAGGGCCGGATGGTGAAACGCGGATTGGTGTCAAATGTCAGATCGCCAACTTCGCTTGGCGCGACTTCCATGCGCGCATCCAGCACCAGCAGACCGTCGGGCGTTGCCAGCATGGGGTTAAGGTCCAGGCTTCGGATCTGCGGCACATCGGCGGAAAGCTGTGACAGACGAACGAGCGCCTGCGCCACCGCATCCTGGTCAACCCCGGCGCGACCGCGAAAGCCGCCCATCAGTTTGCAGACGCGCGTTTGCTCCATCACCTGCCGGGCCAATCGCATATCGAGCGGTGGCATGCCAAGTGCCTTGTCGTTGATCGCTTCAACGGCGATACCGCCGCGCCCGAAAACAATCACCGGTCCGAAGACCGGATCATCGGCCAGACCAAGATAGAGTTCCAGGCCAGCGGATATGTCGGCCATCGGCTGCACGATCACGCCGTCGATCCGCGCACCAGGGGCTCTTGCCGCGACCTTCTCGGTCAGCGCATCGAACCCTTCGCGCACTTGAAGGCTGTGGGTGAGATCGAGCACGACGCCGCCGACATCGGATTTGTGAGGCAGGTCGGGTGAGTCGATTTTCAGCGCCACCGAGCGATGCTGGGCAAGCATGTCCTGCGCGGCGGTTGCCGCTTTCTCGGCACTCGTTGCGCGCACGGGCGCGGCGTAGTTGAAGCCGTAACTGGCCAGGATATCGCCCATCTCATCGGTGTTGAGCCAGGTGCGGCCCTCACGAATGGCATTTTCGCAGAGCGCGCGGGCGCGCTCCACATCCGCGCTGGCAAGGTCCTCCGGCAGGGCAGGGGGCGTCGCCGATAGTTCTTTTTGGGCTTGCGCATAGCGCGAGACATCCATGAAGCCGCGCACCGCATCACCGGGCGTGCGAAAGCGAGCAACATGGGCCTCGTCGAGCGCATTCAGCGCGCCAGCTTCGCGTTCCAGCCAGGAGACGAAAACGGGCTTGGGACGCGACTTGTCCTTGGTCTTGCGGACAAGCAGCTCGGACAGCTTGGCCGCAGCCTCGCTGCCATTGGAGACCTGGCTTGGGCTGTAGGCGATCAACACGCCATCGTTCATCGGATCGTCGATCAGCGCCTCGATCACCTCGCCTTGGGCGTCCATCGGCAGGGTGGATTCCAGATCGAGCGGCATATCGCCGGTCCAGCGCAGCGGCGCGTGCGGTTTGATCGCTTCCATCGCCTCGTCGCTCAGCTCCGATAGGCTTCCACCCAGGTCGAGCAATCGGTCGGCCGCCAAAATGCCAATACCGCGATCATTGGTGACAATGGCCAGGCGCTTACCGGCCTCCGAAACGCGTTTCAGGCGTGCCAGCGCGCCAGCGGCATCGAACAGCCCGTCCAGATCGTTGACCCGAAGCAGGCCGGCACGGCGGATCACGGCGTCATAGACCGCGTCTTCGGTCGCCAGAATACCTGAATGGGTGGAGATCTGGTCGGCGGTCACGCTGTGCCGCCCGGATTTCAGTATCACCACCGGCTTCACCTTGGCGGCAGCACGGGCAGCAGAGAAAAACCGGCGTGGATTGCCGACCGTCTCAACGCACACCAGGATCGCCCGCGTGCGCACGTCATAGGCCAGATGATCGAGCAAATCGTCGAGATCGACGTCAGACGCATCGCCCAA
Source organism: Hyphomicrobiales bacterium (assembly GCA_046290645.1). Classification (GTDB taxonomy): domain Bacteria; phylum Pseudomonadota; class Alphaproteobacteria; order Rhizobiales; family MH13; genus MH13. Next base: position 106,208 of record JBKAGZ010000005.1, read on the forward strand.
CGACACGGCTTTGGAAAAGCCGACCTTCACCGCGTTGCCCCAATCGAGTACCGCATTCATGATCGCGCCCGACTGCGCGATCAGACCAAGCGAGCCGGATTGCGGTGGCGTTGACGCAAGGCTGGCATTGAGATTGCCTGCGGCTGCATAGACGCCTTGCGAATCCGGACCCAAAATGCGCATTGGCGAACCGCGTGCCGCCGCTCGCATCGCCCGGCGCAGCGCACCACGGTCGCCGCCTTGGCAGTTGGAAACGACGATCACGGCCCGAACGCCAGTGAGTTTCGCTTCGGCGACCAGCCCGGGCACCGTGTCCGGTGGCGTGGCGATGATCGCAAGGTCGGGCACACTTTCCAGGTCGCCAAGCGCGGCAACGCACGGGTGCCCGTCAATGGCCTCGTGATTGGGATTGATGAAGGACAGCGTCCTGCGACCCGGGTCGAGCAGGAGATTGTCCACAAAGGCGCGCCCCACGCTCGATGGCTTGGGACTGGCGCCGATCAGAGCGATATGCTGCGGCGCAAAAAACGCATCAAGATTTTGAATCGACATCTGATTTTCCTGACTGGAGAATCAGGCGTTTCCCCTCACAGCAGTGTAAATGCTGCACTGCGGCAAAACCATGACAATCGGCGATTATCAGGGTTTGACCTTAGCTTTCTGAACATTCCGCTTCAGCCATCCGCGCCCGGGTCAAACTGTCCACATAGCGGCGCAGTTTGGCAAGAAGCGCATCGTCGCGGGTCAAGCCTGCGCCATAGTCGAGATTGAAGGCGTAGTCGAAATCTGGCGGGTTTTCGCCGGTGGCGTGCTGAAAGATCGTCTCAAGCTTGTCGAGGCCTTTCATCATGGCCGCCTCTTGGCTTTCACCGGCGTCATACTCCGCAGCGATGGCCTTCACGGTCTCACCGACACTTTCTGGCAGAGATGCGCTGAGCATTGCGACGGCGTCCCTCTCGGCCATCCGCCGGATCTCCGGATCGCCCGATTGATGGATGGCCGGTACGTCCCCGGTCACGGCTTCGCCAAGATCGTGCAGGATGGCCATCTTCAACATGTGTGCAGTGTCGAGGCCCTCTAGATAGGGCTCTAACGCAATCACAAGCAGGGCAAGCCGCCAGCTATGTTCAGCTGTGCTTTCCTGCGCGCCGGCATTGGTAAAACCGCTGCGCAGCGTGTCTTTCAGATCGCCTGATTGTCGCAGAAAGTCGAAAATCCCAGCAATGGTCGCCTTGTCCAACTCAGCGTTCATGGTCCTGTTTCGTGTCCTTGCCTTGCGCTGTCATGCCAATTCGGTCGGTAGCCGCCGCGCAGCGCTGCGATAACCGGCGCCGGCGTCACGACCTCCAACACGCTGTCGCCGTCAATGTGCAGCGGCTTGCCATAGCCGTCGAACGACCAGGGAAACAGGGCACGATCCCGAATCGCAAAAACCTGATCGTCCATCACGATCATACTCGCCGCAGGAAGATCCCGCAGCCTGGCTCGTGACGGTTTCTCGCCAACGCGCGCCTCGTGCAGCAACCGATCAATAACCGGCGCTTTGGGAGGGCTCTCCGATCCCTGATTGTCTTTCAAACCATTAAAAAGAGCTGCCTGAAAGGCTTTGGCGTCCGGCCTCCGGCATTCAAAGCAGGGCCGATGCCCGGCCGCTAGCGCCGTGACCTCGTCGAGGAAAAAAAGCTCGGTGTAGCTCTCGCCCCAGAGCGTGCGTTGGCGTCCCTTGAACGACAAGACACAGGCGATCCAAGCGCGGCTTGCCCATCGTCTGGCGGGTAACAGATTTCTGGTGTCAGGATCATGGATACGTCCGCCGCGATTGCCCATCAGCGTTCCGCGCGAGCTGACGGCATGCAAAGATCCGGACGGATGGACGCGGTTTTGAAGCGGCATGCCGATCCTCAAAATTTCTGGCTTGGAGCTACGCACACCACTTTGTGAACACGCAGATTGGTCCTGAGTCATCGAATGATCGCGGTCGTGCGTAGGACAAAGACGACAACCCGCATGAAACCATCCTCCCGAAACCTAGGCGAGTCTTGAGCATGCTGAAATCCCCCAATGCCACGCACCTGACACGGCGGTCTCTTCTTGCATTTGGCGCAAGCGTCGCCGCAGCACCGGCTTTGTTGACGACATCGACCCCCGCCAAAGCGATGACGTCGATTAGCTTTAGCGGGTGGCAAGCCTGGACGTTTCGCGGCATCCCGCCGACCGACTACGGCCTTGGCAGCAGCACGCTGACGATCAATGCCAGCCAGTCCTCCTCGGTGGTTTACGGTGTGGTGCCACGTGCGGCGCGCAACGCGTCGTCCGCCAGTTGGCAGTGGCAGGTCTCGCAAGGGGTCGGCCCGACCAATCTTGCGGCGCGCGGCGGTGATGATCGCTCGATCGCGCTCTATTTCGTCTTTGTTGATGCTGCGACGGCGGATCGCTTTGGCGATTCCACGCCTTCCATGTCACGGCTCCTGGGCATGCGCGATGGGCGAACGCTGATTTATGTGTGGGGCGGCAGTGCTCAACGTGGAGCCGTGCTCGACAGTCCTTATCTGCGCGGCCGCGGCAAGACGGTCGTCCTGCGCAGCGCGGGAACGGGCGGCTGGACCGGCGAACGTGTGGATCTTGCCGCCGATCATGTCCGCGCCTTTGGGCAAGCCAAGCAAACCTTGATCGCGGTTGGCGTGTCCTCGGATTCCGATGACACCGGCGCCGTCAATATTGCCGGTTTGCGCAACTTGTCGTTGAGTTAACAATCGACAAGTTTCTCCCGCCCGGTTAGGCTTTGCTCGCACTTTGTGCATTGGGGTAAATTTCAAGAAAGCAAGGGGAACACTATGCGCACTTTACGGGACGAATGGTCATCAGGCGCGCCGACGCCAAAGCCAAAACCCGAAGGCGGGGGGACGCAGTCCGATGCGCCACCTAAAGATCCCAACGATCGTGGCGGCAAAAAGTAAGCAGTCTAACGTGCGATGAAAAAACCCGCCGGCGCATCGCTGGCGGGTTTTCTAATTTTGGCCGGCGACTTACCCGGCCTCGAAGCCTTCGGGCAGATAGAGGTTATCGCCATTGAGTTGATCGACGGCCGTGCGACCGCACAGCGCCATGGTCGTATCGAACTCTTTATGGATGATTTCTAGCGCAGTGGTCACACCTTGCTGGCCCATGGCGCCAAGCCCATAGAGGAACGCGCGGCCGATATAGGTGCCCTGGGCACCAAGAGCGACAGCTTTCAGCACATCTTGGCCGGAGCGGATGCCGCCATCCATGTGAATTTCGATATCGCCCTGCACCGCATCAACGATCACCGGCAACATCCGGATCGACGAAAAGGCGCCATCGAGCTGACGTCCGCCATGGTTGGACACGATCAGCGCATCCGCGCCGGTCTTCACCGCAAGCTTGGCATCCTCCGGATCAAGAATGCCTTTGAGGATCAACGGACCATCCCACTGGTTTTTCACCCACTCCACATCATCCCAGGTCAACGACTGATCGAACTGGCTGTTGGTCCAGGCTGACAGCGAGGACATATCGTCCACCCCGCTCACATGGCCAACAATGTTGCCGAACTCGCGCCGTTTGGTGCCAAGCATGCCCAGACACCAACGCGGTTTGGTTGCCATGTTGATCATATTGGCAATGGTGAGCTTTGGCGGCGCAGACAATCCATTGCGGATGTCTTTGTGACGCTGGCCAATGATCTGCAGGTCGAGCGTGAGGACCAGCGCGGCGCAGCCCGCATCCTTGGCCCGTTGGATGAGCCGGGACATGAAATCGCGGTCGCGCATCATATAGAGCTGAAACCAGAATGGTTTTGAGGTGTTTTCGGCCACATCCTCAATGGAGCAGATCGACATGGTCGAGAGCGTGAACGGCACGCCGAACGCCTCGCAGGCTTTGGCGGCCAGGATCTCTCCATTGGCATGCTGCATGCCCGTCAGACCGGTGGGTGCGCAGGCAACGGGCATCGCCACCTCTTGGCCGACCATGGTGGACGTGGTGGAGCGGTCCTCCATGTTAATGGCCACTTTTTGGCGCAGCCGGATCAGCTCAAAATCGTCTTCATTGTCGTCATAGGTCTGCTCGGTCCAGGACCCGGAGTCGGCATAATCGTAGAACATGCGCGGCACGCGCCGTTCGGCCAAAATCTGTAGGTCATGGATGGTGGTGATGGTCATAAGTCCCCCGATTACGCAAATGAGCTGGTCTCAATCTAACCAGCGTTGGCGAGCCGAATGGTGCGCCGTAGTTTTGATGTTTCTTCGCGCGCATCCGCGGCGCTTAAATGCTGACTGGCCTGGCTGACATGGTCGATATGCGCTTGTGCCGCGCGACGCGCGGACTCAGCGTCGCCGGAAATCACGGCTTCGATCAGCGCCAAATGTTGGTCGAGCAGTGTTTTGCGTTCGCCTGGCTGTTCGTAAAGGCGCTGGCGATTGTCGAACACGTCGTCCGCAAGCAGCGTGTAGCAAGCCCGCAACACGTGCAGGAACACCAGATTGTGGGCTGATTCCACGATCAGTGTGTGCAATTCCACGTCCAGTTTTGCTTCACGTTTGGCGTCGCCATTGGCGTGTGCGTCGCACATCGCCTTGCCGAGCGCCTGCAACATATCGCGGTCAGATTGTGTGGCCCGGTCTGCGGCCATCGCCGCCATGTCAGCCTCAACCAAGCGACGAAATTCCAAATAGTCGGCCATGCCCAGCGGAGAGGCGCGCAGCAATTTGGCGATTGGGGCTGAGAAAACATCGCCAATCAGATCGGCAATGAACGTACCCTCGCCATGGCGCGCAACAATCAATCCCTCGGCTTCCAACTGAGACAGGGCGTCGCGCAGAATAGGGCGGGAGACATCAAGGTCCTGCGCCAATTGCCGCTCCGCCGGCAGGCGGTCTCCAGGGCGCAAAACACCATCGAGAATGAGGCTGCGAAAGCGTTCCACGACCGCTTCGGCGGTCCGTTTGTGTACGATCGGCTGAAAGACCATGCCGTGCGCAAGCCCTATGTTGGTGGCATTATTCTGCACACCCTTAGGGTAATCAGCACGTACTGGTCAAATCAATTGGCCAGACGTCAGGTTCCCATAAGCGCTATTGCGACTCAAGATAGGCAATCAAGTTGGCCACTTGTTCCGGTCGAAGGCGCTGTGCTGGCATAGCGCTGCGCTCGCCAATAAAGCGGGCCGGATCGGCAATGTAATCGGCTACCAGTTGGCCGTTCCACGCTTGGCCGTTGCGTGCTTGCAAAGCATCGGAATAGTCGTAGCCAGACACACTGGCTACAGGCCGACCTATCAAGCCATTAAGATGCGGACCGACCGCATTGCTCGCACCCGGACCAATCTGATGGCAGGCCGAACAACGATTGAAGACCCCTGCGCCAGCCTGCGCGTCCTGCGCCACGGCACTAGGCACAAAAAAGCCTGCCGACGGCATAGCAACAAGACAGACTGCAAGGTGCAGAACGGAAAGGGAGCGGCGCATGCGGACCTCTGCTCGCTCAAAACGGGACCAAACCAATGTTGGGTGCTAGCCATGCATCGTCAACATGACAGGCCAATAAAGGCCGCTCATAGTGACTGTTTTGTTGCCAGTGTGGGCGCAAGAGCGCAGTTGGAATGTTACTCGGCTGCGGCGCGCAAATCCTGCTCAACCGGGTTAAGCACCGCGTCTAGACCCTTGTCCCAATAGGGAGACTGTCCGTAGAGGCTGGCCATATAATCGATGAACACGCGCACTTTGGCGGGCAAGAACCTGCGCGTTGGGTACACTGAGAACAGACCGACGCCGCGCGATGCGCGGTAGCGCGGCAGAACGATCTGCAACTCACCGGACGAAAGTTCGGGCCCGACATCCCAGGTAGAACGCAAGCTTATACCGATGCCGGCCAACACGGCCTCGCGAATAACTTCGCTGGAATTGGTCAAAATAGCGGACTGAGGTTTAACCGTGGTTCCCTCGCCGGAATTGTCTTCAAGCTTCCACACATCCTGAGCTTGCGTTGCCAGCAAGGTATGCCGGTTCAGCTCTTCGATGGAGTGTGGCATGCCGTGTTTCTCGATATATTTCGGCGAGGCGCACAGCACGCGGTGAATAGGCGCAAGCTTGCGTGCCACCAGCGTTGAATCATTAAGTTCAGCAATGCGAAGAGCCACATCGAAACCTTCGCCGACCAGATCGACAAAATCATCGGCCAAGACCAATTGAAGCGTCAATTCTGGGTGCGCGGCCATGAAGGATGCCAGATGGGGCGCAACATGCATGCGGCCAAAGCTGGTGGGGGCGGATATTTTCAACACGCCGGATGCCATGGCCGAGCGACGCGTCACAAAGCTTTCAGCTTCTTCCACGCTGGCAAGAATGGCCACCACGCGCTCGTAAAAGCCTTTGCCAGCTTCAGTGAGCGCGATTTGTCGCGTGGTGCGTTGGAGTAGGCGAGTGCCGAGGCGATCCTCAAGACGTCGCAGGCGTTTGGACACAACCGCTGGCGAAAGCGACATATCGCGAGCAGCGGCTGACATGCTACCTGCGGCCACCACGCGGGCGAAAATTTCCAGATCGAGAAAATTGCTCATCTGCGTATGCCCATCCTACCTGATCGAGCGAATTAAGCGCGCCATTACTGGCCATCTCAAAAGCTCTTTTGCGCACAGAGACCATACCCTGTGCCGATGATCGAATGCTCGTATACTTTGCCCTGGCCAGCTTCATCTGCACTGGTGTTGCGGCACAACCATTATGCAATTTGCATTATATAAGTAGTTTCTACAATGCTTTGCAAATTTCGTCGAGAGGTAAAAAAACTTGACCAATTGGCGTCATTTGCGGCATGAAGCTTCGGAAAGCAAGATACACTCGATCGAAGTATCTACGTCCTGGCAGTCGTTTTGGATGCTAAGATTTCTCAGGAAATTCGACCGGGAAGCGCCGGTCAAGCGGCGCTCGGACAAACAAGCCGCGATAAGGAGGGGGCCATGGGGTTCATTGAAATGCCGCAGCCGGACGCTGCAATTGTTGGCAAGCGCGAGCAGATTGCCTCAGGGCTTCGCACAATCGTGCCGGGCGAGGGTGTGATCACCAATCCAAAACAGTTGGTGCCTTACGAAACCGATGCCTTCACCGCCTATCGCCGGGTGCCGCTTGCCGTTGTATTGCCGGAAACGACCGAGCAGGTTGCCGCGCTCATGAAATTCTGCAGCGCCCACGGTGTGCCGGTGGTCCCACGCGGTGCGGGAACGTCGCTGGCCGGTGGTGCCATACCGCAAGAAGACGCGGTCGTGATTGGTCTGTCGAAGATGCGCTCGATCGTTTCCATCAACTATGCCAACCGCACGGCGGTGGTGCAGGTCGGCATCACCAATCTCGCAATTTCTGATGCGGTCGCCAAGGATGGTTTCTTCTATGCCCCCGATCCGTCCTCGCAGCTTGCCTGCACGATCGGCGGTAACATCGCGATGAACTCCGGTGGCGCGCATTGCCTGAAATATGGCGTCACGACCAACAATCTTCTTGGCCTGAAACTTGTGCTGATGGACGGCACCGTCGTCGATCTAGGTGGCGAGAGCTTTGATGGGCCGGGCTATGATTTGGTAGGCCTACTTTGCGGTTCCGAAGGTCAGCTCGGTATCATCACCGAGGCGACTGTGCGTCTCCTACCCAAGGCCGAGGGCGCGCGCCCGGTTCTCTTTGGTTTCGACACCGCGCTCGATGCCGGCGCCTGCGTCGCCGACATCATCGCCCAGGGCATCGTGCCCGTGGCCATGGAATTCATGGACAAGCCGGCAATCGACATTTGCGAAGGCTTCGCCAAGGCCGGCTACCCGATGGATGTCGACGCTTTGCTGATCATTGAGGTTGAGGGTTCGGAGGCCGAGATGGATGCGATGCTCGCGCGGATCGTCAAGATCGCCCGCGAGCATAAGGTCAAGCGCATCAAGGAGAGCGAGTCGGCAATGGAAGCCGCCGCGATCTGGAAGGGCCGTAAATCCGCCTTCGGCGCGACGGGGCGCATTGCTGACTATATCTGCATGGATGGCACCATCCCCACCGGCCAGTTGCCGCGCGTGCTCAAAGGCATCGATGAGATCGTCAAAGGCTATGGCCTGCGCGTTGCCAACGTTTTCCATGCCGGCGACGGCAATTTGCACCCGCTGATCCTGTACAATGTCAATGATCCCGAAGAACGCGACAAGGCCGAACTCGCCGGTAATGATGTGCTGCGTCTCTGCGTTGAGGTTGGCGGTTGCCTGACCGGCGAGCACGGCGTCGGCATAGAAAAGCGCGACCTGATGACGGACCAGTTTACCGAAGCTGATCTGCATCAGCAGATGCGGGTGCGGGCCGTGTTCGACCGCGACTGGTTGATGAACCCAGCCAAGGTGTTTCCGCTGGAAGGTCGCCTTGAGGCCGAGCCAATCCAAACCGGCGAGGCTGCCTGATGTCCCTTGCAACCGAAAAGGCGGTCGCCGACTTTGTCGCCGATGCGCTCAAGGCTGGCCGTCCGATCACCATTGAAGGTGGCGGCACGCGCAGCGCGGTCACACGCCCGGTGCAGAGCGAAGAAACGCTGAAGCTTTCCGGCCTCACCGGCATCACGCTCTATGAGCCGGCTGAAATGGTCATCGGCGCCTGGGCGGGCACACCGCTGGCAGAGATCGAAGCGGCATTGGCGGACAAGAACCAGATCCTTTCCTTTGAGCCGGCGGATTATCGCACAGCGCTTGGCACGCAGGGTGAGCCGACGATCGGCGGCGTCGTGGCCGGCAACATCTCCGGCCCCCGCCGTATTCTGGCAGGTGCCGCCCGAGACAATTTGATTGGCGTGCGTTTCGTCAACGGCCGTGGCGAGATCATCAAAAATGGCGGCCGGGTGATGAAGAACGTCACCGGCCTTGATCTGGTGAAGCTTCAGGCCGGCGCCTGGGGCACGCTTGGCGTGCTGACCGAAGTGATGTTCAAGGTTACCCCGCGCCCACCCGAAGGCCGCACGCTTGTCGTGGAAGGCCTGTCGGATCGCGACGGCGTTAATCTCCTTGGCCGCGCGATGGGCACACCGTTTGAGGTCAATGGCGCAGCCCATCTGCCTGCCATGGACGGCAAACCGGCGCGCACGCTGATGCGGCTGGAAGGTTTCCCCGATCAGCTCGATTATCGCATTCCTGAACTGAAAACGACGCTTGGCGTGTCCGGGTCGGCGCTCTCAGGTGAGGATCATAGCGCGCTCTGGAAGGATGTTCGCGACATTGCTGCGTTTCCATCTGATGGCGATGCAGCGCTATGGCGCATTTCCTGCCCGGCCATGGCTGGCCCAGACATCGTAGCTGCCATTGCCGCCCATCGGTCCGTCAGTGCGTTTTACGATTGGTCCGGCGGCCTGGTCTGGCTGCAAACGCGTGTTGCCGATGATGCTGGTGCTGATGTCATCCGCGCGGCCTGCGAGCCGCATTCGGGCGCCCACGCCACTTTGTTTCGCGCGCCGCCGGCCATCAAGGCCAATGTTCCGGTCTTCAATCCGCTGGAACCGGCGCACATGGCGCTCACCCGATCCATCAAGGCGAGCCTTGATCCGCAGGGCCTGTTCAACCCCGGCGCCATGTATGCCGGCGTTTAGGGCGAAGGTTTAGAGAGTACAATGCAAACCAACTTCACTGCTGAGCAACTCGCCGATCCGCACGTCGCGCATTCTGAAAAGATCTTGCGCACCTGCGTGCATTGCGGTTTTTGCACCGCCACCTGCCCGACCTATTCGATCCTGGGTGATGAGCTCGATTCCCCGCGTGGCCGCATCTATTTGATGAAAAACATGCTGGAGAATGACCAGCCTGCCGACGAGAAAACCGTCAAACACATCGACCGCTGTCTATCCTGCCTTTCCTGCATGACCACGTGTCCCTCTGGCGTGCACTACATGCATTTGGTCGACCATGCCCGCGCCCACATCGAAAACACCTATAAGCGCCCCTGGCACGACAGGCTGATCCGCGAAACGCTGGCCTTCGTGCTGCCGTTTCCAAACAGGTTCCGCCTGTCGCTTCTGGCAGCGCTGTTTGCCAAGCCGTTCGCGCCGATCATGAGCCGCATGGGCGGACCGTTTGCCCGCCTTGGGGCGATGCTGTCCTTGGCGCCAACCAAGGTGCCGGCCCGTGGCCCGGAACCAGGCACGAGTTTTGCGCCCGAGGCTGCGACAGCCGGTCGTGTCGTGCTCCTGTCCGGGTGCGCCCAGCCGGTGCTCAATCCTGGGATCAACCAGGCCACGATTGATCTTCTGACGCGTAAAAACATCGAAGTGGTTCTGCCCAAAGGCGAAGGGTGTTGCGGCGCGCTGGTCCATCACATGGGCAAGGAGGAGAAGTCGCTCGCCGACGCCCGTCGCAATGTCGATGCTTGGATGCGCGAAGTTGAGAGCGGGGGTCTGGATGCGATCATCATCACAGCATCAGGCTGTGGCACAACCATCAAGGACTATGGCCATATGCTGCGCCTTGATCCGGCCTATGCAGAGAAAGCCGCAAAGGTGTCAGCGCTTGCCTGCGATATCACCGAATATCTGGAGCGCATCGACCTTGGAGCGCCCACCCAGGTCTCCGGTTTGACGCTCGCCTATCATTCGGCCTGCTCCATGCAGCACGGCCAGAAGATCACAACCACGCCGAAGACACTGCTCAAGGCGGCAGGCTTCACGGTCAAAGACGTGCCCCAGGGCCATCTTTGCTGCGGATCAGCCGGCACCTACAACATCATGCAGCCGCAGATTGCTCGCCAGTTGCGCGACAACAAGGTTGCAAACATCGAAAGCACCAATCCGGAGCTGATCGCGACCGGCAACATTGGCTGCATGACGCAGATCGGTACTGGCACGGACCTGCCGATTATCCACACGGTGCAGCTCTTGAATTGGGCCTATGGCGGACGCATGCCCGACGAACTGATCGAGCTGATGCGCGGTCGCGAAGTGACCGATCACCTACCCGAGCCAAGCTGGATGCAGGCCGCGCAGTAAGCCGCTACATTAGCAAAAGCGAAAGCTTAAACGGCAGCAAGCTGTGCGTTGGCATTTCCCGCAAAGCGCAGGAGTGATAAGATGTTCAGAAACGCAAGCGAGTGAATTGGAGACTAACAGTGGGTCTCATCCAAGGTCTTGGGGACTTAATCAGCGGAACGAAGATCCGTGAATGGTCCATGGATTTGGCAACCGGACAAAAACTGAAGTTCATCATCAAAGAACGCAATGCTCGGCGCTTTCTGTTGATGCGCATTTCGAGTGCGGGCGACTACCATTACGAGCAATTTGAGGCCGACGAAGTGGACGCGATGGCAGAAGCGCTGACCGCACTAAGTCACGATCTGCGCGGTGTCTCGAAACCATCAAGTTAGATCAGCTTTCCTCTAAAGCCCTGCCTCGGACCGCTTAAACGGCACGCTGGCCAGCACCAAACACCCGCCGAGCTCCGGTCCAAAAGGCGCTTGCGCATAGGTGAGCCAAGCGCCTTGCGCTTTTAACCGCTCTGCGAAACCTTCCTGTGTGCTGTGCGCCACGACAATAGTTTCCGGCAGGCTCGCCCGCACAAAGGTCCCGTCCGCCGCCACCACCGCTTGCATGATCGTGCGTTCACTGGCTGTCGGCGGAAAGACGGCAATCAGCAACCCGTCTTCGCCAGCATCTCCTTGGCTGGCCCAAAGCACCAGCGCCGTCGCGGCAAAGGCGATGAGGATAAAGCTGCCGATAAGGGTGCTGTTCGAGGGCATCAGTTAGTATGGTCTGTCCGTGGGCAGGCGATTGCGAACCGGCGAGGATTTGACAATCGCTGTGTTGGTTTCAGCCCGATCATGAAAGGGCTGCAGAATTCCATCAAGGTCTTTCATCGCGCGAAAAGCCAACCGACAGACGAAGCAATCATCGCCAGTTACCGCATCGCACGATGTGAAACGTGGCTCATCACAGATCATCTTTTCAACAATATGCAGGCTGCCAGGCCGGGGCTTGATCCGCACGATGGCCGCCAGATCATAACCCAATTCGGCAATGTCGATATCAGCCGTGAAGTTGCGGATGATCCCAGCGCTCTCCATCCGGCGAATACGTTCTGTAACACTTGGGCCAGACATACCGACCCGAGCCGCCAGGCTGGAAACGGATGCGCGGCCATCTTGCTCAAGTTCGCCTAGTATCTGGCGGTCGGTTTCGTCGATCTGTTTTGATATTTTAGCCATATAGCAGTCTAGTACCCTAAAATTCAGGAAGGTAATCGATTTTACCTTCATATTTGACAGTTCGCAAGAGTCTCGTTTTGCTAGTGTACCGTTTCTCTTTCACCAACGAGGCCTGCGACGATGACACTCCAGAGACTTTCAGCCTTCAGCGATGGCAGTCAGGGCGGCAATCCGGCTGGTGTTCTGATTGCGGACCAACTGCCATCCACAGAGCAGATGCAACGCATCGCTGCTGACGTCGGCTATTCTGAAACTGTCTTTGCGGCGCAAGAAGCCGATCATGTTTGGACAACACGCTACTTTTCGCCAGAATCGGAGGTTCCCTTTTGCGGTCACGCAACCATAGCGTTGGGCGCAGCGCTTGCAGAACGTTTCGGCGCTGGCGTGCACACGCTCAACCTCAGCGAGGCCTCCATCACCGTAGAGGGCGCAGTGGATGGAGAACTGTTCAGCGCGGCTCTGCAGTCACCGCCCACCTGGAACAAGCCTTTCAATGAGACCTTGCAAGCCGAAGCGCTCGCACTGTTTGGTTTTGGCGCGGATGATCTGGACGGGCGTTATCCAGTCGCGCGCATTCATGCTGGCGCCGATCATCTGCTTCTACCGCTTAAGGACCGTCAAACGCTGGCGGCCATGACCTATGATCTGGACGCGGGTCGCACCTTCATGAAGGCGCACCAGCTTGTCACCATCATGTTGGTTTGGGCGCAGAATGATCGCCTGTTCCACGTTCGTAACGCGTTTGCATCAGGCGGTGTTCTAGAAGATCCGGCAACAGGCGCGGCCGCGGCAGCCTTTGCGGGCTATTTGCGAGACCAGGGTCTGTTGGCGGCTGGCGATCTTGATCTGGTGCAGGGCGAGGACATGGGCTCGCGTTCGCTCTTGAAAGCAAGTTTCTCGCCGGAACCTGGCAGTTCTATCAGGGTTTCGGGAACTGCGCGGGCGATCACCTAAGGTGGTTATAGCGGCAGTTCCGTGGTGTCTTTGATGTCTTCCATCACAAAACTTGCTGAGACATCGGAGATTGGCACCCGTTCGATGAGCCGCTGATAAAAGGCATCATAGGCGCGCACATTGGCGATGCGCACGCGCAAAATGTAATCCAGATCGCCGGAGAGACGGTGTGCGCCGACAATCTCCGGTAGCTCTTGCACGGCATTGTTGAACGTTTTCAGCCAGTCCGCATCGTGCCGGTTGGTGCGCACCAGAACAAACGTCATGAGATCAAGGCCAACGCTTTGCGGATCAACCAGCGCAACGCGTCCGGTCAACACACCCGCATCCTCCATGTTCTTGATCCGTCGCCAGCAGGCGTTGCGTGACAGATGCACTGCATCGGCCAGCGAATCCATGCTCATCGATGCATCACGTTGCAGCAATCGGAGAATACGGCGATCCATTTCGTCGAATTGATAGCTCATAGTAGGGATGATATCCCAAGAATACGAGAAATCCAATCGTCATTGGGATGATTGCCCAACGTGCCTGTGCGATCTTCGAGGCTTCACATTAGAGGAAGCCCATCATGACGGATCATATCGATACACAGCCGCGCAAAAGCTTCTGGCGTGGGTTCGTTGACCACCCGGCCAGTGTCAATGAAACATATTTTGAGCACATGCGCTTTGCGAGTACTTTCGCGTTGACCCTTTTTGGTGCCGGTCTTGCTGCGCTAATACATGCGATCATCCCGCCGCTGTTTGAGACCACCGCAAGCCGTCTCATCAAAAAAATGCATGCCCGTATGGAAGCACGCCACTAGATCTATGTGCCGTCTTGCCGCCTATCTTGGACCGGCCATTGCGCTGGAGCAGATCATTGTTGCGCCGGGTCACTCGCTGCTTGAGCAAAGCCAGCATGCCAGTGAAGCCAAGCTGGCGGTGAACGGCGATGGCTTCGGCTTTGCTTGGTACGATGAGGCGCGTGAGCCAGGGCTTTACCGCGACGTGTTGCCAGCGTGGTCGGATGGCAATTTGCCAAGTCTTTGCCGGATGATCCGCTCGCGACTGTTTCTCGCTCATGTGCGCGCCTCAACAGCCGGCGAGACCTCGCGGGTCAACTGCCATCCGTTCGCCCATGAAAACTGGTCCTTCATGCACAATGGCCAGGTGCCGGACATTCAGCGCATTCGCCGCGCGTTGGAGGCAATGCTGCCCGATGATCTCTATGCGCTGCGCCGCGGAACAACAGACTCTGAACTGATCTTCTTGCTGCTTTTAACGTTCGGCCTGGCCGATGACCCCGTGTCGGCAGTCAATAAGGTTTTGGCTATCCTGATCGATCAAAGTCGCTGCGGCACAGGCAAGGATGCCGTTCGGTTGACCTGCGTTTTCAGCGATGGACAGTCGATCTATGCGTTCCGGCACGCCAGCGATGATCGCGAGCCAACCCTTTATCTTCAGGCAGGAGAGGGCGGCACATGGACGCTCGCCTCCGAACCGCTGGATGGTGATGTCTCACGCTGGGTGTGCTTGGAACCAGACGTTTTGGTGCGCCTTGAACCGGGCCAGCGCAGCGAGACAAAGCTGGACACCTGGACATCAGTACCAAGCTCTGGATCGCCGCAGAAGGCTGTTGCATAACGCCTGCATGGCAGAACCCGAAAAGACCTCACCCCTTCGCCCCGTGGATGATGAAGCCCGCACTTTGGCACGTGCGCTTATGGAACACGCCCCTTTTGCAGCACTTGCCCATCTGGAGCCTGAAACCGGCCAACCGCTGGTGACGCGCACGGGTTTTGGGTTGGACAATGATGGCGCGCCGCTGCTGTTGATGTCGGAACTGTCAGCCCACTTTGCCGCCCTTGCCGCTGATGCGCGCTGCTCCCTGTTGATTGGCGAGCCAGGTCAGATCAACAAACCTGGCGGCGACCCACTTACCCATCCCCGCTTAACGCTGGTGGGAAGGGCAGTTCTTGTCGTCCAATCGGCACGCGATGCTGCACGCACCGCGTATCTCGCGCGCAATCCCAAAGCGAAACTCTACATCGATTTTGGCGATTTTCATTTTTGGCAGATCACGCCGGAGCGCGCCTTTCTCAACGGCGGTTTTGGCAAGGCCTATAATCTCGACGCGTCAGACCTGATGTAAAAAAGGCGGCCCGAAAGCCGCCTTTTTGATCCGTTTGGAAATAGGGTCTCTGTTCTAGAGAACCACCACGCGGGCGCCGATGCGCACACGCTCGTAAAGGTCCGTCACATCTTCGTTGCGCATGCGGATGCAACCCGATGACATGGCCTGCCCAATCGTCCAGGGCTGGTTGGTACCGTGAATGCGGTAAAGCGTGTCGCGGCCACCCTCATAGAGATAGAGCGCGCGGGCGCCGAGCGGGTTCTCGATGCCACCAGGCATGCCATGGCGCCACTCTTCCAGTTCGGGTTGACGCTCGATCATCGAGGCAGGGGGTGTCCAGCGAGGCCATTCAGCGCGACGCTGGATGGTGGCGGTGCCTGACCAACCAAACCCGGCTCGACCAACACCAACACCATAACGGCGTGCCTGGCCATTTTCTTCCACCAGATAGAGGAAGCGATTGTGCGGATCGACGATAATCGTGCCGACCGCATGATGGGTGTCATAGCTCACGATTTGAGGCAGAAAAATCGGGTTGAGCTGATGGGTCGGCGCAACGCTCGCCTGCTGCACGTCTGGACGAAGCCCCGGACGGGTCTGGAGCGTTGGGCGCGTGACGATGCGGCCGCTGAGCGATCGCTGATAGCGCTGCTGGCGCGCTTGATGCTGCTGTCGTGCATAGTTTGGCTGAAGCTGAAGAAGCCACGGGGAAGAGCGTTCATCGTGCAAGATCACATAAGGTGAGCTTGCATGGTGGCTGACCGACTGGGCCCGCGCATCATTCATCGTCACCCCAACCAACATGGTCAGCGCGCCCAGCCCCAGCAGAGCCTTGCTTGTCCAAATCCCATAATCCATCACGAACTGTCCTTACACCTGACAAAGAAGACGATTGCCGCGCACAGCGCCGCAAACTTGGGCTCTAGAAGGCCAGAGAGCGCCAAGGGAATGGTGAATCAAACGGCGAAAAGCTGCGTCAGATGCCGGTAAGGCCGGTATTGCTTTGTTCATGGTGAATCGCGCGCAAAAAGGTGTGGTAAAGCGCGCGTTAGGGCAAAGGGTTAATCAGCCGTTTCGCTGTCGTGGGTCACGTCACACGTCCGAGGCATTTTGAAATTCCAGCGGGAGAAACATCATGGATCGGTTCACTGGCGGTTGCCTGTGTGGAAAAGTGAGACTTGAGGCGCTGGGACAACCTCGCCGCGTTGGGCTTTGTCACTGTCTGGACTGCCGTAAGCACCATGGGGCTTTGTTTTACGCTGCGGCGGTGTTTTCAGAAGATGCTGTAACCATTGAAGGTGAAACGCGCGACTACGAAGGGCGTTTCTTCTGCCCGCACTGCGGTTCATCTGTTTTTGCGCGCACCGACGATGAGATCGAAGTGCATCTGGGATGCCTGGATGCCCCTGATCAGTTGAAACCAACCTACGAGATATGGACTGTTCGCCGTGAGGCTTGGCTGCCTGAGTTCCCAGACTTGAAACACTATGCGTATGGCCGTGACGATCCTGATCGCCGCGATGAGTAAGCCGCGTCCAAGGCCCGATTAGCGCAACCAGCTGTGCACGTCAGCCAGCACCGAACGCAGCACTTGGCTGACCTCATCGCGGCTCATGCCTGGCAAAACCCTTGGATGGTAGAGCATGTTGAGCACGTAGCGGTCGTGCAACATGAAGCGGGTGTGCCGAGAGTGGTCGTTGAACACGCTGGCGGTAAGAGTCGGATCATCGTTCAGCGGCCCGAGACCTTGCAGAACCTCTTCAACCAGGCAGCGGTTGAAGAGAAAATCTCCTTCATCGGAGACAATAACGGCCTGCGCCCGACTGATGCCGCCACTGCCGGTGAGCACACGCACCATGCATCGCCCACGCACCTGCGCCCGCGATGAGTTGTAGACATCGTCTCGGATGACTTGGGCATAGTGCGCGCGGTCGACCACATAAACGGTGAAGTTGGCACGTAGCGGATCGTCGACGACCTGCAAGTCCAGGCCACGCACAGCTTGGTTTACCGAACTGACAAACCGCTCGACCTCCTGACGTCTATCTGCGCGCGAGCGATGGTCGATATAAAGCCGCACTGGCTCGACGAATTTTTTGACGAAACTCGCGCCGCGGCTGCTTGCCTCATATTCAAGGCCAAAGACAGTGCGAAAAAAGCCATCGGCCAGCGCCGCATCCGAAAAGCGGCTCTGCGCATGAGCAGCCTGTGTGCCAAGTGCCAGCATCCATCCCATCACCATTGCGACTGCGGCAATGCGAACCAACAAAGTCTGAAGGGATGAGCTGAAGAGCATAGGGCGGAAAGGCGTTTGGTTTGCGACAGCCTTTCATGGCGTGCCCAACCGTTTTCAGCAAGTGTGGCGGTCGTTATGGCCTTGCGTGCATTTACTAACGGGCGCCAACATCTTTTTAACACTCGCTCGTCTAGGTTGTGCGTCGGTGAGGCCGCGTAAAGGGTTGGGTACATGGCGCAAGCACAGCGCAGAGCATTTCGTATTGAAGCATCAATGAACGGGCAAACCGTCGGCAAAGTGTCCGGCGGACAGCCAAAGGCGGTTGGCCAGGCGACGGCAGCATCCATTGCGGGTGGAGACGCGGCGACCATCCTTCACGCCATTGCCGATCTCAAATCGATGATCGAGCCTTCCGAGCAACTCGATCAGGCCAAGATCGACAGCTTCCATAGGGAAATGGCCGAGGTAAAGCGGCTTGAGGCCGAGATGTCGGCCATTCGCGCGGCCATCCAACAGACGAAAACGGAAATCGCCACGCTGCATCAATCTGGTTTCCAGGGCAAAGAGCTTGGCAAAGTGACAGACGAGCTGGATGCCGTTGTGCAGGGCACCGAACAGGCGACTGAAGCCATTTTGACCGCCGCCGAAACGGTGGAAGATCGTGTCGGCAATCTCTCCGCCAAGCTCTCAGGCGCTGATCAGGGCATGGCCAATGATGCCGCCGAGGCGGTGCTGACAATCTTTGAAGCTTGTAACTTCCAGGATATTACCGGTCAGCGGATCACCAAAGTGGTCAAAACAATGCGCTTCATCGAAGAGCGTATCGACTCCATGATGGACATCTGGGGCGGGATGGAGAGTTTCGAAGAAGTTGCAACGCTTGATGTTGGTCCGAAAGGCGATGCGGCGCTTCTCAATGGTCCAGCCATGGAAGAAGACACCAATGTCGCCAGCCAGGATGACATCGACGCACTGTTCGACTGATCTGTTGCTCATGTCATCCCGGACGGCTTCGCCGATCCGGGATCTACATACACATTCCTATTCCATTAAGAGTGCGACTCAAGGTGGGGCGACGAAAACAAGCTTTCACCGTTCATCAAATCCGAACAATGCGTCCTTCACCGTAGCTCTATGGCAAAGCACGCCGACGCCCTATCTTCCTTCTCAACGCGCCGGATGATCCCCATCTGCAGCGCCCCTTGTTTGAGGAGTTTGAGCCATGAGCTTCCGCCCTGTTTTGCAAGAATCCAAAGCCGTTCCAACCATGGAAGGCGCTGGCGTGCATCTGCACCGCGCCTTTGGTTTTGGTGATACAGACATGTCTGATCCGTTTCTGTTGTTCGACGATTTTCGCAATGACATCCCAGAGCATTACGCCAAGGGCTTTCCTTGGCATCCGCATCGCGGCATCGAGACCATCACCTATGTGCTGGAAGGTGAAGTGGAACATGGTGATAGCCTGGGCAACAAAGGCACGCTTGGCGCGGGTTCCGTGCAGTGGATGACCGCCGGTTCCGGCATCATGCACCAGGAAATGCCGCGCGGTAATGCCAAAGGCCAGATGCATGGGTTTCAGCTATGGGCGAACCTGCCCTCCAGCTTGAAAATGACCACGCCGCGCTACCAGGATATCGCTGGGTCTGACGTCGAAGAGATCATCGACGATGATGGCACGCGCGTGAAAATTGTTATTGGCAACTTTTGGGGCAAAAAAGGTCCGGTCGATGGTATCGCCGCTGACCCGCTGTTCTTGGATATCTCCATGCCCCCCAACACCAAGAAAAGCTTTCCGGTGGAAACCTATGCGCGCACCTTCGCCTACATCTTTGGCGGCTCGGGCACGTTCCGTGATGCCTCCAACCCGATGGGCGTGAAGGTGGAAAAGGAGTTCGCTGGTGAAGAGATGAACATCCGCGACTTATCGGGTGATCGCACGCTGGTGCACTTTGATTCAGGCAACGAAGTTGTCGCCCGGTCGGGGCCTGATGGCATGCGCTTTCTGTTGGTATCTGGCCAACCGCTCAAAGAGCCTGTGGCCTGGCACGGACCGATTGTCATGAACACCCGCGAGGAGCTGATGCAGGCCGTGCAGGATTTGCAGACCGGCAACTTTATCAAAGAGCAGCCTGCCGCCTAATCGTCGTGTCATCGCGGAAGGCTGCTTGCAGCCTATCCGGGATAGGCTGTACCAGAACCAAGTCCCGGGCTTGACCCGGGATCTTGCAAACAATGATCATCGAGACCCCGGCTCAAGGCCGGGGCTTCGAGCTTACGCCTGGATAGTCAATGATCCCCCAACGTTTCGCCCCCGTCCTCTTTGGCTTCACTCTTTCCTGCCTCATGTCACTGCTGGTCTCTGGCATCGCGACCTGGCGCGCGCTGGGTTTGCCGCCAGACTTTTTCGCCCTTTGGATGGCCGCTTGGCTGAATGCCTGGATTGTCGCGTTTCCAGCGGTGCTCGTGGTCGCGCCGATCACTCGGCGTTTGGTGGCCAAGCTGGTCAAACCATCCTGACAGGATGACGTCAGGATCAACCATGATCTTCCAAGTCCCGGGCTTGACCTGGGACCGCGCGCCGAAGGATCAAAGGCCCCCCGGATGAGCTCCGGGGCTTTTTGCAGAAGGCGAGCATGACCGACCAGACCCACCAAACCGATCAAACAGACGCTCCTCACCGCTGCTTTTGGGTGTCCGGCGACCCGCTCTATGTCGCCTATCACGATGAGGAGTGGGGCAAGCACGTCACTAACGATCAGCGGTTGTTCGAGAAAATCTGCCTGGAAGGCTTTCAGTCCGGCCTTTCTTGGCTGACGATACTAAAAAAGCGCGAGAATTTTCGTGCCGCCTTTGATGGGTTCGATTTTTCCAAAATCGCGACCTACGGCGAGGCTGATATCGAGCGCCTGCTTGGTGACGCTGGTATTGTGCGCCACCAGGGTAAAATCCGCTCCACCATCAACAATGCCGCGCGGGCGCTGGACCTGGTGGAAGAGGCTGGGTCGCTGGCAGCCTTCTTTTGGCGCTACATTCCGCCCGCTAATGAACGTCCGAAACGCAACACATTGGAAGCCCTGCGCACTCTCGGCAAAACGCCAACCTCAACGCAGCTTTCCAAAGACCTGAAAAAGCGCGGCTGGAGCTTTGTTGGCCCCACCACCTGTTATGCTTTCATGCAGGCCATGGGCTTGGTGAATGATCATGAGGAAGCCTGCTTCCGCTTTTCTGAGCAAGAAGCCGAGCGCGCGGCGTTCAAAGTGCCGACCTCCTAAGAAATAAGCCCCGGGCATCACGCTTGCGTGTGACCCGGGGCCTCGATGATCATTCGGCGCAAGGTCCCGCATCGCGTGCGGGACTTGAGAAGGCTCGGCGCTTGCATCGCACACCGCACGCGTCTATCCCTCGCGGCACTCATTCCAGCGTGCAGTGAACCATCTCCTATGTCCGAGAAGAAAAAGAAGCCTCGTGGAGGCAAGCCTCAAAAGGTCAAAGCACGTCTGCCGCGCGGTTTTGTTGACCGTGACGCGGGGGATATTCGCGCGCTTGATGAGATGATGGGTAAAATCCGCGAGGTCTATGAGCGCTACGGCTTTGACCCCGTTGAAACCCCGCTGTTTGAGTACACCGACACGCTTGGCAAGTTCCTGCCCGACACCGACCGGCCCAATGAGGGCGTTTTTTCGGTTCAGGATGACGATGAACAGTGGATGAGCCTGCGCTACGACTTGACCGCCCCACTCGCGCGGTATGTGGCGGAAAATTACGACGCCCTGCCAAAGCCCTATCGAAGCTATCGTGCGGGCTACGTGTTTCGCAACGAAAAGCCGGGGCCGGGTCGGTTCCGACAGTTCATGCAGTTTGATGCCGATAGTGTCGGCGCGCCTGGCGTCCAGGCGGATGCTGAAATGTGCATGATGATGGCCGACACGATGGAAGCGCTGGGCATCCCGCGCGGCCAATACGTCATCCGCGTGAACAACCGCAAAGTGCTGGATGGCGTGATGGAAGCTATCGGCGTGACCGATGAGGGCCAGAAGCTCGCCGTGCTGCGCGCCATCGACAAGCTGGACAAGTTTGGTCAGGATGGCGTTCGTCAGTTGCTCGGCGAAGGTCGGAAGGATGCCAGCGGGGATTTCACGAAGGGCGCCGGGCTCTCTAATGCGGAGATCGAGCGTCTGCTGCCGCCTCATGCCGCTCGCTTCATTTTGCAGAGTGAAAAGCGTTCTGCCAACGACCTTTATCTCTCGAACAACGTACTCGAAGACATTCAAAGCACACTTTACCGTGAGGGTATCGAGGAGTTGCGTCATCTTGGACGCATCGTCGAACTCGTTGGATATAATAGAGACCGAATTTCGATCGATTTTTCCGTCGTCCGCGGCCTCGAATATTACACCGGTATGGTCTACGAGGCCGAGTTGCTCTTCCCCGTGACCAATGAGAAGGGCGAGGAAGTCGTCTTCGGCTCCGTTGGTGGAGGTGGGCGCTATGATGGTTTGGTCTCTCGCTTCCGTGGTGAGGCTGTGCCTGCAACCGGCTTTTCTATCGGTGTGTCGCGCCTGATGACGGCGCTTAAAAACCTCGGCAAAATCTCCACTGACACACCACAAGGCCCGGTGGTTGTGTGCGTGATGGACCGCGATATCGATGCGCTGGCCGCCTACCAAAAAATGACCCAGCGGCTACGAGCCGCAGCGAAAGAAGAAGAAGATAAGATCAAGCGCGGCGAGCCTGGTGTCCCTTTCCGGGTTGAGATGTTCCAAGGCAACCCAAAGCAGTTCGGCAAGCAACTGCAATATGCTGATCGCCGCAACGCACCGCTCTGTATCATCCAAGGCTCCAACGAGCGTGAGCAAGGTGTGGTGCAGATCAAGGACATGGTCGAAGGAAAGCGCGAGGCGGCTGCTTTTGAGTCCAACGCCGAGTACAAGGCGGCGCGACCAGGGCAATACGAGCTGCCGCTGGAGAACCTGGTTGATGAGGTAAAAAAGCGGTTGGCTGAACAGGACGCGGACACACCATGAGTCGCCGTCAGATCATCGAGCTTTTGGAAACCTCCGGCTACATGCCGGTGGAAACGCCTATCCTTCAGCCCGCCGATATTTTTCTTGATCTGGTGGGCGAGGACATTCGCACGCGCCTCTTCACCACCGAGGATCAGGCGGGCACTGAGCTATGCCTGCGGCCGGAACTCACTATTCCTATCTGCCGCCATCACATGGATACAGGCGATGCCGCGCGCCCAGCCAACTATGGCTATCTGGGCCCGGCCTTTCGTTTCCGGCCCGGTGAGAGCGGCGAGTTCATTCAAGCCGGTATCGAAAGCATCGGGCGCGAGGATACGCTTGCCGCCGACGCTGAAGTGATGGCGCTTTCGCTGTCGCTCGCTACAGCGGGCGGCTTGTCCGAGCCCTCAATTACGCTTGGCGACTCCGCCATTTTCACAGCCTTTGTCGAGGGACTTGGGTTTACGCCACGCGCCATCCGTCGCCTGCGCCGCGCGCTCGGCTCCCGCGCCCGTGTCGAAGCCGCACTGGAAGAGGTAAGCCGCCCAGCGGGCGATGATGAACCAGGGCTGTTGATGACGCTATCGGGCGCTGACCCCGACGAAGCGCGTAAACTTGTCGAGGGCCTGATGGCACTGGCGCGGATCGAACCAGTGGGTGGACGAACCTCAGCGGAGATCGCTGAGCGGTTCATTGAAAAATCGGCGCGCTTTGCCGCCGATCCATTGCCCGATGCCGCGCTGACATGCCTGGAAGCGCTGATCCATTTGGAAGTTCCTGCGCGCGATGCGACGGATCTTTTAAAACGTCTTGCCAGCGTGGCATCTCTGCCGTTGGACCCGGTAATCGATCAATTCACTACGCGTCTTGATGCCTTTGAAGAGCGCAACTTACCGGTCTCCAGCATGACCTTCTGCGGTTGGTCTGGCGGTCGGCTCGACTACTACACCGGCTTCACCTTCGAGATGCGCGGTACGGATGATCGCGATACGCCGCCAGCGGTTTCCGGTGGGCGGTTTGACGGCTTGATGGAGCGTTTGGGCGCATCAACAACGGTGCCAGCCGTCGGCGCTGCGTTCTGGCTGGATCGTCTTCCTGAGGGAGATGAAGCGTAATGGCCGATATGTTGATCCTTGGCATCCCATCCAAAGGGCGCTTGCAAGAGGCGACCATGGCCTATTTCGAACGGGCCGGGCTAAAGATCGCCAAAAAGGGCGGTGCGCGCGATTACCGTGGGGTGATCAAAGGCTTAGATGGTGTTGAGGTTGCGTTCCTATCTGCCTCCGAGATCTCCGGTGAACTTGCCGCTGGCACCGTGCACCTTGGCGTCACGGGCATGGATCTGGTGAACGAGAAGATCGCTGATCCCGACGCGACGACCGTGTCCGTCGCGCCGCTCAGTTTTGGTTTTGCCGACGTCGTGGTGGCGGTGCCGGACAGCTGGATTGACGTGCAGACCATGCATGATCTGGACGATGTGGCCGCAGGGTTCCGCGCCCGCCATGGCCGCCGCATGCGCCTGGCAACCAAATATGTGCGGCTGACGCGCAATTTCTTTCGTGCCCATGGTGTGGCCGATTATCGGATCGTGGAAAGCCTTGGCGCCACCGAGGGCGCGCCGGCCTCTGGTGCCGCCGATCTGATTGTCGATATCACCACGACAGGGTCAACGCTCAGCGCCAATCACCTGCGCATCCTGTCCGATGGTGTGATCTTGAAAAGCGAGGCAACGCTGGTTGCCTCAAAGCAGGCCGACTGGGCGGGCAATCCTTCCAGCACGCTTAAAGCTATGCTTTCACGCATCGCGGCACAGGATAGGGCGGCCAACATCTTTGAAGTGCGCACTGCCATTGGCGAGCAAACCAAAACCTTCCGCGAAGCCTCTGATCTTTTCGGTTGTACTGCACCGTTTGGCGCCGTTGCCGGGCAAGGGTCGCTGGTGCTGCATGTGGAGAAAGCGCGTATCTGGGAGTTGACCGATTGGTTGCGCGCGCGCGGCGCGACATCCATGACCATTGGTGAGCTAACCTACGTGCTCGACGGCTCTGCCGAGGCGTTTGCGCCGGTGTTTTCAGCTTTGGACATCACATAGAAAAATGGCCGCCCTCGGGGAGAGGACGGCCGATTGCCAAACCAGCGTATCGGGGAACGCATTGGCGAGTTGACAGTGCTTTGAGTCGCCGCCACTCGCTCGGGGGAACAAGCACAGCTTACACTCTCACGGGAAAATACGTAGGTTGTTCGCAGGTGGATCAGCCAAAGCTGAAATATTTTTCGTTTTGGCTGTTACCAATGCGTGGAGCCTGGCGCACCTTTGATAGGGCCAGTGATCCAAGGCGTTACCCAACCACCATAAAAGTTGCCGGGCTGGGGTGAGGCTTGAATGCCATCCACCAAACAGCGATCCATCGGGTGACAGTAAAAGGCCAGATGGTCTTTGATCGCGGCGAACCGCTCCACCGGGTTGGGATAGGTCCAGGCGCTGGCTTCAAGCGTCTTACCGCCTGCATCAACATCGAAATAGCGCGCTGGACCTTTCCACTCGCACACAGAGCGGCTGGGATTGGGCGCGAGCACATGCTCAGCGACGTCCTCAGGCGGGATGTAATAGGTCGGCGGGTGATAGGTTTCGAGCACGCGATAAGCGTTGCGCGTTGACGCGATGTCCCTGCCGCCAAGCGTGATCAAAATGGGGTAGGGGGCAGGCTCCAGAAGAGGTGGACGCGGGTAGTTGCCAACATCTTCAATTGCGTGGGTTGTTGTCGTGCCTTGAACGGGTGAGGTCTGGTTGGTCATGCACCAGATGTGGAGCGCCAAAGCCGCTTAGCAAGCCTCTCCAGAAGGGCTGCCTAGCAGGTTTTGCGCAGAACCAGAATACGCGCGCCATTGTCGGGATGGGTCACCCGGTATGGCTGAAGCGAACAACGCTCCACGTTGCGCTCTAACCGAGGCTGATCCGCCGTTTGCATTTCGGCGCTCGTGTCGCGCGCCTCAGCGCCTCCTACCAAAGCAACGACCAGCCCGGAGAGGACGAAAACGCAGGTGAGTGCAATGAGTGTAAGGCGGGACATCGGCTTGGGCCTTTTCAGTGTTGGTGGGTTTAGTTGTTGGCTGGTGCGGTCATAGCGGCCAGCACATCTGCTCCAGTGAGCGCTGTGCTCGTGCTTGCCTGCGCGCCCTGATCGAACGTCGCCACCAGAACGAAGGCAGCCAAAACAATCATGCTGAAAACGGTGGTGAGAAACATGCGGGTCATCGTATCGCTCCAGGGTTTATGGTTGATCATGGGTTAATGTGACCCTGTTGTAGTGCGACTGGCCGTTGCCCACTGTGTTGACCATCACAAGAATGACGGTGGGCTATCTTCGCCCCAGACACTGGACGAAAACCCCGCAATAGGCTTTCTTACCGCCTTCCTAAGTGGCCGTTCGGTCAAGAACGCGGCGCGGATGCGGTCATGCTGTGCACCTTCGGCGGCAAGAAGGTGATCTGAGGAGACAGACAACAATGCATGGGGCGAACATCTTCACCGAGAGCTTGGCGCTGGCTGGGCTCAACCCGGACTTGGCCACAGGGCTTTCCGATCTTGCGCGTGAGATGACGCTTTCCACCAATGAGGTTCTGTTTGTTGCCGGTGACCCTGGCGATTCCATGTACGCAATTTTGGAAGGCAGCCTGAAAGTGGCGGTGATCTCCGCCGAAGGCTCTGAGCAGCTGCTTGCTATTTTAGGTCCAGGCCACGTTGTTGGCGAAATGGCCTTGCTGGACGGGCAAGCGCGTTCGGCCACGGTGCAGGCGATCAAGAAATCGCAGGTCGCCCGCATCGACAAAGCTGATTTTGATCGCTTTTCAGATGCCAACCCTGCGGTCTACCGGCACATGCTATCGCTGGTTTCGCAGCGCTTGCGACAAGCCAATGATGTGCTGGCCGCACGCTCTTTCTTGCCTTTGCCTGGCCGTGTCGCGGTCGCGTTGCTGCAACTGGGCGAGACGTTTGGCAAGGAACTGCCCGATGATCGTCTGCTTGTTCATTATAAAGTCAGCCAGGCCGATCTGGCCGGTATGGTGGGCGCGGCACGTGAGAACGTCTCACGCATTCTCAACACCTGGAAGCGCGATGGGCTGATCTCACGCATCTCCGGCTACTACTGCATCGAAAAACCCGCCGAGCTTGCCCGCCTCAAGGCGATGTAGTTCACCTTAGGTCAACCGTCATGAATCTGTTGCGCGCGCTTGGTAGCGCCTTCTCTCACCACTCACCTTGGGAGATAGATCATGACTCATCCGCTTTCGCGCCTTGCCGCGTTCAGCGTCGCTCTTGCTGCGACGACGACGTTGGCCGGCCCGGCCTTCGCTGACAGCAACTTCAATCGCATCGCCTCGTTCCCGGTGCATCTCAACACGCCGGATGCGGAGGAAACGTCAGCGGAGATCATCTCAGCGACCGCCGATGGCATGACCCTGGTTTATTCCGATAGCCCGGCAGAAGTGATTGGCTTCATCGATATTTCCGATCCAACCAACCCGGCGCCCGCTGGCGTCATCGAGCTGGAAGGCGAACCAACCTCCGTTGCGGTCGTCGGCACGATAGCGTTCATTGGTGAGAACACTTCCGAGAGCTACACCGAAACCTCTGGCGTTCTGCACGCCATCGATGTGGAAAGCCGCGAAGTGCTGGCGAGCTGTGATCTTGGTGGCCAGCCAGACAGTGTTGCTGTTTCCCCGGATGGGTCGTTCGTCGCCGTCGCTATTGAGAACGAGCGCGATGAAGACCTTGGCGAAGGCCGCGTCGGCCAAATGCCTGCTGGCTTCCTGACAATCACACAAGTTGCCGATGGTTCACTGGACTGCGAAAGCACCATACAGGTCGAGCTTACCGGTCTTGCCGAAGTGGGTGGCGATGACCCAGAGCCAGAGTTCGTCGCCATCAACGGCGAAGGCGAAATCGTCATCACGATGCAGGAGAACAACCATATGGTTGTGGTTTCTGCAGAAGGCGAGGTGCTCAGCCACTTCTCCGCTGGTTCGGTCACGCTGGAAGGCGTCGACACCGAGGAAGAAGGCGCATTGATCTTCTCCGACACAATCACCGTGCCGCGCGAGCCGGATTCCGTGACCTGGATCGACAACACCCACTTCGCCACTGCCAATGAAGGCGATATGGATGGCGGCAGCCGCGGCTGGACCATTTTCAGCCAGGATGGCGATATTGTTTATGAAAGCGGCACTGATTTTGAGTACGCCATCGTTGAAATCGGCCATTACCCAGAAGAGCGCTCAGGCAACAAAGGCGTTGAGCCTGAAAGCGTCACGTTCGATACCTTCAATGGCACGCCTTACGTGTTTGTTGGCGCTGAGCGCTCGTCGATTGTTGGCGTCTACAATGTCTCAGACCCTGCCAACCCGGTTCTGGAGCAGCTCTTGCCATCGGGCATTGGGCCAGAAGGCTATGTGACGATCCCTGAGCGCAATCTGCTTGTGTCAGCCAACGAGACGGACGATGCCGGTGCGCGCGCCCACGTTATGCTGTTTGAATATCAGGACGCGCCAGCAACCTATCCGCACCTCACCAGCGCAGGCATGGATGAACTGACCGGCTGGGGCGCGATCTCCGGCCAAGTTATGGCTGACGATGGTACGATCTACGCTGTGTCCGATAGCTTCTACGGCCTCCAGCCGCGCATCTTCCACATCGATGTCTCGCAAACGCCTGCACGGATCGTGGATGCTATCGACGTGACCCGCGAAGGCCGTCCTGCTCAGTTGATGGACATGGAAGGCATCGCGCTCGACGGCGAGGGTGGCTTCTGGATCGCCTCCGAAGGCCGCACGGATCGCTTGGTGCCACACGCTATCTATCATGTGGCTGCCGATGGCGGGATCGAGGATTACGTCACGCTGCCGGCTGAGCTCGCCAGTGTCGAGCGTCGCTTCGGCTTCGAGGGCATCACGCGTGTGGACGATACGCTCTACATCGCGGTTCAGCGTGAATGGCGCGATGACCCTGACAACCACGCCAAGGTGCTGTCCTACAATTTGGAAAGCGAAGAGTGGGGCGTGATCCACTACCCGCTCACCGAGCCATCAACCGGCTGGGTTGGTTTGTCCGAGATCGTCGCTCATGGTGATTTTGTCTACTTCATCGAGCGCGACAATCAGCATGATGATCGCGCCGTGACCAAGCAGATCACTCGCGTTCCTATGTCTGCCATGGACGGCATGGTGGCTCTGGGTGAAACGCCTGCGGTCTTGGAGCCTGAGCTTGTTGTCGATCTCCTGCCCTACCTGACATCGACCGGTGGCTATGTTCTCGACAAGGTTGAGGGTCTGGCCATCGCTGAAGACGGCACGATGTGGGTTTCCACCGACAATGACGGCGTGGATGATCACTCCGGCGAGACGATGTTTTTCGCTGTTGATCCAGCGATGTAAACAAACCTCTTGGTCCTGAAACGACGAAGCCCCGACCGATTGGCCGGGGCATCTTTTTGTGGGTCTAACTCAATAACAGGCGAGTGCGAAGGAACGCAGCAAGGGCCTGTCAGGTACGGTTAGAAACGATAACGCAGACCAAGCAGACCTTGTGTCGAGTTAAGGTCGGTGGAGCTGGAAACCGAGCCACCTGCCGTGGTCGATGTCAGACCAACATCCATAATGCTCTGATACCGCACCATGCCTTCAAGCGTCAGGTTGCTGGTGAGGTCATAGCCAACGCCGCCGGCAAGCTGCCAGGCAAACTTGGTGTCATCATCGTCCATCAGAACACCAGCGGCTGTACCGTGGTCGTTAAAGTTGACTTGAGCCATACCAAGACCGACGCCAGCAAAGGGTCGGAAAGCGCCAAGATGGGCATCAACATACGCGTTCACCATACCTGTGAAGGCCGTCGTATCGCCTGTTGAGCCGGCTTGAGCGGCGCCAGTTGAGCGCAGTGTGTGGCTGTCGACTTCGAAGCTGGAATAACCAAGTTCTGCTTCGATACGGCCGCCGAAACCTGGAAAGAACTCCATCTCATAACCAGCAAAAACTGAACCCGTCGGGCTTATATCGTCATAGCTGTTTTCGACCGTGTCGCCTGTGATAGCGAAGCCGGTTTCATCAGCCCAAGCAGCACCGCCACGCACACCCACATAAGGGCCGAAGCGTGAGAAGCTGGTTTGCACACGCTCTTCCACATAGGGAGCCGGGGCAGGTGTATAGGTTTGTGGCACGTCTGCAGCGCGTGCCTGGCCAGCCAAAAGGCCGCCAAGCCCGCCAACCGTGACGGCCAGCGCCAGAGCGACCGGTCGTCGGGTGCTCTGATTGAAAGATTGAAGATACGTCATACTCGGGTTCTCCCCACGCAAAGTGTTCAAGGGGCACACAGGTCCCGTCCGGGCCGTGAGCTGGGGATGCAATGACGGTCAATTGCGCCCGATGTTCGCGCGCTCCGTGGCGGGTCGGTGGTGTTTGCGCGGCGAAAGAGTGGCCGAAAAAAGGCACGACGGTTGGAAGCGTCTAAGGCATTGATTTCGCTACGTTAAGGCGCTCACGCTGGGTAAGATTTTGGTAACCCTAAGTGATGTCTTCCACCACTCAGAAGCTGTAGCGGGCGCCAAGCAGAATGTGCGTTGAAGCAAGGTCGAGTGTGGAGGTTGGGCCAGTGGAAGACATTAGTTCCACGTCTAGAATTTCCTGATAACGCACCATGGCTTCAATCGTCAGGTCGCTGGTTACATCAAAACCAACGCCGGCCATCACCTGCCAGGCAAAGCCGTTTTCGGTATCATCCATGACGCCGAGATTGCCAGTGACGCCATGGTTGTCAAAACCCACACGCGCAACGCCGATGCCCCCGCCAAGAAATGGACGGAAGGCGCCGAGCTTGTAATCGACATAGAGATTGGCCATCGCCGTCAGAGCATCGGTTGACCCGAAGGAGCCGGCGGCGGCAACAGGCGTGCCGGCGACCGTGTGGGTATCGACATCCAGCTGGGTGTATCCAACCTCGGCTTCCAAACGAGCGCCTGCGCCAAAGTAGAGGTCTGGCACTTCAAAGCCGAAGAACAGTGATCCGGTAAGTCCGGTCTCATAGGCGTTTTCAACGGCGCTTGGACCGGTGATCGTGAACCGCGTGTCGTCAGCAAAGACGGCTCCGCCCCGCGCGCCCGCATAAAAACCAGCTTCGCGGAAAGCGTCGTCAAAGCGTTCAATGACCGGCGTATCTGGAAAATCTGAAAAGTCATCGGCGGAGATTGCCGCCGTGGCGCTAAAGCCAGAAAAAACGGTGAGGGCCATCAAGCCCCAAAAAAACCGACGCACCATGCGCTCGCACTCCACTTAAAGACAGGTGCGGATAACGCCACCTGACACGCAAACAATGGCAATTATGGTGAACGGTTAAGGTTAACAAGCGGTTGCCCAGCGGTTGTTCCTGAGCGTCAGCGAAGGAACAGAGCAGAAAAAAGTGCGGTCGTTCGGAGCGAAGCGAGGAACGGAGCCAAGGGGATTGGCGGTTGTCACGAGTGGAGCGAGTGATAGAGCAGGAGGAATGTGCGGTCGTTCGGAGCGCAGCGAGGAACGGAGCCAAGAGGATGCGCGCTTCCCCCGGCGTTGGACGTTTTCAGTTCAAGGAGCCTGGAGATACCGAATTTGCTGTTTGGCCGGAAGGCTAAGAGCTCAAGGCTTACACCGTCGCTTCTATCAGATAGGGCCCGTCGGTCGCTTCAGCGGTCTTGAGCGCTTCAAAGAAAGCCTCCTCGGTATCCACTTGTTCGCCTGCAACGCCATGGCCTGCGGCCAGTGCGACCCAATTCAACAGCGGATCTTCGACATCGAACATAGCACGCGCGTTGCGGCCAGGTTTCGGTGCGCCCTGGGCCTCAAGCTCATGATGCAAGATCTGATAACCCCGATTGGCGAGGATCACGAAGGTTATATCCATCCGCTCACGGGCGGCCGTCCAAAGGCATTGCACTTGATACATGGCAGACCCATCGCCAGAGACCGCGACCACCGGCCGGTCGGGGCAGGCCACCGAAGCGCCAAGCGCGTTGGGAAGGCACTCGCCAATCGACCCGCCAGTGTTGTTGATCCTGTCGTGCGCCGCCGCGGTATTCACCGGCGGCCAGATATCAAAACCCGCTGTCACGGCCTCATTCACCATGATTGCGCCGTCAGGTATCGCGCGGGCCAGTGCCCGGCCAACGCCTTCGGCGGTCAAGGGGCCGGATTGCGCTGGTGGCACCTGGCGTTTGATCCGTGCCACGGTTTCTTGGCCATCAACGCCCACCGCGTCGGCCAGCGCCTGGAGCGTCCGCAGGACATCCCAATCGGCAAAGCAGAGTTGGTTGATCGGGCACCCCGGCGGCTCCGGCGTAGAAGGTTTGCCGGGATAGGCAAAGAAGTTCACTGGCGGGTCAGCTCCCACCAACACGATGCGCGTCACATCAGCAAGAAACTCAGCGCTTGCATCTGCTGGATAGGGCATCATGTCGAAGGCAACAGCCCCTTCTCCCCGTGCAATCCGCGGCGCAAAGAAGGGGGCGATCAACCTG
Organism: Hyphomicrobiales bacterium; assembly: GCA_046290645.1. Taxonomy (GTDB): domain Bacteria; phylum Pseudomonadota; class Alphaproteobacteria; order Rhizobiales; family MH13; genus MH13. The sequence goes on from JBKAGZ010000005.1 coordinate 138,270, forward strand.
CATCCGGTTCGCGCAGCAATTTGCCCGGCCAGTTCCGCGCCATCGCCAAATAGGGCAGGGCCGTTGGCCATAAGGACCGCTCCAGGCTCGCGAAGCGCGCGCGCAGCCGCCGTGATGCGTGCACCGTCTGGCCTGTATTTGGGAGCGGGTGATGCAGCTTCAGCCGGACCAGAAATGCTCTCACCCCAGGCAGCATCGGCCTGAAGAACAACCGTCGCGATTTTCCCGGTGCGCGCCACGCTGATCGCTTCAGCGCCCAGGGCACCCACCATGGAACCATCCGTGGCACGACGCACCCAATGGGATACCGAGCCTGCTACGCCATCGAGATCAGAGGTTAGGGGAGCATCATGTTTGAGGTGATAGCCGGCATGATCACCGACGATGTTAACGATGCCGGAATGGCCTTTGCGCGCATTGTGCAGATTGGCCCAACTGTTGGCAAAACCTGGTCCGAGGTGGAGCAGGGTGCCCGCGACATTACCGCTCATCCGTGCATACCCGTCCGCCGCCCCGGTCACGCCACCTTCAAACAGGCAGAGGATGCATCGCATGTCGGGGTGCGTATCCAGGGCCGCCACAAAGTGCATTTCTGATGTCCCCGGATTGGCGAAACAAACCGATACCCCTGAGGCCAGCATCGTTTCGACCAAAGCTTCTGCACCGTTCATTGAGTCGTCCTCCACCTCAGAGCTGAGTTAATCAGAAGACGGCTTTGTGCGTCCATTTGGAAATGGGTGCCGTGGCCAAAGAAAAAAAAGGCGGACGTCGCGGTTGTGCCGTAGGCACAGAGCAACGAAAAAGGCGGGCATCGCTGCCCGCCTTTTTCAATTCCAATTTCAATTCCAATGGTAGCCGATAAAGGCACCCTCGCGGTTGGGACGCCCGCGCCATGCGCGGAAGTCCCAGAGCCAACGAGAATGTCTTACATCATGCCGCCACTCAGAACGGCCAAAGCCGTTCTGAGCATTTTTGATGATGGGCGGCTTATTCGTAATCCTGGCTTACGCCAGTCTTACATCATGCCGCCCATGCCGCCCATGTCAGGCATGGCTGGGGCGCCGCCACCGTCTTTCTTCGGCACTTCAGCAACCATCGCTTCGGTGGTGATCAGAAGACCAGCAATCGAAGCGGCATCTTCCAGAGCGGTACGAACCACCTTGACCGGATCGACGATACCCATTTCGATCATGTCGCCATACTCACCGGTCTGAGCGTTGAAGCCCCAAGCCGCTTTGTTTTCAGCGATGATGTTGCCAACAACCACAGAGGCCTCTTCACCGGCATTGTCGGCGATCTGGCGGGCCGGAGCCTGCAGAGCGCGACGTACGATCTTGATGCCAGCTTCCTGGTCAGCATTCTCGCCTTTGGAATCGATGAAGCGTGAAGCGCGAAGCAGAGCCGTACCGCCACCTGGGACGATACCTTCTTCCACGGCCGCGCGGGTCGCGTTGAGGGCGTCATCGACGCGGTCTTTCTTCTCTTTCACTTCCACTTCTGTGGAACCACCAACGCGGATCACGGCAACACCACCGGCCAGTTTCGCAAGACGCTCTTGGAGCTTCTCGCGGTCGTAGTCGGAAGTTGTTTCTTCGATCTGCGCTTTGATCTGATTGACGCGAGCAGTGATCTCGTCTTTGCCGCCAACGCCATCAACAATGGTGGTTTCTTCTTTAGTGATGGCCACGCGCTTAGCGGTACCCAGCATATCGAGCGTCACGTTTTCCAGCTTGATGCCGAGGTCTTCAGAGATAACCTGGCCACCGGTAAGGATCGCAATGTCTTCGAGCATCGCCTTACGACGATCACCAAAGCCTGGTGCCTTCACAGCAGCGATTTTCAGGCCGCCACGCAGCTTGTTGACCACGAGGGTCGCCAGTGCTTCGCCTTCAACATCTTCTGCAATGATGAGCAGCGGACGCGAGGACTGAACGACTGATTCCAGAACCGGCAGCATCGCCTGCAGATTGGAGAGTTTTTTCTCGTGCAGCAGGATGTAGGGATCATCCAAGTCTGCAGTCATTTTCTCAGGATTGGTAACGAAGTAAGGCGACAGGTAGCCGCGGTCAAACTGCATGCCTTCCACAACTTCCAGCTCAGTTTCAGCGGTCTTGGCTTCTTCGACCGTGATGACGCCTTCATTGCCAACTTTCTGCATGGCTTGGGCGATCATGTCGCCGATCTCTTTTTCGCCGTTTGCAGAAATGGTGCCGACCTGAGCAACTTCCTCAGAGGTGTTGATCTTGGTGGCTTTGTTGACGAGGTCTTTGACGACTTCAGACACGGCCATGTCGATGCCGCGCTTCAGATCCATCGGGTTCATGCCAGCGGCAACAGCCTTGTGGCCTTCTTCAACGATGGACTGCGCCAGAACCGTTGCGGTCGTGGTGCCATCACCAGCGATGTCGTTGGTCTTGGAGGCAACTTCGCGCAGCATCTGCGCGCCCATGTTTTCGAACTTATCTTCCAGTTCAATTTCTTTGGCGACGGACACACCATCTTTGGTGATGCGCGGCGCGCCAAATGATTTGTCGAGAACGACGTTGCGGCCTTTCGGGCCGAGGGTTACCTTCACCGCGTCGGCGAGGGTGTTCACACCGGTCAGCATGCGCTCGCGTGCTGAACGGCCGAAGGATACTTCTTTAGCAGCCATTGGATTTCATTCCTTGTCGAATGGTTTGATTGTTTCCGCGAAGACCACCAGTGCGGTCGTTCCGCAGGAACGGAGCAACAAAAGGTGGCCGCTTAGGCGACCACACCCATGATGTCGCTTTCCTTCATGATCAGCAGGTCTTCACCGTCGATCTTCACTTCGGTGCCGGACCATTTGCCGAACAGCACGCGGTCGCCAGCTTTAACGTCCAGAGGCTGGACTTTGCCGGCATCATCACGGGCGCCAGGGCCTACGGAGACGATTTCGCCTTCCTGCGGCTTTTCTTTTGCGGTGTCCGGGATGATGATCCCACCGGCAGTTTTCTCATCGGAGTCGATGCGACGCACCACCACACGGTCATGCAAGGGACGGAATGCCATATGTCCTCATCCTTGGGTTAGCGCGGCCTTCTTGGGCCGCTGCGGTCTTGGTTGAATAGGCAGCCCCCAAAAGGGAGCCTGAAACGCAAGTTAGCACTCTCCATAGGTGAGTGCTAACGCGACCGGGAGATAAGGATGGCGCGTTGGGGTGTCAAGGATTTAAGTGCGATATTTTTTGAGGTTCTCGCTACGAAATGTTCGAAGAGCGTTGACGCACGCTTGGTGACATTGCTCTCGTCAAGCGTATGACAAACGAAAAACCTCGCTCTCTGCCAAGAGAGCGAGGCGGCGTTGTTTTTCAGCGATTTGTCGGCCGACGTTTAAAAGATGCCGAGGAACGACAGAATAAACAGGACAACGACGATCACACCGATGATGTAAAAGATATTGCGCATAACGGCTTCCCTTCGATTTAAGCTTGTAGACCACCCAGAACAGGCAATCGAGGCACGAAGGCACCACACTTTGGCAACACCCTCTCAAGCGCTCCAACGCACCCGGTTCATGTTCGTTCCATTCGGGGCAGAAAAGAAGTTTTAGACCGCATCCACCACGGTGCCGGTATCCTTCTCTTTGCGCATCACAATCCAGGTACCGACGACAATTAGCACGCTTCCCAAGATAAGCCTTAGGCCGGGCACTTCCTGGAAGAACACAAAACCGTAAAACGCCGCCCAAAGAAGGCTGGTGTATTCCATTGGGCCAAGCTTGGCGGCCGGCGCATGCTTGAAACCATAGGTCATGAACAGGTGACCGCACGTACCCAAAATGCCGATACCAAGCGCTAGCCACAACCATCCGGCATTCAGTGCAACAAACGGGCGATCATCGATGGCCACGCCTGCAAGGGTGAGCGCAAGCAGCGGCAACGCCAACAGTGCTGAAAAGCCGCTTTGCAGCATGATCATGGTCGGCACTGGGTCGCTGGCAGCGTGCAGCCGGGTCAAAACAAGTGCCATGGCGTAGGCGAACGAGGCGACAGCCGCCGCAATGTAGCCGCTGAGCGCACCGGAAAAGCCGTTGGTGAAAGCAGACGAGGATATGACGCCAACACCGGCAAGGCCGATGAGGATAGCGATCCATGTTTTTCCGTCCACGGGTTCTTTTAGGATGATCCATCCAAGCAGCGCCAGGTAAAGCGGCGCTGTGAAGGCAATCGCCGTCGCGTCGGCCAGTGGAATAACGGACAAAGCATAGAAAAAGCAGAAGGCAACGATGGTAACAATCATTGATCGTTGCAGGCTGCGCATCAGGCATCGCCAAGTCGGCCAGCCAACACGCCCAAAAATCAACAGCCCCAGGAAAACAAGGAACGCCACCAAGAACCCGGCGCTGTAACGCATCACCAATATCTGGGGCGTGCCAAATGTGCCGGTCATCAGTTTAATGCCGGCGTCCATCAGTGTGAGGATCGCAATTGCGATGAGCACCGAGCCCATTGCGCGACGTTGCATGGAGGCGAGCGCAAACGGAACAGGAGCGGCGGGCGAGGCCATCACAAACGACTTTCAAACGGGTTTCGATTTGCCTCTTTGCGTGGACACAAAGCTGGCATAAGCTTTTGACCAAACAGTCAAAGCTTGGCCATGACCGCAGCTATAAAGCGCACAAGGCCCAGCCGCCACCCGTTTGGCGCCAAAAAGGGAGCCCGCCATGCTTGATCACTCCGATGCGAACCACCCAGCTGCGGGCAGCACGCCACTTTCGGCGCCCAACGATCTGGAAGCATTTTGGATGCCCTACAGCGCAAACCGAGCCTTTAAGGCCGAACCGCGCATGATCACCGGCGCGAAAGACAATCACTATTTTACCCCTGATGGCCGTTCCATTCTCGATGGAACCGCAGGCCTTTGGTGCTGCAACGCCGGCCACTGTCGTGCACCTGTTGTCGAGGCGATTCAGTCCCAGGCCGCCAGCCTTGATTTCGCGCCGACCTTTCAGTTTGGCCACCCAATTGCGTTCGAAGTGGCCTCCCGCATCGCATCCGAAGCGCCCGAAGGTTTGGACCACGTGTTCTTTGCCAATTCCGGTTCTGAAGGCGTCGATACGGCACTGAAAATCGCTCTTGCCTATCACAAGGTGAAAGGGCAGGGCGGTCGCACCCGGCTCATTGGTCGCGAGCGCGGGTATCACGGCTCTGGCTTCGGCGGCATTTCGGTTGGCGGCATCGTCAACAACCGCCGCTTTTATGGTGGGCTGCTCGGCGGTGTTGACCATCTACCGCACACCTACAATCGCGCTGAGCAAGCGTTCACCAAAGGCGAGCCGGAATGGGGCGCGCACCTGGCCGATGATCTGGAAAACATCGTGGCCCTGCATGGTGCCGATACGGTCGCTGCCGTGATCGTCGAACCAATGGCAGGCTCCACCGGCGTGCTGCCACCGCCCAAGGGCTATCTGAAGCGCCTGCGCGAAATCACCGCCAAGCATGGCATATTGCTCATCTTTGATGAGGTCATTTCCGCCTTTGGGCGTCTGGGCACCGCCTTTGCGGCGCAGCGCTACGGCGTGACGCCTGACATGATCGTATTTGCCAAAGGCATTACGTCAGGCACGGTGCCTATGGGCGGCGTTGTCGCCAGCGCTGACATTTACAATGGTTTCATGGACACCGCTGGCGAAGGCATGATCGAGCTTTTCCACGGCTACACCTATTCCGGGCACCCTCTGGCCTGTGCAGCGGCGCTGGCAACGCTCAACGTCTATCGCGATGAGGGCCTTTATGAGCAGGCAGCTAAGCTGGAAGGCATGTTTGCTGATGCCGCCCATAGCTATCTGGCCAACATTGATATCGTCGAAGACATCCGCACCTGTGGGATCGTCGCCGGCATCGATATCACGCCGCTTGAAGGCAAGCCGACAGCGCGTGCGTTCGCTGCCATGCAGGATGCCTTCTACAATCAGGACATGATGATCCGGGTGACCGGCGACACCATCGCGCTCTCGCCGCCTCTGACTTTCGCAGAAACAGACATTGATCAGATGTTTGCAGGTCTAAAGCGCACATTGCAGGCGGTGTCCTAGCAGCCACCGCCATCGGGCACTGTCCATGCGCAATACTGCGCAGTTAAAGACAGGACTCGTGCACTTACGTTGACGGTAGTCAACGACGAAACGTGCAAGGTGCGTATACGGCGTGCTCGGAATGGTACTATGCGCAAACTGATCATAACTCTTGTTCTTCTTGCCGCTGCTGGCGGCGGCTATTACGCCTTCGCCAACCGGCCACTGCCGGTGGAGGTTTCTGCCGCCACGCGCGGAGATATCGCGCACATTGTTTATGCCTCGGGCGTGGTGGAGGCGGCCGTCAGTGCCGATGTGACATCCATCGTTGCACAGCGCATCACCGGCCATTGCAATTGCGAAGGTGATACGGTTGGAACCGGTGATGTGGTTGTTGAACTTGATGACAGCGAAACCCGCGCCCGCCTACGCGAGTTGGAAGCTCAAGTGGGGCTGCTCAATCAGCAGGTTGAACGCGCCACCAACTTGCTTGAACGCGGTGTTGGCTCGCGCGAAGCCTTTGACCGTGCCGTCGGAGAGCTCGCGGGAGCTGAGGCCGGGCTTGCCGCCCAGCGTGAGGTGCTCAGTCGCTACCAGATAACCTCGCCAATCGAGGGTCAGATCTTGCGGTTGGATGCCGATGTCGGTGAGGTCGCTCAGCCCGGCGATGTATTGTTCACGGTTGGCCAGCCGCGACCTCTGGAAATCACAGCTGAGATCAACGAGGAGGATATCCCGTTAATTGAGGTCGGCCAGCGTGCGTTGCTGCGGGCCGACGCGTTCCCCAATGATGTACTTGAGGCGACGCTGTCCAGCATTACGCCGAAGGGCGACAGCGTCCTTAAAACCTATCGCGTGCGCTTGGCACTCCCCGAAGACACGCCGCTCTTCATCGGTATGAGCGTGGACGTAAACTTGGTGATCGAGAACCGTGAAGATCGGCTTTTGGTATCCTCAACGGGCCTCACTGAACGCGATACTGTCTACATTTTGGAAGGCGGCACAGCCCGCGAAGTTGAGGTTGAGGTGGGTCTGCGCGGTATCGCCAATGTTGAAATCGTCGGTGGCTTAGACGATGCCGCCGCGATCATCGCGCCGCTGCCAGAAGGTTTGGCCGACGGGGTTCGCGCACGCCAGGTCGGTCCGTGATGGGCGATGACTGATGGGCGGCTGGTTCCTCCTTTTTGATCTTGCCGTTACACATGTTTTGGCACGCGGTCGGCAAACGCTGGTGGCCATCTTAGGCGTCGCGCTTGGCGTCGGCTTTTCAATTGCCATGGCAGCGCTTCTGCAGGGATCGCAGGAAGACTTCATCGACCAGCTGATCAACGCCATTCCCCATGTGCAAATCGAGGATGAGCGGCGTGAGCCGCAGCGCCAACCGGCGCAGGATGTGTTTGCCGATGTGCAGATCGAGAGCCTAACGGCGCGTGACGATCCGCGCGGTATTCGCAACCCAATTGCTCTCACCAGCACCGTGCGCGCGATGGTTGATGGCACCGTATCGGCCTCGTTGAAGGTGCAAGGCGTGATCCGCTATGCGGGGCGCGACACAGGTGTGGCGCTTTCTGGCGTTGTTCCGGAGGACGAAATCACCGTTTCGCAGATCGGTGAGGATATGAGCGAGGGGCTACTTTCCGACCTCAACTCTCGTGCCGACGCTGTGGTGCTGGGCGATGATCTTGTGCGCTCCATCAATGCCAGACTGGGCGATCCCATCACGCTGGTTTCGCCCTCTGGAGACGTCCACCGCTACCGTTTGGTTGGCATTTTCAACTCCGGTAATGTTGCTGCTGACAGTTCCACTGGTTATCTACACCTATCGACCGCGCAGGTGTTTGCTGCCCGTCCCAACGCCATCAACGATATCCGTATTTCGCTGAACGATACAGATTCCGCACCCCGTGTCGCCAGCTGGATTGAGGCACGCTTCGGCTACAAGTCGGTGTCGTGGCAGGAGGCCAATCAGGCGATCCTGGAAAGCTTCATCGTTCGCGATGTGATCATGTACACCGTTGTCGCCGCGATCCTGCTGGTGGCGGGCTTTGGCATCTACAACATCATCTCCACCATCACCCACGAGAAAACCCGTGACATCGCCATCATGAAGTCGCTGGGCTTCTACGAGAAGGATATGCGGCGCCTGTTCGTTATGGAGGGTTTGGCGATGGGCATTGGCGGCTCGGTGCTGGGAGCGATTTTGGGAGCCCTGTTGACTGTCGCACTCGGCCAGATCGAGTTTGCCAATCCGGAGTCCGACGACCCGATCATGATCCGCATGACATTCTCAGCAGTGCACTATTCGATTGCCATTGGCATTGCGCTCGGTTCGGCAATCTTCGCGGCGTACATGCCGGCCAGCAAAGCTTCCAGCCTCAACCCGGTGGACATCATTCGCGGGGCCACATGACCGCTCTGCTTGAGGCTCAGCATGCAACGCGCATCTTGGATGAAGCGGTCAAGGTCACGCTGGTCGATGATGTTTCTCTGTCCGTCGGTGAGGGTGAATTCGTGGCCATTACCGGGCCATCGGGCTCCGGCAAATCGTCGCTGCTCTATCTTCTCGGCCTTCTCGATTTGCCGACGTCCGGAGACGTGTTGATCAAGGGTCAGGCAACCCATGACATGACCAGCGATGCACGCGCCCGCATTCGCTTGGCGCAGCTGGGCTTCATCTTCCAGTTTCACTTCTTGCTGCCAGAATTCACGGCCCGCCAAAACGTTATGCTGCCGATGCGCAGGCTCAATGCTCTGTCCAGTAGCGCGCAACATCAGCGTGCTGGCGATCTGTTGGCGTCACTCGGTTTAGAGGGGCATATAGACAAGCGTCCTGACCAATTGTCCGGTGGCCAGCGTCAGCGGGTTGCTGTCGCGCGTGCTTTGGCGAATGACCCTGCGCTGATTTTGGCCGATGAACCCACAGGTTCACTGGACTCCAAAGCGACCGATCAAGTGTTCGCCATTCTGCGGGCTCTTGTCGATACGTCCGGCCGCACAATCCTTGCGGTAACCCACGATATGGACCTTGCCGCGCAGATGGATCGCCGCATTCATTTGGTTGATGGTGCGTTGGAAAGCGATGGCGCTTCGCACGCGGGCGTTTAAACACTGGCAGGCCGCCGCAAATCTGTGGGCGAACATGGTGGCTTGGCTTCTTAATGGCGGTCAAGTTAGGGCATAGTTCAGTCTCAAGATGGTTCGGGCGTGATTCGCGTGCCCTGGCCAATCCTCTTGATCGTCGGGTGAAGTCTGCATGCGGCCCAGTGTTGCCCTGATCTACGTTGCTATCGCGGTCATATCCATCTGCGCGACCGCGGTACTGCATCGCCTGACGACCCTGCCCTTGGAGCTGACCGCTCTGTTTGGCGCGATCCTGTTCTTCGCCATGGCCGCCCTCGATCAGACGGTCTCGCGTGCAACCGAGCGGAAAACATTCCAGCGCCAATTGGAGCTGAGTGATCACGCACTTCAAGATGCCTTCAACGAGATCGATATGATCCGCTCGCGCCTAGTGGCACTTGAGACCGATACCCAGCAGATTGTGGATGCGGGCGTCGCGCCTGTGCGCCAAGATATGCAGGCGATTGGCGCTCTGCTGGCGCAAGTCACCGAAACGGTCGCTGACACCGACCATCGCATGGTGACCTTGGAAGAGCAGGTGAAAGCAGTCGCCAAGCGTGGACCGCGCAAGCGCCCTGCCGCCGCCCAAGCAGAACAGACCGAAGATCAGCCGGTAGCGCCTGAACCTGTTGTTGAATCATCGGTCGATAAAGACACGCAAGCGCAGGAGGAGGCAGCGCGGAAGCATGCTGAGGCTTTGGAAGAAGAGCGCTCTGAGGCTCTTTTGAAGCGCGTTGCGTCGGCGGTGGAGAATGAGCGCCTTGAGGTGGCCCTTCAATCGGTTGTCACCTTGCCTCAGCGCCGCGCTCGCGCCTACGCCACCATCTTCAACTTGAAGCTGGATGGCGCGGGCACTTTGGAAGCCCGGCATGCAATTCCTGCCATTGAGGCAGCAGATGCAAGCGCAGCGTTCGATAGGGCCGTTGTCGCGCGGGCTTTGGCCTTGGCGCATAAGTTTGCCACGCGCGAGTCGGCATCCATCGTCTTCATGCCGCTCACTGGCAGCGCGATCATGCAGTCGCGCTTCGCCGACTGGCTGGTCCAAACGATGACCAACAACAAGGAGTTGGCGGGTCGTTTGGTGGTCGAGATCATGCAAAAAGATGTCCGCGCCTTTAGCCCAATCGACTTCGACTTGTTGGGAACGCTTGCCGATCTTGGCTTTCGTATGAGCGTCACACAGCTTACCGATGCGCGGTCCGATTTGTTTGAGTTATCTCGTCATGGGTTCCGCTATGCCAAGGCTCCGGTGAGTCTGTTTTTGGGCAAAGATGCACAGGCCAAGAGCGATATTCACCCAGAAGATCTGTCCGACCTTGCAGCGCGCAATGGTATGGACCTCATCGTCGATCAGGTGGAGAGTGAATCTCAGGTTGTTGAACTGCTCGACTGCAAGCTGAAATACGCTCAGGGCAATCTGTTCGCCCGACCGCGTATTGTGGATGTCGAGCCGCACCCGCTTTTAGACAAGGTGGCAGAAGACGACGCTGATAATGGTGTCGATAGCGCACCAGCCAGCCAAGTGGATGAAGTTGCGGCACGGCCAAAGCGCGCCGCACGTGTGCTCAGCCGCACTGCCTAAGGTGTTTTGCGTTTTATCCGAGATAGTCTTATCGCAATTCGCGTTCGACCGAAGGTAGCGGCAGACAATTGCGATTCATATCAAACGCAAAAGCGCTCTAATTTGGCCATTTGGCCCAAAGGAATCCCATGACCATCTCTGCCCTGCCGCTCAAAGGCCTTTCGCATCTCGCGCCTGACTACCAGGTGTTGCTCTGCGATATTTGGGGGGTGCTGCATAACGGTGTTGCGGCTTGGCCAAGCGCGGTTGACGCACTGACGCAGGCGCGTGCCGCCGGCCTGAAAGTGATCCTGGTTTCCAACGCACCGCGACCCAACCCAACGGTCCGCGCGCAGCTTGACCGTCTGGGCATGCCGGCCTCAGCTTATGATGACGTCGTCACATCGGGGGATGTGACGCGTAAACTGTTCACCACCACCTATCAGGACGCCAAGGTCACCCACATTGGGCCAGAGAAAGACAAGCCACTTGTCGATGGTTTGCCCGTCACGTTCACAAGCGACGCTGAAGCTGAGGTTTGTCTTTGCTCCGGTTTGATTGATGATCAGACAGAAGAGCCAGAAGACTATCGCGCGCAATTGGAAGCGCTGGCCGCCCGCAACATCCCGCTTGTTTGTGCCAACCCAGACAAGGTCGTGGAGATGGGTGGGCGCTTGATCTATTGCGCTGGGTCACTTGCCGACCTCTACCAAGAATTGGGTGGCGAAACGATCATTCTGGGCAAGCCGCACGCGCCGATCTATCAGGCTGCTTTGGAGATGGCGGTCAACCCGGACCTTTCCAAGGTGCTTGGGCTTGGCGATTCTATGCGCACCGATATGCGCGGCGCTGCAGAACAGGGTTTTGACTGCATCTTCTTCACTGGCGGTATTCATGCCGATGAATTTGGTCCAAGCACAGCGCCAAACGGCAAGAAGGTGGCAGCTTTTTTGCGTGACGCGCCCTATCCGGCCAAAGCTTGGATGGCACGGCTCTCGTGGTGAAGCGGCCAATTTCTGAAAGGCTGGCCGCTAAAAGAAAAAGCCCCGGTGCTTGCACCAGGGCTTTTGTATTTCTTTCGAAAGCTCAGCTTAGCCAAACAGCGCGTCACCTGCGTTGCCCGGAGCGGCGTTTGCCGCGAGGACACGCAAACAAGAGGAGGCGATTGACGTTGTTTACAATCGACCTCTGCCAATCGCCAATCTCATGCTCGCTCAGCCAAACAGGGCGTCAATCGCGTCTTGACCAACTTCCGGCCCATCGCGCTGTGGTCCATTGAGAATCTGTTCTTCCTTACGCGTCTCACGGGCTTTTTCGGCGTCACTTAGAACAGCCTCGCCTTCGCTCTCCGGCAGGGTTTCGAGCAACCGATCAAACCGGCTCTCAAGGCGCTGAAGCGTTTCCACCACTTTGCCGATTCGCTGGCCGGTGATGTCCTGGAAGGTGCAAGCCTCAAAAATGTCGATCATCTGCGTATCGACCATCTCCTGAAAAGCCTGCGGATCGGACCGGTCAGCCGCCATGATGGATTCAGCCGACTCCATAATGCGATCTGTTGCTTTTTCGGTCTCTTCGACCACCGCATCCAGTTCATGGCCAGCTTCTGGCAAATGATCGGCGCGCAGCTTGTCAACGCCCAGCGACGACAGCTCCATACGCAGGTCATGAATGTCTTCAGCCGCCTCACGCACTGCATCGGCAAAGCCATGCTCCAGCGATCGCAACGTGCCTTCCAGCGAGTCCGTCATAACACGTGCAACGTCCAGCGCGCGCGCCATGTCCAAGCGCTTGGAGCCTGTTCCCTTGTTCACGCAGGCAACCAAAGCCTCCGCTTGTTTTTCAACGATAGCGCTTACATCTAGGGCTTCATTCTTCGCCATTGTATTTCTCCCCCTTGCTTTCTGTTAGGCGCAATGGTGCTGTCACGAAAAAAGCGGCCCCTGGTGTAAAGGCCGCCTTTGTCATGTGCAGTCCAAAGCGCTGTGTTGGCTTTAGTCGCCGAAAACAGCGTCGATTTTCGATTTCAACGTGGCCGCGTTGAACGGCTTCACAATGTAGTTGTTTACGCCAGCCTTCTTGGCGGCGACAACATTTTCCGTTTTCGATTCCGCAGTCACCATGATGAATGGTGTGCGTTGCAAGGACTCGTTGGAGCGAACTGATTTCAACAGTTCGTAGCCTGTCATTGGCTCCATATTCCAATCAGAGATGACCAGCCCGTACTTGCGAACCTTCATCTTCTCTAGGGCTTCCTCGCCATCCTTGGCATCATCAATGTCAGAAAAGCCAAGTTGCTTAAGAAGGTTACGGATGATCCGCACCATGGTCTTGTAGTCATCAACGACAAGAACCGGAATGGACGTGTCTACAGGCATACTCACTACTCCACTACAGCAGCGCAATTGCGCCGCATGCGTCCCAAATTTTTTTCCCGAGGCTGGTCTCGTCAAACGACAAGGAAACCCCAAACCCAGAAAACACCTTACACACGGCCTTTGAATCGTTCGTTAATGGCGGCAAATTTTGCCGCAATTGACCGGTTTCCGCTACGTCTGTTGGTCAAAGGGCGTGGGCAGATCGCTGCATAGCGCGGGGGTTGCCGGGAGTTCTAAAAGCATGGTGCACCGCAACAATGTGAGTCGAGGAGCCTGAGTGTCGTGAACGCAGCCTTTTTGGAACTTCAAGGTCATGCCTTTGAAGATTTGTATTTGGGTCAATCAGAAACCTACCAGCGTACCGTCTCGGCTTCTGATGTGGTGGGCTTCGCTGAAATCTCTGGTGACCGGAACCCCATTCATCTGTCGGAGCACTTTGCAGCCCGCACACCGTTCAAGTCGCGCATCGCCCACGGGCTCTACACGGCAAGCCTCATTTCGGCCGTTCTGGGCACCCGGTTGCCCGGGCCAGGCGCGGTCTATCTTTCGCAGACGCTGAAGTTTATGGCGCCGGTCCACATTGATGATGTGGTTGATGTGGTGGTGGAGGTGGTGGAACTTATCCCTGAGAAGAAGCGGGCCAGGCTATCCTGCGTCTGCCAAGTCGCAGAGAAGGTGGTTCTGGAAGGCGAAGCGCTGGTGATGGTGCCAGCGCGTGATCAACTTAAGCTTGCTTGATCCCTGTTCCACACACCAGTAAAGCGGGCAGGCTCACCGAACAGAAAGCCCAACCGTGCTGCTTCTTCGCCAACCGCAAACACCGCCTGATCCCGTCGTTCCGCGTGTGGTGATGATCGGCAATTTTGACGGCTTCCATCGTGGCCATCAGTCTGTGGCGCAGGCAGCCCTAGAGGTGGCCGATGGTTGCAATGGCGTGGTGTGGCTGCTCACTTTTGATCCTCATCCGCGCGCTTTCTTCTCGCCAACTGGCACGCACAGTGCACTTGCCAGTCCGGCAGTGGAGGCGCGGTTGGCGCAAGCTTTGGGGTTGGCCGGCATTTACACCATGATCTTCGACAAAGCGCTCTCCAGCCAAACACCTGAAGCGTTCATCGCTGATAACATCGTTGCGCGCCTGCAGGCAGACTGCGTGGTGGTGGGCCATGATTTCCGTTTTGGTCAGGGTCGAGCAGGCAGCGCGGAAACGCTGCGTGAGCATGGCGGCTTTCGCGTCGTTGAAGTGGAAGCGTTTGCCGACGAGGGCGGACAGACAGTTTCCTCTACCCGCATCCGCAGCCTACTTTCTAAAGGCCATCTGAATGAGGCCAACGGAATTCTCGGACATCGGTATTTTGTGATTGGAACTGTGGAGCATGGCGAAAAACGTGGGCGCGAGCTTGGTTACCCCACGGCCAACATCACCCTGGATGCTGGCAGTGCGTTGGCACACGGCATCTACGCGACGACGGTGAAGGTTGGCGATGCCGTCTATCCATCCGTTGCCAGCTATGGGCGCCGCCCGACGTTTGGCGACAAACCACCCTTGTTGGAAGTGCACCTGTTTGATTACTCCGGCGATCTTTATGGCCGACAGGTCGAGGTCGGCTTTCACAGCTATCTGCGCCCTGAACTGAAGTTCGATGGTGTTGATGCGTTAATCGCGCAGATGGACAAAGACAGCGAGCAGTCCCGCACTGCTCTTGCCTCCGCTCAGCCACTCTCGCCGCTCGATCAAGCTCTTGGTTTGGTCCACGCGAACGTCATGGCTGCGTAAGCTTGCAAAGCGAGCCTTTATTTCAAGGCACGCACTTGTTATGAGCGCCCTATGGTTTGGAACATGACGATACGAATTATCGGCCCGGCTGCCCGCTAAGAGGAATCCTCCTCCGCGCGCAGTGCCGGGATTGTTTGCCTTGACCTTTGTGCCAAGCGGGATAGCCCTGTAACGGCGCATCCCCCACATGCCCTGATGACGTGAGATCATGACCGAACCGTTCGACTATTCGCAGACCCTGTTTCTGCCGAAAACCGATTTCCCCATGCGCGCTGGCTTGCCGAAGAAAGAGCCAGAAATCCTGAAAAGCTGGGATGAGCAAAACCTCTACAAAAAGCTACGCGAACAGTCCGCTGGTCGTCCGCGCTACATCCTTCATGACGGCCCCCCTTATGCCAACGGGCATTTGCATATCGGCCACGCGCTTAACAAGACGCTTAAGGACATGGTCACCCGGTCCAAACAGATGGCCGGTTACGATTCCAACTATGTGCCGGGCTGGGATTGCCACGGCCTTCCGATCGAATGGAAGGTTGAGGAGGAGCTGCGCAAGAAGGGCAAGAAGAAAGACGATCTCGACACAGTCAGCTTGCGTGCCATGTGCCGCGCCTTCGCCGATGAATGGATCGGTGTGCAAGCCGAAGAGTTCCGCCGTTTGGGTGTCGAAGGCGACTTTGAGAACTATTACACGACCATGAGTTTCGATGCCGAGGCGATCATCGCCGAAGAGCTGATGAAGTTCGCCATGGACGGCCAGCTCTATCGCGGATCCAAACCGGTGATGTGGTCGGTGGTCGAGCGCACCGCCTTGGCCGAAGCCGAGGTGGAGTATCAGGATTACGAGTCCGATACGATCTGGGTGAAATTCCCCGTGTTGCCGCATGTGCGTGATGGCGAGACTGTCTACTCGGAAAGCTCCAGTATCACTCGCATGTCTATGGACGACGTGTGCGTGCTCATCTGGACGACCACACCCTGGACGATGCCGGGCAACCGAGCGGTCTCCTATTCCTCACGGATCGCCTATGGTCTTTTTGAAGTTACCGCTGCTGAAAACGACTTCGGTCCGCAGGCTGGTGAAAAATTCATCGTCGCTGATGCGTTGGTTGAGAACGTGACCACCCAGGCCAAAGTTGAAGCCAAGAAGCTTCGCGCGGTCGAGGTGAGTGAGCTGGAAGCACTGACGCTTCAGCACCCTTTGCACGGCCTTGGTAGTGGCTACACCTTCCCAGTCCCCCTCATCAACGGGGATCACGTCACCGACGAGGCGGGAACTGGATTTGTGCACACCGCGCCGAGCCATGGCCGGGAGGATTTCGAAGCTTGGATGGACAATCAGCAGGCGCTAAAAGAACGTGGCATCGACACCGATATCCCCTTCCCGGTTGATGATGCTGGCTTCTACACCGCTGATGCGCCAGGCTTTGGCCCCGATGCAGACGGTGGCCCTGCCCGCGTGATCGACGACAAAGGCAAAAAGGGCGATGCCAACAAACGCGTCATCGCGGCGCTGATCGAGCAGGACAAACTGTTCGCACGCGGTCGCCTGAAGCACACCTATCCGCACTCATGGCGCTCCAAAAAACCGGTGATCTTCCGCAACACGCCGCAATGGTTCGTGTACATGGACGAGGATATTGCAGGCCCAGGCGGCGAGAAGAAACAGGGCGACACGCTGCGCAGGCGTGCCTTGGATGCCATTGAGGCAACCACCTTCTACCCGCCGCAAGGCCAAAACCGTCTGCGCGGTATGATCGCCGGTCGGCCGGATTGGGTGCTCTCACGCCAACGTGCGTGGGGCGTGCCGATCACCGTTTTCACCCACAAGGAAACCGGTGAGGTGCTGCGTGACCCAGCGGTTAACGCGCGCATCGTGGAGGCCTTCCACACCGAGGGTGCCGATGCTTGGTTCCCGCCAGATGCCAAAGCGCGGTTCCTTGGCAATGACTACAGTGCCGGTGATTATGATCAGGTGACCGATATTCTCGATGTCTGGTTCGATTCAGGCACAACCCACGCTTATGTGCTCGACAAACGCGATGATCTGACAACCCATCGCGAAGTGGACGGCGGAAAAGACCGCGTGATGTATCTGGAAGGCTCCGACCAGCATCGCGGTTGGTTCCACTCCAGCTTGCTGGAAAGCTGCGGAACGCGCGGCCGCGCGCCTTATGATGACGTGCTAACCCACGGCTTCACCATGGCCGAGGACGGCCGCAAAATGTCGAAGTCCCTGAACAATCAGATGTTCCCGCAGGACATCATCAAGCAGTATGGCGCCGACATCCTGCGCGGCTGGGTCGCCAGCGTGGACTTTGTCGAAGACCAACGCATCGGACCGGAAATCATCAAAACCGTCGTCGACAGCTATCGCAAGCTGCGCAACACACTGCGCTGGTCGTTGGGCTCACTGGCTCACCATGATCGCGACCGTGACTTCATGGCCGCCGCCGATATGCCGGAACTTGAGCGCTACATGCTGCACCGGTTGGCTGAGCTCAATGAAACCGTGCGCACCGCCTACGATGCGTTCGATTTCCAAAAAGTGTTCCAAACGCTGTTTACCTTCGCGACCGTTGATTTGTCGGCCTTCTATTTCGACATCCGCAAGGACGCGCTCTATTGCGATGCGCCGTCCAGCCTGCGCCGACGGGCCTGCCTGACAGTGCTTGATGTGACGCTTGATGCGCTGACCAAGTGGCTTGCTCCATTGCTGCCGTTCACGATGGAAGAGGTCTGGCTATCGCGTCACGGTGAGGGTGCGGATTCGGTGCATTTGCAGCACTACCCGGACATCCCAGCTGACTGGAAAGACGAGCAATTGGCCGCGCATTGGCGCACCATTCGCATCGTTCGTCGTGTGGTTACAGGTGCATTGGAGATCGAGCGGCGCGAGAAACGTATAGGCTCATCCCTGGAAGCAGCGCCTGCGATCTACATTGCCGATGCTGATCTTTTCGGCCAGGTGAGCCAAGTCGACTGGGCTGAGGTCGCGATCGCAAGCCAGGCAAGCATCCACCATGGCGATGCGCCCGATGGTGCGTTCCACTTGGATGATGTGCATGGGGTGGGCGTGGTGCCTGGCAAAGCTGAGGGGCAGAAGTGTGCCCGGTCCTGGAAAATCTTGCCCGAGGTTGGTAGCGATCCAGAGTTCCCTGATGTCACGCCTCGCGATGCCGATGCGTTGCGCGAACTGGGTATTTCCAAAGCGGCATGATGAGACCAGCCATCCTCGGTGGCCTCATTGCTCTGGTTGGTCTGATTGTGGACCAAGTGGTGAAAACCTGGTTGCTTTTCGGCTTTGATTTGGCCGAGAAGGGTCGAGTGGTCGTCACGCCATTCTTTGATCTGGTTCTGGTTTGGAATCGCGGCATTTCGTACGGCCTTTTTGCTGCCGACAGCCAGGCCCAGGTTTGGTTTCTGGTGGCGGTGAAGACCGCTATCACCCTGGCGCTCATCATCTGGCTGGTGCGCAACACTGATAGGCTAACCGCCCTGGCGCTTGGTCTGTTGATTGGTGGCGCCATCGGCAACACGATCGACCGTGTGCTTTACGGTGCGGTAGTCGATTATGCCTCACTGCATGCCTTTGGCTACCACTGGTATGTCTTTAACCTCGCCGATGTGTGGGTCGTTGCCGGGGTTGCGCTTCTGCTGTATGACGCGTTTCTGGTGGGGCGAAACCAGAAAGTTTCTGGCGAAGCTCCTTAGTGATCTGCGCGAAACTGGGTTGGGCTTTCTCTCGCCCCAATTTGTGGCTAAAGCCGCGCCGTGATCGCGACAAATTGCGTGAGACGATAAAGGTTTGTGATGCGTTTCTTCTCCCCTGCCTCTGCTGCCAAGTTCGGTACAGTTTTGCTTGCCAACGCCATGTTGGCTGGTTGTGCCAGCTATGGTTCGTTTGACGAAAACGAACCGGGCCTCGAGCAAAGCATTCTCGGTGACTTTGGCGGCATTGTTGGTGTGGCCCAAGAAGAAGAGCCCATTGAATATTCCGCGCGCGCCCCGCTGGTTGCGCCGCCGTCCACAGCTGCACTGCCAGCACCGCAGGCTGGCTCTGTGGCCGCTGCAGACCCCAACTGGCCAACGGGATCCCGTGAACGCATGGCGCAGGTGCTGCAAAGCGAAGATCAGACGCTGGTTTACACGCCAGGCGTTGATGGCGTGGATATTGCTGCCACGCAGGCGTTGGCACAGCGTTCTCGTCAGGCCCCACAGGAAAGCAATGCAGGGCTTGATCGCCCATTGCTGCCACATGAGCTTCAGCGCGAGGAAGACATTCACTTTGCCCGTGCCGAAGCCACAGCCGCGCGTGATGCTGAGGCATCCGTACGCGGTCGCCGTTTCTTGACAGATCCGCCTGTTTCATCGCGTGCGCCATCGCCTGAAGCCCCCTATGGGGCGGATGCTGAAGAGCTAGCAGAAGCCGAGCAAGGCGGCTTCTCCTGGTGGCCTTTCTAAAGCCTGAACCTTTCAGAGCGTCCATAATCTTCACCAAGCTGTGACCGGTGCACCCCTTTCAAGCGGTGGACACCGACCCTACCTGCTGGCGAAACGCCTTTGCGGGTCTGCGACCGTTTGCATTCCACGCTTGGGTATGATGAAGGAGATGCTGTTGATGGCTTCAGCACATGCGTATGCAGCGCGGGCGATCTCACGGCGACGCGGCGAGATGGACCGAGTGCACTTTCGGCTGCATCTGTCGCTCTTGTTTATAGGGGCCTTGCTTATGACTTTGCTTACCTCACCCTTTGGCCTTACACCTAGCAATGCGGCGGGAAGCGATTTCACCTTTGCGCCTGGTGCCAGTCAGTTTGAGCTTGCCAATGGCATGCAAGTGGTGGTGATCCCTGACAGGCGCGCGCCGGTGGTCACGCACATGATTTGGTACAAGGTTGGCGCTGCCGATGAGCCGCGTGGCCAATCTGGCATTGCCCATTTCCTTGAGCACCTGATGTTCAAGGGCACCCCAAGCTTCCCCGATGACACCTATTCGCAAACCATCTCGCGCCTTGGCGGTACAGAGAACGCTTTCACCTCGTACGACTACACGGCCTATTTCCAACGCATCGCGGTTGAGCACCTTCCGCTGATGATGGAGATGGAAGCCGACCGGATGAAGAACTTGGTTCTCACCGAAGAGGTCGTGGCATCTGAGCGCAATGTGATCTTGGAAGAGCGCGCCTCACGCGTTGATAATGATCCCACCGCGCTTCTGCGCGAAAGCTTTTCTGCAACGCTCTATCAGAACCACCCCTATGGCGATCCGATCATCGGCTGGCGCCATGAGATGGAAGATTTATCGCGCGACATGGCGCTGGAGTTTTACGCTCGCTACTACACGCCCGAAAACGCAATCTTGGTGATCGCTGGCGACATTGATGAGGATACCGTTCGCCCGCTTGCCGAGCGCTATTATGGCGTGCTCCCGGCACGTGAGGGTGCGGTGACCGAGCGCCGCCGCCCGTTAGAGCCAGAACCGGTGGCCGAGCGCCGTATTGATATGCGCGATGCGCGCATTGGCCAGCCCGTCGTTCAGGTTGCCTATCTGGCACCCTCTTACACCCTCAATGATGATCCACGTTTGGCACCAGCGCTCGATGTGCTCAGCCACTATCTTGGCGACGGCAGCACAAGCCGGCTGTACCGCCATTTTGTCATTGAGCAGCGCACCGCTGCCGCCATGGGCGCCTTCTACCAAGGCTCTGCGCTGGACCACGGCACATTCTACCTGTTCGGCTATCCGGCTGAGGGTGTTTCGCTGGAAATCCTAGAAGCCGATTTGATGGCTGAGCTGAACCGCTTCTTAGAAGAAGGTATCAGCGAGGACGAACTGGCTCGGGCCAAACGAAACCTGGTGGCGCAAACCGTGTTTGCCCAGGATAGCCAGTCCGCACTGGCACGCATTTTTGGTTCATCATTGGCAGTTGGCGAGGGCTTGGCTGACGTTCAGCAATGGCCAGCGCGCATTGGTGCCGTCACTGTTGATGATGTGATGGAAGCCGCGCGCCATGTATTTCAGCCGCAGCGCGCTGTGATCGGGTTCCAACGACCGGCGACCACACCAGAAGCACCGCCTGCTGCCGCTGTAACACCCGCGCCCGATGCCGATGGCTAAAGCAGCCAACAACCCCACCAAAAAGACAAAAACAGCCGGCCTTTTGCTGGCCCTCACACTGGTGATCACCATGGCCTTGAGTTTAACCGAACCGCAACGCGCCGAAGCTGCCGTCAATGTGCAGGAGCGCACAAGCCCAGGTGGCATAGCCTATTGGTTGGTGGAAGATGACACCATTCCGTTGGTGTCCGCGCGGTTTGTGTTTGAAGGCGCAGGCGCCGTGCAGGACCCCGAGAGCCGGGCGGGCACAGCCAACCTTCTATCCGGGCTTCTGGATGAAGGTGCTGGCGAGTATGACAGCATCGCCTTTCAAACCCTCCTGGAAGACAACGCCATCCGCCTCGGCTTTGATGCCAGCCATGACAATTTCTCCGGCGAACTGACAGTTCTTTCTGACACGATTGAGCTGGGCACAGAACTCTTGGCACTTGCCCTGACAGAGCCGCGTCTGGATGAAGATGCCATCGAGCGGACCCGTGCGCAGATCATGGCCGGTTTGCGTCGCGACCTGAACGACCCAGAGAACATCGCATCGCGCCTGTCCTCAGAAACGTTTTTTGAGGGCCATCCCTACGCGCAGCCATCAAATGGCTCTTTGGAAAGCGTGCCGGTCATCACCCGAGATGATCTCCTCGCGCACCACGCGGCGGCACTGGCGCAAGACATCATTCGCGTAGCCATCGTGGGCGATATCTCTGCCCAAGCCGCTGACACTTTTGTTGACAATGCGTTTGGTGGTTTACGCGCGCAAGCTGACCTTACACCCATCGCTGATATGACCATCCCAACGGGCGTTCAGACCCAGGAAACGCAGGATGTTGCCCAAACGGTCATCCGCTTTGCGATCCCTGGCCTTGCTCGCGACGATGATGATTTTCTGACCGCCTTCGTCATGAACCATATTCTCGGTGGCGGCACGTTCTCCTCGCGCATGTTCAAGGAAGTGCGTCAGGATCGTGGGCTCACTTACTCGGTGTTCACCTACCTCTCCGCCCGCGATCACGCTCCGATAATGGGTGGCGGTGCCTCAACGCGGCCTGAACGCGCGCAAGAAACGCTTGATGTCATGCGTGCTGTGATTTCTGAGTTTGTGGAAGGTGGACCAACCGAGGAAGAGCTCCAACAGGCCAAAGACTTTCTCATCGGCTCTTACCCGTTGCGCTTTGACAGTTCTCAGAAGATCGCCCAGCAGCTTGTTGGCATGCAGTTGGAGGATATTCCGGCAAGCTATATGGTCGAGCGCGCCGATCTGATACGCGCGATTACGGTGGACGACATACGCCGGGTGGCCGACCGCATCTTGAAGGTGCCGCTATCCCTTGTCATCGTGGGGCAGCCGCTGAGCTGATTCACGCCGGAGCAACAACCCAAAAGAGGGCACGTGCAGACCGTTCTTGCCCATCCATCAGAGCAAATGCCTCAAAGCATCCGCCAACTTCCAGACGGCGTGATCAATCGCATCGCTGCCGGTGAAGTGGTGGAGCGCCCCGCCAGCGTGGTCAAAGAGTTGGTGGAAAACGCGCTGGATGCTGGCGCGACATCGATTTCCATCACCCTTCAGGCAGGCGGCAAGGCAGCTATTCGTGTCACCGACGATGGCCATGGCATGGGACCTGATGATCTCACGCTTGCCATCGCCCGCCACGCCACATCCAAACTGTCCGACGATGATCTGGTGGATATCCGCACCCTTGGCTTTCGCGGCGAAGCGTTGCCGTCCATCGGCGCGGTGGCCAAGCTAGCGATTATGTCGCGCGCACGGGGGTCGGAGGATGCTTATCGCATCAGCGTGTCAGGCGGCCAGACATCCGATCCGTCACCGGCAGCGTTGTCGGGCGGTACGGCAATTGACGTGGAGGATCTTTTCTTCGCGGTTCCTGCGCGCTTGAAATTCCTGAAATCTGACCAGGCCGAAACAACCGCCGTTGCCGATACGATCCGCCGGTTGGCGTTGGCAGCCCCGAAGGTCGGATTTCGCCTGCAATCGGAACGCCGAACCATCCTTGATTTGGCGCCCGCCGATGCAAGCTTAGCTTTTACATCGGCTCTTGAATATCGCGCCGCTGATCTCTTTGGCCCTGATGCGCGCACCAACATGCGACCGCTGCATGCCACACGCGAGGGCTTGTCGCTTGAAGGCATGGTAGGCCTGCCGACATGGCATCGCGCCACAACGCGCGACATCTATTTGATGGTCAATGACAGGCCGGTGCGCGACAGGCTTTTAACCGGCGCTATCCGCGCTGCTTACGCCGACCTGATGCCACGCGACCGGTTTCCCGCCGTGGTGATCGCCATCGCCATTGATCCATCGCGCGTTGATGTGAACGTCCACCCGCAAAAGTCCGATGTGCGGTTTCAAAACCCCGGTCACATGCGTGGGCTGATCATCACCGCCATTCGCGACGCGCTGGGGGATGCTGGGTTGGCGGCGTCCACCAGTCTCACCGATCAAGCCGTCGAGGCGTTCACGCCGCAAACACCCTATGTGGCACCCGCACGTTCCGGTGTTTCAGGGTGGGAGGAAGCTGCTGCGCACTATGACCCCGGGCCCGCGCCTGAATCTTTTGTACGACCGGCCACGTTGGCAGGCATGGATGTACCGTCTAGCCCCGCATCTGCGCCGGTCCAAGCCGATACGCTGGAACCGGATCACCCACTCGGCACGGCCCGCGCGCAATTACATGAGACGTACATTCTGTCTGAAAGCCGTGATGGGATCGTACTGGTGGATGCCCACGCCGCCCATGAACGGCTGGTCTATGAGCGCCTGAAAACAGGGTTGGAGCGTGATGGCATCGCCACACAGCCGCTCCTCATCCCTGATGTGGTCGAGTTGCCCGCTGGCAATGCCTCAGCCATCCTCGCCGAAGCCGAACAACTGGCCAAACTGGGGTTGGTCATCGAACCCTTTGGCGCCAATGCGGTGTTGGTGCGTGAAACCCCGGCAATGCTGGGTGTCTGTAACGCATTGGGTTTGGTGACAGACCTGGCCGAAGAGTTTGCTGAAGCTGGGTCATCCGCGCGACTTGAGAACCGCCTGCATGCTGTTGCCTCGACCATGGCCTGCCATGGATCCGTGCGTGCCGGGCGTCGTCTCAAAGTTGATGAAATGAATGCACTGCTGCGCGAGATGGAGCAGGTGCCAGCCGCGGCACAATGCAACCACGGCCGCCCGACCTTCATTCGGATGGACAAGACACGGCTCGACAAGCTGTTTGATCGTTAGCCGGCGCCACGCTCAAAGTCGTCATTCTCGCCCTTGTGGCGGGGATCCAATCCACTAGCTTGGTGGCCGGCTTTGCCGTTGCCGAAGATTCATAGGAATGGGTCCCTGTGACGAGCACAGGGATGACGCGTGCGGTTGTCACCTACGCTTTCGCGCGACCCTTGTTGCGCCCGCGCAGCATCTTCCCTGTGGCTTTCACGGTACCAGCGCTGCCACGGGCCAACAGCCAACCGATGAACGCGCCCAGAGCTGCCATCACGCCACCTGCAATGGTGATCGGAATGGCCGGTTCAAAGCGTTCTCTTGCGCCTTCGACGACACGCAGGTCCGGTTCACGCAGCACCAGCCAGATGCGTTCAAATGGCCCGGCGCTTTCAATCGCCTCAGCCTGACCTTTCAACCGCTCATAACGATCCAGCGTGCCGGAGATTTGCTGCCCACGCTCGCCCAAAAAACTGTTGTCGGTATCGCGGTACTGCGAGAGCGCCTGATCGCGAGAAAGGCCAGCGCGCTCACTGGCGGCATCGAAATCCTCAACGACAACTTCCAGCTCAGCCACAGCGCCGCCCAGCGCTTGACGGTATTGCTGTGAAAACTCAGGTGCTTGGCTCATCGTGCCAGCACCCAAAACAGCAAGAACAGCGGTGAACAAACGTCCAATCATGGGGCGCCACCATACCTCAAAAAGGAAAGCTGCGTCTCCCCCATTTCCCGTGCTTGCAAAACCTCAAAGGCAACCGGCGCGGTGAAATTAGCCTTTGCGCTCTCTTCCACAATCACCAGCGCGCCGGGCGCAAGCCAATTGCCATCGTGCAGGACGTTGAGCGCTTTCTCGCCAAGGCCCTTGCTATAGGGCGGGTCAAGGAAGGCGAGGGTTGCTGGCTCCATCTTGCCGCGTTCGCCGATTTTGGTCGCATCGCGCTTGAAAAGCCGCGCCCGCGCGGCAACGCCGCAAGCCTGCATGTTCTCGCGGATCAGCCCGCGCCCTTCGATGGAGTTGTCGACAAACAGAGCAAAGGCAGCACCGCGAGACAAAGCCTCCAACCCCAAGGCCCCAGTGCCCGCAAAAAGGTCGATAACCAACGCACCGTCTAAGCTCTGACCTTCAGCAAACAAATTTTCATTGTGCGCCAAGATGTTGAACAGCGCCTCGCGCGCTCGGTCGCTCGTGGGCCGAACGGTTTGGTTGGATGGTGCTTTCAGCGCGCGACCTTTGAAGGCGCCTCCGACAATGCGCATGCCTACCTGCCGCGTGTTTTCTGCGGGCCACGGCCACCTGGGCCCCGCTTGGCACCCGCTTTTCTTGCGGCACCTGGTCGCGAGACAAAACCAG
This sequence comes from Hyphomicrobiales bacterium, assembly GCA_046290645.1. GTDB lineage: Bacteria > Pseudomonadota > Alphaproteobacteria > Rhizobiales > MH13 > MH13. The sequence continues at coordinate 163,816 of JBKAGZ010000005.1, forward strand.
GCTTGCCGCGCTTAGCGCCATCAGGTGAGGACCCGGTGCGCCCCTTGCGAAGCGGTGCGTTGCCTGAGCCTCCACGACCGGTTTTTGCTGGTTTGTCGGGCCGTGCTGGCGTGTCGCGCCCAACGACAGGCGTGCGCATCGGGCCGTCAAAGTCGATCCCTGCATCTTTGAAAATCTTGCCGGAAAGCTGATCGCGCAACACACGGCTGCGAATCTCCTGCACCGCACCCGTTTCAAGTTCGCCAAGCTGGAACGGTCCATAGGAGATGCGGATCAGCCGGTTCACCTGAAGACCTAGCGCACCAAGGACCACCTTCACTTCGCGGTTTTTGCCCTCGCGCAAGCCAACGGTCAGCCATTGGTTGTCGCCCTTCTGGCGCTCAACCACGATCTCCATCGGTCCATACTGCACGCCCTCAATTTCCATGCCCTTGCGCGCTTTGTTGAGCAGCGGTTCGGGTGCCTCTCCAAAGGCGCGCACCCGGTAGCGGCGAAGCCACCCGGTGGAGGGCAACTCCAACAAGCGTTTTAAGCCGCCATCATTGGTGAGCAGCAAAAGCCCTTCAGTGTTGAAATCAAGTCGCCCCACCGGGTGAACTGTTTTCAGCTCTTTGGGCAGCACATCGCGCAGCACCTTGCGTCCTTCAGGGTCGCGCGCGGCGGTGATGACGCCCTTATCCTTGTGATAGAGCCAAAGGCGCGTGCGCTCAGCTTCGGGCAGCGGCGCGCCATCCACCTCAATTGTGTCTTTGTCGGTCAACGTCACAGCCGGTGTTGTTAGCAGCTTGCCGTTCAGCTTCACTCTGCCATCGGCAATCCAGCGTTCGGCATCACGGCGCGAGCAAAGGCCTGAGCGTGCTATCACTTTGGCGATCCGCTCGCCTTTTGGTTTATCGTCTGATTGATCTTGGTTTGCCATGTTGATCCTTTGACGATGCGCGCTGGGATATGGCAAGCCCTGAAGATGGCAAACACCTCCAACTCTACGCCCCGATACATGGACATCGCGCTTGATGAAGCGCGCCAAGCTGCCCGCCGCGATGAGGTGCCCGTGGGTGCCGTGCTGGTGATGGATGGCCAGATCATCGCCGCTGATGGCAACCGCACTCGGCAACTTCTTGATCCAACCGCACACGCTGAAATGCTGGTCATCCGCGAAGCAGCCCAGACACTTGGCCAGGAGCGGCTTACTGGTGCTGATCTCTATGTAACGCTTGAACCATGCGCCATGTGTGCGGCTGCCATTAGCCATGCGCGTATCCGGCGGGTTTATTTTGGTGCGGCTGATCCCAAAATGGGTGCGGTGGTCAATGGCCCGCATTTCTTTGGCCAGCCCACATGTCATCACGCGCCCGACGTGTATGATGGCATCGCGGCCAGCGAGGCCGAAGCCTTGCTGAAGACTTTCTTTGCAGGCAAGAGAGAACAGGCCCAAACCAAACAGCCCACCAAGGACTGACACTATGGTGTTTTCCAGCAACGACCGCGAAGCGCTTATCCGTTATGATACACCGGAGTATCATGTGCTGCGACCGGGTGATTATGTGGTGTGTGCGGTGACGTTTGAGCGTATTGCGCTGACGGACCTGAAATATTGGTCGGTTGCCCGCCAGGAAGCCTACAAAGATGCCGCTGCTTCACTTGAAGCAGAGCGTCGTTCGCTCAAAGCGTCCTAAAATACTTTTAGGAAAATCCTGTTGCGGGGGTGAGCGGTTTTCCGCTCGAAAAGTGCACCAGCAAAAAGCCTAGTCGAATTCCACCAGCACCATGTCACGGCGCCATTGCCGAATGGCATTGCGCAACAACGAGCGAAGATAGCCAGGGTCTTCAAATACCAGCTTGGCAGGGATTTGCGTTGTCGCATTGTCCAAATCGCGCAGCGATCCCGAATGCCCCTGAAACCGCATGCCATCTTTCTCGGTGGTCACAAGCACGGCACCACGTTCTTTGGCTATGTTGACCAGCTCGCGTGCGTCTTCAGTGGTGTAGGCGTGATGGTCTGGATAGGCCTTTTCTTTCACCACGTTCAGGCCAGCCTCTTTCAGCCGATCAAAGAATTTCGGCGGATGGCCGATGCCGCAAAAGGCATAGATTTGTTGGCCAAACAGGTGCTCAGGTATGTCCATCTCAAGGGTGGCAGATAGCACCGGCTTGCCCCGCTTGGCCGCCTGCCGCACGACGCCATGCGCACCCATTCCTTTGCCAATCACAATGATGAAATCAACATGGGGCAGCTGCGCTGCCACTGGCGCGCGCAAGGGGCCAGCTGGATGAGACAAGCCATTGCCAACACCCATGCGCCCATCAACAACGGCTATGGTGAGGTTCTTGACGATCGCAGGGTTCTGCAAGCCATCGTCGAAAATCGTGCAGGTCGCGCCAATCTCAGCAGCGCTGGCGATGGAGGTTAGACGGTCTGGCCCGACAAACGTTTCGCCACGCCGGGCGAGCAGCAGCGGCTCATCGCCCACTTCATCGGCCAAGTGACGGTCTGGATCGACGCGAAAACTTGTGGTCGCCAACGATCCGCCATAGCCGCGCGTCACGAAAGCCGGTGTCAGCCCAAGATCCTCAAGCACATCGTAAACGGCCAGCGACGTTGGTGTTTTGCCAGCGCCACCCGCCACCAAGTTGCCGATGCACACCACGGGCAAAGCGCCTGGCGCGCCTTCTTGCGCCATCCGCCTAGCAACCACACGTCCATAGATGAAGGATGCAGGCACCAGCGCCAGTTTTTTCAGCGTCGCGCCAAAACCTTGCGGTTTGCCTGGGTTAGGCCACCAATAGGGCGGTGGGGTAAGGCTCATCGACGCGCTTGCTCCAACGCGGCGGATACCGAAAAGGCGGTAAGAAGCGGCTCAATCGCGTCCATTGTCGCACTCAATGCGCCCTCAAACTCTTGTATGGCCTTGGTTGCTTGGTTGCAAAGCTTCTCGCGTTCGCGCTCATTCACCAACAGTCGCCCAACATTGCGCGCCAACATTTCAGCGCTGTCGACCTCAATGGTCGCATCAGAGGAATTCAGCGCGGTGTAGATTTCAGGAAAATTGTGCACGTCTGGCCCATGCAAAATGGCCGTGCGCAGCTTGGCAGGCTCAATCGGGTTCTGCCCGCCATGGCGTATCAGCGATCCGCCAATGAAAGATACCGGCGCAAGGCGGTAATGCAGGCCCATCTCACCGATGGTGTCGGCGATGTAAATGTCAGTATCAGCTTTCGGCAGATGGCCTTCGCTGCGCAGCGTGTGGGTTAGGTTTTCCGACTGGGCAAGCCCTGCAACCTCACGGCCACGGTCTGGATGGCGCGGTACGATGATCGTCAGCAAATCAGGCAAGTGGTGCTTGAGGGCTTTATGGACCCGCAGCGCGATCGCTTCTTCGCCAGGGTGTGTGGAGGAGGCCAACCAGACTTTGCGCCCTCGCAAGGTCTGCTCCAGCAGTTTCAGTTGCGCTGGATTGTCGGCCGGAGCGGGCGTGTCGAACTTCAGATTGCCTGTTACCCGCACGCGCGGCGCACCAAGCACCCGGTAGCGTTCAGCGTCATCGACCGTTTGAGCCAGACACAGCGTGACGTTGGACAGCATCGCACCAATCAGCCCGCTTGCCCGCCTCCAGCGGAAGAACGAACGCTCCGACATGCGCGCATTGACCAGCACATGGGGAATGTTGCGCTTGGCCAGTGCATGAAACGTGGCTGGCCAGAGTTCAGATTCAACAAAAATCGCAAGCTGCGGTTTCCATGTGTTGAGGAACCGATTGACGAATGGCGCCAGGTCCAAAGGTGCATATTGGTGCAGTGTGCGTGGGCCAATTTGCTTGGCCGCCAGTTGCGCAGACGTCACCGTTCCGGTTGTCAGAACGACATACGAGCCGGTCTCTTCGATACGCTTGATCAGCGGCAGAATAGCAATCGTCTCACCAACGCTGGCCGCGTGCACCCAAATCAATGAGCCATTGGGCTTGCGCGATCCAGCATAGCCAAAGCGCTCTTTGCGACGCGGCAAATCCTCTTTGCCTTTGCGCGCACGCGCCAAGATCAGCGATCCAGCCAGCGGTGAGATCAGCGTGCCAGCAATGCGGTAGCTGGCAAGAAGGCTTTCAGAGAGCACATCAGCCATGGGAAAGCCCACTTGGCTCCGCGGCGGTAGAAAAGGCCGACCGGCCGCCAATTTGCGCGTAGCTGTGCGCTTCCAGCGCATTGAGCCGCTCCTTCACAAGCGCGCACCAATAGGCATCGTCGCGCTCATCACCATTGACGTAAATAGGCATTCCGGTGCCCACAGCCCCTTTGGTGAAGGGCAGGGCAATGGCGGCGCGATCCCAGCTGGAAAGGGTGATGTGCGGGTGGGTGAGATACATGGCAGGCACGATGGGCCGACCACTTTTGCGGGCAAGCTTTATCAGCCCTGGCGAAACTTGCCGCGCGACCTTAGGCACATCGGCCGTCAGTGACACGCTACCGCCCTCAGCAAGGATACTGACAAATCGCAAAAAAGCCTGTGCCCCACCTTTTTGTTTGCCGCGCTTTTTCGGATCGCCCGACCCACGAACGACGTGAAGGCCAAGCTTTTCGGCAGCAATAGCGTTCATCGCTCCATCGGAACTGCGCGAAATCATAACATGCATGTTCCAGGCCTTTTGAACCGCCATCGCGCCCATAAAATGCTCGCCGTGCCAGAAGGTGAAAATCGCCGGCAAATGACCCGCGATGTCAGCCCGCTTGTGGCCAAGATCGGTGTTGGTCTTACGGGTTGTGCGGTCGACCAGCCACAAATAGCCAGCCAACGCGTTGCCAGCCATCAATTGGACAAAACCATTGCGGCCAAGCCGCTTATACCAAGGCGCACTCATAAGGGGCTTTCAGGCCGCGCGATCGCCCTACGCTTCAGGGTCGTTGTCACCGGGTTCCAACAAGCGGTGCATGTGCACCACGAAATAGCGCATGTTGGCGTTATCAACGGTTGCCTGCGCCTTGCCGCGCCAAGCTGCTTCGGCTTCAGCATTGCTTGGATAGATGCCAACAATGTCCAAATTGTCCACATCGATAAAGCTGTGCGAGTCAGGCGACTCAACCTCGCCACCGAACACCAGATGCAGCAATTGTGGCTTGGGTTCCTCGGGTGTGCCGCTCATCGCGCCTAATCCTTTATCCTAGGAAGTTGAGGGAATGACGCGTTCATACCTGACCGCACTGCCCCGTCAAGCAAGGGCTGCCAAGCAACACCATCAATATGCTAGCGCGGCAACATGGACTGCAGCGCATCGCACATGGCCCGCGTGCCGCATAAAAGGGCTGGATGGGTGATCGATGCGCCGTCATAATTTGGGGTGGCACCATCCGCATGCAAGAGGCTTAGACCCGCCTCGCGCACGATGATATCAGCGGCAGCAATGTCCCAATGCTTGGCGTTTGGGCTGGCGACGCAACCATCCAACTTTCCTTGGCCCACCTGCGCGATGCGCAAAGCCAGTGAGGCTATTTTTGGATGCTTACGAAACGCATGCGAGGCTTTGCTTGGCCCTGGAAAGGCCAGTAACGCATCATCAAGAGTATCCTTGCCGGTTGGCGCGAGGAGCAAGGTCTCACCCTTGGCTTCTTCAAGTCGGGCGCCCTTGCCTGCTTCGGCCACCATCAACTCGCCAAGTGCAGGGTTGAACAAAACACCTTGAACCGGTTCGCCCTGATGGACCAACGCGATGGACACCGCCCAATCATCACTGCCAGCCATAAAGCCACGTGTCCCATCAATGGGATCGACGATGAACGTTGGAGCCCCTGAGAGGCGTGAGCCATCATCCTCGATTTCTTCCGATAGCCAGCCAAAGTTGGGAAAGGCATGCCGCAGCTCTGTGTGCAGCATCGTATCAATGGCGAGGTCTGCCTCCGTCACTGGCGAGTTGCCGGGCTTCATCCAGGTTTTCGGGCTTTTGCCGTAATAGCGCAGCGCTATCTCACCGGCTTCGCGGGCCGCATCGCAGATAAGGCTGATTGGCGGCAAGGTTTGGTCGGTTGAGGCTTCGGTCATAGGTGCGCTTGATTGGAGAAAAGACTGTAGCAGTGATGTAGCCGATCACCGTTCCCAATCAAGGTGAATTGGGGCGAACCTGTTTGCCATTCGCTAACCCTTTCGCAACGCACACTTTTTTTACCTCGTTACTTAAGCTCGCTCCAACAGCGCTGCGCTATACCTTCGCCATAGCCCAAAAACGGGCAGCCCATTGGGGCGGTCAGACGGAGCAACCGTCGACATCAGTTTGCGGCCTGGACTCCAGGCCAACAGGAAGGCGAAAGGCATCATCATGACGGTAAGGACAAACCGCTCGGCCAACGGGCAGACCATCCGTTCTGATGGTGCCCCCTTTGATTTTGCTCCCGACCTTCGGGTCGATGGCTGTCGCGATGCGGTTGCGTTCCGCTCCTCCATGCCGCAGCGCGGTCGTTTGGATATGAGCGACCGCAGTGTCGTGGTCACCGCACGGCTCGGGGCGGCGATGATCCTCCAACGTATCGCATTGAACGCCTACAACGGGGTGGCCGCGCAGCTCACCATTTCGGGCGACGACACAACGGTCAGCGTTGTGCTGCGCCACGATGATCCGGCCTATGCGATTACGCTTGAGGATGATTTGCCACTGGATGATGCGGTGGCGGTTTGGCGGGCATGGGCAGACAAATTGTCGGTTCCGCTGCTTCTCAGTGAATCCCACGGAGAGGATAGCGTGGTGCGCGCGATGTTGGGTGCAGTTGTTTTGCGTTCCACTCAGCCGCGCCGCACCAACACGCTAACGCGTCGCCGTCCACGCTTCTCCAAGCGTCGCGGTCGCCGCTAAAGCATCGCGTCCAAAAGCAATCCAAGTGAGATCAGTGCACCTGCCAGCGTGTTGGATTTGAAGCGTACCAGGCAGCCCTGCTTGTCTGTGAGATCAAGCGTGATCACCTGCCACGCCATCTGTGCCCCGGCGAGGCCAAGGCCGATCAAGGCCGCAAACCCAGCGCCAACAGCCACCATGGCATAGCCGATCAAAAAGACGGTCAGCGCGTAGCATATCGCGATGAACGGCGGTGCCTTGTCGCCCAGCGCTTGCGCGGATGATCCGACACCTGCCAGCGCATCATCTTCCAAATCTTGAAACGCGTAGATCGTATCGTAGCCGATGATCCAAATGACGCAGGCGAGGTAAAGCGCTGCCATCGGCAGATCCAGGCTCTGCGTCTGCGCTGTCCAACCGACCAGCGCACCCCAAGCGAACACCAAGCCGAGAACGGCTTGAGGCCAATTCGTGATACGCTTTGCGAACGGATAGAACGCAACCAGCACAAGCGATGCGATACCGACACCAATCGTGAACAGGTTGAATGTGATGAGGATCAGGAAACCAACGGCCAGCAGCGCGACCAAGAATAGTGCCGCGTTGCGCGCACTTACTTCGCCAGAAGGTATTGGCCGCTCGGCCGTGCGGCCAACTTTTGCATCGATATCCTGGTCAGCAATGTCGTTTACCGTGCAGCCTGCCCCGCGCATGATGATGGCGCCTAGCGTGAAAAGGATCAGATGAACCCATTGCACGGGACTTTGCAGCGCGATGGACGCCAGAAGTGACGAAAACACGCACGGCCATAGCAACAACTGCCAGCCAACCGGGCGTTCCAGCCGCATTAACCGCCCATAGGGACGCGCCCAGCCGGGCAAAAGACGCAGCGACCAATGATGCTTGATGGCATCCGGCGTTATCGGGGCGAAGTCGTTAGGAGCGTTCATGCGCGGGCGTTCACCATGGGCTCAGCGTTCAGAAAGGCTCCACAGCTATCCCCTCGCCAAGGCGAGTGCAACTTGCTAAACAGCCGCAACCACGCGTAACGATTGCGGCTTGTGGTGACTATTGTGGTGATGGCGTGATGCGTTTTTTGACCAAATCCAATCGAATTGTCTTGCGCGGCGCGTCTGCGCTGGGCCTTGCTTTTGCGCTTTCTGCCTGCGGTGGCGGCATGGACAGCCTGACTGGCCTGATGGGCGGCGGCAACCAATCCGCGCAAGTGCGGCCGACAACGGCCACCAGCTTCGGTGGTGTTCCGGTGGAGCAGCTTCGTGCCGACCAGCTTTGCCCGTCCATCGTGGTGCGTGATGGCACCGAAACCTTGCGGCTTTACGCTGGTGAGGAGCGCACACCAAGCAATGTGCGCTACCAAAGCCAGATTTTGCAGACTGTTGTGGAATGCACGCCAGGCGCTGGCCAGTTTGGCCTGACCATTGGGATTGCTGGGCGCTCCATCATTGGGCCGCAAGGCGCCCCTGCGACGCTTGATCTACCTATCCGCATCGTCGTGTTCAACACGATCACCGATGAGGTCATTTCCAGCGAAGTGGTGCGCACTCAGGCGATCATCGAGCCAACGGAAGTTTCGGCAACGTTTACTTTGGTCAACCGCGCGTTCTTTGTGCCGGCGCCGCAGCGCCAAGCCGACTATCAGGTGATTATCGGATTCGATGAAGGTGAAAGCTAGAAAGCGCTTTTAAAGCGCTTCACCCTCCCAGGCGGCCAGCGCCTGAATGGTTTCTGCCAGATCAGCGTGGCGGTTGACGGTGGTCAGCGCTCCAACCTGCATCAGTGCTTCGGCATGGCCTGGCCAGCTATGGTCACCGCCAACAAAGCCAATTACCGTCATGCCTGCTGCCACAGCAGCTTTCACGCCGGAGGTGGAGTCTTCCACCACCAGGCAGGCTTTGGGGTCGACCCCAAAGGTCTGCGCAGCGGCCTGAAACACATTCGGGTCTGGCTTGGATGCTTTGTTGCCAACCTCGCCAGCAGAAAAGATGTGCGGTGCGAAGCGTTCGTACAGCCCAACGTCGCTCAGATAACGTTGCAAATAATCTGAGGCTGAGTTCGAACAAATGCAGCGCGGACCTTCGACCATGTCCAGCATGTCTTCCACGCCGGGCACGGCCGTCATCTCAGCGTCGGCAAGTTCTAGAAAGGCCTCTGAAAGCTTGTCCTGGAAGTCCTTATCGAGCTTGCGTTCTAGCTCTTCTTCGATTGTTTCTTGGATCGCATGATGGGTCATGCCGGCAAAGTGTTCGGCAAAGCCCAGCGGCTCCATTTCAAAGCCTTCGCGCTTGTAAGCGGCGGCTTCCACGCGCGCTGCAATCATTTCTGAGTTGATCAGAACACCGTCACAGTCAAAGATAATCAGCTCGTACACGAGGGCATCGCTCCAGCAGTGGTCGTGGGGAAGTCTTGTCAGGAAGGCCCCGGCGCTAGCAGGGATTGCGCAAAGATGAAAGAGTGAAGATGAAAGGGGCACGCCCAACCGCAGCGCCAAAGGTCCGCGGTCAACTGCTTGGTCATCAGGTCAGCACCAAGGCCGCGATGCCCACCAGCGCCAAGGCGATCGGCGTAGAAGTGGATGCCCTTTTGCAGCCACTGCAACAGGGTCAGCGCGGCCAACAGTTTGTCTCGCCAGCTTTGTTGGCAGCTTGGCCAGAGATTGTGGGCGAGCGCTTGGCGGGCCTGTGCATGCCAATACAGATGAAGGCGCAGCCCAAGTCGCGTTCACGCCACAAAAAAGCGGGCGATGATGGCGCTGTGCTGGAAGTACGGGCTGATCCGTCTATTCAAATCGATCTGGATTATGGACAGGCACTGATCCTGGAACGCATCAACAGCTTTTTCGGCTACCAGGCAGTAAGTAAATTGCGTGTGATCGCCAAAGCCGGGCTGGTCGCCACTGCGTCGCCCAATCCGGTGCAGACACCTGGGCCACCATCCGTCGAGGCGCAAAGTGCTGCGCGTGATGCAACGGCTGAGGTGGATGAACCAGCTCTGCGCGCCGCTCTGCAGGAGCTTGGTGCCTCAATCATCGCCGCCGACCGCAAACGCCGTTCGTGACGTCATCATGCATGCATTTGTGATGCCCCTTTTTGGCCATGGATAGCTGTCACGGCGGATCACGACTTGTCGCACTGCGGTCTAACGCCGTATGAGCCAGAACAACCGACCTTCCGCACAAAGGCCCCAAGATGATCAATCGCCTCAAAACCGACCGCCGCACGCTTCTCAAAAACTCCGCGCTCCTCACAATGGCTGGCGGCGTCCTGACTGCTTGTAACGACAGCGCAGATGGATCGGCTGGCGGCGCCAGCCGCAGCGCGCCATCAGGCGGGGATGGTTCTGTTGATCTGGATGCGCTGATGACAGCAACCGATGGCTTGCCCGATATCGGCCTTGGTGACCCCGACGCTCCGGTGGTGATGGTCGATTACTCCTCAATGACATGCCCACACTGCGCGCGCTTCCACACGGCTTCGCTGCCATCGATCAAGACCGACTATATCGACGCCGGTAATGTCTATTACATCTTCCGTGAGTTCCCGCTGGATGCCCGCGCCAGGGCGGCTTCCATGCTTGCGCGCTGTGCTGACGATGCGCTCTATCATGATGTTGTCGACATCCTTTTTGAGCGCCAACGCGAGTGGGCAACAGCGGCAAACCCCGCCGATGCACTGTTTTCTATCGTTGCACAGGCCGGTTATACCCAAGAGACCTTCAATGCCTGCTTGACGAATCGTGATCTGGAAACGGCTATAGTCGCTGGTGCAGAACGTGGCGCAGAAGAATTTGGCGTTGCCTCCACACCAACGATCTTTATCAATGGTACGAGATTCCCCGGTGCCCGTAGTCCAGAAGAATACGCCGAGATCATCGACCCGCTCATCAGCTAGCGGTGTGCTGCGCCTTGCCACCACACGGCGGCGGGCGCGCTTATCGCAGGGCGGCGTCCGCCCATGAAGTTCACCAAACTGCGCATTGCCGGGTTCAAAACCTTTGTTGAGCCCACTGACCTGATCATTGAAGACGGGTTGACCGGCGTTGTCGGCCCCAATGGTTGCGGCAAGTCCAATCTTGTCGAGGCGATGCGATGGGTGATGGGCGAAAGCTCGTACAAAGCGATGCGTGCCAGCGGCATGGAGGAGGTCATCTTCTCCGGCTCTGGCAAACGTCCAGCACGCAACAGCGCTGAAGTGAAGCTGTTTCTCGACAATGCCATGCGCCGTGCGCCTGCGGCTTTCAACGAACATGAGAACCTGGAAGTCTCGCGCAAGATCGAGCGTCAGAAGGGCTCTAACTACCGTGTGAACGGTCGCGAAGCCCGTGCTCGTGATGTCCAACTGATGTTTGCCGATGCCGCGTCTGGCGCGCGTTCGCCTTCTATGGTGCGTCAAGGTCAGATTGGCGAGATCATCTCCGCTAAACCAGTGCAGCGCCGTGCGCTTCTGGAAGAGGCCGCTGGCATTTCTGGCCTGCACACGCGTCGCCATGAGGCAGAACTGCGCCTGAAGGCTGCTGAAGCCAATATTGAGCGACTTGATGATGTGGTCGGTGAACTGGATCGACAACTGGA
>JBKAGZ010000006.1:0-154320 GCA_046290645.1 Hyphomicrobiales bacterium
AAAAACAAACCGACGAATTCTCCAAATAGCTGGAGGAGAGTCGGGTCTCAGATCAGATCCTTTAATCGAACCGTCCTGGAGCACTTTGACGAAATAAACTGCGTGCGAGTTTATCCAAACACCGAACCCAATCAGCTAGACATGCCGGCTGGGCTCCTTGCTCGCTGGTATTTGGTGCACGCAATAGAAGCCGGATACATGAGCGGTTATCCGCAATCCAATGACCTAACGATACTCATGGGGAATGACGCTTGTCATTCAACGACTAGAGTTGGTGAACACTGCGGGATAGCGATTGGTAGTGCACTGAAGACGGATGAAATTTGGCTGATATCAAAACGCCCGGTTTCAGATGAAGCAATTCGACACTACGCCAATGTCGACTGGGATTTGAAAGGCGTTGTTGGCGGCAAATGGCAACACATCAGCCCCTCCACCCCTATGTCAGCCATCGATAGATTGCCCCTCTTCGCACCTGTAGACGATGGTGGCTGGATAAAATGCGATAGAAGGAAATTCATATTCTGAAATCCGCAACTCTTATTGACGCGGACTCTACGACACTAAGCTTCTTTTTTGAATAGAGGGCCGCCAGGGCCAAAATTAAATTCAGTACGGTGGTCAGAAACTCCACGAATTCCATCAGAGAATGTTAGCAGATTAGCAGCTGAAGTGCCAGCTAATTGCCGAGCTCGTCACCGAAAACCCCAGGGCGGTGGTCAGGATTCTCATATCTCAGCAGATCAACAACAATCGTAATAGCGTCTCGGGCGTCTTCTTGGATCATCTCGAATTCGGTTGGAAAATCCTTCGAGATCAGTCGCCCCATATAGCTGCGTTCTTTCAACCCCGAATGAGCGTGGAAGTAAGCTATCCGCATTCGCCGAAGCTCATCGATCCTAGCGGCTATTTTATCGTCCAGGCTCCCATGCTCGATACACTTCGCCAAAATGGCCGCGAGTCCTCCTTCAGCTGCATGATCCTCCCCAGAAATTATCAATGGGCCAGCCAATGATTGTTCAACGAAGATATGGGCATTCAGTATGACCGACAGGAAATTGCCCCAAATGTAAGAACCCTGCATTTCGTTAAGGGCCATAAGGGCTTGGCTGCCGCCCAAAAGCAGCATGCTAGTAGGCGGACCGAACTGTCGCTGAATAAACTGATAGCGCTCCGCTCTATCACTCAACGAATTGCGATCAAGTTCGGTTAGGTCATCCCTGATTTTTTGGAGATCGTTTGCGTTCCATTCGAATCTGTCTTGGGTCATTTAGTCAGTATAGCAAATCAACCATGATCGACTGCTGTTTTCCAATATGAAGTAACAACCGTGCAGTCTAGGTTCTAGGGTGCAATGGGGTGCTCAAGCGTCGAAACCGTATATGCAGGGCAAGCTGCGGCGGTCATCTAAGGTAGCGTTTGGAGCATTATGGCAGGGATCGCCTATCTGCCCACTGTGCATCCACGGCCACTAATTCATACGGTCACTGAGCGAAAGACCTAGGCGGTTAACTAGCGAAATTGAAACGTCCACTGTATGGATGGAGCAGGCTTCAAATGCTGAAGCTTCCAACCACCGCTTCCCGCCCAAAGTGCTAATCCAACGCTGTTTCGCCCCAACCCACCCCGTAGCATTCAAGCGCACGCATTTGTCACCCAGAATGCAACCCCGGGCGCTCCACGCGCAAACGCTCTCGCACGATGCAAGGCATAAATATCTGTAATATATAGAGAAAAATGGTAGCGGAGGAGAGACTTGAACTCCCGACACGCGGATTATGATTCCGCTGCTCTAACCAGCTGAGCTACTCCGCCCCAAAATGGGTCCAAGGTGGGCAACACCCTTTGCAGGAAGGCCGTATAGGGGGCGCTCCACCCCCCTGTCAACCGAGTTCGGGGGCCAGAGACGCACAATACCTGCCCTTACGCAGCATACTTTTCAAAGGCATTGACGGCGCGCGCAATAAACCCACCACCCAACACGCGCGCGCCTGGACCATCATGCTCGTAGAGCACGCAAGCCTGGCCCGGTGCGACGCCCGTTTCGCCTTCAATCAGATCAACGTAGGCATGGCCATCACGCACAACCACGCTGGCCGGTTTCGGCGGCCGCGTGGAGCGGACCCGCGCTGCCACCGGAACCCCGTTGGAAAGGTTTGCACCAGAATCTCCAATCCAGTTGAAGTCGCGCAAAGCAACGCGAGAGACACCCAACGCCTCGCGCGGACCGACGATCACCTGTTTGGCAGACGCATCGATTTTCACCACGTAAAGCGGCTCACTGGCGGCAATACCCAGGCCACGTCGCTGGCCAACAGTGTAATGAATGATGCCATCGTGCCGACCCAACACCGCGCCCTGCACATCAACGATGTCGCCTGGCTCGGCGGCTTCCGGCCGCAGCTTGGCAATGATGTCAGCGTACGAGCCATTCGGCACAAAACAAATGTCCTGGCTGTCAGGTTTAGCGGCAATCTCCAGGCCCATGCGCTCTGCGTGAGCACGCGTTTCGGCCTTTGTCAGATGCCCCAGCGGGAAACGCACGAAATCAAGCTGCTCCTGCGTGGTCGCAAACAAAAAATAGCTCTGGTCACGATCAAGGTCCGCCGGGCGATACATCGCCATATGGCCAGTCGCCTCATCCAAACGCGTATGGGAATAGTGCCCCGTCACAAGCGCAGCTGCGCCCAATTCACGCGCAGTTTTCAGCAGATCGACAAATTTCACGCTTTGATTGCAGGACACGCATGGGATCGGCGTCTCGCCTGCCAGATAGCTATCGGCGAACGTATCAATCACCTGCTCTTTGAAGCGGCTTTCATAGTCGAGCACGTAGTGCGGCATGCCGAGCGTATCGGCCACATTGCGCGCATCGTGAATATCCTGGCCAGCACAGCACGCACCTTTGCGGTGCATGGCCTCGCCATGATCGTAAAGCTGTAGGGTTATTCCCACTGCATCATAGCCAGCCTCTTTCACAAGGCCAGCCGTTACAGATGAGTCAACGCCCCCGGACATCGCCACAACAATGCGTGTGGCTGCCGGCTCCGGGTTGCCGGGCAGAAAAAGATCCATCGTTTTGCCTTCATGCAGCAGGGGTCAAGAGCCTGAGATGAGGTGTGCAGTCCTAATCCAATGCGCCCTGCCCGGCAAGATGCGCCGCCAACCCGGCAAACCTTGCCGCATCGAACTAGGTCTTTCGACGGTCAGCAGCACCATGGCATTGAAATATCGACGTTTTTCAATTTGGCACGGCACTTGATACACCTCGCGCACGTCAATGATGCAAATGAGAGCAAGCCTCGTGTCCACCTTGCCAGACCTTCTAGCACCCATCGCACCACCTGCGACTGCCGAGCGCCCTGCCCCCAGAGCCCGTAGTGATGCGCAAGATGATGCACCGCGCTTCTCTGATCGTTTGGACAATGAACGCGCTGACGCCAAACGCTCATCAACGCGCGAACCTGCCGAAACCAAAGAGCGTCCAGACACATCAGAAGCCTCTGCAGCGACAGACACCGGTGAGACAGAGACCGCGGTGGCCGATGAACGGGCTGCATCAAGCGACAGCCCGCGGGACGATGATCAGGCAAGCGTGCCGGTTGATAGCGATGAGTCGACCAACACTGACAACACAGACGATGCCGTCGCCGCCCTGGTTGACCCATCGCTAATCGCCAACACAGATGGTGTGCGCGATGAAATCACTGTCACTGCACTTTCCGGCGAGACGATGCCGCTCGTACCACCGCAGGCCACAGGTCAGGCAGACCCCGGTGCGCTGGGCCGCTGGTTCGCCCAGGCCTCTGGGCCCGTCGAAGGCCCTATCGCACAAAGCGCTGGTCTTTTGAACAAGCTGGCTGGCCAAACCAGCCAACAGGCCCTCGCTGGCGCGCACGATGCAAACGTTGATGGCGTTTTGATGGGCGCCAACCCCAACCCAACAGGCCAGACCACACAGATGCAAGGCGCACAGACGAGCTTTGCTGACGCCATGACTGAAGCGGCCATGACTGACGCAGCCATGACCAGCAACACGATGGCCAGCAGCTCCATGGATGCTGAAAGTCTTGATGCGCTTGTGACCCAAGCCATGGCTAAGACCAGCGCATCGCTTGAGCCGGGCGGCACCAACGCGCCAACCATAACAACCGGCCAAACTGTGGCCACAGGCGCGCAGGCTGCGATGACGGCAGTACCGCAGGCCGCAACGGGGCAAGCCGTGCCAGTGACCGCGCTTGCCGTTGAAATCAACCGTCAGGCGATGAACGGCAAAACCCAGTTCGACATCCGCCTCGATCCACCGGAACTGGGCCGATTGAATGTGCGCTTGGAAATGGATGCCAGCGGCCAGACCCGTACACACATGATTGTCGAGCGCGCTGAAACCCTGGACATGCTGGCCACCGATGCCCGCAGTCTTGAGCGTGCGTTGCAACAGGCTGGCCTTAAGACCGAGCCGGGATCCGTCACGTTTGAACTTGCTCAGGATGCAGCCGATGGCTTCGCCCAAGATCAGCAGAGCGCCAACGCCGATGATCAATCCGCTGAGTCCGGTGCAGGCGATAGCAGCACGCTAGGCGCAGACGAGCAGCTTTCGGCTGAGGATATCGCCTCGCCTGAAGCCATACGCCAACAGCTTTACGTCACCGGCCATTTGGATGTTCGCATTTAGTAGCCGCGTCAAAGGAACCCCCACCCATGTCGACACTTGATCAACTTGCCGCCGCATCCAGCGCCTCAGCGCAGCAAGCCAATGCCCAGCGCGATCAGCAGATGCTGGCCGATGATTTCGATACCTTTCTGCAATTGCTGACCACACAGCTACGCAATCAAGACCCGTTGGAACCGATGGACACCAATCAGTTCACGCAACAACTGGTTCAGTTCTCAGGCGTTGAACAGCAAATTCAAACCAACTCCTACCTAGAGAACCTCATTACCTCGACCGAGGCACAGTCCGTCAACGCGGCGGTCAGCTATTTGGGCTCAACGGTAACGGTCGCAGGTGTGACTACAAACTTAGCGGACGGCCAAGCCTCGTGGGAACTGGTCGCTGGCGCCGCCGCTCCAGATTCCACGGTCACCATCTACGATGTCAACGGCAACGAGATGTTCACCACCAAACACGAGGTTGCCCGCGGCGAAAGCACATTCACCTGGGATGGCAAGACCAATGACGGCACCGACGCGCCTGATGGCATCTATTCCATCCGCGTCATTGGCAACACCAGTGATGGCCAGTCGGTCAACGTCTATGCGGCTGTAACTGGCAAAGTGACTGGCGTTGACTTTACCGGAAGCGAGCCGGTCCTGCAGATTGGTGAAGTGCGAGCCAATCTGAGTTCCGTCATGGAAATCAACGCTCCATCCTAGCAGGTTTGCCAGCGCTTTTTGTTTGCTGATTAGAGTGCCCACCGCCAAACATGGTGCGTGGGCACTGCTGTATTACGTGAATTTTTCTCACGTTTTCAAAGGCATGGAAGCCGGCACCAAACACACTTCATGTGCCATTAACCATGTCACACCGCCGCCCCAAAGTCCTAACAAAGCATGAGCAGCCCCTTAGGGTGTTTTTAAGGACCGTCCTCTAATCTCACTTAAGCGTTATCGAGTGTTTTAGTGAGAGTACGATGACCGAGTTCAAGCGTCCGCGCGTTAAATATGTCATTGGGCCAGACGGTAGCCCCCTGACCATTGCGGATTTACCGCCAACCTCAACCCGTCGGTGGGTCATCCGCCGAAAGGCAGAGGTTGTTGCCGCCGTTCGCGGTGGTTTGCTGTCGTTGGAGGAAGCGTGTGAGCGCTATCGTCTGACGGTGGAAGAATTCCTGTCTTGGCAAATGTCGATTGATCAACATGGCCTTGCAGGACTTCGAACAACGCGCATCCAGCAGTACCGGGCGTAAAGCCCAACCGGTTCATCGGGAACGGGGCCTATCCGCGCCGCGTTGTCCTCAACCGAATTATGAAGACCAAACAGCCGGTCCAGGGTCATTCCCAGGGGCCGGCTTTTTGCGTTTGCACTCTTTTTTCACTCTGAAACAACACCAACGCCCAAGAGTTAACGTCCTGTTTACCATCTACCGGGCAATTCTTGCCTATCGGCTTTTCCGCGCACTGATCTGTGCGCAGAGTGAGCGATCCAGCTGGGCTAGTGGGCATTCATGGTTGCATTCTTTCAAAACTTGGGTCCTGCACGTTTAGGAGCGATGGGCATCGTCGCCGCTTTGCTCATCGGCTTTTTTGCGTTCATCACGATGCGTGTCACCGCACCGGTGATGGTGCCACTGTTCACCGAGATGACGTTCGAGGATTCCTCAGAAGTTATCCGTCAGCTTGATAGCACCGGCGTCAACTATGAGCTTCGCAACGACGGCACCACAATCCTGGTTCCGCAAGAGCGCGTGCTACGCCTGCGCATGGAGATGGCCGAGCAAGGCCTGCCATCAGGCGGCACGGTCGGTTATGAGATCTTCGATAACTCCTCCACGCTAGGCGCAACCAGCTTCGTGCAGAACGTCAACCAACTGCGGGCACTGGAGGGTGAAATTTCGCGCACCATCCAATCGATCAACCGTGTTTCTGCGGCGCGTGTCCATCTCGTGCTGCCTGAGCGTGAACTCTTTCAGCGCAACCAGCGCGAGGCCACAGCCTCCATTGTGCTGCGCGTACGCGGCGATCTTGAGCCTGGCCAAATCCGTGCCATCCAACATCTGACTGCTTCTGCGGTTGACGGCTTGTCAGCCAGTCATGTGTCCATTGTCGATGAGGCCGGGCAACTGCTTGCCTCTGGCGCCGGAGAAGATGATGAATCGATGATGGCTGCCTCACTCGATGAGCGGTCTTTGTCGATGCAGAACCGCATCCGCAGCCAAGTCGAGGACATTTTGTCCGAAGTCGTCGGGCCAGGCCGCGCGCGGGTGAATGTGGCCGTTGAACTCAACCACAACCGCATCTCTGAAACCTCTGAGATCTTCGATCCAGACGGACAGGTCATTCGCTCCAGCCAGGTGCGCGAAGAAACCGGTTCAACCAATGACACAACGGCCGGCGAAGTGACGGTCGGCAACGAGTTGCCCGGCGGCGATCCAGGAACGACAGCTGGCGGCATCCAAGAAGCGCGCGAAACGCTCGAAGAGGTCACCAACTTTGAGATTTCATCGACCAATCGCACAGAAATTCTAGAAGCCGGACGCTTGGAACGCCTGTCTGTGGCCGTGTTGGTCGACGGCATCTACTCCCAAGATGAAAACGGCGCTCCGGTTTATGCACCACGCACACAGGAACAGCTCGACCAGATCGCCATGCTTGTGCGCTCCGCTGTTGGCTTCGATCAGACCCGAGGCGATGTGGTCGAAGTGGTGAACCTTCAGTTCGCTGCCCGCCCGGACCTGACATTGCCGCCAGAAGAAGGCCTGTTCTCGTTCACGCGCGATGACATCTATCGCGTCGCTGAGTTGGCGATCATCGCCGTGCTCACGCTCATCGTTCTGTTCTTCGTGGTCCGCCCGCTTCTCGGCCGCGTGTTTGAGGATGACAGCACCAACCTGGAATCCCTGCCAGCTGGCGGCCCAGACGCTGAAGGCGCCGTGATCGGTCCCAATGGCGAAGTTATACAATCGCCCATGCCCAATGTGCCTGCCATCGCCCTGGAAAACACCACGGTGAAAGCGTTTGAAAACGCGGTCGCGCTGGGCGCCTTGCAGAAAAAATCGCTCGAACAGGTCGGTGAGTTGATCAAAGAGCGCCCAGAAGACTCTGTCGGCGTGCTGCGCTCATGGCTCTCTGACACGGCAAAGGCGTAACCCATGTCTGCAGCCGCTCAGAAATCTTCCCCCCCTGCCGTGAGCAATGGCCAAGGCATGACGCTGGCGCAGCAAACCGCCGGTGGCGACCAGTCTTCGGTTAAGCTTGATGATCTTTCCGGTGCTGAAAAAGCAGCTGTTCTCTTACTGGCGCTGGGCGACAAGCATGGCGAGCCGCTATGGCGCGGGCTTGATGAGTTGGAACTGCGTGACGTCTCTCAGTCGATGGCGGTTGTGGGCCGGCTATCCACCGATGTGATCGAAGGGGTGATGATTGAATTCATCGACAACGTCACCACCAACAAAGCTCTATCAGGTGGGTATGAAGCCACCGAGCGGCTGCTTGGCTCCTTCATGGACACCGACAAAGTCGCGGCCATCATGGAAGAAATTCGTGGCCCAGCCGGCCGCAACATGTGGGAAAAGCTCTCCAACGTTCAGGAGAACGTTCTGGCCAGCTATTTGAAGAACGAGTACCCGCAAACGACGGCCGTCGTTCTGTCGAAAATTCGTTCCGATCACGCTGCCAAAGTGCTCTCGCTTCTGCCTGAAGAGCTATCGCTGGAAGTCATTCAGCGCATGCTGAAAATGCAGAGCGTGCAGAAGGAAATTCTCGACAAAGTCGAAGAGACGTTGCGCGTGGAGTTCATGTCGAACCTTTCCACCACCCGCCGCCGCGACAGCCATGAAACGATGGCCGAAATCTTCAACAATTTCGACCGTCAGACCGAGGCAAAATTCCTCGCGACTCTGGAAGAAGACAACCGGGAGTCAGCCGAGAAGATCAAAGCACTCATGTTCACCTTCGAGGATCTTGGCAAGGTCGATGCATCTTCGATCCAAATCCTTCTGCGTGGAGCCGACACAACCAAGCTTCCCATTGCTCTCAAAGGCGCCAACGAAACGCTGCGCGAGTTCTTCCTGGGCAACATGTCGGCCCGCCAGGCCACCACCATTCGCGAAGAGATGGAAATTCTTGGCCCCGTGCGGTTGCGCGATGTCGATGAAGCACAGATGGCAATGGTGAATCTGGCCAAAGATTTGGCGGCCAAAGGTGAGATGGTCATTTCCAAAAACTCCGGCGATGATGAGGTGATCTATTGATGACCGCGTCAGCCTCTGTCCCACGCTATCTTTTCGATCTTGATTTTGACGCAGAAAATCGCGTTAAGGACGAGGTCGAAGTTGAACCAACGATCAGCCTCTACGAGCACGAAGCGCAGATGGCAGCGCTTGAGCGCAAGGTTCGCGCCGAAGCCCATGAAGCTGGGCGACAGGAAGCGATCGAACAGGGCGCCAATGCCTTGGCCGAAGAAACCCAGAAGCTCACCAATGTTGTTCAATCCATGTTGTCGCGTCTCGATACGGAGATCGGCTTACGTGAGGAAGGCGCTGTTCGCATCGCTGTTTCGGCTGCCAAGAAGCTGGCACGTCGCCTGCTCAGCGCCGAACCGATTGGCGAAGTCGAAAATTTGTTCAGGTCCTGCTTGGCGCCGATGTTCGATGCGTCCCATCTGGTGGTGCGCATGAATGCTGACCATGTGGACGAGGTGCGTGAGCGGTTGGAAACCATCGCCGCCACACAAGGATTTGATGGACGGCTGATTTTTATGGGCGAGGAAGACTTCGCGCCCGGGGACACCCGCATTGAATGGGCTGATGGCGGCCTTGCCCGCAGCCAAGACGAAATTGAGAAAAGCATTGATGATCTTGTTGCCGGATACCTTTCCGCCCGCGGTCGATTATCAACGCCACAACCAACAGACCAATCTCAGGCCATGAAGGCCTCAATGGAGGGCGCACTCGATGAGTGAAACCGACGATGAACTGGCCACCAAAAAGGGCGTCGAGCTCGATCAGTTGGAAGGGCCCGGCACCGAAGCCGACGAGGATATCGATCCCAACAGTTCCAAGGACGCCAGCGATCTGGAAGCAGTCTTCGACGTGCCGGTGCGCGTATCGGCCATTCTTGGCCGGTCCGGGATGCAGGTGTCTGAACTGCTCAATCTTGGCCCCGGCACCGTGGTCGAGCTGGATCGACGCGTCGGTGAGGCTATCGACATTTTCGTCAACGACCGATTGGTCGCACGCGGCGAGGTTGTACTCGTGGAAGACAAGCTCGGCGTGACCATGACTGAAATCATCAAAAGCGACAAATAAGACTTAGACACGACGCTCTAACGGCAGGACCCAACCATGCGACTTCTCATCTTCGGCAATCTCGGCGGACAAATGGCCAGCGCGACGCGCATGGCGATGGAACGCGGCGCCAAAGTTATTCATGCCGACGATCAGGCGACAGCGCTCGATGCGCTGCGCGGCGGTCAGGCCATTGATCTGGTGATGGTCGATGTTGCCGAGAACATCAAAACGCTGATCCAGGCCATGGAGCGCGAGCATATTTCTGCGCCTGTGATTGCATGCGGCGTGAAGAACGATGCCGATGCTGCCGTCAAAGCCATCAAAGATGGCGCGCGCGAATATATTCCGCTGCCGCCGGACCCTGCCCTCATCGCCGCTGTGCTGGCCGCCGTTACCACCGAAGAGCTGGACATGGTATCCACCGATCCGGCGATGATGAAGGTGGTACGCCTTGCCGAACAGATCGCGGGCTCCGATGCCTCGATCATGATTACCGGCGAGTCTGGCACCGGTAAAGAGGTGATGGCGCGCTACGTTCACACCAAATCAAACCGCGCAACGATGCCGTTCGTTTCGGTGAACTGCGCGGCCATCCCAGAAAACCTTCTGGAATCTGAGCTTTTCGGCCACGAGAAAGGTGCCTTCACCGGCGCGCTCGCCCGCCGCATCGGCAAGTTCGAGGAAGCCTCCGGCGGCACGCTGCTGCTTGACGAGATTTCTGAAATGGATGTGCGCCTTCAGGCCAAACTGCTGCGCGCCTTGCAAGAGCGCATCATCGACCGCGTCGGCGGTTCCAAGCCGGTGCCGGTGGATCTGCGCATTATCGCCACGTCCAACCGCAACTTGGCTGATGCTGTGAAGGAAGGAACTTTCCGCGAGGATCTGCTCTTCCGCCTCAACGTGGTCAACCTCGCCCTGCCTGCGCTTCGCGACCGTCCGGCTGACATTCTGGCCCTGTCGGATCACTTTGCAAAAAAATACGCCAAGGCCAACGGCTTCCCGCTGCGCCCGATCTCTGAGCCCGCCCGCACGCGGCTGATGTCGGCCCATTGGCAGGGCAATGTGCGTGAACTTGAAAACACCATCCACCGCGCTGTGCTGTTGGCATCGGGCCCCGAGATCGGACCTGAAGCATTGATCACCCCCGACGGATCGGACTTCGCAGCTCAATCCACACCTCCATCAGGAGCGGTACAGAAAGTGGCGATGACGGCCGAGGCTGTCACCCGCGCGCTGGTTGGCCGCACCGTGGCAGAGGTGGAGCAAGAACTGATCCTCGATACGCTCGATCATTGCCTGGGCAACCGCACCCATGCAGCGAACATTTTGGGCATTTCCATCCGAACTCTGCGCAACAAATTGAACGATTACACATCGCACGGTGTGCCGGTTCCGCAGCCTGGCCAAGCACGAGTCATGCAAGCGGGATAGGTCAGAAAACAATGATTTTGCATTGCGTTTTCTGCCATCCGCTGGATGGCGCAGCCGACGAGTTGTCCGGCATCATGGTTGAGTTGGCCACCTTCAGCCAAGGCTTGCAGGGTGTCATCGCGTTCGACCATGGCCCCAACCGGGATTTTGAAGCCAAATCGCCAGATCATTCCGTTGGGTTTGTGATCCGCTTTGGCTCCGCGCAAGCACTGGCCAACTATGCTGAACATCCCACGCACCAAGCGCTGGGTGGCAAGCTTTGCGATCTTTGCGTCGGTGGCGCAGACGGGATCATCGTCTACGATCTGGAAGTCTGATCAACCAGTCAAACCGAAAGGTTGGCACGTGCCTGCACTTTGATGGCCTGCGTCAACGAAGCCAGCGGCTCAGAGACAAGGCGGCTCACCTGCCAGAACAATGGCGTTGAAAGCGGCTCTGGTGAAAGCGTCACCAGCCTGCCCGCCTCCACATGGCCGCGCACCAAGCTCGTCGGGTTCAGCCCCCATCCGAGCCCCAAACAGCAAGCAGAAACAAACGCCTCGGTGCTCGCAATGTGATGGAGAGGCAGCGCAATGCGCTTGCCGATTTCCCGCTGAACGAAGTCAGTCTGAAGCCGGTCTTTGGCGTTGAACGTTAGCGAGGGTGCAGCACGCAAACTGGCCTCGGTCAGCCCATCTGGAAAATAGCGCGCTACAAAGGCAGGGCTTGCCGTCGCCAGATAGTCCAGCCCACCAAGCGTGTGCACATCGCACCCATGGACCGGCTCAGCACGGCTGCAAATGGCCGCGGCAACACCACCGGTGCGCAGCCAGTCAGCGGAATGATCCTGATCGTCGATCACAATGTCGAACAGCATGTTTTCGACACTGGCAAAAGCTGGCAAGACCCAGGTCGCCAAACTGTCGGCGTTCAGCGCGATGCGCACAGTCGATCGTTCGGCAGACTGACCGATGTCGCGCAGCGTCGCACTTTCCATCAGTGCAACATCCTGCGCGTGGCGAATGAGGCGGCTGCCGATATCGGTGGGGACACAGGGTTGCCCACGCACCAAAACCGGTGCGCCGAGCCGATCCTCCAACGCTTTGATGCGCTGCGACACCGCTGACTGCGTGACCGCCAGAACATCAGCTGCCTTCTCAAACGTTCCAGTTTGAGCAACAGCAACCAACGCTTTCAGATGGAGCAGATCAATCATTAGCTACACTAATTCAAAATCAATTTTCTTAATTTGTTTAATGTTTCAGTGCCACCTAGACAAGCGCCATGATTGCTCCCTTTCTTGCTGGCTTCAGCCTCAGCGCCTCGCTCATCATCGCCATCGGTGCCCAGAATGCCTTTGTTCTGCGCCAAGGGCTTCGGCGCGAACATGTTCTGTCCATCGTTATGGTATGCGGCCTATCCGATACCGTGCTGATTGCCGCTGGCGTGCTCGGCTTCACTGCGATGACGAATGCAGCACCTTGGGTGGAACCGGTGCTTACCTTTGGCGGGGCGGCCTTCCTCTTCTGGTATGGAGCGCGAAGCTTCTGGTCGGCTTGGCAGGGTGGCGAAAGCCTAAAGCCAAGCGGAGAGAGCGCTAGCTCGCTGAAAACCGTCATGCTCACCTGCCTGGCGCTCACCTGGCTGAACCCGCATGTCTATCTGGATACGGTCGTGCTGCTGGGCAGCGTCAGCGCCCAATATGACGGCAAAGCGGCATTTGGCATCGGCGCTGCGCTTGCAAGCTTCTTGTTCTTCTTCGCTCTGGGCTATGGGGCGCGGCTTTTGGTGGGCCTGTTCGCCAATCCGCGCAGCTGGCAAATCCTCGATTGCGTCATCGGCGCCGTCATGTGGACCATCGCTGTGAAACTAATCCTTGGATGAACGCTCGCAGCGACCAGTTTGTTAACCACCTGTTTACCCTAAAAGCGGCAAAAACTGCCTAGTCGCACTTTCCAATCGCGAAAGTGCAAAAGGGGCGCTGCGCATGGCCGATACATCGGCATCTACACCGACGAAATCAGGCCTGTCTTTCGCGCTTCCGTCCATGGAGCAGTTGAAAGGGGCGCTCTGGCGCGGCGATCTGTTCCTAGCGCTGGGCGTGATGACAATCCTTGTCGTCCTCATCATGCCAATGCCGCCTTTCATGTTGGATCTGTTCCTGGCGGTCTCCATCATCTTTTCCGTACTCGTCCTGATGACGGCACTCTTCATTCACAAGCCGCTAGAATTTTCTGCCTTCCCGACAGTCCTCTTGATCGCCACCATGATGCGGTTGGCACTCAACCTTGCGTCCACCCGCCTTATTCTTGCCGACGGGCACACCGGCGGCGATGCGGCTGGCGAGGTCATCGAAGCGTTCGGCTCGTTCGTCATGGGCGGCAACTTCGTCATCGGCCTCATCGTCTTCGGTATCCTCGTGATCGTGAACTTCGTGGTCATCACCAAGGGCTCGGGTCGCATCGCTGAAGTCGCGGCACGTTTCACCTTGGATGCGATGCCCGGCAAGCAGATGGCCATCGATGCTGATCTGTCCGCAGGCCTCATCGACGAAGAAACCGCCAAAACGCGCCGCAAGGAACTGGAAGACGAAAGCTCGTTCTTCGGGGCCATGGATGGTGCCTCGAAATTCGTCCGCGGCGATGCCATCGCCGGTTTGATGATCACCTTCATCAACATCATTGGCGGCATCGTCATCGGTGTTGCCCAGATGGACATGTCGTTTGGTGATGCCGGTCGCGCCTACACGCTGCTAACGGTTGGCGATGGCCTGGTCAGCCAGATCCCAGCGCTTATCGTCTCCACCGCCGCCGGTCTTCTTGTGTCCAAAGCTGGCGTATCGGGCGCTGCCGACAAAGCACTGATGACCCAGCTTTCCGGCTATCCCAAAGCGCTGGGCATGTCGTCTTTTGTGATGGTGGTGCTGGCCATGCTGCCCGGCATTCCACTGATCCCGTTCCTCGGCCTTGCAGGAGGCGCGGGTTATCTCGCCTGGCGATCCTCAAAGAAAATCCAGGAGGCTGAGACTGAAGTCAAAGCCCAAGAGGTTCTGGCCAAGGCGACCGCCGAAGCCCCGCCTGCCGAAGAGCCGATCTCCAAAGCACTGCGCATCGATGATCTGCGCATTGAACTTGGCTATGGCCTGCTCAACCTGATTGACGATGGCGAAGGCGCAGATCGCCTGACCGAGCAAATCAAGGCGCTACGCCGATCACTGGCCAGCGAGCTCGGCTTTGTCATGCCCTCGGTTCGGCTGCTGGATAACATGCAGATCGGCGCCAACACCTATGTGGTGAAGGTCAAAGAAGTTGAGGCTGGCACTGGCGAGGTGTTCTCCGGTCAGTTCATGACCATGAACCCAACCGGCGGCGCGGTTGA
Source organism: Hyphomicrobiales bacterium (assembly GCA_046290645.1). GTDB lineage: Bacteria > Pseudomonadota > Alphaproteobacteria > Rhizobiales > MH13 > MH13. The sequence continues at coordinate 14,739 of JBKAGZ010000006.1, forward strand.
TTTGCCGGGCCGTGAAACCACCGAGCCAACGTTTGGCCTGCCCGCCACGTGGATTGAAGGCAAACTGCGCGATCAGGCAGAGATCAAAGGTTACACCGTCGTTGACCCTGCAACCGTGATCTCCACTCACCTGACGGAGATTATCAAAGGCTCGACCGCCGACCTGCTGTCCTACGCCGATACGCAAAACCTCATCAACGAACTACCCACCGCGCAGCAAAAATTGGTCGATGACATCGTGCCTGGACAGATATCGGTGTCCGGCATCCAGCGCGTGCTGCAAAGCTTGCTATCGGAGCGCATCTCGATCCGCGATCTGCCGACCATTTTGGAAGGCATCGCTGAATCCAGCACGTTCGCCCGCACGCCGCAGGCGATCACCGAGCATGTGCGCACCCGTTTAGCGCTCCAGATTTGCGCCGCCCATCAATCGCCCGCCGGTTATCTGCCGCTGCTGCCGCTCTCCCCCACTTGGGAGCAAGCCTTTGCCGACGCGTTGGTGGGCGAAGGGGATGATAAACATCTGGCAATGGCGCCGACCAAACTGCAGGAATTCATCGCCTCGGTGAACACCGCCTTCAACGCCGCAGCCGAGCAGGGTGAAGTTCCCGTGATGCTGGTCTCACCAGGTGTGCGCCGTCATATTCGTGCAATCATTGAGCGCTTCCGTCCACAGACAGCTATTCTCAGCCAGGCTGAGGTACATCCGCGCGCCAAACTAAAAACCTTTGGACAGATTGCCTGATGACCAATCCCTCTTTGCCAAGCTCTTTTGCCCTAGAGAATGGGTTCGCCGTCGTTCCGGCGGGCCTGCTGGCCACCATCGAAACCAGTCTTGAAAGGACAACACCGCCGAACACTGACGCTTTTCCCCTGCCCTCGAGTCACGCTTTCGTTCAGCCAGACCCGATCGACCTAGATGACTTCAAAAGGCTGTACCGCGCCGTGGGCGACCCCTGGCTCTGGTACGGTCGCTTGCAAAAAAGCGATGAGGCTATTCGTTCTATCCTCACCGCTGCCACCACAACTTTGCGCTATCTGCTCGACCCGTCCGGTTTGCCCATCGGATTGTTCGAAGCTGAGCTGCAAGAAAAAGAGAGCTTGGAGGTGACCTATTTCGGGCTGGTTCCCGAAGCGACCGGCAAAAAGCTCGGTCCAGTTCTCATGGAGCAAGGCCTAGCGGCGGCGTGGACGCCCCAAACGAAACGCGCTTGGTTGCACACCTGCACCTTCGATTCCCCCGGCGCCCTGTCGTTTTACCGACGGCAAGGATTCAAACCTTTCCGGCAACGTCTTGAACTCAGCCCCGATCCCCGCTTGATTGGTGTTCTCCCGCGCGACCTCGCGCCGCAAATCCCGTTGGCGGATTTCTCAGACCCCTAGGAAAGCAAAGCATGGAAAAACCGACCCCCGATCTGACCATCACGCACCACGAGGAGGGGTCGAAGGGCACATACACGTCCCATATCGAAGGCAAACCCGATGCGGAGCTGACCTACTCGCGCGCCAGCGACACGCTGATCATCATCGATCATACGGGCGTTCCCGATGAGCTGCGCGGCATGGGTGTAGGCGTCAAACTGGTCGAGCGGGCTGTTATGGACGCGCGCGCTTCCGGCACAAAAATCATGCCGCTTTGTCCTTTCGCCAAAGCGCAGATCCAGCGCCACAAGGAATGGCAAGATGTGCTGAACTAAAGGTTCTGCGCTTTAAACGATTATGTGTATCGCACATCGCGTTCCAGCGGAGGGAGAGGCAGCGAATTGCGATGCAACGCAAACGCAAGCGCTCCAAAGCCCGTCTATGCGTGCGAAAATCACTAAAGCGTTCAGCGCGTTATGACTCGAAAATCAGGCTTCCATCGGGGCCAGATCCTTGTCCGCGGGCGGGCTGGTCTGTCCACCTTTTCACCAACTCGTTTGCGACATGCGCTGGCGCAGGTTTGAAAAACCAATAGCCTTGCGCAATGTCACAGCCTAGCTGTTGCAACGCGCTCGCCTCTTCTTGGCCCTCAACACCTTCGCCCACTGTTTTAAGACCCAGACTGGAACACAGGTTGATAATCGATTCCACAATGGCATGGCCGCTGTGAACCATGTGACAGTCGGCAACGAAGGACTTGTCGATTTTTACGGTATCGAAGGGCAACTGGCTCAAATAGGTCAAGGATGAGTAACCCGTGCCGAAATCGTCGAGCGCAAACCGGATGCCGCGAGATCGAAGGCGCTTCATCGCTTCTCCCGCTGCGCTCATATCCTGGACCACAGCGTTCTCAGTGATTTCAAGCACCAGCCGATCTGGATCGAAATCATAGAGCCGCAACGATTCCAGCAACTTGTTCACAAATCGCTCGTCCGCCAACTGAACGGGGGATACATTGACCGACACTTTGATGTGCCGTGGCCAGCTGCGCGCAGCAACGCAGACCTTTTTCAAGAGGCATTCAAACAGGTCGCCAATGACGCCCACTTCTTCAGCCACCGTAATAAATGCCCCCGGAGCTATGACGCCGCGCTCGGGATGGTTCCAACGCGCCAAGGCTTCAAAACCGACCAAATGCCCGGATTTTAAAGAAATCAAAGGCTGGAAATAGGGTTCGAACTGGTTCGCGTCTAAGGCGCTTTTAATGTCGGCTGCCAGCGCCACGAACTGACGCTGTTCCTCATCCAAGGCCGCGTCGTAATAGACCGCAGAATTTTTGCCGGCTCTTTCAGCTCGATGAAGGGCAACACCAGAACACCGCAAAAGTGAAGCGGGCGATGCACCATCCTTGGGGTAGGTCGCGACGCCAAAACTGGTGGCAAGGGCCGTCGGATAACCTTGACTGGTTTTGAGATTGGTCACCGCTTTGACCACCGGCTCAACAATCGTTTCAGAGACACTTATCTGCCCATCCATCGCGATGACCAAAGCGAAAGAGCCATCTTGCATCCGTGAGACAAGGTGATTGCCAGGGTGAGCCACCACGAGTTGGGTCAGGCGCTGGCCAAACTCTTTGAGCAGATGGTCCCCTGTTTCTTGTCCAAACAGATCAAAAACGCGCTCAACACCACGCAGTTGAACCAGGACAAGGCAGAAACGTTGATTGGCTTTGGACAGCACACTGGTGCGTTGCAGCAGGTCTTCATTGAGTTGGATTTGATTGGGAAGCGCGGTCACAACGTCCCGCCGCACCAAGGAGTGCAGACGATCCTGCTCTAGCCTGCGTTGTTCAGTTTCATGTCGAAGCCGTACGGCCAGAACAGCAATGAGCGCAAGCAGCGTGGAAAAAGCTGCAACCACGATTTCGTCAACCTCCCACGCTTCATAAGCTCTGGTGAGGTAGTAAAGACGCTCAAATGCGTCGAAAGCGGCAAGGATCAGCGCGAGGAGGACACCAGCACATACAATAAACACATAAGGCAGTGCGTCAAAGACGCGAGAATAGTGTTTGGACAACTGTCAAATGCTCGCTTAGGAGGCACTTCTAGTATTTAGATTGCCGCCTAAATAATAGCGCACAAAATCGGCGCAGCAAGCAAAAAGTGCGAAGGGTGAGCAAAAAATGCGAAGGGCGCGCGATCCGAAAAAACCTGCCGTCTAAACTGATCAGGTTTATCCTAGTTTTGCACCCTCTAATCGCTCACTGCTTGCTGATCATAAGACAGCGTATGCGGTGCAGAACTTTGGCTTTTTGCCCCTTCGCCTAAGCTCGTCTTTAGCGTCTTAAAGAATGGTGGGATGTGCTGAACCAGAGCGCCACGCGCACAAAAAAAGGCCCGGCGTTAGCCGAGCCTGGAATTCTCAAAAATCAGAACTTTGATCAGCCGATCATACCACCGCGCGTACGCCGCGCCTGGCTAAGCTCTTCAAGCTCGGCCTGTTCGCGAGTCGCCATCGTCACACGCTGGGCTTCCTGATCGCGCTCTTCAAGCAACTCAACCTTCTTCAGGTCTTCCACCGCTTCGGCCAGTTCATCCTGCGCAGCTTCAAGCTGACCACGAAGATTGTCAGCGGACTCGCGCAAATTATCGCGGCGCTGCGCCGCAGCCTTGGCGTAGTTTGGATAGGCATAGTGGCCCATATCGGTGATACCGGCCTTCTCCTGCTCGATCGATACTTCTCGATCCAGCTCGCTCGCCATACGCTCGAAATCGGCCATCATGGCTTCAATCTGGCTCACCTGGCGGCGCTTTTCGTCCACTTGATACCGCTTCAGGCGGATCAGGCTTTCACGCGACTTCATGACTCAATACTCCCAATCACGCGTCAGGCTCCCCCTCCACAATGCGGGCGAGAGCCTCATATCCTTCGTCTAGCGATGTTGCTTCCCCTTTACGCTGGCTCAAAAACGCCTCCAGCTGCGGGTTGAGGTCAATCGCCTCATCAACAACGCTGTCCGACCCTCGGCGGTAGGCGCCCAAACGGATCAGTTCTTCCATATCGCCGAAAGAGCTTAACAAAGCGCGAGCACGGCGAACCGTTTCGCGCGCACTTTCCGGCACACACCCAGGCATTGTGCGCGAAACTGATTTAAGAATGTTGATGGCCGGATAGCGGCCGCGTTCCGCAATGGCACGCTCCATGACAATGTGACCGTCAAGAATTGACCGTACGGCGTCCGCGACCGGCTCGTTGTGATCGTCACCCTCCACAAGCACCGTGAAGAGCCCAGTCGTGGTTCCCTCGCCTTTCAGACCAGGACCAGCGCGCTCCAAAAGGCGCGGCAGTTCGGTGAACACAGTCGGTGTGTACCCCTTGGTGGTCGGCGGCTCTCCGCCAGCAAGACCAATCTCACGCTGCGCCATGGCAAAGCGGGTTACACTGTCCATCATCAGCAGAACATTTTTGCCTTGAGAGCGGAAGAATTCCGACACCGTCATCGACATATAAGCCGCCTGGCGACGCATCAGCGCACTTTCATCCGATGTTGCGACCACCACGACAGCACGCTTCATGCCCTCGGGCCCGAGATCATCTTCGATAAACTCTTGCAGCTCACGGCCACGTTCGCCGATCAACCCGATCACCGCCACATCAGCCTTCGTGTTGGTGGCCAGCATCGACATCAGCACTGATTTACCAACCCCAGACCCGGCAAAAATGCCCAGGCGCTGCCCCTCGCAGCAGGTGACAAAGGTATTGAGCGCCCGCACACCCAGATCCAGTGGTCCGCCGACGCGTGAACGACTGGCCGGCGGAGGTGGCGCCGCGCGCAGGTCAAAGGCATTGGCACCGGCGGGCAGCAAACCCTTGCCATCTATGGGGCGGCCCAGCGCATCGATCACCCGACCCAGCCAAGCCTGTGATGGTTTGGCCTGAGCTTCGGATGCCACAAGCACCGCACGGCACCCAAGGCGCATACCGTCGAGCGGATCATAGGGCAGGCAAAGTGCCCGTTCAGGTTTAAACCCGACGATCTCGACAAGAACCGAACGGTCTTCGCTGATCTCCACAGAAAGCCTTGAACCAACCGCCAACAGATGTAGCGGACCGGCGATTTCCACCAACAGGCCCTGGATACCGGTCACCCGCCCAAAGACCTCGCGGTCCAAAATGTCGTCGATCTGATCGGCTAGATCGTGCATCGGTCACCTGTTTGCACCGTCTTACGCCTATTCATCATCGCTTGCGCCTCGAAAGCAGTTGCATCGCTGATTCGCCGTCTGGTAAATCTTAACGCAATGCGGGCGAATCACCCCGCATGCTTTCTAAAGTGTTGCGTAAATCAGTCCTGTGGAAGGTCTTCTTAACCTTTCGCTTACCACTCACGGTTAGCGTTAACGACGGGGCAGAACGAAGCCCTTCGTTGTTTGGCGTTTTCGAACGGCGAAAACCTAGGATAGGGCAAAAGGGGATTGGCATGCGTGTATTGCTAATCGAGGATGACATCGCAACGTCTGAAAGCATCGAGCTGATGCTGAAGTCCGAAGCGTTCAATGTCTATACGACGGACCTTGGTGAAGAAGGCGTCGACCTCGGAAAACTTTACGATTACGATATCATTCTCCTCGATTTGAACCTCCCGGACATGTCAGGGTACGAGGTGCTTCGCACACTTCGCCTGGCAAAGGTTAAGACACCGATCTTGATCCTCTCCGGTTTGGCAGGCATCGAGGACAAGGTTCGCGGTCTCGGCTTCGGTGCCGACGACTACCTGACCAAACCATTCCATAAAGACGAGCTGGTTGCCCGCATTCACGCCATTGTGCGTCGGTCCAAGGGTCACGCTCAGTCGGTCATCACCACCGGTGATGTCACGGTCAATTTGGACACCAAAACCGTTGAAGTTGACGGCCAGCGTGTTCACCTGACCGGCAAAGAATACCAGATGCTGGAGCTGCTTTCGCTGCGCAAAGGCACCACGCTCACCAAGGAAATGTTCCTCAACCACCTGTATGGCGGTATGGATGAGCCAGAACTCAAAATCATCGACGTGTTCATCTGTAAGCTTCGCAAGAAACTGGCAGCTGCAACCGGCGGTTCGAACTACATCGAAACCGTTTGGGGCCGCGGCTATGTGCTGCGCGATCCTGATGAATCCACAATGAAGCAAAGCGCTTAAACGGCGGCTCTGCCCTAATCCTTTTGCCTGACAGTTTGAAACCGCCGCCCTTTTGGGCGGCGTTTTTGTTTTCGCAACGACACGACGTTAGCGCAAAACGCCATCGCGCATTCAAAGCAACCAACAAAAAAACCCGGCCAATGGCCGGGCTATCTGACACGCGTATGTGCGTGATAGTTTTGTCGAGCTTATGCTGTCTTGCGGACGCCAAACGCTGAAGCCGAACCGGCCACAAAATCTGGGTTTGGCTGGTAAAGGCCGCGGCTGCCCGGCACCGCCTTAAAGGCATCGGTCAAACCAACCACCGTTTCGGCAGCACCCAGCACCATGAACGCATCCGGCGCCATCTGCTTGGCCACCCGTTCTAAAATGGAAACTTTGGCTTCTTGCTCGAAATAGATCAGCACGTTGCGGATGAACACCACATCGAATGTGCCGAGCGCACCGAAGCTATCGAACAGATTCAACGGGCGATACTGCACCATCTGTCGAATAGCTGGCGAAATCTCCCACGTTTCACCCTTTTGGGTGAAGTGGTTCAGCAACATTTGGATTGGTAGCCCGCGTTGAACCTCAAACTGCGAGTAGGTTCCGGCCTTTGCCCGCTCAAGCACCTCACGGGAAATGTCGGTACCGATGATGTCAAAGCGGTAAGCGGAGGCCTTCAGGCCCATATCTTTGATAATCATTGCCAAGGAGTACGGCTCTTGGCCAGTCGAGGCAGCGGCACACCAGATACGAATTTTCCGCTGTGATTTACGCGCTTCCATCATCTGTGGAAGCATCACATTGGAAAAATGATCGAACGGCGTCTTGTCGCGGAAGAAGAAGCTCTCATTTGTGGTCATCGCTTCAACCACAGCCTCGCCGGCGGTCCGGCCGAGTGGGGTTTTAAGCTTGGCGACAAGCGCTGAGATCGTATCAAGGCCTTCCTGACGGGCGACCGGCATCAAGCGGCTCTCGATGAGATACTGCTTGTCGTTTGACAGGATCAAACCGGAGCGCTCTTTCAAGAAAGACCGCAGAAAATCGTAGTCTGCCGGTGTCATGGGCGCTCCCCTTTCAACAATTTGGCAATTTTGCCTGCAAGCAAGTCCAATGGCAGGACCGCACAACAGGCTTTGTTCTGAACAACGGCCTGCGGCATGCCCCAAACGACCGAGGTCGCCTCGTCCTGAGCTATAACACTGCCGCCCGCATCACTGATACGCACGGCGCCCTTACCACCATCATTGCCCATGCCGGTCAGCACAGCAGCCAAAACCGCAGGGCCAAAAACGTCGGCAAGGGAGTCAAACAAGGGGTCAACGGCGGGTTTGCAGAAATTCACTGGCGGTCCGTCCGTCAGCGCGATTTTCCCACCTCCGGCCTCCGACTTGATAATCATGTGCTTGCCGCCTGGCGCCACGTAGATGTGGCCAGGCTTGAGCAACTCACCATCGCGCCCTTCAGCAGCGGGAAGACCGGCGGCCTTGCCGAGGTTTTCGGCCAAAATAGCAGTGAACGTGGCAGGCATATGCTGCGTCACCACGATGGGTACGCGCGTTGCCGTTGGACCAACGGTCTCAAAAAACTTCGTTAGCGCTTGCGGACCACCGGTCGATGAACCAATCGCCAGAATGCGCGGCACGCTGGATGACCAGCGGCGCATATCTCCAACCGAAACCGTCGCTTTGTTGACCAAAGACGGGGCAACTTTGCTGACCACTTTGGCTGGAGCGTCGGCGCGCGCAATGCGCGGTGAACGGGCAATCGTCTGACCGCGAGTTCCAAGAGCAACCACTTTGGCAACAAGATCGCGCTTGAATTCCGGACTGGTCGATACGCCCGAATTGCTTTCTGGCTTGGGCACGTAGTCAGCCGCGCCAAGCGACAGCGCTTTCAAAGAGATTTCAGCGTTACGCCGAGTGAGCGTAGACGCCATGACGACTTGAACACCAGGGCGCGCCTTCAACAGCAATGGCAAGGCTGTTAGCCCGTCCATCTCAGGCATTTCAATGTCGAGAACCACCACATCAGGCTCAAGCTTGGCAATCTGTTCAACAGCTAGCTTGCCAGTGCGCAAGGTACCAACGACGGCAAGCGCCGGGTCCTCGTCGATCCAACGCGCCATCAGCCCCCGTGCCACAACGGAATCATCCACCACCATCACACGAACCGGATCGGTAACAGGCTTTTGTTGGTGAGCAGAAACTGCGGACATAAACATCACTCTAGCAAGAGAATCCGCGCGCACTCACGCGGTGGAAATAAGGTCGTAGAAGGCAGAGGATCAAGCCGACAGGCGCGCCTAGGTCAGACCAACTTCGGCGAACTTCGCCTCAACAATCTCGCGGTCGAACGGCTTCATGATGTATTCATTGGCCCCCGCACGCATCGCCTTAGCAATATGCGCAACATCATTCTCTGTGGTGCAGAACACGACCTTTGGCGCCGCGCCGCCCTCTTCAGCACGCAGCGCTTTTAAAAACTCAAGACCGTCCATGACCGGCATGTTCCAATCCAAGAAGATGGAATCAGGCATAGCTTCGCGGCACTTTTCAAGCGCCTCCTGGCCATCCGCAGCTTCCAGAACTTCAAACTGCAAGTCTTCGAGAATGCGTCGCGCGACTTTCCGGATCACGCTGGAATCATCAACAACCAGGCAGGTTTTCATTGCGAAGTGTCCTTTCAAGAACCAAGTCTTAGTCCCGCATTGGGGAAACGCTTATGCAGCGGCGCTGACACTCATCGACTGCAGCACGCTATCTACATCCAGGATTACCATCAGCGTTCCTTCCAAACGGTGAACGCCGGCAGAAACCGCTGACCAACGCGGATCAAGGTTCACCGGATTGGGTTCACGTTCGCCTATTGGAAGGTTCAGCACCTCGCCGACCCGATCAATGATCAAGCCGTAGCTCTCGCCCTTGTAGTCGATGCCAACTGCCATACGGTTCAGGTCCTCATCGGGCTGCGGCAGATCAAGCTTCCACCGCATATCGATGGCTGTGACGATGCGACCGCGTAGGTTCAAAACCCCAGCAACCTCTTTGTCCGACAGCGGCACCGGCGTCATCGCATCAGGCGTGAACACATCGTGCACGCGGCTGATAGGAAGACCGAACAGCTGATCGGCAATGTAAACCGTCACATACTGGGTGACATCTTTGGAAAGCACGTCGAGGCCAGAGGCGATCCGGCTGTCGTCGTTGTTTGCATCACGAATAGCGCTCATGCCGCCAACTCCACTTCACTGGTTTGTTCTTTGATTGCGGCAATCAGACCGGTGCGGTCGAACTTAGCCACATAATCGGAGAAGCCTGCTTCACGCCCCTTTTCAATGGCCGCTGGCGTGGCATGTGCCGACATGGCGATGATCGGCGTATTTGCGTAGCGCGCATCTTTGCGCACTTCGGTTGTGAATTCATAACCGGACAGGCCAGGCATCTCGATGTCCGAGACGATGGCATCAAATCGGCGCCCATCTTCAAGCAATTCAAGCGCTTCCTGGGCGTGTTCACATGTCGTCACGCTGTAGCCGGCTGAACGCAAAACCGGACCAAGCATGTTGCGGAAGAAGGTGGAGTCATCGACCAGAAGAACTTCAAAGTTCTCCTGCGACGAGCCGACGTCCTTCATCATGAACCAGTCATCGAAGGCCAGCGGCATGAAGTAGCCCACATCGATCACTTCTGTGGCTTTGCCTTTGATGACGGCCGAGCCAAGCAAACCTGGCTTGTCTGACGTCACTTCGATGTCCAAAACCTCCTCGACGATATCAACAATCTCATCAACCATCAGGCCCATGGAGCGATGCTCATCGGCGAACACCAACATCGGTTGCGTGCCCTTGTCGCGTAGCTGCATATCATCATGCACCTTCACCAAAGGCATCAGATTGCCGCGATACTGCACAAGGTCGCGATCATTGGCGTGCTCGATGGCCTCGGTCTGGATATCTTCAAGACGCGTGACCAAAGACAACATAACCGCCTTGGGTTCTTCGCCACCAGCGCGGAAGACAAGCAGCGAAACCGGCTCGGCTTCGTTGGATGCAACAACCTTCTCTTCGGTCTGGGTCTGCTCGGCCACTTCGCTGTCAATCGCAGACCCGATGGCGTTGGCGATGCCGTTGGGATCAAGGATCATGATCACCGAACCATCACCCAAAATGGTGTTGCCGGAGAACATCGACAGGTGCCGCAGCATCGACGACATCGGTTTGACCACGATTTCTTCGGTGTGGAACACCGCATCGACCACAAGACCAAAGGTCTGATTGCCGACCTGCATCACCACGATAAAGCCTTCCTCGCCAATCGTCTCGGTGTTGCTGGTGCTCTTGACACCCAACAGATGGGACAATGGCGAGAGCGGAAGCAACTTGTCGCGTAGACGTAGCACCGGCGTATTGCGGATCGTCTCGATCTTGTGCTCGCTATCTTTCTGCGCACGCACCAGCTCAATGACGGCAAGCTGTGGAATGGCGAAGCGTTCACCGGACGATTCCACGATCAGCGTCGACACAATTGCCAGCGTCAACGGGATCTTGATCATCACGACCGTGCCAGAGCCTTCTTTGCTCTTCAGGTCAATGGTGCCGCCAATCGCTTCAATGTTGGTACGCACCACGTCCATGCCGACACCGCGGCCAGAGACGTTCGTCACCTTGGCAGCTGTCGAAAGGCCCGGATGGAAGATCAGCTTATGGATCTGCGCTTCGGACATGCGCTCGATTTCAGCTTCGGTGTAAAGCTCGTTATCAATCGCTTTCTTCTTCAGCAACTCGGTCGGCAGACCCTTACCATCATCGGCAATCTCGATGATGATGTGACCACCTTCATGATAGGCTGAAAGCTTGATGGTGCCTTTTTCCGGCTTGCCAATCGCAGCACGGTCGGCAGGCATCTCAAGGCCGTGATCAGCTGAGTTGCGCACCATGTGTGTAAGCGGATCTTTGATCAGATCAAGAACCTGACGATCAAGCTCGGTTTCCGCACCAACCATTTCCAAGTCGATGTCTTTGCCAAGTTCACCAGCAAGATCACGCACAATACGCGGCAGCTTCTGCCAGGCGTTACCAATCGGCTGCATGCGCGTTTTCATCACGCCTTCCTGCAGCTCAGCTGTCACATTCGACAGGCGTTGCAGTGGCACCTTGAATTCAGAATCTTCGTGACGGCGCACGATTTCCAAAAGCTGGTTGCGGGTAAGCACCAACTCGGAGACCATTGTCATCAGGTTCTCAAGCGTATCGACCGACACACGAATGGACTGCGATGCCAGCGACTTTTCGCCGGCTGGCTTCGCTTCGCCGGCAGCACCAGGTTTGTCGTCACCCTTTTTGGCCGCTGACTTGGCGGGCGCAGGTTTCGCCTCTGCTTTCGGCGCTTCAGCTTTCACAGGCTCAGCGGCTTTTTCTGTCTCAGGGGCGGCAGCCTCTTCGGCAGGCGCATCACCAGCAGCCGCGTTGACCTCTGCCAGCGCCTCTTCCATCTGCTGTTTGGCAGCGGCCTCAGCGTCATAGTCGCTTTCGGTTTCGTTGAAGATGCGATCAAGCTCGTCCAGCGGAACCTCACCGACACGCACTTCGCGCTGTTCTTCAGGCTCTGGTTCGGGCTCAGGCTCAGGTTCGGCTGCGACCTCTTCAGCAGCGGCCGTGTCAGGACCGTCAGCAGCGATCGACAAGCGTTCCAGCTCACTGATCAAGTCCTGATCGTCACCAACGGACTCAGAACCCGTCGCTTCCAGATCGGCCAGAATGGCTTTCAGGCGATCAATGGAAAGAAGGATAAGGCTAACGCCCTCGGTCGTAACGGGGCAGCCGTCACGATACTTGCCCATAAGCGTTTCGGCGGCGTGCGCCAGGCTTTCCAACCGTGGCAAACCCAAAAAGCCACACGTGCCTTTGATGGTATGAACAAGCCGAAAAATATTATCCAAGATCTGCGCATTATTCGGATCTTGTTCAAACTTGACCAACTCAACGTCAACGACGTCGAGGCTCTCATTGGTTTCAGTCAAGAATTCTAGAAGTAGGTCATCCATACTCACACCCCCGTTAGACGCCCTGCAAGCAAAAGGCGAACACATGCCTGCACCTGCTCACCACCCTCCTGGTGTGATCACAGGTACTTTCACGCGGAGTGTGAAATGGAACGGTTAATTTTAGCTGAAACCGATGATTGTGCTCATCTTGATCGCAACTCTGCCACGTGCAGATGCGCAACGCAGGGATCGACTCGCGCCGACGTCACCGCACTTGACCTTAGGGCTTTCTCAGCTGGTTTACGCCGGCACCGTTTTGAACGTGATCGAGTCATCATCCATGCCGGGTTCAATGCGAACACCAACTTCATCGGCAAGACGCACCAAATGGTAGAGATGAACGTTGCGCGCGTGGATGCCGCTCTCAAAACGACGGGACAATGCGTCCTCAGCTCCTTGAGGAATTATGACCTTCTTGGCCTCACCACGCACAGTGAACTGCACTTTGCCGGTAAGATCGGTTCCATCAATGGTAATGGCGCCACCGCGTGGAACGGCATCCTTGCACAGCGACAGCAGCCCCATCGCCAATTTGGCAACGGTTTTTGGCACGATCACGCGCTCCAAGTTCCAGGCAAGTGTGGTGCGATCATCGGTGATGTAGGGCATCGTGGCATCCATTGCCTCTCCCAGATCAACATCACCGCCCACATCACCATAGGCACCGTAAGCAAGCCGCACGAAAGACAGTTTGTGAACCGCCTGCGCCGCTGATTTCTGCATCAGCGTCTGCGCCACCTCGCGGGTGGAATCATCGTTGGCCGTCATCCACATTTCCATCGCACTGGATGAGGCACCCACCGGCGAAATGATGTCATGGCATGTCTTGCTCACAATCAAGGAGGCCAACTCCATCGGGGTTGGTTCTGGAAATGCGGACATTGGGATGTTCCTTTGCGCGGCACAGTGCAAGTTAGAGCAGGTTTGAGGCAAGCGAACCAAGGCGGGAAGCGCCAACAGGTTTTCGCTGTGCGTTCGAATCGCTCGCAGTCTAGCAGGCCAGGTGACCTGCAGGACAAGTCGGTTGACGCGCAACTTGCGAATTCGCTGTCTTAAGGCGAAAGGGTTTCGCGCACATCAGGCCACGCGGTATCGGCAAGCCTGATCTGGGCCGCCGCTTCGAGCAGAAAGGCGTAGCGCGAGGCAGCATTGCGAAACAGAAACACGCGCCCACCAAAGGACCACCAAACGGTCGGCTGCCCAACCGCCGCAGCGCCGCGTGCGATCATCAATGCGTCATGGCCACCATAAGCTGGCACAAAGCGTTGCGGATCATCGGCAAAAGCCAGCATGTTGCCCTCATTGGCGAAACGCCAAACCAACCGGTCGTGGATGACTTCAAACTCTGAAGTGCCAAGCCGTGGCTGGCCATCGGCAAGATAGGCCACGGGGTCATAGCCAAACAGCGCGATCTGATGATTGGGATCAGAGATAACGCGCTCATTGGCGTGGACCGTAATAGCCAACGGGCCAGTTGCCGCCAACATGGCCAGCGCAACAAGCGCTACGGCGATGCGCACGCCAAAACTCTCCACGCCCCTGATGGCCATCTGAACCATTTGTTCACCATATTCCCATTACTTTGCAGGCAAGCTCACGGGCAGGCGGTGTGATCCGCTTCCCACGCCAGTCCGGCCTTAGAATGGTCAAACCTTAGCGATGATCCTTAAGCGGTCCGTTAAGCCAGGCCAGAAAAGCCAGGCCGGAAAAATCATGGGCTGCCGCGAACGATCCGCGCGTGCAGCAGGATGACCGCACTTTTTGGGATTGTATTTGGAAGGAACCGATCATGTCCCTCGCCATCGCATCATCATCGCATGCCGCTCTTGCGTGGCGTCGCCTACAAGGCCCACTGCTCGCTTGCTTGCTCGCCGCTGCTTTAACCTTGGTGTCGCCGCTGCTGGTACGCGCACAGCAACAACAAGGCACCGGCAACACCTTTTCCTCGCAAGAGCTGGTCGACTCCGGCCACGTGTTCTTCGGCACGATGGCGCGCGGTATGGCCGATGTGGTGGAAAATCTCACCAGCCAGTATGGCCAGCCCAATGGCTATATTCTCGGTGAAGAGGCCAGTGCCGCCTTCTTCGGTGGCCTGCGCTACGGCGAAGGCGTGCTTTACACCCGCAATGCGGGCAACCACCGTGTTTACTGGCAAGGTCCATCCATCGGTTTTGACATGGGCGGCGATGGAACGCGCACAATGGTTCTGGTTTACAATCTGCCATCGGTGGACACCATGTATCAGCGCTTTCCAGGCGTAAGCGGCTCGGCGTTTTTGGTTGGTGGACTGTCCGTATCAGCCAACCAATCAGCACAAGTTGTTGTCGCCCCCATCCGTGCAGGCATCGGTGCACGCCTTGGCATCAATGTCGGCTATTTGAAGTTTACCCGCGAGCCGACCTGGAACCCTTTCTAAACAGGGCTCGTTGCCCAGAGCAGTGCACCGTTCCAACGGTGCACTTGGCGCTACACACCACAGGTTGAGAACTCATAGTCCTGGTGCGTTTGGTGGGAGCAGATTGGCTTGTCTGCACGGAGCGAGCCTGAAGGAAGTCGTCTGACTTTCAAAGGCTTGCGACACAGCAGGCGGGCCAAGGTGCCCCATCTTTTAGACGTCGAATTGGCGTTGATCTGAACACGCATTTGGATTTGACCGGGCCACCAACCCGCTCTTCGCCCAGCTCTTAGCCATTTCCGACGCCAAAAACATCAGGACTATGAGTCCTCAACCTAGGCGCACCAATCGCTTTAATGTGACCGCTGTCACGTCCCCTTCAAGCTGTTTTGTTAAGCTTGATGGCCAGTCAACCCTTGCGTAAATTCAACTCATGGTTGACAGTCAATTAACAGCGTGTGCCAGGTGGATTTCCAGTGACAGTAGCCGATATCGTCGTCTTTTTACTCGGTTTTTTCAGCGCGTGTTTGCTGGGCCTGATCGCTTGTAGGCTCGTATGGGTTCGCGCCGTCCGGTTGACCCGTGCACGCCTTGAACGCGACCGCCCCGAAACGCTTCGTGCCTTTGAGGCACGCATTGCAGGCGCTCAAGCCCGCGCAGCCATCAGCATCCGCGAGTTGGAACGTGCGCTTGATCGCGAGCGGCAAATGTCCGCACAGGCCCGCTTGATGGCCGACCAGATGACATCCTCCTCAGCCCTTGCCTTGGCCGAACGCGATGACACCCAGTCCTCGCTGGTGAATTTGAGCGATACCCTCAACACCACCCGCGAACGCCTGCGCGAACATGAAGAAACGCTGATGCGCCGCAATGCCGATTTGGCAGACATGCGCCGTGATCTTTCCGACGTGCGCCAAGAGTTGGCGATGCGCGATGATGATGTCAGCCGTTTGACTCAGGAAGCTGCTAGCCTGCGCGCTGAACTTGCAGCCCATCTGGCCGGCGATGGCGATCCCGGCGTTGCCTCGCAACTGGCCGAAACCGGCGATGCGGCTTCCATGGCGCGCGCTCAGATTGAAAATCTGCGCGAAACGGTGCGCCAACTGCGCTCCGACAAAAACGCCGCCGAAGCGTCTGCGGCACGCGCCCGCTTGTTACTGGATGCACGAGACGACAATCAGGCTGTTGCTGCCGCCAAGGCCGACTTCGAGGCTGATCGTGAGCGCATGATGGCCAAGATCGTCGAGCTTGAAACCGAGTTGCGCAATGCCCCTCGCCCTGGCCCGCAGCTTGTCAGCGTTGACGGGGAAGAGTTGGCAGTGCCGACCGCTCTTGCATCGGCCAACACCAAAGACGCGATCCTGACCGACCCGGAAACGCTTCGCGCATCGATTGATGAAATGACGGCCTCTCTCACAGCCAATGCGGCTGTCGAGCTTGATGGCAATGATTGCATCAACGCACTGCTGGATGAAGCCGAGCAAGATGGCGCAGACAGCAATTTGGTGACGTCTCTGGTCGAAGCGCGTGATCGCCTTCGCTCCAAGAAGAAATCGCCGACACGTCGCAAGGCACCCGCTAAGTCCACGGCCAAAGCGACAGGCAAAGCAGCAAGCACCAGCAAGTCCGGCAAAGTAGCATCTGACGCCACTGGCTCCTCGGTTTCGGGCGGAAAGATTGCAGCCGCTACCGCGTCAGGCGCACCGGCGGAGAAATCCAGCGGCATGCCACGTGCCAGCGAAAATGACCTTAAGGTAATCTAGGGTCTGGACCCTAGCAAAACAGTTTTACTTACAAAAACTGCACGATTGTTAGACGAACGCTGGTAAGCAACTGCACGAATGGGTTTCACACCACTTCCAAAGCTTTGGACAAGATGGAACAGTGTTGTCATTGGCAATTCATTGATGTGCCAATGGATGCTTTAGCATCCACTCCTCCCTTAATCTCCTCCAGGTGCCACATGGCACCTTTTTTTTGCCTTCACCCGAGTTCAACCCACCTCATTCATCATGATGACGATGGCACGCTGATGGGTGGTAAAGGCAAAAAAGAAGGAGGGAGCGTCAGCCGGCCTGTTCCAGAGGCATGCCTTTTTCGTCCAGGGCAACGCCAATTTGCGCGCGTAACTGCCCTTCGTTTTGGCTGCGTGGCTCCGGCCCAAAATACTCATCTGTGCTGACAAACCGGCGCGGATAAAGAATGCAATCGGCCATCCGATTGTAGAGCGCCTTGGCCGACACAGGCTTGGAGAGAAAGTGGTTCACGCCAAGCTTTGAGGAGGCGAGCACCCGGCTGCGCTCGGTATGGCCCGTCAGCATGATGATGGGCACGTAAGCGCACACAAAGTTCGGCTGGCGGATGAGTTTCACCAACTCAGCACCATCCAAGACCGGCATCACCCAATCAACAATGATCATGTCGGGCGGTTGCATTTCGATTTTTTCAAGCGCGTCTGCGCCATCTTCTGCCTCGTGGATACGCCGCGCGCCAAACCCGCGCAGCATGGCCGAGACGATCCGGCGCATATAAGCCGAGTCATCGATCACCATAATGTCCAGAGGTGCCACATCAATATACATGGATGCAGATTACCTGATGCGCCTTAAACCAAGTGTAAACGAACCGGGGCACGTGCTTACGTTTTTTTCATCTGCGTCCATATCACGGCAGAGGACCTTCAACGCACAGGAAAAGATGCATCCATGCTGCAGTGCATTGACGGCGGCCACAAGACGTCTAGGTT
This sequence comes from Hyphomicrobiales bacterium, assembly GCA_046290645.1. Taxonomy (GTDB): domain Bacteria; phylum Pseudomonadota; class Alphaproteobacteria; order Rhizobiales; family MH13; genus MH13. The sequence goes on from JBKAGZ010000006.1 coordinate 32,454, forward strand.
CGCGCCAATCATAGCGCCGACGGAGATCTCAATGGCTCAGACATACCCCTACTCTTACGTTTCTCGGGCCGGATTGCAGGTGGACAAAGACCTCTGCGCCTTGATTGAAGAGGATGCGTTAGGAAACACGGGCATCACCGCCGACACCTTTTGGAATGCTCTTGCCACTTTGGTGAGCAACTTCGGTCAGCGCAACAAAGCGCTGCTGGAAAAACGCGATGACCTTCAGGCCAAAATCGATGCCTGGCACCGCGAGCGCAAAGGCCAAGCCATCGACATGGCTGCCTACAAGGCGTTTCTTGAGGAGATTGGCTACCTGGTGCCAGCTGGGCCAGACTTCAGCGTTGAAACCAGCAATGTCGATCCAGAAATAAGCTCCATCCCAGGCCCGCAGCTGGTCGTGCCTATCATGAATGCCCGTTATGCGCTGAACGCTGCCAATGCCCGCTGGGGCTCGCTCTATGATGCGCTCTACGGCACCGACGCGTTGGGCGATCTACCCACCGGCAAGGATTATGACCCGCAGCGCGGCGCTCGCGTGATCGCTTGGGGTCGCGACTTCCTGGACAAAAGCATCCCACTGGAAGTTGGCAGCCACGCCGATGTCGTCACCTATGTTGTCGCCCATGACAGGCTGGTGCCAACCTTGGAAGACGGCACGATCACCGAACTCAAAGAACCAGAGAAATTCAAAGGCTTTCACGGCGACCCGATGGCGCCTTCGATGCTGCTGTTTCAAAACAACAGCCTCTATTTTGAGATGTATTTCGACACCGAAAGCCCCATCGGCAAGAGCGACAAGGCAGGCATCGCTGGCATCAATCTGGAAGCCGCTGTCTCAACCATCATGGATTGCGAGGACTCGGTCGCTGCGGTCGATGGTCCCGACAAAGCGCTGGCTTACCGCAACTGGCTTGGCCTGATGAAGGGCGATCTGGAAGAGCAGGTTCAAAAGGGCGAGAAAACAATCACCCGCAAGCTCTACGGCGACTTTGAGTACAAAGCGCCCGACGGCGTGCCCTTCATGGTACAAACCCGCGCGCTGATGTTGGTCCGCAATGTCGGCCACTTGATGACCACGCCTGCCGTGCTCGATGGTGAAGGCAAGGAGATCCCCGAAGGCATTCTCGATGGCCTGTGCACCTCGATGATCGCCATGCACGATCTTGCCAAGGATGCGAGCCATAAGAAGCGCAACTCCACCGAGGGCTCGGTCTACATCGTGAAGCCCAAAATGCATGGGCCTGAAGAGGTGGCGTTTGCCAACGATCTGTTTGGTGCCATCGAAGAGCATCTTGGCCTGCCGAAATTTACGCTGAAAATGGGCATTATGGACGAGGAACGCCGCACCACGGTGAACCTCAAAGAATGCATCCGTGCTGCCAAAAACCGCGTCGTGTTCATCAACACCGGGTTCCTGGATCGCACCGGCGATGAAATGCACACCTCCATGGAGGCCGGGCCCATGCTGCGCAAAGGCGACATGAAAGCAACGCCTTGGATTGCTGCCTATGAGGATCGCAATGTGGATGTTGGCCTTGCCTGCGGCCTGGTTGGTAAGGCGCAGATCGGCAAGGGCATGTGGGCCATGCCTGATCTGATGCACGCTATGCTGGAGCAGAAAATCGGCCACCCCAAAGCTGGCGCCACCTGCGCTTGGGTGCCTTCGCCCACCGCCGCAACCCTGCACGCCACGCACTATCACCGGGTGGACGTGAAAGCCCGACAGGAGGAGCTGAAAAGCCGCCCTATGGCCAGTCTGGACGATATTCTGACCATCCCGCTTGCCGACCGGCCCAACTGGCAGCCGGACGAGATCAAGGCCGAGCTGGAAAACAACGCCCAAGGCATTTTGGGTTATGTGGTGCGTTGGGTGGATCAGGGCGTTGGCTGCTCAAAGGTGCCAGACATCAACGATGTTGGCCTCATGGAAGACCGCGCCACGCTGCGCATCTCCTCCCAGCACATGGCCAACTGGCTTCACCATGGCGTTGTTTCCGAGGAGGAAGTGATGGCGGTGATGAAGCGCATGGCCGCCGTCGTGGATGAGCAGAACGCGGGCGACCCAAGCTACGAACCGATGGCCCCGGCCTATGATGGCGTTGCCTTCAAGGCAGCGTGCGATCTGGTGTTCAAGGGTAAGGACCAGCCCTCCGGCTACACCGAGCCTTTGTTGCACGAAGCACGGTTGGCGCTGAAGGCATCGGCCTAACTCGCAAACAGCAAGTCCCGGCCTTGAGCCGGGACCTCGCGCAGACACATCATCGAGGCCCCGGATCGCGCGCGCGTCCGGGGCTTTTTCAGAATGCCTACACCGTCTCGCCTTTGCCATTCCACGGCAGTCGTCCTTCAATTTCCACCTGGAGGGCAAAGCTCAAGAAGGTGCGGATCAGCACGATCCCGCCGAGCAGCAGCACATTTTCAATCGTCAGCTCAAAGGCCACGGTTTTGATGATGTCGGCGGCGACCAAAAATTCTAGCCCGAGCAGAATTGAGCGGCCAAGATTGGCCCGCAGCGCTTTGAAACAATCATCGTGCGGCACCTTGCTCAGCCAATCACGCCCATAGATGCCAAGCGAAACAACAGCGCCGATGACGATGGCACCAATGCCTGCCACTTCAATTGCCAGAACGATGTAACCAAGCGCGTGTTCAATCATGGGGTCCTCGTGAGTGAATGAACATCCCACGCAAAGCACAGCCGAATCTCGCCGTCACCCTCGGGCTAGTCCCAAGGGTCCCTGGAAATGCTGCAATCGAGGAATGGATTCCCGCCATGGAAGCGCGGCGCGTGACGCGCGGACCGGCGAGAATAACGACGGAGGACAGGGCTATTTCAACCGGAATTTGTTGCGCAGGCCGAGCAGCAGGAAGAAGAAAAAGAACAGGCTCAGCATCGCCTGGAAGGTGCCGAGAACCGTGAACCAATCCGGTCCAGGCTGCGCGTCTTTGATTGCCTGAAGCTGGAGCGCAAACCAACTGATGTGGCCTTCTGGCGATGGCACAGATCGCGTGAGCGTTCCCAGAAAAGGCAGGCTGTTCTTGAAGGAATAGGTTAGGCCGAACGCGAGACTTTGCCAGCCTCCGATAGGGAGAGCCGCCATCAGCGCATAAATGGCGGCGAAAGTGGCGAAACTCGCGCCCAACCAACCCAACGGGCGCAGATAGCTCTGCCCGTAAAACGACACTTTCCAATAGATGGTGTTGAAGAGAAGCTGCCAGAACGTGGTGTGCTCCACACCCCGCTTGGCCATCATTTCATAGGCAAAAAACTCACCGTCTTTTTCGTGGTCATTGGCCGCAATGGCCATCGCCTTGAGCTTGCGGAGCTTGTGAACATCATTCCCGTCAGCGGCAACCTGCTGCCAAAAATCGCGCTTGTGTAAGCCGCGCTTTTTCTGCTCCTTTTCGCTGATGATATGCACCATGGCAGGTTCAGGAACCCGCATCCGTGCCACCTCGGGCGCGCGATCTAATTTTGCATGGCGTAAATCTGGAACGTTTAAAAAGGTCGCGCCACTAAAATCTGTGACGCCTCCAACAGTGCCATTAAAAAAAGACGCAGATTTTGCCACCATGCCACGGCAATCGAGGTCTCCATCAATTACAACATTCGCCATGCCAAGATGCGATTCCACAAGGATGGCATCTGAAAGTGTGATTCCGGCGTCACCAAATTGTGAATCTGCAAAGTTTAAAACACAGTCAGAAAATTTTGCTTCCCTAAAATTTACGAAAACACTCTCGTAATTAGACCTTTCAAATTCCAAGTATCGGACATCAAATGTAGCGCGTGCGAATACGAGAATACCCGGACTGATGGACATTCCAGAGAATGAGAGAATTTTTCCTTTGAATTCCGCATCGGTGAAAAGGACATTGCCTCCATCTACCGTCACGCCGGCGAAGCTTACGAACTGTCCGTCAAAAAGAGCTCTTTCAAACCCAGCCCCTTTTATGAAGCGGGATTTGCCGAAATCTACATCCCCACCTTCGAAAAACGCCCCATCGAAACTAACTCTGCAGGGAAACTCGCGGTTCCTAAAATCCGTGTCGCCGCGTGGAAAGACATGCTGGTCGAAGTGAATACAGTATTCGTTCAACAAACCAATTTCCTGGGCATCGTTTCCGTATGCACCAATTGCGGCATTGAACCGCCCCACCCTTGCTGACCAAGCTATCGGGTCTTTCAGTAACGCCGCATTTCTGGCGACAATTTTAGACTGCAGAGGGCTAAGGGGCTGAGGCTCATCTAGACGGCTAGGCCAAACGCCTGCCGGGCCGTACTTGAGCCAATCCTCAAACTCAGCTAGCGAAGGTTGCCGTTGCACCACCCCCTATCGCTCCAAAATACCCCTGATCTCGCTCATGTTCGTGCGAGCCCTCAAAATATTCTCGCTCATAATGGAAAGGTGATCGGGCATCAGCACGCCATCCTCGCGACCATTGGAGATGACCAGTGGTTCCAGCGCGGCGGCCTCGGCGATATGCTGCTCCATACGGTCCCAGACGCCGCCCAAATTGCGCGAGGCAACCACATCGGCGAAGTCCTCGCGGGCGGCTTGTAGAAGGCCGTGATAAGCGAACATCTGGCCGGAGGCTTCCATGAACAAATTGTCGGCCCGGAAATCAAACCAGCCCCTGTCATTGCCGTCCCCAGGCACAAACGCATCAAGCTGCGGGTCATACTGCCGGCCCGTAGAGCGGCGTGACAGCTGATCCACCGAGGAGCCGATGTCGCGGGCAACGCGATCCAAGAACTGGATCAGATTGTCCGCACGCGCGTCAAACAGCGCATCGCACGCTTCCAGCCGATCATTGTAGCGCTCGTAAAGCGGGATGGCGTTAGCATAAAGCCGCGAGGACGGCTGCACGGGGCCAAAGGGGCGGCGATCATCAAACGGGTTGAACCACCAGGTCTGTTCATCGGCCTGCAGGCGGCCGCGGGCGGTTTCAAGGTCCTCATCCGCTCCCGACGTGCCTCGCTCACGACCCAGCACATCCACCAGCTCAACCGCAGTACGGCGCAGGGCAATCAACACACCGGTTTGGAACGCGGCTTTGTTGTCGAAATAGGGCGTCGCCTCCCACTCAATCAGCCCGAGAACACCCACCTTGTATTGCGGCATGGAGGGTATCCAGGCGTTGCGGTTCACCATCAAGTCGAGCAGGTAAACCTGCATATCGACGATCTGCGAACGGTCGCAGGTGCGCGCGTCACTTGGCGAGCCATCCACGGTCGCGGTTTCTTCGGTGGCCACCATCGCGTTGGCACGCAGCACATCCTGCGGGTAGGTCAGCGTGTCGCCGCGCGTCCACAGCACGTTCCAGAAGAACGTAATGTTCCAGATCAAAAACAGGATGAGGAAGATCAGCAGTCCGCCGCGCCAAAAAACGCGGCCAGCGGTGCGCGTCTTACGGAATTTCTCCGGCCCACCCTCTTCAGGCTTGGGCAAGCGCATTTTGAACAGCGCGATGAAGCCGCGCCACATGGCTTTAATCCAGTCAATAACAGGGTCGAGCATGTCTCTCGTCCTTCTTGCGCGGGCCTAATGCAGCCCAAAAAAAGCTTCGCGCACTTTGGCGCGCATGCGCCAGCGGTCATGGGTGTTGGGGGCGTAGTGGGTGGTCAGATACTCCACCGCAAACGCCTTTTGCCGCTGGGTATAAGTTTCATAGATCGCATAAAAACGACGCTTGTTGAGAATAAACGTTGAGAGCAGATCAAACGGCAGATGCTCCACAATGATGCGATCGATGTCGGCTGCGCCCGGCGCATCAGGCACCGCGCGGCGGAAGTAAAAGCGCTGCTCTGCGTTCAAGCGACGCTCATAGGCGGCTGCTTCGGCAGGCGTATCGAGCAGCCCGCGCATCTGGCTGATCACCCGGAACCGGCGATCCGGGTTGAGCTTGGCCATGTTGTCGGCGATCCAGCGCGAGAGATATGCATCATCAATCATCGGCGTAGCGTCGAATTCATGATCGCCGAGCATCAGTAGCTCGGCCACCAGAAGACGCAGGCGATGCTCCAAAATGCCGGACTCTTTCAGCCAGCGCGGGTTGAACGGCTCCAGAAGCCGCTCTTCTTCCAGATAGGAAAAGAGCACCGGCGTTTCGTGCAGCGCGATGATCGACGCACCAAAGGGTTTGGGCTGAAGCTGATCGGGATCGCCGATTATCACCGCCCCATCGCGAGACGAGTCGCCGTTACTGATCACATAGGCGCCGCCAAAATGGCTGGTCCAAAAAACGTTCGGCCATTGGAAGGAGAGTTTTTGCGGCAAGAACCCGTTTCGGCGCACGTCACCAACGCGCGCAGCGCCTGATACAATAGCCTCCAACAGGTTCTGATCAGACCAGGCGTTCGGCTCCTTCAGGAACCGGTCCATCTTCACTTTCAGGGTCTGCGCCTCTTCCAGCAAGCCAGTCGGCGTGCGCACCAAAAACCGCACATCGCGGATGCCAAGCACGTCCGCGGGACGCTCAACATCGAACACCAGATTTTCAATCTCGCCGTAAAGCGCGTCCTTCAGCGTCACCGCGCGGATCATCCGATCATTGGCGGAAAAGAACGCACGGATCACCTGCCCATCGGCGGAAAAACTGGTGCGAATGAGCGGCAGATCAGCCTGATCGGGCGAGAGAATGATGAAGCGCCGATTGATCCCTTCCGGGTCCAAATAGCTGGCATTCTGCATCTCCAGCGCGACTTCGTAGGAGTAGCCCGACGCATCAATGTAGAAGTCAGAAAGCTCTGTTTCCGGCAAGCCAAGCGCGCGCAGCGCCGCGTTGTAGCGGGCCACCAGATGGGCGTGATCGACATGCAAAAGCCCGCCAAAGCGCAGGCCCTCTTCAATGAGGCGTTGCATTGTTTATCCCCGGCACTAGTCGTCCTCTAAATCGTCAAGGCGTTCAGACGCTTTCTGGCGCACACGGTGGTCGCGCAGCAGCTCTTGGATCGCCGCTTCATCGGACTTGTCGGAGTAGCGGAACTCGCTGTCGGCGTAGCGATTGATCTCTTGCAATATGAAGTCCATCGAGATCGGCTTTTGCAGGTCCTCAATCATCGCCAGCTTGTCGTCGTATCCCTTCTGCAAAAACGCCTCAGGGTTCTCAAACCATTCGTCCGGCAGCTCCACATCCATCGCGCGATACTTGATCGCATCAGTCACATTCTTGATCGCGCGACCGGTGAAACGCGGCTCAGCCTCTTTGATTTCGTGCAGGTAAAGGCCCACGTCACGGATCGTTTTCGGTGCGCCGTGCTCATCAATGAACCGCTCCCACACAGCCAGCAGACCATCCTCTTGCGGGCGATTGTGCTGGGCATAAGATTTGGCCACCGCCTGCTTCAACGCCTGGTCGGCAAAAAACGCATCTTGGCCCAAAGGCACGTCATGTTTCTTGCCAAGCAGTAGGTGGAAGATGTCGATATAATCGTTTTCGGTCTGCGGCCCATCCACCAGCCATCGTGCGCCTGCCCGCTGGCGCAAAGCATCGTCCACCTTCTCCGGATAGTTGGAAAACATGCCGAAACTGGCGTTACCACGCACAACGGTTTCCGCGCCGGAGAATGCGGCCATCAGAACACCGGTAACCTCTTGTTGCCCCGAGGAACTTTGCCGATCATCGCGCTTGCCAGCCACCTGATCGATGTCATCAATTGTGCCAAAACCGATGGCTTGAGGGTCTAGGACACGGTCGATGAAGGCGCGGCAGTTCTGACCCGACTTGCCCTGATATTCACTGATCTGATCGATGCCGAAATTCTCGTAAACGAACGGGTAGCCTGCCAGGTCGCAATACTCTTTCACCAACCCAGCTGTCATCTGAATAAGGGTGGTCTTACCGGTACCGGGAAAGCCATCGCCAACGAAGGTGAAGAGAAACCCGCCCAACTCCACGAACGGGTTTTTCTGCCGCTCGAAATCGTAGGCGACCAGCATCTTGGCCAGCTTGATCGCCTGCGCCTTGGCGATGTGGTTGCCGACCACCTCATGCACTTGCTTGAACTGCATAACGAGCGGCCTGCGACCCTTGGTGGAGGCGGAGCGCTCAAACCCGCGCACGTGAAACTCATCGGCCTCCACCGCATAGGTGCGGGCCAGAAACGCGGCCAAGCTGTCGCCCATGATCCGGTGAGCGTCGCCCTCAACGCGGTCGATGACGTCCGCCATGGCACGGGCGATACGCGGTCCAAGGTCTTCGTCGTCAACCGCATCGCTCGCGGCCTTGGCCACATGAGCGACGACGAAACTTAGCGCATCGTTGGCCGTGTCATAGCCCGGCTCGCTCAGCGCGGTCGGATCACCTGCCGGACTGTCGCCCAGCGCATGAAGAAAGTGGGAAGCGGTTACGAACGCGGCGACCAGGGCCCTTGCCCGCACAAGCGAGCGAAACTGCGCCTCGTCCGCCGCCGACAGGCCGGAGGAGCGCTTCTTCTCGCCAAGGTGCAGATACCCAAGCGGCTCGATGAAAAACTCCGAGACCGTCATCCCGACAGCCAAGGCCCGGCGCAGGGAAACCAAAATGCCATGCTCACGGGTCGAGAGAAGCGGATCATCGCCGCCAGACTTACGAAGCGCAGCTTCAAGGTTAGCGCGCACCATGCGGCGTGGCGCAGAAGCCCCCGCGATGGGCGACACGAACCGTGTTCGGCCAGGCGCATCTGCGGGACGCGGCAAGGCCTCCTCAACTTGCGCGTTTTCCATCAGGCCCAGCGCGGCAGGATAGGCTTCAACAATCCGCGCTTCGGGAACGCGAACCGAACTCGCTTCAATCATGGATCATTTTCCTTTGCCGCAATGTCGCGGGCGCAAAAGTCTGCAACTTTTACTGACATTGCTCAGACATCCTCAAACAGCTGGCCACCCGGTGACAGTGAATGCACGCGCATGCCACGCATCAGCGTATCGATCCCGCCATCATAGCCCGCCAATTTTTGATGAGCGCGATGTGGCAGCAGTGCGTGGGCGCGCGAGGCGCTGGCGCCGCGTTCGGTGGCCAATCCATCGGTGGTGTCCACCGCATAGGTTTCGCGATAGCGCGTCGGCGCCAAAAACCAGCTTTTGGTTTCTTCGGTGCCCACCGAGATCACCTCATCCACATGCCAGACAAACATCCAGGCATCCTCGATGGGCAAATCGGCAAACAGCGGCCCAAACGCCGGTGGCACATCCATAAAGATAGGCGAATAAAAAGGCCCCAGCGTCCAGCGCTTCAGGCGTTTCAGCGCAATGTTGTCAAACGCGTCATCAAACTCGATAGCGCTGGCAAGCGGGGTAAACCCGGTGCCGGAAAACTTGCGGGCCAAGGCCTGCATCTGCGTGTGCGGAAAGGCTTGCGGCTGGCGATACTCCATCCAAGCCTGCGTGAACACCGGACGGTTCGTGCCGCCATCCCAATGGTCCCAGGAGATCTTTTTCAGCCGCCCATCGTCTTGCGGGTTCAGCGAGCGCCCTTCTGGCCAAAAGATCGGCAGCGCCCCACGCACCGCCTCTTGATAAATGGCCCGGCCAATCTCTTGCAGTTGCAGAGCCCGCGGCACGCGCCGCCGCTCCATCATCTGGTCCAGCAGACGCTCGCGCAGCTTGGCCGAGCTTTGCTGCGGCTCCTTGCGCTCTTTCACATCACGCGCCAATGCAATCACATCGGCCAAGATCGGCAAGCCGCTATCGTTTCGATCCACCCGCGCCGGAAGACCGCCAGCATCGCGCTTGTCCAGCAGACCAAACAGCGCGTCGAGCCGCGCAGCAAGGTCCACCAACACCGTGTCGGAGGATTGCAGCAGCCCTGCGGTTACCCGCGCCAGTGTTTGGAAATAGACCCGGCGAACATCCGGGGTCGTTTGGTGGATCGCATTCAAAACGCAAGAAGCCTATTCGACATATTTGCCGGATTCGACCTGGTCCACGATCTTGCCGAACCGGCGCGCAAACTCCGCATTGGCCAGATCGGCCTTCTGGCGAATATCCGCTGTGCGCTTCATGTAGATCTCGTGCGCTTCCATCATCGACACGATGCGGTTTTCTGAGGAAATGCCGATTTGGGTGATCATGGCTTCGGCCTGCGCATCGGTTTCCCGGCCGACATCATCGATCCGGTGCCCGATGTTCTGCTGCGCCGATGTGCGCAAGCTTTCCACCAGCGCATCGTACATGATGGTGCGCTGCTCAGTGTCGATGTTGAGCTTGGAAATCAGCGTCTGCTGGGCAGCCTTCTGCTTGGCAAGGCTTTCCACATAATTGGCGTAGATCGAGCCGTAGCGCTCGAAAGACTGCTGCGTTGCCACCAGTTCTTGTTTCTTGGCTGTCGCCTCATTGTACGTGTTGGCAAGCTCGGCGCGGTCAGCCTGCAGGGCCTTCAACGCTTCACCTGTCGCGTCGGCAATCTGCGCATCAATGGCTGAAATCTGCGGCGCCAGCTCATCCAACCGGGCATCAGTCTCCTCGATCTGGCGAGCGGTCGTCTGCGCGCGATCCAGCACATCGGCCTGCGCGGTCTTGGACTTGTCCAACCGGTCATCGATCACCGCCAGCTGCTCTTCCAGCAGACCGCGGATCACCTCGGATTTTTCAATCAGATTATTCAGGTTGGAGCGGATATCGGCATTGCGAATACGGCTGGTCTTCATCTCTTCAGAGCGTCGCTTGGAAAAGATGCCGGTCAGCTTCTCCATAAAGGTGCTCTCGCTCATCGACTGGAATTCTGAGCCGAAGGTCTGGGTGATTTCATCCAACCCGTAGACAAGCGAAGCAATGTTGCCTTGCAATTTGTCTTCGTTCTCCACCACCGATTTGAAGTCTTGATCGTCAATGTTGACGTCGATCGTCTGCATCTGGCTGTCGCCAAGCACCGTGCCGAGCCGCTCATCGATCTTGGCTTGCGTGGAGTTGATCTCCTGCACCTGGCTTCGCGTTTCGGCGATGCCGCGCTCCAACTCATCAAATTTTGCGCGTGCCATGGTCTCTCATTCCCTCAAAAAGTCGCGTATTGCGGTGTGGTAAATCATACTTGGTGACGATTTGCCGGTTTTCACCGACGTTCTTGCGACTTAAGACCAAAGTTGAGCCACATGCTAGACCTTGAGGGCGTGGCAACAGTAGGTTGAGTTCGGGAACCGGCATTCATGAGCACAGCACAGCACGAGCGAGCACCCAAAGCCGTGGACGTTTGCGTCATCGGTGGCGGCATCAATGGCGCGGGCGTCGCCAGGGACGCCGTTGGTCGCGGTTATTCAGTCTTGCTTGTCGAGATGGGCGACATTGCCAGCGCAACATCCAGCTGGTCCACCAAGCTGATCCATGGCGGCTTGCGCTACCTTGAGCATAACGAGTTTGGCTTGGTGCGGGCATCACTGATTGAGCGGGCGCGGCTTCTCTCCATCGCCTCGCACCTTGTTACGCCGTTGCGCTTCGTGCTGCCGCACGGCTCGGGCATGCGCCCAGCATGGCTGATCCGGCTTGGCCTGTTTCTCTACGATAATCTCTCCATGAGCCGGAAGGTGCCAGGCTCCAAAGGCATCAATCTTGCCAGTGATCCGGCAGGCGAAGTTCTCAAACCTGATCTGCGCACGCGCGGCTTCACCTACTACGACTGCCAAGTGGACGATGTGCGCCTCACACTCGCCAATCTCACCGATGCAGCACAGCGCGGCGCCACCATCCAACCAGGCACGAAACTGATCGCCGCAACAGCGAGCGATGGCGTTTGGAAACTGACCCTTGAGCGCCAGAGCGATGGAGCGCGCTATCAAATCCATGCCCGCCATGTGGTGAACACCGCGGGGCCATGGGCCGATAAGGTTGCCCATCTGCTCACCGGCTCCAACTCTCCCATTGGGCTGCGGCTGGTGCGCGGCTCACACATTGTGGTGCGCAAACCAGCTAGCCTGGAGGATGCGTATCTCTTCCAACAACCCGATGAGCGTGTGGTTTTCATCATCCCCTATCAGGGCGACTATGCGCTGATCGGCACCACCGATGCGGATCACACCGATCCCGGCGAGGTTCATATTTCGCAGGAAGAGACTGATTATCTGCTCAACGCCGCCAATCTCTACCTTGATAGGCAACTGACGCGTGAGGACATAGCCTGGACCTTTGCAGGCGTGCGTCCGCTGCTCGACGATGGCACCAACGACGCGCAGGAAGTCACCCGCGACTACAAGATCCTCACCGGCAAACATTTTAAGGCTGGCCTGACCAACGTGTTCGGCGGCAAGCTGACCACCTTCCGCACGCTATCGCAAAAGGTGGTGGATGATTTGGCGACGATAACCAGCCCTTCAGGCAGCGGCATGGAAACCGGCTGGACCGGCTACACCGCTTTCGATGATGCCTTTGTTGACGATGTCGCCCGCGCCAAAGTGCTGGAACAGGTACAAAACAAGCTTTCTAAGACTTTGAGCGTCGTCGACGCCGATGCTCACGCCGAACGTCTGGTAAAAATGTACGGCCGCTCGGCTCAGTCGATTGCTGGCATCATCGGTGCCGGCAAAGAAACCGCGCTGATCTGCGGCCTCTTCCCCAGCGAAATCGAGCACATGGTGGAAGAAGAATGGGCACGCACTGCAGGCGATGTTCTGTTCCGCCGCTGCAAGCTCGGCATTGATCAACCCAAGCAGGCCTTTGACGAGGTGCAAACCATCATCGACACACTGCTGGCCAAACGCGCCGCCGCCTGACACAAAACAAACCTTTACCTGCCAGCAGCGCCGCCAGAGTGCCGGACCACTTTCGGGAGACCCACCATGAGCCTCATCCTTGCCATCGACCAAGGCACCACATCCGCACGCGCGTTGGTCTATGATGCCTCGCTCAATGTGCTTGCCAGCGCTCAGGAAGAACTTCCGCAGATCTATCCTGCCGATGGCTGGGTGGAGCACGACGCCGAAGTGATCTGGAGCCTTGTGCAATCCACCGTCAAAAGCGCACTGGATAAGGCTGGCAAAACGCCCTCCGACATTGCTGCCATCGGCATCACCAACCAGCGTGAAACCGTGGTGCTCTGGGACCGAGCCACGGGCAAACCGATCGGCAACGCGATCGTCTGGCAGGACAGGCGCACCGCCGAAACCTGTCGCCGCCTAAAAGCCGATGGCGCCGAGCCCATGGTCCAGGAGCAGACCGGCCTGCTGCTTGATCCCTATTTCTCCGGCTCGAAACTCGCCTGGATGCTCGACCAAAACCGTGGGCTGCGCACCCGCGCGCGCAACGGCGAGCTGGCCTTTGGCACCATCGACAGTTTCCTTATCTATCGGCTCACCGGCGGCAAGCGCCACGTGACCGACGCCAGCAACGCCTGTCGCACACTGCTGTTTGATATCGGAACGCAGGAATGGTCCGATGATCTCTTAAAACTCTTCAACATCCCTGAGGCCTTGCTGCCAGAGGTCCTCGATTGCGCCGATGATTTCGGCATCACCGATCCGTCCGTTTTTGGTGCCTCCGTGCCGATCCTCGGTTGCGCTGGCGACCAACACGCCGCCACCATCGGTCAAGCCTGCTTCAAGCCAGGCATGGTGAAAGCCACCTATGGCACTGGCCTGTTTGCCGTCCTCAACACCGGCAGCGAGCGTATTCAATCGAAAAACCGCCTGCTCACCACACTCGCCTATCGCCTCGACGGCAAACCAACCTACGCGCTGGAAGGCTCGGTGTTCATCGCTGGCGCCGCCGTGCAGTGGCTGCGCGATGGGTTGAAACTGATTGAAAGCGCCCCCCAGGTGAACGACTTGGCCAACAAGGGCGTGCGCGGCGCGATCACCCTGGTGCCAGCTTTTGTTGGCCTCGGCGCCCCCTATTGGGACCCCGACGCACGCGGCGCCATCTATGGCATCACCCGCGATACAGGGCCGGAAGATTTCGCCCATGCGGTGCTGGAGAGCGTTGCTTTCCAAACCCGCGATCTGCTGGACGCAATGGCGCGCGATTGGCCCGAAGGCGAGCGCTCGGTTCTGCGCGTTGATGGCGGCATGACGCAATCGGACCTAACGCTGCAACTGCTCGCCGACATTCTTGATGCCCCAGTGGAGCGTCCCAATGATTTGGAAACGACGGTCAAAGGCGCAGCCTATTTGGCGGGTCTCAAAGCCGGTCTCTGCCCGGACCTCGAAACCTTCGCCTCCACATGGCAAAAAGATGCTGAGTTCACCCCGCATCTGGATGAAGAAACCCGCCAGTTTCACATGGACCGTTGGCACGATGCAGTGAAGCGCACGCTGTCAACGGGCTAACCATCACCAAGCCCCGGACGCCCAAGACGATCCGGGGTCTCGCGCCTATGCGTTATCGAGATCCCGGCTCTCGCTTCGCTTGGCCGGGACTTGGTTATTTGGTCACTCGCCAAACCTAACGGTCGATACGATCTGCCATGTCGCCCGGTCGATCTCCAAGATCACCGGGCCATCGACATTTGAAACACTGACGAACAGCGAGCGCGCATCCACGCTCACGCCATCGATCACCGCGCCCGGCATGCTTTCTACCACAACGGTGCGTACCTCATCGGCGGTGATGTTGGCTGGATAAGCAGAAACCTGCCCATCGCTCGACGGGCCCGACAGGGAGCGGTAGAGAATGACCCCAAGCACCGCAAAAATGCCAAGAAACATGAGCCCCGATGACACCAACGATAACCGCCGCATTTTGTGCGCGACTGCCTCAAGCCGCGGATCGAGCGGTTCCTCTTCATCTGGCGATTGCGGAGCGTTGGGGGACTGAGACGCCATGAGCGAAGATATCCTAGAGGCAGAAGAGGATGGAGACGATGTCCTGCGCCTTCAAGCATCTGACGCGCACCGGGGCAAGCGGCTCGATGCCGCGCTTGCAGGCGAAGCTGAAGGCACTGGCCTGTCACGCAGCCGCATCACCACGCTTATCAAGCAAGGTCACTGCTCGCTGAACGGCGCGCCACACAGCAATCCGGCGGTCAAACTTCGCGGCGGCGAAACCATTGAGCTGGATATCCCGCAGGCTGAGGATCCCAACCCCCAACCCGAAGCGATCCCGCTGGATATCTTGTTTGAAGATGACGCCCTGATCGTGCTCAACAAACCCGCTGGCCTTGTGGTCCACCCCGGCGCTGGCAACCCAACCGGCACCTTGGTCAATGCCCTGTTGCACCATTGCGGCGATAGCCTATCCGGTATTGGCGGGGTCAAACGCCCTGGCCTGGTTCACCGGCTGGATAAAGACACATCGGGCGTGATGGTGGTCGCCAAAACCGATCAGGCGCATCAAAACCTGTCAGCACAGTTCGCCGACCATGGCCGCACCAACGATTTGGAGCGCATCTACACCGCTTTTGTTTGGGGCAACACGAAAACGAAGTTCACCGTAGATGCCGCCATTGGCCGAGATCGCGCCAACCGGCTAAAAATGGCCGTTTCTAAGCGCCCTGATGCCCGCGAAGCCATCACCCACGGTCACCGGCTCAAGAGCTATGGCGATCCGGAGAACCCCGCGGTTTGCAAAATAGCGTGCCAGCTAGAAACCGGGCGCACGCACCAAATTCGCGTTCATATGGCCCATATTGGTCATGGCGTGGTGGGCGATCCTGACTACGGACGCGGCGGCCGCACCCGCGCCAACAGGTTTGAGGAAACGACAAAAGAGGCCATTTTGGCCTTCCCCAGGCAGGCTTTGCAGGCCACAACGCTGCAATTTACCCATCCCAAAAGCGCTGAAATCATGCGCTTCGATGTGGAACTAGACAAGCAATTACAAGAGCTTGAGGCCATTCTCTCAGAACAGTGAACAAACTGTAATGCAGCTAGCCCCTGTTTTGGCCAAATCAATACCTATATCAAGCGCTCAAATTGGGTCGCTTAACGTTAAGGGCCCGCGATCTCTCGCCTGTATAGGGAGAGACAAGAAAAGGGAGCGTGCATTTAAAAATGGCACAATCAGTTTCCACTCTGCCGTCCATTGATGGCGGACTATCTGGCTACCTCACAGAAATCCGTAAGTTTCCAATGTTGGAGCCTGACCAGGAATTCATGCTGGCCAAACGGTTTGTTGAGCATCAGGATTCCGGCGCAGCCCACCAGCTTGTGACCAGCCATTTGCGCTTGGTTGCCAAAATCGCCATGGGCTATCGCGGTTACGGCCTGCCAATTGGTGAAGTTGTTTCCGAAGGCAATGTTGGTCTTATGCAGGCCGTCAAACGCTTTGATCCGGACAAAGGCTTCCGCCTGGCGACCTATGCCATGTGGTGGATTAAAGCGTCTATCCAAGAGTACATCCTGCGCTCATGGAGCCTGGTGAAGATGGGCACCACCGCCAACCAGAAGCGGCTGTTCTTCAATCTTCGCAAGGTGAAGGGCAAAATCTCTGCGCTCGAAGAGGGCGATCTGAAACCCGATCAGGTGACTGAAATCGCCACCCGCCTCAACGTGTCCGAGGCCGAGGTGATTTCCATGAACCGCCGTCTGGGTGGTGACAGCTCGCTCAACGCCACTGTGCGCCAGGACACCGAAAGCCTGGAATGGCAGGACTGGCTTGTTGATGACAGCGACAGCCAAGAGGTTATGCTGATCGACAGCGAAGAGAAGGACAACCGCAGGTCTATGCTGCGCGAGTCTCTTGATGTGCTCAATGATCGCGAGCGTCGTATTTTCGAAGCCCGCCGCCTGTCGGACGATCCGCTAACGCTTGAGCAACTGAGCCAGGAATTTGGCGTTAGTCGCGAGCGCGTGCGCCAGATTGAAGTGCGGGCCTTTGAGAAGGTTCAGGAGGCGGTTGTAGCCGCCTCAGCCATGCTCGAAGAGCGTGGAGCCGACGCACGGTAAAACTACACCGCAGCCATTAAAGATCGCCGGGTTGTTCTTTACTGAGCGACCCGGCGCTCTTTACACATTGTTGCCGTTGCAAGGATCGCTACTGGCGGGGAAGGTGATCGTTGATTGTTTCGACGTGGCCCCGCCCTTGCTCTTGTTGCAAGGGTAGTCAAACTCCGGTCCTGTCACATCAGGATTGTTGCCATTTGGGCCCGGAAGCAAATCGAGCGGCAGCACATCGATGCTGGGAAGTTCAGTGATCTCAACACCATTCACCTGCAACCCAGAGCCCACCGACGGCAACTCAATCGCGGCAATGATCTGCGATTGAACGCCATTAGGCACGGGCGCTGGTCCAATGGGCCCAGCTCCTGCCGAAGGCACGAACACACCAAACCCTTCACGGCGAATCTCCACAGAGCCACCGGCTGTTTGAACGATCACGCGCCCACGCTGGGTGATACCATTGTAGTTGGTGTCCGGTCCGCGCAACACGACGAAAACCGCTGTCGCTGGGTCCACCACAGTGCCTGGAGGAATGAGCCCAGCCGCTTGGGCCAATGCGACAGCTTCCGCGCCGACCACAACATCAAAGGTTGTGCCGCGTGAGCCGATGGTCGCCGATGGCGTTTCAATGGAAATGTTCTGCGGCGCAATGGCCCCAATACCACCGGAAACAAACCGCAAAAAGCCCTGTGTCGAACGGGCCGCGATCTCGCCCACCGAACGATCGGGATCATAAACAAACCGATCGATCACCAGATCGTTGCTCTCGCCGATGGTGAACACACTCTCGTCCAAGAGCAGCACCTGCATGCCCGATTGGCGTTGGGTCAGTACCCGATCACCAAGCAGCATGGCATCACCACCGGAGGGCGCACGCGCGGCTCCACCGGAACGCACTTCAACCGAGCCACGCACGGCCGCAGCGGTGCCCACTTGCGCCTGCTGAGAGAAAACCGGCACAACTGCAGAGCTCAGCAGAAAACCGACAACGCCAACAAACGCCAACAGCGCCATGGGGTGCTCGAAGGCTCTGCTCATGTGTCTCACGGATCTGCGCGTCATGCTCTGCGCCTCGTTACATGGAGAACCGGCGAGCGACTGATAGCCCGACGGTCCAGTTTTCGCTGTCATAGACAGGAATGTTCGATTCATTGATTTGGTAGCGACCAAACGTTTCCAGCGACCAGCCGCTCGCCCACGCGCGATCACCATCCACGCCAAGATGATCCAGGATCAACGTGAAGGGCGCAGCAACCGCCAAGTCCAAGGCGTAGCGCATCTCATCACGGGCCACTGTGGCGGGGATCACATTGGGATTGATCGCATCGTAAGAAACATCGCGCACCGAGCCGCCCAAACGCACCTGATAGCCCGATGCATTGCGGTAGCGCACCGACAAGCCGCCGCC
The DNA here is from genome assembly GCA_046290645.1 of Hyphomicrobiales bacterium. Classification (GTDB taxonomy): domain Bacteria; phylum Pseudomonadota; class Alphaproteobacteria; order Rhizobiales; family MH13; genus MH13. Next base: position 50,648 of record JBKAGZ010000006.1, read on the forward strand.
ATAAGCGTCATAGCTGAACCAGGCACTGCCAGCGTCTTTGGTGGCATAAAGCGCATGGGCCGTCACGTCCCAGGTATCGGTAATGCGGTAGGTGATCGATGGTGTTGCGGAAACTTCCCAGCCATCCCCGTCGCCAACATTCGTGGTCGAAAACAGGTTGACGTCCGTGCGGTCATGGGCGGCTTCCACGCGTAGCGTCGCGGACACACGATCCGACACATCGACAATCAGCTGCGCGCGGCCGCCCAATCTGCTGCCGTACAAGTCACCACCGACAAATTCAGCCTGCGCCAGCGCCATTACATCAAAAAAGGCAAAGCCCAAATCAAAACGCGGGCCAAGAGCCAAACGTCCGTAGGAGTGGCCGCGCGAACCATCATCATGGGCGCGGGCGAACCCATGCCCTTCAACGCGAAAGCTGTGCCCCTGCCCACCATAGGGCAGTTCACCGATAAATTGCAGTTCGCCAAAGCCACCAAAAGCGCCCTCGGCGGGAAACGCGAAGTTTTGACCGCTCAAAGAGAACGTCCCGGGCCGCTGCCCAGGATTGCTGTCGTAAAGCGCGCCAAAACGAATGACGCCAGAAAGCGTCGCAGCCAAAGGATCAGAGCGCACCGAAGCCGCCAGACGGTCTGCTTGCGCGCGATCTTCAGCTGAGAGCGGGCGGGTCTCAAGATAGGCCAAATCGTTGGCGGCCCCTGCATCATCGCCAAGGCGCAGGAACACGGCCACGCGGATCAGTCGGGCTTCATCAAAGTTGGGGTTTTGCAGAAGGATGCGTTGCAGCGTCACCGAAGCGGCAGGGAAATCTCCCTCATCCAGCTGCACTTCCAGCAAGGTGACATTGGCTTGCAGATCATCGGGGTTGGCAAGAACAGCATTGTAAGCGGCTTGATGCTGCGCGCTGCCAGCCAATGCGGGGGTCGTGAGCGCCGCTAAAGCAACGCCTGTTGCCAACACCCCAACACCAGCGCCAAACGCCAACTTGCTGGCCAATCTGTTGAATGTTGTACTCACAACGCGCATGCGCCTAACCCCGACAGAAATGGGGCATGCACCTTCAACGCTCCCCCAAGACGTTGTCGCAAGCCCTGTTTTACCTTTTCTTAGGAAATGGCCGTACGGGCAAGGACTTCAGCCGATCACAACCTTAAAGCGACCTCGAATTGGTTCGCACTGTTGCCGATTCATCGCACCGCCACAACAATGCGCGCCACATTCAGGCCCTTACGACGCTGGACGGCACGCCGCCTTGCCAGCTAACGATACGTCATGGCGCGCCTCTCCCGCATCCTTGTTCCGTTGGTCCTTGGCCTCAGCTGCCTTGGTAGCGGCTTGTTGGTGCGTGTGGTCGATCCTGGCTTTGTGGAGATCGTGCGCGAGCGTGTTTTCGATCTTTATCAGCGCGTCGATCCGCCTGTTCTGGGGCCGGAGGTGCCCCTGCGCATCATCGACGTGGACGATGCTTCGCTTGCCAGTCTTGGGCAATGGCCATGGCCGCGCACACTGTTGGCCGACATGGTGACAACACTGCACCAGGCCGGTGCCGCCGTTGTCGCGTTCGACATGCTGTTCCCTGAGCCTGACCGGGCCAGCCCTCTGATTGCCATTGAAGGGCTCGCACTGCCACCAGACGTGGCACTACAACTGCGCACAACACTGTCTGGCTTACCCACCAATGATGAGGTTTTCGCGCAGGCCCTGGCCTCTGCACCGACCGTGCTTGGTGTGGCACCATCACAAGGTGGATCGTCATTTTCTTCGCGCGCAGGCCTTTCGATGGTCGGCCCAACGCCTGCACGTCACTTAACGCGCACCAGCGCCATCATCAGCAATGTGCCAGTGCTTGAAGAGGCAGTCCAAGGGCTTGGTGGAATTCATGTTTCGGCCCGCGATGATGATGCCGTGGTCCGCCGCATCCCAGTGCTCACCAGCGTTGGTGAAGAAACCGACCAAACCATCATGCCCAGCATGTTTGTGGAGGCAATGCGTGTCGCCCAGGGCGCGCAAAGCTTGGTGGTGCGCACCAATCCGGCGCCCGGCGCGCCTGACACGGGCATCCCGCAAGATCTGCGCGTTGGCGCGCTGATTATCCCGCTGACGGAAACCGGTGCCTATCGCATTCGCTACGGAACGCTTGATCCCGCCATCACGCTGCCCGCCAGCGCTGTGCTGCAAGCGCGCGACACCCCGGCCAGCCTTGCACCATTGTTGGAAGGCACCATCGTGCTTATCGGCACATCGGCGCCAGGCCTGTTTGATCTGCGCGCCACACCGCTCGGAACCATTGTGCCCGGTGTCACCATGCACGCCCAGGCCATTGCCAACGTCATTGCAGACACCCATTTGGCACGGCCCGACTGGACAACGGGCTTGGAATTGGTGCTGATGGTGCTGGCCGGTTTAATTGTTATCGCAGCAGCGCTGGCCATGCGCCCGATGAAAGCAGCGCTGGTGGCCGCTGTGACCCTTGCGGCGCTGGGCATCGGCTCCTGGTGGACGTTTTCCACCCATTTGCTGTTGGTGGACGCCAGCTTTCCCATCGCGCTCACCTTGCTCACTTTCGGGGCGGTCACGGTGCCCGTTTTGGTCGGCACCGATCAACGCCAACGTTTTATCCGCAACGCGTTCGCGCATTATCTGGCAGAGCCTGTCCTGGCGCGCCTGGAAAGCAATCCGAACGCTCTAAAACTAGAGGGTGACCGACGCGCCATCACCATCCTTTTCATGGACATTCGCGGCTTCACCTCGCGCTCTGAGCATATGGAGCCGACCGATGCCGTGGATCTGCTCAATGCGCTTCTGGACCCATTGTCCGAAGCAGTGCTCGCCGAAGAAGGCACCATCGATAAGTTCATGGGTGATGGCATGATGGCCTTTTGGAACGCGCCGCTGGATCAAGATGACCACGCCGCCCGCGCGGTACGCGCTGGATTGGCAATGAACCAAGCCATCAGCACCTACAACGCCAGCCAAGATGCCAACACTCGGCCCCTTGCCATCGGCGTTGGCATCCATACTGGCGAGGCGTTTGTCGGCAACATGGGATCCAAGCGCCGCTTTGCGTATTCAGCTATCGGCGACGCGGTGAACCTTGCCGCGCGCGTTGAAGCCCTAACGGGCAGCCATAATCACAAAATGCTGATCACGCAGGAAACACTCGACGCTGCCAGCACGCATGATGCCGGTTTAGCACAACATTTCGAGCCTGCTGGTGCTCACACCGTCAAAGGCCGCAGCCAACCGGTCACAGTGTACGCGCTACGAGAGGAAACGTGAGCTAACCGGTATTACTGGGCAGACCAAGCATCCAGCGCCTGCTGGAACACCGCAACCCCGTCATTACCTTTTTCAAAGGTGATGATCGCACGGCGATTGTCATCGTAGAGGATCGGCAGATCGAACCAACGACCATCGCGCAGCAGCGGCACGTTAACCGCTTGATCGGCTTCACCAGCAGCAAGAGCTTGCCAGAAGACCCCTTCGCCCAAATCAACAATCGCACCACGCAGCGGATCGCCACCTGACTGTTCCTGCGGCTTCACCACAACACCCACGAGTTCAGCAATGCTTGTGGCTGGGAAAGCCTCAGACAGCTCAAACGAAAACTCGATCAGGTGCGTGGCAGGCAGCGCGTCATCAAGATTACGGCTGATGCGCATGTTCATCATAATGCCGCGTGCCGGCACTTCAATGGTCCCGATGACAGCAGGGTTATCGCCCTCTTCCAGGCGCCACACGGCACGGCCAGGCGCGGTAAACCCATCGGCATCCGGCGTCAGCCCTTCTTCATAAAGGATGGCCGTTTGCGCCACAGGCAAGCCAGAACCTGACGGCTCAACAGTTGCCACTTCTGGTGTCTCGGGCGTTTCTTCGGGTGTCTGATCAACGGTGCCCTGATTGTCCGGCAACAACCGTTCGCTGGACTGGGTTGGATCAGACCCAACGGTGCGAACGTCTGGCGCTTCCTCGGTTGGTTCATCGGGCGCGATGACCAGTTCAGGGCCTGATATGTCGTTCAAATAGGGGTCGAGAAAACCAAGCTGCCATGCGGCAACGCCGCCACCGGCCACAACAAGCAGGCCAAAAATACCAACCAGCATACCGGCCATACCGCCGCGTTTTTTGGCTGGCTTTGCCTCTGGCTGGCTGCGCTCGGGCTCAAAATCGGGAAGATCAACCGCTGCCGGTTCTTCGATCGAAACAGGCTGCGGATTGTCAAATGTTGGCGCCGGTCCAAAATTTGGGCCAGCACTGCTTGGTGCAGCCAAGGGCGGCGTTGCCGCAGGCGCAGCGGGCACCGAAGGCGGTGTAGGTGGCGTTGCTGCCGGTGAACCAGGCGCAATCGGTGTGGCACGCGATACTGGCGCCGGGCGCGCAGGTGGCGCAGCAACCGGAGCTGAAACAGGGGCGGGTGTGGGCGCAGGCGCTGGGGGCGCCGCTGGTGTCGGCGCGGTGGGTGCAGGCGCGGCAGCGGGGGCAGGTGCAGCAGCTGGCGCAGGCGTGCCTGGCAGCACACCACCATTGGCAGCCACATCGGCCTCCACCTTGCGGATGGCCGACTCCAGCGCCAAGCGCTGTCGCGATATATCTTCAGGGGGAAGCGGTGGTTCAAACCCAGTTAGTTGGCGCACCAGCGCTTGCCGCGCACGCTCATAAATCTTGCGACGCTCTTCGCCCGGCGCACCAGGCCGCGAAGCCAGCGCCTTGCGCAGAATTGCATCAAAATCTGCCATACTCACACCAATCCAGAAGCGTGCCGCCACCTACGTGAATACTCATCACGCACCTATGAGGCCAGTAATGCCCAATGAACACAGCCGCGGTCAATGGGCTGTGAACGGACAAGACGCCAGATCAAGGGCTTAGCACGCTCTTGCCAACAAGATCGTTAAGACGCGCGGCCCCTTGCTACGGCTTTAGTCCTTAAAAGGATCATGGACCAAAATTGTGTCATCGCGCTGCGGGCTGGTGGAAAGCAGCGCCACCGGCGCGCCAATCAGCTCTTCCACCAGGCGCACATATTTCACCGCTTGCGCCGGAAGATCCGCCCAACTGCGCGCACCGGCTGTCGTATCAGACCAGCCTTCCATACGCGTATAGATCGGCTTAGCGCGCGCCTGCTGACCTTGGCTGGCCGGCAGATAGTCCACCACTTCGCCATCGACTTCATAGCCGGTACAGATCATCAACTCATCCATGCCATCAAGCACATCAAGCTTGGTCAGCGCGATCCCGGTGATGCCGGAGGTCTTCACGGTCTGGCGCACCAACACCGCATCAAACCAGCCGCAGCGCCGCTTGCGCCCTGTCACCACGCCGAACTCATGGCCCTTGGTACCCAGAAACTCGCCGATCTCGTTCAATTGCTCGGTCGGGAAGGGCCCCTCCCCGACCCGCGTCGTGTAGGCTTTGGTGATGCCAAGCACATAGTCGATACCGCCTGGGCCGATGCCCGATCCGGTCGATGCTTGGCCTGCCACCGTGTTGGACGAGGTTACGAATGGATAGGTGCCGTGGTCGATATCGAGCAAGGCGCCCTGCGCACCCTCGAATAGAATGCGTGAGCCTTTGGCGCGGTGCTCATCAAGCACGTGCCATACACGGTCGATGAACGGCGTGACCTTGTCAGCCACTTCGAGCAATTCATCCAGAACGGTCTGCGCCTGGATCTCCGGGGCTTCCAAACCGCGCCGCAGCGCGTTGTGATGGGCAAGCAACCGGTCAACCTTGGCAGGCAGTGTGGCTGGGTTGGCAAGATCCATCACCCGGATTGCTCGGCGACCGACCTTATCCTCATAGGCCGGGCCAATGCCGCGCCCGGTGGTGCCAATTTTGGTGCCAGTCTGCGTGGCCGCGCTTTCGCGCATGCCGTCCAACTCGCGGTGCAGTGACAGAATCAGCGTTGCATTGTCCGCGATGCGCAATCGCTCCGGTGTGATCGCAACGCCTTGGCTCTCGAGGGTCGCAATCTCTTTGACCAGATGATGCGGATCGATCACCACGCCATTACCGATCAGCGACAGCGTGCCCTCGCGCACAATGCCCGAAGGCAACAGCGAGAGTTTGTAGACCGTCTCCCCAACCACCAGCGTATGCCCGGCATTGTGCCCGCCTTGGTAGCGCACCACCACATCGGCGCGCTCCGACAGCCAGTCCACAATCTTGCCTTTGCCTTCATCGCCCCATTGCGAGCCGACAACCACCACATTTGCCATTCTGATGCGCCTTGTTGTTTGCGCCAAACACAACTGCGCCCCGCATGACGGTTGAAGGCTCAACCGATCATCGGGGCGTTCGCTTTCCCTTAGCACATCTGCCGCAGATGCAAGCCCCCAACTTCAGCCCCCAACTTCAGCTCCCAACTTCAGCTCCCAACTTCAGCCCCCACTTCGCGCCCATCAGCATGTCAGCCCGATCGACGGCTTGCCTCGACGGACCAAAACGTGTTGGTGCAGGCGATGAAACTGTTCGATCGCCCCTATTTGCTGCTCACGCTGACCACACTGTTTTGGGCTGGTAACGCCATTGCCGGTAAACTGGCAGCCGGGGTGATTCCCCCCTTCACGCTGACCTTTGTGCGCTGGACACTGGTTGTGATCATCGTCTTTGTGGTCGCGCGTCCGCACCTTGCCGCTCACCGCGAGACGATCCGCAAGCACGGCCTGTTCGTGATGTTTCTCGGCGTGCTTGGCTTTTCGTTTTTCAACTTTGCCCTTTATGGCGCGCTTAATTTCACCAGCGCCCTCAACGTCTCCATTGAGCAATCGGCGTTTCCGTCAGTGGTCATGCTGATGATGTTCGTTATCTACCGCGAGCGGATCAGCGCGTTACAGGGCGTCGGTGTGTTGCTATCGGTCATCGGCATTGCAGTCACGGTGAGCCAAGGCAGCTTGGACCGGTTGCTGGCGCTGCAGTTCAACATTGGCGACGTCATCATGATGATCGGCGTTTTTGTCTATTCGCTGTACTCGATCTTGCTGCGCTACAAGCCGCAACTGCCCTGGCACATCTTCATGCTGCTGATGGCCATCGGTGCAACCATTGTCGCCTTCCCTCCCGCCGTTTGGGAGGTGGGCAACGGCGTCTATCCGCAGGCCAGTTGGAAAGTCCCGGCGCTGCTGGCCTACATCATCCTTTTCCCCTCGTTGCTCTCCCAGGTGTTTTGGGTACGCGGCGTGGAATTGATCGGTCCGAGCCGCGCCAGCGTGTTCATCAATCTGGTACCGGTCTTTGGATCGGGCCTGGCGGTCTTGATCTTGGGCGAGGTCTTCGCAGCCTACCATGCCGCAGGTATCGTGTTTGTGGTCAGCGGCGTTATGCTGGCAGAGTGGGCTGGCAAACGCCGCGCCGCACGCCTGGCAGCACTGTCCTCGCCCGAATCCGTTCCCAAATAGCGCTCACCGCAAACCGATGGCCAAGCTCTACTTCCACTATTCGACCATGAACGCCGGCAAATCGACCATGCTGTTGCAGGCGGCCTACAACTATGCCGAACGCGGCATGACAACGGTGTTGCTGACAGCCCAGCTCGATCAGCGCGCCGGCGAAGGGGTGATCGGCTCGCGCATCGGCATCAAAGCCTCGGCCAAAACCTATGCTCGCGAAACCGATATCTACGAGTTCATCATCGGCCATTTGGCAGGCCTGGCGAAAACCGGCGAGGAACGCCCCGCCTGCATTCTGCTCGATGAAGCGCAGTTCTTGACCGAAGAGCAGGTCTGGCAACTCGCCCGCATCGTTGATGACATCAAGATTCCTGTTATGGCGTATGGCCTGCGCGTGGATTTTGCCGGTCAGCTTTTTCCAGGGTCCAAAGCCCTGCTGGCGCTTGCCGATGAAATGCGCGAAGTACGAACCATCTGCTGGTGCGGCTCAAAAGCGACGATGGTGGTGCGCGTCGGCGAAGATGGCAAAGCGGTCACCGGCGGCGCGCAGATCGAGATCGGCGGCAATGACCGTTACATCTCGCTCTGCCGCAAGCATTGGCGCCACGCCATCAACGAAGCCCAGGGCGGCTCGATCAAACCCATCGACCCCGTGCATGGCACCTTCCGCCCCGAAGACGGCGCTGAGACCTAGCGCGCCCTTCTGGGTGGCGTTGCGCCCCGCGAGCGCCTAAAGCGCAACCCTTCCTATGTTCTGAAAGCATCCCCATGGCCCACGCCACATCCTTCACCGCGCAAAAGAAAATGACCACACCTGCCTGGCTTCTCCTTCTCGCCATGGGTGCTTTGTGGGGCATTTCGTTTGTTTTCAGCAAAATCGCCGTCGTTGAGATCGAGCCCATGACGCTGGTCTTTATCCGCACGGCCTTGGCGGCTTTGGTGCTGCTGGCGGTGTGCCGCATCAGCGGTGTTCGCTTACCCACATCGTTCAAAGCGTGGCGCGACTATGCGGTGCTCGGCTTTTTCAGCAGCAGCCTGGCCTTTTCCCTGATCTTCTGGGCGCAGCAATTCATCGATGCATCGCTAACAGCCATCCTGATCGCAGCAACGCCTTTTTTCACCGTTCTGGTCGCAGGTCTGATGCTCGCGGATGAACGCCTGAGCACCCAAAAAATCATCGGCGTGGTGATCGGTTTTGTCGGCGTGATCTTGGTGGTAGGCCCACGCCATCTGCTGGGATTGGGCGCGGATTTACTGGCCGAACTTGCCGTTCTTTTGGCGGCCGCAGCCTATGCAACGGCCAGCATTTGGGGTCGACGCTTTGCCGGGGAACAACCGCTGGCAACGGCCACCGGGCAAGTGACCGCCAGCGCTGTGATGATGTTGCCCATGGCATTCATCTTTGAAAGCCCCCTGCAAATGAGCATGCCATCCTGGCCCGTCATCGGCGCGGTGATCGCCTTGGCCGTGTTCTGCACGGCGCTTACCTATTTGATCTTTTTTCGCGTGCTCAAAATGGCCGGTGCCAGCAACGCGACCCTTGTTGGTTTGGTAATCCCGGTCTTCACCATGCTGTTCGCGGTGCCGATTCTCGGTGAGACGATCACGCTGCTCAAGCTTTCCGGCATGCTGATGATCGCCGTTGGCATGATGGTCCTCGATGGCCGCCCGCTTGCTGCCTTGCGCGGCAAGCTGAAAGCCAATTGACGTTCGTTTTCGGGTGGTAGGCGCCCAAACCCTGCACTAGAGCAACCTCATGTCCATCGCTGCTCCCCTCACCACTCAAAAATCCATGTCCACGCTCGCCTGGGCATTGCTTTTGTTTCTGGCCTTCATCTGGGGCGGTTCGTTCGTCTTCGCCAAAGTGGCCGTGGCCGAGGTACCGCCTTTCACGCTGGTTCTGCTGCGCGTCGGTCTTGCGGCAGCAGTATTGTGGATCGTCTGCCTTGTCTCGGGCGTCGCCATGCCGAGAACTCTCGGTGCGTGGGCCGCGTATGCGGTGATGGGCCTCTTGAACAACGTCATCGCCTTCTCACTGATCTTCACTGGCCAGCAAGAGATCGGCGCATCGCTTGCCTCGATTCTTAACGGCTCGATGCCGTTTTTCACCGTCCTTCTGGCTGGGCTCCTATTGGCGGATGAAAAGTTCTCCACCCGCAAGATCGTCGGCATCGCCATCGGATTTTTGGGCGTCGTGTTGATCATCGGCCCGCGTCATCTTCTTGGCTTGGGCGAGCATCTCCTCTCAGAACTGATGTTGATCGGCGCAGCAATCTCCTACGCCTTTGCCAGCGTCTGGGGTCGCAGGTTCGCCGGCCAAAACCCGATGGCGACGGCAACAGGTCAGCTGACCATGTCAACGCTGATGATGATCCCCATCGCCTGCTTCATCGATCAGCCCTGGACGCTGTCGATGCCGTCGGTGGCCACCATTGGCTCGGTCATCGCCCTGGCAGTGATCTGCACCGCCTTTGCCTATGTGCTCTTTTTCAGAATTTTGGATATGGCCGGCGCCACCAATGTCTCGCTGGTGACGATGCTGGTGCCAGTGTCGGCCACACTGATCGCCGTACCCTTGCTCGGCGAACGGTTGGAGGTTCTCACCATCCTCGGCTTCGCCATCATCACCCTGGGGCTGATGGTGCTGGATGGCAGACCGGTCAAGTACGTGCGGGAACGGTTGGCGCGGGTATAGATCTTCCCCAAGTCCCGGCCACCACGCAGAGCGTGTGAGCCGGGACCTCGATGATCATATTGCGCGAGGCCCCGGATAGCTGGCGCTTCCGGGCCTTGGCGCACGTGGAAGTTAAAAACTCAGCCGCTTGGCCTGCACCACATTTTCCAGCGCTTCGATCTTCTTGAGCACATCCTCGCTCACCGGCTCATCCACCTGGACCAGTGCGATGGCATCATCGCCTTTTTCGGCACGGCCAAGATTGAACGTGGCGATATTGATATCTTCCGCACCAAGCAGCGTGCCCAAACGACCGATAAAGCCGGGCTTATCGTTGTTAGTGACGTAAAGCATGTGCTCGCCGAACTCGCCTTCCATGTTGATCCCTTTGATCTGGATGAGACGCGGCTTGCCATCGGCAAACACAGTGCCCGCGACAGAGCGTTTCTGGCGTTCGGTCGTCACCGTCAGGCGCATATACGTCTCATAGGCACCCTCCTGACCACGCTTGGTTTCTTCCAGCGCGATGCCGCGTTCTTTGGCCATCGCTGGGGCCGAAACCACATTGACGGTGGAAAGCAGCGGGCGCAGCACACCGGCCAGCGCAGCCGAGGAAAGCGCCTCTGTATTCAGTTCAGCAATGTCGCCGGCATACTCAATGGTGATGCCTTCAATCGCGGTTTCCGTCAGCTGTCCCGCGAACGATCCAACCAATTCGGCAAGTTTCACGAACGGCGCAAGGCGCGGCGCTTCTTCCGCTGAGATCGACGGCGAGTTCAGCGCATTAGTAACGGCACCGGTGGTCAGGTAGTCGGCCATCTGCTCAGCCACTTGCAGCGCGACATTCTCCTGCGCTTCAGTGGTCGCGGCACCCAGATGCGGCGTACAGACAAGGTTTGGCGCACCAAAAAGCACATTGTCAGTGGCAGGTTCTTCGGCAAAAACGTCCATCGCAGCGCCTGCGACATGGCCCGAGTCGAGGGCCGCGCGTAGGGCACCCTCATCCACCAGACCGCCGCGCGCGCAGTTGATGATACGCACGCCCTTTTTCATCTTGTTGATGGCGTCAGCCGACAAAATGTTGGCCGTTTTGTCGGTCTTTGGCACGTGCAGGGTGATGAAGTCGGCACGGGCCAAAAGCTCATCCAGCTCAACCTTATCGACGCCAAGCTCCACCGCCCGCTCTTCGGTCAGGAACGGGTCATAGGCGACGACACGCATTTTGAGGCCAATTGCGCGGTCGGCGACGATGGAGCCGATGTTGCCGCAACCGATCAAACCAAGCGTTTTGCCGGTGACTTCAACGCCCATGAACTTTGATTTTTCCCACTTGCCAGCCTGCGTGGAGGCGTCGGCGGCAGGAATCTGACGGGCGCAGGCGAACATCATCGAAATCGCATGCTCAGCGGTCGTGATCGAGTTACCAAAAGGCGTGTTCATCACGATGATACCGCGCGAGGTGGCGGCGGGAATATCAACATTATCGACACCAATACCGGCGCGGCCAATGACCTTGAGGTTATCAGCAGCGGCAATCAGCTTGTCGGTGGCTTTGGTGGCCGAGCGGATCGCCAGACCATCATAATCGCCGATCATCGACAGGAGCTTGTCCTTGTCCTTGCCAAGACCAGGCTCGAAGGTGACGTCGATACCGCGAGACCTGAAAATGTCCACGGCTGTGGGTGAAAGACTGTCGGAAATAAGAACGCGAGGGGCCATAATAGGGATCCTTGAAGCGGTTGGGCCGTGCGCCAGCACGGAACAGAGCGAAAGGGAGTAAATGCCACTCCCTGATATCGGCATGAAAAGAGAGCCAGCGCACGATGTGTGCGTTGGCAGAAGACGAAAGGGGAGTGTGCTAGGCGGCAGCCTGGAGCGCAGCCTTCTCAACTGCAAACGCCCAGTCGAGCCAAGGCATCAGCGCTTCCATGTCGGAGGCTTCGATTGTGCCGCCAGCCCAGATGCGAAGGCCTGCTGGCGCATCGCGGTAGCCCGCAATATCGAGCGCCACGCCTTCAGCTTCTAGCCGCTTGGCGATGGACTTGGCAAAGGCTGCTTGAGCATCATCATCAAGCGCCAGAATGTCTGGATCAACAATCTTGACGCATACCGATGTGTTGGAGCGGGTTTCCGGCACCTCGGCGAGATAGTCGATCCACGGCGTTGCCTGCACGAACGTGTCAATCACATCGGCATTGGCATCAGCGCGACCAATCAGCCCCTTCAAACCACCGATGGATTCCGCCCAATTCAACGCATCCAGATAGTCTTCCACGCAAAGCATGGAAGGTGTGTTGATGGTCTCGCCCTTGAAGATGCCCTCAATCAATTTCCCGCCCTTTGTTAAACGAAAAATCTTCGGCAGCGGCCAGGCTGGCGTGTAGCTCTCCAGCCGTTCTACCGCGCGCGGCGAGAGAATAAGAACGCCGTGCGCAGCTTCACCGCCCAGCACTTTCTGCCAGGAGAAGGTCACAACATCGAGCTTGTCAAAAGGCAGATCCTGCGCGAACGCAGCCGACGTCGCGTCGCAGATGGTGAGGCCTTCACGGTCGGCAGCGATGGCATCGCCATTGGGCATGCGCACACCCGATGTTGTACCGTTCCAGGTGAAAACAACATCGGTGTTGTAATCGATGGCGGCCATATCGGGCAGTGCGCCATAGGGCGCTTCCACCTTGGTGGCATCCAGCTTTAACTGCTTGATAACATCGGTCACCCAACCGGCGCCGAAGCTTTCCCAGGCAACCATGGTCACCGGGCGGGCGCCAAGCAAGCTCCACATCGCCATTTCAACAGCGCCGGTGTCGGAGGCCGGCACAATGCCGATCCGATACTCATCCGGCACACCCAAAATGGCGCGCGTTTTATCGATAGCGAGCTTGAGCTTCGACTTACCGATAGAGGATCTATGAGAACGACCGAGGGCTGCATCAGCGAGGCCGTCGAGGGTCCAACCGGGGCGCTTGGCGCAGGGGCCGGAGGAAAAACGCGGGTTCACCGGCCGCGTGCCGGGCATTGCATTGCTCATGATGGCTATCCTTCCAGATAGAAAGCCCTTCGTTGGGGAAGGGTGTCCCACCGCGGGCACTAAGCGATGAGGACGATGCCGTCAATTGCGAAATTTCACCCATGCGGGTTTCGCACAGCGTGATGCAAAAAAGCCGCTGGCAGAACCAGCGGCTTGAAGTCGTGTGTTTGGAAAGGGTCGACTTAGTAGCTTGAGTGGCCGTAGCCGCTGCTGTGACCGCCGCCGAAACCACCCAGGGCATAGCGGAAGCCGAAAGTCACATCGTGAGAAGATATGCCTTCAAACACGGCCACATTGTTGGGTGAGCCGGCGGCGTTCCAGGGCTCAAGATCGCCCGATTCCGCGTCACCTATATGGAGATACCTGTAGCCGAAATCGAGCGTCAGGCGATCATTCACCTCATATCCAAGTCCAGCGTGAACAGCCCAAGCAAATGCCCACTCACCATTGTCACCAGCATAGGCTACGTTACCTAACGCAGCCGCAGTAACGTTGGTATCCGTGAGATCGTCAATCATCGTGTATGAGGCGCCAGCACCTGCCCCCACATAAGGCGTAATGCCATGATAAGTTCCAAGGTCGACGAAGGCATTGGCCATCACGAGAATTTCGGACTTATCCCCTGTGTATTGGTTGGTACCTTCCCACGTGCCATCGCCGTCTGTGTCGTAGCGATCTAGACCGTCGAAAGCTGTGCGCATGCGATATTCAGCGCTGATATCAGCGCGGAACCACTCATTGAACTGATACCCTATAGCGCCACCAGCAAGTCCACCAGCTTCGAACTCTGCATTCAAGATTTCGATAACAGCAGCTGTCGCAATCCGCGACGGATCAAATTCATCAACTTCTTGATTGGTGAAGCCGATGTAGCCGCGCAAATAGAGGTTCCCGCCGAGCTCAAGCTCGAACTCTGGTTCGAAATCAACAATTGGGGGTGGAATGTAATCGGCTGAGAAGGCCACGCCTGAGAACAGGGTCGAGGCGAGCGCACCGATGAACAGAGATTTGGATGTACCCATCACATCAATTCCTTCTTCGCTGTCGAACGGGCTCACGCCAAAGGTGGCAATGGGCCGTTTGCGAAGACAACTATGACGCGTAGAGGTTAAAGCAGGCTTAACCTTGATTTTTAACGTTAAAAATTAAAGTAAATAGACCATTAAGGCAAGTTAACAACGAGTGAATACTTGGTAAAAGCTTTGTTATGAATCGAGACAGCACGCCCTTCCCCTTGGGAAGGATCAGCCCTAGAAACTCAGTTTTTTCAGAAAGTTAGGCGGCTTTGCGAAGTGTATCGCAAAGTTCGTCCACCAGTGTCTCAACCAGCGCAGGATCATCGCCTTCAGCCATCACACGGATCAGCGGTTCAGTGCCAGAAGGCCGGATAACAAGCCGTCCCTGATTGCCCAAACGTTGCCTAGCCGCCTCGATCGCGTCTTTTACAGCATCGCGCGCCAGCGGGCTGTCACCCTCAAACTGTACGTTTTTCAAAATTTGCGGCACCGGTTCAAAACGGCTGCAAATCTCCGACACGCTGCGCTCTTCCTGCGCCACGACGGAGAGAATTTGCAGCGCCGAAACCAGCCCATCGCCGGTGGTTACGAAATCCGACAGAATAATGTGGCCGGACTGCTCGCCGCCAACATTGTAGCCATTGGCGCGCATATGCTCCACCACATAGCGATCACCAACCTGCGTGCGCACCAGCCCGAGGCCCTGCCCCTCCAGATATCGCTCCAGGCCAAGGTTTGACATCACAGTGGCCACAACACCTGGCTGGGTGAGCCTGTTGCTGGCACGCCAACTATCAGCCACCACAGCCATCAGCTGGTCGCCCTGCACGATGCTTCCGCGCTCATCGACAAGCACCACACGGTCCGCATCGCCATCAAGCGCGATGCCAACATCAGCGCGCAGCTCGCGCACCTTGTCGCACAGAGCCTGAGGCTGGGTGGACCCGCAGCCAGCATTGATGTTCATGCCATCGGGTTTATCGCCGATGGTGATCACTTCGGCGCCCAGTTCCCAAAGCACGGCAGGCGCGACCTTATAGGCAGCACCATTGGCACAATCGAGCACCACGCGCAGGCCAGCAAGGCTCATGGAGCGCGGCAGCGTGCGCTTGGCAAATTCAATGTAACGCGCCTGCTCGCCATCCAGACGCTTGGCGCGACCAATGCCTGCCGGGCCGGCCAGCAGATGCTCGACCGGCGCATCCATCAGCGCTTCGATTTCCAGCTCTTTATCGTCAGAAAGCTTGTAGCCATCGGGGCCAAACAGCTTGATACCATTGTCGTGAAACGCATTGTGCGAGGCAGAGATCATCACGCCGAGATCGCATCGCAGCGAGCGTGTGAGCATCGCAATGGCTGGCGTTGGCATCGGGCCAACCAGAAACACATCCATGCCGACCGACGTAAACCCGGCGACCAGCGCGTTCTCAATCATGTAGCCGGAAAGGCGCGTGTCTTTGCCGATGATCACGCGGTGGCGATGTCCGCCATTGGTGAACAGCTTGCCTGCCGCCATACCAACCTGCATGGCAACACCCGCCGTCATCGTGCCAGCATTGGCCCGTCCACGAATGCCATCGGTTCCAAAATAACGCCGTACCACTGCTCAACCCCTTACAACCCTGGGCACTTGCCCACACCCTACCCTAGCGTTTGGCGCCAAAGATCACGTTAGTGCAAGCTTTCTGGGCATCAAAGATCGTGACCAAGCTTTACAGATTGCAAACAGGCTTAACGCGGGGCGTCGCCTAGGAACAGCCACAGACAAGCAGGCGCACACCCAAACGAACACGTTCCTAAACGCAAAAGACCCCAGCGCTTGCACCGGGGTCTTCAAAATTTGCTGTGGGAAGCGCTGCCCTAGCTCGGCTGCGGCTCCATATCGCCAACGTCCGGCTCATCGCCCTTATCGGTTGGCTTGTGGCCAGCACTTGGCACGGCAGACCCGCGCGAACGTGTCGGCGTATCGTCGGCATCGTCCTCACGCACAGGCGGCTTGCCATCCAACAAGTCCTTGATCTCCGTGCCCGACAGAGTCTCATACTCTAACAACCCATTGGCAATGGCGTGGAGCTGATCGATGTTGTCCAACGTGATCTTCTTGGCGGTCTGATAGCCCTGCTCGACAAAGGCTTTTACCTCTTCGTCCACAAGCTGCTGCGTGGCCTCTGACACAGACTGATTCTGCGCCACCGAGTGGCCGAGGAACACCTCTTGCTGGTTCTCACCGTAAAGCAATGGGCCCAGCTTGTCGGACATGCCGAACTGCGTGGCCATCGCTTTGGCAAGCTTGGTCGCCATCTGGATGTCGCCCGAGGCACCGGAAGTCACTTTGTCGTAGCCGAAGATTTCCTCTTCAGCCACGCGGCCACCCATCGCCACGGCAAGGTCAGCGTAGCATTTCGCCCGGGTCAGCGAGACCTGATCTTTTTCCGGCAGGCGCATCACCATACCCAGCGCACGACCGCGCGGAATGATGGTTGCTTTGTGGATCGGATCGGACGCCGGCATGTGCATCGCCACCAAAGCGTGGCCAGCTTCGTGATAAGCGGTCAGCTTCTTCTCTTCCTCGGTCATGACAAGCGTGCGGCGCTCCGCACCCATCATCACCTTATCCTTGGCGTCCTCAAACTCGCTCATCGTCACCAAGCGCTTGGAGCGACGTGCCGCCAGAAGGGCAGCCTCGTTGACGAGGTTCATCAAATCAGCACCAGAGAAGCCGGGCGTACCGCGTGCCAGCACTTTCAAATCCACATCCGGTGCAAGTGGCACATTGCGTACATGCACTTTCAGGATCTTTTCACGGCCCACAATATCGGGGTTCGGCACAACGATCTGACGGTCAAAACGACCTGGACGCAGCAGTGCAGGGTCAAGCACATCCGGTCGGTTGGTCGCCGCGATGATGATCACGCCTTCATTGGCTTCAAAGCCATCCATCTCAACCAGCAACTGGTTCAGCGTCTGCTCGCGCTCATCATTGCCGCCGCCAAGACCGGCGCCACGATGGCGACCGACAGCGTCGATTTCATCGATGAAGATGATGCAGGGCGAGTTCTTTTTCGCCTGCTCGAACATATCGCGCACACGGCTCGCACCCACGCCGACGAACATTTCCACAAAGTCCGAACCGGAAATTGTGAAGAACGGCACATTGGCTTCGCCAGCCACCGCACGGGCGGTCAGCGTTTTACCGGTGCCAGGAGGGCCGACAAGCAGCACGCCGCGTGGAATGCGGCCACCAAGACGCTGGAACTTTTGCGGGTCGCGCAAAAACTCAACGATCTCTTCCAAATCTTCTTTGGCTTCATCGATGCCAGCAACATCATCAAATGTCACCTTGCCGTGCGCTTCGGTCAAAAGCTTGGCCTTGGATTTGCCAAAGCCCATCGCTTTGCCACCAGCACCGCCCTGCATTTGGCGCATGAAGTAAATCCATACAGCGATCAAAAGCAGCATCGGGCCAAACGAAATCAGCACCGAGAACAGCGAGAACCCTTCATCCTGTGGCTGAGCGGTGATCCGCACACCCGATTCCGTCAGGTCCTGCACCAGGTTGGGATCATCCGGCGCAAAGGTCTGGAATTGGCTGCCATCGGTGTAAACGCCAGAAATCTGCTGGCCCATGATGGTCACATCGCGGATGCGGCCATTTTGAACTTCTGAAATAAACTGTGAGTAGGCGATATCGGAGCCACCGCTCTGCTGGGTCGGGCCAGAGAACATGTTGAACAGCGCCACCAGCAGCAGGCCGATCACCACCCAAAGGGCGAAATTACGGAAGTTGGAGTTCATAAAAGGTCCAATCCTAGACAGGAAGAATGTGTTGGGTCAGCCATAGGTGCGGCGCAAAATCACCCGTTGCTATGGAAGATAGGTTCCTAATACCCGATTGCCAAGGAACGAGAGGTGAATCGCGACAAGATTCCACACAATGGGGTTAAGGGCTGCGTTATTTTGACCTCTACGCGTCCTCACGCTCCCGCTTCGGGCCGTAAGGCGCCAAGAAAAACAGTCCCGGCCTCACGGCACGCATCTTTGCTGGACGCATCAACGGTGGCGATAACCTCACCATCACGCGCGCCAACAGGCAAGCTTGCAAGAATTGACTTGCTCAGCCCTTCACGATCCAACCGTGGTTCTGGATCGCCCGATTGCCAAGCTCGAACCGTCAGGCGCTCTTTGGTCCAGTTGCAGATCTCAAAGCGATCATCCCATTGGCCACTCTCGCCCGGCTCAACGTCCAGCTGCGAGAACCCAGCGCGACCAGCTTCTGCATAGGCAGACAGGTGCTCCAACCGATCCCCATCTTGCGCCTCGCCGCTTTGCCATTCCAAAACGGCGCCTCCGCCAACCCACTTACCTTTGGGTTCATTGGCAATGCGCCGCGCCAACGCCACCATACGCCCCAGGCCAAACGCTAAATTGCGGTCCGTTGTCGATGATGCCCGGATGCGGGCAACGGCACCAAGAGCCATGCGCAGAAACCGCGCCTGAACCACCAAAGGTTGGATGCACAACGCCACATCACCATTAACAAAGCCATGGGTTGCGCCGCCAACCTCTTCAAAAAGTTGATGGGCGTAGTGGTCCAGCGCCGCATTTTCCAGGCCTGCGATCTGTGCCGTCTCGGCCAGACCATCCACAATGCCACGCGCTCCATCGGGCGCTGGTGCATCGGCAAGCCAGTTGCGAAACCGCACGCGCGTATAGCTTTCATCCGCGTTGGAAGGGTCCTTCGTCGGCTGCCACGGTGTTCCGTGCAAGACGCGATGAAGCTGCGCACGCGGCCAATCCAAAAACGGGCGAACAACGAGGGCACCTTGCAAACGCGTTTGAGCGCGAATGCTTGCCAAGCCTTCGCACCCAGTGCCACGCGCCGCACGCATCAGCAGCGTTTCGGCCTGATCGTCGGCGGTGTGGGCGGTCAGAACAACCGCCTCCATTTCCTGCGCCGTGCGGGACAAGGCACCATAGCGCTCGGTCCGCGCCCAGTCCTGGGCGTTTCTGGCAAAAGGTTTGCGGTCAAGTTTGGTGACGTGAAAGGGCACGCCAAGCTTGGCGCAGACCTCGCCCACCATCTTGGCTTCATCCGCAGCTTCCGGGCGTAAGCCATGGTCGATTGTCTGCACGGTTAGCTTGGACGCCAGCAAACGCGCATCGCGAAGCTTGGCCAAACCAACCAACATGGCCAAAGAGTCCGGCCCGCCCGAAACAGCAAGCAAGAGAGAAGAATGGCTGCTCGATAGGTCTGAGCCAACGGCACGCCAAGCGTCGCTTATCGTATCATCGGTCGTTTCTGAGGATGTTTCCGCCAGCCTGTCTAGCACCCAGCAAGGCCCTGCTCGGTGCGCGCCGTATCCAGCACGATTTGCGGCGCGCGTGGGTAGTCAGAAAGCAGCTTGGTGAACGTCGCGCAGGCCTGTTGCTGGGCGCCAAGGCGCTCTAAGCTCATTGCCAGTTTCAACAAAGCATCTGGCACTTTCACGTCTTCAGGGTAATTGTTGAACACCGCCAAAAACTGCTCAGCAGCCGGGGTGTAAGCACCCATGGCAAAGTGCGATTCCCCGAGCCAGAAATGCGCGTTCGGGCGCAGCCGATCCTCTGGGTAGAGATCGATAAAGTCTGAGAAGGTGGAAACCGCCTGGCCATAATCACCACGCAACACATGATCGTAACCAAGCTCGTACACATCGTTGGGGCTGAGGCTTTCCAGCGGATCGATGCTCGCCACAGCACCGCTCAGGGGCGGCTGCGGGCGCACCTCCGGTGCGGCGTTCAGCGTCAGCGAGGACAGATCAAGCGGCCCATTGGGATCACCGATCGTCGCGCCGACAGATTGACCATCCTGCCCGACGCTCAGCGTACCAAGGTCACGCGCAGGGTCTCCGCGCTCGCGCGCCAACAGCACATCGCGCAACTGTGCATCCGTTGCACCGCCATCGGCAGAGCTACCGTCAATAGCGCCACGCTCCATGGGCATGCCTGAGCCGTCATTGATGCCATTGCCTTCCAGTTCACGCAGGCGAAACTCGGTGTCTTCTCGCGCCCGCGTCAGCTCATCCTGCAACTGGCGCATCTGGAACATCAGTTGCTCCATCTGACCGACCAAATTGCGCAACTCGCCTTCCAGACGGTCCACACGAATGTTGGTTTGCGCTTCGGCTGCGGGATTGGACTGCGCCAAAAACGTGCCAGCCCCCGTCGCGCCAGTGTTTGGCGCGAGCGTCTGTACGCCACCATTGGGCGCCGCAGTTGGGGCCAATGTCTGCGCACCAGCACCGCCAACATTGCCTGGTGGCAGCGGCACCTGCTGCCCTGGAGCAACCTGCGCAAACGCGGGCCCAGCCAGAACGCCGGTGAGAAGAACCGGTGCGATCCACCCAGAAAGGCGGAAAAGACGAGAAAGAAAGGTCATCAATAACCCCATTGCAAAACCAAATGCGGCCAATCTGGCCTGTTGTCACAGTGCTTTCCACCCAAAGGCGGCAAATGTGAGGAAAAGGAGGGCGCCCCAGCCAAACCACAACTGTCATGCCTTTGTCACACACCGCACCGACAACAGCGGCCTATCCGCGAAAGGCCACACTATGGCAACCTACCAAACGATCTTAATTGATGGGCGTACCGGCGGCGAAGGCCGTTACAAATTCACCGGGCCGGACGATCTGATGGAGCGCACCCCGGTAAGGGCGATGCGCGCCTTTATGGAATCAGTGGAAGCCAAGGAGGTGCTGCAAGGCCATCAAGACTACGAGATCAACGCAGCAATGAAGAGCCCACACCATGAGGTGATCACCACGCTGGGCGTGTTGCATCTGACCAATGGTGATCAGGCACCGTTCATGGCGATGATCTCACCACAAGATTTTCACCTCTAAATCGTCCGTCAACAGTGCGCTTGGCAGGCAGACTAAGGCGGACCGTCCGCATCCAGTCCGCCTTAGTCCGCTGTTAGTCCGCTTGTAGTCTGCATGGTTTTGCAGACGGTCTGCCTC
Source organism: Hyphomicrobiales bacterium (assembly GCA_046290645.1). Classification (GTDB taxonomy): domain Bacteria; phylum Pseudomonadota; class Alphaproteobacteria; order Rhizobiales; family MH13; genus MH13. The sequence goes on from JBKAGZ010000006.1 coordinate 71,752, forward strand.
AAATGAGCGTCAAAACACAAAAAGCCGGGCAAGAGCCCGGCTCAAAAAGTGTGTCTGGAAGAAGCTCTTTAGCCGCCTTGAAGGGCCGTCACCGCGCGCCGGTTCTGCGACCAGCAGGTGATGTCGTTACATGTCGCGACCGGACGCTCTTTACCGTAGGACACGGTGGAAAGGCGGGTCGGTGAAACACCGCGTGAAATCAGATAATCGCGGGTCGCTGCTGCACGACGCGCACCCAGCGCAAGGTTGTACTCGCGGGTGCCGCGCTCATCGGCATGACCTTCGATCTGAATAGCGTACTGCGCATATTGGGCGAGCCAAACCGACTGACGATCCAGCGTCAGACGGCCCTCGGCCGTGAGAACCGTGGAATCGGTTTCAAAGAACACCCGGTCACCCACATTGACCGTGAAGTCCTGCGCACTACCTGGAGGCGCTGCCTGCTGCGACAGCGGAAGCTCATCCGGTGTTGTCGAGGCACAGGCTGCCATGAACAGGGCAAAGAAGGTTGCCATGACAAGACGGGGGGCAAGGCGGGCGAAAAGACTGACATTCGTCAGGGCCATAGGGCGGGTCATCGAAGGGTTCTTTCTCAAATCTGGCAGGATTTGTCCCGCCCCAAGCATACGCGCACGATTGTGTGCACTTTGGTCATAAATTGGCAACGTTAAGCGCCGGTTGTCGATCATAGTAAACGCGGGCTTTTTTGTGGCACGCGCCTTATTCACCCAGGATAGGCTGGGGCTTGATGAACCTATGCTGAATGAAAGGTTAACCCTCACCGCAAAAATGGTCGATCAATGTGGCAGATCGAACCGGCCAGCTTGGGTGTTTTTGTGCACATCAGCGGCGGCAAACACCCGCCCATTCATCACCCCATAGACGCCTGGCGGCAGGGTTTGCGCGGCGATCACCGCACCACCCATGTTAAACGAGGCATCAGAGCGACCGAACGAATGCGGGCGCATCGCACCGGTCAGAACAACCGTTTTCTCACCAACTTTGCCGTCAAGAAACCGCGCCGTCAGTTCCATCGTGCCGGTACCCTGGCTGACAACGATGGCGCTTTGCTCAGAGGCAAGAACCGCGTCGAGAATCGCTTGGCGGTCTTCGTCGGTGAAGTCCAAGCTGTCCTTCATCATCAACTCAAACAACGAGGCGTGATAGCAGCGCGCATTGTGCAGCAGATCGGCGATCTGCGCCTTGCCGCCCAGCTCGAAGCCCAAACCTTCGGTCTGCCAGTCATGCACCTTTTCAATGGTGCCGCCGGTGGTGAGGATGAGCACATCACGCATGAAGCCAGCCCAGATCGTGGGCTAATTCAACAAAGGCGACCAAGCAGGGTCCGACCCGAACGATGGTGTATCGACGCGCAGCTCGTTGAAGCCGGTCAGATCGATGGTCCAAAGCTGCGGGCCGCCATTGGCGCCAGGCGTGTCACGGAAGAACATCAGCACACGACCATTGGGCGCCCAGGTTGGCCCCTCATTGTGGAAGCCTTCGGTCAAAATACGCTCGCCCGATCCGTCGGGGTTCATCACCCCAATCAGGAAGCGTCCACCCTGCTGCTTGGTGAAGGCGATCAGATCGCCGCGCGGCGACCAGACCGGCGTGGAATAGGTGCCGGACCCAAAAGAGACGCGCTCCTGGCCGGACCCATCAGCGTTCATCACATAAATCTGGCCGGAGCCAGACCGGTCCGAAGCAAACGTCACCCGCGATCCATCCGGCGCAAAGCTTGGCGAGGTATCAATCGATGGCGAGGAGGTCATCCGCGTCGTGGTCTGGCTTTGCAGGTCAAACCGGTAGACGTCGGAATAGCCATCGTTCTGCAACAGGCTGAACACCAGATTCCCACCGTCGGGCGAAAAGCGTGGCGCAAAGGTCATGCCAGGAAAGTTGCCGACGATCCGCCGCTGCCCGGTCTCGATGTTGAGCAAATACACCTGCGGCTGTCCGCCATCATAGGACATGTAGGTGATCTCTTGGCGTCCCGGCGAAAAGCGCGGTGTCAGCACCAGATCGGTGCCGGATGTCAGATAGCGCACATTGGCGCCGTCCTGATCCATGATCGCCAAACGCTTGATGCGATTTTCCTTCGGGCCGGTCTCGTCAACGAACACCACGCGGGTGTCGAAATAACCGCTTTCACCGGTCAGCCGCTGATAGATCGCATCGGAAATTATGTGCGCCACACGGCGCCAATTGTCAGGCGTGGTAAAATACTGTTGGCCGATCATCGCCTCGGCGCCAAACACGTCCCAGAGACGAAAATCCACCCGCAAACGCCCATCGTTTTGGCGCTCCACCTGGCCAACAACCAAGGCCTGCGCATTGATCACACGCCATTCAGCGAAGTTCGGTCCGGCGCTTACCGAAAGCCCCTGCTCGATGAACGAGGCGGGATCAAGCGTTCGGAAAAGGCCGGAGCGACTGAGATTGTTGGAAATCACCTGGCTCATCTGTGCGGCAATCTCGCCATCGCCAGTGGCCGAGGTGAATGCTGGAATGGCAATCGGCAAGGGCTCAAGATTGCCCTGCGTGATATCGATCTCCAACACAGCATGGGCCGGCCGCAATGTGGCCGCCAAGCAGAGCAGCAGCAGCGCTGCAAAAAGGCCCATGGCATGGACGCTGCGGATCGCACCTGATTTCAGCATCAACATATTCTTACTCCTAAAACCGCAATTGGGACGTCAGCTGGGTTGTTAGCGCAACATCTCGCGCGGATCGAAATTGACTATCACATTCTGCCACGCAGCATACTTCTCAAAGGGCAGAGAATAAGGCGCACAGCGGCGCACAGCGCGTACCGCACTGTCAGCAGCAGCCTGGAAAGCTGGGTTGCCTGAGGAATTGATCACCGAGGCACCGCTTCTCAACGATCCATCCTCAGCAAGGTTCATTTGCACCCGCACAACAAGATCATCGGCACCCACCGCGCCCACTGGTGGGTTCCAACAGCGAGCGATCTGACGACGCAACGCATCCATTTCGCTCTCTGAAAGCGTTTGGTCTCGCCCTTCAGCCGCACCGCGTGTGGCAGGCGCTTGGTCTGCGGCACCGCCACCACCCTGATTTTCATCACGGTTGATAAGGGCTGCTATTTCATCAGCGTTGAACTGATTGTCATCAGGCTGTTGCACCGGTTCAGGGCGTTGAACCGGCTGCGGCGCAATGTCAGGGCGTGCCAAGGGCGCGGGAGCAGCAAAGCGCGACGTTTGCGTCGGTTCGGGCTCGGGTGCAGGCTCTTCAGCAGGTGCGGGCTCTGGCTCAGCCACCTCTGGTTCCGGCGCCGGCGCGGGTTCCGGTTCGGCTTCAACCGGCTCCGGTTCGGGCTCGGGCGGTGGAGGTGGCGGCGGTGGGGCTGCGGTATCAGGCGTTGCCCGTGCATTGTCAGCAGCAGTGGCTGCATCTTGGCGGCCTTCGCCACCGGTATCCGTGCCGCGATCCACCTCAGATTGACCGGCGGAGGGCGGGGCTTCGGGTGTTGGCAGAGGTTCGGCGGTGCGCATGCCGCGCGTGATTTGGCTGAACTCTTCGGGCGAGAGAATATCCACCGGCACCGCTTGCGCCGTCACCACGTCAAACGGGTCCGGTTGCGACAGGTTCACCACCATGCCCGCAAAAAGCGCGCCATGAAGCACCAAAGAGAGGGGAACACCAAGCCGCATGATCGATCCATCAGTGCGCCGAAAACCGGCGACCTAAGACCCTTCCTCTTCTGCCGTCACAAGCCCCAAGCGCTGGTAACCAGCACCGGAAATGCGCGCCATGACCTGCATGATCGTGCCGTAGTCCGTACCGCGATCACCGCGCACGAAAATGCGTGTGTCGACACCCTCACTGGCAATCGCTTCCAGCGTTGAGAGCAACTGCTCCAAGGATGTTTCGGTTTCCTGCAAGAACACACGGCCATCGGCGGTCACCGACACGGTGATCGGCTCCTCTTCGCTTTCCAGCGCATTGGCGGAGGTTTCAGGCAGATCAATCGGCACGCCGACAACCAGCAATGGCGCGGCAACCATGAAGATGATCAAAAGCACCAACATCACATCGACAAACGGCGTGACGTTGATCTCGCTCATCGCGCGTGGCCGCGCCCGCCGCCTGCGTCGCGAGCCGCCCGATCCACTGGTGGCAACACCCATACCCATAACGTATCTCTCTATTCAGCGGCCGCTGGCTGCGCCGCAGCACGCTCGTCGATTTGGCGGGAAAGGATGGACGAAAACTCGTCGGCAAAGCCTTCCATCCGCGTTGTCTGCCGGGAGACATCAGCCACAAATTTGTTGTAAAAAATTGTCGCCGGGATGGCGGCAACGAGGCCAAGCGCTGTTGCAAACAAGGCCTCGGCAATGCCAGGCGCGACGACGGCAAGATTGGCATTTTCGGTGGCCGCAATGGCCTGGAACGCGGTCATGATGCCCCAAACGGTGCCGAACAAGCCGATAAATGGCCCCGCCGAGCCAACCGAGGCGAGCACCAAAAGGCCGTTTTCCATTTTCTCGGACTCACGGGCAATGGTGACATCCAAAACTTTTTCGATGCGGGTTTGCAAACCAACCATCGATCGCACGTTGCGCTCATGGCTGCGCTTCCACTCGCGCATGGCCGCAACGAAAAGCGCAGCCATGGTGGTGTTGCTGCGCTGCGCGGTGATATTGTAAAGCTCTTCCAGCGACTGGCCGGACCAGAACACGCGCTCAAAGCGATCCATCGCTTTTTTGTTGCGCGAGAACATCATGTACTTGTCGATCACAATGCCCCAGCACCAGACCGAGGCAATGATCAAACCAACCATCACGATTTTCACCACAATATGGGCCTGCCAAAACAGGCCAAGCAGCGACAGATCGTGGCTCTGCGTGCTCAGTGCGGTGGTAAGAACGTCCGTTCCGTCCATGGGTATCCTCAGGTCTTGATCGTCAAGGGTGGTGGTTGGCGGGCGCTGGTGCGCTGCGATTGTGTCATCATCAGGACGCCATGCTGCGGCGCACATGTGCTGCACCAGCCGCGATGGCTTCCGCGCACAGCCTAACGGGCCAACCCTAAAGCATGGTTAACCAAGGGTTAGCGGTGTGATGGTGATGCAGCTATCTCAAGCCTTGGGTGGAAACGCTGCCCGTGCAGCGTGCGGAATACGCGTTGGCCGCCCTGCCCGCGTCAGGCAGGCCACGGTCACGCGCGCGGTACACAAAACGCGCTCGCTGCAAAGGATGCGCTGATCCATCGTCCCACGTGCACCTGTCATACCGATGGGCATCGATTGCACGGTTAGAATATCGTCAAAGCGCGCGGCGGCAAGGAAATCGATGTCCATGCCCCGCACCGCAAAGAAAACGCCTGCGCCTTCACTGGCCATCGCCGTCTGGTCGATACCAAGATCACGCAGATACTCGGTACGCGCCCGCTCAAAGAACTTCAGATAGTTGGCATGATAAACGATGCCCGCCAGATCGGTGTCTTCGTAATAGACCCGCACGCTGATGGAGTGGGCGGGCAAAAAAGTATCGGTGATGGGCATGGGGTGTCCAACAAATCTTGGGCAAACGTTCCTGGGCAAACGTTCTTGGGCAACCCTCCCCTCTTCAACGCGCCGGCCAACCTTGTCAAAGCCTACAGGGCATCATGCCTTGATTTCTGCTTTGCGCGTTCCACCCTCACTGGTATCGCAACAGGAGTCCCCCACCTATGACCGTCAAACCTTTTCCAGTCGCGACATTCACGGTTTTAATTGCGTTCGCCATGTCCTTAGTTGCCGCGCCTGTACTGGCTGATGTGCAGGTCACCTTTAGAGAAGGCGCGCCGAAAGATCGGTTCACCATCACCAACACCGGCTCCTGTGCTTTGGGTCGGGTGGATGTCACCATCGATCTTTCAAGTTCTTCGGCGGGATTGGTCTTCGATGTCACAGGACAAGGCGCTGGCGTGGAAGTCTTTCAGCCGTTTGAGCTTGTTGCAGGCAACAGCCTTCTTTCGTCCACCCCAAGCGTGCGTGACGGCGACAACAGCCTGACCCTCGCCTTGACGAACCTCGAACAGGGGCAGAGCGTTGCCTTTACAATCGACGTTGACGATACAATCGGCGCGCGTGAGATCACAGTATCACGTTCTGAGATCAGCGGTGCAGGCATCCGCGTCGAAACAGAATTCGCCCAAGCCTCAGGCACCTTTGGTGAAACAGCCATCGCTGTTGCGCCTTTCCAAGCCTGCATGTCCTAAGAAAAAAGGCTCCCGATAGGGGAGCCTTTTTTTGTATTTGTTCACAAACGTCTAGAGAGAGAACTGATAGCTCACCGGCACATAGCGGAAGCCATCGCCATTGGCCTCCACATAGCCAAGGGCCGGGAACGGCATGTGATAGCCAACAAAGGGAATGCGGTCGGCCGCCAGCATGCCAAGCACCCGGCGCCGTGAGGCGGCAGCGGCGGCTTTATCGGCATCGAACCGCACCTCCCAATCGGGATAGGCAAGCGACCACACATAGTGGTTGGCCAGATCAGCGATCAGCATCAACTGCGCACCATCGCTTTCAATCATATAGCCCATGTGTCCCGGCGTGTGCCCAAAAGCTGCCATCGCGGTGATGCCACTGGTCACAGAACCGCCATCATCCAAAAACGTCATCTGATCGGCCAGCGGCACGACTGAGGCGCCAATCATCTCAGCCAACTGCGCAGGGGCATTGTCACCCGTCCAAAAATCAAACTCCACCGAACCCGTGATGTAACGCGCATTGGGAAACGCTGCGCTACCGCCTGCCATCAACCCACCGATATGGTCCGGGTGCATGTGGGTGATCACGACGATGGTTACATCCTCGGGCGTATAACCTGCATCGGCCAAAGCCGCTGGCAAATTGCCATTGGAACCACCATTGCCAGTGTCGAACAGCACCACCTCACTGCCGGTATCCACTAGCGTCGGTGTGAAGAAAAACCGCGCCTGATCGATGGGTAAAAAATTGTCGGCAGAAACCTCAGCAAACTCCTCTGCCGACACGTTCATGCCAAAGATGCTCTGCGGTTCAGGCACGTTGCGTGCGCCGTCAAGCAGCGTGACAACCGTGAACGATCCAACTTGAACCGTGCGCGACAGACCGCCGCTTTGCCCTTGGGCGGCAACGGGTGTCGGGGCGAGTGTCGGCAAAACAGCGGACCCGAGCACAAGACCACCACTGGCGGTCATCAGGGTTCGGCGGGAAAGAAGAGGCGAAGAGGTCATGTCTGGCTCCAATCTGAGAAGAAAAGGTAAGATAGCCTTTACCTAGAGCAACATTGCGACACGCCTATGGTACACGAAGTGATCGCCAAGAAGAGGTGGACGGCTCGACTTCGCAAGCATGGCGTGACAAGGAGCAAAGCTTCACCACGTCAAAGGCCGATCCCACGTGACGACGTCCGAGCAGGCAGTCCTGCGCCCCAAAACCGAGCCAGGTCGCGCTGAGTTCATCGCGTTGGTGGCGATTTTGATGTCCATCATCGCCCTGTCAGTGGACATCATGCTGCCCGGCTTCGGCGATATCAGCGATCATTTCCAACTGGCCGAAGACAATGATCGCCAAGCCATCATCACCGTCATCTTTGCCGGACTGATGGTGGGCCAACTGATATTTGGGCCTCTGTCGGACTATATCGGGCGCAAGCCTTCGATCATCATGGGCCTGGGCATCCACATCTTGGGTTCCATTCTGTGCATCATCGCGCAGGACTTTATGATTTTGCTGCTCGGCAGGTTCTTGCAGGGCTTTGGCGGCGCGGCACCACGCATTGTGATCGTTGCCATGGTTCGCGATAGGTTCGAGGGCCAGGACATGGCCAAGATCATGTCGATCGCGCTGACCGTTTTCATTCTTGTGCCAACCTTCGCTCCCGCCATCGGGCAAGTGATTTTGATGTTTGCCCCCTGGCAGGCGTTGTTCGCTGCACTGTTGGTGATGGCACTCATCGGTGGCACGTGGCTCACCGTGCGACAGCCCGAAACGCACACAGAGCCAGCACCCTTTCAGGCGGGTAAGCTCATCAACGCCGTCAAAACGGTGTTCACAACACCGGTGTCCCTTCTCTACTCCATGGCGGCGGGCTGCGCCTTCGGCACGTTGCTTGGCTACATCGTTTCCTCGCAGCAAATCTTGCAGGATCTTTACGGCACCGGCGATCTTTTCGCCGTCTATTTTGGCGCCACCGCCGCGTTCATCGCCCTTTCCAACACGTCCAATGCCTGGCTTCTGGGTCGCTACACAATGGAGATGATCACCGCCTCAGCCATCGGCACGCAGGTGCTTTGGTCACTGGGCTTTCTGGTGTGGCTTCTCATCACTGGCACCAACCCTTCTTTGATGGTGTGGATGGTCTTTATCAGTGTGGCGCTGTTTTTGGTCGGCATCACCTTTGGCAACTACAACGCCATCGCCTTGCGTCCGTTGGGGGCCATTGCAGGCATTGCTTCCTCGATCACCGCCTCAATCCAAACCTTGATCAGCGTGTTGGTGGCCGCCGCGATCGGCGCAGCCTTCGATATGAATGTCATGCCGGTCGTTCTTGGGTCTGTCCTTATGGGATTTTTCGCATCGGCCTTGATGGTGTTGGCGCGTTACCTTGCCAAAGGTCAGGCGGCGCTGGCCGATCCCGCAACGTCCAGATCAAGCGGCACATAGCGAAACGCCGCGCCGACACGCTCCACCCGGCCAAGCGCCGGGAACGGCATGTGATAACCGGCAAACACGAGCTTTTCATCCGCCGCGCGGCCGAGCCAGTGAGCGCGCATCGTGGCCGCTTTTTCTCCATCGGCATCGAAGCGCATGTGCCATTCAGGATGCGCGAACGCCCACACCGGGTGGTTGGCAAGATCGCTGGCGACCAGAACCGAGCCTGAACGCGCGGAGATCAGAACGCCCACATGCCCCGGCGTGTGGCCGTGCATATCGACCAACACGACGCCTGGCAGCACCTCGAACCCCGGCGTCACAGGCTCAACGATGGCGCCGAGTGCGGCCAGCACCGGATCGGATGGCGCAGCGTTCGCCTCGTCAGCCGCAATCAAATGGCGCGCCTTGGGAAAACGCGGTGTTCCGACATCGGTCAAAAGCCCGCCGGTATGATCGCCATGCAGATGGGAGATCACCACCACATCAATGCTGTCCGGATCAATACCCAGTGCCGCAAGGCCCTTCGGCAGACCGCCGCTGTGCGACGGGCCGGACGGGCCGAACCCGGCATCGACCAGCACCCGCTTCCCGGCGGATTCAATGAGCGTCATGGTGACGGGAAAGTCGAATTCCGCCGGTGACGTGCCCAGCGAGATACACTCCTCATCAAAGGTCAGATCGTCGACATTGGTGCCGAAATAGTCGTGGGCAGGGGCATGATGGTCCCAGCCATCATGGATCTGGACAACAGAAACATCATCAAGAGCGTAGCGGAAATAGCGACCTGGCATGACACGAAACTCGAAACGGGGAGGAAGTGTAGAAACAACCCGCCGCAGCGTCCAGCGTCTGATGGTCTAGGATCGGAGACTCAGGTCCGACCGGTATCGTCCTCATCATCCAGCAACAGGGCCATCTGCGCCGGGTTGAGGTCGCGCGGCGCGGCAATACCGAGATGGGTAAAGGCCGCCGGCGTCATAAGGCGCCCACGTGGCGTGCGCTGAATGAACCCTTGTTGCAGCAAATAAGGCTCAACAATTTCTTCCAGCGCGTCGCGCGGTTCCGACAAGGCCGCTGCCAGCGTTTCAATGCCCACCGGGCCACCACCGAATTTTGAGGCAATCAGATCAAGATAGCGCCGGTCGAGCATATCAAGCCCGATGGAATCCACATCCAGCCGGGTCAACGCCGCATCGGCATTGTCGCGGTCAATAGCGCCAGAACCTTCCACCAGGGCGAAGTCACGCACCCGCCGCAGCAAACGTCCAGCGATGCGCGGCGTGCCACGCGAACGCTTGGCAATCTCGCGGGCGCCCTCATCTGAGATCGGTACACCAAACAGCCGCGCCCCACGCCGGACGATCTTTTCCAGCTCTTCGGGGGAATAAAATTGCAGCCGGATCGGGATACCAAACCGGTCGCGCAGCGGCGTGGTCAACAAGCCTAAGCGGGTGGTCGCGGCCACCAATGTAAACCGCGATAGATCGATCTTCACCGACCGCGCAGCAGGCCCCTCACCGATGATAAGATCAAGCTGGAAATCCTCCATCGCTGGATAGAGAACCTCTTCGACTGCGGGATTGAGGCGGTGGATTTCATCGATGAACAAAACATCGCGATCTTCCAGATTGGTGAGGATCGCCGCCAGGTCTCCGGCTTTGGCGATCACCGGGCCGGAGGTCGCGCGAAAGTTCACCCCAAGCTCGCGCGCCACGATCTGCGCTAGGGTCGTTTTGCCAAGACCAGGCGGACCAACAAAAAGCACGTGATCAAGCGCTTCTTTGCGCGTGCTCGCCGCTTCGATGAAAACCTTTAGGTTGGCGCGTGCATCGGCCTGGCCGGTGAAATCATCCAGCGCATTGGGGCGCAGCGAGACCTCTTCCGGCTCGCGAGATTCAGCATCAAGAAGCTGAGAGCGCTCGCTCATCAAGACGGCTCCAAATGGTCGCGCGCATGGCGCTTAAGAGCGAACCATAGCAGGCTTGCCGCAAGCAACGATGTGGCGATCAAAGTCAGACTCGTTATGCCGCCGATGAGCAATGACATAACGCCGAAACCGGCGATACCGCCAGCGATGATAGCCAGCGCGATCCAGCCAAACGACAGGTTGCGGCCCGACAGGATCACCCAGCATAGGGCACCGGCTGATAGCAGCGCGGGCACCAGCCCATAGAGATAGCCAACCAACGTTCCCGCCGCCAGAAGCGCAAAGAAAGCGCGCGGATAATCAGACAGTGACAGCCGAGCAAGATTGTAGGAACTGTCGCCCAGCACTTGCAGCACCAGCATCAAGATACCGGCCATCGGCGGCAGAAACACCACGGCGATGCCGGTGATGATCATCGTCAACGCTCGGCGTTTTCGGGCCACAAGCGCGCTCATGCATTATGCTCTGTCGATGCAGTGGACATGCCATTGCGCGATGCCAACAATCGAAGGATCGGCAGCATGAGCAGTGCAACAAGGCCGGTCACGACGATGCTGAAACTTGCGCCATAGAGCCCAATTCCCAATCCAAAAAACTCGCCGATCAAAAAATACACCGCGCCGATACCAGCTCCTGCCAACACCCCGCCGACGCTTGGCACGGGTCCACGCCAGCCTTGGTGCCAACCAAAGAATGCGCCAAGCACCGCCGCCGGAACGAACGCCCAGTATGGCGCCAGATAAAGCCGCAAGACGCCCGCATCAAATGCATCGGAAAAGGTGCCGCTGAGCGCATCAACCAAGCCGGTATCGCTGCCAGCCACGGCGAACAACGAAAGCAGGATAACGCCAAGAAGCGCACCGATCAGCGGACCAAGCAAAGCAAACACAAGCGTAACCACCGCCAGATGCGTCAGGGGGCGCTGCGGCAGTGTGATCACACGTTCTGGGTCTGGCGCATCAGAGGACAACGAGGATCACCGCCATCAATAAGAACAGGAGAACACCGCCGAGCCAGATCACACGGCGTTGGAGCTTTTCATACGCGCTTTTGACATAGTCGTCTTGCGTCACAAGCACCCACGGCTTGTCCCACACATAGATGCGGCCAAACACATCATTCTCAAACTGCTTGCGGAATCCAAGCGCCACCATCAAGCCAGCAGGCGCGATGGCAAACACCAGGATGAGAAGTACGATCAAAGCCTTCATGGGCCTGGGTCCTGTGCACGCAGCGTCACTTTGGTCACCGCTCTAGCTTGATAAAGCTTTCAATCCAAGTCGAATGAGCGTGGCGGCAGGCGCATCCTCTCCAGCATCTTTAACGGCCTGCGCAACTGCGCCAGAAGCCTGCTGCGCCGAGTATCCGAGATTGGTGAGCGCGGAGACCGCATCGACCACGGCAGACGCCGCAACACCCTCGCCCAATTCCTGCTGCAAACCAATCGTGCCGGTGGCATCGCCGGACAGGGTGGGTGCTTTGTCTTTCAACTCGGCGACGATGCGTTGCGCCACCTTTGGGCCAACGCCCGGTGCGCGCGCCACCATGGCTTTGTCTTGCAAGGCAATGGCCGAAGCCAGGTCACCGGTCGACAGCGTGCCGAGAATCGCCAGAGCCACCTTGGCGCCCACACCCTGCACCGATTGCAAAAGACGGAACCATTGCCGCTCTTGCTGGCTGGCAAAACCGTTGAGGCGAATAAGATCCTCGCGCACCAGCGTATCGATCCAAAGCTCCACATTCTCTTCGCCGCCACGATACTGACCAAGCAGCTTCGAGGAACCAAAAACCTCGTAACCAACACCCTGAACGTCCAGGATCAAACTGTCTTCCAGAACCGCATCAATGCGGCCGCGCAGTTTACCAATCATCGTGTGGCCACCTTCAACTGGCGCGCGGGGCGCTGGTGCGCATGGCAGATGGCGATTGCCAGCGCATCGGCCTCATCAGCGGATGAAAAATCAGCGCGCGGTAGTAGCACTTTCACCATGGCTTGCACCTGTTTCTTATCGGCATGGCCAACCCCCACCACCGTCTTTTTCACCTGATTGGCGGCGTACTCACCCACTGGAATACCCAGGCGCGCAGGCGCCAACAATGCCATGCCGCGGGCCTGGCCAAGCTTCAGCGTTGAGGCAGGGTCTTTGTTGACGAAGGTTTCTTCCACCGCAGCCTCATCAGGCGCGTGCTCGCCCAGCAGCGTTTCCAGCCCCTGATAGAGCGCAGCCAGGCGCACCGGCAATGCATCTCTGGCAGGCGGAGAAATCACACCGCTGGCCACATAGGAAAGCCGCGTGCCAGCAAGCTCCACCACGCCCCAGCCCATGTGGCGCAGACCAGGATCAATCCCAAAGATGCGAATCGCTTGAGGTTCCATGCCATCTCAGCTACCGCACTCGCTCATTCCACCAAAGGGTCAAACACGATGTCGGCGCTCGTTGAAGCGTTTCTCTCCGCTTTTGCGGACATGGCGAGCCATCCGGCGCTCATCCCAGCGCTGCTGGCGGTCGCTCTGGCAGGATCGGTGCGCGGCTTTGCAGGTTTTGGCGGTGCGATGCTGTTCATGCCGTTTGCCACATTTTTGTTCGACCCACGGTTGGCGGTGGTGGCGTTCTTCATCATCGACACCAGCATCACCCTGCCACTGGTCACCAACGCGCTGCGCCATTGGGATTGGCGCACCGTGATACCCTGCGCCGTTGGATCGTGGGTGGGTGTGTGGTTTGGGGCCTATCTGCTAGCCACCACCGACACGCTAGTGCTGCGTTGGACGATCTGTCTGATCATCATTTTGCTGGTCGGCGTCATGCTCACTGGCTGGCGTTACACCGCCCGGCCCAAAACGCCGATATCGCTCGGCGTTGGATCAGTGGCGGGGGTTTTGGGCGGGATCAGCCAAGTCTCCGCGCCGCCGCTGGTCGCCTACTGGGCAGCAGGGCCGTTTCCGGCACAAGTCATCCGCGCCAACCTCATATGCTTTTTCTTCTTTGCAACGCTTGGAAGTTTGGCGGCCTTTTTCGCCAATGGTGTGTTCACCGCGCAGACGCTCGCTCTAGCCGTTTTGCTGGCACCTGCTTATGGGCTGGCAATTTTTATCGGGGCAAAGCTCTTCAAAGGCGCAAACGATACGCTGTTTCGCAAAGTGGCGTTTGCGATCATCCTGATCGCCGCCCTAACCTCATTGCCGCTGCTGGACCCAGTTCTAAGGTCCTAGGATCGCGACCCTAACCGTCTGACAGCGCTGCCATCACCTCTTCGGACATTTCGAAGTTGGCGTAGACGGTCTGCACATCATCATCGTCTTCCAACGTATCGATGAGCCGCATCAGCGAGGCGCCCTTGTCAGCATCCACATCGATGGTGTTTTGCGGCTTCCAGATCGGATTGACCGATTCAGGTTCGCCAAGGGACGCGGTTAGCGCCGCGGACACCTCGTTGATGTCCTCAAACGCGCAATAGATCGTGTGGCCATCCTCGTCAGAGATCACATCCTCAGCACCAGCTTCAATAGCCGCTTCCATCACCGTATCAGCATCGCCTGCATCGGCGGGATAAACCACCTGACCAACCCGGTCGAACATGAACGACACCGAGCCGGTTTCACCCAGGGAGCCGCCGCTTTTAGTGAAATAGGAACGCACGGCACTGGCCGTTCGGTTGCGGTTGTCGGTCATCGCTTCCACCACGACAGCAATACCGCCGGGACCGTAGCCCTCGTAGCGGATTTCCTCGTAATCATCGCCTTCACCGGCTTGGCTTTTCTTGATCGCCCGCTCGATATTGTCTTTCGGCATAGACTGCGATTTGGCGTTCTGCACCGCCAACCGTAGACGCGGGTTCATATCTGGGTCGGGCATGCCCATTTTCGCCGCCACAGTGATCTCTTTGGCGAGCTTGGAGAACAGTTTGGAGCGCGCCTTATCCTGCCGCCCCTTGCGGTGCATGATGTTCTTAAATTGACTGTGTCCAGCCATCGAAGCCTCAACTTTCACAAAATTTTAGATGCGTGCGGCGGTGCGCCTTTGACCGGCTCATAAAACGGCTTTGAACGAAAATCCAGTCGGCTCCGCAACGGGTTGCAACCACTCGTTAACGCATTGCACGCAATAGTTGTTTCGCAAATGGCAAAAATAGACTGCCATTTTATACGTTAAATTACCTATATTGGCCTGAGCGCGGGGATGTTGAGGCCAGAATTCTTCGGGGGAAGACCATGTTTGGACTATCAAGGAAGGCTCAAGCCGAGCCTGAAACCGCTATCATTGATATTCGCGACCAACGCGATGTTCTCAATTCAATGCTCGATCAAATGCCCATCAATGTGCTGGTCGCTGATCCAGAAACTTGCGACATCATTTATGCCAATGCAGCAAGCCGGGCGACGCTGCACTCCATCAAACATCTGCTTCCGAAGTCGGTGGACCCAGATGATATGGAAGGCGTCAATATCGACATTTTCCATAAGAATCCGCAGCATCAGCGCAAGATCCTTGCCGATCCAAGCAATCTGCCATGGAACGCCAAAATCAAGCTTGGCCCGGAGACGCTGGCGCTAAAAGTTGGCGCGCTTCACGATGGCGACAACACCTACATCGGCGCCATGGTCACATGGTCGGTCATGACCGATCTGACAAATACTATCGACGCCTTTGAAGAAAACGCAAAAGCATCGGTGGCCCGCCTCACATCGGCCGCCACGGAGATGAGTACGGCAGCGGCTCAGATGACGCAGACGGCCTCAACCTCGTCCAGCAACGCTACAAGCGCTGCTGCGGGGGCTGAAGAGGCAACGGTCAACGTGGAGACTGTGGCCCAAGCTGCACAAGAATTGAACGCCTCCATCGGAGAGATCACCGAACAGGCCGCCAAATCATCTGAGGTTGCGCTAAGCGCCGTCGGCAAAGCCCGCACCACCAACGAGACGGTGCGGGAATTGGCAACAGCCTCCGAACGGATCGGCAAAGTGGTCAACCTGATCCAGGACATTGCCGCTCAAACCAACTTGCTAGCGCTCAACGCCACGATTGAAGCAGCACGCGCTGGCGAAGCGGGACGCGGTTTTGCCGTTGTGGCCAGCGAGGTGAAAACGCTGGCCGGTCAAACGACCAACGCAACGGAAGAAATCACCCAGCAAATCAGCGCGATCCAGGAAGCGACCAATGATGCGGTGAACGCAATTGAGGAGATCTCAACCACCATTGATGAGATCAGCAACGTCACCAGTTCGATCTCTGCGGCGGTTGAAGAGCAAAGTGCAACAACTGCCGAGATCAGCCGCAACGTCAATGAGGCGGCAGCAGGCACACGTGATGTGTCGGCCAACATGGTGCAGGTGCAGGAAGCTGCTGATCACACAGGGAACGCGGCCAGCAAGGTTGAAACAGCGTCCGGTGAGTTGGGTGAGCAAGCGCATGACATGGATGATGCAATCCGCGACTTCATTGAAAAGGTGCGTGAAATTTAGGGTCGGATCCCAAGGTTGAGGACTCAATTCTGCCAAAAACTTGGAATGGCGGGCTCCAACTGCCCGCCAAGCCGTACCGGGGCGCAGGCTTGTGCCAGCCCCGTTTTCACATCGGCTTGAACCGCAATACCCGATAGGGTCGGCTCGCCTTCTGCCGGTGAAAACCGCCCTTGCGGCACCTTGCTCAAGAAACGCTGCACCGGCTCGGTTTTGTCCATGCCGATGATGGAATCATAATCCCCGCACATGCCTGCATCGGTCTGAAAAGCGGTGCCGCCTGGCATAACTCTGTGATCAGCGGTGGGCACATGGGTGTGGGTGCCAACAACCAGCGTCGCTCGGCCATCGACGTGAGCGCCAATGGCCTGCTTTTCCGATGTTGCTTCGCCGTGGAAATCCACCATCGCAAAATCGGCAACTTCACCCAGGGGGCAGGCCTCAAGCTCACGATCAATGACCGCAAACGGATCTTCCATGGCATCCATGAAAAGCCGCCCCATGGCGTTGATCACCAGAACGTTTTCCCCTGTTTTGGCGCGAAACAGACCTGCCCCACGTCCCGGCGTGCCAGCTGGAAAAGTGGCTGGGCGCAGAAGGTTTGGATAGCGCTCGATGTAGACCAGCGTTTCGCGCTGATCGAACGCATGGTTGCCAAGCGTGATGACATCAACGCCCCAATCAAACAGCTGCTCGCAAATGCCTTCATTGATGCCAAACCCGTGGGCGGCGTTCTCGCCATTGCAGACGACAAAGTGGATCGGATAGCGCGCCAAGAGGTCGGGTAAATGGTTGGCAACAGCCTCACGGCCAGCCTTGCCCACGACATCACCAAGAAAAAGAAGATTAAAGCTCATGGGCGCGCCTTAGCAGGCAATGCTCAGGCCAGAAAGGGCAGAAGCGCTTCACGGCCATGATCGAACACGCGCAGGCCCGACGGTGTCAGCACGCCGTGGAGCGGAATATCATGGGCCTCGGCTTGGAAGGGCAACACTTCTTGTTCGTCAAACGCCAAGCCAACATAGGCTGGCTGATGGCCCGATGCGTGCATTTTGGAAAGTGCGCGATCATAATGCCCCTTGCCGTAGCCAATGCGCTGCCCCTTCGGTGAAAACGCCGCCAGCGGCGCAAAAATGAGGTCTGGAAACACTTCGGGTTGATCGGCATCAGGGCCCAGTGTTCCAAAGCCCACTGGAACCAGTTCTTGGCTGCGGTCCCACCGCCGAAACACCATGATTTCGCGGTCGAGCAGAACCGGCAGGGCAAGCTGTGCGCCTGTATTGGCCAGCACATCGAGAAGAGGCCCAGGATCGATCTCTGATCCAACGGCGTGGTAAGCTGAGACCGTCTTGCCGGTGATCTGAAATTCGGCGATTTTGGCCAGCACTTTACTGGCATGTGCCCGCTTATCAGGTGCTAGCACATCGCGCCGCGCCAGCGTTTGTTCACGAAGATCTGGTTTGTTCGAAATAGCCAGCGCACCGCACAAGCGAAAGAAAAAGTGAAGCCGCAACGACCGTGTCAGCGTCGATCCTGGGAAACCTACAAAGTAGGTGGGCGCCATGTAATCCGGTCCACGGACCGGTCCAGGGACAGCTCCCGTTCGGATCGGTAAGGCCCCAGGAATATGTGCCGATGCACGAGAAGCGCAGCTTCACGCTGGAAGATAGGCTTCGACTGACGCAACTTCAATGCAATTCGGTCGTTGCCGGAGCGAGAAATCAGTTTGGTTGAGCGTTCTGCGTGATTTGCTCCAGACGGGTGGCCAACTCGTCCACCTTCTGGCGCACTTTATCGTCCGTGCCAGCGTTCGATGTCTGCGCCAGAGAGAGGCCTGCTTGCAGCTCAGCCACTTGCGCGGTCAGCCGCTCTATCTGCGCCTGCGCATCGCCCAGCTTGTCGGTCATCACCAGTCCAGCCATCACCGCAAGGCGCGTATCACCAACCTCGCCAAACGAGCCGCGCAGTTCGTCGACCGTGGCATCGAAGGTTTGCGCCAGTGCGGTAAGGCGTGCCTCGTCGCCATCCTCACAGGCTAGCCGGAAAGAACGCCCGGCGATGGTGACAACAACTTGGCCCATACTGTTTTAAAAACACTCCGCGAAACCGATAGGTCTAACCAGCGGCTGATGACCCGGCGGTTGGTGATCCATTTGGCGATCCGCCATTCGAATCGCCCGCCAACACGGTACGAATATTTTCCATCACATCCAAAAGCCGCTGCGAGACAGCCTGATTGGCCGCCTCCATGGCACGGGTTTCAGCACGGGCATGGTCCAGAAGTTGGGCAAGCTGCGCGCGATCTGTGGAAAGGCGGGCCACTTCGGCGTAGAGCTTTTCACGCTCTTCCAGCAGTGCCCGGCGATGACCGGTGTCAGCCTCCACGCCGGTAATCGCGCGATCAAGCCGCTCAAATGCTGATTGAAGATCACTGCCAGCCATTGCAATCGCCCACACTTGAGTTTGCCGTTTTCGCAAACCACCTCACGCTTTGCCCAATGTAAGGATCAGGGTCGATGGCCGTCAACGCACCAGAATCCGTTTTTGACCGGTTCGCAGCACCGGCATCTTTTCAAGAACGCCCTCCTGCTTTAAGACGCATCCGCATCCAGCGAAAACACGCTTGGGCGGCAAGATCGCCCGCAAGATCAGACGGCTTATCACCATTATGACCGAGACCGACCGCCATACGGACATGGCCAATGCCATCCGTTTTCTTTCTATGGACGCTGTTCAGAAGGCCAATTCCGGCCATCCGGGACTGCCAATGGGCGCCGCGGACATCGCAACCGTCCTGTTCTCCAAGTTCATGAAATTCGACCCGACGGAACCAAACTGGCCGGACCGCGATCGCTTCGTGCTTTCAGCTGGCCACGGCTCGATGCTGCTTTATTCGCTGCTCTATCTTCTCGGCGTGGAAGATATGACGCTGGACGATCTGAAAGATTTCCGTCAGCTCGGCTCCAAAACAGCCGGTCACCCCGAGTACGGTTTTGCCGGTGGCATCGAAACCACCACCGGCCCACTCGGCCAAGGCCTTGCCAATTCTGTCGGTATGGCGCTGGCCGAACGCTTGCTGGCCGCTGATTTCGGCGACGAGCTAGTGGATCACTACACCTATGTGCTCGCCTCCGATGGCGACTTGATGGAAGGCATCAGCCACGAGGCGATCTCCATTGCCGGCCATTTGAAGCTCTCCAAGCTGATCGTGCTCTGGGATGACAACGACATCTCCATTGATGGCCGTGTCTCGCTGTCTGAGTCCGGCGACATGCTGGAACGTTTTGCAGCCGCCAACTGGGACACGGTGCGCATTGACGGGCACAACCCCGGCGACATCGAAGCGGCCATTGAGCGTGCACGCGGCAGCGACAAACCTAGCCTGATCGCCTGCAAAACCAAGATTGGGTTTGGTGCACCCAACAAAGAAGACACCTCCAAAGCGCACGGCTCACCGCTGGGTGATGAAGAAATCGCCGCCACACGTGAGGCCCTCGGCTGGACCCACGAACCTTTTGAAGTGCCTGTCGATACGCTCGATGCCTGGCGTATTGTCGGCGTTAAAGGCGTGCACGAGCGCGCTGAATGGACCAAACGCCACGACGCTGTTGACGTGCAAACACGCGCGGAATTCGACCGTCGCATACGTGGCGACCTGCCCGCCGGTCTGGAAGGCGAAGTGGAAGCCTTCATCGCAAAAATGATCGAAGACGCGCCCAAAGTTGCCACCCGCAAAGCTTCCGAAATGACGCTTGAAGCGATCATTCCTAGTCTGCCGGAAGCTGTGTCTGGTTCTGCCGACCTTACCGGCTCCAACAACACCCGCACCACCACCATGGTGCCTGTTGCGCCTGGCGAGTATGAAGGCAACTTCGTGCATTGGGGCATCCGCGAGCACGGCATGGCCGCAGCCATGAACGGTATGGCGCTGCATGGCGGCATCATCCCAATGTCCGGCACCTTCCTGGTGTTTTCTGACTATTCACGCCCGGCAATCCGCCTGGCAGCGCTGATGCACCAGCGCGTGATCCACGTTCTGACCCATGATTCCATTGGTCTTGGCGAAGATGGTCCGACCCATCAGCCGGTCGAACATTTGGCAGCGCTGCGCGCCATCCCGAACCTCAAAGTGTTCCGCCCAGCTGATATCGTCGAAACCGCAGAATGCTGGCACCTCTCGCTGCTCAGCGAAGATGGCCCCAGCGTGCACGCGCTGACCCGCCAAGGTCTGCCATGCCTGCGCACGGAAAATGGCGGCAAGAACCGCTCCGCCAAAGGCGCCTACGAACTGGCATCCGCCGGTGGCAAGGCGCAGGTGAGCTTGTTTGCTTCGGGTTCAGAAGTTGAAATCGCCATGAACGCCCGCAAGCTCCTGCGCGATGCTGGCATCAACGCCCGCGTGGTGTCCGTGCCGTGCTTTGAGCTTTTCGACGCCCAAGAGGCCGACTATCAGGCATCCACCATCGGCAAAGCACCGGTGAACATTGCCATCGAGGCAGCAATCCGCATGGGCTGGGATCGCTTCATTGGCAGCGACGGCATCTTTATCGGCATGGGCTCCTTTGGTGCCTCCGGACCGTACAAAGAAGTCTACGCACACTTTGGCATCACTGCTGAAGCGGCAGCCGAAGCCGCCAAAGCGGCCTTGGCCGAGGATTGAGAACGCAGGAGCTGGGTGCGTGCTGCATAGCTGGCGCGCCTTTTCCGCTCTTTATTGTCACGCAAAGGCGTCATAGTGTGCGCCTAAAGTCGATAACATGTTGAACGCTTGCCCACCGGAAGCGGTTTTGCCCAAGCGACAACCAAGAACACCACCACCACTACGGGTCTAGGAGACAAAGAATGACGGTTAAAGTTGCCATCAACGGTTTTGGACGCATCGGGCGCAATGTCGTGCGCGCGATTTATGAATCAGGCCGCAAAGACATTGATGTGGTTGCCATCAATGATCTGGGCCCAGTGGAAACCAACGCCCACTTGATGCGCTACGACTCGGTGCACGGCCGATTCCCCAAAGCGGTGGAAGTCGATGGCGACACCATCAAGATCGAGGGCGGCGATAGCTTCAAAGTTCTGGCCGAGCGCGACCCAACCAAATTGCCCTGGGGCGAAATGGGCATCGACATCGTGATGGAATGCACAGGCATCTTCACCGCCAAAGACAAAGCCTCACTGCATCTTGAGGCTGGCGCCAAGCGCGTGCTGGTCTCCGCCCCAGCCGCCGGTG
Organism: Hyphomicrobiales bacterium; assembly: GCA_046290645.1. Classification (GTDB taxonomy): domain Bacteria; phylum Pseudomonadota; class Alphaproteobacteria; order Rhizobiales; family MH13; genus MH13. Next base: position 93,017 of record JBKAGZ010000006.1, read on the forward strand.
CCGACAAAACCATCGTCTACGGTGTGAACCACGACGTGCTGACAGCCGACGATCTGGTCGTCTCCAACGCGTCTTGCACCACCAACTGCCTGTCGCCGGTCGCCAAAGTGCTCCACGATGCCATCGGCATTGAAAAAGGCATGATGACGACGATCCACTCCTACACCGGTGACCAGCCGACGCTGGATACCATGCATAAGGATCTCTATCGCGGCCGCGCAGCAGCGCTGTCGATGATCCCAACCTCAACTGGCGCGGCCAAGGCTGTTGGTCTGGTGCTGCCGGAGCTCAATGGCAAGCTGGATGGTTTTGCCATTCGCGTACCAACACCCAATGTCTCAGTCGTTGACCTGAAATTCATCGCCAAGAAATCCACCACGGTCGAAGACGTGAATGCGGCCATCAAGGCGGCTTCACAGGCCGGTCCGCTGGAAGGCATTCTTGGCTACACCGAAGAGAAGCTGGTCTCCATGGACTTCAACCATGATCCACGCTCATCCATCTTCCACGCCGACCAAACCAAAGTGATGGACGGCACCATGGTTTCGGTACTGTCCTGGTACGACAATGAGTGGGGCTTCTCCTGCCGTATGGCCGACACGGCCATCGCGATGGCCAAACTGATCTAAAGAAGCAGAAGCGGGCGTAGCAAAAGCTGCGCCCGTTTTCTTTGGAGTAGCCGCATGGAACCGCATCTTGCGATCAAACTGATCATCGCGCTGGTTTTCATTGTCTTCTTCGCCTTGATGCTGAAGGGTACAAAGCGCCCAGCCAGCTGGGATGGCGGCGCAGATCAATAGGAGACAATCCAATGCTGCAGACCGTCTTGATTGGCGCGGGCATCGTTGCCCTCCTCGTCTACTGCGTGTTGGTCATGCGCCTGCTTGGCCACTCTTTCGGAAAACTGGGTCGTCTAAACGACACGTTGAACGAACGCGAAGCCGGCAAAAAACGACTGGAAGAAAGAGGCAACATGTCCTTCAAAACCCTCGACGACATGGATCTTGACGGCAAGATCGTCCTCACCCGTGTCGACATCAACGTGCCCGTCGAAAACGGCAAGGTAACCGATGCAACGCGCATTGAACGTATCGTGCCGACCATCAAGGACATCCAGAAAATGGGTGGCAAACCGGTGCTGCTCGCCCATTTCGGTCGGCCCAAAGGTGAGCCCAACCCAGACTTCTCGCTGCGCATCACGGTGCCGGCGCTGGAAAAAGCCCTCGACCAGTCGATCACCTTCATTGAACGTCCTGATCGCGCCACATTGGATGCCGCGCCGGCCGATAGCGTGATCCTGGTCGAAAACACCCGCTTCACGCCGATGGAAGAGGCCAACGACCCCAACATGGCGCAGTTTTTGGCCTCGCTCGGCGATGTTTTTTGCAACGATGCCTTTTCTGCTGCTCACCGTGCTCATGCGTCAACCGAAGGTGTCGCTCGCTTGCTGCCTGCTTGTGCTGGCCGCTTGATGGAAGCGGAACTCACTGCGCTGGGCAAAGCGCTGAAGTCGCCAGAGCATCCGCTGGTTGCTGTGGTCGGCGGCGCCAAAGTCTCCACCAAGCTCGACCTTCTCTCCAATCTCTTAGCCAAAGTCGATCATCTGGTGATCGGCGGCGGCATGGCCAACACTTTCTTGGCCGCCAAAGGCATTGAGGTTGGCAAATCGCTTTGCGAGCATGATCTGGCCGACACCGCGCGTGCGATCATGGGCAAGGCAGAGAGCGAGAATTGCACCATCCACCTGCCCATCGACATTGTTGTGGCCCAAGAGTTTGCGGCCAACGCCTGGAACAAGACCGTTCCGGTGGATGAGTGCCCGCCCGACGCGATGATCCTGGATGCCGGTCCCGAGACAGTGAAAAGCGTTGTGGCCACCATCAAAGCATCCAAAACCTTGGTCTGGAACGGCCCGCTGGGCGCGTTTGAGATCACCCCTTTTGATGCGGCCACGGTCGCAGCCGCCAAGGGCGCGGCAGAAGCCACCAAGGCCGGCACGCTGCTTTCAGTGGCGGGCGGCGGCGACACGGTCGCAGCCCTCAACCATGCCGGTGTCTCCGACGATTTCACCTACATCTCCACCGCCGGTGGCGCCTTCCTGGAATGGCTGGAAGGCAAGACGTTGCCGGGGGTTGCTGCTCTTGAGCAGCAGACAGACTAAAGGTGTTGTTGCTGCTCTTGAGCGGCAGACAGACTAACCAAGCGTCATAGCGCTAGAAGAAAAAACGACCTTTCTAGACAATCACCAATTGGGGGAAACAATGCCCAACGACCAACAGACCGAACAAATGACCAACGGCCAGGGCTTCATCGCCGCACTCGACCAGAGTGGTGGGTCAACACCTAAAGCGCTCAAGCTCTACGGGATCAATGAGGACGCCTATTCGTCCGAGGCCGAGATGTTCGACCTCGTCCATGCCATGCGCACCCGGATCGCCAGTGCCCCAGCCTTTACCGGCGACAAGGTGATCGGTGCGATTCTGTTCGAAATGACGATGGATCGCGAGATGGGCGGCAAGCCATCGGCCCAGTACCTCTGGGAAGATCGCCGCGTCGTACCGTTCCTGAAGATCGACAAGGGTTTGGCGGATGAGGCAGACGGCGTCCAGCTGTTGAAACCAATCCCGGGCTTGGACGACCTGCTGTCACGCGCGGTCGATCATGGCATCTTCGGCACCAAGGAACGCTCCGTCATCAACAAAGCCTCAGCGAGCGGTATCGATGCTGTCGTCGCCCAGCAGTTCGAATTGGGCGCCCAAGTTCTCTCTCACGGTCTGATGCCGATTATCGAGCCCGAGGTCACGATCTCGATCGCCGACAAGGCCGAGGCGGAAGACCTGCTTCTGGCTTCAATCACCAAGCATCTCGACGGGGTGCCGGATGGTCAGAAGGTCATGCTGAAATTGAGCCTGCCGACCAAGGCCAACCTCTACAAACCGCTGGTCGATCACCCCAAGGTGATGCGGGTTGTGGCACTCTCTGGTGGGTATGAACGCGACGAGGCCAATGCCATTCTGGCGCAGAACACTGGCGTGATTGCAAGCTTCTCGCGCGCGCTCAGCGAAGGGCTTTCGGCACAGCAGAGCGACGACGCGTTCAACGCCACCATCGCCGCAACGATCGACTCGATCTACGCTGCATCGGTGGCTGGATAAGACGGCGCCAGCGCGGTCGTTCCAGAGGAACGGAGCGGCGGCGCCCATCGAAACGGGTCGTCACCCTCGGGCTTGACCCGAGGGTGACAACGAAGGGTGATGCGCCTGAAGTCCTCCTGGCCACGCACCTTCCACAAAATCGCCGTCATTCCCGCTCTTTTGGCCAGAAATGACCACCAGGACCATTCATGGCTTTTCTCGACTTCCGCTCTCGCCTCTTTCTGATCACACCGCGCACGCTGCCGGAGGACTTCTCGCAGCGGTTCGCCAGCGCCGTAGCTGGCGGCGATATCGGCTGCATGCTTTTCGATGGCGACCAGAGTGACGAACGCGCGTTTCAGGACAATGCCGCACCTTATGTGCAGACCGCGCAGGGGGCGAACATCGCGGTGCTGGTCGCCGATGACAACCGGCTGGCAGATCGCCTAGATGCCGATGGCGTGCACCTCACCGATCCCAAAGCGATGGACACCGACACACAGACCAAGCTCGCTGATCGCGGCATGATTGTCGGCATTGGCGGTATCAACACCCGCCATCTGGCGCTCAGCACCGGCGAGCGCGAACCAGATTATCTGTTTTTTGGCCGCACCGACCGTGAGGCCACCGAAGAAACCCACCCCAAGACCGTCACGCTTTCCACCTGGTGGGCGCAGATGATGAAAATCCCGTGCGTGGCGCTTGCCGGCACGTCGGATGAAGCGTTTACCGCCTTGGCTGAGGCTGGGGTGGAGTTTCTGGCCGTTCGCGAGCAGATTTGGAACGCTGAGGATCCAGGCGCTGAAGTTAAACGCCTCAACACCATGCTTGATGCCATTGCCCATAAGCGCGCGGAGGCTGCTGCCTGATGCTGCTGCGCGCCTCACTTGTCGCCCTGCTGTTTGCCGCCCCTGCCCTTGCGCAGAACACCGAGACACCGCCCAACCCCGAACCGGTGGATCTGGACACAGAAGCAGCAACAGAAGTCGAGCCGGACGATCCGTTCCAACTCGATCCACTTGTCGCCTTTGAAGCGTTCTTCGCGGGCAACTACGAGCGCGCGTTTGATTTGGCCGTAACCTTTGCCGGGCGTGATGATGCACCATCCATGCGCCTTCTTGGCCAAATGTATGCGGCTGGTCTTGGCGTCGATCAAGACCAGGAAGAGGCTGCTGGGTGGTATCGCCTGGCCTCACAAGCTGGCGATGTGGATGCCAAATTCCTGCTTGCGACCATGATCTTGGACGGCGCTTTCATCGAGCGTAACGAGGAAGAAGCCGCCAATCTTTTGGTAGAGGCCACTGAGGCTGATCACACTGAAGCCAAGCAGGTGCTTGCCATGCTGCACCTGGAAGGTCGCGGTGTGGAGCGCGATCTTGAACGCGGGGCGCAGCTGATGCGTGAGGCCGCAGACAAAGGCAGTGCTACCGCGATTTACACGCTTGGCATTCTTTACGCCGAGGGCGCAGGCGTGCGCCAGGACACTCGCGAAGCCTATCGATGGTTTGATCGCGCGGCCCGTCGCGGCAACACCGAAGCGCAGATCGAGCTAGCCTTAGGTTTGTTAAACGGCGATGCAGGTGAGCCCGACCTCACCCAGCAACAGCGCACCGAAAATGCGATCTTTTGGTTTCGCCGCGCTGCCGAGGCGGGCAATCCAGTGGCAGAAAACCGCCTTGCCCATGCCTTCTCGCAAGGTTTCGGCGTGCCGCTCGATCCGGTGGAAGCCGCCTACTATCATGCCCGCGCTGTCGCCGGTGGCTTGGCTGACGCACGCCTAGATGCGTTTGTCAGTTCCTTGCCGGAAGAACAGCGACAAGAAGCGCGGGACCGCATCGCCCGCGACCGCGCCCCAGACAACCCGCTGGATTAGCGTCGGCACCCTAACCCAAACAAGCACTTGCCGCCCGCTGGACGGGCAACAAGAGTTGCCTTGCCTGCCCGAGTGTGGTCCACAGCCCACAACGCGCGCCCAGCAAGGGCACACCACCAAGCAACGAGTACACGTTTCATGAAAATCAACGGCAATGAAATCCGCCCCGGCATGGTCATCGAATATGATGGCGGTCTGTGGGTTGCTGTCAAAGCCGGTGCTGTGAAGCCCGGCAAAGGCCCTGCCTACAATCAGGTTGAGCTGAAAAACCTGATTGATGGCCGTAAGCTCAACAACCGCTTCGGCTCTGATGAACGTGTCGAACGCGCCCGCATCGACACCAAAGACTTCCAGTACCTCTACGCAGAGGGCGACATGCTGATCTTCATGGACTCTGAAACCTACGATCAGATCAACCTATCGAAAGAGTTTGTCGGCGACCGCGCCGCCTTCCTGCAGGATGGTATGCAAGTGATGGTGGAATTGCACGGCGAAACACCCATCGGCTTCCAACTGCCTGGCCAGGTGACGCTGGAAATCGTTGAAGCCGATGCCGTGGTGAAGGGCCAAACACAGTCCTCATCCTACAAACCTGCGGTACTGGAAAACGGTCTGCGCGTGATGGTGCCGCCATTTGTAAAATCAGGTGAGCGCATCATCGTCGATACCGCAGACATCACCTATGTGAAGCGCGCCGACTAGGCGCAGACGCAGGACACGCTCGATGGCAAAATCTGCCCTCCTCACCATCATGGAACGCGCTGCTCGCAAGGCTGGCCGCGGCCTCACGCGCGATTTCGGTGAGGTGGAACGCTTGCAAGTGTCCACCAAGGGGCCGAGCGACTTTGTGTCCGATGCTGACCGCCGCGCCGAAGAGCGCATCTATGATGTGTTGCAAGAAGCCCGTCCAACATGGGGCTTTTTGGGCGAAGAAGGCGGCGAGATCAAAGGCAAGGACAAGCAGCATCGCTGGATTGTCGATCCGCTGGATGGCACCACCAACTTCTTGCACGGGATGCCGCATTTTGCAGTTTCCATCGGCTTGGAGCGCGACGGTGAGATGGTTGCCGGGCTGATCTACAACCCGATTGCCGACGAAATGTTTGCTGCCGAAAAAGGCCAAGGCGCTTTTCTGAACGACAAACGTCTGCGCGTGGCCGCCCGCCGTAAGCTGGCCGATTGCGTGGTCGTCAACGGCATGCCGCATCTGGGACGCGGCGACCACGCCCTCTTCCTGCGCGAAGCGGCCACCATGATGCGCAAAGTGGCTGGCATGCGCCGCATGGGCGCTGCTGCGCTCGATCTGTGTTGGGTGGCCGCCGGTCGCATGGACGGTTACTGGGAAGACGGGCTGTCGCCTTGGGATATGGCTGCGGGACTGATGATCGTGCGCGAAGCCGGCGGTGTGACCCGCGACACCCATGGCGGCACAGAAATCTTTGATACCGGCTCGGTTGTGGCGGGCAATGATTTGATCGTTGGTCAGATGCTCAAAGTGCTCGGCGAAGCGCGCGCTGCCCAGGCAAAAATGGCCAATGCGAAAAAGAGCGCGTGAGGGATCCAAGCGACAGGATTGACCACCATCTAAGGATGGTCACAATTGACGGTTCTGTCTTCGACAAGAACACGCTATGACGGGATGTGTCAGGGTCGCTGACGCAGACAATAAATTCATGAAGACCCAGTTGAGCATGAGGCATGCCGATGGCTGAAAGTGCCGATCCCCACAGCCTATCCCGACCGACCATCTATCTGGCCCTTATGGCCGTGTTTGTGGCCTTGGCAGGCTTCCTTGTCCTCATTCTTTACCGACCGATTGCAACCGCCTTTGCCGCCAACCCAGGCCTGAACGGCCTGATCATTGGCGTTCTGATACTCGGCATTGTTTTATCGGTGTTCCAGGTCATGCGCCTGATGCCAGAGATCAAATGGGTCAACGGCTTTCGTCTGGTCGACCATGGTGCTGGCGGTTTTGATCAGCCCAACCCGCGCCTGCTCTCGCAGCTTGCCTCCTATTTGCGCGACTCGCAGGGCGCGGGCGGCCCCACCATGTCAACGCAGACCGTGCGCTCGATCCTGGAATCGGTTGGCACGCGGCTGGACGAGGGCCGCGAGATCCTGCGCTACATGATCGGTCTTTTGGTGTTTTTGGGTCTGCTCGGCACTTTTTGGGGCCTCACCCAAACCATCGCCTCGGTTGGCGATACGATTGATGGGTTGGATGTCACATCAGGCGATTTCGGCACCATTTTTGAGAATTTGAAAACCGGCCTGTCCGCGCCACTCGATGGCATGGGCACCGCGTTTTCCTCCTCCCTGTTTGGTTTGGCAGGTTCGTTGGTTCTTGGTTTCCTCGATTTGCAGGCGGGCCAAGCACAGAACCGTTTCTACACCGAGCTGGAAGACTGGATGTCCAACATGGCCGGTGTTGACGTTTCAACGGCAGGCGTTGAAGCCAGCTCATCTGAAACCGCGATTGCCTCGCTGGAGCGTTCTGTTGATCGCCTGGCCCGTCAGGTCGCAGCCCAAAACCAGCTTTCCTCGGCCCAAACAGGCTCGTCCGCCAGCAGCGCAGGCGCTGGGGATCAGGCCGACGTCAAACAATCCATCGACAGTCTCGCCGCTGGCGTACAGTCGCTGGTGCAGCACATGCGCTCAGAGCAGCAAATGCTGCGCGATTGGGTGGAAGACCAGGGCGAGCACACCAAACGCCTGGCCACCGTGATGGAAGATGTGTCGCGCTCCATGGCCAATTCTGCGGCCAATGGTGGACGCGGCCAGGAACCGGGCGAATAATCCGCCATGGCGCTTTCCCGATCCAGACGGCGCTCCGGAGCGGTCGACTACTGGCCAGGCTTCGTCGATGCCATGGCCACGCTGCTGCTGGTCATCATCTTTCTGCTGTCGATTTTTATGCTGGCACAGTTCTTTTTAAGCCAGGAGATCACTGGTCGTGACACGGTGCTCAACCGTCTTAACTCACAGATCGCTGAACTCACCGAACTTCTGGCGCTGGAGCGCGCCACCGGCCAAGAATTGGAAAGCCGCCTGGCAACGCTGACGTCAACCCTAGAGAACGCCCGCGAAGAGCAGGAGCGCCTGACGGGCCTTCTGCAAACACCCGACACCGAAGACACCAGCGGCTCCATCATTGCCGGACTACAGAGCCAGGTGGATGAAGAGCAGTCCATTTCGCGTGAGGCACTGAACCAGGTGGAGTTGCTCAATCAGCAGATTTCTGCCCTGCGGCGCCAGATCGGTGCGCTGGAAGATGCGCTGGATGCTTCTGAATCCCGCGACCGGGAAAGCCAAACGCGTATCGCTGACCTCGGACGACGGCTGAACACGGCGCTGGCCCAGCGCGTGCAGGAGCTTTCGCAATTCCGCTCCGACTTCTTTGGCCGTTTGCGGCAAATCCTGTCGCAGCGGTCCGACATCCGCGTGGTCGGAGATCGCTTCGTCTTCCAATCCGAAGTGCTGTTTGATTCCGGCGCCGCCGATATCAATCCTGGCGGCAGCGAGGAACTGTCGCGCCTGGCAGATGCTGTGATTGAGCTGGAAGCGGCGATTCCCTCCGAAATCAACTGGGTGATCCGTGTCGATGGTCACACAGACTCCCGCCCGCTCTCTGGCACCGGGCTTTACGCCACCAACTGGGAGCTCTCCACCGCCCGCGCCACATCAGTGGTACGCTTCCTGATCGATGAAGGCGTCTCACCAGAGCATCTGATGGCGGCGGGGTTTGGTGAGTTTCAGCCTATTGCTGAAGGCGAGGACGATGAAAGCCTCGCGCGGAATAGACGTATCGAGTTCAAGCTTACGGAACGGTAGGCTGGTCCCTACAAGGTTGGAAATGACCGAGGTAGCACAGTGCTGGCTACTCTAGGTCATTGACCGAAGCCAGCACCTCAGCATTGACAAATTCATCTAGGAATCGCCAAGGCACGTCAAAATCTGCAAAACCAAACGCATGTGGCAACAGTTCGCTGGGTGCCAGGTGAAACGTCACCCCGCGCCTGTGAAAGTTAAAATTCTTGAGGAACTTCCAGACGTCTTCCTCCTTTTCCAGGAAGCCGATGAAGTCCGGCAGGGCTCCTTCATCACCAGTCCTCCAGGCTTGATGCTCGGCACATGCGACTTGATTACAATACTCAAGGACCTTCCGAGCAGCTTGGTCATCGTGACAAAGCAAATCTTGTGCCGAGAGACGGCCAAGCCGCTCTCCAAAAAAGTTCAGCGTTCGCACGTAATAATTCGGGTGAATTCCTCCGTAATCAATGTATTGCAGCGCATTGATAGAAATTAGGTTTCCCGACCTGTATTCAACACGATACTTGCCTTCCCATTCGGCTGGACGCTCGTCATGCATCCGAACAGCGGGGGAGTTGTCCTCTGACTGAGCAAAGGCCATGAACTGAAAATAATTGTCCAGAAAATCGGATTTGATGGAGCTATTTACAAAGTCGAAATACAGCCCGGTTCGACCGAACTGGGGGTACTCGCCTGCGCATCGGTAGTGAGGTTCATCTTCGGAGAGCAGTGTAACCTTAACCTCCGGCTCCAGGTTTGTTGAAATTGTGGTGGTGGTTGGCGTTGTTGCGTCGCTGTTGCTGTTCATGCCCGCGCGCATCATTAACTGTTGATGCCTGAAATCCACCGCGATAGTGAGCTTTTCCTGCCACCCATCTGAGAGCTCAATGTACTGGTACTTCATCAGTTCGCCAGGCAAGGCTGCTCGCCCAACTCTAATGGGAATAATGAAGTTGGAGCCAATCGGTTGATCGTCCGCGAGTTCCAAAGACTGGTGTATCTCGCGGTTTACAACTCCGGATCGACTGGAAGCACTGTTGGAGTAAATGTGAACAATTAGATCGGCTTGCTTCTGGGCCAGACTTCTTTCTCGATCCCAGTCGGCGCCGCCCACAAGTGATGATTTATCAAACCAAACCTTAGTGTAATCAATGCTGCTAAGAACGTTGAAAACCTGCTCAGCCTCAGAAAGATTTTCTGACGGGTAGCCCAGAAATATTTTCATCAAAGCTCCAACGGACTGCATCGAACACGGCGTAGAAATGAACAAATAAAGGGCTTAACTTCGGAACACCAGAATCGTGATTGCTCGGGAGAGGAACACAGAGCAACAGCGGACGACAGAGCTACTCGGTATTGCCATAGTTTCATCTACCAGCGCGCAAGGCGGAAATGCCGCGTAAATACAGAACCCAACTAAACGCGCTCGACCGCGCGTTCCGGCACCTCAGAGAACTGCAAATCTGCCAGGCGCGCATAAAGCCCATCCGAGGCGGCCAGTTGGCTATGCGTGCCGCGCTCGACCACCTTGCCATCGTCCAGCACGACGATTTCATCGGCACTGCGCACCGTGGCCAAGCGGTGCGCAATCACGATCACCGTGCGGCCAACCATCAGCCGTTCCAGCGCATCCTGCACCAGATGCTCGCTTTCCGCATCCAGTGCGCTGGTCGCCTCATCCAGCAGCAGGATCGGTGCATCTTGTAGCACCGCGCGGGCAATGGCGATGCGCTGACGCTGTCCGCCAGAAAGGTTCACCCCACGCTCGCCCAGCATCGTGTTGATGCCCTCGGGCAAGCCATAAACAAACGCCGAGGCATTGGCGGCGGCCAATGCGGCCTGAATGTCATCGTCACTAGCGTCAGGCCGGGCAAAGGCAACATTGTCGCGCACGCTGGCAGCAAAAATCGCTACATCCTGGGGCACCAACGCCATCTTCTCGCGCAGGGCAATCGGATCCATCTCAACGACTTTTTTGCCGTCCACCAGCACATCGCCGCTCTGCACATCGTAAAAGCGCATCAGGATTTGCAGCACCGTCGACTTGCCCGCCCCAGACGGACCGACCAGTGCCACAGTCTTACCCGGCAGCGCTTCGAACGAGACATCACGCAGCACCGGCACCGTTGGCTTTGTTCCCGGTTCCTGCCCGTAGCCAAAGGACACATGATCGAACACCACATGGCCAACATCACCTGCCACGGGCTTCACTGTTGCACGTTGATCGCCGGTATCTTCCGGCAGGATTTTAACGTCCACTTTCAGCAGACCGCATAGCCTGTCTGCCGCACCCACGGCTTGCGCCACCTCGCCCACCACCTGGCTGACCTCACCCAAAGCACCGGCGGCAAACACGGCATAAAGCAGGAACTGTCCCAGCTCGCCGGCGGTCATGTCCCCGGCCACCACCGCGTTGGCGCCGTACCAAAGCACCAGAACGACGCTGGAAAAGATCACGAAGATCGCAAACGAGGTAAGCAGCGCGCGAGCCACGATGGAGCTGCGTGCGGCTTCAAAGGAGGCTTCTACCGCCCCACCAAACGCACGTGCCAAGCGGCCTTGCGCTGTGTGCGCCTGCACCGTGCGCACCGAACTGATCGCTTCGCTCGCCATCGCCGAAGCATCGGCCAGCACGTCCTGCGCGACGCGCGAGCGCGAACGCACCTGACGGCCAAAAACGATAAGCGGCAGCACAATAAAGGGGATCGCAATCAGCACCGCACCCGACAATGCTGGACTTGTCACCACCATCATAATGCTGGCGCCAACGAACATGAAGAAGTTGCGCAGCGCCACCGAGACACTGGTGCCAACCGCCGACTTCATCTGCGTGGCATCGCTGGTGAGCCGCGAGACCAACTCACCGGAACGGGAGCGGTCATGGAACGACAGATCAAAGCGCATGATGCGCTCAAACACCGCCGCACGCAGATCGGCGACAACCCGCTCGCCAAGCCATGTGACGAGGTAGTAGCGCAGCGCACTCATCACCGCCAAAATGCTGACCACCGCGATGAGGCCCAAAAACACGCCGCCCAGCGGCACGCCGTCTTCGCCGGTGAACCCACGGTCGATCACCATGCGCACCGACAGCGGCACCGTTAGCGTTGCTGTGGTTGAGCCCACCAGCGCAAAAAACGCGGCAATGATGCGGCCCTTATAGGGTGCAACAAACGGCCACAAATCGCGCAACGTTTGACGTGCGGACTGCACATCAAGGCGCGAAGAGGATTGGGGCTGATCAGCGGAATTGGCCATGCACTTCCCTACCGATCAAATCGGTTTGATGGCAAGGTTTGAGACCCCATCACTTGGGGGAGTGAGCCGATTGATCGCAGGCAAGGCCAACACACGCACTGAAGTCTGGCGCAAGCCGCTTGCAAGCAGCCGCCCCATCGTGTATCGACGCGCGCTGAAGCGATAGATTTTTGACCTCTGGCCAATGTCAGTCGCGAGCGAGATTTTTCACACCAATCGTGATCAACGCTGCACCAATTCGGCGCGCGGGCGTCGCAATGACGGATAAAGACGATGAAACAGGATACCCATCCCGACTACCACACCATCAAAGTGGTGATGACCGACGGCACCGAGTACGAAACCCGCTCGACCTACGGCAAAGAAGGCGACACGCTTCGCCTCGACATCGACCCAACCACGCACCCGGCCTGGACCGGTGGTCAGCAGACCTTGCTTGATCGCGGCGGCCGTTTGTCGAAGTTCAAAAACAAGTTCGACGGGTTCCTCGGCTCCTAGGGCGCCGAAATCCTATCGCAGACATGTAAAAGGCACCCAATCGGGTGCCTTTTTTGTTGTCTCAGTGTGGCGTTATCAGATCAGCCAAAGGCATCCGACAAACGGGCCATCTGCTCAGCCACAGGATTGGCCACAGGCACTTCGTCCTGCACCGTGTTGCCACGCTGGTAGAAAATACCGTCCAAGCGCTGCACCCGGGCTTGCAGATCAAGTGATGCATCCACCAACTCACGCAGCGTACTTGGCAACTCATCCCAGCCAGGGCCCTTTGTGGGACTGGAAAGCCCGTGGATGCGCACCTTTGCTTTTTCCTGCGCGGCCTGCTCCAGCGTCATCTCACCTTCATGCACCGCGCGCTGCAGCAACAGCCAAGAGGCCATCTGCATCAACCGTGTGGTGAGGCGCATCGACTCCGTCGCATAGGCCATCGCGCCAGCGCGGGCCAAATCCTTGGCTTCTTCGCGACCTTCTTTGTCCAGATACTCAGCGGTCGTTTCAACCAACTGCATGCCGTGCTCAAAAAGGTCATGAAACGCGTTGGAGCCAACCAACCGGTCGGCGAACGACACTGGGTCATCCTGCGCCATCATCGGGCCATCATCTATGCCGCTCGTACGATCCATCTTGTTAAGCCATCATTGTTGTTGCCTGGATTGTGGCAAAGCATAGCTCATTTGACCGCCCCGTCCATATCCCACTGCAACCTAAGGGTAGCGATCTTCAGGCTCGGTTAACGCTGATTGGTGAGGAATGGCCGCCTGTTTTGCCAACAGAAGGCAAAAAAAAGCCGCAGCAGGTGCTACGGCTGAATAATCAGTTTGAAAACAGGGAGGCGTCAATGAGCAACCATGAGCTCAAAAACTGTCGAGAAAACCCGATAACTGAGAAGGTAAGCGAGAAAGGTTTCTGAAGTCTTAACGCCTCAAAATAGAGTGATTTTGTTTACTGCGTGCTAGCCTCGTGTTTGCGCAAGTTCGCCAAGCAACCAGGTTATCATAGCGTTTTTCTCATCGCGCACATGGCAAATCGCTTGCACTTGGAAGGCTCGCACAACCACCGGCGGTGGCGCAAAGGCCAAGCCAAAACGCGCCGCATGGGTGCGCACAAGGGCTGCCGGTAGTGTCGCGATCAACGCGCTGTCGGCCAGCATTGCCAGGGCTGGCATGAACAATGGCACTGAGAGCGCAACACGTCGCGCCAAGCCCTGTGCGGCCAACACCTGATCGACGATGCCAGACATCGAGGCATCGCCCGACACCAGCAGATGATCTGACGCCAGATAGCGCTCCAAATTGGTACCCTCGCGCAGAAACGGATGATCGGCGCGCGCGGCCACCAGGTAGCTTTCCTCAAGCAGTGTTACGCTGATGTGCTTGGCGCTGAGGTCAGGAAAAAAGCCAAGCGCAAGATCAATGTCGCCAGCTTCCAGCGCCTTCAACGCATCGGGCTTGGAGAGCGCCTGGATGGAGAGCGTCATGCCCGGCGCCGATTGGCGCAGCCGCGCCATCAGATCAGGCACAAGCGTCGCAATCTCATAATCTTGGGCTGATAGGCGCACATGCGCGTCGCTCTGGCTGGGCTCAAAAACACTCGGCCCTGAGAGCGCACCCTGCAAAGCGTCCAAAGCCGATTGAACGGCAGGCTCGATAGAGCGTGCAAAGGCCGTCGGTTCCAGCCCATGCGGACGGCGCAGAAAAAGCTCATCGCCAAACACATCGCGCAGCCGTCGCAGCGCATGGCTGATGGACGAGTTGGTGAGGCCAAGCTCTTGCGCCACCAGCGTTGCTTTGCCGTGCCGTATCAGCCCGGAAAAAACCAAAAGAACCGTGACGTCCAATCGCCTAAGTTTGATTTGGTCGAAATCTGACATGAAAGCATTTCAGTTTCATTGAATATGGTTCCTGCCTATCCCTATCGCTGACAGCGCACAAGAGCGCTCACGAAAGGAATCCAATGCCCCATATTTTGATGATCGCATCCAACCCTGCCACGTCACCGGTTACCGGCTGGCCCATTGGCTTTTGGTGGGCAGAGCTCACCCACGCCTACAAAGAGTTTGAAGAGGCTGGCTACGCCATCACCATCGCCTCACCCGATGGTGGTGATTTGCAAGCAGACGGATACTCCGATCCAGAGGATGAAAGCGGGTACTCGGCCGAAGACACCATCTCGCTGGCCTTCAAACAGACCCCGGAGAAAATGGCGCTGCTGAAAGGCACACCAAAACTCTCTGACCTCAACGCCAATGACTATGACGCTGTGTTCGTGGTCGGTGGTCAGGGTCCCATGGTCACCATGATCGATGACACAGCGACACAGAAATTTCTCGCCAGTTTTTATGAGGCAGGCAAACCCACCACCGCCGTTTGCCATGGCACCTGCGTGCTCTTGAAAGCCAAACTCTCAAACGGTGACCTGTTGGTGAAAGGCAAGCGTTGGACCGGTTTTGCCAACTCTGAGGAAGAGTATGCCGAAAACGCTGTTGGTCAGAAAATCCAGCCATTCTGGATCGAAACCGAAGCCAGAAAAATCCCCGATACCCAGTTTGAGGTGGCTGGCCCGATGGAAGAATTCGCCATCCGCGATGGCAATTTGATCACCGGCCAACAGCAAATGTCTGCAGCAGCGGCCGCCCGAGAAACCGTCGCTGCCTTGCGCGGTTAGGCCGAACGCATGGGACAGATGATCCTTATCGCCATGGCGCTGGCCACCGGTGCCATGATCCCGCTCCAACTGGCCTTCAACGGCCAGTTGGGCACGGCGCTGAAGGGGCCGGTGATGGCCTCCTTCTTTGTCTTTCTCACAGGCGTTCTGGCGACCGGCATGGTGCTGCTCATCGCTCGAACGCCCCTACCCGATATGGCAGCCATGAAAGCCGTGCCGGTTTCAGCTTGGATCGGCGGCATCATCGCCACGCTCTACATTTTGGCGGTGGTGTATCTGGTGCCCAAACTCGGCGTGGGGTCAGCCGCTGTGCTGATCATCGCTGGACAGTTGGTAACCGCGCTGGTGCTCGATCATCTGGGCGCCTTTGGCACAGCCCAAACCTCCATCACCTGGTTGAAGGCCGGTGGGGCCGGGCTGGTGTTGTCAGGCGCGGCGCTCGTGAAATTTGCCTGAACCCTAAGATTTCGGCGCGCCAAACACTGCATCAGCGGCGAGGCGTGCCGCATCCTTGGATGTCATCGCCTCCTCGCAGCGGGCGATCTCACCGCGCAACGCTTCAATACGCTCAGCCAGCTCGCCGACCGAGGCATCGGACAAATCCTCACCCACCGTGATTGTCGGCTTGGGTTTTGGTTCCAGATCGATATCCATCACATTGTCCCCCTTCATTGAAGCCATTTGCGGCGCTATGCGTTGAGGCAGCATACCGCCCCACCCTTGCACGCAACAAGTGGCCACCATGACCAACCTTTCTGATCTTCCAAGCAGCATCAATGTGATCACCATCGACAGGCCCGGCGGGCCGGATGTTCTGGTGCCCGGTACGCGGCCCATGCCGCAACATCTCGATGAGCATCAGATATTGATCGAAGTGGAAGCAGCCGGGGTCAACCGGCCCGATGTTTTGCAACGCGTTGGGGCCTATCCACCGCCAAAAGGCGCCAGCGATATTCCAGGGCTTGAGGTTGGCGGCACCATTGTCGCTCGCGCCCGTGGCGCCGAACGTCATGAGATCGGCGAGCAAGTTACAGCGCTGGTCACCGGTGGTGGCTATGCAGACTATTGCGTCGCCGATGAACGCCATGCCCTGACGATACCCCAAGGCCTGTCGGTGGAACAAGCCGCAGGCATACCGGAAACCGCACTCACCGTTTGGTCGAACGTGTTCGACCGCGGCGGGCTTACCGAGGGTGAAACGTTCCTGGTCCATGGCGGCACCTCAGGCATCGGCATGATGGCGATCCAACTAGCCAAAGCCCATGGTGCGACCGTGCTTGCCACAGCCGGTTCTGACGAGAAATGCGCCGCCATGCGCGAGCTGGGTGCAAACCACGCCTTCAACTATCTGAAGGAAGACTACGTCGAGGGCACCAAGGCTGCCACCGACGGCAAAGGCGCCAACGTGATCCTCGATATGGTCGGTGGTGATTATATTGAGCGCAACTGGAAAGCCGCCGCCGTTGAAGGACGTATCGTGCAAATCGCGTTCTTGAATGGCGCCAGTGTAGAAGCAGACTTCTCCCGCCTTATGTTGAAGCGCCTCACCCACACCGGCTCAACCCTGCGCGCCCGCTCTGATGCGTTCAAAGCGCAGCTGGCCGATGATGTGCTGCACCATGTTTGGCCGCTGATCGAATCCGGCGATGTGAAAATCCACGTCGATTCTGTGTTCCCATTGGCTGAGGCCAGCAAGGCCCATGCCCGCATGGAAAGCTCCCAGCACATGGGCAAGATCATCTTAAGGCCGTAGCCGCTTCGATTCCCACTGGGCAATCAACCAACCCCCTCGACCAAAGACGAAGGGCGGTACATCTGGACTTTTATCCGTTATATTTATATATACAAATATATAGAGAAATGGAGTTCCACCATGACCGCGCTTTCAGCCGCCACCCAGCCCCAACCGGGGCAACCATCCTACAGCCCGTTGATGTACCTCGCCGCGCTTGGCGCTGGCGGGCTGGTCGTTACCTTTTTCATGTTTTTGATGTTCTGGGTCCCGCATCCAGGCCAGCCCGTTCCCGTGTTTGAAGACGTCATGGCCGCCTTTTCCAGCGGTGGCTTACCCATGCAGGCCGCCATCTCCATCGCCCTGGCCGGTATCGCCTTTTTTGCTGCTACCCTTGTCCGGCTGCTTGTCTGGAACGTGCAACGTTTGCACCAGTTTGCCCGCACCGAGGCCTACCAAACCTGGATGGGAAGCAATGCCGGCAGTCAGATCATGGCGATGCCACTGGCGTTCGCGATGGCGGTCAATGCCGGTTTCATTCTCGGCCTGGTATTCGTGCCGAACCTTTGGAGCGTGGTGGAATACCTCTTCCCGCTGGCCATGATCGCCTTTGCCATCATTGGGTTCTACGCCTTCAAGCTGTTCGCCCGCTTTGCCAGCAACGCTCTGGGCGGTGGCCTCGATTGCGCCAAGAACAATTCCCTGGCGCAGATGTTGCCAGCCTTTGCCTTCGCCATGATCGGCGTTGGTTTGGCCGCCCCGGCCGCCATGTCCACCAATGCCTTGACCGTAGCGTTCTCGCTTGGCCTTTCCACGCTCTTCATCCTGGCATCAATTGTTCAGGGCCTCATCGCGCTGACGCTCGGCGTGCGCTCGATGATGGAAAACGGCTTGGCAGCCGATGGCGCCCCTACTCTGATGATCGGCGTGCCGATCCTCACCGTGCTTGGCATCGCTTTTCTGCGCCAAAACCATGGCCTGCATGTCCACTTTGATCTGCACAGCTCAGCTGGCAGCACCTTCATGATGCTGACCACTTTCTTCGCCGCGCAGATCCTTTTACTGGCCGCTGGCTGGGGTGCACTGAAGAAAACGCACTATCTGGCGCGCTTTATCAGTGGGCCTGAATCTTCGCCTGGATCGTTGGCATTGCTCTGCCCAGTTGTGGCGTTCTCGGTGATGAGCCACTTCTTGATCAACAAGGGCTTGGTCGCCACCGGCCTCATCGCCAAATTCGGCATCGCCTATTGGAGCGTCACGGCCATCCCGCTGCTGTTCCAAGCGCTGGCCATCTGGCTGTTCTTCAAGCTGCTTGCTAAGCTGATGCGCCAAGCACCGGCAGCGCCCTTAAGCACAGCCGCTACGGCCTAGACCGAAACAATCCGCGGGCTGGCAACCAGTCCGCGGCATACTGTGAGCTAACCATGTCCACGCAAACACTTGACCGTACTACCCCAACAGCTACCTCGATGGCGGACAATGTCGGCGAAGTGACGGAAATTCTAAAACTGCTCAGCGCACCGGCGCGTCTTCTGGCGGTGTGCCATCTGGTGGACGGCGAGAAGTCCGTCGGCGCCTTGGCTGAGCTCACCGGCAGCAAACCGACGACGCTTTCGCAGCATCTGGCCCTGCTGCGCGCGCACGGTCTGGTGTCCACGCGCCGCGATGGAACCACCATCTATTACACGCTGGCATCGGATGAGATCGCGGGCCTCATCGCCTACCTGCACAAGGCTTGGTGCAAAGCTTAGCGTGGCCAAACTGCAACCGCCCATTGCAACCGCTTTGTAAATTTACTATACGATCTTTAACTCCCCGACATCGTTACGAAGATGCTCGGCCCCGCGATCGGAAGCACTCCGACCGGGCCAGAAGAGCCTTATTGTTAGGATTCCACCATGGCCGATACCCTTTTGATGCCCAAAGCCACCGCCGTTTGGCTGGTTGATAACACCGCGCTGACCTTTGATCAGATCGCCAAGTTCTGCGCGCTGCATCCCCTTGAGGTCAAAGCCATCGCCGACGGCGAAGCGGCGCAAGGCATCAAAGGCCTCGACCCGTTGCAAACCGGGCAGTTGACCCGCGAGCAGATCACTGCCGCTGAGGAAAATCCGGCGCTGGAACTAAAACTTCAGCCGGCCAAAACTGTGGTCGCCACCAGCACCAAAAAGCGCGGCCCGCGTTACACGCCGGTCTCGCGTCGCCATGACCGTCCCAACGCGATCCTTTGGTTGTTGCGCAATCACAAGGAACTCAAAGACGCGCAGATCATGCGTCTGGTTGGCACCACCAAAAACACCATCGAATCGATCCGTTCCGGCGCGCACTGGAATGCTGCGAATTTGACACCGATGGACCCAGTCACGCTTGGCCTCTGCAAGCAGATCGAGCTTGATCTGGAAGTGCAGAAAGCCTCGCGCAACGCACCACCGGCTATCGAAGCCGCTGGCCCAGTTCTTCTGACCGCAGAGGAAGCGCTGGAAGCCACAGCGCCAACCGAATTCCAGAGCGAAGAAGAAGCTGGCATCGAAGAGGTGTTCGGCACATCTGAGCCATCGGCTGAGCAGGAAGAAGAAGCCGCTCAGGAAGCGCAGGATGATTTGGACGCTGATTCGGTGTTTGCCAAACTCAAAGAGCTCACCAGCCCGGCTGATAATTCTGAGAGCGCTGACGAAGAAAAATCGTAAGTTAGGCGCTGGGCTCTACCGGCACGGTGTAATTTAGCCCCAACCGGCCACCGTCGGCATAAAGCGTTTGGCCGGTGATGTAGCTTGCCTGCTCGCTGGCCAAAAACGCAGCGATGGACGCAACCTCGCTTGGCTCGCCAATGCGGCCAATGGGCGTGCGGGTCATCATCCGCTGGCGGATATCATCATCGGCGAGCACATCCTCCACCAGTTTGGTCATGATGGTCCCGGGGCCAATCGCGTTGACACGGATGCCGTGCTTGGCAAGCGATAGCGCCATCACCTTGGTCAGCTGCCGCACGCCGCCTTTTGAGGTTACGTATGGCACCTGATTGGGGATAGCCAGTTCTGCGTTGACGCTCGACATGGTGATTATCGTGCCGGGTTTCTCTCCGGCTTCCACACGCTTGACCATATGCTTGGCCACGGCCTGGCAGGTAAGAAACACACCTTTCAGGTTCACGGCGATCACGCGGTCGAAGTCAGCTTCTTCGATGTCCAGAAAGTCGGCCGTGTGGACGATACCAGCATTGGCCACCAGCACATCAATCTCGCCATAAGCTTCAAGACTCTTGGCGAGAAGATTGCGCACATCCAGCCGATCTGAAACATCGCAATGGACGTAGGTCGCCTCACCGAGTTTCGACAACCGCTCCACTACATCGTGGCCGGCGCTATCATCAACGTCGGCGACAATCACCTTCATGCCCTCTTCGACGAAACGTTCAGCGATGGCTAGGCCAATGCCCTGCGCCCCGCCGGTGACAATTGCAGTCTTGCGTTCCAGTGCGAAGCTGACGGCCATGAAGCATTCCTAGGGTTGTTGAAGGAGCGCCGCGTTTACACCGCCAGGCGCTGGTCGGACAAGCGGCGTGCAATCATAAGTGATCGCCTGCCGCTGCTGACCGGCTGAAACCTTAGGCCGCGTAGCCCTTGGTTTTCAGCGCACCGCTGATCTCATCAAGGATCGCAGGATCATCGATGGTGGCAGGCATCTTGTAAGGCTCACCATCTGCGATTTGCCGCATCGTGCCGCGCAGGATTTTGCCTGAACGGGTTTTTGGCAGGCGGTCCACCACCATCACGGTTTTGAAGGCAGCGACGGGGCCGATCTTCTCGCGCACAAGCGCCACCATCTCTTTTTCAAGCTGCTCGCTTGGCAGATCAACGCCATCCTTGATGACCACGAATCCGGCCG
This sequence comes from Hyphomicrobiales bacterium, assembly GCA_046290645.1. Classification (GTDB taxonomy): domain Bacteria; phylum Pseudomonadota; class Alphaproteobacteria; order Rhizobiales; family MH13; genus MH13. The sequence goes on from JBKAGZ010000006.1 coordinate 113,871, forward strand.
GCAGTTGGCCTTTCAAAGCGTCTGAAACGCCGACCACAGCCGCTTCAGCGACGGCAGGGTGCCCGGAAAGAACCTCCTCCATACCGCCGGTGGAAAGCCTGTGGCCGGCCACATTGATGATGTCATCGGTGCGCGCCATGATGAAGAGATAGCCATCCCCGTCGATCATCCCCGCATCTGCGGTTTTGTAGTAGCCGGGAAACTCTTCCAGGTACGAGGCTTTAAAGCGCTCATCATTGTTCCAAAGCGTCGGCAGACAGCCTGGAGGCAGGGGCAGCTTCACCACAATGTTGCCCAGCGTGTCGGGCGGGATCGGATGGCCGGCATCATCGATCACCTGCACATCATAGCCCGGCATCGCCACGGTTGGAGAGCCAAGCTTCACTGGCAGCTTGCCAAGACCAACCGGGTTGCCGGCAATCGCCCAACCCGTTTCGGTTTGCCACCAATGGTCGATCACCGGCACGTCCAGTTTCTCTTGCGCCCATTCAATGGTGTCGGGATCGGCGCGCTCACCGGCCAGAAACAGCGTTTTCAGCGTGTGCAGATCGTATTTTTTGATGAAGTTGCCGTCCGGGTCTTCCTTCTTGATCGCGCGGAAAGCGGTCGGCGCGGTGAAGAGCGAGGACACTTTGTGTTCTTCGATGACCCGCCAAAACGCGCCTGGATCAGGCGTGCCAACCGGCTTGCCCTCGTAAAGAATGGTCGTGCAGCCCGCCAGCAGCGGCGCGTAAACGATGTAGGAGTGGCCAACCACCCAGCCGACATCGGACGCTGCCCAAAAAACATCGCCCGCCTGCATGTCGTAGATGGCGCTCATCGTCCAATTGAGCGCCACCATGTGCCCGCCATGGTCGCGCACGACACCCTTGGGGATGCCCGTCGTGCCAGAGGTGTAAAGAATATAAAGCGGATCGGTGGCCTCCATTGGCTCCGGCTCGCTGTCGATGCCGCGCGCGTTGGCGTCCACCAAAAGCGCGTCATAGTCATGGTCGCGCCCATCAATGAGGTCACACGGTTTTTGCTCGCGCTGCTTGATGACCGTGAGATCAGGCTTATGGGTGGAAAGCGCAATCGCCTCGTCCAGCAGCGGTTTGTAGGCAATCACCCGGTTCGGCTCGATGCCGCAGGACGCTGAAATGATCGCCTTGGGCCGTGCATCATCGATACGGGTGGCAAGCTCACTGGCAGCAAACCCGCCGAACACCACCGAGTGGATCGCGCCGATGCGCGCGCAGGCAAGCATGGCGATCACCGCTTCGGGGATCATCGGCATGTAGACGACGACGCGGTCGCCCTTGGCCACGCCAAGGTTCTTCAAGACCGCGCCAAAGGCGCTCACTTCATCGCGCAAATCTTCATAAGAGTAGGACTTCTTGGTGCCAGTGATCGGGCTATCATAGATCAGCGCCGCCTGGCCTTTGCGCCCGCGCCCCACGTGACGATCCAGGCAATTGTAGGCCGTGTTGCACACACCGCCTGGAAACCAGCGGCCATACACGCCGGCGCTTGGATCAAACACCCGCTCAAACGGCTTCATCCAATCCACGCTTTGTGCTGCGTGGGCCCAAAAGGCCAAAGGATCATCCTGCCAGCTTTGGTAGGTATCGTGATAATTCTGGCTTGAGGCGCTCATGGCTGTTCCCTTCCCGTGCATCCGATTTCGGACATGTTCTTGGTGACACGCTTGTTGCTGACAGGTGTGCCCAATCTGCTTCTAGCCTGCAAGCTGGGCAAAAGGTGATGAGCTTCATCAAACATCAGCGCACCCAAGCAACAAAAAAGCCGCCTGGCAGATGCCAGACGGCTTGGTGACAGGTCACCTAATGGGGCTTCTAATTGGCCCGGGTGCCCGATGTCTCCTTACGCAAACGCTCCATCTCATCCTTCAAACTGAGTTTCTGCCTCTTAAGCGTAGCGATCTCTAGGCCATCCTTGGCCGGTCGCCGCTCTTCATCAGAAATCTTGCTGTCAATCGCGAGGTGCCGCCGCTCCAATTCGGCGAGATGAGATTCAACCGTCATGCAATCCTCCTTTTTCCAAACTTGATGAGGCTGCCATACTGATGCTTGGTCGTACAGATTGACTTTTTAAATAATCGCGTTGTTCGCACAGCAATTGCGCACCTTTTTATACTGCAATGCACGAAAAATCGGTTCGCAATCATAGGCTGAGTGGCGCACTGCAAAAGAGCATGGTATCGATTCCCGCTCGCTACCCGCGTTTTGCGGACAGTTACAGTCGGTCGAGTTGCTCGTTCATGACCCCCACACCTTCCAACGATGATCAGGACGCGCGCCAAGAGTTGGCCAAATTGCGCCAGGAACACCGTGACCTGGACGCTGCCATCGCCGCACTTTTTGAGACCGGTCGCGCCGACCATTTGCAAATTCAGCGGTTGAAAAAGCGCAAGCTGATCTTGAAAGACCGCATGCTTGTGCTGGAAGACCAGTTGCTTCCCGACATCATCGCCTGAACGAGACCTCCATTCCATGTCCAGCCTCAACGCTCCCGTCGCCATCATCATGGGCAGCCAATCCGATTGGCCCACCATGCGCCATGCCGCAGAGCGGCTGGATGAGTTGGGTGTCGCCTATGAGACCAAAATTGTCTCCGCGCACCGCACGCCAGACCGGATGGTGAGCTTCGCCAAGGGCGCTGCTGAAGCCGGGCACAAAGTGATCATCGCGGGCGCAGGCGGCGCGGCCCACCTACCAGGCATGGTCGCATCCATGACCACCCTGCCGGTGTTGGGCGTTCCGGTTTCCGTGACCGCACTGCAAGGCCAAGACAGCCTGCTCTCCATCGTTCAGATGCCCGCTGGTGTGCCGGTTGGCACGCTCGCCATCGGCAAGGCTGGCGCTTCCAATGCCGGGCTGTTGGCTGCGAGCATTTTGGCCCTGTCGGACTCTGGCTTGGCTGAGCGGCTAACGGCATGGCGGCAGGCTCGCACCGATGGCGTGGCCGACGCGCCTGTCGACGACCCCGCCTGATGCAAGCGCTTGCCCCAGGTGATACCGTCGGCATCCTTGGTGGCGGCCAATTGGGTCGCATGCTGGCCATGTCCGCAGCACGTTACGGGTTGAAAAGCCACATTTTTGATCCTGCCAAAGACGCGCCCGCCGCAGAAATCTCCGCGTATCACACCTGCGCCAACTACACCGATGTCAACGCGCTCGCGGCATTCGCAGATAGCTGCCAGGTCGTGACGTTTGAGTTTGAGAACATCCCCACAGCCAGCCTGGAACAGCTGGCAGGCGCGGTGCCACTTCGCCCGGGCTTGGCCTCGCTGGAGACCAGCCAGGATCGCCTGACCGAAAAGCAGTTTCTGGAAGGCATCGGGCTGCAAGTCGCACCCTACGCCGCAGTCGACGGGCCAGATGCCATCCAAAGCGCCCAAACCGCGCTAGGCGGCGATACGATCCTTAAAACCCGCCGGTTTGGGTATGACGGCAAGGGCCAAACGCGGCTGAAAACGACGGACATCGACGCCAAGGCAGCCTGGCAGACAATCGGCGAGGCGCCAGCGGTGCTTGAAGCGCGCATCCCCTTTGTCGCCGAGGTCTCCGCCATCATCGCACGCGGTGTTGATGGCAACGCGGTCGCCTATGACGTGCCGGTCAATGTGCACAAGGATGGCATTCTCGACACCTCAGCCATCGGCCAGTTCGCCACATTTGACGTCACGCCTGAACTGACAAACAAAGCGAAAGACGCCGCCATCGCGGTGGCCAATGCGCTGGAGCATATCGGCGTGCTGACGGTGGAGTTTTTCGTCACCGAACAATCGGTCTTGCTGGTCAATGAGATCGCGCCGCGTGTACACAATTCTGGCCACTGGACCATGGATGCTTGTCTGCACGACCAGTTCGACAATCACATCCGCGCAGTGGCTGGCTGGCCATTGGGAAGTCCGAAACGCCACTCCAACGCGATCATGACGAATCTCATCGGCGATGATGTTGCGAACCTTGCCGGCCATGCTGCAATGCCCGGCACCCAGATCCATCTCTATGGCAAGTCCGAGGCACGCAAAGGACGCAAAATGGGGCATGTCACGCGCATTGCCCCACGCCAATAAAGACCGCACATAAAGTCGCCGCAACAAGGTGCAAAAGCACGCCGGCTTTGTGGACAAACCCCCCATGATCTGGTACTCGCCCACCTCATTCCGCATTGTAGGTTGGATGAGGAACGCCATCGGGCGGCCATCAGGGCGTCCAAACGCGGCATTTTGGCTGTGTTGGCGCGCCGGCTAACTGATCTGCAAAGCATTGAAACAAGAGACCCTTTTCGCCCTCTGGCACGGCAAAACCACCGGCCAAGGCGACAACGACAGGATGACACGTGCAGGTACTCGTTCGGGACAACAATGTTGATCAGGCGCTCAAAGCCCTGAAAAAGAAGATGCAGCGTGAAGGCATCTTCCGTGAAATGAAACTCCGCGGCCACTATGAAAAACCGTCGGAAAAGAAAGCCCGCGAAAAGGCTGAAGCCATTCGCCGCGCGCGCAAGCTAGCCCGCAAACGCGCCCAGCGCGAAGGTCTGCTTCCAGGCAAAGGCCGCCGCTAGACTGTAGCGCTGGCCCCTATTCTGCCAGAATAACCCCTCACCAAAGGCCCTGATGGTGCGCATGGCGCGCATCATGTAGAAGGCAAAGATCGCGCTCCGCAAAGAGGCGCGCTCGACCGGGGTCATGCTGAGGGTTTCCATGGTTTGCGTTTCACCAGAGTTTGATACCAAGCAAGACAACGCTGCTGTGCGCCAAGCACCCGCATTGCGCTGGGTCCCGCGCGTTGCCCTTGCCACATGCGCCGCGCTGTTTCTGGCAGCCTGTCAAACCGCTGGCCTCAACCAGGCCACAGGAACGCTAGCAGCCAGCCAGGCAGTGAACATCGCCTCGCTCACCGAGGTCATCTCCTCCAATCCGCAAGACCCCGGCGCCTACAATATGCGCGGCACGGCCTATGGTCGTGAAGGTCGCTACAATGATGCGTTGGCTGACTTCAACCAAGCGCTGGCGCTCAACCCAGGCTTCTATCAAGCCCTCGCCAACCGGGCGCTGGTTCACCGCGAAATGGGCAACAGCCCGCAAGCATTGGCCGATTACTCTGCAGCCATTGCCGCCAACCCAGCCTATGACGCTGCCTATGTGGGCCGCGGCAACATCTATCGCGAAGCTGGCCGCTTCCAAGAAGCACTGTCGGATTATGAGCGGGCAATTTTGCTCAACTCCTCAGATGCACGCGCCTACTACAACCGCGCTTTGATCTTCCAATCGCAGAACAACCATGTGCTGGCGATTGAAGATTTTACCACGGCTATTGGCTTCAATCCCAATGCCATCGAGCCCTATATGGCGCGCGGTTTGAGCTACCTGTCGCTGCGCGATTGGGGCGCAGCAGTGGAAGATTTTGATGCTGTGCTTGGCCGCGACAGCCGCAACACCGATGCCTGGATCAACCGCGGTATCGCCTATGAAGCTGCTGGCAGCCTGGAAAACGCACGTGTGTCGTACCAGCGTGCCCTGACGATCGATGAAAACAACCGCACAGCGCTACAGGGCCTGGGTCGCGTTAGCTAACCACCGGAAAAATTTCAGCTTTTCAGGGCCTGCGTCACCGCGCCTCTGAAGCTTGCATCACGCACCATCAAGTAGACAAACGCATCCAGCTCTAAGCGCCAACCTGCGCGCTCAGCAGCATAGGCAAGCGCGTGTTTCTGTAACCCAAGCGCCAGAACCTTCCCGTCACGCGTGGCAGCGCCATGGCGCGAGCGATAGGTCCACACGCCGTCAAGCCGCCGACCAAGCCAAGGCACCTCTACGCGCTGCTCCAGCCAAACCCGATCATAGTTGGTGCCCGCCGCCTCGCTGGCATCCAGCGCTTCGACATGCTGCACCGGAACCAGTTGCAGATGCGCACGGATGTTCGCTCCCGAACGCTCGATCAGGGTAGCAGGCATCGCGCCGTAACGCGCAATATGGGCTGAATGCACCCTCTGGTGGCCTGACAAGCGCACCGGACCTTGAATAATATCCACAGGACGAGCACCAAACTTGCGCCGCAAAACCGAAACCGCAGCGTTAGAGCCAACTGCAAGAACGGGCGCGCAAAGACCGACACCTTGCACCGCGACAAGACGCCCGGACACACGCACGCCACGCGCGGTCCATGGCCCAGCACGTCCCTGGTGAAAATGCAGCGGTGTGGACGGCGCGTTGTAGGGATAGTCAAACGCTCGCGCCAGAATATTGACCCGAAACGAACAAACCCGCCCAGGGCTATCTGAGCGGGTTTGCGTCTCTAGCGTCTTCAACACCGAAGCAGGCCCTAAAGGGCTTTCACGATGTCTTCGACCATTTTCTTCGCATCAGAGAACAGCATCATCGTGTTGTCGCGGAAGAACAGTTCGTTCTGCACACCGGCATAACCAGATGCCATGCCGCGCTTGATGAAGAGCACCGTGCCAGCATCAGCAACATTGAGGATCGGCATGCCGTAAATGGCAGACTGCGGATCGGTCTTCGCGGCAGGGTTGGTCACATCGTTTGCGCCAATAACAAAGGCAACGTCAGCGGTGGCAAACTCGGAGTTGATGTCCTCAAGCTCGAACACTTCATCGTAAGGCACATTGGCTTCAGCCAGGAGCACATTCATATGGCCCGGCATACGACCGGCCACAGGGTGGATGGCGTATTTCACATCCACGCCTTCGGCTTTCAGCGTGTCGGCCATTTCACGCAGCGCATGCTGCGCCTGCGCCACCGCCATGCCGTAACCCGGCACGATGATCACTTTCGACGCATTCTTCATCATGAACGCTGCGTCGTCGGCTGAGCCCTGTTTCACCGGACGTGTTTCTTCTTCGCCGTCGCCAGCCGCTGCAGCATCATCGCCGCCAAAGCCGCCCAAGATCACCGAGAAGAACGAGCGGTTCATTGCCGTACACATAATGTAGGAGAGGATTGCACCGGACGAGCCGACCAGCGCGCCTGTGATGATCAGCGCGGTGTTGCCCAGCGTGAAACCGATGCCAGCCGCTGCCCAACCGGAATAGGAATTGAGCATCGAAACAACCACCGGCATATCCGCACCGCCGATTGGGATGATGATCAGCACGCCCAGCACCAGCGCGGCGAGCACGATCATCCAGAACACAAAATGGCTTTCGCTCATCACCAGGATGACGCAGAGCACCACCAGCGCCACCGCCAAAGCAATGTTGATCAGGTGCCGCGAGGGCAACATGATCGGCTTGCCGGACATGCGACCATCAAGCTTGGCAAACGCGATCACCGAGCCGGTGAAGGTAATGGCGCCAATCGCGGCACCAAGTGCCATCTCAATCAGCGCGGCCGCTTTCAGCGAGCCAATTTCACCAATGCCAAACGCCTGCGGCGCATAAAGCGCAGCCGCCGCCACAAGCACAGCGGCCATACCGACCAGCGAGTGGAACGCAGCAACCAATTGCGGCATCGCTGTCATAGGAATGCGCTTGGCGATCACCGCACCGATGCCGCCACCGATACCGATGCCAAGCAGAATAAGAAGGATGGAACCCATGGTGAGGTTCGTCAGGAACAGCGTGGTGACGACCGCAATGGCCATACCAATCATGCCGAACATGTTGCCCTGACGGGACGATGCAGGGCTCGAAAGGCCCCGCAAACTCATGATGAAAAGAATGCCTGCGACCAGATAGAGCAGGGATGCGATATTAGCACTCATAGCGTCAGCCCCAACCTATCGTTCTTTTTTCTTGTACATGGCGAGCATCCTTTGGGTGACCATGAAGCCACCAAAAATATTCACCGACGCCAGGATCAGCGCCACAAACCCAAAGGCACGCGCAAGCCCAGCCCCCTCAGCACTCATGATATCCACGCCCACAGCCAACAGCGCACCAACCACGATCACCGAGGAGATCGCGTTGGTCACCGACATCAGCGGGGTATGAAGGGCTGGGGTCACTGACCAGACCACGTAGTAGCCAACGAAGATCGCCAGCACGAAGATGGAAAGCCGGAAGACAAAGGGGTCAATGGCGCCGCCCGAAGCGCCGTGCGCCGCGGCCGCCATCACATCGGCGCCACCATCCAGCGTACTGGCTGCAAGGCGTTCAGCAATGCTTGTTGCGTGTGCAGCAGCGTCCGCCGCTTGTGCCGCAGCGTCTTGCGCGGCTTCTGCGGCCTCGCGTGCCTCCAGCAGGGCTTCATTGGTTGCATCGCTCATGATTTGGCCTCCTCTGCAGGAGCGTCAGATGTGTCAGCGCTCTGTTTGGGCGCATCGGTCTTGGGTGCAAAATTCGGGTGAACCACCGCACCATCGCGGGTCAGCACCGTTGCCTGCACCAATTCATCATCCCAATTGATGGCAAGCGCTTTGCTCTCTTTGTCGATCAACGTCTCGACGAAGGAATAAAGGTTTTTGGCGAACAACAAGGATGCCGTGGCTGCAATCCGACCTGGAACGTTGAGATAACCCACTACTTTGGCAGGCCCAACCTCAGCAACTTCACCAGGCACCGCACCTTCGACGTTGCCGCCACGCTCAACCGCCAGATCCACCAGCACCGAGCCAGGCTTCATCGTGTTGATCATTGCCTTGGACACCAACTGCGGTGCCGGACGGCCTGGGATCAGCGCCGTCGTGATCACAATATCCTGCTTGGCGATGTGCGCGGCAACCAGCTCAGCCTGCTGCTTTTTGTAATCGTCCGACATCTCCTTGGCGTAGCCGCCGGAGGTCTCAGCCTGCTTGAACTCATCGTTCTCAACAGCCACGAATTTGCCGCCAAGGCTTTCCACCTGCTCTTTGGAAGCAGGGCGCACATCGGTCGCCGACACAACAGCGCCAAGCCGGCGGGCCGTCGCGATCGCCTGAAGGCCTGCAACACCCGCGCCCATCACGAAGACACGGGCCGCAGGCACGGTGCCGGCTGCCGTCATCATCATTGGCATGGCGCGATCATAAACATCGGCAGCGTCGATAACAGCCTGATAGCCAGCAAGGTTGGCCTGGCTGGAGAGAATATCCATCACCTGCGCACGGGTAATGCGCGGCATGAACTCCATGGCAACACCGGTCAGCCCAGCCTTGGCCATCACCTCGACAGATTTTTCGTTGCCATAGGGGTCCATGGCGGCAACCAGAAGCGCACCTTTCGGATAGCTCTTCATGTCGGCGTCCGATGGGCGACGCACCCGCAAAACGATATCGGCACCGTCAACCGTCGCCTTCACATCTTTGGCGATGGTGGCGCCTTCTTCAGTATAGGCAGCATCAGGCAAACGAGATTTGTCACCAGCGCCTGCCTGTACCGTGACCTCGGCGCCCAACGCCTTAAAGCGCTTGACCGTATCGGGTGTGATGGCAACCCGACCCTCATTGGGGTCGGTCTCTGCGGGAACCGCAATTTTGACCATGGGAATGCGTCCTTGATACGCCGGTCCAGAGAACCTGGACTTTTGAAACGTGTGAAAGCGCAACCAAGCATTGTGGCTGCGGCTGTGCAACCGGGCTTTTCGGCGTTTCTGCCCGCCAGACAGGCCCGTTGGCGCTTAGAGCAAGAAAATCGCCATGCCGATCAGAATAATGGTGACGATGATGGTGCCCCATTTCAGCAGCTTTGTGAAAATCTCGAACGTGCGGTTGTGCTCGTTGTAATCATTGGAAACGGGCGTGGTGCTCTCGGCAGCGTCAGACACGGGCGCTCTCCTAAAATCGGCTTGGCTGGGATTGGTTAAAGCGCTTACACCAGCTTGGCGGCGGCTGACAATGCATTCTGGCCGCCAAAGTGTCCGTTATTGAGCTGCAATCGCTGGTTCAAGCATGTCCAGACCATGCTCTTGCGCCGAAATCGGCTCCAGTCCCGCTTCCACCATGGCTTTGGTCTGCTTATCCACCAGCGCCGCCGCGTTGAAGTTTTCGATCTCTTTTTGGAAGAGCTGATAGAAATTGAGCTCAGCGCGCAGATGTAGGAAAACTCCGCCGAGGCCAATGGCAGCGCGGTCCATGAACACGAACTCGCGCGGGATTTTTACCGGCCCAAGACGCTGAAGCTCCTTGCGCACCATAATAGCCTGCTCGCGGCCATATTCTGTGGCGTTCACACCAGCGGCCACAGCGCGCACTTTGTCTTCCAGCAACGGGCCATTGATGAACCGGGCCCAGATGTTGAGCACATCGCGCAGCTCTTTGGTCAGGTTCTCAAAACCCCAAAGCTCATAGGCATGAATGATCTGCGCCTCATCATCCTTCATCAGCCCTTCATTGAGCTGCAGCACGCCTTCAACGAAGCGCGCGGGAAATTTGCGGATGCAGCCATAATCCAGAAGGTTGATGCCTTCCGGCGCACCATCGCGTTTGAACACCTGATAATTGCCCAAATGCGGGTCGCCGTGAATCACCCCGATATGGGCAAAAGGCCGCCACCAGGCGTGGAAGATCGCGGTCGAAAGCCGGTTGCGCACCTCTTGGCTCTCGTCTTTGAAGTCGAGAATTTTATCGCCATCCAGCCAGCCCAGCGTCAGCAGGCGGCTGGTGGAAAGCTCATCGACCACATCGGGCACGCGCACCAAAGCGTCATCCGTGCCAAAGAAATTTCGGTAGAGTTTCGCGTGCGCGGATTCCAAAGTGTAGTCGAGTTCTTCGTGCAGCCGCTCGGCGATCTCCTGCTTCATCTCGCTTGGATCAATGGCTGCGTCCATGCGGCGGAACAGCGAGAAGATAAAATCAAGCTGCTGAAGGTCTGCTGCCACGGCTGAGGCCATATCGGGATATTGCAGTTTTACTGCCAGATCATGCCCGTCCAGCGAGCGGGCCTTATGCACCTGCCCCAGCGACGCCGCCGCCGTCGGTGCGTGCTCAAACGTGTCGAACTTGTCTTGCCAGCCAGCGCCCAGTTCAGCGCGCATGCGACGCTTCACGAACGCCCAACCCATGGGCGGCGCCTCGCTTTGAAGCTTTTGCAACTCGGCGGCATATTCAGCCGGCACCGCATCGGGAATGGTGGAGATGAGCTGCGCCACCTTCATCAGCGGGCCTTTCAGCCCACCCAGCGCCTCGGCCAAGGCTTCAGCATCGGCAGGGTTCACCTTCGCCCCGCCAAACAGCCGCCGCCGCGCCATCGTCGCGGCCACACCACCCACAGAGGTGCTGACGCGGGCATAACGGCCAAGTCGTCCGGTCAGGCGGTTGCGTTCATTGTCGTTGCGCTCATCGGCCATTGGGATCTTTCACATGCGAAGGGGACGCTCTGTTACGCATATAGGGCGTGAAAGGATTGCCACTAGGCATCAGACCTTCATTCCTGTGCTCGTCACAGGAATCCATTCCATTGCGTGCGCGCATAGCGCGCGATGGCAGGCTTTTCAATTTCGTCATCCTCGGACTTGATCCGAGGATCCAGCAGATGAAGCGTCTCTCAGCCTGGATTGCCGGATCAAGTCCGGCAATGACGATCTAGTTTTGTGTCCACCGTTCAGGTTCTCAATTCAATCCGGCGCCCACTCTGGTCCTGCGGACCAACCGCTCAAGCTTCCAGCGCCTCAAGCTCATCAATGAAGCCGGAAATCACGTTCAATCCAGCTTGCCAGAAGTTTGGGTCGCGCGCATCCAGACCAAACGGCGCGAGCAGCTCGCCATAGGGCTTGGAGCCCCCAGCGCGCAGCAGGTCCAAATAATGCTCGGTGAAATCCTCATGGGCGTTTTCGTAGCGCGCATAAAGCGCATTCACCAGACAATCGCCAAAGGCATAGGCGTAGACGTAAAACGGCGAGTGGATGAAGTGGCCGATATAGGTCCAGAAAGGCCGGTAGCCATCATCGAACCGAACCGCATCACCCAGGCTCTCATGCTGGACCGAAATCCAAAGATCGCACAACTGCTCTGAGGTTAGCTCGCCCTGTTTGCGCGCTTCATGCACTTTGCGCTCAAAGGTGTAGAACGCGATCTGGCGCACAACCGTGTTGATCATGTCCTCAACTTTACCGGCCAGCAGGCTTTTGCGCTGGGCAACATCATCGGTTTGCGACAGCACCGAGCGGAAGGTCAGCATCTCACCAAAAACGCTGGCGGTCTCGGCAAGCGTCAGTGGTGTCTGCGCCATCAGCGCACCCTGCTTGCCCGCCAGCACCTGGTGCACGCCATGACCCAGCTCATGGGCGAGCGTCATCACATCGCGTGTGCGGCCTTGATAATTGAGCAAAATGTAAGGATGCGCGCTCGGCACGGTGGGGTGCGAAAATGCGCCGGGCGATTTGCCCTCACGTGATGGCGCATCGATCCAGTTCTCATCGAAGAACCGCTTGCCGATGGTCGCCATCTCTGGCGAGAACCGCTGATAGGCATCAAGCACAATGCCCTTGGCGTCATTCCAGCCGATCAGCTTCTTGTCGGCATTGGGCAACGGCGCGTTGCGATCCCAATAGTCCAGCGCATCCTGGCCCATCCATTTGGCCTTCAGCGCATAATAGCGGTGGGAAAGCTTGGGGAAGCTGGCACGCACCGAAGACACCAGCGCATCAACAACCTCGCCTTCCACGCGATTGGCCAGGTGGCGGCTGTCGGCCACATCGGCAAACCCGCGCCAGCGGTCAGAGATTTCCTTGTCTTTGGCGAGCACATTGGTGATCAGCGTGAAGGTACGAAGCTCACCACCGAGGGTCTCGCTAACAGCCTCAGCCGCCGCCTTGCGCTTGGCACCATCAGTGTCCTGAAGCAGCGAGAGCGTCGGTTCCAGCGACAGCGACTGGCCGTTCACATCAAAGCGCAAACTTGCAATCGTCTCGTCGAAAAGTCGGTTCCAAGCCGCCCGCCCCGTTACGGATTTTTCGTGCAGCAACTGCTCTAGCTTATCATCCAGTTGGTAGGGTTTCTCGCGCAGCGTATCGTCGATCCAGGGCTTGTAATAGGCAAGCGCTTCGTCGCCATAGCCTGCCGCGAGGGCCGTATCGTCCAGCTTCGTCAGTTCAAGCGCAAAGAAGATAAGATGCGAGGAAGCCGTGGTCAGCTTCTCCTGGCAATCACCGAAAAACTTCGCGCGCTGCGGATCCGTCGTGTTTTCTGAATAAACCAGACCGGCAAACGAATAGAGGCGACCCATCAGCTCTTCAATCGCCTCATAGGTGGCGATAGCCTGCGCCAGTTTTGCCCCGCCCTCTGCCAACCGGTCGGCGAGCTTGCCTTTGTACGTTGCTTCAAAGGCTTGGGAATCAGCCAGCGCCCTGTCCAGGTCAGCGCTCACTTGGGCGCTTTTGATTCCTTCATAGAGGGCCGAAAGGTCCCATTCTGGCAGATTTTTGAGTGCTGCATCCTGCGCGGTCATACCCAGGTTTATCCTTTTTATTAATTTTGCCGCGTAGCGGTACGCCTCGCTCCGTGCCCGTGCAAGGGCCGTTTTTGAGACGACAACAATCTTATCTTACGTAGAAAGAAGGCAAACGGTTCTTATGCTTAATCGCCCGTTTACCCTATCACGGCATGCTGTCCCCTATCGAAACAGGTCGATGACGTCGGCCAAAGCAGTATTGCGTGGAGAAGTGCGTGTCCTTGCGTTCCTCAGTTCTCATTGTTGATGATGACCCTGTACAAAGGCGGCTGCTTGAAGCATCGCTGACCCGATTGGGCCACACGCCCATCTGTCTAGAAAGTGGTCAGGAAGCACTGAATCTCTTGCGTTCTCCTGATGGCAAATCCATCAAAGTCATCCTGCTGGACCTCATCATGCCTGACCTTGATGGCATGGGTGTTCTTTCGGCGCTCAAAGCCGACAACAATGCAATCCCGGTGATCGTGCAAACCTCACAAGGCTCGATCGACACAGTTGTCTCGGCCATGAAGCTTGGCGCCAGCGATTTTGTTGTCAAACCCGTCTCGCCGGAACGACTGCGGGTTTGCTTGGCCAATGCGCTAAAGATGAGCGCCTTAGAAGACACAGTCAGCCAAATCAAACGCTCGGCAGAAGGTCGTCTGACGGTCACCGACATCATCACCCGTTCGCCTGCCATGGCCCGCGTGGTGCAACTGGCCGAACGTGCTGCCAAATCGCAGATCCCAATTTTGATTGAAGGCGAATCTGGCGTCGGCAAAGAAATGATCGCCCGCGCGATCAAGGGCTCAAGCCCGCGCAAGAACAAACCGCTGGTCACCGTCAATTGCGGCGCGATCCCGGAAAAGCTTGTTGAATCGGTTCTGTTCGGCCACGAGAAAGGTGCCTTCACTGGGGCTAACGACAAACATGTCGGCAAATTTGCCGAAGCCCATGGCGGCACGCTGTTCCTTGATGAGATCGGCGAACTGCCGCTGGACATCCAGGTCAAACTTCTGCGCGCGCTGCAAAATGGCGAGATCGATCCCATCGGTGCCAAAGCATCATCACGTGCCGACTTCCGCCTGATCTCGGCCACCAACCGCCCGCTGATCGATCTCACCCGCGATGGGCTGTTCCGCGAAGATCTCTACTACCGCCTCAATGTCTTCCCAATCTGGGTACCGCCATTGCGCGAGCGCATGGACGACATTGCCCACCTTATCGAGCATTTCCTGGTGCGCTTCGCCGCCGAAGAGGGCAAACGCCACATTCGCGGCATCTCCGCGCCAGCACTTGAACTGGTCAGCAGCTACAATTGGCCGGGCAACATCCGCCAGCTTGAAAACGCTGTCTTCCGCGCGGTGGTGCTGTGCGATGGCGACCAGCTAACACCAGCTGAATTTCCCCAGATCGCCGCCCGTGAGGGCATGGTGCTGCCACTGGAAAAAGCCAAACCTGCTCCACTTGGCCAGACACCAAAGTCTTCGGCCAGCCATGACTTGCTGGGTGAAAGCGCGACACAATCGGGCATGATTGACGCAGCCTCGCGCTATGGCATGGCCGATCTGACCGATGGCGCCGGTGCCCCACGCACCCTGGCCGCCTTGGAAGAACAGGCGATCCGCTTTGCCATTGGCCATCTTGGTGGACACATGAGTGAAGTTGCGCGCTCGCTCGGCATTGGCCGCTCCACGCTGTATCGCAAATTAAGCGAATACCAGATTGATGCGTCCAACCCAGACGGAACCGGTGATGACGCTAGCGCTGTTGCACAAGAGCAACCATCAAGACTGTCGGCCTAGCTTCACGTGGATTTGACCGCCAGCGTGGCATCCCTGCGCTTGCGAGGCCTCAGGCACTCTGTCACCCCTTGGTCCGTGGCGTAACACACTCAGATGGGGTGATTCGCGTCACAGACTGGGGCGCACACATTCAGGCACTTGGCTGGCGACACATAAAGACTGTCGCAGCAATGAGGAGACAATGGCTTTGAGAACGCGCACTTTTCTTATAGCGGCGGCTTTTTCCACGGCCCTCACCAGCCTCGGTCACGCCACCGAGCGGCAGCCTCTCGATCTTGAATGCGAAGTCGATCCGGTTTGCGTGGAAGACGCGATCGCGCGCGCAATCATCATCAATGCCGACTTCGACCTGATGGCCGAGACAAGCGTTTTTCCCATCGACCCTCGTCTTGAACTCGCTCTGCCAACGATAGAGCCGCAGCGCCCCAACACGGTGATTGCCCGCACAATCACGCCTGCTGTTGCGACCGTACCAGAGATCGATGAAACGGCCATCGCTGCGCGCGATGCGCGCATGCTCAACACGCTGACCACCCAGTCTATTGCGGCCATCATTGGCCAAGGGTTGGAAAATGATGGTGAGACCACCAGTCAGGAACGCCAGGCAGCTGAAGCCTTTTATGCTAGCCGCGATCACGCCCCACTGTTTTTAACAGGCGGTAAGCTGAACGAACTGGGCGCGACACTGCTGGACGTGTTTGAGACGGCTGACAGCTATGGTCTCAACCCGGTTGATTTCGAGAACGTGGCATTCATCGCCACGGACGCGCAGTCGGGCGATGCCATGGCCGCTGCACGCGCCGATATCGGCATGACGCTCTGGGCAATGCGTTATGCGCGCCACGCCACCACTGGCCGGGTGAACCCATCAAGCATCGCATCCGATATCACGTTGGCCCGCAACTTCGTTGATCCAGCCACAGTGATGCCGGCCCTGCTGGCCTCAGATGATCCGCGTCAAGCACTGCTTGGCTATCATCCGCAACACGACCAATTTCATGCCCTGCGCGAAGAGCTGGCAAAACTGCGCCAACGCTCAGAAACCGAAATCCTAGAGCCCATTGCTGAAGGCGGCACAATCCGTTTGGGTGACATCGATCCGCGTGTCCCACAATTGCGCGAGCGCCTTGGCCTGCCCGACATGACGATGACGGCCAGCATCAATGAAGCTGATGTGCAGCTGGTCAGCACACGTACCGACGAAGGCCCCGCACCAACACCGCCCAGCCCTCATCTCTTCGATGAGACACTCGACGCTGCGATCAAGGTTTTTCAGGCCGAACACAATCTGACCGCCGATGGCATTGTTGGCCCCGCAACCTTTGCCGCGCTCAATGAGAAGGCCGGTGATCTGGTACCAGACATCATCGCCAATATGGAACGCTGGCGCTGGATGCCGCGCGAGCTTGGCGACTTCCATGTCATTGCCAATGTGCCTGAATATCGCCTCTGGGTGATGCGCGACGGTGAAAGCATTTTCACCACCCGCACCGTGGTCGGCCAGAACCGGCATCGCACGGCCATCTTCTCCGATGAGATGGAGTACATGGCGGTGAACCCCTATTGGAACGTGCCATCCTCAATTGCCCGCAACGAGATTTTACCGCGTCTGTTGCAAGACCCTGGCTACGCGCATCGCGGCAACTACGAAATCATCTACAACGGCCAAACGGTCGATCCGTTTGCAATCAACTGGCATGCGGCAGCCGAGCTTGGCATGCCGCGCATTCGCCAGCGTCCTGGCGCGCGTAATGCGTTGGGCGAAATCAAATTCATGTTCCCCAATCAGCACGCGATCTATTTCCACGACACGCCCTCGCGCGGTCTGTTCGGGCGCGACCAGCGCGCCTTCAGCCATGGTTGTGTGCGCGTGCTTGACCCTTGGGCGTTTGCAGAGGCGCTGCTGACCAATGAACCGGACTGGGATTTGGCCCGCGCGCGCAGCCTACAGGGCCCACGCGAACGCAACCTCATCCTCGACAATCACATTCAGGTGCACCTGACCTACTTCACCGCCCGTGTGAATGAGGATGGTCGCCTGATTATGGCGCGGGATATCTATGGCCATCATGGCCGCGTTCTCTCAGCCCTTGGCTTCACCGGCAGCTGAAGCGTTTTGCTTTTTTCTCTGAGATAAGTCTTGTCGCAAATCGCGTTCGACTGGAGAAAGAAGACGCCAATGGCATTGGAAAGCGGTTTCGCTTTTGTAACCAAGGCTTAACCCTAATCATGGAACCCTAGGCCACTTGCGCTTGCTCAAGGCATGGTGCCATGTTTTGACCAACTTTTACCGGTGTTGGGTACAGTCGGTTGGGACCATGCAAGCGTCGTGTATGTACGGCGAGCAAGCAAAGAGCGAACGTCATTGGGTGACATCGCAGTTGAGCTTGCAGAAACTTGCAACGCAAGCGAGGGCAGTTTGGGACACGGGACGGCGCGAATGGAGATGGCAGATAAAGCCAAGGCAAGTGCACTGCCACACGGCATGATCACGCCAGCCATTGCCAAACCTGTTTTTGCCAAACGTGTTTCACTTCTCATCCTGATCACCGCCCTTTCGTTCTTTGCGTTCGGCGCCACTTTGAGCTTGGCGCAAGACCGCACGCTGTCGCTCTACAACACCCACACCCATGAACGCCTGACGGTAACCTACAAGCGCAATGGCCGCTTTGTGCAGGCTGGCCTGAACCAGCTCAATCGCTTTTTGCGGGATTGGCGGCGTGATGAAGTTACCCGCATCGATCCAGACCTGTTTGACATCGTCTGGACCGTTTACCGCGAAGTTGGTGCCAGCGAGCCGATCCATGTGGTGTCCGCCTACCGTTCGCCGGCCACAAACAATATGCTGCGCCGCCGCTCATCTGGCGTTGCGCGCAACTCCCAGCACACCCAAGGCCGCGCGATGGATTTCTTCATCCCCGGCGTTGCAGCATCCGAAATTCGTGCTGCAGGTCTTCGCCTTCAGCAAGGCGGCGTGGGTTTCTATCCGCGCTCGCGAACGCCTTTCGTGCATTTGGACACAGGGTCGGTGCGCATGTGGCCGCGCATGACGCGCTCGCAACTCTCGCGCGTATTCCCCAACGGACGCACCATTCATGTTCCCGCCGACGGGCAACCCATGCCAGGCTTTGAGCAGGCACAGCGCGACCTTCAGCGCGGCGGTAGCCGCTCCATCTTCGCATCGGCTAGCTCCAGCGCGTCTTCGGCACAGAATGATGGCGATGGCGATATTGTGCTGCCAGGCGAAAGCGGTGGCGGTTTTTTACAAGCTTTGTTCGGTGGCAACACGCCAGAACCAGCCGCTGAGGTTCCATCCGCGCCAAGTCGCACGGTGGTCGCAAGTCTGCCTGCGCAAGCAGCACCGGCCGAAACGGAAATCGCCAGCGCACCGCGTGATCGCTATGCTGCGCCCTCTCCTGTTCTGCCACCTTATGCAAGCCCGGACGGCACGTGGGCAGCGCCCTCGACCGTGGCTGGGCTGACAGTGCCGTCGCCGACGCCTGCACCGACCATCGACGATATTCAACTGGCCGCGTTGGGAACCAGACCAGCGCCTGCCTCGCCTGGTGCCATCGCGCTGGACAATGCTTTTACGACCGCGCAATCAGCTCCGACGCCTCCACCGCTCAGCGCACCATCGCTTGACGCGTCGGCAACAGCGCAGCAACCCCAGCCCGTCGTGCTGGCGTCAGCATCCCCGGCATTGGCGCAAACGCAATTGCCGCCTATCAACCGCGCGCAACAGATCGCGCAAAATGTGCCCGCGCCAGGTCAGATCGCCGCCATTATCGAAGCGCGGTTTGCCGAACAGCGCGCCGCAGAGGCAAGCCTCACCGGCCAAGTGAGCCAAGCTCTGCAAACCGCCGCAGCGCAGCCTGCCCCAGCAGCGACACCGGTGGTAGCGCAAGCAGACGCACCGATCGATCCCAATTTATCTCTGCTTGCCTTCGCGCAGCCAACAGAGTCTCCGCTTACACCGGGCAATGTGCTCTCTGAAACGGGCGCATTGACGTCGCCAATTGCCATTGGGACCGCCAGCACACCGCGCTTCATCCCGCCGGTTCCTGCACCATCTCCAACGCTGGTTGCCGCTGCACCTGAACCAAGTACACCTGCGCCAGCGACGCCAACAACGTCCGATGGCAACAGCTTGATCGCAGCCGCGTTCGCCGCGCAGCAAGACACGCGCACACCAGCGCAGTCGGCCATCGAGATTTTAACTGGCTCTACGGATACGCCCAGGCAAACCGGCATCACCGGGCGGCTTTATCCTATCGCGGACGATCTAACGCCTGGGCTTGCCAAGCAATCGATCCGTGGCGCCCAGCATGCCACGCTTGTTGCGCCATCTGCATCGGTGACGCTGTCGCCCACGGTTGTGCAATCCAGCGGTTTTGTGCCCACAAGCAGCTTCCAACTGCGCACCGACGGCTTTGGCCGCTCAGGCAGCTAACCACGAGATTGGAAAGCTTAGCTGTCGACGTCTGTCGGTGATGGTGAGGCTGGCCCCCCAAGAGCGCCGAGATAGAGATCTAGCAACGCTTCCTGCTCCTGCCGCTCAGCCTGATCCTGCTTGCGGATACGCACCACCTGGCGCAGCACTTTGGTGTCAAACCCGTTGGACTTGGCTTCGCCATAGACATCTTTGATGTCGTCAGCGATGGCTTTTTTCTCTTCTTCAAGCCGCTCGATACGCTCGATTATGCTGCGCAGCTGGCCTGCTGCGACGCTGCTGTCCGCCATGTCTACACTCCGCTTGTGCAGGACCTTTGCCCTGTTTGGATTTGATCAACAACCAAACGGCCTGGGCCTGGTCAACCGCAAGGTAGCGCTTAGCGGTGGATGGCGTTGAGAAGGCTGGGGACAAGCTCAGATTACTAGGAGTGCGCCGTGTGCGATTTTTCAAACGCAGCCTTTTGCTCGGGCGTTGCCTCGCTCTGATACTTAGCCTTCCACTCCTCGTACGGCATGCCGTACACCATCTGGCGCGCGCCTGCCTTATCAAGGTCAACGCCTGCATGCTCGGCCGCATCGACAAGCCAATTGGACAGGCAATTCCGGCAAAATCCAGCCAGGTTCATCATATCGATGTTCTGCGCATCGGTGCGCTTTTGAAGATGGGAGACCAACCGGCGAAAAGCCGCCGCTTCTAGGTCGCGCTGAGTGGATTCATCCATGAAGAAAGCCTCGTGCTAGCGTTGATCAACAGGCAGTATGTGGCGAAGGCTTGGCTGTTCCACAAGGGTAGTAAGCATCGCGATCAACCGCTTGGCCCAGGCGTCCACCCCGGCATCGTCGTGGATCAAATCTTGCCGCACTTCTAGCAGCGCATGGGGCAAACCTTTGCACGTGCCATGGCGATGCATTGTGTCGCCAGGCAACTCACCGCGATAGGGCTCATTGTCGCCGACAATCAAATCGCCTTCAGCTTGCAAAGCCTCGATCAGTGGCACAGCCAAACGTGGATCCTTGTCCCACAAAACACCGGCGTGCCAAGGCCGTGGATGTCCGCGCCAGATGGGTGTGAAGGAATGCACCGAAAAGAGCACCGGCGCACGCGATGTCACACGATGAATATGGCCAATCGCCTCAGCAACAGCGTCGTCATAGGGTTCATAATAGTTGGTGATCCGCCGCGCGCGCTCCGCCACATCGTGGCGGGCATTGCCCGGCACCACCGCACCATCCGATAGCCGCATGATGAGCGTTGGATCGTCGATACCGCGATTGGGGTCGATCAAAAGCCGTGAGAAGCGGGACATCACCAGCGTGGCGTCCAAGGCGTCGGAAAGCTTTTCGCAGAGCGCCTTGGCACCGATATCGTAGCCAATGTGCCGTTGCAGTTGGTCAGGTTCCAAACCCAGCGTGCCGTAGGCCGGTGGCAGTGTGTTCTCGGCATGATCGCAAAGAATGATCAACCCATGATCGGTATCGCGCAGGCGCAGCTCATAAGGGGCCGTGTCATGCGTCTGCTGTGCCTGTCGATCGACCGGCTGATCCATGGGTCGTGCTTTCCGCTAGCAAAATCAAGTGAGCAAGCCATCGATAGACGCGCTTGCATCCATCAGGTAGCGCTGATGGTGCGCTGCATGCAAGGGCGTAGGCACGCATCTTTCAGCCGATTGATGGACGCACAAAACGATTTGCCGCGCCTTTAACCGCCGTCAAAAACCCGCTTGCCGCAATTTCGTCGCGCGGTATCGTCACAGGATCGATCGCCATCGCTTGCCAGACTTGCTTGTACCAAGCTGCGCGTGGCCGCTTGCACCTGAATGAGAGAACGATAATAAGACCGTCATGAGGCTTCTAAACCCCACAGCCGGACGTGCTCGAAAACCGGGCCTGACCTTTGCTTTTCTTGTCACGGCCTTTGCCGTGGCCGCCCTGGTCGTTGGTGGCTACGTCGCGTTCAACCGAACGCAAGCGATTGAAACCGCTGGCGAGGAAGGCATTGAAGGCCGCGTGGTAGAAGGCACCGACGCCATGGAAGAGGCAAACACCGCCTCCAATGGCTTGGGCCTCGGCCCAACCGGTTTTCGTGTCTGCAACGAGACATCGAGCACCATTGGCGTGGCGCTCGGCTATGATTCTCGGCAGGGCTGGATATCCGAGGGCTGGTGGAACTTGCCCACCGACACCTGCGAAACTCTGCGCTCCGGCACGCTCGCGTCACGCTACTATTATGTCTACGCGATAGACTATGACCGCGGCGGGGAGTGGAAAGGCCGTCACTATATGTGTACACACGCACGTATCTTCACCATTCGGGGATTCGAAGATTGCGCACAACGCGGGCTTGAGACGACCGGCTTCTTTGAAGTGGACACCGCCGGACAGGCCAGTTGGACCGTGCAGTTGACAGAAGACTCCCTCCAGTAGCGACAGGCCGCCCATGCACAAGCGCAACCGCAGCGTCAAAATTCTTGCAACCCTCGGGCCGGCAAGTTCCGAAGTTGAGCAAATCAAAGAGTTGCACCTTGCCGGTGCTGATGTCTTCCGCATCAATATGAGCCATGGCGACCCGGAAAAGATGCGGGCGATGATGGCCAAAATCCGCGAAGTGGAAGCCGATGTCGGCAGCACTATCGGCATTTTGGTCGATATTCAGGGGCCAAAACTTCGCGTTGGTATGTTCGCTGATGATGCGGTGATGCTGGAGAACGGAGCCTCGTTCCGCCTCGACACCAAAGATGAGCCCGGCACAGTTGAGCGCGTACGCCTACCGCACCCAGAAATCTTCGACGGTATGAATGTCGGTCACACGCTGATCCTCGACGATGGCAAACTGCGCCTTGAGTGCACGGGCACCGATCAAAAAAGCTACATCGACACCAAAGTGATCGTTGGCGGCAAACTCTCCAGTCGCAAGGGCGTTAGCCTGCCAGACACCGTCATTTCTGGCGGCGCACTGACCGAAAAAGATCGCCGCGATTTGGCTGCTGCACTTGAAGCCGAAGCCGATTGGATTGCGCTTTCCTTTATCCAGCGCCCCGAAGATGTGGCCGAAGTGCGCAAAATCGCCCGTGGTCGCTCTGGCATTCTGTCGAAAATTGAGAAGCCCCAGGCCGTGGAGAAGATCGAAGAGATCATCGAGCTTTCCGATGCCATCATGGTTGCCCGTGGCGATCTGGGCGTGGAGATGCCGCTGGCCTCCTTGCCCGGCACGCAAAAGCGCATTACCCGCGCTGCACGCCGCGCCGGTAAGCCGGTTGTTGTGGCCACGCAGATGTTGGAATCGATGATCAACTCGCCGGTCCCGACACGCGCCGAAGTTTCCGACGTGGCGACCGCTGTTTATGAAGGCGCCGATGCGATCATGCTCTCAGCGGAATCCGCTGCTGGCGATTATCCGCACGAAGCCGTCTCGATGATGAACACCATTGCCATTGAGACCGAAAACGATCCGCTCTATCGCTCCATCATCGATGCGCAGCGTACCGAGCCGGAGGCCACCGGCGCTGACGCAATCTCCGCCGCCGCGCGCCAGATTGCCGAAACGCTGCATCTCTCCGCACTGGTTTGCTACACATCCTCAGGCGCCACCGGCATTCGTGCCGCCCGCGAACGCCCGCAAACACCGATCATCGCCATCACCCCGCGTGTGCGTACCGCGCGCCGATTGTCGCTGATCTGGGGCATTCATCCCGTTGCGACCGATGATGCCACCGACATTGACGATATGGTGGAACGCGCCTGCGCCGTGGCGATGAACCAAGGCTTCGCAAGCCCTGGCAACCGCATCATCATCACAGCGGGCGTTCCGTTTGGCACCCCTGGGGCCACCAATATGCTGCGCATTGCTTTCGTGCGTGAAGACCAAGGCCATGGCTGAACTAAACAGGCTCTACGGACGGACTCACTGAATCTATGATCTCCTCGATTGCATCCAGCACCAGCTCTGGATGCGTCTGGTGGGGCATGTGCCCGCCCCCTTCGATGACGATCTTCTCAGCCCCGGGAATATCGCGTTCCAACCCATCGGAATGGATGTGCGGCAACACCACGCCATCCTCATCACCGGTGATGATCCGAACTGGCATTGCAATGCTCTGATAGCTTGCCGCTTCTTCGATGACGAACGGTTTGAGGCGGTAAACGTCCTGTGCATTGGCGCGAAAGGCTCGCGGCCTTAGCACCAGGCGCGGCACTAGCTGTTCAGCATAATCAGGCGTTGGCGGTTCGGGCGCAAACACCCCCTCCACGCCCGGCGTGACCTGGAACCATCCTGCCGGCAGCGCGATCAGTCGGGTGAACAGCCAGCCCAAAATGGGTCGGTTAGCGAGCCCGTAAAACCAGTCGACCCCGCCCGGCCAAGGGTGGGTTGCCGGTGCAACGAACACCGCGCCCTCAACGATATCACTGTGGTGCACCGCCATCTGCGCAACCACGGCCCCACCCCAGCTGTGACCAACGGCGATGATGCGCGTCGCACCCGCCTCGCGGGCCGCGGCAATAAGCCGGTCAGCCTGCGCGCGCGGTGAGTGATCGCCCTCCAGCCGTTCGCTGTGCCCCTGTCCCGGTCGGTCGACATAAAGCGCATGGAACGTGGTGCCGAAACGCTCGGGCAAATGCTCTGCGAGCGCGATCATGAACTCGCGATGATTGGAGCTTGCACCATGGACGAAAAGTAGGCTTGGCCGGTCAGCCGACGGTGTACCGTGCTCCACCAGATGAACCGTGGCGCCATCCACATCGATAAGGCGACCACTTGGCGGATACGCATTGTTCAACCATGCGGTGCCAACCTGCGTGACCACGCCCGCAGCGCCGACAATAACAATCAAAGCAACAAGAAAACCGGTCAAATGGGAGCGCCGCGCAATCGTCGTTCAATGGTGCCCAACACCTCGCGTGTGCGGTTCATATGCGGATGCACGCGCAAAGCTTCCGACAGGAAAAGCTGCGCTTGGCTATCTTGACCTAGCTCTTCGAGAATGAAACCGATACCGCTAAGCGCCCCAAAATGGCGGGGCTCAAGGCGCAGGACCTGCTCCACATCAGCTATTGAGAGCGCATAATCCTCGCGCAGATAATGCACGGTGGCCCGTCTGTTCCAACCTTCAGCATAATCCGGCTCAAGCGCGATGACTGTGTCCAATAAGTCTAGCGCCAATGGGTAGCTGCGCGCTTGCATCGCAACGCTGGCGCGCCGCATCAACAGATCGACAGCCTCACTGCCCGATTGGTTCCAAAGGTTCTGCACCTGACGGGCCAAGACGTCGGCGGCCTGGCCGTCTTCGCTAAGGGCCAAAGCATCAAGCAGAGAACCGACACTTTGCGCCTGCTCAGGAACACTGTCCAACTCATCGGGATCGGTTGCTGCTTGTTCACTGTCGATCACCGAAGCGGCCGTATTTCCGCTCGCAAAAGCTGGAACACAAAACAGTGATGCAACGAGCACAAAGCCAACAAGCCGTAGGCTTGGCATCGCCAGCGAATCAGTGGTGTTTTGGGCAAAGAAAAACCGCATGCCCTGAAGTCTGCATCAGGTCATGCGGTTCGTCAAAATCACCAAGCCGTGAGCGCCATGCGCCACGGCAAAGAAAACATGTTTAGCCCTGGCGCGCTTTAAAGCGACCCTGGGTTTTGTTGATGATGTAAACGCGGCCACGACGACGCACCATGCGGTTGTCGCGGTGACGCTTCATCAGCGATTTCAGCGAGTTCTTGATCTTCATAACAACGGACCTTCACAACATACGTGGCACGTGTTGGGTCGGCGCCACAAACAAAACGGCGCGCATTGCTGCGCGCCTGAAAAAAGCTTGCGCTGTCCATGCCAAGGAGGCTGGAGAATGTCAAGCGGCACCAGCGGTTGTGCGAAGCGAACGCGAGCACAGTGCCAAAGGAAATGCGGCCAAGCACTCGTCATCATCCCGGCCTTGTGGCGGGGATTCACTCCGATGGGTGCTCTCAGCTCGGCGTTTGCCGATAGGCCTCAGGCATGGATCCCGGCTCAAGGCCGGGATGACGGTTTATGAATGGGGCCAAGCATGCGGTCGTGCCAACACTTTAGGCTCTAGACCTAAGGTCCAACCGCGCAGGCACGGAGCGGGGAAAATGGTGGGCCTATGCGGTTGCGATTGGGGAACCCAATCGCAGAGCCAATAAAAGTCCGCGCCCGCCATTGGGCGGAGTGAAACATGCGGTCGTGCATAGCACGGAGCGGGTGAAAAATGGTGGGCGCGGGCAGGATCGAACTGCCGACCCCTTCGATGTCAACGAAGTGCTCTCCCGCTGAGCTACGCGCCCTCAACGGTGGCGAGGTCTTATCGGGTAAAGTGAAGCGATGCAAGCGCGCAAAAGCACGCGCCAACACGGGCTTTGCCAGTTAGGCCGCCAGAAGCTTTTCAACCTCATCCACCAAGTCCTTCAGATGGAAGGGTTTGGAAAGAACTTTGGCATCTTTGGGCGTGTTGGCATCTGGGTTCAGCGCCACGGCAGCAAACCCGGTGATGAACATAACCTTGATCTCAGGATCGAGCGCTGTTGCCTTACGGGCAAGTTCAATACCGTCCATTTCTGGCATCACGATATCGGTGAGCAGCAGCGTAAACGGTTCTTCATTGAGGCGGTTGTAGGCACTTTGGCCATTGTCGAACGACACCACGTCATAGCCAGCGTTTTCCAACGCCTTGGCCAGGAACCGGCGCATATCATTATCGTCTTCTGCCAAAAGTATCCGCGTCATATCTGCTTATCTCATCAATCGTCGCCAAGGCCCAAGGTCAGAGGCCCAAAGGTGAAAAGGCAGGCTTGGGGCATGCGCACATGATTCCATACGCCGCCACGTTGGCCTACATACGGCGCTGCCTTCTGCTTGGGAAGCCAAAGGGGCCGTATTGGGGCAAGATTTCTGGCCAGAAACGACCGAACTGGTTGATAAATCATTCCGATTGGCAACGCTGAGCGGTGGTGGACTTCACCCAGCGAACCTGCGATCCTTTTTTCAAAGTTGCTGCTTCGCGTAGCCTGGACGTTGAAAACCAAATGACCGCCAAATAAACGCCATGGGCCTTAATGGACACCATTGAATCCTTCGACAGCGCACCACCCTACGATTTGCTTGTGCCGATCACCCAAACGGTGCCGTTTGTGTTCGGCTCGCCGCATTCGGGCACCAGCTATCCACGCGCGTTCTTGGAAACCTCACAGCTTTCAACACGCGATCTTCGTCGCTCCGAAGACACCTATGTGGACCGGCTGATCACGCCAGCGGTTCAAAAGGGCGCGCCGATAATCACCGCTCGGTTTCCACGCTGCTATTGCGACGTGAACCGCGAGCCCTATGAGCTTGATCCGCGCATGTTTTCCGATGCGCTGCCCGCCTTTGCCAACACCGCCTCGCTCAGGGTTGCAGGTGGCCTGGGCACGGTGCCGCGCGTTGTAGGTGATCGCCAACCAATCTACCGGCGTAAATTGCCCGTCGCCGATGCGATGGAGCGGGTGGAAAAACTCTACAAGCCCTACCATTCGGCGCTGCGCCGCGCTCTGGCGCAAACCCATGTGCGCTTTGGCGCCTCAGTGCTTGTTGATTGCCATTCCATGCCTTCGCTTATTCGCACCGCCAGCGGCACGTTGAGCACGGATTTCGTGGTGGGAGATCGTTTTGGCGCCAGCTGCGCCCCCCACATTTCTGAAACCATCCTCGAAGTGTTGCGCGATTTGGGATTCACCGTTGCCCGCAACAAGCCCTATGCGGGCGGTTTCATCACCGAGCACTATGGCCGCCCCGACAAAGGCATTCATGCCGTTCAATTGGAGATCAACCGCGGCCTCTACATGAATGAACGCACGCTGGTGCCCAATGCCGGGTTCAATGCCGTGATGGATGCCCTTGGCGAGATGATGGACGCGCTGTTCATGCTGGACGCTGAGATTTTTGCGCCCGTTGATCGCGCCGCCGCCGAATAGCCCAGCCCTAAATCAGATCAAAAAAAAGCCGTTTAACCCGAAGGTCAAACGGCTCAAGTCTAGGGAGGAAACGCCCAAGGAGGGCATTACGTCACGCCGGGAGGGCCATGACGCACTGCAAAAATGAGGTGTGCACCGCAACAAGTCAAGGCGGTCGATACGTTTTTTGACCAGATGCTCAAAAATGTCGCGCTTCAACAACACAGGCGAACAATTGTTGCGCGCAAGCGACAGATGCTGACACAAAGTGTCCGATTACCTATGCAAATCATCCACAGCCCCCCTGAATCACAAGCAACACGCATATGTCTTGGTCATGGAAAAACGAGTTTACGTGCCACAATCGCCTGTGCGATGGCGATATCAACCAACTGAAGACGCTGGACAATGACTGACACCACACACGCCGCCATCGCCGCCCGTTCAGCTCTGTTTACCGACATGCAGGCGATCGCCCGACGCGAGACCTTGCCGTTTTTTCGCACCGCCATGACCATCGACAACAAGCAGGCTGGTAGCGGCGGATACGATCCGGTGACGGAGGGCGACCGCAATTGCGAGGCTGCACTGCGCGCCCTGATTGAAAAGCACTTCCCTGGCGATGGCATCTTTGGCGAAGAGTTCGGCAATGTGCGCCTGGACGCACCGTTTGTTTGGGTCATTGACCCCATTGATGGCACCCGCGCCTTCGTTGCTGGCGTGCCGCTGTGGGGCATGCTGGTTGGCTTGATGCACAAGGGTGCACCTGTGGCAGGTTTGGCTCACCAACCGTTCATCGATGAGGCTTTCAGCGCGCCCGGCGATGGGTCTGCAATGTGGTCCAAGGGTGGCGAAACACGCCCGATGGTAACACGGTCGATGAGCCAGCTTTCCACAGCGACGCTGATGACGACCACACCAGCGCTGTTTGATGACAAGGAACGCGCTGCCTATGACAAAGTTGAAGCCGCAACCCGCAGCGTGCGCTACGGCACCGATTGGTACAGCTATGCACTGATCGCCTGCGGCACCGCTGACATTGTGGTGGAAAGCGGCCTCAGCCCCTATGACATCCTGCCGCTTGTGCCGATCATCGAGGCTGCTGGCGGCGCAGTTACCGACTGGCGCGGCGCCCCGCTTGCAACGCTGAACGATGCGTTTTCTGGCCAGGTTCTCGCTGTTGGTGATAAAGCTCTGACCGGCGAAGCAACAGCGCTCTTAAGCCCAGCAGCCCGGTAGGCGGCCCAGCCTCTACAGCAGGCTCACGTCGAAGTTTTCCAGCGAGCGTTTCAAATTGCCCTGGCGCAGCTCTGGAATCGAGAAATACGCTTCCGTCGCCGCCAGAAACAAATCGCGGATCGCATCGCGCTCAAACATCGGCTCATGCTTGGAGCGCGGCAAACGCAGCAAAGTAGCTGTTGGAACCGCAGCAGCCATCCGCTCAATCGCATCCGGGGAGACAATCTCATCATGCCCCGCCTGCACGAACATGCAGGGGGTCTTGATCCGGTCCAAAAACTCTTGATCCCAAACCCTGGCCATGCCGCGGGACATGCGATGGAGCCAGCCAAAGGTGGGGCCACCAAGCCCCAGGTCAGGGTGATCAGACAGCATGCCCGAAACAGCCGCGTAGCGTTTAGGGTCGGAAGTCACCGCATTGTCTTTAAAAGGGCCAGAGCCTGAAAGTGTTTCGCCCACACCGGGCGGAAACGATTGCCCAAGCCCCATCCAGGTCGCCCATTTGGAACCACGGGCAATTGTCTCGTGCGATGCCGTGTTCATGTTGAACCGCAGCAACGGGACCGACAGCACCATGCGGTCGAACCAAAGCGGCTTGCGCACCAGCATATGCAGTGCCAGCAACCCACCCATGGAATGGGCAAGCCCCATCAGTGGCAACGGGCAATCCGGCAGCACGCCCTTTTCGATGACGATCTGCAAATCGCGCACATAGGCATCGAAATCATGGATGTGCCCTTTGCGCGGATCATCACGTAGCACCCGGCTGGAAAGCCCCTGCCCGCGCCAATCAAACGTGACGACGACAAAACCCAGCTTCACATAATGGGCAATCACATCGGCGTATTTTTCAATGAACTCGCTACGCCCATGCATCAGGATCAGCGTACCAAGCGCTGTGCCAAGTGGGCGAAAATGCGCCACCCGCACCCGAGCGTTACGCCGCAAACCCACCGAAAGGTAAAACACCCGGTGGAGCCGTTGCATCGGCATACCATCGACCCAATAGAGAAACGCCCCATCCTCACCGACGATGGATTCCGGACGCTCTACATCGTCGCTCATTTTGGGTTGCACTACCGCCATACTGCGTCTCTTGCCTCACTCTGCATGGGCTTGCAACATCGCGCGTTCCACAGCCGGAAATATGGCCGGGTCCAAGGTTTGCGCCACATTGAACCGCACGAAACCGCTGGCCTCGTCTTTCAGGCTGAAGGCTTGGCCCGGCGCCAGCACAACACCATCGGCAAGGGCGTGGCGCGCGACGTTGGCTGCATCCAGTGCGCCGGGCAGTTTGCACCATAAAAACATGCCCGCTTTGGGCTCCAGCCATGGCGTGATCCCGAAGGCGGCAAGTTGCGCGATCACCTTGCCCATTGCATCGGCCAAGCACGCCCGCACACCGCTCATATGTCGGCGGTAAGCACCATCGGTCAGGAGCCGCAGAACCAGATCGGCAGAAAAAGCACCACCGCCAAAGGATGTGGCAAGCTTCAGATCAACCAATTCATCAACCCAATCGGGTCGAACGGCAATGAACCCGCACCGCACAGCCGCCGACAGCGTTTTGGAAAAACTGCCGACGTGGATCACCCGCTCCAGCCCATCGAAAGCGGCCAAGCGCGGAGCCGGTTCATGCTCAAAATCGGCAAAGATATCATCTTCGATGATCACCAGATCATGCGCCTCGGCAAGCTTCAAAACACGGTGTGCAACCACCGGCGACAAGGTTGCTCCGGTTGGGTTATGCAGCGCCGAATTGGTGATGTAGAGCCGTACGCGATGCGCGCCGAGCACCTGTTCAAGCTGCGCCAAATCCGGCCCATTGGCGGTGTAGGCAACGCTGACAACGTTCACTCGATGCGCCCGCATCATGGCGTGAAAATTGAAGTAGCACGGGTCGTCCAACAGAACCGTATCGCCGGGTTTCAGCAGAAAACGACAGAGCAGATCCACCGCGTGGGTGCCCGATTCGGTGATCATGATCTGCGGCGGCGGCGCTTCAATACCCCTGTCTGCCATGCGCCGCGAAAGAACCTGCCGCAACGGCGCCAGACCAAGCGGGCTGGCATAATTCACCAGATGGGCCTGTTCGTCACGCGCCATCCGGCGCAATGCCCGGCGAATATCATCACTTGGCATCCAGGCCTCTGGAAGCCAGCCACAGCCGGGCTTCAAGAGGTCGCGATCATGGTCCAAAGCTTGGCGTGTCATCCAAACTGGATCAACGTCACGATGGACTGGCGGGTCACCAGGCGCCAGGGAAGCCAGGGACAAGGGCGGTAAATGGCCAGAAGCAAAGAACCCAGCGCTGGGTCGCGCCGCGATCACGCCTTCAGCGACCAGACGGTCATAAGCCTCCACCACCGTGGATTTCGAAACGCCCATCCGCTGCGCCATGGCCCGGATCGAGGAAAGTTTCGCGCCCCGCTGACTATGGTGGCTGGCAATCTGACGGCGAACAGCGGCCATCACCATGTCTACGCGGCTCTGCCCAGGTTCTGCGATGATGTCGCTCGCACTCATCTGTATGCCTTTTTGTACCAGTACAGTTTTCTGCAATTGTACTGAATTGTCTCTGGAATATCCATCGCCACCAGCCCCTTTGGAGGAATGCAAAGGAGCGCTTGATGAACCAGAGCAAAAACGGCTGGATCTTTGGCCTGATCGGCGTGATCATTTTCAGCGGTTCGCTGCCTGCAACGCGGGTGGCTGTCTCTGATTTCGACCCGCTGTTTTTAACCGTTGCCCGCGCGGGGCTGGCAGGGTTGTTGGCCGTCGCCACGCTTGCGTGTCTGCGCCAAAAACGCCCGGAACGCACCGATTTACCCTCGCTGATCACCGTGGCACTTGGCGTGGTCGTCGGCTTTCCGTTGCTCACTGCCCTTGCCTTGCAACACATCACGTCCGCCCGCTCGATTGTGTTCATCGCGCTGCTGCCGCTCGCCACCGCGATCTTTGGTGTTGTGCGCACCGGGGAACGTCCGCATCCAGCTTTTTGGGTTTTCTCGCTGGCGGGCAGCGCCTTCGTGGCAGGCTTCGCGCTCACCCAGGCCTCTTCAAGCTCGCTGACAGGCGATGCCTTCATGGTCGCCGCCATCATTGTCTGCGGATTAGGCTATGCCGAAGGCGGCAAGCTCTCACGCAAGCTTGGTGGCTGGCAGGTTATTTCCTGGGCTCTGGTTCTCTCGCTACCATTGATGCTGGCGATGACTTTGATTACCTTCCCACAAACGCTTGCCAGCATCCGCGCACAAAGCTGGATAGCGCTCGGTTACGTGTCGGTGTTCAGCATGTTTATCGGTTTTGCCTTCTGGTACCGAGGGCTGGCCCAGGGTGGCGTGGCCGCCATATCGCAACTGCAATTGCTGCAACCCTTTTTCGGGCTGATTTTGGCAGCACTGCTGCTGCGCGAGGCGGTAAGCCCAGCCATGGCAGCTATCAGCGTGGCGGTGGTGGTATGCGTGGCAGGTGCAAAGCGGTTTTCCACAAGCACGCCAAACACAAAAAAGGCTGGCATCCCACAAAGGGGACACCAGCCTAGGTCCTAGAAAGCCACCTGGAGGGCGGATCGGCGACGCTCTAAGCCCGTTCGGGAAACTTCGGGGGAAAAGCGGCGGCGTTAGCCGCGACCCCAGCGCCAGATGATGTTGCCGTTGAATTTGTTGACGGCGATCCGGCGGAAACCACGTTGGCCGCGAGCTTCAAACACGTAGACCCGGTTGCGCTCACGCAGGAACGAGATGTTCCGGAAACCAGCCTGGCGCAGAATGCGGCGCGCCTGACGTGGACGGATCTGCTCACGCACAACGTGGCGAGGTGGCTGGTAGTGGCGCTGCTGAAAGTGGTGACCGTTCGGGCCAAGCGTGAAGGTGCCCTGCGGCGTCGACCAGCTGAAGGAAAAATTGCTCGCCTGGGCCATGTTGGCGCCGCCAGCAAGGGTGCCGAAAGCCAGCGCACCGGCGATGGCAGTTTTCATCAGGGTTTTGCGGTTCGTCATGATCATCTCCTTGATGTTCAGATGCTGAGCGGTTGGGGTTGGCAAGGAACTTGGGTGGTATGTGCCTCAGCGATGATCACACCTTAGGGCCCGCCCCCTGAACCCATTTGGAAGCGCGCGTTCATTTTCGGTTCAGGGAAAAAGGCGGCGCAAAAAGGGGTTAGGGCGGCCCCAAACACCCACCCCTTGAAAACCGCTCACGCAATGCGCAGCTATACTCTCGAAGGCGCCAAACGGGCCTTCAGCGCAGGTGGCAGCAGCGATAGCCAGATGGGATCGCACCGCTCAGCAAGAGCTCTGCCACAGGCGTAAACCTGAAACGTTGCTTCTTATGGAGAACACTCATGCGTGTTGATTATTCGCCCCTTTATCGTTCCACCGTCGGTTTTGATCGGCTCTTTTCCATGCTCGATCAAACGGTCTCGAACGAGACAAATTCCTACCCGCCTTACAACATTGAGCGCACCGGCGAGAACGCCTACCGCATTTCCATGGCGGTAGCCGGTTTTGGTCCCGATGAGCTGCATGTGGAAACCAAAAACCACACGCTGCATGTGCGCGGCGAAAAGGCTGCCGACGTTGCCAGCGACACCCGCGAAATCCTGTATCGCGGCATCGCAGCCCGCAACTTTGAGCGTCGCTTCCAGCTTGCCGATTATGTTGAAGTGAACGGTGCTTCGATGGAAAACGGCCTGCTTCACATTGAGCTGAAGCGTGAGCTGCCTGAAGCGATGAAACCGCGCAAAATCGCGATTTCCAATGGCACAAATGGTGGTGGAGACACCGCTGCTATCGAAGTGGACACCACCAAAGCCTAACCCAAGCGATGAGCCAACTCCCTATGGCTCAACCGCGAAAGCCCGGCAGCGATGCCGGGCTTTTTTAATGGCTTGACCCCCACGCCACACACGTCAAGGTGGTACGTCCAAACGGGGGAGACTAATCATGAAAAAGGCAAATGTAGCGCGCTGGAGCGAACTGGCCGACCGCACACCAACCTATGCAATGGTTGCCGATGTTGACCTGGTGGTCGTGCGTTTCGACGACGAAGTCTCGGTGTTTTATGGACGCTGCCTGCACCGCGGCGCGCTGATGGCCGATGGTTTCGTGCGCGGCCAAAACCTCATCTGCGGTGTGCATGATTGGGATTACCGGCTCGATACCGGCATTTCAGAATATGCCAATGAAGAGCAACTGCCCAAGTTTTCCTCATGGGTAGAGGGTGACGAGGTTTGCGTCGACGCTGACGAAATTAGCGCCTGGGCGCAAGACAGTCCGCAGCCCTTCGATCGTGATGCCTATTTGGGTCTCTACGCCGACACCTCCCACGGCACGGCTGAAGAGCCGCTGAATGGGCTCATTCAACAGTATGCGCGTGACGGCCTATCCAAGACCGGCCACCATGGCAAAGTTGAATCCATGGGGGTGCCCCGCGAGCAGCTTCCCAGTTGGGACGATCTCCAACTGCTCACTGCACAACTGCATAAGCCGCCATTGCTCGACGACGATGCCGTTGGCACTGAGGTGGTGATTGGCCCGAACGCGCAAAAGCCGTTGCGTTTGAAGATACCCCTTTTTGTTTCCGACATGTCGTTCGGCGCGCTATCGGAACCTGCCAAAGTGGCCCTTGCCCGCGGCGCTGAACTGGCTGGAACCGGCATCTGTTCAGGCGAAGGCGGCATGCTGCCTGAGGAGCAAGAAGCAAACTCGCGCTATTTCTACGAGCTTGCCTCAGCCCGCTTTGGCTTTGACTGGGACAAGCTGGCCAACGTCCAGGCCTTTCATTTCAAAGGCGGCCAGGGCGCAAAAACTGGAACCGGTGGGCACCTGCCAGGCGCAAAAAACAAGGGGAAGATCGCCGAGGTCCGTGGGATAGCTGAAGGCGAAGACGCGATATCACCACCACGTTTCCCCGATTGGACCAAGCCTTCGCAGATCAAGGTCTTTGCAGACGAAGTGCGAAGCCGAACCGGCGGCATTCCCATTGGCTACAAGCTTTCCGCTCAACATATCGAAAAGGATATCGACGCAGCCTTAGAGGTTGGTGTGGATTACATCATTTTGGATGGCCGTGGTGGCGGCACTGGCGCCGCGCCCATCTTGTTCCGCGACAACATTTCCGTGCCGACCATCCCAGCGCTGGCACGCGCACGCGCGCACCTGAACAGCCTTGGGCGCGAGGACGTGTCGCTGGTCATCACCGGGGGCTTGCGCAAGCCGGCAGACTTCATCAAGGCACTGGCGCTGGGCGCCGATGCGATCGCGGTGTCCAATGCCGCCATGCAGGCCATTGGCTGCATCGCCATGCGTGCCTGCCACACCAACAACTGCCCGGTTGGGATCGCAACGCAGAAGCCGCATCTGGTCAGCCGCATTGTGGTGGAAAAATCCGCCCGCCAGCTCACCAACTTTTTCGAAGCCTCGGTGGAGCTGATGCAGGTGATGGCGCGCGCCTGCGGCCATGATCATCTCTCAAAGTTCAATCGCGATGACCTAACAACATGGAAGAAGGACATGGCCACGCTGTCCGGCGTTGCCTATGGCGGTATCGGCTAAGCCGATTCAGCCCACTGCGGGCAAAACCAGACCGAATTTAGCGCCGCAAGGTCACGCCAGCTTCGGCAATAAGGCGGTTGATATCGCCATCATTATCCGGCTCGTGCTCGAACGTGGTATCAAGCCGGAATGCGACGATGGGTGAGGCACGCCAGGTTAGCCCAGCACGCCCGGAATAGGTGCGCGTGTCTGCGTCAATACCGCTGAACACCGTGTCATCAACACCCACGCCAACCCGCATATCCACATTGCGCCGCAAGGCATGCGTCAAGCCAAGATCGGCTGAACGATTGATCCCAACGCCCGATCCGGCCTGCGTTGTCGGGTCAAGCTCGGTTGCAATATCAAGGGTTACGCTGGTGAGCGCGGTCACATCCCAGGTCAGCGAGGCCGCAGCAGTGAACGCCACCACATCCTCCAGCTGATCATCGGCAAACTGTTCGCCAGCCAAACCAACCGAAGCCTCCCCGCGCAACGGCCCATCATCGGCAATCGTCAAACCGCCCCGCAGGCCATAACTCAAGCTATCGCGCTCAAATCCATTGCGATCAACGCGCTCATCGAACCGCCGTAAACCGATCTCCCCTTCCACAAAGGGGCGCATAATTGGGCCAGGCGCTTGGGAAAGCCGCAAGGTGATATCGCCATCAAAACGGTTGCGATCCTCATTGGATTGAACGCCACCTCCTGCCAGCGACGTCTCACTGAACAGCGTGCGCGAGCCTTCTAGTCCGAGGGTCGCCTCAACGGGGCCGATGGTGCGCGAGAGCGTGGCCGCTACCTCAAAATCATGGGTATCCGTGCTGCCATCAGCGCCAGCAGCCGCGTTCGAGTCGCTGTCCGGTTCGCCAGTCAGCGTATAGCCACCACGCAAGGTGGCGGTTGTCTCCAAGCCCAAATCAAGGCGCAGCTCACTGTTCACCTCCAGCGAGCGACCAAGGTCGCGCCCATCGTCAACATACTCCAGCGTACCGCGCAGACTGCCCGTCCAAGCATGGCGCCGCCAGTCACTCTCAACCGAAATCTCCGGAGAAAGCGTGACCGTGCGCACCTCGCGCGCATCCACATCACTGTCGGTGTTGCTGTCATAACCGATGGCCAGATCGATGGCCGGAAACCACGTCAGCGGCCCAGAGCGAATACCGACCGGCGCATAAGGGTCGGGAACATTAATGCCCTGCTGTGGTGCAAGATCAGGCGTTGCTGGTGTCTCTATGGCGCCGGTTACAAGATCAGTGTCAGGCACGGCAAAACGGCGCAGCTCGTCCTCGGCAATAACATCAGCAGCATCGCTGCCGGTCTGCGAGGCGGTGAAATAGCGCGCACCGGGCACACTTTCTTCAGGCAAAGTCGGCAACCCGCCTGTCGGCTGGACGGTTGGGCGCAACAAACCCTCGCCGCTGGTTGTTTGCCTGCCCAGAACAATCGCGCTTTCATCCTGGCTCTGCGCATGCGCGCCGCCCACGCCCATCATCCCCTGAAACACAAGGGCAAGTGGGGCGATAAACCCGAACACAACAATAGAAAAGGAACGCGAGCTCATACCAGCGGGGCTGCTTTACCAAGCGCACGACCCAACACGCGCGCACAAAAAAGGGTTAAACAACCTTAAACCGTCACGGTTAACGAGGCGTTTCCGCGCCGTTTACCGCGCACTAACGCTAAGTACAGCTTTCCCGGTTCCTGCGGTTTTTCACCCATGCCATTTAGCTCTCGTTTTCCATCCGCCGCGTAGTCTGAGCGTGAAATGTGCGGCGTCCAGCTGCATGAGAGAACAGCGCAAGGCCTGGGTGACCCCATGGATTTAGCAACGATTATCGGCATCATAGCCGGTGCAGGCGTGGTCCTTGTCGCGATGCTGCTAGGTGGCAGTATCGGGCAATTTGTCGATCTCCCGTCCGTTTTGATCGTGATTGGTGGCGGGTTTGCTGCAACCCTTATTCGCTTTCCTTTGTCGGGCATCGGCCAGGCCCTGATTATGGGCGGCAAAGCAGCCTTCACGCACAAAAAGGTATCACCCGGCGATCTGGTTGAAGAAATTGCCAGCCTTGGTGATGTTGTGCGCAAAAGCGGCCCGCTGGGTTTGGAGAATGTCGAAGTCTCACATCCTCTGCTGCAAAAGGGCACACAATATGTAACCGACGGCTTTGAGCCAGCCTTCATCCGCGAAAGCCTGGAACGCGAACGCGACCTATCCCTGGAACGATTGGCCGAGGGTCAGCGGGTTTTCAAATCGCTCGGCGATGCTGCCCCAGCCTTTGGCATGATCGGAACGCTGGTTGGTCTGGTTCAGCTGCTGGCCAACATGGATGATCCATCCACCATCGGCCCGGCAATGGCCATCGCGCTTTTGACCACCATGTACGGCGCTATCCTTGCCAACCTTGTGTGCTTGCCGATTGCCGACAAATTGGAAGCAAAATTCGCTGTCGATGAGGTCAATCTCTCTTTGGTGATCGATGGTGTAACGCAAATCCGCGAGAACAAGAGCCCGACGCTTATCCGCGAGATGCTGCTTGCCTATCTGCCGGAAAAAGCGCGCGCTGAACTGACCGCCGAAGCGGCGTAAGGGAGCGCACGGCAATGGCACGCAAAAAGGCAGGTGGCGGCGGTGGCGTCCCAGAATGGCTGGTCACCTTTGCTGACCTGATGTCCATTCTGGTGTGCTTCTTCGTGCTCATCATCTCCTTTTCCATTCAGGATCAGCAGAAACTGCAAATCGTTGCGGGCTCCATGCGCGATGCGTTTGGTAGCCAGGAGGTTATCCGCCGCTCAGGTATGATTGAGATGGAAGGCGCGCCGCTACGCGATTTCGTGCGCCGCGTCGGTATTGTTGAAACACCGGAAGACTCTGAGTTCGCCACCGAACGCCACGATATGCGCCCTATGCAGGGTCCAGAGGCCAACACGCACACCATTGAGCAGGCTGAGACCGAAATCCCACGCCGCTTTGCCACTGCCGCCGCATCGCTGCGTCAGGCTTGGCAGGCGTTACCAGAAATCACCGAACTCTCTCAGCACATTGTGCTGGAGGAGAACGAAGAAGGCTTGCACGTCTCGCTGGTCGATCAAGATGGCAGGTCCATGTTCCCTGAAGGGTCAAAATACCCTTATGAGACCACGCGGCTTTTGCTGGCCCAGATGGCGCCGACCCTGCGCCAATTCCCCTACCGCGTGCAGGTCACGGGCCACACCTCAGCTTCTTCAGCACCGCCGCTCAACGCGGCTTACACCGACTGGGAACTGTCCGCCGATCGCGCCAATGCCTCGCGCCGCATCCTGCAAGATCATGGGGTTCCGGCAGAACGCTTTGCCGGTGTTATCGGGCGGGCCGACAGCGAACCGCTGTTCACAAACGATCCTTCGCTGCCCGCCAATCGCCGCGTGACAATCCTACTGATGCGCGAAGAGCCGCCCATTCCGCACGATCACATGCCGTAGGGCCAACCGACTAGGCGTGTGCCCTTAGAGGGCCTCCACCTGGAGCGTGGCACCGCGCGCGCCGGCCACCCGCACCCGTGCGCCAGCCGGCAGGTCCGGCCCCTCAACACGCCATAGCGTATCGCCCAGCTTCACCCGGCCCGAGCCGCCAACCAGCGGTTCATCCAACGTGATCTCGCGGCCAAGATAGGACTTGCCACGCTCATTAAGACCCGGTGCATCGGTGGTCTCATCGCCCTGGCGGGCAAAGAAACGTCGCCCCGCGATGATCGATGTCAGTGCAAAGATTGCAAACAAGATCAGTTCAACTTGCCAGCTCATGTCGTTGAAAAACGCCACAAGCCCAACGGCGATGGCCGCAATACCCAGCCACATGAAAAACACGCCAGGCGCCAGCAATTCTAGGCCCAAAAGGGCAATGCCCAGCGTGATCCAGGTCCATTCGCCCAGCTCTGAAAAGGCTTCTACCATTATCCGTTGCCGCCCGTTTTCTTGTCACTCTGATCACCCAGAGCAGCCTTGGCGATCTCGCCAATGCCAGCGACCGATCCGATAACCGATGCGGCCTCAAGCGGGATCATCAGCGTTTTCTGGTTCGGAGACGCGGCGATCTCACCGAGCACTTTGACGTATTTTTCTGCCACGAAATAGTTCACCGCCTGCGCGGACCCATTCTCGATTGCCACTGACAGCATCTCAGTGGCCTTGGCATCGGCTTGCGCCAGGCGCTCACGGGCCTCAGCATCGCGGAACGCTGCCTCGCGACGGCCCTCCGCTTCCAGCACCAGTGACTGCTTTTCACCATCGGCGCGCAGCACCTCTGCCTGGCGCAAACCTTCAGCTTCCAGAACCGCAGCACGCTTATCGCGCTCCGCCTTCATCTGGCGGGCCATGGAGTCCACAAGATCGCGCGGCGGGTCGATGTCTTTGATCTCAATGCGGGTGATCTTCACACCCCACGGCTCGACCGCAGCATCGACGACACGCAAGAGACGGGCGTTGATCTCGTCGCGGTTGGACAGCAGCTCATCCAGCTGCATGGACCCCATCACGGTGCGAATGTTCGTCAGCGTCAGGTTCATGATCGCGTTCTGCAAACCAAGCACCTCATAGGCAGCGCGGGGCGCATCAAGCACTTGATAGAAAGTGACCCCGTTCACCGTCACCGTCGCATTGTCCTTGGTGATGACCTCTTGGCTCGGCACGTCGAGAACCTGTTCCATCATGTTCAGGCGCGAACCAATTTGATCGAAGAACGGCACGATGATGTTGAGGCCGGGACGCAGCGTTTTGGTGTAGCGACCGAACCGTTCAACAGTGAAATTGTATCCCTGTGGCACCTGTTTGATGCCCATAAAAATGAGCGCAATGACCAGTGCCAAAAGCACGATGATGACAATGTCAAAACCGCCAATGGGAAGGTTTGGGAAGGAATTCATCGGTTTCACCTGTCAAAATCGAAAACGCTTACCCCTGTGTTTACATGTGCTTGATCCAGTCAATGCGCAAGCTTGAACTTTTGGGCAAGGGTTAAGCCAAGTCGTCACGGTATAAGCACGAGACAGCTGATCTGCGTGTTCGACGGGTCACACGGTGTTCAGCAGGCACATCTGATCCTAAAAACGTAAGAAGAGTACATTACGTAACATTAAACTTTTGGTTGTAGGAGCCAGGCACGGGCAGAGTAGCGAGGCACCAATGAACC
>JBKAGZ010000007.1:0-105233 GCA_046290645.1 Hyphomicrobiales bacterium
TTGCATGTCCACACTATGCGACAGTTCAGGGTGTCAAAGCCAGTAGATTTGTGGTGAATACAAAGCGATTTTCGCGCAATTGGCCATAATGAACAATCCGTACGTACCCCCTCGCCCGGTTTCTCTGCCCGCCATCGTCTCGCTCATTCGGGTGCTGCGACAGGGCGATGGCGATCTGCTGAGCCTGCTGCCCAACACGGCCTATCGCGACCCGATTGGACCGCTTGGCTATTCGCGCAGATCCATTGTGATCGCCAATGATCCAGCCTTGATCCGGCAAGTGCTCAGCGATGAAAACGAGATATTTCCTAAGAGCGACCTGATGGTGAACGCCACCGAAGCGCTGATCGGGGACTCTATTTTCGTTTCCTCTGGCGACACCTGGCGGCGGCAACGGGCGATGGTCGATCCTGCCTTCACGGCAATGCGCATCAACCGCGCCTTCGGTGCCATGAGCGCGGGGGTGGATGAGGCAGAAGTCATTTTCGACACCTCCATCGCTGAGGGCCGCGCACTCTCGCTCGACAAGGCGATGGGCCATTTGGCCGCCGATATCATCTGCCGCACCGTGTTTTCCACCTCTTTGAAATCAGACATCGCCCATCAGGTCTTTGATGATTTCGCGATTTTTGAACGCTCGGTGGCGCAAGTCGAAGTGCTGCGGCTTATCTTCGACAAAGCCTGGTCGAAAGTGCCGCAGAAACCCGATGTGCTGGAAGCGTGTGCCCGCATCCGCGCCCATCTGGGCACTTGGATCGATGGCCACATGTCCGCGCCCGATGGCACCTATGATGATATTGCATCAGCGGTCATCGCCGCCCGCGACGCCGACACAGGCGAGGGCTTCAGCCGCGAAGAACTGATTGATCAGCTCGGCGTGTTTTTTCTGGCAGGTCACGAAACCACTGCCAGCGCGCTCACCTGGGCGGTCTATCTTCTGGCCATGCACGCGCCGACGCGTGAGCGCATGCGCCAAGAAGTTGAAGCGGTGGCGGGCGATGATCCCATCACCATTGAGCACACGAAAAAACTCACCTTCACCCGCAATATGTTCCGCGAAACGTTGCGGCTCTATCCGCCGATCACCTTTCTGCCGCGCGTGGCTCTGGAAAACGCGCAGCTTGGGAAAAAGCGGATCAAAAAGGGCGCTCTGGTTATGATCGCACCCTGGGTCGTGCACCGCCATCAGCGTTATTGGAAGGACCCCGATGTCTTTGACCCGGATCGCTTCTCACCGGAACGCGAGGCGGAGATGATGCCGGGCTGTTACATCCCGTTCGGCCAAGGACACAGGCTCTGCTCCGGCGCGGCATTTGCGACCATCGAAAGCACATTGTTTTTGGCAAGGCTCGTTCGCGGCTACGACATTGAGATCGAAAACCCCGATGTGCGACCTGTCGCCCGTATGACCACGCGGCCCAATGAGCAGATCATGGTGAGGCTCAAGCGGCGCTAGAGCATTTCCAGCTTTAACCGGGTCACGAAACGCTGCCTCTCGCTATCGCTCGAACGCGCTTCGTGACACTTTGCTGATCCGGTGTTTGCTCGAATTGCCCTAGATCAGTCGGGCGATGCACGCCGAAACCTACCTTGCCATTCAACAATCACCTTCAAGGCAACCAAGGCAACGAGCGCGCAAAGCACAATCTTGGAGACGTTCTCCATCACGCCTTCAATCAGCAAGGCATGCGCCACCGTGCCGCCCACAATCACCGTTGCCAGTCCAAGGTGAACGGTCCGCCATGTAGCCCAGCGCAGGCCGAGCCGCTTCCAGAAAACGGCCAGGAACGCGCTGGCAAAAACTGCCCACATGGCGAGCACGCCCCAGAGGGAAAACGGCGTCGGCGAAACCAGCAGCAGAGCGTCCACCACATCTGGCGGGCTGGTGATCCAAAGGCCCCCGACATGGGCAAGCACGGCGATCAGCAATGAACCGCCCACCACTTTATGGATGCGTCGAGCCGCCGGTTTGGCAATGCCGGGCAGCAAACCAGCAATGAGCAAAGGCTGGATCAGCAGCAGCGTCAAAGCGGCAATGCCGGCAAAGCTGGACGCGATGTAAATCGGCTGACGCCAAGCAAGCTGCGGGCTGAACGCAGCAAGGGCCAGGGGCAACCCAATGGCCATCAGCACGCCTGCCCAGATGAGAAACCCACGCGGGCGCATGTCTGGCTTATGCAGGCTGCAACACGAAATGCGCCTCAAGGCTGGTATCGCTGGAGCGCGACATCACCGGGCGCAAGAAGACCGTCTCGAAGTCTGCGCTGTCATAGGCAAGGTGTCCGTGGGCCTGGCCGAAAGCGGGCACAATCTGCGGCATGTCCATGCGGAAAATACCGTTCTCGTCAGTCAGCGTCGCGCCGTGGCTGTGCCAGTCGCGTTCATGGCCTTCGGTTGTGTGCGCCCATATCTGAATGCGTTGACCGGCAAGCGGAGCACCATCTCCAGCACGGCGCACAGTGCCCGTCATCATGAACCCGCCGCCGCCAATGCGCTCCACAATTGGGGCGTCGGGGCGATAGTTGTTCGAGCCGCCGCGCATGGACGGCGTCGCCTCAACTGTCTGGGCCTTGGCCGTTGCTGGCAATAAAAGGCCAGTAGCACCGGCAGCCGCTAGGCCAGCGCCTGCGGCCAAGACCGATCGTCTGTTGAGTGGTGTTGATGGCACGCTTTGGTCTCCTCGTAACTTGGGGTCCAGACCCTAGTATCTAGCCATAAGTCTTGGCGGCCAAACATGACAACAATACGCCGTGCTTGAATCCAAGGCGTTGCCGCTCTTTAGACAGTCTCAAAAACCGCAGGAACACGCCGCCCCGCGCCTTCCAACCAGGCTGGCACAGGCAGGCCCTTCTCGCGCAGGAACGCTGGATTGAAGAGCTTGGATTGATAGCGCGTACCGTAATCACAAAGGATCGTCACAATGGTTTTGCCTGGGCCAAGATCACGCGCCAGGCGCATGGCGCCAGCCACATTGATGCCCGATGAACCGCCCAGCACCAGCCCTTCATGCTCCAAAAGGTCAAAGACGATAGGCAGCGCCTCGTCGTCGGGGATGGAATAGGAACGGTCCGGCTTAAAGCCCTTCAGGTTGGCCGTTTCACGCCCCTGACCAATGCCTTCAGTGATCGAATTGCCTTCGGCTTTGAACGCGCCAGTCGTGTAAAACGAATGGATCGCCGAGCCACCTGGATCGGCCAGCGCAATGGTCACACCTTTTGGCTGAAGCACCATGCCAACACCGGCCAACGTGCCACCGGTGCCCACCGCACAGACAAACCCATCCACCTTGCCATCGGTCTGATCCCAGATTTCCGGGCCGGTCATTTCGATATGAGCTTGCCGGTTGGCCACATTGTCGAATTGGTTTGCCCAGACCGCGCCATTGGGTTCGGTTTTGGCCAGTTCGTCCGCCAAACGATGCGAATACTTCACATAATTGTTGGGGTTCTTGTAGGGAACCGCCGGGACTTCCACCAACTGCGCACCGGCGAGCCGAAGCATGTCTTTCTTCTCTTGGCTTTGCGTTTCGGGGATCACAATCACGCTTTTGAAGCCAAGCGATGCGCCAACCAAGGCCAAACCAATGCCTGTGTTGCCTGCCGTGCCCTCGACGATGGTGCCGCCTGGTTTCAACGCGCCGCGATCCACCGCATCACGGATGATATAAAGTGCCGCCCTGTCTTTCACAGACTGGCCAGGATTGAGAAACTCCGCTTTGCCGAGAATCTCGCAGCCCGTCGCTTCTGACGGCCCGCGAAGCCGGATTAACGGCGTGTTGCCGATCATCGCGGCAAGATCAGAGTGGATAGCGGACATGCAGAGGCTCCTTACAACACGGCAACCGTGATAGGCCTGCCCACCGCAAAGCTCAAGGCGCAGAAGGTCGTTTGGTCGCCGGCTAACGCAACCTCATTTTACGTGTTCAGGGAAACAAGAACTGAAATTGCGATGCTTAGAGGCCCATCTGCGCGCGGCCCAGATCTGTCAGATCATCCAACGTGGCACGGCCTTTGAAATCGACCTCATAGTTCTCGGCAGCAAAATCTGGCGCGCTTTCCCCAGCCAAGAACTTTTCCGCCTGTTTGCGGGCATAGGCTTCGTTCTTCGCGCATTTGGGCGAGGCGGCAATGTAGATCACGTTCGCATAGTCTTTGCCGTGATGCTCATCGCCCACCGCGTGCACCACATCAGGGTGCCACCAAACGGTATCGCCCGGTTCGACCAGTGGGATGGAAACCAAGCCCTTCAACATGTCCGCGTGCCAATCAGGGCTGCACGAAAGCGCACGACCAGGCTGAGCGCCGCACAGATCATCATCGGCTACATCATCCTGAAGCGCCCGCAAAAGGGTGTAGGCGATGCCCTTGGCCGATGGGATCACCCGCAACGTGCCATCCGCAGGCCCCTGCGGCGTCAGGCAAGTCCATCCTTGGAAAGTCCGGAACATCGAGCAG
Source organism: Hyphomicrobiales bacterium (assembly GCA_046290645.1). Taxonomy (GTDB): domain Bacteria; phylum Pseudomonadota; class Alphaproteobacteria; order Rhizobiales; family MH13; genus MH13. Next base: position 4,455 of record JBKAGZ010000007.1, read on the forward strand.
ACTGCAGGTGAAGCATACTCTCGCGTTTGGGTGCGGAAGGTCGCCTTCCAAGGATCATAATCCTGCCAATGGCCCTCATAGATCGCGCCATAGATGCGCTGATAGGCCGGGTCGAGCCAACGCTCATACGAACCGGAGTCCATGTGCGGTGAAAGGCCCAAAGTTGTGTCGCCAGGCTCGCGGCGGCGGGTGCGATCAGCATAGGCATAGTCCATATCGGGATCGAACTCATCGCCCATGGGGCCATCCACATCCCAGAGCCGATTGAGAAAGCTCTTTGTCGCCGCCATGCTCTCCGCCTGACGGGCCATCACCTGCGGCTTGGACCAATAAAGCCCGTAAATCTGCGGTGCACCGGCTTTAAGCTGGCTGAAATACTTGTCCATGCCAGCTTTTTCTTTTTGCTTGGCCAGATAGTCATTCTCAGCAATGTAGTCGCCCAACTCAGCATTCCAACTTTCCGCCTGCGCCTTCGGAAAAACACCGCGCACAATGGCGGTACCAGTGCGCCGGATGGCCTCGACGGTGGAAGCAGGAACACTGCCCGCCTGCACATCAGCGTACTTCACCTCTGGGATGTTTGGGCGGCCGTTGGCATCATTATCAGCAATGACATCCACCTCGCGCAGCATCGCCTCGCGCACCGAATCAAAGGCAGTCTTCACATCCTGCAAACCACGCAGATGCTGCTTGGTCTCACGGATATAGGTGGCAAGATCAGCACTCATAAAAGGTCTCCCGACGGGTTGGCCACCGCTACGCATTGACTGGGGTGGCTTCTTTTTTTCGCACAGAGTTGAGCATCGCCATGCAATGCGATCAAGCCATGATATGAGCCTCTGATATCGGCATCTTTTGCACACGCGCATTGGCAGCCCTTCACAAAGATGGCTATGCAAGCGCCAAGCTGTGCAACCAGTGTACTTGGAGGATGTGATGGCCGATCTGTTTCTTGGGATTGATGCTGGCTCCTCGGTGCTGAAGGCGGCTGTTTTTGACGCAGCAGGCCAGCAGATCAGCGTCGCAAGCGCACGGACGCCGCTTCATCGCCCTCATCCAGGCTGGGTCGAAGCCGATCCACAAACCTGTCTCAACGCGCTTGATGCCGTGATTGCCCAAGCGGTTAAGGGCCAAGAAGGCGCGATCCGGGCCATTGGCATTGCCGGTGCCATGGTTGGCGCCTGGTTGGTGGACGGCAACGGCAAAGCCCTGCGCCCGGGCATCAACTGGGAGGATAGCCGCAGCCAAGACATGTTGGATGCCATGGTCGCCGACCGCCCGTCCCTGATGTCCGACATCTTCGCGGTTTCAGGATCGGTGCTGCAACAGGGCTGCACCCTGCCGGTTCTTGCCTGGTTCAAGCAGAACCAGCCGGATGTGTTGGCGCAAACGGCGCGCGTGCTCACCTACAAGGATTTTTTACGCCATCATCTCACCGGAACATTCGCTGCCGACCGCAGCGAAGCTGCCGTACTGCCCGGCGATGCCCGCTCACAAGGCCGCAGTGCAGACCTGATGGACCTGTTTGGCATCACCGATCTTACGCCCCTGCTGCCAGATGTCTCTGCCAGCCAGGATGTGGTCGGCCACCTCACATCAGATGCCGCCCAACGCACAGGCCTACAGGCTGGCATCCCGGTCATTGCCGGTGCAGGTGATGTGATTGCCAACGTCATCGGCGCCGGTGGCTTGAAGGCAGGCGCGGCGACGGCAATTCTCGGCACAACCTGCATGGTAGGCGTTTGCCACGACGAACCGATTTTTACGCCGCCTGATCTTGGCCTGCTGTTCTCCCTGCCCGATCGGCATTGGTATCGCGCGATGGTCAATGTGGCAGGCACACTCAACCTCGATTGGACACTCAAGCTCGTCGCGCCAGAGTTAAAAGGTGACCCCGACCGCTTCGCGCAGGTCAACGCGATGGTCGCCAGTGTGCCCATCGGCTCGAACGGCGTTACCTATCTGCCTTATCTGAGCGAAAGCGGCATCATCGCGCCGGTCGCCGATCCCCACGCACGAGCACAGTTTTGTGGCCTGCACGCTGGCCATGACCGAGCCGACATGCTGCGTGCTGTCTATGAAGGCGTGGCGTTTGCCATAGCCGACCTTGTCGACCTGCTATCTATTGATCCCGACACACCCATCACCTTGACGGGCGGCGGCGGCGACAGCGCTGTATGGCGCCAAATGACCGCCGACGTCACCGGCAGGTCCATACTGGTTCCAGAAGGGTCGGAATTCGGTGCTAAGGGCGCGGCGCTCTTAGCCGCAACCGCCTTTGGCACATTTGCAAACGTGACAGAAGCATCGCAGGCAACGCTAACGACTGGCACACTAACTCGGCCCAAGACAACATCACACCAAACTTGGGCAGATGCTCGCGAGCGTTTCGTGCAGTTCCGCGACGCCCTTCTAAACTAACCCTCCGCACACAAACCCGCATCAACGGGGACACTCTTGCCAATCTCAAAATTGGTATATACCATTTCTGTCGTGGTATAGTCCGCCAACTGTCACGGAGAAGTCCGCCGCATGCCAGAGCCACAACAGGCCCGCTACCGACAGATCGCATCGGCATTGGAAGCTGACATCGTTTCCGGTCGCCTCAAGGTTGGCGAGCAGCTTCCCTCTGAACGCGCGATGGCTGAAGAACTCGGCATCAGCCGCATGACGGCCCGGAAGGCATTGGAGCAATTGGCCGGTCGCGGCATGCTTGAAACGCGCGTTGGCCAAGGCACTTTCGTCGGCGCACCAGTGATACGCCAGGAACTTTCAGCGCTGTCTGGCTTCACCGAAGAGATGGAACGCCAAGGCCGCACAACGTCCAGCATTGTTGTGGAAGCGCAGCACTGCGCGCCAACAGCTGAGGCATTCAAGGCACTCAAGCTGGGCCCTAAGCAGCACGTCTACCGCCTCACCCGCGTGCGCTTGGCAGACGAAACACCAGTTGCCTTTGAGCGTACCGAGATCAACGCCACCCGTGCGCCAGATCTTCTGTCCAAAGCCGACTTCGCCACCTCATCACTTTACGGCACCCTAAAACGTCACTTCGGCATCATACCGGCCATCGCCGAGCAGACGCTAGAAGCGGCTTTGGCTGATCAGTCAACGGCGCTGACACTAAGCATCGACCCTGGGGCAGCCGTCCTCATGCAAACCCGATTGACATTCGACAACACCAACCAGCCCTTCGAGTTTGTAAGGTCCACCTATCGTGGCGATGCATTCCAAATGAAAGTCCAACTGACCATACCGGCCGAGGCGCACGCATGAACACCATCGCCAATGCCTATCTTGACGAGCTCTGCCAGCGGCTTAGCGCGCTGAAAACAGAGATTGCCGAGCCTATGGCAGCCGCGATTGACGCCATTGTTGAAACAGTGGGCAAGGATGGCTTGGTCTATGTGTTTGGTACCGGCCATTCACACATGCTGGCTGAGGAGGTGCACTATCGCGCCGGTGGCCCGGCCTTCACCGTGCCCATTCTGGCATCTGGCCTAATGCTCCATGAGGGCGCCATCGCATCGACGGCCATGGAACGCAACGAAGGCGTTATCAAACCGCTGTTTGATCGCTATCCGATCACCAGCAACGATGTGCTGTTCGTCGCCTCAAACTCCGGCACCAACGCCGCACCGCTGGAGGCCGCCCGCATCGGCAAACAGATCCGCTGCACGGTTATCGCGATTACGTCGGTCGCCTATTCCACAGCCAGCGCTCAAGGCCGTGAGAAGCTGGCCGACCTGGCTGATATCGTCATCGACAATGGCACGCCGCCCGGTGACGCCATCGTGCAACTGCCCGGCACGGATTTGAAATCCGGCCCGGCGTCCACCGCCATCGGCGTTGCCATCATCAACGCCATCTTCGCTGAGGTCGCCTACCGGCTGGCCGAGCAACACGAACCACCGATCTACCTGAGCGCCAATATGCCCGGCGCGAAGGAGAGCAACAGGGCGCTGGTCGAGCGCTACGCCAAGCGCAACCGGCACCTGTAGAATGCCCCGTGACAACAGATCCCACATGGAGGGACATGGTATGAAAATCGCCTTGAGAACACTGCTTGCCACCGCAATGCTGGGTGTACCGACAACAGCGTTTGCCGACGCTGTCGAGATCACGCTCTGGCACATGGAGCAACCGCCGCATCGTGTTGAGCGCATCCAAATGCTGATCGATGAGTTCAATGCTGCCAACCCAGACATTGTTGTCTCCCAGGAGCCACAAAACTGGGGCGAGATCTATGCCAAGGCGCCAGCCGCACTCGCTGCGGGCACCGGGCCAGACATGCTGTTTGCCATCCCCGATTTCGCGCCGATCCTCAAAGAAATGGGTGCGCTGACCTCGGTCGAAGACTTTGTGGCCGAACTCGACGCCGAGCATGATTTCGTCGATAGCACGGTTGAAGCCTACAGCTATGATGATGGCGTTTGGGCGGTACCGCTCTACAACATGACGCTCAATCTCTGGTATCGCAAAAGCGTGCTGGAAGAGGCTGGCCTCGACGTGCCCACAAGCTGGGACGAGTGGCGCGCGGCCGCTGAAACGCTCACCACAGATGGCCGATTCGGCATGGGTTTGCCAGCCAATCGTCAGCTCTACACCGACCAAACCATCTACTCGGTCATGGTGAATGGCGGCGCGTCTGAAATCTACAACGAAGATGGCAGCCTGCGCTTCGACAATGACGACACGGTCGCCGCCTACAATTTCTACAACTCCATGATGGAGTTCTCTCCACCGGACGCCACGTCTTGGACCTGGGGCGAGGCCGAAGCCTGCTTTGCGTCGGCCAGCTGCGGCATGATCATGCAGTTCACGGTGATCTCCACCTATGAGAACCAGGCTGAAGGCGATGCATCCGATTTGGGCGTGGCCGCCATCCCAACCCGTGATGGCTCAGGCGACAATGCCACCATCGCTTATGCCAATGCGGTGCTGCTTCTCAGCCAAGAAGAAGCTGAGCGCGAAGCCTCACAAGAGTTCATCCGCTTTCTGCTTCAGCCGGAGAATTATGGCCGCTTCCTTAACATGGAACCTGGTCTCTTCATGCCGGTAACAGCTGATGGTGCGACGGCAGAGTCGTTCTGGAGCGATCCTGTTGTGCAGGAATATCGCGATCAGATCGAAACGGTTATCGAGAACGGCCAGAACGGCAAACTGTTCGGCTTCACCTCCGGTCGCGTGTTCCCGGCGATTGCATCCATCTCGGCGCAGAACGTGCTCGCAGAAACCCTGCAAAGCGTGGTCGTCAGCGACATGGAGCCTGCGGACGCCGTTGAAGCAGGTCAGGCCCGAATGGAAGATCTCTCACGCTAAACTGAAGGCTTGCCCGTGGCGCGCAAACCGATCCTTGCTTTCGCGTTCGTCGCCCCAGCGCTGCTTTTTCTGGCGGCCACCCTTGCGTGGCCGCTGGTTTCTGCCTTCGTGCTCAGCCTGCAAAATGTGCGCGGCATTGGCACAAGCGGCCAGTGGGTTGGGTTTGAGAACTATCGCTTCATCCTAACCTATGCTGCATTTTGGGAATCGGCGGGCCTTAGCCTTGTTTGGGTGTTGGCCAACGCGGTGGTGCAGACCGTTCTGGCCCTTGCCGCTGCGCTTATCCTTCATCAGAAATTCCCCGGTGTGCGCATTGCCCGCACATGGATCATCCTCACCTGGATCGTGCCAACCGTGGTTGTGGTAATGATCTGGCGTTGGTTGTTTTCCACCTCCGGCGGCATGATCAATCCGCTCCTCATCCAGCTCGGAATTTTGGAGCGACCGGTCGGGTTTTTCGCAACGCCAGAAAGTGCGTTTGCAACACTCGTCTTCATCAATTCCTGGCGCTGGTTTCCCTTCATCGCGCTGATGATGTTGGCCGGATTGTCCCGCATTCCTACCGAGCTTTACGAAGCCGCGCGCATTGATGGTGCCAGCGCCTTCAAACGCTTCACCCGCATCACCTGGCCACTGTTGGCACCCACGCTCACCGTGCTGCTGATCATCGGCACGCTGCTTTCCTTCAACGTGTTCGACATCATTTGGTTGATGACACAAGGCGGGCCAGCGGGCGGCACACGCACCCTTCCTATCCTCATCTACGAAACTGCCTTTCGCAGCTACCGGATGAGCGAAGCCGCCACCATCGCCGTGCTTGCCACCGTGCTTCTGATGGCTTTCGCAGTGCTCGCCACACGCTCGCTTGCCCGATCAGGAGAGGAGCGATGAGGCGTCGTCGCTCTTGGAACGTGGTGCTTATCGCCGGGCTGCTTTTCTTCGTGGTGCTTATCGGCCTGCCGTTCTGGTGGGTGGTCTCTGGGTCCTTCAAGATCCCGCAGGAAATCATCGCCCGTGTCCCAACGATGTTCCCGCAATCGTTTACGCTGGAACATTATCAGAAGCTGCTCTCGTCCTCGGACTACGGCACCTATTTGGTCAATTCGCTGGTCGTCTCCAGCCTATCAGCCTTCATCACACTGCTGCTGGCGATCCCGGCAGGCTATGCGTTCTTTCGGTTGGCGTTCAAAGGCCGCGAGACTTACTACCGCATCATTTTGCTCGCCTATGCATTTCCGTCCATCGTGGTGCTGATCCCGCTGTTTGGTATGTTTGCCAAAGCCGGACTGGTGGACACGCGTACAGCACTCGTTATCGTCAACGTCGCCTTTGCCCTGCCCTTTGCCATTTGGATGTTGCGCTCCTTTTTTGCCTCCATCCCCAAAGAGATTGAGGAAGCCGCGCGGCTCGACGGCGGACCGCCGCTGACAGTGCTGTGGCGCATCATGATCCCACTCACCGCGCCTGGCATCGCAGCGGTGGCGATCTTCGCTTTCGTTACATCCTGGACGGAATATGTGTTCGCCTCGGTGATGATCCTATCGGATGCACGGCGCACCATCCCGGTCGGTTTCTCCGGCATCATCGGCCAGTACCAGGTTGACTGGGGATTGCTGCTCGCCGGTGCAAGCCTTGCGATCCTGCCGGTTGTCATCGTGTTCGCCTTTATCGGCCGCTGGTTTGTCACCGGCCTTACCGAAGGTGCTGTCAAATAATGCTGTGTTTGGAGTTCGCCCATGGCCGTCACTGAGCTGAAAGGCGTCAGCAAATCCTTTGGCGCGGTTCGGGTGATCGAGCCGCTGGACCTCACAGTGGAGGGCGGTGAGTTCATGGTGATCGTTGGCCCCTCAGGCTGCGGAAAATCCACATTGCTGCGCATGATCGCTGGTCTGGAAACCGTTTCAGGCGGAACCATCGCAATCGGCGGTGCGGACGTTACCGGCAAAGAACCCTCCGAACGCGGTGTGGCCATGGTCTTCCAGACCTACGCGCTCTACCCGCACATGAGCGTACGCGACAACATGGCGTTCGGTCTCGAAATGGCCGGTATTCCTAAAGCTGAACGTGAAACCTTGGTGCGCAAGGCCGCCCAAACCTTGCAGTTGGAAGACTATCTGGATCGCAAGCCCAAGCAGCTATCGGGCGGTCAGCGCCAACGTGTTGCGATTGGCCGAACAATTGTCCGCGACCCCAAAGTTTTCCTGTTCGACGAGCCGCTGTCGAACCTCGACGCCGAGCTGCGCGTGCAGATGCGTTTGGAGATCGCCAAGCTGCACCGCGAACTTGGTGCGACCATGATCTATGTGACCCATGATCAGGTGGAGGCGATGACGCTCGCCACACGCATTGTCGTGCTGCGCGATGGCCGCATTGAGCAGGTCGGCAAGCCCAACGAACTCTACACCAATCCCGACAACACCTTTGTCGCCGGTTTCATAGGGTCGCCGCAGATGAACTTGATCCCAGCCATCGTTAAAGGCACCGATGACAAGGGCCATGCGCTGGTGGATATCCCGGTTCTTGATGTCTCGGGGTTTGCCGTGCCATTGCGAAGTCCGACGGCCGACCTACCAGCCAAAGCTGTCTTTGGTGTGCGCCCCGAAGATTTGATCCGGTGCGATGAGGCGGCGGCGAGCGATTTCACCTTAACCTGCGAACTGGTGGAAGACCTTGGCAGCAACGTCTTCCTCTACAATGCGGCCAGTCGCGAGGACGCTATTGTTGCTGAACTTCCGCGCGGCACACACCCAGCGCCTGGCGACAATGTTCCGTTCCGTGTCTCGGATGGCACGTCCTTACTGTTCGCACCCAATGGCCAGAGACTTTGATGGGATGACCCGGCAATGAAAGTCCTCGTACTCCCCACTGCCGAACGCGCGGCCACACGCGCAGCAGGACTGGTCGCCGATGCGCTCGCCGCCAAGGAAAGGCCAGTGCTGGGGTTGGCCACCGGTTCCACCATGGAGCAGGTCTACGCTGACCTTGTGGCCCGTCATCGCGCTGGCGCCCTCTCTTTTGCAAACACCACCACCTTCAACTTAGATGAGTATGTCGGCCTGCCGCCTGATCATCCGCAAAGCTATCGGCAAACGATGGAGACATTGCTCTTCTCTCATGTCGATGTAGACCCCAATGCGTGCCACCTGCCACGCGGCGATGCGCCCGATCCACATGCCGAGGCCGAACGCTATGAAGCCGCCATCGCCTTTGATGGTGGGATTGATCTGCAACTGCTCGGCATCGGCCAAAATGGTCACATTGGCTTCAATGAACCCACCTCCAGCCTTGGCGCGCGCACCCGTATCAAGACGTTGACACGCAGCACGCGGCAGGCCAATGCCCGCTTTTTTGATCGCCCTGACGAGGTTCCGCGCTACGCTATCACCATGGGCATCGCGACCATTTTGGATGCCCGCCATGCTGTGTTGTTGGCCACTGGATCGTCCAAAGCAACGGCCGTTGCTCGCATGGTCGAAGGGCCACTGGGCGCTGACTGCCCCGCCACAGCGCTGCAAATGCACCCGAAGGCAACCGTGATCGTTGATAGAGACGCAGCAGCCGAGCTGCGCATGATCGACTATTATCAGGAAATCCATCCCGATGGTGAGGAGCCGAACCTTGGTTGATCACGGCCATCCCATCGATACGATCCTTGCCCGTGATCTCTACGATGGTTTGACCGACCAGCCACGCGCCAACCAGTTGATCACCATGACAGACGGCATCATCAAAGACATCGAGCCCGTTGGTTCCACACAAGCTGTGCCAAGCGGCACCGTCGAGGCCAAGGTGATCGCGCCTGGGTTTATCGACATTCAGATTAATGGCGCCGCCGACACGCAATTCAACGAGGAACCGACCGCTGAGGCTATCGGCAGGATAGCAGCCGGAGCCCGCAAGGGCGGCACCGCCCACATCATGCCGACCTTCATCACCGCACCAGGCTCAGATTACGCCAAGGGCATTGCGGCAGTGAACGAAGCGCTAGAGACACGCGTTCCAGGTGTTCTTGGTGTTCACCTGGAAGGGCCTTTTCTGTCATCGGAGCGACCGGGCATCCATCCAAGAGAGTTCATTCGCAAGCTCGAACACGCCGATGTCGATGCGATCAAACGGGCCAAGGGGACGGTGCTTCTCACCCTCGCACCGGAATGCCAGGATCATGAACTGATCCGCCTGTTGGTGGCATCCGGCGTTTGTGTTTTCATCGGCCATTCCAACGCTACAAAAGCGGAGGTAGGGCGCGCCATTGAAGCCGGTGTCAGTGGCGTAACACATCTCTTCAATGCCCAATCGCAAGTCGCCGCCCGCGATCCTGGCGTGGTTGGCTGCGCATTGATGCGCCCCGAACTCTTTGCGGGCATCATCGCCGATGGCCTGCACGTTGATCCACAAAATCTTGCAATGACTGCCAAGCTGATGCCGGAGCGCTTGTGTCTGGTGACTGACGCCATGAAAACACTGGCAGGCACGCGCACCAGCTTTGATCTCTATGGCACCACAGTCACACTTGACGATGGTCGCCTGACCGGACCTGATGGTACATTGGCCGGCGCCCACCTTGCGATGGATAAGGCAGTGCGCAACGCTATGGAGTTGATGGAAATGTCGCCCGCTCAAGCCCTGCGGATGGCGAGTTTAAACCCGGCTAAGGCGTTGGGCTTATCTGGCGAGCTTGGCACAATTCAATCTGGCTATCGCGCCAGCTTTACGCTGCTTGATGATGCGTTTCACGCGACCGGAACTGTGGTTGATGGCGAGGCGTTCCTGGCGCACTAAAGCCAGCCTCAGATCACATGCACAGTCAGCTCGCCGACCCCAGTGATTTTGGCATGCATGGTATCGCCGCGTTGCACAGGCCCAACGCCTGACGGCGTGCCCGTCATGATCACATCGCCGAGTTGCAGCGCAAAATAGCGCGACAGAATGGAAATGATTTCTGGCACCTTCCAGATCATCTGGTTGAGTTCACCGGTTTGACGAGGATCGCCATTGACGTCCAAAGACACTGCGCCTTCCTCAGGATGACCACAGACCGCGACCGGGATCAAAGGCCCGCAAGGTGCCGACTTCTCAAACGACTTTCCAACCTCCCAAGGACGGCCCATGGCCTTGGCCTCACCCTGAAGGTCGCGGCGGGTCATGTCGAGCCCAACGCCATAACCGAAAACATGATCAAGGGCGTGATCAACGCTGATATCGCTGCCACCTTTTGAAAGCGCAACGATCATCTCCAGCTCATGGTGCACATCACTCGACATGGAAGGATAGGGAAACGCGCCATCGCTGGTTAGGTTTGCTGGACTTTTGAAGAAAAAGAACGGTGGCTCCTTATCCGGATCGTGGCCCATCTCGACAGCGTGGGCGGCGTAGTTTCGACCAATGCAAAAAACGCGGTTCACCGGGAACAGTTTATCGGTCCCAACAACGGGCAGCGCAGGCTGTTGGGGCGGCGGGATCACATAGGTCATTTTAGGATGTCTCTGTTCTCAAATGCATTGGCGTTCACCCTTAGCCGTCTGATCCATAACAACCATAACGGCCTATCGATCAACCAAAGGTTCAATCATTCCTCAATTGCTCAACCCGCAAGATTGATTGTACAATGCCACAACGAACGCGAGGCAAAGCAAAAACGCCATGGAGTCCAAGCGCAGTGTTGTCGTGCTCGACGATTGCGAGACCGACCAGTTTTTCGTCCGCCGGGCGATCGATGAAACACAATGGTTTTCCCAGGTCGAACAGTTTGTTGACCCGCGCGAAGCGTTGGCTTTTTTCCTGTCGAGAAAGCTCAACAGCACCAACACCGCCATTGACCTTTTGCTTCTCGATTTTCGCATGCCACATCTCAATGGCGTGCAATTTCTGAAGCAAGTTCAAGCCTGCAAACTCAGTGAGCTGATCAAAAGCGTTGCCGTTATGATGACCGTGCCGTTGCTGCAATGCGATGCAGATGCCTTTCGCAATGCCCATCAAGATGTGCACTTTCTTGATAAACCGCTTCAGCGCGACGCTCTGGGCTCAATCATTGGTGCCACTGAGGAACAACCACTACAGGCAGCCAGTTGACCATTGCGGCTGTCGGACCATCGGATTGCAGCACCTAGGTTCTGGACCCTAGTTGCTGAGAACACGCATCGACATCGCAGCGATGAGCTGATCTTCAGAGGCAGCCATCTTTGCAGCATCCACCTTACCGTCGATCTGTAAAAACGAGTGGCCGTGGACAAACGTCCACAACAGGTAAGATCTTAGCTGGATATCGCCCTCGCTTGTGCCATCTGGCATTGCCGCAGCGACCTCTCGCAAAACAATACCGTAGGTCTCCTGGCCAGTGCACATGATCTCGGGGTCACCGGCATGGGTTTCCGTTAGCCCAAACATCAATCGGAAAACGCCTGGCTCAGCACGCGCAAAATCGACGTAAGATTGGCCCACGGCGTTGATCTTACCGAAATTCGCTGCTGACGCGCTTTCAGCCGCGCTGCTCATCGCGGCGCCCAAGCGGCGCATACCCTCTAACGCGACAGCTCGAACGATCTCCATCTTGTCGTTAAAGTGCTTGTAGGGCGCGGCGCTGCTAACGCCGGCAATACGAGCAGCTTGCGAGATCGAGAACCCATCAACCCCCTTCTCCTCGACCAATTGTCGAACAGTTTCAATAAGGTGCGCGCGCAGATCGCCGTGATGATACGGCTCTCGCTTGTCTGTTGATGAGGATTTCACAGGCTCTTTTTTCACATTTTTCACCCAACGGGGTTGCCAAAGTAAGCGGCTATTACATATCTGGCTAGCATTGAAGTAAGTGTCACTTACTAAAAGGCAATAAGTACCATGCCCCAGACATCATCCAAATCGCCGCTCGGCACACGCCTTGTCAAACGCTTCCTCACGTTAACCGGTACCAGCGCGGTCATTCTGTTGGCTAGCGGATTGGTTTTCGGAGGCGTGGCGCTGCTTTCGCAACGAGCCGATGCTGTCCTCGGCCCCGAACCCGCCCCCTTGATGGTGGTGAGCGCGACAACGCTGTCGCCCCAAGACAGTTTGGTGGTCACGCGTCGCTTCCAAGGTCAGGTGGAGCCGGTGCAAAGCGTCGACCTGGCTTTCCAGCAAGCCGGTGAGATCGAGCTGCTCACTGTTGATGAAGGCGATCAGGTTCAAGCTGGGCAGGTCATCGCCCGATTGGACACGCAAATTCTCGACGCCGAGCGCATGCGCTTGTTGGCTTCCCGGCGCGCTGTTGAAGCGCAAGTGGAATTGGCTGAGCTCACCACGCAGCGACAGAGCGAATTGCGCGACCGCGGCTTTGCATCTGAGCAGACATTGGACACCGCACGCCTTACCCTTGCCGACCTGCAAGCACGTATCGCGGAGATCGACGCAGGCCTCACCCGCATCGACGTTCAGCTTGCACAGACACAGCTGGTTGCCCCCTTTGATGGAACCGCTGGTGCACGCCTGGCCGATGAAGGCACGGTGACATCGGTTGGCCAAGCGGTGTTGACCGTCCTGCAAACCAGCGCACCAACCTTCCGCGTTGGCATCGATCCAGCCCTTGCTCAAAACCGCTCCGCCTTGGAGCGGGCCAGTATCACCATCAACGGCGTTGATTATGACGCGCGGTTTGACGGCTTTCGCCCTGACCTGGATGCGCAAACGCGTACCCGCACGGCACTCTTCAGATTGGAAACGGATGATGTGGTCTATCTGGAAGCTGGCACCCTAACCTTGCAGCCCGTTGTTCATCAGCCCGGCTATTTGGTGCCTTTAAGCGCCCTGCAAGATGGTGTGCGGGGCCTCTGGACCATTCTAACGCTTTCACCAGCCGAGGATAGCACTGCCTACACTGTGGGTTTGGAAGCCGTTGAAGTCTTGCACCTGGAAGGTGATCAAGCCTTCGTTCAAGGCACCTTTGGCGACGATGTGATGATCATCAATGAGGGAACCCACCGCGTGGTGCCTGGCGCGCGTGTGCGCTTGGCCGAGCGTACCAGCGCGCACGGAGAAGGCTGATGGAAAGCCTTACCTTTCGGCAGCCGCGCCTTGTTGCTCTGGCACTGCTCGTTGTGATCGCTGCTGGACTGTCGTCGCTGCTTGCCATCGGTCGCCAGGAAGACCCGACAATAACAAACCTCTTTGCCACGGTGACCACCGTCTTCCCCGGTGCCGATCCGGCGCGCGTCGAAGCACTAGTCACGTCCGAGATAGAAGACGTTCTGCGCGAGGTTGCCGAAGTTGATGTCATCAGTTCGGCGTCCTCAACGGGCATTTCAATCGTCTCGGTGGAGCTTGGCGTCACCGTCCCCAATGATCGTATCGAAGAGGTGTGGGCGGAAATTCGTGATGATCTGGCCGAGCTTTCGCCCACCTTGCCTGCCGATGCCTTAGAGCCAGAGTTCGAAACCGGCGGCGGAAGCGCCTACGCCGCCATTGTCGCCATCAGCAGCGAGCGGGCGGACATCTCGCCTACAATTGCCGCGCGTTATGCGCGCGATCTGGCGCAGGAACTGCGCAACATCCCTGGCACTGATGCTGTTGATCTGTTTGGCATACCCGAGGATGAGGTGCTTGTTCGCCTCGATCCCGTCGCCACGGCTGCACTTGGTTTGTCGGCATCGGATGTGTCTCAAGCCATAGCCCAAGCCGATGCCAAAGGCCAGGCTGGGCGGGTGCGAGGAACTGGCACCGACTTCCTTATCAACATCGATGGCGAGGTTGAGGCGCTTGATCGGCTGTCCCAGATTGTTGTGCGCCAAGGCACCGATGGCAGCGTTGCCTATCTCGATCAGATTGCGCAGATCACACGCGGCCCGCGCCTGCCGGTGGCCGAAAGCGCGCTCTACAACGGCAACCCTGCAATTCTACTCGGCGCCAAACTTGAGGATGGTTTACAAGTCGATGTCTGGGCTGGGTTTCTGCGCGAAACCGTCGACAACTACCTCCCCACCATGCCCGGCGGCCTCGCCCTCGATCTTACGTTTGATCAAAGCGGATACACCTCCGACCGGTTGATCGAAGTTGGAACCAACATGGCCATCGGTGTCGCGTTGGTGGTTGGTGTGTTGCTGCTAACGCTTGGCCTGCGCTCGGCGATGATCGTCGCACTTATTTTGCCCGTCGTGACACTGGCGACGCTCGCCACGATGAATTTCATCGGCCTTGCAATCCACCAAATGTCCGTGACGGGACTGATCGTCGCTCTCGGCCTGTTGGTCGATGCGGGCATTGTGATGACCGACGAGGTTGGCCAGCGCCTTGCCAAAGGCATGGCACGTGTGGAGGCGGTGCGACGGTCGGTCAGACGGCTGTTCGCGCCGCTGTTGGCATCGACAATCACGACCGCTCTGTCGTTTACACCGCTCATCCTATTGCCGGGACCAGCTGGTGACTTTGTCGGCTCCATCGCCATCGCCGTGGTGATCATGCTTTGCTGGTCATTTGTCGTGGCCATCACACTGACCCCGGCGATTGCGGGCCATCTGTTGCCATCCAACGGCAAGCGCGGTGGACTAAGTGGCGGATGGATTGCCGCCGGTTTCAAAGCCTCTCTGCGGTGGGCAGTCGCGAACCCGGTGCGCTCGGTTGCCCTGTCTTTGGTTTTGCCTGTCATGGGCTTTCTCAGCCTGCCGACGCTAAGCCCACAATTCTTCCCAGGCGTGGATCGCGATCAGTTCTACATTGAGATCGACCTGCCGCCTGGTAGCGCCATCACAGCAACGCAGGAAACGGTAACCCGGATCGATGAGCAGCTGCGCACCGATGATCGCATTGATCAGATCATGTGGGTGGTCGGGCGTTCAGCCCCGGCCTTTTATTACAACATCGTCGGCGCGCGGGAGAACGCACCTGGCCATGCGCAAGCTCTCATCACCACTGCATCTGCCGAAGCAACCGAAACGCTGCTGCCTGAACTGCAACGCAACCTTGCAACCCTCGCGCCAGAAGCCGAAGTGCTGGTGCGCGGACTGGTTCAAGGACCGCCCGTGGCTGCGCCGGTCGAAATCAGACTGGTTGGCGAGAACCTGCAAACCTTGCGCGAACTGGGCGATGAGGCGCAGCAGATCATGGCAAGCGTAGACAGTGTGCTTGTGGCCCGTGGCACCATCGGGCCCGGAGCACCGAAAGCCATCATCGACGTGGATGAAGCGCAGGCGCGGCTGATCGGTCTGGATTTGGGCGGCATCGCCCGCCAACTGCAAGCAAGCCTTGAAGGTGTAACCGGAGGCTCAATGGTTGAGGGTGCTGAAGAGTTGCCCATCCGTGTGCGCCTCGGCGATGCCAGCCGCAGTGACCTTCAAGCCATCCGAGATCTTCCAATCCTCTTGCCCAATGCGGCAGGGCGGTCCGCGCAAGGGCTTTGGCCAGCCATGCCGCTTTCGGCTATCTCAACCATCAGATTGGAACCGTCAGCCAGCACCATAACCCGCCGCAACGGCGAGCGCGCCAACACTGTTCAAGGGTTCATTCTGCGCGGCGTGTTGCCTGAAGAGGCTCTGATCGAAGTGCAGGCCGCTTTAGACGAGGCTGGCTTTGCACTGCCTGCTGGCTATCGCATGGAACTGGGCGGCGACAGCGATGCACGCGCCAGTACACTTGGTGATCTTCTCGCCTCGCTTGGCCTGATCATCACGCTCACAATCGCCGCCATCGCGCTCACCTTCAACGCCTTTCGCCTCACCGCCATCGCGCTTACTGTGTGCGGCCTTAGCGCTGGCCTCAGCATGCTTGCACTAGCGATTTTCCAATATCCTTTCGGCATCAACGCCATCATCGGTGTCATCGGATCGATCGGTGTTTCAGTGAACGCAGCCATCATTATCCTCACCGGCTTGCAGGCCAATGAAGAGGCGATGCGCGGTGATAAGGCAGCCATGGTTGATGTTCTGATGCGGTCAAGCCGCCATATCGTTTCCACCACCATCACCACCTTTGGCGGCTTCCTGCCGCTTATCCTGGCAGGTGGTGGTTTCTGGCCACCCTTCGCCATGTCCGTAGCCGGCGGGGTGCTGCTCTCCACCGTTGTGTCGTTCTACTTCACACCGCCCATGTTCGTGCTCGCCTATGCGCGCCAAGCGCGAAAACATGCCCACGCACCGCAACAACCAAAAGAAGTCCGCGCCAGCAAGCCAGCCAATGATGCTGGTCTTCCCGCCACTGCGCAGGTGGCCGCTGAATGATCGAGCATACCGGACCAGTCTACGTGTCGATCACCGGTCTAACGCTGAAGTCACCACTGCAAGTATTGGCGTTTTCTTGGCACGCCACGCGCTCGTTTTCAGAAGCGGCCAGCGCGCCTGGAAACCTCTCAACCGACGCCCGCAAGGTTGATGGTGTTCATCACACACTCTCCGTTTGGACATCCCGTGAGGCGATGCTCACCTATCTGAAATCTGGCGCACACTTAAAGGCCATGAAAGCCTTTCGCTCCATCGGCACCGGTAAGGTTCATGGCTACCTTACCGACAAAGCACCATCCTGGACGGAAGCGCTGACCATCTGGCGCGACGAAGGTCGCTCGGTCTAAAAGCTGGCTAAAACGGTGGTAAGTTTTCTCGAAGAATGAGCTGGAGCTGAAGCGGGTCAAAACGATGGTCTTTACCCTCCACTGCATGGGCAAGTGTGGCAAATGCCTCTCGAACTTGCGCCCGGGGGTTTTGATCGATCACAGCATCAAGCGTACCAGAGAGCAGATAGGCCTTGTTCTCTTCGGTGGCCTCATGGGCGACAAAAACCAAATCCTTCCGGCCCGCATCCTCTAGCGCAGCAGCAATGCCAACCGTTGCGCCGCCGGCATTGTAGACGCCAACGAGATCACCATGCCTATCCATCAATGCGCGGGTCAGCCTGTACGCTTTTTTGCGATCCTCGCGGCTTTCGCGCAGTTCCAGAACCTCAAGGCCAGGGAACTCTTCTGCCAGCACCTGGCGAAAGCCCATCTCGCGCTCCTGGTGACCGCGATAGGCAATGGTTCCAGCAAACAAAGCCACTTTGCCTTTCGGTTTCTCGCCCAAAAAGCGACCAACCGTATAACCCGCCAAACGTCCAGCCTGCCCGTTGTCGATGCCGATGAAAGCCTTGCGCGGCGCATCGGGACTGTCTGATGCCAGAGTCACCACCGGGACACCGTTACCAGCAAGCGTGCGTATCGCTTCGCGCACCGCTGGATGATTGAGAGCCACTACGGCAACAGCCTCACTGGTTTCACCAGCACGCACCAAAGCGTCTGCAAGCGCCAAAGGATCAAGCGCGCGGGTTCGAACGATCTCAAGATCAAGAGATACGTTTGCCAAAGCCCGATACTGCGCTTGGCGCGCCAGATCAGCGATGTAAGCGTTGGTGCCTTGCGGCAACAGCAACGCCAATCGGAGAGGTGTGGGCACATCACCATCCGGCAGATAGCCCAAAGATCGCGCTGCCGTCATGACCTGGGTTCGCGTGCGTGCGGACACGCCCGAGCGCGCGTTCATCACACGATCGACAGTGGCAAGTGAGACCTGGGCGGCCTCAGCAATATCGCTCAATGTTGGGCGCAGACACTTACTCCTCGCGGCTTACAATGAGGTAAAATGAGGGGTTTGCTTCGTCAATCCCCGAAAAGGCACCAGGTTTCCCTCATTTTGCCTCATGCCTGGATTGACGATGCTGCGTCTGGCACCGCAAATTTCTGCAAAAAACCGGGAGAACATCACCGATGGCCGTCACAGAGGCGCCCTCTGACACGCCCAACTCAGCACCCTTGGTCAAACGCGACTATTCCCTGACCGGCCCGGAGCGGGACCGGGCGATTGCGCGTGGGCTGGTTTCGGCAGAGTGGTATCACAGCGACATCGCGCGCGACGTCATGAAAGCGCTGATGGTGCGCAGCGATCAACCGGCCCTACGCGATACAATCATCTGGATCGGGCTGATGGTCGTGACCGCCATTGGCGGCATCGCAACATGGGGCACGTGGTGGGCTGTACCCTTCTTCGTTGTTTATGGCGTGCTTTATGGCTCGGCCTGTGACTCGCGCTGGCATGAATGCGGCCACAACAGCGCCTTCAAGACACCATGGATGAACAAATGGGTTTATGTGATCGCCAGCTTCATGGTGATGCGCAATCCGGTGTCCTGGCGCTTCAGCCATATGCGCCACCATGTGGATACGATCATTGTCGGCCGCGACCCGGAAATTGGATTCATGCGCCCGACCAGCATGATGCGCAAAGCACTGATGTTCATCGGCATACCGGACGTCTTCCAGCATTTCGCGATCCTCTGGCGCAACGCGCTTGGCCAATTCAGCCCCGATGAGCGCGACTACCTTCCTGAGCAGCAACTGCCACGCGCGGTTTTTTGGGCACGCATCTTTGTCGGCATCCACCTTGCGGCGGTCGCCCTAGCGCTGATCACTTGGTCGCTTCTTCCGCTGATGATCATCGGTGGCCCGCGCATTTACGGCACCTGGCACATGGTGATGACGGGGCTGCTGCAGCATGGCGGCCTGGCTGAAGATGTGCTCGACCACCGGCTCAATTCTCGCACGGTGCACATGAACCCGATCAGCCGCTGGCTCTACTGGAACATGAACTATCACGTGGAGCATCACATGTTCCCGATGGTGCCCTACCACGCGCTGCCGAAGCTGCATGCCTTGATCAAGGATGATCTACCGCCCGCCAATCCCTCGATTGTCGATGGCTACCGCGAAATGATCGACTCGCTGAAACGCCAGCGCACCGAGCCAGATTACTTCATCCGCAAGGAACTCCCCCCGTCCGCCAAACCCTACCGCGAGGAGCTGCACGACGAAGCCAGCATCCCGCAGATTTCGGTGGCGTGAGATGACCCGCAAGCGTCCCACCGTCGCCGATCTGCGTGCCGCGAAAGGCCGGCGGCAAATGACGATGCTGCGTTATTTCTCGCTCGATGAAGCTGCCGCGTCAGAGGCCGCCGGGATCGACATCGCATCCGTGCCGCCGGAGCTGATAACTCACCCCAGATACCGGGAGGAAGCGCCGAGCATCTTTTCCATGACAGGCAAAACCCATCTGGAATATGGCAGCGCTGACGATTATCTGCGCTTTTGCGGACAGATGATGGAGGCAGGTGCCGATGCGCTTTATTGCTCCGGCTCCATGCAAACCGTTGAGCGCCTGGCGCGCGAGTTTATTCCTATTGTTGGGCATGTTGGCATCGTTCCAGCCCGCGCCACATGGACCGGCGGTTTTCGCGCCGTGGGCCGCGATGCCGACACAGCCATCCGCGTTTACGAAGAGTGTAAGGCCTACCAAGAGGCCGGCGCTATTGCTGTGGAAATCGAAGTGGTGCCGGACGAGGTCGCACAGGCAATCAGCGAGCGCCTCGATATCTTGCTCTGGTCGATGGGATCGGGCGGCGGCTGCGACGCACAATATCTTTTTGCCGAAGACATTTTGGGCGAAGGCAAATCCCGCGTACCGCGCCACGCGAAAGTCTACCGGGATTTCGCAACCGAATATGAACGTCTGCAAAATGAGCGCGTGGCTGCCTTCAAGGAATTTTCCGCCGATGTGGAATCCGGGGTGTTCCCTGAGACCAAACATCTGGTCAGCATGAAGGACGGCGAATACGAGAAATTTCTCGACGGGATCGGCGGATGAACGTTGATCTGTCCGGTAAGATCATCATCATCACCGGTGCGGCGCGTGGCATCGGCGCATCCATTGCCAGGCAAGCTGCAGCCAGCGGTGCGGAGGGCCTGGTGCTGACGGATCGTGACACAATCGATCTTGAGCTGCCGACCGCCGTTAAGATCGTGCAGGCCGACCTGATGGACGCCGATGCGCCTACACGCATTGCCGACGCCTCGACGGATCGCTTTGGCCGGATCGACGGCCTGGTCAATGCAGCGGGCGTCACAACGCGTGGCGGTTTTCTGGATGCAACCCCTGATCTCTGGGATCAGGTGATGGCGATCAATGCCCGCGCGGCCTTCTTCTTGATGGCCAGCACCATCGCCGACATGAAGACACGCCAAGCACCCGGCGCGATCGTCAACATCCAGTCGATGAACGCCCATTGCGGCGCACCGGATCTTGCCGTTTACGCTGCTTCAAAAGGTGCTCTGCAGACACTCACCAAAAATGCCGCCAATGCGCACTTGCCTGACAAAATCCGGGTGAACGGCATCAATCTCGGCTGGGTCGATACGCAGACCGAGCGAGACCTGCATGAGGTCACGCTCGGTATGGGCAAGGGATGGCTGGCGGCAGAGGGCGCCAAGCAGCCGCTCGGACGCTTCGTCAACGAAGAGGAGGCGGCGCGCCTGGCGACCTACCTGCTCTCTGACACGTCGACACCCATGACCGGCGTCTCGCTGGATCTGGAACAAACGGTTGTCGGAGCACCCAAGTGATAGGCGCAGTCGCCCGGCGCTCAAACCTTTGGCGGTGCTGTGCTGCTGCGAACAACCAACGCCACATCGATCAGATCGTCTGCTGCGTCAGCATCGGAGCCGGGCGATGGGCCAAGCCGTTCCAGCAAACGCTCGGCGGCGCGAAAGCCCAGCAAATGGCGGTCTTGATGGATCGTGGTCAGCGCCGGTATGTAGTATTGCGACATGTCGATATCGTCGAATCCGACGACCGAGATATCGTCCGGTACCGACAGGCCACCTGCCTGCAGCCCCGATATCAAGCCGAACGCGACCGTATCGGCCGAGCAAAACACTGCTGTCGGGCGTTCCGACATAGCCAGGATTTTGCGCACCGCCGCGTGGCCCGACTCCACGGAAAAGTCGCCGCGAATGATCCACTCCTCACGCACCGGCAGATCCAGCGCCGCCCGTTCGCTGACCATCGCATCGCGGCGCGCTGTGGTCAACACATTGCCTTCCGGCCCGGTGGCATGAGCGATCTTGCGGTGGCCAAGCCCATGCAAATGGCGAATGGCAAGACGCGCGCCCTCACCATTGTCGCTTCGAATGGCGGGGAAATCCGTCCCATCGACCCACTCGCACAAAAACACGATCCGCTCGCCCAGACCCTGGCGTTCGCACTCGTCCAATGCCTGACGAGAAAGCCCACCATCGAGCGAAATCACGCCATCAATGCGCCCATCGATGAAGTAACCGGCCAGTTCGCCATCCAGCAGAGGACGGCTCTCCGTGTCGGCAATCAGAACCGCGTAATCGGTGCCCGCGAACCCTTCGCTGACGCCGGCCAGGATCTTCGAATAGAACGGTTTTCCAAGGTCCGGCACCAGAACAAGCACCGCGCCCGCGCGGCGCATGCGCAAGTTGCGCGCCGCCTGATTGACCCGATAGCCGGTATGCCGGATGGCCTCAAAAACGGCCTCGCGCGTCTGCTCGGCCACCAGATCAGGATTGCTCAGCGCACGACTGACCGTGGCCGTCGAAACGCGGGCCGCGCGGGCAACATCTTGGATGGTGGCAGACCGTTGAACCATGCTCGCAATCGCTGGAATGTCGATTCTCGTCTTGACACCCATGTCACATTGCGACGAGTATGCAAAGGATTACATAGGTTGCCGGTTGCCACATGAGGCGTAATGCAATCGATTACAAGACCCGAAAAGGGCATCGCTCGAAAGAGCAAATGGGAGGATAGCCTTGACGACCAAGGCAGACGATTTTGAAGCCGGGGGCGCAAATGTCTGACACAGGCGGCTTCGACTTTACCGGCGCGAAGGTTCTGGTCATCGGCGCCAGCCGTGGCGGGATCGGTGCGTCGATCGCCCGCGCCTTTCAGGCTGCCGGTGCTGAGGTCGCCATAACCGGTTTTGAACCTGCCCCAGACCCGGCGGACGCCGACCGATTTGCTTACACCCAGCTCGATGTCACGGACACAGACGCGGTCGAAGCGTTCTCGGAAGCACACGCCCATGTGGATGTGCTCATCAACTGTGCGGCCATCACCAAGCGCGGCGAAGAAATGGCGCCGGAGTTCTTCACACATGTTCTGGATGTGAACCTCACTGGCTCCTTTCGATGCGCCAAGGCGCTGCATCCCGGCCTCAAAGCTGCCAATGGCAAAGTGATCAACATCGCCTCCATGTACGCCCGCTTCGGCAGCCCACGGAACCCCGCTTATGGCGCCTCGAAGGCAGGCGTTGAGCAGCTCACCAAGTCACTGGCCATCGCTTGGGCCGAAGATGGCATCCGCGTGAACGCAATTGCGCCGGGCTTCATCGTTACAGAACAATCCGCCCGCGCCCGACAGGACGAAACCTTCGTCAAATCCATCGAATCCCGCACGCCGCTTGGTCGCTGGGGCAACCCTGATGACATCACCGGCGCCGCGCTCTTTCTCGCCTCCCCGGCGTCGGCCTTCATGACCGGCACGTGTCTGCCAGTCGATGGAGGGTATTCCATTGTCTGAGCAGGCCGCACCATGACCAACTTCACCAATATCGGAGCCGCCGTCATCGGCACCGGCTTTATCGGCGGCGTCCACATCCAGGCGCTCAGGCGTCTCGGCGTGAACGTCAAAGGCGTCCTGGGTTCATCACCAGATCGCGGCGCAGAACGCGCTAAGGAACTTGCCGTACCCAAAGCCTATGCGTCACTGGATGAGCTGCTCGCCGATGAGACCATCGACGTGGTGCATGTCACCTCGCCCAATCATGCCCACTATCCGCAGGTGAAAGCGATCCTGGCCGCTGGAAAACATGTGGTGTGCGAGAAACCACTGGCGATGACGTCAGAGCAATCCGCCGAGATGGTGGAGCTGGCCAATGCCCCCGGTAAAGTGGCAGCCGTTTGCTACAATGTGCGCTTCTACGCTCTCAATCAGCAGGCGCGCGGCATGGTTGAAGCCGGCGATCTTGGAGACATCCGGTTCGTGACCGGCCATTATCACCAGGATTGGCTCGCCAAAGAGACCGACTGGAACTGGCGGTTGGAATCGGAGATGGGTGGCGAGCTGCGCTCCGTCGGCGATATCGGCACGCACTGGCTAGACCTCACAAGCTTCATCACTGGCCTGAAGGTCGAAGCGGTGTTCGCGGAACTCTCGACCTTCTTCCCCGAGCGGCAGAAGCCTGTCGGCCCAGTCGAAACCTTCTCCAGCGCTGTCGGGAAAACCGAAACCGCCAAGGTCGATACCGATGACGCGGCGATGATCATCATCCGCTACGCGAACGGCGCGCGCGGTGTCATGTCCACCAGCCAGGTGAACATAGGTCGCAAAAATTCATTGCAGTGGGACATTGCCGGATCGAAAGCCAGCGCGGCCTGGGACAATGAGACCCCAGAGCATCTGTTCATCGGCCATCGCGATGAACCCAACCAAACATTGATGCGCGATTTCAGCCTGATGAACGCCACGGGCACAGCCGCAGCCGCACTCCCCCCGGGCCACGTGGAAGGCTTTGCCGACAGCTTTTTCGGCCTGTTTCGCGCAGTGTACAGCGATGTTGCCGCCGGAGGACGTCAGAAAGGTTCGACCTGGGCGACGTTCGAGGATGGCCATTACGAAATGCGATTCTGCGATGCAGTTCTCCGCTCGGCCCGCGAGGGCCGGTGGGTGAACTTGAGCGACGTGTGAGGGACGAGAGATGAAACTGGGCCTTCTGACTGCCCCTTTTGAAGACAGCGATCTGATGCAAGTCGCCAGTTGGGCGGGAAGCAATGGCTTCTCCGCCTTTGAAGTGGCCTGCTGGCCGGCATCAGGGGGCGAACGCCGCCGTTACGCCGGCACGTCGCACATAGATGTGGACGGGCTGACAGCGAGCCAAGGCGCAGAAATCAAAACAGCGCTGGCAAGCCACAGCATCGAGATTTCCGGGCTTGGCTACTATCCAAACCCACTGCACGCCGACGCTGATCATCGCGATGAAGTCATCGGTCACCTCAGAAAAGTGATCACGGCAGCAGGCGTGATGGGCATCAAAGTGGTCAACACGTTCATCGGTGGAGACCGGTCCCTGAACGTTGATGAGAACTGGGCACGTGCGGTAGAGATTTTCACCCCTATCGTTGCGCACGCGAAGGAAAAAGGCGTTACGTTAGCCTTCGAAAACTGCCCTATGATCTTCAGCTATGACGAATGGCCAGGCGGACACAACATCGCCTACAGCCCGAAAATCTGGCGCCGCATTTTTGAGCAATGGGGCGATGATGTCGGCATGAATTTCGATCCGTCCCACCTCATCTGGCAGATGATAGATCAGACCCGATTCATCAAAGAGTTTGGCCCACAAATGGCCCATGTCCACGCTAAGGATGTGATGATCGACCGTGACGGGCTTTATGAGAACGGCGTCATGAGCGTCGGCATGGGTTGGCAAATCCCACGCTTGTGCGGCCTTGGCGACGTTGACTGGTCAGACTTTTTCTCCGGCCTCTATCGGGCTGGATATGACGGCTCTGTCATCATTGAACATGAGGATAGGCTCTTTGAAGGAAGCGACGACAAGGTCAAACGCGGCTTCCTTTTGGCGCGCGATGTGCTCGCCCCCTACATCAAGTGAATTGGGCACCAAGCCTGCAATGCAAGACCAAAACCAAAACTGGGAGACTGATCAATGAAACACCTTCTCACAAGCGCAGCAGCGATCGCCATCGTTGCGAGCACAGGATCAGCGGCTTTCGCCGCCGACTACACCATCGGCGTTTCCAACACCGTGCAAGGCAATGGTTGGCGCGAGCAGATGATCTGCGCCATGCGCGCTCAGGCAGCGGTGGAAGAGGATGTAACCGGGCTTATCGTTGCCCACCGCAACACCGACAGCGCTGGACAGCTGGAAGACCTCAACAACCTCATCGAGGCGGGCGTTGATGCCATCGTGCTCAACCCCTCCAACCCCGAAGCGCTGAACTCAGCTATTGATACGGCTATTGAACAAGGCATTGTTGTTGTGGCTGTCGATGCAGGTGTGACCGCTGAGGGCGCCTACATTCTCTCCAACAATCAGGAAGAGTACGCTTATCTCGGCGCCAAATGGCTGTTCGAGCAGGTCGGTGGCTCCGGTGACATTGTCTATATGCGCGGCATCGCAGGCGTTTCGGCTGACACTGATCGTGACAATGGTTTCCAACGGGCGCTGGCTGAATACCCAGACATCAATGTCATCCATGAAGTGTTCACCGGCTGGCAGCAGGACCAAGGCAAGCAGCAGATGTTTGACTTCCTGGCCACCGGCATTCCCTTCGATGGCGTTTGGACCTCGGGCATCGACAATGTGATCGTTGATGCGTTCACCGAGTCTGGTGCACCGCTGGTGCCAATCGTTGGCGCAGACAATGCAGGGTTCGTTCAGTATCTCTCCGAAGTGGAAGGCCTTCAAGGCGCGGCTGTCACCAATCCAGGGTCCGTGGGCGGAGCGGGCATCGCGCTAGCCGTGGATATCTTGAATGGCGACGCACCCGACAGCAATACGGTTCTGGTGAATCCAGTGCTTTGGGAGAACATCACCCAGGAAGGCCGCGGCATCATCGCGGCGGCGCAAAACCCGGACCTTGATCCGGAGTGGCCAGTGTCTGTGACGATCCCAGACTGGACCGACTACTCCATGGAACAAATCATCGCCTGCGAAGGGCCAGCTGGGTAAGCCCTGCTCAAATATTGAAAACCATCGACCCTCGCCCTTTTGGGCGGGGGTCTTTTCTCCCGCACAAAAGACCGAACCACCCCACATGACCGATCAGGCCCTGCTGGACGCCACTGGCCAAAACCCTTTGGGCAATGCCCTTTTGGACGCGACTGGCGTCGCCAAGAGCTTCGGCGCCGTCAAAGCGCTCACCGATGCCAGCCTGCATGTCGCTCGCGGCCAGGTGGTCGCGCTGATGGGCGCCAACGGCGCGGGCAAGTCCACTTTTGTGAAAATTCTGACCGGCGCGTTGAAGCCCGACACTGGCCATGTGCTGATCCAAGGCAGGCCGGCCCGCGTCGGATCGCCAGCCCAGGCGCGCGCCACCGGTTTGGTGCCCGTCTATCAGGAACCATCCCTGATCCCAGACTTGGATGTGGCCGACAATCTGCGCCTTGGCGATACCCCTGCCGACGATTTTCAGCATTGGGTTAGCGAGCTGGGCATTGAAGGCTTGGCGCTCACAGACATGATCAAAGATCTGCCGTTGGCAACGCTGCGCATCCTTGATCTGGCCCGTGCCTTGGCTAGCAAACCCGACGTTCTGCTGCTTGATGAAATGACAGCCGCCCTGCCCACCGATTTGGTCGAGCGCGTGCTGCGCGTCGTTCGGGCACAAGCTGATGAAGGCCGCGGTGTGATCTACATTTCCCACCGCTTCACCGAAATCTCCGAGCTTTGCGACAGCGCCACAGTGCTACGGGACGGTCGCACCGTCGGCGACCTGAAGATTGAGCCTGGCGTGGAGGAAAAAGTCGTTGAATTGATGCTTGGCGCGAAGCTTGATCTTGGCAGCCGGGAAACTGGTAGCAGCAAACAAGCCAATGAAGGCGCCCCGCGCCTATCGGCCCGTAACCTTGCGGCTGCGCCCAAACTTCAAGACGTCTCGTTTGACCTCCATCCCGGCGAGGTGCTTGGCGTCGTCGCGCTAGAAGGCCAAGGCCAGGATGAGCTTTTCAACGTGCTGTCTGGGTTCACCAAACCGACGGGCGGCACGCTGTCTGTCGGTGGCACTGCCAAAACCTTCTCCCATCCCTCCGATGCCATCGCTACCGGACTGACCTTCGTGCCGGGCAATCGTGCTGAAGCGCTTCTGTCCCAACGCTCGGTACGCGAGAACATCGCCTTGCCCTTTGCCGCCCGCCCAAGCTCATGGGGTCCCCTGAAGCTGCGCCGCGAACGCGAGCGGGTCGGGATTGCCATCGACCGTTTGCAAATTGATACCCGCGCCCAAGGCGAAGTACGGCGTCTGTCCGGTGGTAATCAGCAGAAAGTGACCATCGGCCGGTGGCTTGCGACGGGCGTCGAAACCCTGCTGCTCTTTGACCCAACACGCGGCATTGACGTGCGCACCAAACGCCAGATCTATCCGCTGGTCCGCGAATTGGCCGAGCAGGGCGCAGCCATCCTCTACTACACATCGGAGCTGGAGGAGGTGCCGCTCGCTTGCGACCGTGCGCTGGTGATCTTCAACGGACGCGTGGTTGATCTCATCGACGCCGCCGATGCCGATGAACAAACCTTGATGCGTGCCGCCTACGGCCTGACGGAAAAGGAGAGCGCGGCAAAGGTGGGCGCCCCATGAGCTTTGCCCAAAAACACGCTTGGACCATCGGCCTGTTCGCCCTGCTGCTGGTTCTGCTTGGCATTACCAAACTGATCCAGCCAAGCTTTGGCGCCTCCGGCCTTGAGAGTCTCGCGCGCGCCGCCCTGCCCTTTGCTTTTGCCACTGCAGCGATGGCCGTTGTGGTCATTGTTGGTGGCATAGACCTTTCGGTCGCCTCCATCATGGCGGTCTGTGCGGTCACCGCGGCGGTGCTCATGCAGTCTATGGGCGCGGTCCCGGCGGTCGCCATCACGCTTTTGATCGGCCTTGGCATGGGCATGATCAATGGCGGTCTAATCGTGCTCACCCGCGTTCCAGACATCGTTGTGACGCTCGCCATGCTCTTCGTCTGGGAGGGCACCGCGCTGCTCATCCTCAATGCGCCTGGCGGCACGGTGCATGATTGGCTGGAAGACAGCATTGCCGGCACGCTCCTGTTCTGGGTGCCCAAGGCGCTGATCGTGATGGCCATTGCGGTGGCGCTGGTCTGGATACCGCTGAAACGCTCCAAGCTCGGCCTTTCTATTTACGCGGTGGGTTCGGATGAACTAGCAGCCTTCCGCTCGGGGGTGGCTGTCGGTTGGACTAAGGTGGCCGCCTACGGTGTTTGTGGCCTTTTCTGCGCCATGGGCGGCCTCAGCCTGATCATGCTCACCGGCATTGGCGAGCCGGTGCCCGGCCCCTACCTGTTGGCATCGGTGGCGGCGGTCGTGCTGGGTGGCGTGGTTCTCGGTGGCGGCATTGGCGGCCTGCTCGGACCGATCATCGCGGTCTTCATTTTGCGGATCATCCGCACCATTCTAACCCTCGCCGCCGTCGACCCCAATGTGACCACCATCGTGGAGGGCACCATCATGGTCGCTGTGGTGATGTTCGGTGCGTTCCTCGTGATGCGGAGAAACAAAGCATGAGCGTGAGCGATCAAGTGCATCCCGCCCAAGAGGACCAAGTCCCCGCCCTGGTGCGCATCGGGCGCTTCCTCGGCGACAATCCTGTCATCCCGCTGATCATCCTGCTTTTAGCGCTGGTGGGCGTTTTGGAGATCATGCGTCCTGGCATCATCTCGCCCTTCTGGTTCGGCAACACGATCAAGTTCGCCATTCCATTGGCGATGCTCGCCGCCTGTCAGATGCTCACCATGCTGACCGCTGGCATCGATCTGTCGGCAGCCGTGGTGGCCACCGTGTCGGCCTTTGTCGTCGCCTCAATCACACCGATCTACGGCCCCTTTGCCGGTGTGGTCATCGCCCTTGGCGCGGCAGTTCTTGTCGGTCTCGTTAACGGTTTTGGGGTCGGCGTGGCGCGGGTGCATCCGCTGATCATGACACTTGGCACCGGCCTCATCGCAACCGGTTGTTTGCAGGTCTACCAGCGCTTTGTGATCAACACGGGGTCAGACATCCCAGACTTTCTGGAATGGCTCGGCACAGGGCGCACCGCCGGACTTCCCAACGGGCTTTTCCTGTTCATCCCTTTTGCCGCGATCATCCTGCTCGGCCTGCGTTATACCGGGTTCGGGCGCCTGCTTTATGCTATCGGCTCCAATGAGAACGCCACCAAGCTATCGGGTGTGCGCAGTTGGCAGGTTTTCATGGCGCTTTATGCGCTTGTCGGCCTGATCGCAGGCATCACCGGACTTCTTTACGTTGGCATGATCCGCGCACCGTCGCTGTCGCTGGCCAACCCGCTTCTGCTCCCCTCAGCGGCGGCAGCCGTGATCGGTGGCACCTCGATCTTTGGTGGGCGTGGCAGCTATGCCGGCGCCATTGTTGGGGCACTGATCTTGACGGTACTCGGCACTCTGCTCACCCTGTTGCAGATGCCCGAAGGCGCGCGCATCGCCCTGTTTGGATTGATCATTCTTGGCGTCACGGCCCTTTACGTGCGCCTGACCGACAGCCGTTAGAAGGAGGTTATCATGGCCAAATTTCGCATCGTTGGCATCAGTTTCGATCATATGCACATGGGCGATTTGCTGCGCCTTGTGCAGGAGCATCCGGATGCGCAGATCGCCGGCATCTTCGATTCAGATCGGTCGGCCATGCAAGGAGTAATCGCCAACTTCAACGTTCCCGATGATCGTGTCTTCACCGACTTTGATGTCTGCATGGCGGCTGGCCCTTACGACATGGCGATCCTCTGCTCTGCCACGGCGGACCATGCCGACTACACCGAGCGCCTTGCACCCCACGGCGTGCACCTGTTCGTCGAAAAGCCCTTTGCAGCCTCTGTCGAGGATGCCCGCCGCATGATGAAAGCCATGGAGGGCACCGGCAAACAGATGGCCATCAATTGGCCGCTGCGTTGGGTCGAAAGCCATGTCACCGCCAAGCGCTTGATTGATGAAGGCATGATCGGGAGCTTACGCGAAGTTCATTTCTACGACGGCAACCGTGGCCCGCTCTATCACCTTGCCGACAAAGTGGAGGTCACGGCCGAAGAGGTGGAACGCCAAAAGCCCGGCAGCTGGTGGTACACAAAAGCCTCCGGCGGCGGTTCCCTGCTTGATTATCTCGGCTACGGCGCAACGCTCGGCACCTGGTATATGGACGGCGAAGCGCCGTTGGAGGTGGCCTGCACGGTGGATGAGGCGCCCGACATCGAGGTCGATCAGCACTCCATCACGGTCTGCCGCTATGCCAAGGGGCTCTCCAAGATGGAAACTCGTTGGGGCACATTCACTGACCCGTGGATGATCCAGCCGCAGCCAACCTGCGGCTTCGTCTTTGTTGGCACCGACGGAACGATCTCCAGCCCCGACTACGCCAGCCATGTGACCGTTCAAACACGCGCAAGGCCAGAGCGCCACGACATCCAAGCCGACCCGCTACCGGCGGGCGCGAGCAACGCGATTGAGTACGTGCTTGGCTGCATCGACCGGGGCGAGAAGGTCGGCGGGCCGCTGAACCCTGAGCTTTGTCTGACAGCCCAGCGCATTGTGGACACCGCAGCTCAGTCGGCGAGCGAAAAACGCACGCTGGAGTTGGTTTCGTGAGTGAAGAGCAAGTCGGTGGCGATGCCGCCGATACCGACACCTATGCGCTGAAATCGGTCGAGCTGCCGGAGATCGCAGCGCCGGAGGTTTCCTACCGCCCACCTATGCCAAAATCCTATCGACCCAAAATCGGCATGATTGGAACAGGCGGTATTTCAGCCAGCCACCTGGATGCCTATCGCGCGGCTGGCTGGGAGGTTGCGGCGCTATGGAATCGCACACGCTCCAAAGCCGAGCAGAAGGCCGCTGAATACTGTCCTGATGCCCGCATCGAGGACGATTGGCGGGCGATCCTTGCCAATTCCGACATCGACGTTGTGGACATCACGCTGCATCCTGAGCACCGCGCACCGTTCATGAAAGCAGCCCTTGAGGCAGGCAAACATGTCCTCAGCCAAAAGCCCTTTGTTACAGACCTTGATTTGGGAGAAGGCCTGGTAAAACTGGCACAAGACAAGGGCGTGAAGCTTGCCGTCAATCAGAACGGTCGCTGGGCGCCGCACAAAGCGTTCATGCGCGAAGCGGTGCGCACCGGACTAATCGGTGACGTGCTGTCGGCGCATATCGCCATCCATTGGGACCATGGCTGGACGGCGGGCACGCCCTTCGATGCAATCGATGATCTGATCCTTTATGATTTCGGTGTGCACTGGTTTGATTTTATTGCGTCCATGGTTGGCAATCGGGCGCAAAGCGTCTTCGCCACGGCGTCACATGCAAAAGGTCAGGCCAACAAAGTACCACTTCTGGCACAAGCCTTGGTGCGGCTCGACGGTGGCCAGGCAAGCCTGGTGTTTGATGGCGGCATCCCCCATGGCCCCCGCGACACCAGCTTTGTTGGCGGCACCTTGGGAAGCCTGCAATCGGACGGCCCGGACCTTGGGCAACAGACCGTCACCATGACAACACCGGACGGCATCGCCCGACCGAAGCTTGAAGGCCAATGGTTCAATGATGGGTTCCAGGGCGCGATGGGTGAGCTTCTTTGCGCCATCGAAGACGACCGCGAGCCTTCCAACGGGGCGGCCGAAAACCTGCAAAGTCTAGCGATGGCCTTTGCCGCTGTCGAAAGCCGTGTCACAGGCAAAGAGGTGACGATTGGCAGTGTGCGCAAGCTGCCGTCCTAACCAATGTGGAGAGGGCATGCTCAAGGTTCTTGTGATCGGTCTCGGCCAGATGGGCCAAAGCCATGCGCTTGCCCATCATGGTCTGGAAAACTCCCAGATTGTCGGCCTGGTGAACCGCTCGCCGCGCGCGCTTCCGCAGGCGCTTCAGGCCTATCCCCTGCTCAGCAGCATCGAGCAAGGTTTGGCCCTCAAGCCTGATCTTGTGGTGATCGCGACTTATTCCGACAGTCATGCCGCGCTGGCGATCCAAGCCATGGAAGCCGGCGCGCATGTTTTTGTCGAAAAGCCATTGGCGACGACTGTCTCTGATGCCCAGAAGGCGGTGGAGACCGCGCAGCGCCTTAGCCGTAAACTGGTGGTTGGCTACATCTTGCGCCACCATCCCTCCTGGACGCAGATGATCGAAGAAGCGCGCGGTCTTGGCGGGCCTTATGTGTTCCGCATGAACCTCAACCAGCAATCCACCGGCGAGCAATGGGATATCCATAAAGCACTGATGCAAACCACCTCACCGCTGGTCGATTGTGGCGTACACTATGTCGATGTCATGTGTCAGGTGACCGATGCCAAACCTGTGCGCGTGCAGGGCATGGGCCTGCGCCTCTCCGATGAGATCGCAGCTGACATGTACAATTACGGCCAGTTGCAGGTGGTTTTTGAGGATGGTTCCGTCGGCTGGTATGAAGCTGGCTGGGGACCGATGATGTCGGAGACAGCCTTCTTCGTGAAAGACATAGTCAGCCCCAACGGCTCGGTCTCCATCACTGACAAGGACAAGGGCGCCTCCACCGACATCGATGGCCACACCAAAGTTGGTGGGCTTTTGGTGCACCGACCGGGAGGCGAGCCTCCTGGTGACCAGTGGATCGAATTGCCGGATGAACCCGGTCATCAGGATCTTTGCGATGCCGAGCAGCGTTATGTCGCCAACGCCATCGCCAATGACCAAGATCTGACGCGCCACATGAGCGACGCCGTCTCATCCCTGCGCATTTGCCTGGCTGCCGATGAAAGCATCCGCACCGGCCAGCCAGTCACGCTCTAAACCAGGCGTTTTCCCGTCTCCGGATCGAAGAGGTGCAGGTAGGCTGGATCAGGCGTCAGCTTCACCTCTTCATTGTGCCCGCTCACGCGATACACACCTGATACCGCCGCGGTGAACGCCTCGCCGCTGCCCACAAGATTGCCATGCAAAAGCGTGTTGGCGCCTAACGGCTCGGCAAGCGACACGCGCAAGGTAAGCGGACCGTCATCAGCAATGGAAACATGCTCGGGGCGAATGCCGAGCTGTACCGGACTGTCCGGCAAATCACGTTGGCCAAGCTCGATATCACCGAGCCGGATCACCTTACCGGCAACCGTTGCCGACAAAAGGTTCATCGACGGGCTGCCGATGAACTGGGCGGCAAACAGCGTGTCGGGCTTCTCATAAACATCGAGCGGCGTGCCGATCTGCTCGGCGACCTATTCATTCCCGGCATTTGATGGATTGGATTGAGCCTGAATCGTTGCGGCTCGATTGTCCACTTTTTGCAGATGTATTCGTATGGAGTCAGGCCACTGAGTGTCTTCCTGACCACTTACACGAAGGCGAACTTCGAGGTCCGGTCGATGGCGACATAAAGGTAGAGTTTGCCTTCTGCAGTGCGAACCTCGTCGATGTCTATGTGGAAGTAGCCAATAGGATACGTCTTGAACGTCTTCTTGGCAGGTTTGTTCCCATCGACATTGGGAAGCCGGCTGAAGCCATGGCGTTGCAAACACCGGCGCAGTGATGATCACGTTAAGTGTGGGATCCCCCAGGTCGGGCTTTGCCTGCCCGAGGACAGGCTCTGGCTGAAGCGCGTACAGACAATCACAGAGGCAAGAGAGTGTGCCACCGAAAGGCAACGATGATCGCCTCATCTTCAATCGACAGGAGGCTTGAGCGCGGCTCTTGCGGACCGGTCTTCAGTCAGATGTCGACGTCCGCGTTTGCGGGGTTTATGCGGCCCCACCGGGGCCACGGTCCCCTTCAACTTCAATTGGCAACTGTCTTCTGATTGATCCCTTACCGCTTTGAGAGCCCCCTCAGGCTCTCTTGACTATTTTGTATTGCTCCCTCTCGGCATTCGCTTCGCGATTGCCTGTCGGGCAATGGACGGACCGCCTCTGTCGTTGCGGTGCTCCCATGAAGAACCTGTCCCATAGTGCCTCCTTCCATGCATGGGAAAAGACTGCACTACCAAAACCCGGGATCAAACAGCTGGGTTGTGGACTCATATTCTTGATGCATTTGGCGTCTGAAATGGCTTAGAGCCGGGCGAGCTTTGGGTGCATAGCGGGCTGGTGGCCCGGTCAAACGCACCAGGAACATGAGTTCTCAACCTAAGCCAGCATCGCCAGGTAATGCGGGGCGCGACCGCCCATCAAGGCCTGAGCAGCATGCATGATTGCGTTCGCATCCAGCCCGTGCAGATGGTAGACATCTTCCACCGTGCCGGCTTGGCCGAAATGCTCCACGCCCAGCGACTTCACACGGTGGCCATGAACGCCGCCGATCCAAGAAAGCGCGGCGGGGTGCGCGTCTGTCACGGTAACGAGCCCGGCATCCCTGGGAAGATCATCCAGTAGCCTTTCAAGCACTGAGCGTGCAGCACTGTCGCCGCGTTGCCGTGCGCGTTCAGCCGCCTGCCAGCCAGCGTTCAGCCGGTCAGCGGATGTAATCGCGAGCACGCCAATGCCGCGCATCGACTCTGACAACAGTCCTGCTGCTTGGATGGCTTCGGGCGCAACAACGCCAGTGTACGCAATGGCAACACGCGTGCCAGGCTCAGGCCGTCGCAGCCAGTAGCCGCCGTCGATCACCTGCTGCGCAAAGCTCTCGCCAATCGAAGACCGGTCTATCTGTTCCACCGGCACGGTGGAAAGCCGCAGGTAGATTGATCCGCCTTTTTCATCGCGCAGCCAATTGGCTTCCGGCTTCGCGTCTGGTTGGTTGCGCTGCATATACTCAAAGCCCCAGCGCATGATCACTTCCAGCTCATCGGCAAAGGCGGGCTCGAAGGTCGCAAGACCATCCTGCGCCATCCCGATCAGCGGTGTGGAGATGGACTGATGCGCACCGCCTTCATGGCTGAGCGACACACCCGAGGGCGTCGCTGCCAGCATGAACCGAGCATCCTGATAGCAGGCGTAGTTGAGCGCATCGAGGCCGCGGCAGATAAACGGATCATAGACCGTACCGACCGGCAGCAAGCGCTGGCCAAACAGCGAGTGTGACAAGCCAAGCGCACCCAAAAAGGTGAACAGGTTGTTTTCGGCAATACCCAGCTCAACATGGCGGCCACCAGTATGGCGACGCCATTTCTGCACCGAGGGCACCGATTGATCGCGAAAAACATCGGGCTGATCAGTCTTCGCAAACAGACCGGTTTTGTTGATCCAGGGCCCGAGATTTGTGGACACCGAAACGTCCGGTGACGTAGTGACAATCCGCTCTGCAAGATCGGGGGCATCCGATGCGATGGCATGCAAAATCTGGCCAAACGCTTCCTGCGTTGAGGTCGTATCTTTGATCCGTGGCGCAATGTCGCCGCCCGTCGGCACCGGCGTAGCGCTGTAGCGGCGCGAACCTTTAGCATTGAAGGGCACAGAGTCCAGAAAAGCCTGCACATCATCAGAAGCGACAGCCATACCGGCCATCGGCTCCCATTCACTGCCTGGTTCGATGCCCATGTCAGACCGCAAGCCTTCAATCTGCGCGGTCGTCATGATGCCAGCATGATTGTCCTTGTGACCAGCGAGCGGCAGACCATGGCCTTTGATCGTGTAGCAAATGAAGCAGACCGGGCGATCATGATCGATGGCATTCATCGTCTCAGCGATCATCGCCGCGTCATGTCCGGCCAGATTGCCCATCAGGTCTGACAGTTGCGCATCATCGTAATCGGCAATCAGAGCCAGCGCTTCATTGTCGCCGATAAAGTCAGCTTCCAATTGCTCGCGCCAGGCCGCCCCGCCCTTGAAAGTCAGCGCTGAATAAAGCCCATTGTCACAACTGTCGATCCATTCGCGCAGTTGCCTGCCGCCAGGTCGCTCAAAAGCTGCTTGCATGAGTGAGCCATATTTCAGCTCGATCACGTCCCAACCGCTGGCAACGAAAATATCGCGGAAACGAGCGTTCAGCCCTTCACTGACCACGCCATCAAGCGACTGTCGATTGTAGTCAATCACCCACCAACAATTGCGCAGATCGTGCTTGGCACCTTCAAGCAGCGCCTCATAAATGTTGCCTTCATCCAGCTCCGCATCCCCGACCAGGGCGATCATCCGCCCCTTTGGATGGTCCAGCCAACCATGCCCGGCCAGATAATCCTGGGTCATGCTGGCAAAGGCCGTCATCGCCACGCCCATCCCAACAGAACCCGTTGAGAAATCGACATCATCCTGGTCTTTGGTGCGCGAGGGATAGGGTTGGGCGCCGCCAAACGCGCGGAAATCTTCCAGCTGTTGGCGCGTTTGATTGCCGAGCAGATACTGGATTGCGTGAAACACCGGACTGGCATGCGGTTTCACCGCCACCCTGTCTTCGGGCCGCAAAACGTCGAAGTAAAGCGCGTTCAACATGGCGTTCATCGAAGCTGAAGAAGCCTGGTGCCCGCCAACCTTGATCCGACCCTTTGTGCGCACATTGTTCGCGTGGTGGATCATCCAGGATGACAGCCAGAGCGTTTTTTTCTCCAATGCCTGACGAATGGTGTTCGCGCTTGCCATCTTAAGCCGCCTGCGCCATCGCGTTTGGAAAAGCAGTACCGTCCGCCGCGAACAGATGGGCATTGTGCGGTTGAATGCGCAAACCGAAGCGATCGCCTGGCTTGGCGGGTATATTGCCGTGTTTTCGAACCATCAACTGCCCCAAATCTTTGACTTTCACATACACATTTGTATCTGAGCCGAGATGTTCCACAAGCTCTGCTGTGGCGTTGAGGTCGCCACGACCAAGGTCAAGCAGGTCGATATGTTCAGGACGAATGCCAAGTTCGGCGGCTTGCTTGCAATTGGGAACACCAGGCAACGGAATGGATGTTCCGTTGAAGAGCTTCACACCGTGCGCCTCGCCGACAACGGGAATGACGTTCATGGTCGGTGAGCCAATGAACTGGGCAACGAACTTGTTGGCAGGTCGCTCGTAGAGATCAAGCGGACTGCCAACCTGCTGGATATCACCACCATCAAGCACCACGATCCGGTCAGCCAGCGTGAGCGCCTCCACTTGATCATGCGTCACATACACCATGGTGGACCCGAGCCGCTGGTGAAGGCGGGCAATCTCCAAGCGCATGTCTACGCGCAGCGCGGCATCGAGATTGGAGAGCGGCTCATCAAACAGGAAGGCGCGCGGATCACGAATGATCGCCCGGCCCATGGCCACGCGCTGGCGTTGCCCGCCGGACAAGGCTTTGGGCAAGCGCGCCATCAAGGGTTTCAGGCCAAGCGTTTTGGCGGCCTTTGCAACACGGCTGTTCTTCTCTTCCACCGGCTCTTTGCGGATCTCCATCGAAAAACCCATGTTTCGCGCAACATCCATGTGCGGGTAGAGCGCATAAGACTGAAACACCATGGCGATGTCGCGGTCGCGCGGGCGCACATCATTCATGCGCTCGCCATCGATGAAAAAATCTCCTGCCGTGATTGGCTCCAGCCCTGCAATCATTCGCAAGAGCGTGGACTTACCGCAGCCGGAAGGGCCAACCAGAACGATGAACTCGCCATCGTCGATTTGCAGATTGATGTCACGCAGAACCTCCACCGGTCCGTAGTGCTTGCCAATGTTCTTAAGCTCGATACGCGCCATGATTTGGCCTCCTATCCTTTGACGGCGCCCGAAGTCAGGCCCTGAACAAGGTAGCGTTGGATGAAAATGAAGAAGAGACAGCTGGGAATGAGCGCCAGCGAGCCTGCCGCCATCATCTGCCCCCAATCAACGGAGAACCGCGACACGAAGGTGAGCAGGCCGACCGGAAACGTCATGGAGTCATTGTCAGAAATCAGCATGAGCGCGAACAAGAGTTCCGACCAGGCGGCGGTAAAAACAAAGCCCAGCGTTGCGCCAAGGCCTGGCAGGGTCAGCGGGAAAATCACCTTGCGCAGCGCCTGAAACCGCGTGCATCCGTCCATCATGGCCGCCTCTTCCAAATCCTTGGGAATGCCGTCAAAGAACGACTGCATCAGGAACGTGGCAAAGGCGATGTTAAAGGCCGTGTAGACGATGATCAGCGATGTCAGCGAGTTGAGAAGACCAAGCGCGGCAACGATCTTATAGATCGGTGCGATGATCATCAGCAGTGGGAACATCTGAGTGATCAGCATGATCGCAATGATGATCCGCTTGCCCGCGAACACAAAGCGCGAAAACGCATAGCCTGCTCCGGCGGCGATGACCGTCGTGATCGCAGCGGTGCCCAGCGAGACGAACAGCGAGTTGCCAAAAAACGCCATGAAATCGGTCTGGAAAATCACTGTATTGAAATTGTCCAGCGTCACCCGTGAAGGCCACAATTGCGTGCCTTCTGTGAAGATCAAGCGGTCCGGCGTCAGCGCAATCTTGACCAGCCAATAGAGCGGAAAAAGCGCAAAAATCAGATAGGCAAGTAAGGCGGCATATTTGCCAACCAAGAGTGCCGGATTGGGTCCCGTACGTGTCATGGTTCGCCCCTAAATCTTGACCAGCTTTTTGCGCAGCCACAGCACGAAAATCGCGTAGACCAGCAAGATCACCAGAAGGACGACTGCAATTGTCGAGGCGTAGCCAAAGTCCAGCCGTCGGAATGCCGTTGTGAAAACATAGGTTGAGAGGATCTGCGTGGAGTTGGCTGGTCCGCCGCCGGTCATCACGAAAATCAGGTCAGCGAAATTCGCGATCCAGATGGTGCGCAGCATCACCGTGATGGCGATCATCGGCGCAAGAAAGGGAAGCGTGATTTTGGTGAAGCTTTGCCACGCCGAAGCGCCGTCAATTTCGGCGGCCTCATAAAGCTCGCCAGGAATGGATTGCAGGGCTGCCAGTAGGGTGATGGCAAAAAACGGAACGCCGAACCAAATGTTGGCAACGATAGGCCCCCACAACGCAAGGTCCGGATCGCCCATAATATTGTAAGGCTCAGAGAGGATACCGAGCGCTGCCATCCAATGCGGCAAAGGGCCGATTGTTGGATTGAAAAGCCAGGACCAGGTCAGCGCTGACAAAAAGGTTGGCACCGCCCAGGGCAAGAACACCAACGCCTGAAACAGTCGTTTGCCGAAAAACTGGGTGTTGAGTAGCAGCGCCAGGCCAAGCCCAAGCAAGAACTGAAAGCTGACCGACCAAAAGGTCCACCAGAAGGTGTTTTCCAGCGCGATCCAGAACTTACGGTCCGTCCAAAGATCAGCGTAGTTCTCCAACCCGATCCAGCCGGTTTGAAACGGATTGAGCAACTCAATGGATTGGAACGAATAGGATATCCCAATGATCAGCGGGATCAGGATCACCGAGCCAATCAGCAACACCGCCGGCGAGATATAAACAAAGGGCTCAACCATGTACTGCCAGTACAGGGAGCGTCGTGCCCGGGGTGCCCCGGGAACGACAGTCTTGTGAGAGCGAGCGCTCACTGGTCTGCTTGCCAATCAGCGTAAGCTTCGTTCAAGAACTCAGCCCATTCGTCCGCCAAATCCTGCGCACTGCGCTGGCCAAGCAAGGCCTCCTGGCTGGTTTCCAGCAAAATGGTGCTGGCGAAAAAGCCCCATTCTTCCAGGAAGGTCGGCATCACCGTTGGAATGTACTGCTCGCCATTGAGCGTATCAAACCAGCCGGAGAACTGATCAGTCTGGAAGTATGGGTCTTGATCAGCACCCTCATGGATGGGGATCACGCCAACACGCTGCGCCCAAACCGAATTGGCCTGTGGACTGGAAAGCGAAGCAACCAAATCCCAGGCTTCATCTTCATGTTCGGTGGTGTTGAAGATCGACCAGCCAGCAAAGCCGATGGTTGGGAACGCCTGGCCGGATGGACCAACCGGCATCGGCATAACCGCAAAATCGTCAGCATCCATCCGCTCGGCGATGGCAATAAGCGCATCAGGGTCCTGATCAAGGAACGCACAGGTGCCTGAATAGAAACCGGCAACAATCTCGTTAAAGCCCCAATTGACCGCATCGCGCGGCGCATAACCATTTTGGTAGAGGTCCAGCAAGAACTGGATGCCTTCCACAGAGCCCGGCTCGTTGATCCGGCTTTGGCCATCTTCGGTGAAGAACTCATTGGTGCCGTTCATCGCGGCCGCCATCATGATCCAACCATTGGTACCACCGGGCCCGCCACGCAGACAGTAGCCTGACTTGCCGTCCAGCTCAGACACAGCCGCGGCAGCAGCCATGAATTCTTCCATGGTGCCTGGAGGGCTTTCCACGCCAGCTTCGGCCAACAGGTTGCGGTTGTAGAACATGGCGCGCAAATAGAACCCGTAAGGGATCATGTATGCTTCACCAGCCTGACGGCCCATGGCGAGCGTTTTGTCGGTCAGCGTGCCGCCATGTTCCCAGTCGGCTATATGCTCTTCAAGGCTCGCCAAGCGATCAGAACCGGCATAGAGCGCCGCCCACGTGTCGGGCATCTCCACCACATCGGGGATGTCGCCGCCGGCGACCATCGTCGCCAGGGTTTCAAAGGCCTGGCCCCAGGGAAGGCTGGTGATCTCGACGGTCACGCCTTCATTCTCAGCTTCATACTGCGCCACGAGCTCTTCCAGAACCGCAGTGCGTTCTGGACTGGTGATTACTTCCACCAGGCGCAATGTCGTATCGGCCTGGGCTGGACCAACTGCCATCAGGGCGGCGGTGCCAGCCCCCAATAGCAGGGTCTTGAGAAATGTCGTTTTCATCGTCGTTTCCTTCTCCAGTTGTACACTTCAGCGTCTTGGTGCCTGATCAGGCCGCGCTTTGACCCAAGGCGTTGATGAAATCCGCCCAGAGGTCTTCGGCATCCTCCAAACCAAGGCTCAGTCGAACCAGGTTGGGAGAGACACCAAATTTTTGCAGAGAGTTTTGCTCGCCAGCCTGCGCCAAGGCGACACGCGCCGGTAGGATGAGGCTTTCAAAGCCGCCCCAACTCACACCCAGGCGGAACAGGGTGAGCGCATTGGCAAAGGCAGGGATATCGACTGTTTCATCGAACTCAATCGACATCAGGCCACTACGCCCGGTAAGGCCTGGCACCGTATTGGCGCCAGGGCTGTGCACCCGCACCACCTGGGGCATGGTGGCAAGCCGATCGACAAACAGGTTGGCCGACGCTTCATGATGCTTCATGCGCGCCGACAAAGTGCGCAGGCCCCGCGTCAGCAGGAAAGCTTCAAACGGCGCGAGCTTGGCGCCCAGAAGCGGAAGGGTCAGATCACGGATGCGGGCGATGTGAGGCTGGGAGGCAACCGCCACACCCGCAACCGTGTCCGAATGGCCCGAAATGTATTTCGAGGCCGAATGCAAAACGATATCGATGCCAAGCGTCAAAGGCTTCTGGAAAACAGGGCTTGCCCATGAATTGTCGATCATGGTGACCACCCCATGGCGGCGCGCATGGTCGGCCACACGCGGCAGGTCCATAGGCTCGAACATGATCGAGCTGGGACTTTCCAAATAGGCCACCGTCACACCGCGCAGCAGATTAGGGTTATCGGCAAATTGCCGGGCGCTGTGATAGGAAACCTCTACGCCAAAAGGACGCAAAAGCCGCTCCATGAATCGAAAGGTGTCGGGGTAAACGTGCTCGCAGCACGCGATCCGGTCGCCTGGTTTCACAAAGGCAAGCAATGTTGATGCGATGGCGGCCATGCCTGATGCAAAACCGACGGCCTCTTCACCAGCTTCGGATTGGGCCATCAAATTTTCAAAAGCGGCAACAGTTGGGTTTTGAACCCGCGTGTAGATTGCCGCGTCGCTGTTGCCAGCCATGCGAGCCTCAAAGGCTTCAAAACTGTCGAAGGAAAACAGCGATGATTGCACGATTGGCGGCGTTACCGAGCCGTTGGTGTCCGGCAAGATCGCGGCCAAC
Source organism: Hyphomicrobiales bacterium (assembly GCA_046290645.1). GTDB lineage: Bacteria > Pseudomonadota > Alphaproteobacteria > Rhizobiales > MH13 > MH13. Next base: position 46,145 of record JBKAGZ010000007.1, read on the forward strand.
AGCGTTGCCATATCCGGTGTGTCAGACATCCTGTGTCTCCATCACCTGACGAATTTCGGTTTCCACCATGTCCATGATCTCGGTGAGAAGCCGGACAGCCTGCGCCTCTTCACCCGCAACCACGGCCTCAGCCAGAGGGGCATGCAGAGGAATGCTGGCTGCACCCAAGTGCGGCTGCCCGAACGGGGCTTCATAGACCTCATGGAAACCCTGCTGGATCTGCAGAATAAACTGCCCAAACAAGGGGTTGCCACATGCTGCATGGATAGCCGCGTGAAACTGATAATCAGCGGCGCGCCAATCTTCACCAGCCTGGAAAACAGCCATCAGTTCAGCAGCGCGTGCTTCAATCAGCAGGCGTTCCTGGCGGCTTGCATGTCGAGCTGCCAAACGCGTTGTTTCCAGCTCAAGTGGACGGCGCACCGCGTGCGTGCGCAACAAGCTTTCTGCTTCCAGTTTAAGAGTAACGGGCAAATGGATAGCGTTGGACGACACTTCGGCGGCCAACCGTGTGCCCGCCTTCTTGTTGCGGGTGACGATGCCCATGTTCTGCCAGGAGGTAAGCGCCTCACGAACTTTGGCTCGGCCAATGCCCAACTGGCGGGCGATTTCGATTTCCGGTGGAAGCCGGTCGCCGATCTTCAGCTCTTCTTTCTCAATCATCCGAGACAGCGCATCGAGCACATCACGGCTGGTGCTGTTCGCTGGCAGGACATCCAGCACATCGTACGCGGACGAAGCTTCCGGTGTTGATTGAGAAGGCAAATGAGATGCCACAGCGCTGTTCCAATATCCTTAGCCCGCAGCACCGTATATTTAATGTCCGACAATATCAAGGATAATGTCCTACATTATACGATAGCCATATTTATTCGTTTGGAATCAGGGCGTTATTAGGCTGTGTAAAGGAGCAGATTGGGCTGTACGAGCGAGCCGATGGAATCGAGATCAGAGCACTCTGAGAGCGCACACTATGGGAGCGCCCGGAAGCTGATGGCTGGACTTAGTGCCCAACTTCACCGATGAACTTCATCCGGATTTTCTTCGAAACCCAGTCTATGATGGCAACCAAAATCAGCACGTTGATCACGACAAAAACCACCTGGTCATAAAGCGTCGCACGGAAGCGCTCGATGATAATCATCCCGATGCCACCGGCCCCGACAATGCCCAATATGGTGGCTGAGCGCGTGTTGGATTCCAGGAAGTAGAGCGACTGGGAAAGAAACACTGGAAGCACTTGTGGCAGGATGCCGAACCGTATGGTGCGCACGGGACCAGCCCCGGTTGCTTTCACGCCCTCAACCTGCTTGCGGTCGATGTTTTCAATCGCTTCCGAATAGAGCTTTGACAGAGTGCCGATGTCGGAAATGAAGATCGCCAACACACCGGCCAGCGGGCCCAGCCCAACCGCACGCACAAACACCAGTGCCCAGACAAGCTGATCAATGCCTCGAAACACATCTAGGATGCGCCGCACTGTGTGGCGGAAGATTGGAATGCGCACGATGTTTCGGGCAGCAAGAAAGCCGATAACCAGCGCCACAAGTGAGGCAAGGAACGTGCCCAAAAAGGCCATGGCGAGCGTCTCAGCGATGCCGCGATAAATATTGCCATACTGCCAGGTTTCCATGTCCTGCCAGCGGAACATGGCGGCAAGCAGTCGCTGCGCGTTCTCCGACGGCTGAAACATCCGCGCAAAGTCGAAATACCAAAACGCAAACACCAGGTAGACAAACACCGAAGCCCAAACGCCATAGACAAGCAATGAGCGCCCTGTGTTGCCAAAAGCATCAGGATTGTCGGCCCGCGCTGCTTCTACATCACCAGCGGAAAGGTCAGACAATGTGCGCACAGGCGCCGAAACGGTGGTGGTCGCCATCAGAGCTGCTCCTTACCGATGAAGTACATGCGCAGACGTTCAGAGATGAGGTCGATGATGGTCACCGTCAGCACTACCAAGATCAGCACAGCAAGCACCCGGTCATCGGAGTAGAAGGAGATAACCCGGTTCAGCTCCTGGCCAATGCCACCGGCGCCGACGAAGCCAATGATGGACGAGGCGCGCACATTGATTTCAAAACGCAGAAGACCGTAGCTAACAAAGTTCGGTAGCACCTGCGGCAGCACGCCGTAACGCATTTGTTCAAACCAATTACCGCCAACACCGCGAATGCCATCAATGGGTCGCTGCGAAACATTTTCGTTCACCTCGGCAAACAGCTTTCCAAGAGCACCGGTGGAGTGGATGGCAATCGCCAAGATGCCAGCCAAAGGTCCGATGCCAAAGGCAAACACAAACACCAAAGCGATCAGAATCTCTGGCACGCCGCGGCAGATTTCCATGAAACGGCGAGCGAAGAAGTAGATCCAAGAGTTCTTGATAAGGTTGCGCGAGCCAGCAAAGCAAAGCGCCAAGGCACCGGCGGTTCCCAGGATCGTGGCGGTGATCGCCATCAGGATCGTTTCCCAGATCAGCGCCATGTACTTGCCGAAATCGGTGTACCAGAAGGTCAATGAGCCTTCGACAGCCCGACCTTCATCGTCTCGCCCCAAGAACAGTTTGTCCCATTCCAGGCTTGGCATGATGGTGCCGAAATATTCAAAAACTCTCGAACCAGCCTGAGCCAAGCGCTCTGGATAAAACTGTGACGTAACAACCGAGAAAACCAGCAAGCCAAGAAACAGAGCGCCAAGCAATAGGTTCTGCCCGATCTTTGCACGGGCAAGCTCCTTGCGGTGCTTCTCGTAGATAGACACCGGGTCTTCTCGGTGCCCCATATCGTTCAGATTGGTGTCGGTGGTGACGGCCATGGGCACAAGCTCTTGGTATGTTGAGGGGAAGTCTGGCCGCTCCTTAGGACGCGAGCGCTTGTCCATCGACTGCCGTGGGCGGGATCGGCTTGCCCAGCGCGCTGATGTCCGTCGAGGTCATTTCCTCGGTGAAATCGCTGAGATCAGCACCGTAAATCTCGCGCGCCACATCCATGGTGAGGTCTTCGGCTTTGCCGTCAAACACCACCTTGCCAGCAGCCATACCGATCACACGGTCGCAATAGCGCCGCGCCGTGTCGAGCGTGTGCAGATTGCAGACCACAGTGATCTGATCTTCCTGGTTGATGGCGCGCAGCGCATCCATCACCACTTTGGCATTCATCGGATCAAGCGAGGCGATGGGCTCATCGGCGAGCAAAATTTTGGGCTCCTGAACCAGCGCACGTGCGATGGCAACGCGCTGCTGCTGACCGCCAGAAAGTGTATCGGCGCGCTGCGTTGCAGTGTGCGCCATGGTCAGACGATCAAGGGCGTGGATGGCAAAAGCCCGTTCGGCTGGGGAGTACGCCTTCAACATCGAGGAGGCGAAACCGTGATGGTACATACGCCCGGTAAGCACATTGGTGATGACGTCCAAACGGCCCACCAGATTGAACTGCTGAAAGATCATGGCGCATTCAGAGCGCCATTTGAGCAGCTCGCGCCCTTTGATCTTAGCAACATCACGTTCCTTGAAAACAATCTGCCCGCCGGTTGGGTCAGCCAGGCGGTTCAGCATCCGCAGCAGCGTGGATTTGCCAGCGCCTGATCGGCCAATAATGCCGACCATCTGACCGTCAGGGATGCTCACAGTCACATCATCAACCGCTTTGGTGGCGGCGAAATGCTTCGACAGGCCTTTGATCTCAAGCATGGTTTGGGCTCCGGCTGCAGATAGAAAAAGAAGGGAGGGGGGAGATAGCGGGGGCAGTCTGCGTGAACGAAAAAGGGCCGAACCTTTTCAGGCTCGGCCCCTAATCATGGGGTCAGCTTAGCGAACGCCAGCCAGCTGGCGACGCATGTTGATGATCGGCAGATAGAACTCGTGATCGATGGGATAATAGCTCATCGATTCACCGTCATTGATGGCATCGTAGCAATCACGATCCACAGACTGCAGGCGCATCATGGCGCCCATCACCAGCGACTTCAGCTCTTCAGGCACATCCTGACGGATAACGCGCGGGCCGTTTGTGATCAGGTTCGACTGCCAGATGATGCGGATGTCATCCATGTCCAAAAGGTCTTTGTCGACCATCGAGCGCAGGTTTCCGCGCGAGAAGCCTTCAGAAATATCACCGACACCGGACGTCCAGGTGACGCCTGCATCGTACTGGCCCTGAAGAACGGAGATAACTGCCTGTTCGTGGCCGCCGCCAAAACCGGTCTGCGAGAAGTAAGCGTCTGGGTTGATGCCCATCTCGTTCAACTCAGCGTTGGGGACCAGATAACCTGAGGTGGAGTTTGGATCGGCGAAAGCCAGTGAATGGCCTTCCATCTCTTCCAGGCTGGTGATGTCGCTGTCGGAGCGCACATACATCACCGAGTAGTAGCCGAGTGAGCCATCAACCTGCTGCGTGGTGTAAAGTGGCTCAACAGCATTTTCCTCCTGCAGAACGATGCCTGCGTAGCCAGCTGAACCCAGACCGGCAAATTCCAGCTGACCAGCAAGCAAGCCCTGCATCACACCGGCATAATCTGAAGCTGGAAACAGCTCGACGGGAACGCCGAGAATATTTTCCAGATAGTCTTTCTGGCAGCTGTGCTCGCGCAAGCGATCAGCTTCGTTTTCACCGCCAAGAATACCGACGCGGAACACCGGAACGTCTTCGCGCCAATCGGCAAGGGCAACTGTGCCGGTAAGAGCGGTTGCGCCGACGATCAGCGCGCTCAGGGTCATTTTCAACATGGAAGCCATCCTGTTTTCAAAAGGTCAGGGGCATCCAAATGAGCCCCACGAAAAACACTGGCGAGCGGCGTCTATGTATCTCAACCACCCGCAACGAGGGCCGGTGATAGGGATGCTTCATGGCAGGTGTGCAAAGGTAAGATGAAGTTGTGACGATGGTTTTGTTTCTATTTTTTGACAGCAAAAAAGCTTCAGAAACAAAAACTTAAAGGAAAATTCTGATGCCCCTTCAGTTGGCAGGCCTGTGGACAACCAAAAATGTGTCAATGTCCAGATGACGGATGTCATCCAAAGCGTCACGCAACCGCTCGTGACTCCAATCCCACCAGGCAATGTCCATCAGCGCGTTGCCTTGTTCGAGGCTGAATCGACGCTTAAGAACCCGCGCCGGAACCCCTCCAACAATGGTGTAGGGTTCGACATCTTTGGTCACCACCGCGCCAGCGCCGATGACCGCTCCGGTGCCAATGGTCACACCAGCCGTGACGGTGACCCCGTGCCCAATCCATACATCATGGCCGATGGTAACGGGGTTGGATCGTCGCCAATCGAAGAACGCAGTATCGTCTTCACCCAGATCATAGGCCGCCGCGCGATAGAAGGCATGGTGCTGTGAGGCGCGCCATGTCGGGTGGTTGCCAGGATTGAGCCGAACGCCATTGGCAATAGAACAAAATTTGCCGATGGTGGTCGACACCACATGTCCATCCTCGGTGATATAAGAATAGTCGTCCATCGATGACGCCTTCATCTGCGTGCGGCGCCCAACCTCGGTCCAGCGACCAAGCGTACAGTCGGCATCCACCTCGGCGTCGGGGTGGACGAACGGCGTTTCACCGAGTTTTTTCTGGCCCATCGAATAGCTCCCTGCTCCCGCGATGGTCGGACGCTAAACACCAACGCGCTAGACTTGAAAGGGCTAGAGCGGCCTGCCCTGTGAATGTCACAAAACGATCACCGAAGCTCTATCGAACCGTCACAGATCAGGCGTTCCACCGAGGGTGACAAAAGAAGGATTCCCCCCATGCTCGACAGACCTCAAACAACGCCGGACCTTCCGGCCGAGTGGACCGGCGCACGAACGCTCACCAACGCACAGCTTGTTCTGCCAGATGACGTCCATCACGGTTCACTGACGATTGCGGCTGGCAAAATCGCAGGCTTCGATGCTGATGAGACTGGGGTGCAGACGCTCGACCTTGAGGGCGATTACCTCATCCCCGGGATCGTCGACCTACACACTGATCATGTGGAAACGCATGTGCATCCACGCTCAACGGTTCAATGGGCGTTTCTGCCCGCATTGCTCGCCCATGATGCGGTGGTGATTGCAGGTGGCACGACCACTGTGTTCGACAGCCTGTGCGTCGGCGCAACCATGAAGCGCCCTGAGCGCGGAGAAATTCTCTTGCCGCTGATTGAAGCGCTGGAACAGGGCCAGGCCAAAGGTGCTTTCCGGGCAGAGCATTTGCTGCATCTACGTTGCGAAATTTCCGATCCAGATACGCCCGCGCTTACCGCTGATGCGCTCAAACATCCGCTGGCCAAATTGGTGTCGGTGATGGATCACACACCAGGCGACCGTCAGAGCCCTGACATCGAGCGCTGGTTCAACCATATGATCCACGAGATGGAAATCAGCGCTGCTGAAGGCCGCGCGCGGATGGATGAGCTTTTTGAACGTTCCGAACGCATCGGCGCAGAAAATCGGGCCAAAATCATCGCACATGCCAAGGCTGCCAACGTGCCCGTTATGAGCCACGATGATCGCTCAGTCGCTCATGTGGATCAGGCGTTGGAAGAGGGTGTAAGCATTTCAGAATTCCCCACCACCCATGTCGCCGCCAAGCGCGCGCAAAGCCATGGCTTGGGAACTGTTATGGGTGCACCGAACTATCTGCGTGGCGGCTCGCAGTCGGGCAACGTCGCCGTCAAAGAACTGCTCGAAGCAGGCCTGGTGGATGCGCTCGCATCAGACTATGTGCCCCGCAGCCCGCTCGATTGCGCATTTGCCATCGCAGACGATCCCGACCTCAACTTCGACTTACCTTCGGCAATTGCCCTGGTCAGCCGTGCACCTGCACGTTTCGCTGGGCTCCTTGATCGGGGCAGTTTGGAGATCGGGTTGCGCGCCGATCTAGTTCAGGTGCGGGTGATGGATGGCCAACCCGTTGTGCGCGGTGTCTGGCGGCAAGGCGCGCGCGTTTTCTAAGAGGATAGAACAATGAAACCCATCACAATCGGCGCGGCACTCACGCTGGAACACCTGCCCACCTATCGCGACTGGCTCATCGAAAGTGAGCGTGACCTTGAGGTGCAGGACTATCACCAGACGGAACTTCTGCTCGGTGATTGGCAAAGCCATGTTGCGCAGGTCAAAGACGCGCTGGACGGGTTCACGGGACGGCTTGGCATTCACGGGCCGTTTTGGAACGCCCCCATCGACAGCAATGATCCTGAGTTTCGGCCACTCATCACCAAACGCTTTATGACCGGTGTTGAGATTTGCGCGGTACTCGGCGCAACGCAAATGGTGGTGCATTCACCGTTCAAGACATGGGATCATTTCAACAAGTTCAACTATCCACCACGCGTTCAAGGACAGTCAGCACGCCAGGAGCAGATCGAAAAAGTGCACGGCGTGCTTGGCGAGGTCGTGCGCCGCGCGCAGAGCGAAGGCGTGACCCTGGTGATCGAGAACATCGAAGATATTGATCCACGCGACCGGCGCGAACTGGCCGAAAGCTTTGATAGCCCCAATGTTCGCCTATCCATCGATACGGGCCATGCCCATTATGCCCATGGCGCGACGGGCGCGCCACCGGTTGACTATTTTGTGGCCGATGCCGGTGCGCAGCTCGCCCACGTACATCTGCAAGACGCCGATGGTTATGCCGACCGCCATTGGGCGCCGGGGCAAGGCACAATTCTCTGGCACTCGGTTTTCAAAGCTTTGGCACAGTTGCCTCACATGGGTACCGACACCGCGCCGCACCTCGTATTGGAGCTTCGCGACGCTTCAGATATCCCAGCGGCAATGACCTATCTGGAAAGCGAGGGTTTGGCAGTTTAGTGCACGGCGAGCAGACTGTTTTGATGGTAGCTATACGCGTTGCTTATGACGTCGCGCGAGCTGCTATCTGTCGCTTTTGAAAACCCGTTTTTGTCTGTTCAAATCCCGCAGCGATGTAGAAACGGAACGTAGCTTCTTCGTTGACGCCGGTTAGGAGCATGAGTTTGTAGCAACCAGCATCCCAAGCGGCTCGCGTTGCGGCATCAAGCACTTTTCGCCCATAACCTTTCCGACGGTGGTTGCGATGGACCACAACGTTCTCGATCAACGCATATGGGCGCGCACTGCGCGTTAGGTTTGGAATCACCACCAGTGTGCATGTAGCAACAATGGCGCGATCAACCCGCGCAATGTAAATGCCGCTACCAGCGCATGCCAAGAGCTGGTTGTACGCTGAAACTGCTTGAGAGATTTCCGTCCGAGGATCCTCAGGGCTCAGTTGCATGTACAAGTCCAGCACCCCAGGAAGGTCATCCTGCGAGGCCACGCCAATTTTAGTTTCAGGCTGCTTCATGGTTCTCCGCCCAGCGCAACTACCCCACCTGCGTTCCGTTCGACCAAACACCGCGGATCAGCGGCACATCATCGAGCACATGAAAGCGCACGAGATCAGCGCGCAAGCCCTTTGCGATGGTACCACGATCATCCAAATGCACTGCTTTGGCGGGCGCCGATGTTACGGTTTGCACAGCGCGGGGCATATCTCCCCACAGCTCAGACAGTTTCAGAGCTGAGTAGAGCAGCGCCGACGGCACATAGTCCGATGACACAATGTCCAGCAGATCGTGCTCGGCCAGCGTGTGAGCCGCCACGTTGCCTGAATGTGAGCCGCCACGCACCAGGTTCGGCGCGCCCATCATGATCGCAATCCCATGTGTGTGACAGGTATGGGCAGCACCGATGGTGGTAGGAAACTCAGCCAGCTTGATCCCATGCTCTGCTGAGCGTTCCACATGCTCATGCGTCGTGTCATCATGGCTGGCGAGCACAGCACCAAATGCCGTGGCTGCATTCACCGCCGCCGCCTCATGCTTATCGACCACGCGCGCGCGCAGTTGCTTGCGCTCCTCAACATGCTCATCGAACTCTTGCTGCGAAAGCCCATGCTTGCCGCGCATGTATTTTTCATATTGGCTGATGTCAGCAAACTGCCGCTGACCCGGCGTGTGGTCCATCAACGAGATGATGCCGATCCGATCTTCCGGGCCAAATTCTTCCAACTCATCGGCCAGTGAGTTGGAACAGATTTCCGCACGAAGATGAATGTGATGGGAGATTTTTAGCAGCCCGTGCTCGCGCGCAGCCAGGATCTCCGAAACCATGGACCTGGCGTAAGGCGCCATCACATCGCGCGTGCCCGAATACTCGATGAAACCCAACCGCACCGCATCGAACACGGTCGTTATGCCAGTGGACGCAAGCTCTGCGTCATGGGCGGCGATGGCAGCATTGTGCGGCCAGTTAACACCTGGGCGTGGTGAGAGATGCCGCTCCAGATTGTCCGTGTGCAGTTCCACCAAACCGGGCACGACATAGTCGCCGTCACAGTCTATGGCACCGGTTGGAATGCTCTTTCCCTGGTCAATGGATGTGATAACGCCATCGGCAAACGTCAGACTGCCGGAAATCACCTCATCGGCTAGCACCAAGCGCGCGTTCGCAAGAATGGTTGTTTGCGTCATACAGCGTTCTTTCTTCTATGGAATTTAGGCCCAAGATTCGGACCACTAGGGATATGCCTCATGACACAGTTCAGCCGCTACGCCATCTATGTGATGGCCGACGAGGATTTTCATCAAGAAGCCTCGCGCTGGCTGGGATGGGATTGCCGCCTTGGCTGCGCCCTGGAGCACCCGAACGTTGATGGGTTGCCAGACTCCATCGATGCGTTGACGCAAACGCCGCGCAAATACGGCTTCCACGGCACCGTCAAACCCCCGTTTCGCTTGGCCAACGGTGAAACGCAAGCAAGCCTGCAAGAGGCGTGCGCAATGCTGATGCCAACCTTGCCAGCCGCCAAGGTGGACGAACTGGTGGTGCGCCCACTGGATGGCTTTGTGGCTGTGGTGCCAGAAAGCCCAAGCGCGAGCCTGGCAAAGCTCGCTGCGGGTGTGGTGGAAAAGCTCGATGGGTTTCGCGCGCCACCCAGCAGCGATGAGCTGGAAAAGCGACGCAAGGCTGGTCTTTCGCCTGCGCAAGAGGCCAATTTGCTGCGCTGGGGCTACCCCTATGTCATGGACGAGTTCCGCTTTCACATGACTCTGTCGGGCAAGCGTTCGCCGCAAGAAGCTGAAAGGCTGGCGGCCCGGCTTGGACAACATTTCGCGCCCGTCCTGCCAAAACCGTTCAACATCACATCGCTCGCACTGTTGGGAGAAGATGAGGCCGGCCGCTTTCATCTCATCACATCCTACGCGCTTGCCAGTTGAAGCGCATCACGGGCCTTTGCCACGGCAGCATCAAGATCGCCAGAATTGTCGATCTCAGTCACGTCGAGCCCGTCAGGAAGCGGCAGACTTGCTCGCGCGAGACGCTTTTCTCTGTCCTGCGCGCTCTCACGACCACGGTTGGCCAAACGCTGCTCAAGAATGGCCGGGCTGGCGGTGATGGAGAGAACACGGAAGCGTGGAAAGACGCCCTGCGCTTCAATAAGCTTGGATCGCGATAGATTGGCGATCACGTTGCTGCCGCGTTCCAAATGCGCATGCACCTCTTGCGGAATGCCGTAAAACAGCTCGTGAGCTTGCCACCACAGGGCAAAATCGCCGCGGTCAATACGCAACTGGAAAGCCTCTTCATTCACCGGCTCATAGTCTTCGCCGCCAGCCGCCGGCGCACGGGTGATCACGCGCCGACACCGCACCATATCGGGCATCGCCACACACAGCGCGTTCATCACACTGTCTTTGCCAACACCTGACGGGCCGACAACGGCGATGAACGTGCCACCACTCATGCGGCAAGCTTTGGCGTGAAGGCGGTGACATCGACCTCCCGATCCGCCAGCCGTTCACGGGCGGCAACATCATGAAAGATGCCAACAATCGCTGCGCCAGCGGCCTTGGCCTCTTCAATCAATGTCATCACAGTTTCGCGGTTCTGCGCATCAAGGCTCGCTGTGGGTTCATCCAGAAGCAGCGCGGGGTAGGTGTGCGCGAAACCGCGCGCAATGTTCACCCGTTGCTGTTCGCCACCAGAGAAGGTGGTCGGCGAGAGCTCCCATAAACGCTCAGGGATGCGCAGACGGGAGAGAAGGTCGCGTGCTCGTTCACGCGCCTCCTCCTCGCTCTTGCCGACCGAAAGAATAGGTTCGCTCACCACATCGATGGTGGGCACACGCGGTACGACGCGCAGAAACTGGCTGACATAGCCAAGTGTCTGACGGCGCAGCGCCAAGATCTCACGCGGCTCGGCCTTGGTGATATCGAGCCCATCAATCACCACGCGCCCGGCCTGGGCCAGATAGTTGCCGTAGAGGATGCGCATGACGGTCGATTTGCCGGCACCTGAAACACCGGTCAGCGCCACGCACTCGCGGGGGTTTACCTGGAAACTCCCGTTCTCAAGAACCGGAATAATTGTCGCGCCTTGATTGTGCAGGGTGAAGCTTTTGCCGAGGTTGGAAACGGATATCATTGGAAGCTCTTTTCTTTGCCTGTCGCTATGTCGGACGCAAAACCGGTGCCCACTTTTGCTGACATAGCGACCCCTAAACCTGCAAAACCGAAGAGACGAGCAACTGTGTGTAGGCATGTTGCGGATCATCGAGCACCTGATCTGTGAGCCCTGTCTCGATCACATCACCGTCTTTCATCACCATCAGCCGGTCGGCCAGAAGCCGCACCACCGCCAAGTCATGGGTGACGATGATGGCCGACAAGCCCATCTTGCGGACCAAGCCGCGCAAAAGATCCAGCAGGCGGGCCTGCACCGAAACATCCAAGCCACCGGTCGGCTCATCCATGAAAACAAGGCGCGGGCCGGAGACCAGATTGCGGGCGATCTGCAGGCGCTGCTGCATGCCGCCAGAAAACTGCGCCGGGCGATCATCCATTCGATCTGTGTCGATTTCCACCCGCCCCAGCCAGTCTTCAGCGCTATGACGAATATCGCCATAGTGGCGAGCACCAACAGCCATCAGCCGCTCGCCAACATTGCCGCCCGCCGACACGCGCATGCGCAGCCCGTCGCGCGGGTTCTGGTGTACGAAAGCCCAGTCGGTGCGGCCCAGCATACGCCGTTCCGGCTCGCTCATCGTGAGCGTATCGCGCGGGCCGTCGGCACGGGTGTCGAATAGGATCCGGCCCGTGTCCGGAGCCAAATGACCGGCTAGGCAGTTCAGCAAGGTGGACTTGCCCGAACCGGATTCGCCAACAACGCCCATCACTTCCCCGGGATAGAGCTTGAAGGAAACATCGCGGCAACCGACGCGGGCGCCGTAGTTTTTTGAGAGGTTTTGAACCTCCAGAAGCGGGGTCACATCACTCATGCCGCTTGCTCCTGTTCCCCGGTGTGCCCGTTTACCTGTCGCTGCGCGCAATAGTCGGTGTCGGAACACACAAACATGCGCCCGCCCTCATCATCGATGATCACCTCATCAAGATAGCTGGTGGTGGAGCCGCAAAGCGCACAAGGGTGATCGGCCTTGGACGGGTCAAAAGGGTGGTCGTCAAAATCAAGGCTTACCACTTTGGTGTGCGGTGGCACGGCATAGATGCGCTGCTCGCGACCAGCGCCAAACAATTGGATGGCCTCGGATTCGAGTTTTGGATTGTCAAATTTGGGGATCGGTGACGGGTCCATCACGTAGCGATCCTGCACCTTCACCGGATAGGCGTAAGCGGTGGTGATCGCACCATGCTGGGCGATGTTTTCATAAAGCCGCACATGCATCAGGCCATACTCTTCCAGCGCGTGCATTTTACGTGTCTCGGTTTCGCGCGGCTCAATGAAACGCAGCGGCTCGGGGATCGGCACCTGATAGACCAAGATCTGATCCTCGCCCAAAAGCTCTTCGGGGATGCGGTGGCGAGTCTGGATCACGCTCGCATCCTTGGTGTGCTCGGTAACGGCCACATCGGCGGTCTTTTCAAAGAACTTGCGGATTGACACAGCATTGGTCGTGTCATCCGCGCCCTGGTCGATGACCTTGAAAATATCGTCTGGCGTCATCACGGCGGCGGACACCTGAACGCCACCGGTACCCCAGCCATAGGGCATGGGCATCTCTCGGCTGGCAAACGGCACTTGGTATCCTGGCACAGCAAGACCCTTGAGGATCGCTCGGCGGATCATCCGTTTGGTTTGCTCATCCAGATAGGCGAAGTTGTACTCGCCCATCGGTGTTTCAGCTTGCAGGGCGCTCATTCTGCCGCCTCCTGAAAAGATCGGTTTTCGCTGGTGGCGGCCTGCTGAGCTTCTGCCCGCAACTTGCGGATCAGCTCCAACTCGGACTGAAAGTCGACATAGTGGGGCAGCTTGATGTGCTCCAAAAAGCCAGTGGCTTGAATGTTGTCAGAGTGCGAGAGCACGAACTCTTCGTCCTGCGCTGGCGCGCCAACATTGTCCTCGCCCAGCTCTTCCCAGCGTAGCGCGCGATCCACCAGCGCCATGGAAATCGCCTTGCGTTCGCAGTGGCCAAACACCAGTCCGTAACCGCGGGTGAACTGCGGCAGCTCGCTTTTTGACCCCATGAACTGGTTGACCGTCTCGCACTCCGTCACGGTCACCTCACCGATCTCGATGGCAAACCCCAGTTCAGGAATGTCCATTTCCACCGCCACCTGGCCAACACGCAGCTCACCCACAAAGGGGTGGTTGCGGCCATAACCGCGCTGCGTTGAATACGCCATCGAAAGCACAAAGCCTTCATCGCCCCGGGCAATCGCCTGCAGGCGCAGTGGCCGGTCGGCGGGAAAGTCAAGCGGCTCGCGCGTCAGATCACGCGGTGTGTCGCTGCCATCGCTTTCGTTCTGGATAAGCCCTTCGCGATCAAGAAATTCCGTCACATGCGGTGTCGGCTCACAGCGTGCTTCACCGGTTTCCACATCAAGCGGCGGCTCACAATTGGCCGCCAAGGCAAAGTCGATCAGCCGGTGCGTGTAATCGAAGGTTGGGCCAAGCACCTGACCGCCTGGCACGTCCTTGAACGTCGCCGAGATGCGCCGGTCGCAGGTCATCGCGCCTGTATCGATGGGGTTGCTGGCGCCGAAGCGCGGCAGTGTGGTGCGAAAGGCGCGGATAAGAAAGATCGCCTCGATCAGATCGCCCCGCGCCTGCTTGATCGCCAGGGCGGCAAGGTCAGGATCGAACAGCGAGCCTTCGGCCATCACGCGGGCAACGCCTAGCGCCAGTTGTTCGCGGATCTGTGCCACCGAAAGTTCCTCGATGGACACATCGCCCCGCCGCTCTTGCGCAAGCCAGGCATGGGCATTGTCAATGGCGCGTTCGCCACCTTTGACGGCAACATACATCAGCTAGCCTCCGATACGATGGTTGAGCGCGGCAGGGCAGCGATAAGCCCGCCAGCGCAGAAGAAGCAATCAAACCCTAGCGGGAACAGTTCCCGGTTGGCCTCAAAGGCGGCCAGTTCCGGCAGGTTCAAAAAGGTGCTGTCTTTGATGCCGGGCCCGGTCAGCCGCGCTCCACTTTGCGAAAGCTCGGGCCTGTCCACGACCAGCGTTGCCGCCCGGTCGGGATATTCGCTTGTGCCAATCTTAAAGCGCGAGACAGGTTGCAGTGCCTCCCAGGTGCCTAGAGCGAAATCTGCCTGCTCGGCAGATACCAGTGCGGCACCGGTGTGGAAGGTCACCCACTCGCGCACGTCTTCATTGTCATAAGTGCCAGCCAGATGAACGCCGGTGTCCGGGTCGCACAACGTCAGCATCAATGTTGCCGCCGCCAGTGAAACGGGCCGCGGCGCGCTGCCACCTTCAATCTGTTCAACGGTGCCCGGGCGTGCCATGACCCGCATGGCGGCACGAAAAGCGTGGGCAGCATCGTGAGAAGGGTTGGCGAAGCCGCCTTCAAAAGCGCTTTGTTGCTGCATCAATTGTCTCCGCGAACCATGGTGAAGAAGTCCACTTTCGTGGCTGCGGCCTTCGCCGCCCGAGCCGCCAGATAGGCTTCTGCCTCCAGCGCGAGTGGCTCAATAATGGCTTCGTCCATCATGTTTGACTGGCCGGCCTGGGCCAGCGCATCGACAAGCGCGGCGGCTAGCGAGGCTTGCTTGTCGCGACCCTGCACATAGCCGTGGCCGACATGACCGCTGGGCAGGCGCACCGAGCACCGCGTGACGGTGATCTCCCCCAGATTAAAAGGAGCACCCACAGCCCCTGCCCGACCACGCACCATCACAGTGCCAATTTCCGGCGGCCGTAAAACCTCATGGGCAGGCTCACCAGCATGATCGCACCAACCCTGCCACAGCGTGGTCAACCGAGCCGCCGGCGCCTTGGCCAACACCGACAGCCGCGCTTGGCGTGCCTGATCGGTTTGCGACAATTCTTTTCGGATTTCTTGGTTTTTCGACATCTTGCCAATTTGTCCAAGTTTCTATACAACTAGACAAATTCTAGACACGGCGTGCGTAACGCGCAACCGTGATCTCATGAACTTTTGATGACAACCCCATTTGGATTGGCACCAAACCATTGGCACGCAAGGCACTTTGGACCGCAATCTTTGAGACTTTGCGAGGTGACATTGATGCGGGGCATTATCCGCCAGGGGCCAAGCTGCCCACAGAGGCGCAACTCGCGACGCGCTTTGGCGTCAATCGACACACCATTCGGCGCGCTTTAAGCGCATTGGCTGACAAAGAGCTGGTCCATGCGCGACGCGGCGCAGGGGTTTTTGTGACCCAAGTTTCAACCGACTATCCGCTCGGGCAACGCGTGCGGTTTCATCAAAATTTGCTGGCAGCAGGCCGAACACCTAAGCGTAAGATACTGCTGTTGGAAACACGGTTAGCCGATGCGTCAGAAGTTGAAGCGCTCGCCATTGAGCAAGGCAGTGAAGTACGGGTTTGCGAGGGTTTATCGTTTGCCAATGACAGCGCCATAGCGATGTTTCGCAGCGTCTTTCCAGCACCGCGTTTTCCCAATTTGCTGAAAGATTTGGAAGCAACCAACTCAGTCACCGCAGCCCTGAAGGCAGCAGGTGTGGATGATTACACCCGTAGCCAAACCCGCATGAACGCCGTGCTCGCTTCACCGACCCTGGCCATGCAGTTGCAGGTCAAACCAGGCACGGCCATCTTGCGCACGACAGGGGTAAACATTGATAGCGAGGGCGTGCCTGTTGAATTCGGACGAACTTGGTTCGCAGGCGACCGGGTGACACTAACGTTAGCCTCTGATCGGTAAACGTATCATCGGGGCAAAAATCACTTCAGATGGGCGGCCGTGGTCAGTTCATCTCGCAACGCGCGGTATGCGCCGCCAAAGTCGACGGCCCAGATAGCGCAGTCCAAATTGAACGTGTGTCGTGCGAGCAACCACAAGGCGAAGGCCGATAGAGCGTTCGCCCCCGTATAGGCAATGCCAATCGCCAGAACACCAAAATAGGGGAAAAGCACCAGGCTGGCAGCAATCGCGACAACAAGGGCCGCAACGAGTATCAGTGCCACGGGCATTTGCGCCCCGTTGGCGCCCAACACGGCCATGGCTGGCCCAAAGATCGCACGAATGACAATCAGGCTACAGATGGTGAGCAACAGCACTTTGCCATCGCTAAACTCTGATCCGAACAGGCCGAGCAAGATGTCTGCGAAGAGAGCAACAAACGCCAACACGAAGGCGCCGTAGATCAATGCGAGGATATTCGTCATGCCGATGATGCCGCGAACTGCCGAAGAGTCCCCGGCGGCAAGAGCTTCATAAATCCGCGGCTGGCTCACGCTGTATAGTGATCGCATGCCAAATCCAGCAAGCACTCGGTAACGGAAACAGATATGCAGCAACACCACTTCTGTTGCGCCCGCCAGCGCCGCCGCCAGAAGCAGCAGCAGTTCGATCATATTGTCCCAAACAAGCGCGATTGACAGCCAGGGTGGCGCCATGCGCACCCATCGCGCTGTATCCATAGACAACGGCGCCACTGGCACCTTACGCATCTGCCGCCACAGAAAGGCAACAACAACAGCCGCAGCGACAACCGATGCAAAACCAGCCAGCGCCAAGACCTGTGTGAGTTTGGGTTCGGCCGCCACCAACGCCAGAACTGCGATTGCGCAAAGCATCAAAAAAGGTCGCAGAAGGCTTTCAGGCAATTGCGCCTGGGGCTGCTTATGAAACCCCGTAAGCACCCCGGCTGAAAACGCCAAAGCAACGCCGGCAATCGCGACAACCGAGGCTGCAGCCATCAGGGGTCGATTAAGCTCGATGCCAAGGAGGGACAAAACACCGAGCCACTCAAGGATGTGCAGCCCGAGAACCAGGGCTGTGGTCAATCCAATCGACGCAATGCCTCCGAACAGGACAAAGCCGCGCAAATGACCGTATTGCGCCGTCTTGTTGTATTCAGCGACCAAGATCGGAGAAAAAGCCTGAAGCCCGCAAAGTCCAACCGTGGCGATTGTGGCTGCCAGGGCCATACAAACGGCAAAGCCAGCGGCGACATCGGCACCAAAGTGCCGCGTCAGGATGAGCATAAGGACCAGAGTGGCTATAGCGCCCAAAAGTCGAGCACCTGTTAGCAGCGTTGAGACCGAGACGAGCCGCAACATGAGCGGCTAGCCTCTGCGAGGCACTTGAAATCGCTGACGGATTTCAAGGTCGATATGTTGCATCCACCACCGCAATTGGGCCACAGAGCTGCCGATCATTCCAGAGTAAGATGAACCGGCGCGAAAAAACACATCTGGCTCGTTAAGTGTCAGACCCGTCTTGCCGGTCAAACCGCGTTTGAACTGATGAAGGCTGCAATTGGGTGAGGACCCGCCACCCAGCGCATACCACTTGATCTGCGGCATAGCAGACAAATGCTCGACGACTTTCCATTGCAGAAAATAGCCTGCGTTGAGAGGCAGGGCTTTGTCGTCCGTTGCGCCATACAGATAAACCGCCTGCTCTCCAGAGACATCAATGACGGCCCCAGCGACCTCCTCGTCGCCGTGGGTCACAATGAAAACCAAAGGTCGCAGCGCAGGCTGCGCAGCTGCCATGATATCAGACAGCGTGTCGATAGGACCGGATTCGCTGAACTGCTTGCGCGCAACCATCACCTCGTGCATCGCCTTAAACCGCTGAACCGCGCTTTCTCCGGCAAGCACGTCGACGGTCAAGCCGCACTTTTCCGCCTTGCGCAGATTGTAACGCCACTTCTGGGCAAGGCTGGCCCGTAGCGCATCCGGCGCTTGTGACACATCAACGAAATAGCGTGTCTTAGACGCCGGGCCTTTCAAGGGTCGAAAACCAGCCTTGGAAAGACTGCTGGGAGCTGCCTCGTTTGCGACCGGATCGCACTGCGGCGTCAGCAAAAGACAATCGCGCCATCCGCTCGCATAATTTTCTACAAGATGCCGGTAGACATGATCCAAACATTCAGGTGCCATCGGCTTGCCCACCGGGCGCCAAAGTGGACCGCGACGCAAAACCGTCAATCGCACGCCAGTGCCAGGAACATGAATGACACGCAAAGTCGTCGCCGCCACAAGCTCCGCGTCATTCCAATAGGCCACACGCTCGACCTGCTCCTGCGGCCAGCGGCTGTTGTTGAAGCACTGGGTCTGCTCGTCGGCGATATCGCTGAAACGCAGAACCAGATCGTCCCAACCTTCGGCAGGCATGATCTGCGAACGCAGCGGTGACGGAGCATGCATCGCGACGTCACGTTTTTCAGCCCCAAAAAAATGGGCGCTTGCGATTCTGGAAGCCAGCGAGGTCATGGTTTGGAAAGCTCCGATGAAGGCGGCGTACTGCCTGTTACTGCCCGGCCCTTGCCAATCGGTTGCCCGGTACCGCCCAAGCGCAGGTGGCGCAATCGCGTTAGGTGGCCGACAATTGGAATAACATCCATGAGATTGGCCAAGCCCGGCAGTGGATCATCCCAACGCAGCATCATGTCGAGATCGGAAGAAAAGGCCGTCCGGGGTATGTCCCAGGCCCAGCGGAATGCGGCACGAGCACCGATCTTTCGCCCCTTGAGGGCAGACTTTAACCCGTCAATATCTCCGGCCACCCAGGAGTAGCGAACACCGCCTCGCCCATATGGCAATGAGCCAAGGTCGGATTCTCGCCCTTGGGCAATGGCAATCATGAATCCAGCAAGATCCAAACCGCAATGCTCCGGAACGGCATGGTTGCCAGCAATGCGTGGATTTATCTCCAGAAAGCAGACCGATCCCGTTTCATCGTCAACCAGGAATTGCGCACAGCCAATTCCGTTGTAGTTGAGCCGTTCCAGCAGGCTGGCGGTGTGGCGAACAAGATCGCCATCGGCTTCAACTGTTTGCCCCTCTACGGCCAACCCAGATCCATCAAGCCGGTCAGTTCGCACGATGATTGCATGCAGAAGCCGCCGGATCTCGCCGTCCTTTGCAGCAAAATAAATATTGTGCCGCCTGCCGGTTGCCTGCCGTTGCACGATGAGACCGCCCCATTCGTCGTTCCACGGCAAAAAGCGTTCCGCCAGGCCTGAACTGTCGGCAATCGTCACAGTTTTATCGCCACCGATCCGCTTGGTCGAAACCATCGGTCGAACAACAATCGGGAAACCAATATCTCTGGCTTTTTCCTTCAGGTCCGCCACGTCCATGGCCGTTGCATAAGGCGCAATCGGGACACCGGTTTCCTCAGCCAAAGCCATCATGTTAGGCTTGCTAAGACAAGCGTTCACAAGTGACGCGTCCATCGTCGCCAAGGTCACGGAATCGCGGAGCCGAGGTGGGTTTTGCGCAAGCACGCGCACAAACTCCTCAGCAACCGGCATGACAACGCTGATGCGCTTGTCGTTGGCAACGAAAGCTTCAAGCGCCCGAACAAAGGTTGCCGGATTGCCGTCAATAGGCGGATTGTCCCAGATATCGTCCACATAGCGCGAAACTTCTGCACCCCGGTCGCACCCTTCCCGCACGGTAATGACACGGGCACCTTGCAGGGTGAGCTGTCGCGCGATCGAAAGCGTCGGGCGATAATTCCCGAGCAACAGAACAGTGTGGTCTTGAAAGCCGGTGCTCATCGCCAAATGATCCTCACCGCCCGGCCAGAACAGCTTGGCCTAAATAGGCTGCGTCTTGCGCGACAGCCTGTTCACGAGGGTCGCAAACACGTTTCATCGCCGACAGATGAAACCAGGTCCAACACACGATACCCACGAACTTAGCGCCGTCTTCGGCCAGGAAATGGAGGTCGCTCGTGCTGACATGCACAACATCAATGCCAACACTTGCGGCCAGAAAGCCAACAGCAAGCGAGAACATGACCGCATCAAGCGATACAATGACCCGCCAGCACTTCGCGACATAGGCCATGGCAAAGGCAGCAATGAACAAGAGGACCACTATCTGCGGAACGCCAAGCTTGGGTGCGATGTTCTCATGGACAAGGAAAGCATCATCCAGAGCGAGCCAAGCCGTAAGAAGGCCAGCCATTGCGGCAAATTCCCAAAGCCGACGGTGGGCGCCTTGAGCATGCAGCATAAGCGCCGCGAACACGCAAACCGCTGCTGTTGTGACCCAAAGTAGGATGCCAAAAGTCGATACGATGCCCAGATAAGTCTTGCAGCAGGCATCGGTTTCCATCGCAGCGACAAGCGGATCGAGAAAGAGCAATCTTGGCGGCACAAACGGCTGTATATAGGCGGCGAGGCTTACAGCGACTGGGACCATTACCGCCAGAATATGCGTGTATCTTATTTTCAGAACAGGCACGGCTGATCTCGCCAGTTTTGGTTTCACAGACACCAGACTTAACGCAGAGTCAGTTTAAGTGGTCTTAACTTACTGCCGAATGCTTTATGTGAATGGGTGCCTGGATATCAGCGGCCCCAATTGAGTGGTCCAGCTTGATTGTTGGTGCATGACCGACCTCTGGTCTATCTGGATGATGGTTTCGGGGGTCGGCAACCCAGCGCGCTGTGTGGCCTTTTCGTGTTCTCGTGTTTCCTCCACAACTCGATCAGGATCTGTGCCTCGCGCAGGCTGTAGAAGACCTCTGCGTTGTGCAGTTTATCGCGGAGCCGGGCATTGAAACTCTCGCAGTATCCGTTCTCCCAAGGGGAGCCTGGCTCGATATAGGCCGGCAGAAACGGCGTTCGGACAGTTTCATCTGACTGCGCACCAGCTCAATACATGCGCGACGACGAGCGGCGGCGATGTCAACGCTGTTCATATGCCCATCGGTTCGCTCGTTCCTATCGAGGGCAACAACGACGTCGCAAAACATTTCGATATTTTGTGCTGATCACGAATGCTTAAGAAATCCAGCGAGCAGCATATCGTTTTCTTTATCTTCCGTGAGGGTAATTTGAGCCCTGGCCCCATGGTGCAAAAACACGCCGCAATGCATGGTTCACGTGCTCCGTTCGCACTGCAGCGGCGGGCCAGACAACCCGGTTTCGGACGAGAAAGCGTGAAAAGAAATGGATATCTCCGTAGTTTCAAGCACCATATTCCAGCTTCTCGAAGTATTGGCGTATCTGTTTATTTTTGTGGTTGGGCTCGGCCTGCTCGCGATCGCCGTACTTTATGTCCGCGACAGCACCCAAACCGAAAGTACGCTACGCCGAAACTACCCTGTCATCGCGCGGTTTCGCTATCTCTTCGAACATGCCGGTGAATTCCTGCGGCAGTATTTCTTCGCGCTTGATCGCCAGGAGCTGCCCTTCAACCGGGCCGAGCGTTCCTGGGCCTATCGCGCCGCCAAGGATGTTGATTCAACGGTCGCCTTCGGGTCCAGCCGCGATATCCGGACCCCGGGCACGGTCTATTTCGTGAACTGCCCGTTCCCCACGCTCGAGGCGGACGCCCAGGCACCGTCGGACGTCGAGATCGGGCCCCATGCCCGGCACCCCTACCGGACGAACTCTGTCTTCAACATTTCCGGCATGAGTTATGGCGCGATTTCCATTCCTGCCGTCCGGGCGTTGTCGGCAGGGGCAAAGAAGGCCGGGATCTGGATGAACACCGGCGAAGGCGGCCTATCACCCTATCACCTGGAAGGTGGGGCTGACATCGTCTTCCAGATCGGTACCGGCAAGTTCGGGGTGCGAAAGCCCGAGGGAGGGTTCGACGATGACAAGCTGCGTGACGTTGCGGCCCATGATGCGGTCAAGATGTTCGAAATCAAGCTCAGCCAAGGCGCCAAGCCCGGCAAGGGCGGCATCCTGCCTGGCGCCAAGGTGACCGTGGAAATCGCCAGAATCCGCGGGCTGATGCCCGGCCAGGACGCGATCAGCCCGAACCGCCACCCCGAGATCGACAGCATCGACGACCTATTGGACATGATCAACCATGTCCGTGATGTCACCGGCAAGCCGGTCGGGTTCAAGGCGGTCATCGGGGCCTACGGGTTCTTCGAGAACTTGTGCCGCGAGATCCTCGAACGGGGCATCGAAAGCGCGCCGGACTTCATCACCATCGACAGTGCCGATGGCGGCACGGGTGCCGCACCGATGAGCCTAATCGACAATATGGGCATGCCGATCAGCGAAAGCCTGCCCTTGGTGGTCGATATCCTGAAATCACAGGGTCTGCGCGAGCGGATCAAAGTGTGCGCAAGCGGCAAGATGATCACCCCATCCGAGGTTGCCTGGGCCTATTGCGCTGGGGCCGATTTCGTCAACTCGGCCCGCGGCTTCATGTTCGCGCTTGGCTGCATCCAAGCGCTGCAGTGCAACAAGAACACTTGCCCGACCGGCATCACCACGCATAACCCGAAACTCCAATATGGCCTCGACCCAGCGAACAAAGCCGAACGCGTGGCAAACTATGCGCTTAACATGGCCAAAGAGGTCGGGATCATCGCTCACAGCTGTGGGGTGCCCGAGCCGCGGCGGCTGAAGCGCTACCATGCGCGGATCGTCCTCGAGAACCGCCGCTCGGTGGCAATGAATGACCTCTTCCCAGAGCCTGAAATGACACTGGCAGCCGAATAGCCTGTACGTCTCCAACCCTATAGACATCTCATCGACGGCCCGCCCCGAGCCGCTCCGCCTTCCGATCACCCGTGAGGACCCAATCATGGATACCAGCAAAACCACCCTGCCGACCAAGGCCTCGGACCTCCTTGTCGCCGCCCTCGAAGCCGAAGGCGTGACCCGTGTCTTCGCCGTTCCCGGCGAGGAGAACCTCGACGTGCTGGAGTCGCTTCGAACCTCGACGATCGAGCTGGTCCTGACGCGGCACGAACAGGGCGCCGCCTTCATGGCCGCGACCTATGGCCGGCTCACCGGCAAGGCCGGCGTCTGCATGGCGACTCTTGGCCCCGGCGCCACCAACTTTGCCACACCGGCAGCCTATGCGCATTTGGGCGGTATGCCGCTGATCATGATCACCGGCCAGAAGCCGATCAAGAAATCCAAGCAGGGGCAGTTCCAGATCATCGATGTGGTCAGCTTGTTCGACCCGATCTGTAAGATGTCCAAACAGATCGTCCACGGCAACGCCGTCCCCGCTCTGGTCCGCGAGGCGTTCCGCGTCGCCGAGGAGGAACGACCAGGTGCAGTGCTGCTAGAACTGCCCGAAGACATCGCCGCCGAACCGACCGATGAGCGGGTACTTGCGCCACACCCACGACACTACGCGGTCGCTGGCGACACCGTGCTCAAGCAAGCCGCAGATATGATCCGCGCGGCGAAGATGCCGTTGCTGCTTCTGGGCGCCGGCGCCAACCGCAAGCACGCGCGCGAGGCGCTCAACAAATTCGTTGCAGACACGGGGCTTCGCTTCTTCAACACCCAGATGGGCAAGGGCGTGATCGATGAACGCTCAGAGCGCTTCATGGGCACCGCCGCGCTCAGCGATGGCGACTACCTACACTGCGCCATCGACCGGTCGGACCTGATTATCAATGTTGGCCACGACGTGGTCGAGAAGCCGCCCTTCTTCATGGAACACGGGGGCAAGCAGGTCATTCATGTGAACTACAAGGCGGCGCAAGTCGATCAGGTGTACTTCCCGCAGATCGAGGTTGTGGGCGACCTGGCGAGGTCCATCGCGCAGCTTGGCGCGATCCTCGGCGCACCGCTCGACTTCGATGATGGCTACTTTCAGCGAGTGCGCACCGAGACCGAGGCGCACCTCGCAGAAGGCTCCAACGACCCCCGCTTCCCGATCATTCCGCAACGCATTGTCGCCGATACACGCAAAGCGATGGGCGATGCCGACATCATCGCGCTCGACAACGGCATCTACAAGATTTGGTACGCGCGCAACTACAAGGCCTACCAGCCCAACACCGTTCTTCTGGACAACGCGCTGGCGACGATGGGCGCTGGCCTACCATCGGCGATGATGGCGGCGATGCAATATCCCGACCGCCGGGTGATGGCGATCTGCGGCGACGGCGGTTTCATGATGAACAGCCAGGAGCTTGAGACGGCCGTGCGGCTGCGCCTAAACCTCGTCGTCACCGTGCTCAACGATAGCTCCTACGGGATGATCCGATGGAAGCAGGCGCATTCGGGCTTCGCCGACTGGGGGCTCGAGTTCAAGAACCCCGACTTCGTTCAGTATGCGCAAAGCTACGGCGCGAGCGGGCACCGGATCGAACGCACCGAGGACCTGCTGCCGACCTTTGAAGCCGCCTTCGCGGCCGGCGGAGTGCATCTGATCGACGTCCCGGTCGACTACAGCGAAAACCAGCGCGTACTGATCGACGAGCTCGAAGCGAAGGTCTGCCTGCTATGAGCGCAACCCTAGACGTTGTGAACCCGTTCAGCCTCGCTCCGATCGGTTCGGTGCAGCTGCAAGGCTGGGATGAGATCGAACCGATGCTCGACCGCGCGCACGCTCTTCATCGCAACCGCGCGACCTGGCTGCCGGCCTACCGTAGGATCGAGATCCTGGAAGGAACCAAGGCCCAAATGCGCGACCGGTTCGGCGAACTCGCCTTCCTTATCGCAGATGAGGGAGGCAAGCCGCTGGTCGATGCCCGCATCGAAGTGGCGCGCGCCATCGACAGTGTCGGCCTCTGCATCCAAGAACTTGGCCAGATGGTGGGGCACGAGATCCCGATGGATCTGACCAAAGCCGGCGCTGGTCGGATCGCCTTCACCACACGTGAACCCATCGGGGTGGTGGTGGCCGCAAGCGCCTTCAATCATCCCTTGAATCTGATCGCGCATCAGGTTGCCCCCGCCGTTGCCACCGGCTGCCCGGTCCTGGTCAAGCCAGCGCTCGACACCCCGCTGTCATGCAAGATATTCGTCGATATACTTCACAACGCTGGCCTTCCCGCCGACTGGTGCCACTTTGTTGCTTGCGAGAACGCCGTTGCAGAACAACTCATCACCGACGAACGGGTCGCCTTTTTCTCCTTTATCGGATCGGCACGGGTGGGCTGGATGTTGCGGTCAAAGCTGGCGCCGGGCACCCGGTGTGCGCTGGAGCACGGTGGTGCGGCGCCCGTCATCGTTGATGCCGACGCCGACATCGATGCAATGATCCCGCTCCTTGCCAAAGGTGGCTTTTATCACTCGGGGCAGGTCTGTGTTTCGGTGCAGCGCGTTTTTGTACCGGAAACAATGGCAGAAGACGTAGGCAAACGCCTCGCTAAGGCCGCTGCAAGCCTAAAAGTCGGCAACGCGACGGATGAAACGGTGGACTGTGGCCCGCTGATCCGTCCGGCGGAAGTCGACCGGGTGGAGACCTGGGTGGACGAGGCGGTTGCGGCGGGAGCAATGGTATTGACCGGCGGCAAGCGCCTCGGTCCGACGACCTACGCCCCGACCGTCCTGTTGAACCCGCCACCAGATGCGCAGGTTTCAACGCAAGAGATCTTTGGGCCGGTGGTTTGCATCTATGCCTACAAGTCCATCGAGGACGCCTTCGCCGCAGCCAATGCACTTCCGGTCGCCTTTCAATCGGCAGTGTTCACGCGGTCGCTCGATACGGCGATGCAGGCTGTCAAAATTCTCGACGCAACCGCAGTCATGGTCAATGATCACACCGCATTTCGCGTAGACTGGATGCCCTTCGCCGGACGACGCCAATCCGGTTACAACACTGGCGGTATTGGATACACGATGCATGACATGACGCAGACGAAGATGGCGGTCATCAAGCTCTAGAGCTTGTTAAGCATTCGGAGCAGGTTGGACGGCTCAACACTTTGCAAGGGCCGCACGAACGGCGACAGGTCGCCAGCCGTTGCGTGTCTTCCAGACGGCTGGTGTTCCTGGAGACTGTGCAGCACAACGCGTGCAAGCGACGTCACTGATATGTTGGACGCGGACACGATCCGTGCTGCAGCCATCTAATCTCTGACAGCATCAAGCAGGCATATTTCTTGCAGTAGAGCAATTCCAGCAAACACCGGATCAACAGAGTGTCACGAAGCGGGTTCGAGCGATAGCGAAAGGCAGCGTTTCGCGACTCGGTTAAAGCTGGAAATGCTCTCGTTAGAGAACGCCGCCTCACAGCCGGTTATGAACGCAGATTCTGATGCTTGTATGGATAACCGCGGCCCTGCGGCCGCTTAGAGCCCAAACCTACCTACTCTCATTGTTGAGAGTTTGCTATCATCGGCACGATATCTACCGGCAAGAGTCAGGCATTAAATGCTCATTCGAAAAGCCAAGCCAAGCGACCTGGAGGCTCTTTACCGTGTGTCCCTTGAAACCGGCCATCTGGGCGGCGATGCCTCCCATCTCTACACCGATCCGAGAATGATGGGTCACATCTATTCCGCGCCGTACCTTCAGCTTGAACCAGAATTGGCATTCGTCTTAGAGCGAGACAATCAAGCCGCCGGATTTTGCGTAGGCACGGCTGACACATCTAGTTTTGCTGCACGGCTCGAGGCGGATTGGTGGCCTGCACTTCGAGAGAAGTACCGACCACCAAACAAGAAAAAACGATCAAATTGGTCTGCTGACGAACGTAGAAGTCAAATGATCAATTTTCCTGAGACTACACCGGAGCCAATCGCGACTAACTACCCCGCGCATATCCACATCAACTTACTTCCTGTTTTGCAGGGGCAGAGGCTTGGTCGCAGACTTCTCGAACATTGGATAAACAGTGCCGGGAAATTTGGTGTTACGGCACTGCACATCGGTTCGAATGCCAACAACTCGCGAGCAATTCGTTTTTGGGGTAAGCATGGTTTCAAAGACATTCCCTTTCCAACATCTCGAACCAGATGGATGGGGCGGACGATACCCTAATCGAACGATAGCAAAGTCCACATAGCCGTCATTTGGTCATGTCCGGTTTGCCGCCAAGTCCTGCCACGTCCGGCCAAGTATCCAATGGCTACTTCGTCGTAGCAACTCCAACACCTGTCCAAATAGGTTCTGTCTAGGCGAGCGTATTTTTCCAACCACCCATGGAACCATTCTCGGCAAGCGACGTTTGCTCTTCGATAAATCACTGCTCAATCAGTGTTGGTTTTCCAACATCTGGGCGAGCACGACTTGAAGGAGACACATCATGAGCAATGGTAAGATTTTTGGCGCGGTTTTGGGCGTTGCTGCTTTGGCAGTGGTCGCTTACGGAGCATTCTACTTTATAGACGTTGATCAGACCCAGGAGGCACGCATGCCAACGGTCGATATCGACGTGGAAGGTGGCCAAGCGCCTGAGTTTGACGTCGAGACCGGCAGCGTCGGTGTTGGCACCACAACAGAAACAATCGAAGTGCCAGATGTGGAGATCACCACCGACGAACGCGAAATCACTTTGCCGACGTTGGAAGTTGAGCCTGCGCCAAACTAAGGCATTTTGCGCCGAACAAGAACCGCCAGTTCCCCCCGACTGGCGGTTTTTTTATGGAGCAAGCAAGGCCAGCAACGCAGCATCAGCTTTGGATAAGAACGGGCGGGCACGCGCAGAAGCCCACGTCAGGTGGCGTTTCTTGGCAAGCTTGGCGTCAAACATATTAGGATGAATGTAACTGGTGCGTGCAACCGTCGGCGTGTTGCCAAGCCGGCTTGCCGCCGACTGGCTCATGGCCTTGATCGTCGCCCTGCCATCGGCATGCTGCTCGATGGCAAATGCCTCGGCGCTTGCATGCCACAAACGGAAGCTCTTGGCTGTGAACGGGTTGAGCCGTAGATCAGCCTCGTCCGGCTCCACCGCATGATCAACCAACCATTGCCTGACATGGCGGCCGCGAACCTTACGCAGACCCGCACGCGAACTTTGGGCAGAAGGCACGGAAAACACATCCTCATGGGCTTTGGGTTGCCGCGCGATTAGATGCTTCACTAGGTCCGGCTGGCGCAGGCGAACGAACCGCTGTTTACCGCCTTTTGCCGTAAAATGCAGGTTCACCACGCGGCCTGAAACTTCAACGTGCCGTCCCTGCAAACTGACAGCACCAACCGTGCCATTGGCCTGTCGGTAGGTCCGAGAGCCCACACGCAGCGCCCCTTCATCAATGGCCAGAACGCAGGCGGCCACCGCCTTTGCGAACGCATCGCATTGGTCGCTGCGCAATTCCATCACCGCACGTCGCCGGATGGTTGGCAGCGTCGCACCAAAGGCCCAAAGATCGGCGAATTTGTCGGTCTCGCGTTTCTGCCGAAACCAGGACGCGTAGATTGCCTGCTCCTTGCCCGAGCCATCAATCGCCATCGCCTGCACCTTGCTACGTCCCGAGGCGGCGAAGAATGCCGGGTCCCAGGCGGGTGGTACGGCCAGGGCGTTCAGGCGCGCGACCAGCCGTGTCTCGGCCACCGTTTCGTTGCGCTCACTCCAGACATACACCGCCCGGCTTTTCTGGATCTGCCGACGGATCGGAAACTTGGTGGGATCGACGATCAGCATGGCAGACAAATATGATCAGAGAACGCCATAGGCGGTGACCGCCCTGGCAACGCGTCGGTCGACAGCCTGCAAAAATGCGTCCTCGCTTCGGTTGCGCGCTTCAACGCGATCCATAAAACCATGAAGAAGGGTATCGCGCGCTGTCATCAACGGCTCCGAATTGTTGGGATGGCCAAAAGCGGCGGTGCGGCGCGACTAGTGATTGCGTAGCGCGTCGATCAGCTCGTCCTTTGACATGTCCCAGCGGCCTTCAATGTCAAGCTCGCCTGCCCGCTCGATCAGTTCGTCCTTCGTCCAGTCTTCATAGGCTTTCGCTTCGCCGCCCTTCTTGGACGGTGATTGATTTTCGTTGGCCTGCGCATTGGCGATACGCGCTGCCTTTTCTTTCGAGGCACCATCCTCACGCAACGCTTCATAGGTTTCATCATCTTTGATGGACGGTCCGTGATCTTTGCTCATCGCTTTTCCCCTTGGAACATCTATTGGATCGATTTCAGCCAAAGGCTTCGCCCAATTCATCGGCTTTGGTCGCGCCGCGCTCACCCATGGGGCGCGGTTCCCCGATGGTGGAATCAACCCTTGTTTGCGCCTCCATTTCAGCGTTCACCGCAGCGCCCATTAGCACCACGAAAGCAGAAATCCAGAGCCAAAGAAGCAGGACAACCACGCCGGTTAGCGAGCCAAAGCTTTGGTTGTAAGAGGCAAAATTTGCGGTGAAGAAAGCAAACCCTGCCGATGCAATCAGCCAGATGATCGCGGCAGCAATGGACCCAACCGATAGCCATTGCCATCGTGCCTGTCGCCGCGATGGGCCAAACCGGAAAAGCAAGGCCAAGGCCACCAGAACGAACACAACGAGCAGTGTCCAGCCGACCACTGACACGCCAATCTCCACCAAGCTGCCCAGCTGAACGAGCGAGAGCGTTGCTGGCAGCAACGCAGCCATCACAAACCCGATCAAGACACCAAACATCAGCAACAGGGTCAAACCCAGTTTCAGAGCAAAAAGGTGAAGAAAACCGCGCTTTTCACGCTCGTCGTAAACAACGTTGAGGCCGCCTATAAGACTGCCAACACCCTTGGTCGCTGAAAAGAGCGCTAGCCCCAAACCAAACAGAGCGACCAAACCAAGATCATCAGTCCCTGTTCTGGCGACGGATTCTGCCTGGTCGATCAAGATTTCGCGCGCATCTTCGGGCAACAGGCGAACGACATCGCTGAACTGCTCAACAATCCGGTCTGGGTCAAGAAACACCAGACCGCCTAACGCGACCAGAGCCGTAATGCCTGGGAACAGAGCCAGCAAAACCAAAAATGCGATGCCTGCGGCGATCAGCGTTAGATTGTCCTCGCCTATTTTGACCCATACGCGCAGACCAATGTCCAGCCATCCGCGTGGCGGAATGTTGGTCGGCGTTTCAGCCTGACGACCGCGTGCGCCTTTCGCAGGATCGTCGTGTGTCGCGTTGGTTGGCATGGGTCACCCAGCTTGGTTCCTTTGCACCCTTAACGCTCATGCTCGGGAAACGTTCCATTCTGGTTGTGAGGACTGCGGAACAGCGCGGCATTCACAGCGGCCATCAAATCCTCAGGCTGGAAGGGCTTGGTAACGATTGGTACGCCTTTCAACGTCTCGTCCAACCCAACTTTTTCCGCGAACCCGCTGACAAAAATAAACGGGATGCCCAGATCTTTCATGCGAATGGCCAGTAATTCTGTGGTTTCTTCGCCAAGTGAGAAATCCAGAACCGCAACATCAATGGTGTCTGTTAGATGATGATCGGCTTCTTCCAACGTTGTCGCTAAACGCACATTGTCGATACCGTGCTCATGCAAAATATCCTCAATATCCATAGCGATCATAGCGCTGTCCTCAACGAGGAGCGCAGTAAGCACTTGGTTCTTTTGGTTGTTGTCGTCCACCACACAATCCCACTTGCAACGTATCACCAAACGATATCGGTGAATGCAGCGCCCTCGTGGGTGCGTTGGAAGCATGACAAGCGCGTCACCGCGATAACATAGGTTATCGCTGCGTGCGAAAGTGTTCGCCACTATAAGAAAAACTGCGTAGACTTTGGAAAAGGCCGGCTTCCCCGTCAGGACGCCTTTTTCACTTCGCTATGACCCTTCAAAACCTCATCGCCATCGTCCTGTCGGATGAGGTAAGCTGGGTCATCGGGGCTGGCATTTCGTGTCACGTCTGTGCCTTTGATGGTTTTGGTCACATCGCCGGTGAAAACCTGCACAACCTTGCCGGTGGCTGACCCGCTGCCCCATTTCCACTGCACTTGCGTGCCTTCGCTATAGCTCTGCGCCATCATCACATTCCTTTGTTGATGTTCGACCCGTCAGATAAAACGCCGTACATCGGGTACCGGCGGCTTCTCTCGAGCGGCGGCTTCAAGGCCGCCCTTATCCAAAATGCGCAGCATGGGACGATTCCAAGCCAGCAAGCCCTCGTGCTCCATACGTTTCAGCGTGCGGCTAATATGCACACTGGTCAGCCCCAAAGCCTCCGCCAAGTGCACCTGGTTGAACGGCGTTTCCATCGATTGGTTGCCAGCCAGACCAACCTGCTCTGCCCGGGCAAAGAGTTGGAGAATGAGGTAGGCGATGCGCTCTTTAGCCGAGCGTTGGCCAAGCGAAACCAAGTTGCCATCCAGCAACTGTTCTTCGCGTGATGCCATCCAGGTCATGGAAAATGAGAGGTCGGGATAGTTGGTGAACACCTCCCAAAGCCGCTCGCGATCAAACACGCACAGCGTGGCGTCTGTGAGCGACGTGACTGTGTGCTCCATTTCGCCGAGGACCGACATTTGCAGGCCGACAAAATCGCCGGGCAAAGCAAAGTTAAGCACCTGTCTTCGACCGTCGTTCAAACTTTTGTGGCGAAACGCCCATCCACGTAAAACCGTGTAAAGGTGCGGGCTTCGCGCACCCTCAAGCAGAATATTGGTGCCGGCATCCAGGCGTAGCTCACCGATCTTGAAGCGCTCAATGAACCGCAACTCCTCAGCCTTAAAGTCCTTGAAATTCGCGTTTGTGCGAAATGGACAGTTGGCGCAGGCGGTGCGTGCGGGACTGATGGGACGCGATGCGTTAAATTCTGGTACAGTTATGGCCACAGACTTAAGCAGCTCTCTGGCTCAACTGGTCTGCATGCCAAATCTGCAACGCATCGATCGCCGTCGGGCCAATGCCTAACGATTCAAGGTTTCCAATTTGTCCTTCAACCGACGCCCAGTCTTCGCGCTGCGTCATTGCGCCTGGCGTGAACAGCACAGGGATGCCTGCGGCCACCGCGGCTCGCCCACTTGCAACTGTGTCTTCGACAGCAACGCATTGCGTTGGTTCTAGGCCTAACTGTTCAAGAGCGAAGGTGTAAATTTCAGGGTTGGGTTTGGCGTTCTTGGCGTCCGTGCCGCTTAAGATCAGGTCAAAATGCGTTGGCGAAACGCCCACCGCACCCTCGATCACCGCGTCAACGACATGTCGGTCTGTGCCTGAGACAAACCCGACGGCCAATCCAGCTTGGCCCGCCTGCTCCAACAGGTTGAGCACGCCGGGACGCGGCTCGATACCAGCTTTGAGATCGGCCAGAAACAAAGCGGTTTTTTCGTTGTAGATCCCATCCACCAATGCCTCGTCATTCATGCTATTGGCTTCCAAAGCCTTGGCGATCCGCAATCGTCCACCGGGCTGTTGAAGCAGACGTTCATAGTCTGAACGATCCCAGAAAATATCGATATCGAAGTTGCGAAAGGCGGTATTGAACGCCGAGCGCTGGATTTCCGATGTTTCAACAAGGGCACCGATTGCGCCAAAAAAGACAGCATGAAGCGGCATGGCATTCTCCCGTAAGATGAGGGTTTATCTACGCCTTAACGCAGCAAAGCCCGTTTCGTTCATCGCAAACATCTCATCGGTGCAACGCTGCGCTATTTGGCGCGTACTGTTCTGATAAGTGTAAAGACAATTCTGTCTTCTACGACTGCCTGCCGACATAGGATGACCGATCATGTCTTTGCACGTTTTGCGAACGTTTTTTCGCGGCTATCTGTTCTGGCCGCTTGTGATGGTTGCGTTGTCGCTGGTCTTGGCAGCACTCGCCGCCAATGGCGATGATCATCTTGCGGCACAGGATGAAATTGCCGACGCTCTCAATCTCTTACGGCTGAGCAATGATGACGCGCGCGCCGTGCTTTCCACCGTGGCCGGGGCTGCCATCACCATTTTGAGCTTGGTCTATTCCATGACGTTGGTGGTGTTCACGTTGGCCGCAAGCTCATTGGGAAATCGTATCATCCGCACCTTTGGCGACAATCGTCTGGGTCAGATTACAGCGGGACTGCTCGCCGGTACATTTGTCTTTGCACTGGCCACGCTCTATCTCGCGCCACCGGACAATCCACCTTTAATCTCCACCGCAATCGCAGTTTTTCTGGCAATACTGTCTGTGACATTGCTGATCGCGTTTGTGAACAATGTCTCTCACCGTATTCAAATCGACAATGAGCTTGCCCGCATCCAACGCATGCTTAGCCGGTCCATCATTGATTTGGCTGAGCGGTTGAACCGCAGCGCAGCAGCGCAAGGACACCAAGCAGTCGAAGAATCCTTGCCCAACACGGTTGCCTGGACGGCGCCGAAAACTGGCTACATTACCACTTTGGAATTTGAGGCGCTAACCACCGCCATGCATCGCATGAACGCTATGCTCGTGCTGAATTCCAAGACCGGTGATTTTGTGCTGGAGGGTGAGCAATTGGCCACAATACGCACCACCGGTGACGAAACAAGACTAGCTCGGATGCTAAAGAAAAAAGCATCTCGCTTTGTCGATATCCGCGATGCGCGCGCGCCCGAAAGCGATGTCAAGTTCAACGTCCACCTCATCGTCGAGATTGCGTTGCGGGCACTTTCGCCTGGCATCAACGACTCGTTCACTGCCATCGCAGCCATCGATCAGATCTCCGCGTCTCTCGTCACACTCATGCAGACGACGACGAGCCAGGCCCGACTTCGTGATAAAGAGGGCCGGGTTCGCGTGGTCGCAGACCTGTTGTCGGTGCGTGACATTGTCGGCTCAGCGATCCACCCAATTCGTCGCGCGGCTGCTGACAATGTGTTGGTGATGAGCGCGCTTGCCCAGGCTCTCAATCGTCTGGCCCAGCACTCCAATGCTGCGCATGGCCGTATGCTTCGCAGACATATCCGATTGAGCGTCAGTTCGGCCCGTGGGTGCTTGAATGAGAGAGCCGATCGCGATGAAGTTGCTGAACTTTTGTGGGAAGCGTGGCGGGCAACCAAACGGCTGCCCGCCTAGAGTCCAGACCCTAGTCAGCGATTACTCAACACGCACAACGCCAAAATCGTTGATGCCCTCGGCAATGGCTGTACCGTCATTTGTAGCGGGGCTGCGACACGCCATTTCGAACGAACCAGGTTCCAATGTGGCAATGGTCAGGGTGCGCATTTGCCCGGGGCCTATCAAAAAGCCATCTTGCATTTCAGTGACGGCAGCTGATGCCAAGTCGCTTTCCTCCAAGACCATTTGGTCAACCAACAACGGGTCCAGATTGATCACTGTGGAGTTGGGGCTGTTGTTGATCAGTTTAAGCTCAACCACAGAATGGCTAGGCAAAATAAGCGGGTCCGGCTGGCATGTGATCGGGCTGTGATCAACCACCGCCAACTCCACCGGCACAACCCCTTCAATGGCCACTTCGGCCTGAGCCATCGCTGGAACCAAGCTGGTGGATGACGCCAACAAGAGCGCGGCAGCCATCTTGGTAACAGTTGCGCGGGTGATCTGTGCATTAGGCTGGAAAAGGCGCGGCATGGGAAACTCCTCGATCGGTTCTACAGGTAGCGTTTGAACGTTTTCGCGCTTGCCGGGTTCCCGAAACATGTCTGGCGCACACGCCTGGTCCCGCCTGCTGTCAAGGCAAACAACTTGGAACCAACAGGCAACTTTGGCGTTTGACCTTCGACCCACCAACACAGGAGGACGCGATGACCGGTTCATCGACGACAACAATACCCGCAGCGACTGATGCCATGGCGCGTCGCAACAATCCGCAGCCACAAGATGGTGCGGCACAGGCAAGTGTTACCTCAGATGGTGCAACAACTAAGACCAGTGAAGATGCCCGCCAGGGCAAGCGCGGCAGCCGCATGGTCTTTGTGCTGGCAGCAAGTGTGCTTCTGTTGCTCGTGCTCTACGCATTGATCGGCATCTTCTCAGATACCGTTTTGGTCACCGATCTTGCTGCTCCTACCGCTGATGAGGCAGTCGTACCCGGTCCGAGCGAAGCGCAGGAAGCTGTGATCACAGACACCCAATAAACAAGCGCCCCTGCCCCCAACTCCAACGAAGGAGGTCTCCATGACCATGTCCGTTTTGAAACCCACACCCGAGACATCGACCGCAAAGAACGGCATCGACGATGAAGCGCGTGAGCAAATTGCCACAAAGCTGTCTGCTATTTTGGTTGATAACTATGTGCTGACGCTAAAGTCGCATCTCTATCACTGGAACATCGTTGGACCGACTTTCAAGTCGATCCACGATCTCACCGAAGAGCATTATGAAGATCTCTTTCAGGCGTCGGATGATCTGGCAGAGCGTGTTCGCGCTCTTGGTCACGTGGTGCCAGTGGGTGAACATAGCCTCACCTTGTCGCTGACAGCCGCATCTCCAGGGTCGGACATGCCAAGTGCTGAAACGATGATTTCCGATCTGGTTGATCAGCATGATCTCATCGCCGCATCTATGCGCGACGTCGCAGAATTTGCTGGCGAGCACAAAGATCTCGTAACCGAAGATCTGCTCACCGGCCGTATCGCTTTCCATGAAAAAGCTGCGTGGATGCTCCGCGCCATGCTTGGTCATTAAATCTAGAAAAAAGGAGATAAATGATGGTTGAAGTTGGTGGCCTTTTTGGCCTTATCTTGTTGATTGGCGTGGTCTACGCAATCGTGAAAACAGTCGGTTCATCGGCATCCACAGGGTCTAAAGTTCTCTGGATTCTCGCGCTGTTGTTGCTGCCTTTGATTGGCTTGATCCTTTGGTTCTTCTTTGGACCAAAGGCCAGTCGTAGCCTGGCATAGGTCGCAAGATATGCCCGGAACAATGCCAGTTGATCCTGCCGTTTCAATGGACGATCCACGGTCGGTTTTTGATACACCAGAGGCGGTGCTCGAAAGTGCGCTTAGCGGCGATGAGAAGCACGCAATTTTGATGCGGTGGCTGGAAGACGAAAAGGCGCTGCTTCGCGCCTCGTCCGAAGGCATGGCCGGTGGCGAGCAACCCATGGTTCAGCGCGTTGAAAGCGCGCTGGAAAAGGCGGAGAGCGAGCGAAACTAACTCTCTCTTTCCTACACAAAGACAACAACGCGCTTCTCTTACGAGAGGCGCGTTTTTGTTTGCGCGATGGAACCAACGCGGGTGATGCGCGTTGAAAGGACGAATGGCAGAACGCCATCGCCTGGGCGAAGGTCCAGACAGCAAATCATACCAACAAGGAGATTTATCATGGCAACCGCCGCTCAACGTAAATCCGCCAACAGTCGTTCAGCTTCAAACGAACTTGTGGACCCTAAACTTGTCTCAGAGTTTGACGGTCAGCTGTCCGCACTTCGTTCGGACATTTCCGACCTAACTGCGACCGTGATGGCAATGGCAGACGACAGCAGCCGTCGTGCTCAAGACACAGCAACCGATCTGGCCAAAGATGGCGCAGAAAAATTGCGTGAAACTACCAAGACTGTTCGCGAGCAGGCGCAAGTTGCTGGCGATGATGCGTACGCTGCAGGCCGTGCCGCTGCTGCTCAGGTTCAGGGCAATGTGGCGCAGAACCCCTTTGCCGCTTTGGCGTTGGCAGCAGGGATTGGCTTTTTGGCTGGCGCATTGGCGAAACGTTAATGTTTGCCCTTGTCCAAATGCTCATTGACCGCGAGGCAAAACCCCTTGCCTACGCGGCGGCAGAAGCGGTCACAAAGCCAACAAAAAAGGCTTTGGGCCGCGCTCTGTGGGCGGTCGGCTTGTCGCTCGGCGCACTCACTCTTGCTATAGCCGGTATCGGTGTTGGCACGGTGGCGATCACGGCCATCTTGACGGATCTTATGCCGGACGCGCAGATTGTGCTGTCTTGGGCCGCAGCGGCTTTGCTCGCAATCGCCGTTCTACTGGGCCTGATTGGCGCTATGTTGGCCAAAGCGATCTCGCCAAGCAGTTTGGCGCGCGAGGGCAAAGATGCGTTTATCAATGAACGTCATCGCCGCGAACGGTCAGCCGGATCGACAGGGTCTACGACCGATCCTGTGACGAGCAGCTATGCGTTTGCGCGCGGCTTTGCCGACGGCCTAAAATACTAGAGTCTCGACCCTGAACAAATTGCTGGACGATGGTGGCTTTAGTGAAAGCAATCGCCCGGCAAAACAATCGTGCATTGCAAACCAGCCGGATCAAAATCCAGGCTGGTTTGTGCGTTAAGCGCCATGGCAACGGCGCGTTGCAGATACGATGTGCCAAAACCGGCACTTGTGGGTGGTGAAACTTTCGGTCCACCTGTCTCCACCCAATGAAAATGCACGTCGTCGCCAACCTCTTCCCAGCGCGCGGCCACCTGTCCTCCATTAACTGACATCGCACCATACTTCAGCGCATTCGACACCAACTCGTGCAACGCCATACCAAAGTGCTGAGCTGCATCGCTGGTCAGTGTTTTGCTCGGCCCTTCCACGGTAAAGGAGCCCTCCTTGGTTGACCCTGCTTGACGCGCATTGCGTTCCACAAGCTCGGCCATGTCAGCGCCCTGCCAATTGGAACGCACCAGCAAGTCATGGCTCTGAGACATTGCCGATAGACGGGCAGCAAAGCTTTCAACAAAGGCTTCTTTAGTGGGCGCTTTAGCGGCCGTGCGACGTGCTGTTGCCTGGATAACAGCCAGCAGATTTTTCGTGCGATGCGTTATCTCGCGCATCGCAAGGCGCATTGTATCTTCGTATTGTTGTAGGTCTGACAGATCAATTGCGGTGCCAATGAGACCGGTAACGTCGCCGTGCGCGGAATAGCGCGGCTCCAGCTCAACGTCGTAGCTAACCGTGCCGTTGTTACCGTCGGGCACATCGATGCGCCCTGACCAGTCACTCCCTGCAAGCGCGGTTTCGCGCTTCAAAATGTGGAGATCGTCACCAGTTCGTCCAAAGAGCTCTTGGTCAGTTTTGCCGATAGGCGGCTCCTCGAACAAGGCAGGCGCATTGGCCATAAACGTATAGCGCAGATCCAAGTCTTGCTCGAAGATCGTCACTTTGGACCCGTGCAGGGCAAGCCTGAGCCGAGTATTGGCTTCCTTCAGATTGCGGCCATAGGCTTCCATCTGAATAGCCTGGAGACGCTCCGCTGTGATGTCGGTAATTGCCAGGTGAAAGCATTTACCGCCAGACTCACCCGACACACCGGCGCGCAATTTCAGGTGGATAGGGTTGCGATTGTCATCAGCCAAAGTGTGCTCAAGGCTCGCATCTTGACCTGTGCTCATCGCGCGATGGGTAACAATCTGCGCGATGGGCAAGAGGTCCGGCGGCCAAATTTCAGCGATATTGCGTCCCGTGCAGTCCGCATCGCTATTGATAGATTCTGGAGCGTTTTTAAGGAGCGCAAAGCGCTCAGAAGCAAACCCAATGTTACGCGCTTTGGAGACGACTCCAGCCTCATCGAAGGTGAGGAGGCACGTCGAGCTATCGATCAAGGACTGCAGAAGAATGCGTCGTTCAATATCATCGAATTCTTCAACGTAAAACTCGTCCATGTTGGCAGCCTTATCTTTGTGTCTTCAAGATTCTACGTACCATTGCGATCCAAGTTCCCTGCCATGAAATTTTTTGTCGCCTTTTTGGAACGTGAGGCCTGCTCCGACGTTGTTAAGACAGATGCGCACGTCTGCGTATTTGATCTGATTCAACATCACGACGAGGAGGTTCTCACGATGAACTGGGACCAAATTAAAGGCAAATGGACCGAATTCCAGGGCGCTACAAAAGAGAAGTGGGGCGAACTCACTGATGACGACTGGAAAGAGATTGATGGTCAGCGCGAAAAGCTGGCAGGCAAGCTCCAAGCGCGATATGGCAAGACCAAAGAAGAAGCCGAGCGTGAAATCGACGAGATGGCTGCAAAGTTCAATTAAGTCACTGCCGTTTGCTGTTTCAAACGAGCAAACCACGCGTTGAAAAACCCTGCTACGGTGCAACCGTAGCGGGGATTTCGTGCATTGTGTTGAGCTTTATCATGTTGGCGATTTAGACTCTGGCCCTCAAAGCGACCACCAACGCCCGGCGCACTTCGCGCGCGTCGATCAGAAGGCGTAGACGCACCTTTTTCCACCACTTTTTTAGGACAATAACATGAACGAGCTCGACCTCGAGGCCGTAGACGCAGACGTGTCGACGGCCGTGGACACCATCACAGCTATGATCAACGGCCTTATCGGCCTACTCCCCCTACTGGTGATCGCTCTTTTGGTGCTGGTGATCTTTTATATCGCCGCCCGATTTGCGCGTTTCGGCGTGGAGCGTTTGGTTGGCAGGAAGGCATCAAAACACTCTCTTGGTGTCGCCATGGGGCGTCTGGCCTTCATTGCAGTTGTCTTTGCCGGCGGATTGATCGCCATTTCTATCGTGGCACCGAGCATCGGAGCCGCTGAGCTGTTCCAGCTTCTCGGTGTTGGCTCCGTAGCAATTGGCTTTGCGTTCCGTGATATTTTGCAGAACTTTTTGGCTGGCATTTTGATCCTCATTCGCCAGCCTTTCACCGAAGGTGATTGGATCCGCTACGAAGATTTTGAAGGAATTGTGGAAGAGATTTCAACCCGGTCCACGAAGATCAGCACCTTTGACAAGCGCTTGATCATCATCCCCAACGGCGAAATCTTCACCAATGCCGTCATAGTGATGACCGCCCAGCCCTATTTGCGCCGCGAGTACGACTTTGGCGTTGGCTATGACACCGATATCGACGAAGCGATTTCAACCATATTGGACGCGGTCAAAAGCACCAAAAATGTTCGGTCCGATCCGGCGCCAGATGCAGGTTTGGTGGATCTGGCAGGATCATCGATCAACATTCGTGCACGCTGGTGGACGGACACAATGAAGTCTTATCAAACGAATTATCACGTGATGAAAAACGTCAAAGAAGCATTGGATGCCAAAGGCATCGATATACCGTTCCCAATTCGCACCATGCAGTTTAACGATCCGTTGCCATTGAAGCGAGCCTGACAAAAAGCCCCAGATCACTCAGTGATCTGGGGCTTTCTTTTGAGGGACGTGAAAGCTTACCGGGTAGCACGCGCCTTGGTAAGGGTTGCCCGCAAGACTGTGTGATTGAGCACGGCTTGCAAAATGAGCAGCAGCGGCACCGCCATAACTGCACCTGCGATCCCCCATAACCCAAACAGCAACACCAAAGCGATAATGAGAACAGCTGGCTCGAGCTTCACTTGGCTGCCAACGATTGTCGGTGTGAAGAAATTAGCCTCCAAGGCGTTCAAGCTGAAAAAGGCGAGCGCCGGCAGCAATGCCTTGCCAGGTTCATCAAAGCTGACCAAACCAGCGCCAACAAGAAGAACGATCAAGACGCTTGGCCCGAGATAAGGCGCGTAGTTCAGAGCGAACGCCAACACGCCCCAGAGCACGGGATTGGGCAACCCTAGTGCCCACATGGCAAGCGCCGTCGCTATACCCAGAACCGCGTTTATTGCCGTCACGGTGATCAAATAGGTGCTTACCTGTTGCTCAGCATCACGAAAAACATGCGCTGCGCGCAGCCGTGTTTCTCGCGTCATGCACAGCCGCAAAACGCCGGCACGCAGTCGCATGCGGCTTTCCAGGAAAAAGAAAAGCAGGGCAAAAAACACCACCAACTGACCAAGAAAAATCGGCGTCTGAACCGCGACGAGGCCGACGCCATTGCTGAAAATAGCGCCAAGTTGACTTCCGGACTCAACAGGGTCCACACCCATCGCCTCTTCCACGGCTTGGCCAGCTGATTGAAGGCGCAAAGCAAGGCGCCGGACGTCATCGATAAGCGTTGCCAACGCATTGCCAATGCGCGGCAGATCATTGGCCCAACTGGCGAATGAACCTGCTGTCAGACCGATGAGACTGATCAGAACCACCAGCAAGCTTAGCACCTGGACCCCTGCTGCGAGGCCGCCGGAGAAACCGCGCGCCACTAATCGACCTTGAACCGGACCCATAATCAGCGCCGCTACAAAGGCTGCAACGATGGGAACAAAATAGCCTGCACCAAAGTAAAGAACAGGCAACAACGCACACCCAGCCACCACGGCGATGGATGTGCGCACACCAAATAATCCCGGACGCGTTTTAGCAGCCGGTTTGGTGCTTTCTGATTGAGCCGATGCGAGGCTTGGCATCATCAGTGATCAATAGCTTGCGGTGAAGGGCAAAGACGTCGGGCGACCCGTCGGGTATCGTTCAAAACTCACTTTCCCGTGCTCGCCAACTTCCACATCCCTGCCTTCGGCAACGGCTCGCGCCATTTTGAACGCAACGATAATAGGATTGGGATCACCGTCCCAAAACTCTGCTTTTTCAACATCGACACACAACAGCACAATGTTGGGATCTTCTGGCCCATCAGGAAACCAAGCCTGCGCAGCAACCGACCAGAGGTCGCGCTTGCGTGCCAAATCGTGTTTCACCGACGCCTTGCCCCTGATAGACACGAAATGCTGTTTACTGGCATCCGACAGCGTTACGCAGACTTGCGAGTTCATTTCGATCTCGTCGTCTTTAACGCCATCTTTGTGCGCTAAAAACCAGATACGCTGTTCGTCACGACGCGGGTAACCCGCCATCGGTCGTGCCCGTACGGGCGTTGAATGCCGTGCCGAACTCTTCGTCACCAGCATAAAAGTGTTGTGGTCGCCAAGCAGGCTCCACAAGCGATCCTGGTTATCTTTTCCCGGCGATTCTTGACTAAACAATGACATGTTGAACCTCATTTTAATGATTTTCAACAAACCAACGGCGCCATGCGCTGATCGTTCCATGCGCAGCGAAACCGGTTCGATTATGCTTAGCGGTCTGTTAAAGCGCCAGTTCCAGCGGAGCAGTCGAACGGAAGAAAAGCGCCTGAGAAACAGCCGCTCGGACCATATCGGGTTCATAAGGCTTGGTGATGAGGAATGTAGGCTCGGGGCGCTCACCTGTCAGCAACCGCTCTGGGAACGAGGTAATGAAAATTACCGGCACATCGATATCTGCCAAAATGGTTTTCACAGCATCGATCCCCGATGATCCATCGGCCAATTGGATGTCAGCCAACACCAGGTCTGGCTTGTTCGCGCCAGCAGCGGCAACCGCCTGCGATGCGGTGGTCGCTTGCCCGCTCACGGTGTGGCCGAGATCCTCCACGATTTCAGCCAAATCCATGGAGATGAGAGGTTCATCTTCAATGATCAGAACATCAGCTTTCACACTTTCAGTTATCTCGCTGATGGCACGCTCCACCAAAAGCGCCACATCCATGGGCGACCGATCCATGATCATAGCCACATGGTCTTCGGAGAATTGTTCCAAGGATTTCAATAGAAGCGCCTGCCGGTTCTCCGGCGCCATTCGCTCTAAGCGCTCCTGGGCGGTGCGTTCAAAAAGGCTCGCATCTGTGCCTGAAGCCGGTTCAGAATTCGACGATGACCAGAGCGCGTGAAACACCTTATAAAGAGCGACCCGCGGCGCCAGCGCCTTATCAAACAGTGAGCGATCAGCGATCAGCCCTTCGAGGCAGGCGCGCACATAAGCATCACCTGACTTTTGCGACCCCGTTAGCGCACGCGCATAGCGGCGCAAAAATGGCAGGTGGGGAAGGATTGTTTCGCTCATAGTCGACATCATTGGCTCCTGGATTGGCCGGCAATACTGTTCTATTTATGCGCGGTATCAAATATGGTTCCATTGTTGCGTAATTTTTTTTGGAACTTTTTATGACGACCAGCGTTTGCGGTGCACGAGGGAAGGAGAATAGCGCATGACTGGCAAGCAGCCACGCGAAAATTCCGACCAAGGTGATGATCAACAACCTGATGATGAGGCCGCTTTGACGTATGGCGAACAAAATGAAGACTGGGTAGCTTCCAGCTTGAAGCAGCTCTACCGCTCCACCGTTGAGGAAGGCATTCCTGACGATATGTTGGCGCTGCTAGATGCGTTGGATGATGAAGATGAGGGCGGCGACGTAAGCGTCTCGACCGGCGAAGATGGATCAGAAACATCGACCGGAGGCACGCAATGAGCGCCGCTGTAAAAAAGCAGTTTATCGAGGCTATCCCTGCGCTACGCGCATTTGCTCGTTCGCTTTGCGGCAATGCCGTTCGTGCTGATGATTTGGTCCAAGAGGCGCTGACAAAAGCGCTGGCCAAAATCGACTCTTTTCAGGAAGGCTCGAATGCGCAGGCATGGCTGATCACCATTTTGCGGAATCAATATTTCTCCGAAGGCCGTAAGCGACGCCGCGAAGTGGAAGATGGCGAAGGCCATTTTGCAGCCACACTAACTGCGCCAGCACGCCAGCAAGACAGTCTTGAAGTGAAAGACTTGATGTCCGCGTTGCAGATGATCGCCGATGAAAAACGCGAGGCGCTTCTGTTGGTCACCGCCAGCGGTTATTCTTACGAGGAAGCGGCCGAAATCATGGGGTCAAAACCCGGCACGGTGAAAAGCCGCGTTTCACGTGCGCGCGCTGAACTGGAAGAGCTTATGAACGGCAGCCAAGAGCTTTCGGCCTCACCCGCCGTTCATTCACAATCGGCGAAAGAGATTTCCTCGGCCTTTGCCCGAGGCGCTGCGGCTTGAAAGGGTGAGGGCAAATAAACGCCAGACCCCGATACTGAGATAATAGCGACGACAGAGAAGCGCTCTGTCGTCGCTTTTTGCGTTTTGCCCCAACAAATGCCGTCGATCCGTTACAGGTTGTAGGCGCCATTGAAGAGAGTGTCATGCCGGTTACCCCGCTCATCCAAGCCTCGCGAGCTTATCCAGCGATGGAGCGCATGGTGATGGGGGCGACGACGTCGGTTTGGCTGGCGTTTCGTATCTTTGATCCGCAAACCAAACTGCGTAGCGCAGAAGCAATCGCTCACGATCTGCACACATGGGCCGATCTGGCGCGTTGGTCGTGTGAGCGCGGTGTTGACTGGCGTATAAGGCTCACCGACTTCGATGCCATTGGCG
This sequence comes from Hyphomicrobiales bacterium, assembly GCA_046290645.1. Lineage (GTDB taxonomy): Bacteria > Pseudomonadota > Alphaproteobacteria > Rhizobiales > MH13 > MH13. Next base: position 90,140 of record JBKAGZ010000007.1, read on the forward strand.
CAACCGACCTGCACGGGCTTAGCCACCGTTCTGTTGAAGGCTTCCGCCAGGCGGTGGACGCAAACATGCAGGCCATCGCTGCTCTTCATCCTCACGAACTTGGATGGGTTCCCCGTTTGGCCTTTTGGTGGCCAGCACGACACAGGCTAAGGCAAAAAATAGCCGATTTGAGAGTTGATGGGTCAAGCGATCAAGAGATTGCCCACACTTATCCTGGACTGCGGGCATGGTTGGATGCCGATCCATCCAACAACAGCGCCGTGAACCGGTGGCCACCCTTTAGCTTGCACCCCTTGGTGCACCACGAAAAACTGATGATCATCGACCAAGACCGTATGATTTTGGGAGGGTTGGACGTCAACGAACGACGCTATGACGATGCAGCCCACAAGCGCCCGTCCGACCAAACATGGCATGATGTGTCGCTGATGATCGAAGGTGAAGCCGAGCCCACACACCATGCTGCGCAGCACCTCGTGACGCTGTGGAACGATGCCATCGGCACACAAGATCATGGGCAAACGCTCACTCCACTTGCCGCCAACGCGAGCAAACCAGAGCGCCAAAGTGAGACGCTGAATTTTGTGCGCACCGTGTCCTTACCGTGCCCAGGCGCTGCAACCATTGGCCCGAATGAGCACATCCGCGAGATCGAAGAAGCGCATTGCCAGCTTATCCAAGCGGCTAACGACCTGATTTATCTGGAAACCCAGTATCTGCGTTCCAGTGTTATCACCGACGCGCTTTGCACACGCGCAGAACGAAACCCCAATCTGCGTTTAATCGCGCTACTGCCCGCTGCCCCAGATGATCTGGCTTTTGAGAACAACACAGGCCCAGATTCCAAACACGGAACCTGGCTGCAGGCAAAGGCGGTCGATCGGATCAAACAGGCGTTTGGCAAGCGCGCAGTGTTTCTGAGCTTGGTTGGCGCCAAAGCCCCTGAAGGCGATCCGCAAGACATTACCGATCATGCGCGTGTGAACCGTCAGCCGATCATCTATGTCCATTCCAAAGTGATGATTGTTGATGGCCGTGAAGCCTTGGTCTCATCGGCCAATCTGAATGGTCGCAGTATGCGCTGGGACACTGAAAGTGGTGTGGTTTGGCGCGATGCAACCGCTGTGGCCGCTTTTCAGCAGGCTCTCTGGACCAAACACTTCAAAGCCCTGACAGCACCAGAATTCACAGGCGAGAACGCGTCGCTGATAATGGAGGCTTTCCACCGCGCTGCGGCGATCGATCAGGACACATTTTTGGCACTCTATCCGCACCAGCGCACCAAGCGTTTCTCAGCCGCGAAAGTCTATGTGCCCGATAATATGGTTTGATCTTTTTGCTACCATGCGCGCAACCATCGCAGCAGCGCGGCGTTCTCCAAGCACTGACACATTCTAAAGGAGAACGTCATGCTTGGTTGGGCTATCGCATTTTTGGTTATCGCCATTATAGCCGCGGTTCTGGGCTTCGGCGGCATCGCCGGTGCTGCAGCGTCTATCGCGCAGATCATCTTCGTGGTTGCACTCGTACTGCTCGCTGTTTCGGCCGTAATGCACGTGGTGCGCGGGCGTGGCGTCTAGCTGCGTCAAGCCACTGAACACGAAAAACGCAAAGCACCCGTCGCTGTCGACGGGTGCTTTTTTTGTACCCGACAGGTGGCTGCAAGGAAGGCTTAGGCACAACGACGGTTCGAAGGCAGGCCAAAACTGTTGGCTAGTTCTTAGAAAGTGCCTGCGACTTCGCTGCGTCCCCTAGAGCCACAAACAACTGTCGATGGGCTTTGCGATACAAAAGCAGCTCGGGGTGAAACTGCACAGCCAAGCAAAAACTGCGCGAGCTGTCTTCCAACGCCTGCACCACATTATCTCCGTCGCGCGCCGTAACAACCAAACCTTGTCCTAACTCATAAGCGGCCTGCCTATGCAGCGCATTGATGGTCAAATCTGGCGTCTCAACGATAGATTCCAAAAGTGTGGAAGGTTCGACTTTCGCCTTTTTGCGAAACGTGAGCGATGGCCAGATACCAGCGCCTGGATAGTTTTGACGTTGGGCGATGGTGCGCACATCAAGATGCAACGTGCCTCCGCGCGCAACGTTCAACAGCTGCAACCCGCGGCAAATGGCCATCAGTGGAATATCACTGTCGTCAGCGCGCTTAATCCATGTGGTTTCCAGATCATCGCGTGCCTGATCATAGCGATAGCCAACTTTTGGTTGCGCGCCATAGCGAGCAGGAAAAACATCGGTACCACCCGTTAGCAGCAGCGCATCTGGTACAGTTTCCGGCTCGGGGAGGTCCACAGAAAGAGCAACGGGCCGCGCGCCTGCCAACCAGACGCCCATCCAGAGCCAAAGATTGTTGACCGATAGGCCTTTGCCCGAAACGGTGATGCCGACCGACGGCTTGGGCTGATCGATCATGCTTTAAGCTCTGGCGGCAGTTCGCCATGTTCCAGCAGAGACCCTAAGACGAACAGAATGCCGAGCCCAATCAAGGGGTCGTCATCCTCAAGGCCAGCTGTTTCAACCGCTTCAACGTCGGCCAGATGCTTTTTCAGCGCTTGAAACGATTGGCGCAAGCCAAGCCCGGTGTTGGGATTATCGGCAAACCCCCGAAGCGCATCGACAATGTTGCCGGACTTCAACTTCTCCAGCAGAGCTGCGTTGCCTTCAGCACGGGCGTGGTCATCGGTCTCGGACTTCGCCTTTTCTAACGCGGCCAGCAGCCAAAGCCCCGGCAACTTGGATTGGTGACCTATGTCTGGTGTGGGGGTCTCGGAGACCGCGCCGGTAACGGCTTGCTCGTAAAGCATCCACGGGAAATCAACGCCTGAGCTGATCGAATGATCCAGATTCGCCCAAAACCTTGGATTGAGTTCGATCATCTGCGGCGTATCAGCTTTCTCACCCGTCCACATGAAGTCTATCTGGCCAACGCCGGTCCACCCGGTATCACCGATCAAGGTACGAGCGGCGTCCTGAAAAGGCGCATGATCAATGGTTTCACGAACAACACCAGCGCCGTAGTCTGCTGGATAGCTCATCAAATTGCGGTAAGCCATGTCCGCAACAATTTCGCCATCCCGAGCAAGGAAGCAGTAGCAATAATCATCACCCTCGCTTAGCGCTTGAACCACGGGCGCGCCGGGAAACTCGTCTTTCAGAGCCCGCCAATGGGCCCGTAAATCCTCGCCGGACTCCACTTTGCTGATGCCACGTCCGCCGACGCCATCGGCAGGCTTGATAATACAGGGAAGGGACAGTGCTTCGCTCGCCTTCTCAAGATCCTCTTGTTTGTCGCAGGCAAAGGAGGTCGGCGCTGGCAGATCGAGACGATTGGCAGTGAGCGCAAAGGCATCTTTTGGGTGCACCGCATCAATGGAAGCTTTGCGCGGCACAGCCACTTTGATCAAAGGTGAAAAGCGATCCACATGTTCAGCGATCAATTGCGTCTCATTGAAAATCGGCATCAACACATAGGGGCGATCATCATCGGGGGCGTGCTCGCGAATGATCGCTTCCAGATCATCCAAAAAGGCATTTGGGTCATCTGATAGCTTCGCGTGCTTGGCGCTTTTGGTCGCCCATTTGGAGAACGACAGAACAGTCAGATCGACATCATCAACGCCGATGACCTCGACACCGCGACGCCCAAGGGAACGAGCGATAGCCAGCGCCATCAATGAGCGTCCATAGGTGACGATGACGCGGCCTTGGGTCGGATCCATGGTGAATTGCCTAACTTGGGAAAAGCCGCTCGGCGGCAGAAAAGATACCCCTTAACGCGCATCGCGGACATTGGTTCCAACCAAAAGCCTGAAGCCAGTCCAAGGCGATAGGACCAAAGCGCCCTCCAATCTCTGGCTGAGGGTGCCAGGCTTGTGCTCTGATCCCCAAAAACTGGACTGTTTTGAGTTGGAGTTTTCCGCTTAAGTTTTCTGGCTGTCATGCAGTTGATCGCCGGAAATCTCCGGTCTGAGCGGCCTTCCGTGCTCGTCTACGGCCGTATGAACCTCACTCGTGCGGACCCGTTGCCTGGCAGACGATGCTTGCATGGTCGAGAAGGGTCGCGTGAGCGTCCAGTACCTTCTGCCAGTGCCCCCTTTTTGACTCAGCCGCTGCACGGTGAGCCTTGACGATAGAGGAGTCGATGAAGATCAGGCTGTCTTCGGCTTCCTGCGCCGGTGTATCGAATACGGCCTTCCAGACGCCCTTGCGCCCCTATCTCACATAGCGATTATAAACCCGTCGCGCGCGGACCGTAGCGTTCCGGCAGATCACGCCAAGGCGCACCTGTGCGCAATATGTAGAAGATGCCGTTTAGCACTGTGCGCTCGTCGCCGCGCTTCGCACCACGCCCCTATTCCGGCAGCAGAGGCGAAATCATCGCCCATTCTTCATCGGATAAATCGAACCGTGCCGTCAAAACCTCCATCCCTGGGGGCTTTAAATCTGATTTGCCGAACAATATCAAACAACTGAAATAGGTTCACACCCTAGATACTGAGGAGACAAGGGCCGAAGAAATGGAAAGAAGCGTGTCAAAGATCAAGTGCGCATTGAGCGACACGAACTTTGACATCCCTTAAATGCAATCCACCCCATTCAAGCGCGCGCTTTTGTCACCCAGAATGCAACCCCGGGCGTTCCACGCGTAGATGCACTTGCACGGCGCAAGGCATAAACATCTGAAATGTATAGAGAAAAATGGTAGCGGAGGAGAGACTTGAACTCCCGACACGCGGATTATGATTGAGGCTTATATCTCAATCACTTAGCCACAACCCAACCCAAATCGTGTCATAGACCGCTTGATAGTGTTCAAGAATAGATCTCTCATCTATCTCAAGCCTTTCCAGCGCGTCGCATCCAAGCCCAGTAGCACCTGCACCCCAATTGACACCCAGCGGCGCAGAAACTCAGACCAGTCCAATGTGTGGGGTCTGATATTATTGGCAAGACCGTTAAGGACAGCTCTAAGCCACATATTAGCCTTCGCCGACTTACTTAGACCGATCATTAAACTTCGGCGTTTTCGTCGGGTGGCTATCAATATTGCAAAGACTGGGCGAAAATTCTTGTGGGCAAAAATTCAGTGATCAAGCTGGCCTGTAGCAATCGCCAAATGATGTTCCTGGTGGTGCGCATCGGTCGCCATGAGCCCGTAAAATCCCAAGGCTTGGATCATCGCCACGTCGCGATCATTGCCGGACACCACACGCATCTGTGCACCCTCGTCCGTTATACCGGCTGTTACATCCCAGCCTGTGGCTTGGGCAAGAAACGGTGCGTGAGCAACCACCATGGTTTGAATGGCCTGCAAAGCCCGGCCATCTGCGGTCACGCTGAACAGCGCGCCATTGGTTAGCGCAGTCGCGTCAACCTGACTTTCAAGCGTCAACAAATCCATATCGAGCAAGTGTTCTTGAAGAGCAGCGATGTTGACGCCGTCCCAGTCGGTATCGGGATCTGCGCGCAACATGGCCACTATTTCCGCGATTGCTGAAAAGGCGCTCTGCCCACCTTCAAGCGGCATGCTCTGAGTAGGCGAGAATGCTGTTTGGTTGCCGTGTCCTTGATGCCCATGGGCATGGTCTTGCCCTAGAGCCTGGGACGTGGAGGCAAGCAGGAAAAGGCAAAGAGCTGAGCGAGCGATCATGGGTTTCTCCGTCAATGATCGAAACACCCTATAGTCTCATTCAAACCTGCTATATGATTACAATCATATGTTGGAGTCTTCTTCACCCATTCAACGTGTCGCGCAGGCACACGACAAACGCAGGATCAGCTATCAGGCTGGCCAGTACATCTTCCGGCAAGATGATCCGACATCCGGTTTCTATCTGCTTTTGGAAGGCACAGTGGAGCTACGCCGCGTGCTTGCAAGCGGTGCTCAGGTCATCCTGCACCGTGCCCAAGCTGGCGAGACCTTTGCTGAGGCGTCGCTGTTTTCCGAGCGCTATCACTGCGATGCGATTGCACGCTCACCCTGTGAATTGGTTCGCCTACGCAAATCGGACGTCACAAGTATCGATGACAGCGATGATGTGTCAGCCAGCCTTATCCAGCATCTATCGGCGCAGGTTCAGCGCTACCGGTTGCTGCTGCAGCTATGCTCAATCAGGCGTGCAGATGAGCGCGTCCTTGCGGCTATGGAGGCCGGTTTCAAGCCAGACAATTGGAAAAGCTTTGCCCCGCAAATAGCGCTATCACACGAGGCGGTGTATCGCGCGCTGAACAGCCTCTCCAAACAAGGTCTCATTAAACGGTTCGGGCGAGGTGAGTATCAACTGAGTGACCCTCCGCAAAAATAATCGCACACTGGCGGAACCCTCCGGCGCTGGAAGGTTGTTGTGCCTATGCGGCTTGAAACGCTGCCTGCCTATAACACTTGGAGGAGCCCACAATGTCCTACGCCCGTTTTTTCGCGATGATCGTCACGTCAACGCTCGTCATGTACGGGCTCATGTATCTCAACACCTACGCTTTCGATCACATCTTTTTCAGCGAAACGCGCGCCTACATGGCCCTCTATATGGGTGCCGCCATGGCCATCATCATGCTCAGCTTTATGCTGAACATGTACACCAAGCCTGCCGTCAATATTGCCATCGTTGTTGGCAGCATCGTGCTTTTTAGTGCCTCACTTTGGCTCGTGCGCAGTCAAGAGACCGTGCAGGATGTGGCGTGGATGAAAGCCATGATCCCCCACCATTCCATCGCCATTCTCACAAGTGAGCGCGCAGAGATATCCGATCCAAGGGTTCAGGAACTGGCCACCGAGATCATCGAAGCTCAGCGCCGCGAAATTGATGAAATGAAAGCGCTGATTGCCGATCTGGAGGCATCAGACGAGTAAACCCAAAGCCTGAAAACGCGCGCTTGACCTTCCTGTCGCTGGAAGGATTAGCGTGTCCGCAACAGATGAGGTTTCCTGATGGATGATGCGCACAAACACGACCATGATCATGCCTGCTGTGGTGGGCACCAGGAGCATGATCACAAGACTGATGGGGCCACTGATAACATCCGCGACGCGGCCACGGTCCCGGTGAATGGTGCCGTTATAGACCCGGTATGCGGGATGACGGTGGAGCTGGACGCCGGTAAGCCAAGTTTTGCTTACAAGGGCGACACCTATCACTTCTGTTCGCAGGGGTGCCACGATAAGTTCGAGGCCGATCCCTACTTCTATTTGTCGGGCAACAAGGCGCGCAAAAAGCCGCCAGCCGCCAAAAACACGCTCTTCACCTGCCCAATGGACCCTGAGATCATTCAGGAGGGACCAGGCACATGCCCGATCTGCGGCATGGCGCTGGAACCTATGGACGGGGTTGCCGAAGGGCCAAACCACGAGCTGATCGATTTTACCAGACGCTTGTGGGTCTCGGTGCTCGCAGCCATTCCTTTGCTCGTTTTGACCATGGGTCCGATGGTCGGACTGCCCGTTCGGCAATGGCTGGGCGAGACAACAACGCTCTATCTTGAATTCCTGCTGGCAACACCTGTGATTGTTTGGGCTGCCGCGCCTTTCTTTCACCGTGGGTGGACGTCGCTGAAAACCTGGAACCTCAATATGTGGACGCTGATCATGATCGGCGTGGGTACAGCTTATATCTACTCAACGATTGCAACATTCCTCCCAGGGCTTTTCCCTGCAGGCTTGCAAATGCCTGGCGGTCATATGCCGGTCTATTTCGAAGCGGCCGTCGTCATTGTCGCACTGGTCTTTGTTGGGCAGGTTCTGGAGTTACGCGCTCGGGAACGAACCGGCGACGCAATTCGTGCTCTGCTGGACCTTGCTCCCAAGACAGCGCGGCGCATCACGCCTGAGGGCGACGAATATGATGCACCTTTAGAGAACATAATTGAAGGCGATGTGTTGCGGGTGCGGCCGGGGGAGGCCGTGCCAGTGGATGCCATCGTCAAAGAAGGCCGGTCCACGGTCGATGAAAGCATGCTCACTGGCGAACCGCTGCCGATTGAGAAGACGGAGGGAGACACGGTCACCGGCGGCACGCTCAACAAGAATGGCACGATCGTGGTGGTCGCCGACAAGGTTGGAGAGGACACCATGCTCTCTCGCATCGTGACCATGGTATCAGCCGCGCAGCGCTCACGTGCACCGATCCAAGGGCTTGCAGACAAGGTTTCCTCCTACTTCGTACCGACCGTGGTGATCATCGCGATTGCCGCCTTTTTCGTGTGGCTCGTTGTTGGTCCTGATCCAGCCATCGCGTTTGCAATTGTCTCGGCGGTTTCGGTTCTCATCATTGCCTGCCCGTGTGCGCTAGGCTTGGCGACGCCCATGTCCATCATGACCGCGACTGGACGCGGCGCGCAGGAGGGTATCCTGATCAAGGATGCGGAATCTCTGGAGCGTTTGGCAAAGGTTGACGTGCTGGTGGTCGACAAGACCGGCACACTGACTGAAGGCAAGCCGACGTTGACCGATGTCATTGTCATGCCAGAGCATGACGAGACGCAGGTTCTTAAGCTGGTTCGCGGCCTTGAGGCAGGATCCGAACATCCGCTCGCTGAAGCAATTGTGGATGGGATTGCCAGCCGCGGTATCGACGCTGCCCCGATGGATCACTTCGAAGCTGTCACGGGCAAGGGGGTGCGCGGTTATTCTGGCGCGCAACACATCGGCTTGGGCAATAGCGCAATGATGGATGAGATGGGCGTTGACCACGGTCCGCTCGATGACCAGGCCAATGCGCTACGCGCCGATGGCAGAACGGCAATGTTTCTTGCGCTTGATGGAAAGTTGGCAGGGTTAATCGCCGTTGCCGACCCTATCAAAGAAACAACCGCCGCAGCCATCGAAGCGCTGCATGCCGCTGGGCTTACGGTCATCATGGCGACAGGCGACAATGAGCGCACGGCCAAGGCCGTGGCCGATCAGTTGGGCATCGATGAGGTGCGTGCAGGTGTCCTGCCTGAGGACAAGAAAGCTTTGGTTGATGAGTTGCATGCCCAGGGCCGGAAAGTGGCGATGGCAGGTGATGGCGTCAATGATGCACCTGCGCTGGCCGCCGCTGAAGTTGGGATAGCGATGGGCACGGGAGCAGACGTGGCTGTCGAAAGCGCTGGCGTGACCCTGCTTAAAGGCGATCTGCATGGCATTGCACGCGCGCGACAGCTCTCCAAGGCAACACTGCGCAACATTAAGCAAAACCTGTTCTTTGCCTTCATCTACAACTCAGCAGGCGTTCCGCTGGCCGCAGGGGTCCTCTACCCGGTGTTTGGTGCACTCTTGTCACCGATGTTTGCAGCCGCTGCGATGAGCCTTTCCTCAGTCTCGGTGATCACCAACGCGCTGCGGTTGAAGGGCGTCAAGCTGGATGCTTGACCTTCCCCTTGGGGGAAGGACTACCCACTCACTGAGGAGCAGACAGATGTTTATTGGATCAGACGGAATGATGGGGACAGGCGGCATGATGGGCGGCTGGGGCATGGGTCTTGGCATGCTTGCCGTGGTCGCCATAATTTTCGCTGGAGGGGTTGCTGTGGGCTACGTGATAGGAGCGCGCAGATGAATATTGGCCACGCAGCAGACCGCAGTGGGCTCCCAGCAAAGACCATCCGGTACTACGAAGACGTCGGGCTTGTCCGTCCAGGTCGAGCAGCAAATGGCTATCGCGACTACGGCACCGATGATGTTCACCGGCTGGCCTTTATCGGCCGGGCAAGGAGCCTTGGTTTCAACATCGAAGAGTGTCGTCTTCTGATTTCACTCTACGACGATAAATCGCGTGCAAGTGCTGATGTTAAAGCGCTCGCGACGGAAAAAATCCAAGAGATTGATCGCCGCCTTTCTGAAATGAACAGCCTGCGTTCAACGCTTCAAAACCTCGTCGATCACTGCGCCGGAGACAGTCGTCCGAACTGTCCAATCCTCGATGATTTGGCCAAAGAGAATTCGCATGAAGCCTAAGCATTTCGTCCTGCTCTTTTTCGGAGCCGGGGCATTTTTCTACATCTGGCAAGCCATCTTCACCCATGAAATGGACATGGAGCAGGATCCGCACTCGGTGCAGTCGACCGCCGGTGAGCAAGGCACCCCTCTGGTCGAGGTCATCGTTCCGTCGCAACTCTCAGCAGCAGCGCAAGCTGGCCAGCAAGCCTTTGAAGTGAGCTGCGCGGCCTGTCATGGCGTTAATGCTGCCGGACAGGACGGGGTCGCACCACCGCTCGTTCACATCATTTACGAGCCGAACCACCACAGTGATCAGTCCTTCTATCAAGCTGTAAACTACGGCGTCCGCGCGCACCATTGGCGCTTTGGAAACATGCCAGCAATTGAGGGCGTCAGCCAAAGCGAACTGAGCGATATTATCGCCTATGTGCGTGAGCTTCAGCGCGCCAACGATATTTTTTAGCAACCACGGAAATTATGATGAAAACCTTTCTCTCCGCCGCTGCCTTCTCGCTGCTTCTAACCGCGTCATCCATGGCGCATTCGCCGGTCAATACGTCCAATCCAGCTGATGGCTCGACGCTGTCGCAACCACCAGAAACCCTGATATTGAATTTGGCGGAGCCTGGTCGGTTCATGAAGGTAGAAGTTACCCATACGACGGTGGATGGGTCAGCCAGTCACTCTGCTGAATTGGAGATACCGAGCCGTGCCTCAACTGATGAAATGGACTTTACGCCTCCGTCTATGGGGGCTGGCAGCTATCTGGTTGAATGGCGCGTTCTCGGTGACGATGGACACGCCATGGACGGTACGGTGACATATACGGTGACCGCTGAGTAACGGCGATGGACACCGACGCCATGCTTTGGGCGACCTTGACGGTTTCGAGCTTCAGCTTTTGGGGGCTGGTGGCTGCCTCGGCAAAACTCTCAGTGTATCTGACGAGTTTTCTCGCTGCGGGACTCGTGCTGTTCTTGGTCGCCCTCCCTATACAACACGACAAATTACGTCGTTCCATTCTTTGGGTGGCGGCTAGTGCAGCCGTTCTTTGCGCACTCGCATCAATCTGGCGCGTCTCTGTGCAGGCCGGTCGCCTGATGGACGATACCGCGTTCATGACCGATCCAGAGATCATTGCGATCGTCTTGGAAGGCCCCTTGGGGTTCTCCACTTTAGCCCGGCTGATTGGCCTGATCACGCTAATGATTGCAATCATGGTGCCGTCTGCGCGTCAGCTTGGTGGGCTGGCTGGAGCCACGGCAATCGCCGTATCCTTCGCGCTCACTGGCCATGCGACGCGAGACCCTCAATGGGCGCTCATGGCGTTGATCACCATCCACATTTTAGCCGTCAGTTTTTGGTTCGGAGCACTCCTTCCACTCTACCGGCTGGCTGGATCAAATGCGGACCATCACGAGGCCGCACGTCTCTCGCACCGCTTCGGGCAACTAGCCGCGATCATTGTCCCGATCCTGATTGGGGTCGGTGCGGGCTTTGCGTATGTGTTGCTGGGTTCGCCACAAGCCGTTCTGACCACAGCGTATGGCCAGATGCTTCTGTTGAAGCTGGCCATTGTCGCCGCTGTCCTTGGAATTGCCGCACTGAACAAGCTCAGGCTGGTGCCTGCATTGGAAGCTCAAGCAACTGGGGCCGACAGTCGGTTCCGCTCATCTTTGCGGTGGGAAGCCCTCGTGTTCGTCGCAATCTTTGCAGCGACGGCACTGCTTACTACCTCATTCACCGTTCCAACCTCTTAGGAGACGACAGACCGTGAGTTTTACACGTCGAGACCTCTTGCTGGGTGCGGCTGCGCTCGGCATATCACCGGCCTTGCCCCATCTCGTGCTCGCAAGCACCGGTGATGGAAACTTTGACCTAACGGCTGCCCCGCAAGATTTGAGCCTGGTTGGTGAAGGCGGCCCGCTTTCGCCGCTTTGGACCTACAATGGCGGTCTGCCGGGTCCGGAACTTCGGGTCCGAAAAGGTCAGCGTGTTCGCGTCAACTTCACCAACCAGCTGGAGGAACCGACATCGGTGCATTGGCATGGGATCCGTATCGAAAACGCGATGGACGGTGTTGCCGGGTTGACCCAAGCGCCTGTTATACCTGGTGAAAGCTTCAGCTATGACTTCGTTGCCCCTGATGCTGGAACCTATTGGTACCATGCTCACAACCGCAGTTGGAACCAGGTGGCGCGCGGCCTCTACGGTTCCCTGATTGTGGATGAACCCGAACGGCCATTTGACGCTGAGCACGACATCACGCTGATGATCGATGATTGGCGTCTGGTGGGCGAAGGCACACTTGATGTTGCCAGTATTGGTGAACTGATGGATTGGAGCCATGCCGGTCGATTGGGCAACTACATCAGCGTTAATGGGAAGCTCGCGCAAACGCTTAATCTGCGTCGTGGTGAACCGTACCGATTGCGGCTCATCAATGCCGCGAACGCTCGCGTCTTTGAATTCGATCCGAACCGTTTCGGCGCAAAGGTGATCGGCTATGACGGCCAAAACCTACCCGAGCCAACTGCATTGACCTATGCGCCGCTGCTTCTCGGGCCTGCGCAACGGGTCGATCTTCTCGTGACGCCACAAGATGACTTCGCCCTCGAAGCGTTTGTGAACGATCAAGCCTATCCAATTACCAGGTTTGAGGTGACCGGTGACGGACGAGATCAAAGCCCAGTCCCCGCGATTGCATCAAGCCAATTGCCAGAACCCGACCTTGGCAATGCCAAACGCATCAGGATTGAAATGGCAGGCGGTGCGATGGGCGGCCAAGTCGACATGACCTATCAGGGGCGACCGGTGACCCGCCAGATCATGCAGGACTATGGGCAGCTGTGGGCGTTCAACGGCATTGCCAATTTGACCGAAGACCCGTTTTTCGAAGCCGCTCTAGGCGAGACAATCGTCATCGAAACTGTCAATCAAACGCGGTGGGTGCACGCCATGCATGTACACGGGCACCACTTTCGCGTGATCAATCGAAGTGGTGCAGAGGTCGATGATGGCCAACCGTGGCGGGACACCTTCCTGATCGGAGCGCAACAGACGACAGAGATTGCGTTTGTTGCCGATAATCCGGGTAAATGGCTTTACCACTGTCACATGCTGGAACACGCCGCAGCGGGCATGAACAGCTGGTTTGAGGTGACGTGAGTCAGCGCGGCCTTCTCGTCATCGCTTTGACGGTGGTGTTGGTCATGGCGCTGTTGATTGTTGAGTATGCTTTTGATCAGCGCCGTGTGTTGACCTGGTTTGTTGATGCTAACAGCCAACAACTTGCTCTCGGACAAGAGGTATATCAAACGAGCTGTGCAGCTTGTCATGGTGCCAATCTGGAAGGCGAGCCCAACTGGCAATCTCGAGGTCCAGATGGGTTGATGCCAGCACCACCGCACGATGAAACCGGCCACACCTGGCATCATCCAACTGCGCTCTTGTTTGCGATCACCAAGTACGGCGTTGCCCAAGCCTCCAATCTGGAAGGCTATGCATCAGCGATGCCAGCCTATGATGGAATTCTGACCGACCAGGAGATCGTCGCGGTCTTGGCATTCATTAAGAGCCAATGGCCAAATGAGCTTCAAGACAGTCACGACCAGTTGAACCAACGCGCTCAGCGCTGAGCAGTGGCATCTTCGGTAGGTTCGTGGATTTCAACGGGAGTCTCTGCGACCTCTTGCTCCTTGCTGTGACACAAGCCGCCTATGAACTTGTGCAATAGAAGATGAGCGCCAAGGCAGAACAGCAGGGGAGCAAAAAAGCTAGGTTGCTACCCAGTCCCGCTATGGTTCCACCAGCCAAAAAGAATGCTCCGACAGGGACAAGCATGATCGCACAGCATGCCATCATGCCCAATCGCATCAGCCCCATTTGGTTTATCGTTTTGGCTTTGGCAGTCCGCATCATCAGCTCCTCTTCGCGCAGACAAATTGGATGCCAGATTCCCGCGCGGTAAGGTCAAGTCTAATTGAGCGAGTTGTCCTTTCGCTTTGCCCGCCTAGCTGCCGTTGCCACTTCCCAAAAACCGCCACCCCCAAACCCCCATGCAAAAACGTGTGAATTTTGGTGCTTCTAGCGATGCGGCGAAGGTCAGCCTTGAGCCCTCATAAGACCTTTGGGGCGATGAACACCTCAGTCACTTCCGCCCTCCTTAGCCGCCGTTGCAGATCAGGTCCCCCAAGGCCAGCTTTCAGCTAACGGAAGAGGCTTGCTGACATGTCTATAAATGGAAGCTTGCTACCCGGGTCTGGCAGTCGCAGTTAATTGGGATTGGGTCCGCTCACTCGTTGAGTTCCAAGCGCCAATCCACGGTTCAGAACCATCGTCAGCGCGCATGCGGATAAGAGACGAGAGGCCAGTTTCAATCGGTCGGTGTCGATCTCTGCACACTATCAATCCCATTTATGCAACAGCCTCTAACGCGAGAAGCTTGGTCGTGTTTCGCTCGCTGCTGCGTCTTTCAACTATTTTGGCCACAAAGGGAGATGCCATGGCGCGTATCAAGGCGCTGTATTTCAGCTGGAAGGGTATCTGGCTACCGACGGCCAAGCGTTCTTTGCCGCAGTCCACAATAAGGTGATCGCTGCTTGATCCCAAGATGGAGACGCCCTCAGGGGCCGTCAGACCTTCTGGATCAACGTCCATGTGACCCAGAGCCAAGATGGCTTGCTGCACGTTCCCCCGATCGGTCGGCCGCACAACGTCACCAAAGGCGTTCTCGGCAATCTCGCCCCAAGGTTTGGTTGGTTTGGTCCCACACTCGATCACCTCGGCAACCAACGTGATGGCATCGGTATAAAGCCCCTCAATGGGTTGGCGGTGCAAAGGTTCGCACCCCAGGAGCAAGGCTTCACCCAAGCGCAGGTGGTTGATCCGCCCTGTGTCTGCGCCGCTCAGCACCCAATTGAGATTGCTGGAATTGCCACCGGACACCGTTGCAACAATCGAACCGAAGGTCGCGTCAAGAGCGTCAGCCAAGTGCGATAACTCGCCCATATTTGCGGCGCTGGGCGCCACGCCGCACCGACACGCCAAATTGGTACCGATGCCCTCAAAGGCGATGTTGGGGAAGTCTCGTGTTCGACGCACCACAGCTTCGAGATCGGCCGGCAAGATGCCCTCGCGCAAATCCCCCAGTTCGACCATCAAGATCACGCC
>JBKAGZ010000008.1:0-35844 GCA_046290645.1 Hyphomicrobiales bacterium
GAGAGGGGAATTTGGCGTGTCAGACATATGGCTACCCTAATTTTTGCCATACCTATGCGAAAGCAGCCACTCGTGCAAAACGCAGCACCGGTCACCTTGGGCTCGAAGCTGCCCCTTAATACAGGCCCATTAAACAGGCTATTCGCGACCATTCGCACCACCGCTCTCACCCTCAAAGGTCGATTATCCTGGTCGGCGCGAGGGATGTGAGGAAGGCCTCATCGTGGCTGACCACCAAAACCGCGCCGTCATAGGCGGCCAAGGCGGCCTCCAGTGAAGCGATGCCATCCAGATCAAGATGGTTGGTTGGCTCGTCAAGGATCAGGAGCTTAGGCGGGGGCGTTGATCCCAGGACGCAGGCCAAGCCCGCACGCAGCCGCTCACCGCCGCTTAGATCACCTGCGTTACGCAAAGCATCGCCGGCTCGAAAGCCGAACCGCGCAAGCGCCGAATGCGCGCTGTGCGTATCTTCGGAAGGATTGAGGCGAAGAAAATTCTCAAGCAGGCTCTCCGCCAAATCCAACAGGCCCATATGCTGATCAAGCATCGCAGCGGGCACCATCACGTCTACGTCGCCACGTTGCGGCACTATCTGAGCGGTGATGAGTTTCAGCAGCGTGGTTTTCCCACAGCCGTTCGGGCCAGCAATCAGGATGCGTTCCGGGCCGGTGATGGTCAGTGAAAGATCGCGAATGATCGGGTGGTTGGCATCATATCCACCCGTCACACTGTTCAGGCGCAGGACACGCTTGTTGGCCGACAAGCCCGTTGTTGGCATGTCCATATGAATGGGTTGCAAAACCTCGATCTGATGACGGGCGGCAGACAAGGCGTCATCGGCATGTTGGCGTTTGGCATCGCGAAGACGGGCGCCAGCGCCACCTGATGCTTCAGCGCGCTCCTTGGCCGCGTCCATCACTATTTTTGGCTGATCGCCTCTTGCCCGCGCTTTTCGCCCGGCACTGTCCTTGCGTGCTTTACGCTCGGCAGCCTGTTGAGCGCGCCGCGCCGTTTCGACGTGACGTTTTTCGGCATGAGCAAGGTCGCGCTTGGCAGCCTCTAACTCGGTGGCCTTCTGGTCGAGAAACGCGCTGTAATTGCCGCCATACCGGGTGGCACCAAGCGACGTTAGTTCCACGATGGCGTCCATTTCGTCCAGCAATTGTCGATCGTGGCTGGCGATGATCGCCCCACCCCTCCAGCTGCCTATAAGATCAATAACCGCCTTGCGACCAGCCCGGTCGAGGTTGTTTGTCGGTTCGTCCAGAAGCAGAAAATCCGGCTCACTGAAAAGAAGAGCTGCTAGGGCCGCACGGCTACGCTGCCCGCCGGAAAGTGCGGTGAGCGGTGTGGTTGGGTGAACTAAAAGATCGCACCGCACAAGCGCGGTCTCGACCCGTGTTGGCAGCGTCCAGTCTGCATCTGCCAGGTCTTCAGCTTTGGCCATCCCTGCATCAGCGCGATCAAGGAGAGCGAGAGCGGCGCGTATGCCGAACAGATCGGCAATCGTATCGCCGGGATGCTCCATCACATCCTGCCGTATCATGGCCTGCGTGCCAGATGTTTTTACCTGGCCTGACAAGGGGTGCAGATCGCCCGCGATCAGCCGCAGAAGCGTGCTTTTGCCTGTCCCGTTGCGACCGACAAGGCCGACACGTTCGCAGCCAAAGGCTAGATTGAGATTGGTGAAAAGCGGGGTACCGTCAGGTGTGGACCATGACAGGTCGGATAGGGAAACAGATGCCAACATGGGAAGAAACGTCTCGCAGCAAAACCAAGGGGTTGGTGGTGGCGAGATTCATGTCCATGCTGAAAGTTTCTCCTGTTGTTGCTGTGCTTAGAGATAGGATCGGCAACGCGGATTCTCAAGGCCTGTCGGCCAGCCTTGCATTGCTGCCAGTCCAAATGTGCACCGATTTGCAGCCAGGCCTAAAACACCGCTACTTGCGCGAAAAAACCATCTTTTGATCGGCGAGTTTGTCCTTCGGCCCCACCCAGGCGTAGGCCATGAGTGCGGGCTCACGGTTGGACACGGTGATGCGGTGACGTTGACCGGGCGGATTGAAGATCATCGATCCCGGCGCGTAAACGCCCTGGTGGTTCTCCGACACCGCGCCGGACAGGCACACATAGCTTTCGGTAATCCCATCATGGGCATGCGAGGGATAGGTGCAATCGGGGGCAAACAGAACGAGCCCCAGGATCACCTCTTCGGAAATCGCCGGTCCAAACGGTCCGCACAGCTCGGCATAGGCATATTTGTCTTTCAGCCCGCGCGGCACTTTCTCATAGCCATACTGCCAATCGATGGCGGACTGGACCGCCTCAATCGCGCGGATGATGTTGGAATGCCGCTCCACGCGGCCTTCATCGAGCGCCCGCCTTAAATGGCGCGTGACGGGCTTTTGGATGCCAGTGCCCAGGACAAGCTGCCCGTTTGCACTCATCACCCGGCTGATGGCTTCGCGAACGGCACGCTGATGGGCGCGAATCTGGTTGCTGCCGCCAGAGGACAAGAAGCGGTAGATTTCATAGAACTCGCGCAGCAGATAAACCCAGTCCGGGATATCGTTCAGGCAAGACTGGTTTTCACTTGGTGTTGTGTCCTCGGCCATGCGCTCTAATCCAGATCCGCAATTTCTGCTGTGCCGCCATAGGCACGTTGGGCAAGGGTGGCTTCCATGAAGCTATCGAGCTTGCCATCAAGCACATCGGATGGTGCTGTGCTCTCATGGCCGGTGCGCAGGTCTTTGACCAGTTGATAGGGCTGCAGCACATAAGAGCGTATCTGGTGCCCCCACCCAATGTCGGTTTTCGCGGAGGCTTCGGCGTTGGCTTTCTCTTCGCGCTTTTGCAGCTCCAGCTCGTAAAGGCGCGCGCGCAGCATATTCCAGGCCGTGGCTCGATTTTTGTGCTGAGAGCGTTCGTTCTGACACTGCACCACGATACCGGTTGGGTTGTGGGTGATACGCACCGCCGAATCGGTGGTGTTGACGTGCTGACCACCCGCGCCGGACGCGCGATAGGTATCGATGCGGCAGTCGCTCTCATTAATCTCAATGTTGATCGTATCGTCGATCAACGGATAAATCCAAACACTGGCAAAGCTTGTGTGCCTGCGCGCGTTGGAATCATAGGGCGAAATGCGCACCAGACGGTGCACGCCAGCCTCGGTTTTCAGCCAGCCATAGGCATCATCGCCCTTCACCAGGATCGTGGCCGACTTGATGCCGGCCTCTTCACCGGCCTGCTCTTCCAGCAACTCTACCTTGCGGCCTGAGCCTTCGGCCCAGCGGGAATACATGCGCAGCAGCATGTTCGCCCAATCCTGGCTCTCCGTGCCCCCTGCCCCGGAATGAATTTCCACATAGCTGTCATTGCCGTCGGCCTCACCGGACAGCAGCGCCTCAACCTGCAAACGGCGTGCTTTGGCAGACAGCTCCTGGAGGGCTGCAACACCTTCTTGCGCCATCTCATCATCGCCCTCGGCTTCGCCAAGCTCAATGAGTTCGCTGGTGTCGGCAAGGTCGGTACGCATGGCATTCATGCCGTTGATGGCATCATCTAATTTCTGGCGCTCGCGCATCAGCACTTGGGCTTCTTGCGGATCGTCCCAGAGGCGCGGATCTTCGGCCAGCGCGTTCAGTTCATCAAGGCGTTTGAGGGCAGCATCCCAGTCAAAGATGCCTCCTTAGCAGGGTGAGTGCCTGCTCAATGTCATCTACAAGCCGTTGGGCTTCCGCGCGCATGGGTTGGTCCTAAAGTCAGTCAAACAAAAAGGGGCGCGTACCGTTCAGCACGCGCCCGAAGCATGTGAAATATGTCAGGCGGTTAGTAAAGCCCACCCGTGCCTGAAACCACGGCGCGGTCTGCCTGCGGGTCCACCGTCAACTCACGGCCCATGTCGTCGGTGAAACCGATGATCGAGTAGGATGAAGGCGGCGATGTTCCTGGGCGGAAGGCTTCCAGGATCGATCCATCCGTCCCAGCCGCCACTTGCAGGCCGGTACGACGATCGATCGGGATCAGCGAAATACCGCGTGGCACCTGGAATTCGGTGCGCGGCTGACCTTCTAGCGCGGCTTGCATGAAGTCGGCAAAGATAGGCGCAGCCAAGCCACCACCGGTTGCCGAGCGGCCCATGTCGCGCGGGTTGTCGTACCCAACATAAATGCCGACAGCGATGTCGTGCGAGTAGCCGACGAACCAGGCGTCACGGTTGTCGTTGGTCGTGCCGGTTTTGCCGGCAATCGCCCAATTGGAAAGCTCACTGGAAATACCGGCAGCCGTGCCGCGACGCACAACGCCTTCCAGCATCGACGTCACCTGATAGGCCGTCATTGGATCAAGCACCTGCTCGCGCTCATCAATCAGATTGGGTTCATCCTGGCCCTGCCAAGCTTCCACGCGGCAACCTTCGCACAGGCGCTCATCATGCCGGAAGATGGTGTTGCCGTAGCGATCCTGCACGCGGTCAATCAGCGTTGGCTGGATGGCACGGCCACCATTGGCGATCACGGCGTACGCACCTGTCATGCGCATGACGGTGGTCTCACCGGACCCCAGCGACATGGCAAGCAACGGATCGAGATCATCATAGACACCGAAACGACGCGAATACTCTGATACCAGCGGCATACCCATATCGCGGGCCAAACGCACGGTCATGACGTTTCGTGAGCGTTCAATACCGACCCGCAGCGTCTGCGGACCGTAGAACTCGTTGGAATAGTTGCTTGGACGCCAGACACCAAGCCCCGGTCCCTGATCGATCTCGATAGGCGCATCCATCACAACGCTTGACGGCGTGTAGCCATTGTCGAGAGCGGCGGCATAAACGAATGGCTTGAAAGCCGATCCGGGCTGGCGCTGCGCCTGCGTTGCGCGGTTGAACTGGCTCTCATCGAACGAGAACCCGCCGACCATGGCGAGCACGCGGCCTGTATAGGGGTCCATGGCGACCATGCCGCCGGATACTTCAGGCACCTGACGCAGAGAATAATTGACCTCGCCGGATTCGGTGGGCTCGGCGCGGGCATAAACAACGTCACCCGGTGAAACGATTTCCGATGGCGTTGAACCGGCCCAGCTCATTCCTGAGGCGGGCATGAAGCCTGTTGGACGCTCATCGGACAGGGCGCGCGAGGCCAAGCGCGGCGGCATCAAGCCAAGCTGCGCGCCATCTTCGCCGACGGCCAAAACAACAGCCAACGTCCATTCTTCAATGTCAGAGAGCCCTTCGACCTCGCTGAGTGCGACGCCCCAATCCTGGGTTATGTCGATGGACGCAACAGGCTCGCGCCAGCCGCGGGCGCGATCAAAGTCTTCCAGGCCGCTGCGCATGGCACGGCGGGCATGGCTTTGCAGCAAGGGGTCAAGCGTGGTGCGAACCGATAGGCCGCCCTCATAAAGCCCATCATTGCCATAACGGTCTGCGATCTCGCGGCGTACTTCTTCGGCAAAAAAGTCCGAAGCTTCCAGGAATGTGCCTGTGTCACGCGGCAGCACGTTCAACGGCTCGGCTTGCGCAGCAGCGCGCTGCTCGTCGGTGATGTAGCCGTTTTCGAACATGCGGGTCAGCACCCAATCGCGGCGTTCGATGGCGCGTTCGGTCTGGCGGAAAGGATGGTAGTTGTTGGGCGCTTTCGGCAAAGCGGCAAGATACGCCGCCTCAGCCAACGTCAGCTCGTGCACCGACTTATCGAAATACACCAGCGAGGCCGCAGCGATACCGTAGGCCCCAAGCCCGAGATAAATCTCGTTGAGGTACAGTTCTAGGATCTCGTCTTTGGTGAAGGTCCGCTCGATGCGCAAGGCCAGGATCGCTTCACGGATTTTCCGTTCGATGGCCACATCGCTGGTCAGCAGAAAGTTCTTTGCAACCTGTTGGGTGATCGTCGAAGCGCCCACCGGACGGCGATCAGAGCCAAGGTTTTCAATGTTCACGACGACCGCACGGGCAATCCCGGTGAAATCAAGCCCACCATGCTCGTAGAAATTCTTGTCCTCTGCCGACAGGAACGCAGCTTTGAGCACATCAGGCATGGACTGGATCGGCAAAAACAGGCGCCGCTCGGTCGCGTATTCAGCAATCAAAGTGCCGTCGGAGGCGTGCACGCGCGTCATAACCGGCGGCTCATAGTCGCTGAGCACCGTGTAATCGGGCAAATCCTGAGAATAATAGTGGATGCCGTAAGCAACGCCGCCGGCCGCCAAAAGGAAGCCAAGAACGCCTATGCCAAAAAGGTAACCCAGAAACTTCGCGAACATACGTTCATCCGTTCGTAATCGTCAGTATGCGCCCGCCACCTAAGTGTCACTGAAGCGCAGTATGGTAAATGCACCGTTAGCTTTTGCTCTCGCAACGCCACTATTCGCATCGGGGACCGGTATCGAGCCCAACAAGCTTCACCGTAGGCGTTGGCGATGCGGCGGAAATAGGGCGCTAGGCGACGCTATCGTGTTTGGGATGATATGGGCACGCTCTTTGCCCCGCGCTATGGCGCGCTTGCAACACGCTGCTCAAAAAACCGCTCAACAGCAGTGGAAAGCGAAGCGATGGTGCGTTCTCGCCAAGCTGCATCGGACAAAAGGCGCACATCATCCTCGTTCGACAGGAAGCCAAGCTCAAGCAAAACAGAGGGAATTTCCGGTGCTTTGAGCACCCGGAAGCCCGCCGAACGATGGGGATTGTTGACCATGCGGGTGGCGGTGGCAATCTCACTGACCAAATCTTCAGCGAAAGCCAGCGAAAAGCGCGTGGTCTCGCGGCGCGTTAGATCAATCAAAATGTCGGCAACTTCGCTCGTTGCCGTTTCGGTGACATCCATACCGGCCAGCATTTCTGAGCGCCGTTCATTGTCCACCAGTTGCTGGGCAATTTCATCCGACGCACGGTCAGACAGGGTGTAAACGGTGGCGCCGCGCATATCACGGTGGCGCACCAGAGAATCAGCGTGCACGGAAATAAACAGATCCGCATGGTGGTTCTGGGCGAAGCGCACACGGCCAGCCAGCGGAATGAACACATCATCATCGCGGGTCATGTAAACGTCAAAATGGCCGGTCGCACGCAAGTCAGCGGCAAATTCGCGGGCAAACCGCAGCACAACTTCTTTTTCCAGCACTCCGGACCGGCTGACAGCGCCAGAATCAATGCCGCCATGGCCAGGATCGATCACCACAATGGGCCGACCGCTGGTGTTGGCGATATCAAGCCGGTTTTCTTTCGGCGCTTCTACGCTGGCCAAAAAGCTTTCGCGCGTGCGCTCCACTTCGGCCAGAAACCCGGCTTCATCGCTGCGCACCAGATCCAGCACCAAGCGCGAGGGTTGATCATCCAGCGCCGCCAACATGAGGATTTCGTCAATCACCACATGGTCCGCAAGATCCACCACGATCCGCCCGCGCCCAGGCGCGAAGGGGCCGTAGCGAAAGGCCGAGATAAGGCCACGGGCTTCAACCTGCGCATCGCCCATGGGCTCAAACGATAGCCCTGGCAGATCAAGGATCAAGCGGTTGGGTTCGGGAAGCATGTAAACTGAAGGTGCCACCTCGCCGGCAAGATCAATGACAATACGGGTGCGCGCCTCATCGCCTGCAATGCGTGCTGCGAGCGCCATTGCCTCCTCGGCAGGCTCAAAAGAGGCCTCCAAAGGCACGCCGGACGACAGATCTTCGGTGGCTGATGCTGACCAGGGCCACAGCAGCCCTATGATCAATGCCACACACAGCGTGATTTTCAGCGCGCCAAACCAACGCACCACGACATCGCTTTGCAGCGCACGGGCGGATGTTCCATCAAGGCTGGCCGGGGATGCTCTCATCGCCTGTAAACTGTCTCAACGCCTGCATGTTGTCCTTCGGGGCCGGACCATTCCAGCCGCCGCAGCGCAACGGTTACCACATCCTAAAGCACGGTGGTAAACCAAACTGAAACACGCTGACAGCGATCTGCCAATGCGCTGCACGTCCATGCCAGAAGCGTGGAAATGCAGGCAAACACGTTGAGTACGCTTGCAAAACCATGATTGGAAGCGTACATCCGAAGAACTTGCAAGGTGTGGAATGTGCTGTGATTTGGCCATCCGCTGGGACTTGTGGGCGATATGCGGCATGAATCTGATCGGCGCCAACATTTCTGTTGGTCGACGCCAATCCGAACTTGAATGCAGAGCGCAGACCTAAGCGAAAGCGGGTCGTGATCTGAGATTTGTTCAAGGCTCCGGTAATGGCCCCGAAAGGGCGGATCAGCTGACAATGCGCATAGCAGCTCGCACCCATGACCGTTGCAAGCCAATAGCTTTTTAAGCGGCGCGAACGTATTTCGGCTGCTTGTTAGACCGGAACTTAAATGGTGCTGCGCCTGTTACCTTGTGTATCGAACACCGCTTTTCAGCGGGCACGTTCGTATGGGTACGCGCCCGCTGTCGATGCTGCAGAAAACAGCACGCTGCGGAGATTTGCACCGGTTCCACACACTTTCGCTCGTTCTGGTGTTGCTGAGCCGCATGCGGCCACCACACCAGGCAGCGCATCTTTCTCTACAGAACCGTTGGCGATCGCCGCTGAGCTTGTTCCTCTTGCTCGGCCTGCGCGCCCCAAGGAACCCTTCAATGTCATCCAAAATGTTAATCGATGCCACCCACCGGGAAGAGACCCGTGTGGTGGTGAAGCGTGGCAATCGCGTCGAGGAGTTTGATTTCGAGACGCTCGCGAAAAAACAACTTCGCGGCAACATCTATCTGGCCAAAGTAACCCGTGTCGAACCTTCGCTGCAGGCAGCGTTCGTTGATTATGGCGGCAATCGCCACGGCTTTCTGGCCTTCTCAGAAATCCACCCCGACTATTACCAAATTCCGCAGGCTGACCGCGATGCGCTGTTGGCGGACGAGCGTGGCCATGATGGCGAAGCTGATGACGACAGCGACGGCAAGAACGCTGACGCGCCCAAAAGCGAAAAAGAGGCAGACGATCAAAAGTCTGCCGATGAAGACGATGGTGATGGCCTGACTGTCAAAGCTGCTGTGTCCGCCGGCCTTTTTGCCAGCGATGACGTATCGGACGATGATGAGGCCGACAATGTGGACGAAAGCGGATCGGACGATGCGCTGGAAGAAGCCCGTCCGCGCCGCCGCCCCAGCCGTCGTCACTACAAAATTCAAGAAGTGATCAAGCGCCGTCAGATCATTCTGGTGCAGGTGGTGAAAGAAGAGCGCGGCAACAAAGGCGCGGCGCTGACAACCTATCTGTCGCTGGCCGGTCGTTATGCGGTGCTGATGCCCAACACCCCACGTGGTGGCGGTATTTCGCGCAAGATCACATCGGCTGCCGACCGCAAACGTTTGAAAGAAGTCGTCAGCGATATGGACGTGCCGGACGGCATGGGCGTTATTTTGCGTACCGCCGGTGCCAACCGCACCAAGGTCGAGATCAAACGCGACTTTGAATATATGATGCGGCTTTGGGAGACGGTGCGCGATGTGACGCTGAAGTCCGCGGCCCCGGCCCTGGTCTATGAAGAAGGCAGCCTGATCAAGCGCTCGATCCGCGATCTTTATTCGCGCGATATCGACGAGGTGATGGTTGCTGGCGACGAAGGCTACCGCGAGGCCAAAGACTTTATGCGCATGCTCATGCCGAGCCATGCCCGCAACGTGAAGCCCTATCGCGATTCAACGCCGCTGTTCACCGCGCAAGGCGTGGAAGAGCAGTTGGATTCCATGTTCGAGCCGACGGTGAAGCTTAAATCCGGCGGTTACCTGGTGATCAACCAGACCGAGGCGTTGGTTGCCATTGATGTGAACTCCGGCAAGTCGACCAAAGAGCACAACATCGAAGACACGGCCGTTTCCACCAATCTGGAAGCTGCTGATGAGATTGCGCGCCAACTGCGCTTGCGCGATCTGGCTGGCCTGGTGGTCTGCGATTTCATCGACATGGAGGAAAAGCGCAACAATCGGGCCGTTGAAAAGCGTATGAAAGATGCGCTGAAAAGCGATCGTGCGCGCATTCAGGTTGGTCGGATTTCGCATTTCGGCCTTTTGGAAATGTCGCGCCAGCGCATTCGTACCTCACTGATTGAAAGCACGATGGAGCCCTGCCCGCATTGTGCTGGCACCGGCCATACGCGGGCCTCATCCTCAGTCGCGCTGCAGATTTTACGCCAGGCTGAAGCCCAGCTTCTGCGCCATCAGGGTCACCACGCCAATGTGACGCTGCGCTCTGAAACCGCGCTCTACATTCTCAACCACAAACGAACCGTGCTGGCCGAGCTTGAAGCCCGGTATGGGCGCCGCGTGGTGTTCACGGTCGATGGCACGATGGCGGCTGATGCCTTCACGATTGCCCGTGGTGAGGCAGCCGATCCACGTGATGTTGTGCCGGTGGCCGCCGTCACGCAATCGATGAGCGTTGATCTGGAAGCCGAAGAACGCGCTGACCAAGCTGCCGCGGAGGCCGCAGAAGCTGCTGAAGCTGAAGAGCAGGCCGAAGAACAGGCGCTGGCCGCTGACAATGATGACACGCGCTCCTCAGACGATGGCGAGAACGGTGAAGGCCGTAAGCGCCGTCGCCGTCGCCGTCGTCGCAGAGGTGGCGGCGATGATGAGGCTGAGCGCGGTTCAGAGGAAAGCTCTGAGGAGGAAACCTCAGAAGCCAAATCGTCTGAAGAGAAGTCCTCTGATGAGGAAACCTCAGAAGAAGATGGTGAACCGAAAAAACGCCGTCGCTCACGCCGCGGTGGACGCCGTAGGCGTGGTGGCAGAGGCGCAGGTGAAGGTAGTGCTGAGGGCAATGGTGAGGGTAGCGGCGAGGACGGTGCCGATGCCGATGCCGAGCAAACCTCTGAAAAGGCTGATGATTCTGAGGAAAGTGTGGCTGCTGCATCAGACGAAACACCCGCCGAGCCTGTGACAGAACCCACCGAAGAACCGGTTGCCGAGGAAACGGCGGCAGAAGAGGCTCCGGTTGCAGCAGCGGAACCAGAACCGGCTCCTGAGCCAGAACCAGCCCCTGAACCTGTTAAAGATCCGGTGGTGGAAAGCTCAACCCCTGACACAGGTCCGAAAAAGCAGGGCTGGTGGCAGAAACGCTCGTTTTTCTAGGACACTTATGCCTTCGCTTCCTGTTAACACAGGCCCGCGTTTAGCAGCGCGGGCCTTGATCGTTGAGGACAACAAACTCCTGCTGGTGAATGCCTATCCAGGCGGCACGTCCGATCTGTGGTGCGCGCCGGGCGGCGGCGTGGAAAAGCACCAATCGATCCCCGACAATGTGAAACGCGAAGTTTTTGAGGAAACCGGGCTCACCATCACCGTTGGTGGCCTTGCTGGCGTCAACGAATTTCATGAACCAGGCTCTGATTTCCACCAGGTCGATCTCTTTTTTCGCGCGACGATCCTCTCCGGTGCCATCGATCCAAATTGGAAGGATCCAGATGGAGTTGTGAGCGAGCATTGTTTCATGTCCCGCGAAGAGATGATGGGCGTTCGCTTCAAACCAGACGTTTTGCCCGATTTTGCATTTGGTAACTATGAAGCCGGCTATGATCCGCTGGAACGTCTGGTTCGGTAGCGGACGGTCTGCAAAAATAAGCGGACTAAGGGCGGACTGATGCGGACTAAGGGCGGACCGTCCGCTTGTTTTGCAGACTAGTCTGCCTCGTCACAGGCGATTGGAACGCCTTTTGGCCCACTGCTCAAACAGATCAGCCGCCTGCGCAATCGTCTCCTGACTGCCGGCAAACGACACCCGCACAAAGCTGTCTCCATGCACTGGATCGAAATCATTGCCGGGTGTCATCGCGATGCCGGTTTCAGCCAACAATGTGTCGCACAGCGCGGCTGAGTTTTCGCCAGGGCGTAACAATCTGTCGATGGGCCAGTACATGTAAAAAGCGCCATCAGGTGGTGGTCCGCCAGCCAGTCCAAGGATCTTTTGGGTTTGCAACAGCCGCTCGCGGTTGGTGGCGTATCCCGCCTTGATGGTTTCCAGTTCATCGGTTGCATCAAAGGCTGCCAAGGCGGCAGTCTGCGAGAGGCTCGGCGCGCAAATGAAGAGGTTCTGCGCCAGCGCTTCAGCGCCGCGCACCAGGCGTTCGGGCAAGATCATCCAGCCGATACGCCAGCCGGTCATGCAATAGTATTTTGAGAACGAGTTGATGATGATCGCGTCTTCGTCATAGGCAAGCGCGCAGCACTCCTGCCCATCGAAAACCAGCCCGTGATAGATCTCATCGGAGATGTACCAGATGCCAGCCTGTTTGCAGTATGTGGTAAGCTTTTCAACAGCTTGCGGGGGCATCGCCGTGCCTGTGGGATTGTTGGGCGAGGCAATCAGCACCGCACGGATCGGCACATCCTCATGATGTTTTGCCAGCGCCTGTGGCGTCAGCACCCAGCCCTCGTCTGGATCAAGATCGATCTCCACCGGCTCCAGCCCCAGCGCGCGGACAATGTTGCGATAGGCAGGATAGCCAGGGCGCGGCAGAGCAATGCGGTCGCCCGGATTGCAAAGCAGCAGAAACGCTAGGGAGAAACTGGCCGACGACCCCGTTGTCACCATGACCCGCGCGGGATCAACGTTCTGCCCATACTGATCGGAATAGTGACGGGCGATCCGCTGGCGTAGAGCTTTCGTGCCGGCGGCCTCGGTGTAGCCGATGCGACCGTCGCTTAGCATGGTAACGGCTGCATCACGCACGCGTTGCGGCGTTGGCGCGCCCGGCTGACCGACCTCCAAATGGAAAGTTGCCTCACCCTTCGCCTCACGGACATTGGCAGCTGCCAAAATGTCCATCGCCAAGAAGGAGTCGACCTTTCGGGTATGGGCTATGTGGCGGCCGGAGCGGTTGTGCCAACCAGCTCTGTGTGGTGCGTTTTCAAATGCCGCCATCGGTGAAGCGGGCTCCTCATCGTTCATTCTCGATTCCCTCGTGGTGATACGCAACTGTACCGGCGCCGACAATCACAACACGCGTTCCGAATCGCCGAACACCGGCGTTGACCGTTGCAGCGCGGCTGTTAGTTTCTTTCCCAACCCGGTTGGGCGCCGATGCCCAAATCTTGCCGCTTCACCGATGGAGTGTCGGCCCCATGATCCGATCCGCCTTTCTTCTCCGCAAATCCTTTGCTCGCGCCTGGCTCCTCAGCGCCGTCCTTATTGTTTCGCAGCTCGTGGTCTCCACGGCGCAGGCGCAGCGACAGATTTCTGTTTTCCGCGACGCTGAGGTGGAGGCCCTGGTCACCGACTATGTGGCGCCGATCCTGCGTGCGGCAGGGATTCGCGGAAGCTCTATCCAGATTGTTTTGATCAATGAGCGTGACTTCAACGCGTTCGTTGCTGACGGCAGGCGTATTTTCATCAATCTGGGCGTGATGTTGGAATCCGACACACCCAATGAGGTGATCGGCGTTTTGGCCCATGAAACCGGGCATTTGGCTGGTGCGCACCTTACCCGCTTGCGGCAGGAAATATCGCGCGCGCAGATCATTTCAGCCATCACCATGCTGGCCGGTGCCGCAGCCATGGCAGCGGCGGCAGGCTCCGGCAACAGCGATGCGGCGGCAGCAGGCGCTGGTATCGCGCTTGGTGGGCAGAGCGCGGCGCAACGCTCGTTGCTTGCCTATCAGCGCGGTGAAGAGCTGGCCGCCGACCGGGCCGCCATCACCTACCTCAATGCCACCCGCCAGTCCGCGCAAGGCATGCTGGAGGTGTTCAGCCGCTTTGCCGACCAGACCATGTTCACCGGGCGCTTCGTTGACCCTTATGTGCGTTCGCACCCAATGGCACGTGATCGGATCAACCAGATCGAACGGTTGGCGCGGCAAAGCGAGCATTTTGGCCGCAGCGATCCACCGGAGTTGCAGCTGCGCCACGATATGGCGATTGCACGCCTGACAGCCCTTCTGGATGGCCAACGCACGGTGCTACGCCGCTATCCAGACAGCGATACGTCTCTGCCTGCACGCTATGCGCGCGCGATTGTGGAAGGCAAATCCGGTTCAGCGCGAAGCGCAATCCAACAGTTTGACCAGTTGATTGCCATCCAGCCTTCCAACCCATTTTTCTGGGAAATGCGCGGCACCATTCTTTTCGAAAACGGCAACCCCCGTGAAGCGGCCCAAAGCTGGGCGCGTTCGCTGGAACTGGCGCCCAACAACACCATGATCCGCGTTTTCTATGGCGCGGCATTGGTGGAGAGTGGCGACAACAACGTTCTTCCCACCGCCATTGGCGAATTGGAGCGAGGTCTTGCCAATGACCAATCGCTGGCCTTTGGCTATCGGTTCCTGGGCCAGGCCTATGCCCGCAGCGGCAACACAGCGATGGCGCAACTGGCCTCTGGCTTGGAAGCCTTCGCACGTGGTGATATCCAAGGTGCCAAAGGTTTTGCTGCGCGCGCGCAGCAAAATTTGCCGCGCGGCTCGACGGGCTGGTTGCGCGCTCAAGACATCTTGACCTACGACGAGTAGGCTTACGCTCTTCTCCTCCCTGCCCTGCCTGCCCGCGAAGGTGGGCGCTAACTTAGGATTGTTTCATGTCTCGCGCTGTTGTTGCCGTGGCCGCCCTTGCGGGCATCACCTTGCCCATTGCCCTGGGCGCCTATGCGCTTTCCAACAGCGCAGAAGACATGCAGATGTCTGCTCTTGATGCGCAGGTTTTGGAGCAGGCGGTTGAAGCTGAAACAGCTCCGCTGGATCTCACGCCGCAAACTGCCTCATCGGCAGCGAGCCTAACCGACATGGCGGCAGCCGACCCTGAAGGCGCCATTGCTTTGGTGCGCCAAGCGCTGCTTGATCATCCGCTGATGCTCGATGAAGCCATTGAAGCCTTGGAAGCGGCCCGCGAGGAACAGCAGGAAAGCTTGGTTTCTCAGGTGATCGCAGAAAACGCGGACCTTTTGTTCGATAACGAGAATGCAAGCGTCATGGGCAACCCCAATGGCGCGATCACACTGGTGGAATTTCTCGATTACAATTGCGGGTTCTGTAAGCGCGCCCATGGTGACGTGATGCGCCTGATCGCCGAGCAGACTGACGTGCGCGTGCTGGTGAAAGACTTTCCAGTGCTTGGCCCAGGCTCTCTGGAAGCTGCACAAGTGGCTATCGCTTTTCGTGCCACCGGCGGCGACATGCCAGCCTTCATCGACGCCATGATGAACGAGTCTGTCCAGGCGGATGCGGCATCGGCGCGCGCGGTTGCCTTGGACCTTGGCGCAGATGAGACCGCGCTTGATCTGGCGCTGGACAGCCCGGCGATCATGGAGCCGATTGGTGAGGCGTACAATCTTGCTGAGCAGCTTAACATTCGCGGCACACCGGCTTTCATTGTGGGCGATCAACGACTGATGGGTGCGGTTGGATTTGACCGCCTTGCCGAGGCCATTCAAGCTGAGCGTGACCGGTTGTCGTCGCTTTAGACGATTCGCCAGAAACGCAGCGCACCGCAAACACTCCATTGGGCTGGAACCATCATGGCCACTGTTTTCATTCTTAATGGCCCCAATCTTAACTTGTTGGGGCAGCGTGAGCCGCAGATGTATGGTCACGAGACGCTGGACGATATCGAGGCCATGTGCCGCGATCATGCTGTTGATCTGGACCTAGAGATTGACCTGCGCCAATCCAACCATGAAGGCGTGCTCGTTGATTGGGTGCATGAGGCGCGTCGGCTGGCCGATGGGCTGATCTGTAATTTCGGTGCCTACAGCCACACATCCATTGCCCTTCACGATGCACTGAAGGCCTGCGACTTGCCGGTAATTGAAGTGCATTTGAGCAACATTCACGCCCGTGAAGCCTTTCGCCACACCAGCTACACCGCCCAGGCCTCCAAAGGCATGATCGCTGGATTGGGCCCTATGGGATACCGGCTGGCACTGACCGCTATGGCCGATCTGATTGACGTTTAATCACGTGGTGAAGTGGTTGTGGACGGCTAGCACGCGAGCGGTTATACCGCGCCGATCAAGTCTCCCACGTTTCTTATTTGCGTGCGCACGCCCGTCAGGTCTCAACCTAGGCTTCCTTTTCGGGGTGCGATGATGAGTGAAAGAGTTTCTATGTCGAAGTCCAAGGCCACCATCGATCAGGATTTTATCCGCCAGCTTGCACTGCTGCTTAATGAGACGGACCTGACCGAAATTGAGGTTGAACAAGACGATACGCGGGTGCGTATTGCCCGCACACCTGCTGCAGTTACCCATACCGCCCAAGTTCCCGCGCCGGTGGCCGCGGCACCTGCAGGCCCGGCCGCAACATCTGCTCCTGGGACAACAGCTACGCCAGCGCCCGCTGAAAGCGCGCAAGGCGAGGCGGTGCGCTCACCGATGGTCGGCACGGCCTATTTGTCGGCAGAACCCGGGGCGGCAGCCTACATCAAGGTTGGCGATACGGTGCGCGAAGGACAGACATTGCTGATCGTGGAAGCGATGAAAACAATGAACCAAATTCCAGCCACCGCTTCTGGCGTGGTTCAGGAGATTTTGGTGACCGACAAGCAGCCGGTTGAGTATGGTGAGCCGCTGGTGATTATCGCCTGAGGGATCAGACATGTTCAAGAAAGTCCTGATCGCCAACCGTGGTGAGATCGCACTGCGAGTGCTGCGTGCCTGCAAAGAGCTTGGTATCGGCACCGTTGCCGTGCACTCGACAGCCGATGCGCATGCCATGCATGTGCGTCTGGCCGATGAAAGCGTGTGTATCGGCCCGCCTGATGCAAGCGAAAGCTACCTCAATATCCCGCAAATTCTGGCCGCCTGTGAAATCACTGGCGCCGATGCGGTGCATCCGGGTTATGGCTTCCTGTCGGAGAATGCCAAGTTTTCTGAGATTTTAGCCGCCCACAACGTCACTTTTATCGGCCCGAAGGCTGAGCATATCGAGGTGATGGGCGATAAGATCGCGGCCAAGACAACGGTCAAAAAACTCGGCATTCCGGTTGTTCCTGGTTCTGAGGGCGAGCTGCGCTCGGTTGAGGAAGCCCGTAAAGTTGCCGATGACATGGGCTATCCTGTCATCGTGAAGGCCTCCGCTGGCGGTGGTGGCCGCGGCATGAAGGTTGCCAAAAATTCTGAAGAGCTGGCCGATGCGGTGAATACCGCCCGCGCCGAAGCACGCGCCGCCTTTGGCGACGATGCGCTTTACATGGAAAAATACCTGCAGAACCCGCGTCACATCGAAGTTCAGGTGTTTGGCGATGGCATGGGCAAAGCGATCCATCTGGGTGAGCGCGACTGTTCGCTGCAGCGTCGCCACCAAAAGGTTTGGGAAGAAGCGCTGTCGCCTGTTATCACGCCAGAGCAGCGTGAAGAGATTGGTTCGGTTTCGGCCAAAGCCATTGCCGACCTTGGCTATTCGGGCGCCGGCACCATTGAATTCCTCTACGAGGATGGCGAATTCTATTTCATCGAAATGAACACCCGCCTGCAGGTGGAGCATCCGGTGACTGAAGCGATTACCGGGCTTGATCTGGTGGCTGAGCAGCTGCGTGTTGCCGCTGGCCAAGGCCTGTCGGTGAGCCAAGAGGACATCACCTTCAAAGGTCACGCCATTGAGGTGCGCATCAATGCTGAGCATCCTGAAACCTTCCGGCCCTCGCCTGGCATGATCGAGGCGTTTCACCCATCCGGCGGTTTGGGTGTGCGCGTGGATTCAGCGGTCTATCAGGGCTATCGCATTCCGCCCTATTACGACAGCTTGATCGGCAAGCTGATTGTGCATGCTGACACGCGTGAGATGTGCATCAACAGGATGGCGCGCGCTCTGGATGAGTTCGTGATCACTGGTGTTGATAGCACCCTGCCTTTGTTCCGCCGGTTGGTGAACGAGCCGGATGTGCGCAGCGGCAACTATTCCATCCATTGGCTGGAGCGGTGGCTGGCTGACCAAGGCCACTGACGGGCCGGCCATGGCCAAGACGACACATCAGACGATAACACCGGACCTTTTGCTCCAGGCCTATGAGGTCGGCTTTTTTCCGATGGCCGAGGATGCCGAGGACACATCGGTTTTCTGGGTCAACCCGCCGATGCGCGGGGTTATTCCGCTCGATCAGTTTCATGTGCCGCGACGGCTTAGGCGCACGGTTCGCCAGGATGTCTATCAGGTGCGCATCGACAGTGATTTCGATGCTGTGATCGATGGCTGCTCTGCCAGTGCGCCGGGTCGTGCTTCAACCTGGATCAATGCCGATATTCGCTATCTCTACGGTGAGCTGTTCAAGCGCGGCAACTGCCACACGGTGGAGACGTGGCGCGACGGCGCCTTGGTCGGCGGGCTTTATGGCGTGGCGATCGGCGGCGCGTTTTTTGGCGAGAGCATGTTCTCGCGCGAGCGCGATGCCTCAAAAGTGGCGCTAGTGCATCTGGTCGGGCGTTTGATCGCCGGCGGCTACACGCTGCTTGATACGCAGTTCATCACCGAGCATTTGCGCCAGTTTGGTGCCTGCGAAATATCGGCCGATGTTTACCGCGAAGCGTTGCGCGAGGCTGTCACGATAGATGCAGACTTTTACTGCTGGCCGACAGCTGGTGTTTCAGGCGCAGCATCACTGCAACCGGTCAGCCAAACATCATAGACCGGGTGGTCGATGGCGTTAAGGCCGGGGCTTTCGGCAATCATCCAGCCGGTAAAAACCCGGCGGATGCGGCGATCAAGCGTCAGCTCATCGACCTCTAAGAACACCGTTGTGCGCTCCGGCTCTGACGGCGGGCGGTCATAGCAAACGCGCGGCGTGAGCTGCAGTGCGCCGAACTGCACGGTCTCATCGACAAACACATAGAAGGTGTGCAGTTCGCCGGTGATTTTATCCAGACCAGCAAACAGCGCCACAGGATGCTCATTGCGCAGCACCGGCGCAGATGTTTGTGCAGTGGCCTGGCCAACAGCGGCGAAAAACACGGCGAAGGTCAAAGCAGCGGAGAGGAAGGACGGCAAACGCATGAAAATCTCGGATATGATTCGGGTCGCGCCCATAGGCGTAACAGGGCTGTCGAAAGCCCTGTTGGCACATTGTGGCGATTCGATGCTGTTTTCCTAGTGAGAAAGCCCGCGCACCATCCTGGCGATATCAGTCGCCGGGTGACCAGGCTTCATAGTCGCCAGTGGCCGCGGGGCGCTTGGCTGGGGTGAGAATCGAGCCATCAGGGCGATAGGCGCCCGGCATGCCCGTGCGGTTTGGCTTGTGCGGCAATTCCCACTCTTTGGCGACATAGCCATCTTCTGTGGGCGGCACATCGGTCTTTTTGTGCATCCAGCCATGCCAACCCGGTGGAATGGCAGAGGCATCGGCCTCGCCATTGTAAATCACCCAGCGGCGCTCGCCCAAGGGCGGCACGTCGGCGCGATAATACACATTGCCCATCTCATCCTCGCCCACAAGCTGCCCTTTACGAGCTGTGAAAAGCATGGTGCCGAAGGTTTGGTCCTGCCACCAGGTGAAGAAGCGCAAGAAAAACTGTTTCATCTTTGGTCCGCAAACAGGCGTGAAAACTGTTGGCGTGGTTGTGCCTTGAATGATGGGCGCTGTCCAGCGCGCCCTTCGCTTAAGCTGACGCCTCGCCGCCCCTGTTTGAGATCGAATTTTTAGCGGGTTTTTTACAAGCGTTACGTTGCCCACAGGCGCCCGCAAAATTGTCCACACTCATCCCCTGCAAAACTCTGCAAAAAAATCTTTGTCAGTGTTTCTGATAGACGACGGTTGACGTGCACGTCCGAGTCGGGCCTTCTGGTGTGCGTTGTCTTGAGCACCCTGCAATTCTGGGCCAGACGACACATTATCAGAGTAAGCGTTTTTGCAATCAGTCTAGCCCCTCTGCTGCGTGTCGCGGTGGACGGTTTCTTTGCGCCAAAAATGCCCACATATGGTGTTAATTTTTTGTTTACACACCATATCTAGTGTGGTGTGGCTATTGCACGAACGGAATCGACGCCGACCTGAAAATGGTCATGCTGAAGGGCCTGCGCAGTGTTGCGATAGGTTGGGGCAAGCATCTGTGTGTCGGATATAATGGGCTAGAGGAGCACTACCACGATGCATGTCGCACGGCATTTTACTAAGGACGGTCAATCAGCATATGCGGACCTTACCTTCCGCAACGCGCTTAGCGAGATTCGCAATCCTGACGGATCGATCGTCTTCCAGTTGAAGGATATTCAGGTTCCTGAGACGTGGAGCCAAGTGGCCTGCGACATCATCGCCCAGAAGTATTTCCGCAAAGCCGGCGTGCCCGCTCGTCTGAAGAAGGTCGAAGAGAACTCAGTCCCATCGTGGCTGTGGCGGTCTGTTGCCGATGAAGAGGCGCTGGCTGAGCTGCCCGAAGACGAGCGCTACGGCCCAGAGCGTGATTCCCGTCAGGTTTTTGATCGCTTGTCCGGCACCTGGACCTATTGGGGTTGGAAGGGCGGTTATTTCGACAGCGAAGCTGATGCGCTGGCCTTCCGCGATGAGCTTGCTTTCATGCTCGCCACCCAGCGCGTCGCTCCAAACTCACCACAATGGTTCAACACCGGCCTGCACTGGGCCTATGGCATCGATGGCCCTGGCCAGGGCCACTATTATGTGGACCCGGAATCTGGTGAACTGACCAAATCAGCATCATCCTACGAGCACCCGCAGCCGCATGCCTGCTTCATTCAGGGCGTTGGCGATGATCTGGTGAACGAAGGCGGTATTATGGACCTTTGGGTGCGAGAGGCGCGCCTGTTCAAATACGGCTCGGGCACCGGTTCCAACTTCTCAATGCTGCGCGGTGCAGGCGAAAAACTCTCCGGTGGTGGCAAGTCCTCCGGCTTGATGAGCTTCCTGAAGATTGGTGACCGCGCTGCTGGCGCCATCAAATCGGGCGGCACAACGCGTCGTGCAGCCAAAATGGTGGTTGTGGATGTCGATCACCCCGACATTGAGACCTACATCGACTGGAAGGTGAAAGAGGAGCAGAAGGTTGCAGCGCTCGTCACCGGCTCCAAGGTTGTCAAAAAGCACATGACCGCCATCATGAAAGCCTGCGTCAATTGCGAAGGCGACGGCAATGATTGCTTCGAGGTCACCAAAAACCCAGCACTGAAACGCGAAGTGCGTTTGGCTAAGCGCGCGCTGGTGCCCGAGAACTACATCGCCCGTGTCATTCAGTTTGCACGTCAGGGCTACAAAGAGATTGAGTTCTCGACTTACGACACAGACTGGGATTCTGAAGCCTACAACACAGTTGCTGGCCAGAACTCCAACAACTCTGTTTCCATCACCGATGATTTCCTGCGCTCGGTTGAACAGGATGGCGATTGGGATCTGATCGAGCGGACAACCGGCAAAGTCCACAAAACGGTGAAGAGCCAGGATCTTTGGGAAAAGATCGGCCATGCCGCTTGGGCATCGGCTGATCCAGGCTTGCACTTCAACACCACGATGAATGACTGGCACACCTCGCCAGCCGGTGGACGCATCCGTGCCTCCAACCCGTGTTCAGAATATATGTTCCTGGACGATACGGCCTGTAACCTCGCCTCGCTAAACCTGCTGCAGTTCAACGAAGCCAGCGAGAGCGGCGCTCAGAAGGTCTTCGATAT
Organism: Hyphomicrobiales bacterium; assembly: GCA_046290645.1. GTDB lineage: Bacteria > Pseudomonadota > Alphaproteobacteria > Rhizobiales > MH13 > MH13. The sequence continues at coordinate 21,567 of JBKAGZ010000008.1, forward strand.
CGAAGCCTATGAGCATGGTGTGCGTCTCTGGACGATGGTGCTGGAAATTTCCGTTGCCATGGCGCAGTTCCCGTCCAAGCAGATTGCGCAGCTTTCCTATGAGTACCGCACGCTGGGTCTTGGCTACGCCAATATTGGCGGCCTGCTGATGACCTCCGGCATTCCCTATGACTCGCCAGAAGGCCGTGCGATTTGCGGTGCGCTGACAGCGATCATGACGGGCGTTGCCTATGCAACGTCGGCTGAAATGGCCAAGGAGCTTGGACCCTTCCCGGGCTATGAAGCCAACGCGGAAAACATGCTGCGTGTGATGCGTAACCACCGCCAGGCAGCCCTTGGCATGGCCGATGGCTATCAGGGCCTGTCAGTCAATCCAGTGCCACTGGATCATGAGAACTGCCCTGACAAGCGTTTGATCAAGCACGCGACCCAGGCTTGGGACAAAGCGGTCTCGCTTGGTGCGCAGCATGGCTACCGCAATGCGCAGGCCACAGTGATCGCACCGACCGGCACCATTGGTTTGGTGATGGATTGCGACACAACCGGCATTGAGCCAGACTTTGCGCTGGTGAAGTTCAAAAAGCTTGCCGGTGGCGGTTATTTCAAGATCATCAACCGTGCGGTGCCTGAAGCGCTGCGCGTGCTTGGTTACACGCAGGCTGAGATCGCTGAGATTGAAGCCTACGCCGTGGGTCATGGCTCGCTGGCGCAAGCACCTGGCGTCAACCACACCTCGCTCAAAGCACGCGGCTTCTCTAATGCTGCGATTGCTAAGATCGAAGGCGCGCTGGGTTCTGCGTTTGACATCAAGTTCGTGTTCAACCGCTGGACCCTGGGCGATGACATCGCCATCGACGAACTTGGCTTCACCGATGAGCAGCTCAACGATCCTGCTTTCGACATGCTGTCCGCGCTCGGCTTTGAGGCCGACGAAATCAGCATGGCCAATGAGCATGTCTGCGGAACGATGACGCTGGAAGATGCGCCGCACCTGAAGGAAGAACATTACGCGGTGTTTGATTGCGCCAACCCATGCGGCAAGAAAGGCACGCGCTTCCTGTCGGTGGAAAGTCATATTCATATGATGGCCGCTGCGCAGCCGTTCATCTCCGGTGCGATCTCCAAGACGATCAACATGCCGAATGCGGCAACGGTTGAGGATTGCAAGAGCGCCTACATGCTCTCTTGGAAACTGGCCTTGAAAGCCAATGCGCTTTACCGCGATGGCTCCAAGCTCTCGCAGCCGCTAAACTCGCAGCTGCTTGCTGACAATGATGATGACGATGAGGCTGAAGATACGATGGAGGCCATCATCGCTGCGCCGCAAGGCATGCGTGCGCAGAAGGTCGCTGAAAAGATCGTTGAGCGCATCATCGAAAAAGAAGTGCGCATGCGCGAGAAAATGCCGGACCGCCGCAAGGGTTACACCCAGAAGGCGCGTGTTGGCGGCCACAAAGTGTATCTGACCACCGGTGAGTATGAAGATGGCCGGCTTGGCGAAGTGTTCATCGACATGCACAAAGAAGGCGCTGCCTTCCGTGCGATGATGAACAATTTCGCCATCGCGATTTCGCTTGGCCTGCAATATGGCGTGCCGCTGGAAGAGTATGTGGATGCCTTCACCTTCACCCGGTTTGAACCGGCGGGCATGGTGCAGGGCAATGAGACGATCAAGAATGCGACGTCCATTCTCGACTACATCTTCCGTGAGTTGGCTGTGTCGTACCTCGGTCGTTACGACCTGGCGCACGTCCAGCCCGATGAAGCCGGTGCCACCACGCTCGGCAAAGGCGAGGATGCTGAAAAACCATCGGCCAACTCGATTGTGTCGGCTGGTCTGGTACGCGGCAAAGTGGCTGAGCGTTTGCAGGTTGTTGGCGGCTCTGCTGTCAGCAACTCCAACGCCCCTGCCCCAGGCGTCTCTTCAAGCTCTGTGACAGCCTCGCTATCGTCTGCCGCGGTGGCCACATCGGCGGCGTTGCAGATGGCGCCAGGGGCAGACATTGCTCCAGCGGTGGCGGCCAAGCCATTGGAAAGCGTCGCTGAGCAGCGCTCGATCGCCCGCATGAAGGGTTATGAAGGCGAAAACTGCGCTGAGTGCGGCAACTTCACCATGGTGCGCAACGGCACCTGCCTGAAATGCGACACATGCGGATCAACCAGCGGGTGCTCGTAAGTATTGAGGAAAATAGTGATGCCTTGGATGTCGAAAGAAACCATTGAAGCAAAGGCGCTGGCACACCGCCGGTGGCTAGGTTTCAACGATTGCCAAGGCATCGATCCCATGACGGCTATCGTAAAGCTCAAAACGAGAGCATCGAAAAGACACTTTAATTACGAGGTGAAACGCGGATCGGAGCAACCTTTACACCCAGCTCACTGGGACTACGATCGAGGTGTCCTTGTTCTATCTAAAGATACCTTTCAAGGAATGAACCAACATCAAGCAAGAGATATGTTTACATTTGCGCATGAAGTTGGACACATTCTATTAGATCACCAAGCAAAGCTTCATCGCGCACCAGCAGAAGATCAAGGTGGAAAACATTCAAAGCTAATTCAATCGTTAGAATACCAGGCCAATGTATATGCAGCTGCTTTTTTGATACCTGATACCCCAGAAGTTCGCTCCTACTCGATAGATGAAATCTGTCGGCGCTACTTTGTAAGCCGCAAGACCGCTGAAATCTGGCTTGATGGACGGACTTGATCGCCATTTTCTTTCGCATTCTCCTCCCTGAGAGTATGACTGCGTGTACTGAGCTGAGACTTTACGTCTGTTGCTCCAAGCCCGGCTTCTTCAGCCGGGCTTTTTCTTTACCGCGACAAGGCTTACATCGGTGCCATGAGTCTGCTGCCTTACGATCCCCAAACGCGCTGCCTTTCGATTGACCCGCGTGAGGATACCTTCGTCCAGAATCCCTACCCCGCCTACGCCGCACTCCACGAGGTCAGCGGGGATGATGGGCCCGTTGTGTATTGGCGGGCGTACGGCCACTGGGTGTTTGGCGGTCTAAATGCGGTGAATGCGCTGTTTCGTGACAGGCGTTTGGGACGGCAGATCCTCCATCGCACCACGCGTGAAGCGCTCGGCTGGGGTGAACCGAAACCTCACACCGCCGCCTTTGATGCTATCGATGCACGCTCGCTTCTTGAGCTTGAGCCGCCCGATCACACCCGTTTGCGCGGCCTGATCAACCGCGCCTTCGTCTCACGTCACGTGGAAGCGCTGGGGCCAGAGATTGCAGCGGAGACAGAGAAAGCGATGGGCACTTTTGGTGATGCGCCTGATCTCTTGGCCGACTTTGCCGAACCGATTGCAGGCAACACCATTGCGCGCATGCTCGGCATCGATCTTGTTCACGTGCCGCAGCTCCTCGCCTGGTCGCATGCCATGGTGCAGATGTACGCTTTTGGCCGTGATCGATCGGTCGAAGAGGCCGCCAACACCGCCGCCCGCGATTTCACCCGTTTTGTGCGCGGAGAGATCGCCAAACGCCGCGCTGCACCTGGGCCGGATCTGCTGACGCACCTCATCACCGCGCATGAGGCGCAGGATCGGCTCACCGAAGATGAAATCATCTCCACCACGGTCCTCCTCTTGAATGCCGGGCATGAGGCAACGGTGCACGCCATGGGCAATGGGTTGCGCACGCTGTTTTTGGCAACGCCTGAGGATCGTGCGCGCTGGCTGGCTGAACCGGAGACGATGACCGAGGAAATTCTGCGCCACACGCCACCTCTGCACATGTTCACGCGGTATGTGCTGGAGGACTGTGAGCTTTACGGCGTGCCCTTCAAACAAGGCGATGTGATCGGCTTGCATCTGGGGCTCGCCAACCATGACCCGCGCGCGATGCCGGAGCCTCAACGCTTTGATCCCGCACGCACGCCAATCAAAAACGTCGCGTTTGGCGCTGGCATCCATTTCTGCATCGGGCACACATTGGCGCGGCTGGAAATGGCCACGGCCATCCCGATGCTCTTTGCGCGTTTTCCAAACATGCGCATGGCCGAAGCGCCGCATTTCAAAGACGCCTACCATTTTCACGGGCTTGAGCGGTTAAGCGTGTCGTTGTGAGCCAGCACAAGGTCTTTGACGGCCACAATGATCTGCTCGCCCGGCTTTATATGGCCGGTGGTGTGCAGGCGGCAGGTCAGTTTCGGGCCGGGCGTCCCAACGGGCATCTGGATGCGCAGAAGGCCCGCGATGGCGGCTTTGGTGGCGGATTTTTTGCCATTTGGGTGCCAGGGCCACAGAGACCCAGGACAGGTGGTCGTCAGCAACGCAGCAATCCCAGCGATGCCATGCGCGAGCTGCACTACGACATCCCCCTGCCCCCTACGGTGCCCGCTGCCGATGCGTTGCGCGGCGCCCGCGTGGAACTCGATACGCTGAAAGCTCTGGAAGCAGAGGGCTCGCTGACCATCTGCACCACTGCCGACGCTATTGAGAGCGTAATGGCATCAGACGGCATCGCCGCCTTTCTCCACATGGAAGGCGCGGAGGCCATCGATCCCGATTTTGCGGTTCTTGACGAGTTTTACGCCCAAGGCTTGCGCTCGCTCGGCCCGGTTTGGAGCCGCCCAACGATCTATGGAGAGGGCGTGCCGTTTCGCTTTCCAGGGTCACCGGACATTGGCAACGGGCTGACCGAGCAGGGCAAGCGGCTTGTTGCCAAATGCAACGCGCTGAAGGTGCTGGTGGATCTGGCGCATCTCAACGAGGCCGGATTCTGGGATGTCGCACAACTCAGTGATGCGCCGCTGGTTGCCACACATTCCAACGTGCACGCGCTTTGCCCGCACGCACGCAATCTCACCGACAAACAGCTGGACTCGATTGCTGAATCTGGCGGCGTAGTGGGGTTGAATTTCGCGGCGGCGTTTCTGCGCGCTGATGGGCGTATGCGCAGCGATACGCCCGTTTCGCTGATGATCGAGCATCTGGATTACATGATCAAACGCATGGGCGAGGATCATGTGGCGCTTGGCTCAGACTTTGACGGTGCGGTGGTGCCTGCCGAGATTGGCTCAGTGGCTGGGCTACCGGTGCTTGTTGGCGCTATGCAAGAGCATGGCTATGGCGATGATCTGATTGCCAAAATCTGCCACGGCAATTGGATGCGCGTGATCCGTTTAACGCAGGGCCACTAACAGGATCACCCACCCATAATTGCGCGCATCTGCTCGCACAGGAATTCATCCGTAGGGTTCGATTCCCCTGCCACGACAACGATGTCGTAGCGCGCGTTCAAACCCTGGTCGCGGATCGGGCCTTCTTCCAGCACGCTTTCCCATTCATCCACCGTGTAGGCGGCCACGGTCAGCATGCTCGGCGGACGATCGGTGCGATCGATAAGGTAGGGGATGGCGCGGTCCATCCGCACATGGCCTTTGCCGCCGAAATAAAGCGTGGAGGGCCCGCGCCCGCGCCCTGCCACAAGCCGGCCGGCCATAATCCGGTCGCGTTCCATCTGCGCCAGCGCCATGCGCGCGGCGGCCTCTTCATCGATCAATCCGCAATGGCCGGCAATCATGTCGGGAATCCACGCCTCGACAATCTCCTCGGTCTGCAAGCCGTAGGCCGGCGCGACTTCCAACAGCGCGTTGTAGGATGGGCCACCGGCGCCAGGTTGCGGCTGGTCGGTCGCGACCACATGGGCACGGGCGTTGCCAGCGGTTTCAATCAGCGGACGATAAATGTTGAAATCCGGCCAGCCTAGGCTCTCCCAGTCGGCGAGATCCGCAAACAGATCGGTGTCGAACGCGTTGTTGCGGCGCCAATCATCCAGGTCACTTTGCGCACTGGCTGGCACGTGCTCCAGCGCCAGCACTGGTGGGCGGCTTCCAGTTTTGGCTTCCAAAATGCAAGATGCAAGGGTCACATGCTCCGGTGTGCCGTGGCGCTCGCCCAAGAACACCAACTGCGTGTTCGCAGCCTCACCAAACAGTCTTTGCGCTGTCGTCGGCACACCGGTACGCAAATCAATGACCGTGGCGAAAACGCACGCTTCATTCTCTCCCACGCTCTGCGCTTGAGCCGGGGACGCGAGCACCCCAAATGTTGCAACAAGAGCTACGGATTTCGCCAACAGAGCAAAGGGATGGGCAAAGCGCATGGTGAACCTTTCAAGGTATCGGTGTTTGAACCCTAATGTAGGGCGAAACGGCGCGGACGCTATCCTCCAAAGTCATCTTTTCATTGCCCTACACAGGGGTTAGGACAAGGCATGGCAGACGCTTCCCCCTCTATTTCCCTTCGCCTGTGCGGCCCGCGCGGCTTTTGCGCTGGTGTTGACCGCGCCATTCAAATGGTCGTGATGGCGCTGAAGCGCTATGGCGCGCCTGTCTATGTGCGCCACGAGATCGTCCACAACCGCTATGTTGTGGATGGCTTGCGCGAAAAAGGTGCGATTTTTGTCAAAGAGCTGGACGACATTCCCGAAGGTTCGCAGGCGCCGGTGATTTTCTCCGCCCATGGCGTGCCAAAATCCGTGCCTGCCCATGCCGAAGCGCTGAACCTTTTGTATTTCGATGCGACCTGCCCGCTTGTTTCCAAGGTGCACAAACAGGCCGCGCGGCATATGAAGCTTGGCCGCCAGGTCGTGCTGGTCGGCCATACCGGTCACCCGGAAGTTGTCGGAACCATGGGGCAATTGCCCGAAGGCGCGGTGGACCTGATCGAAACGCCGGACGATGTTGCTGCCTACACACCGCCAGACCCGGCAATGCTTGGTTACGTCACACAGACAACGCTCTCGGTCGATGACACGATGGATGTGATCAACGCGCTGAAGGCGAAGTTTCCGCAGATCGCTGACCCGGCAGGCGAATCCATTTGCTACGCCACCACCAACCGGCAGGAAGCAGTGAAAGCCGCAGCGCCCGGCACAGATCTGTTTTTGGTGGTCGGAGCGCAGAACTCTTCCAATTCTAAACGGCTGGTGGAAGTGGCCGAACGCGCGGGCGCGTCCAAAGGGCTGTTGATCGCTGGGCCAGAGGATATCGATTTAAACGCGGTGTCAGATGGTGATGTTGTGGCGCTGTCAGCGGGGGCATCGGCGCCGGAAATCCTTGTCGAAGCAGTGATCAATCGCTTCAAAGATCGATTCCAAGTTTCGCTCGATCTTGTTGAAACCGCTCAAGAAAATGAACTTTTTCCGGTTCAGCGCGCCCTGCGCGATGTCGACCTCACCCGCGATGACATGCGCTTTGTGAACGGCTGATTTTTCTCGATGGCCGTCTACACCGATGTCAGTGATGCCGATCTGGATGCTTTTCTTGCCGATTATGATCTGGGCGAGGTGTTGGCGTTTAAAGGCATTGCTGAAGGCGTTGAAAACTCAAACTTTTTGCTGCGCACATCGGCGGGCACCTACATTCTGACGCTGTTTGAAAAGCGGGTGAATGCGGGCGACCTGCCATTTTTTCTTGATCTGATGAAGCATCTGGTGGATCGCGGTCTAACCTGCCCTTTGCCCATCGCGCGCCGTGATGGTGAGGTACTGGGCGAGCTTTGTGGGCGGCCGGCGACCATCATTTCATTTTTGGACGGCGTGGCCATACGGCGACCACGCGCCGAGCATTGCCGCAAGCTGGGCGAAGTGCTTGCAAAGTTTCACTTGGCGACCGCTGATTTTCGCATCCAGCGGCCCAATGATCTTTCGCTTAATGGGTGGCGACAGGTTTATGAGGGTATTCCGGTCAAGGAGGCTGATGCGGCCTTTCCAGGCCTGCGCGCACGGATGGGCCGCGAGCTTGACCAGATGGACAAGCTCTGGCCGCGCGACCTGCCTTCTGGCGTCATTCATGCCGATCTCTTCACTGACAATGTGTTCTTCCTGCACAATGACGTGTCGGGCATCATCGACTTCTATTTCGCCTGCACTGACGCCTATGCCTACGATTTGGTGATCTGCTTGAACGCATGGTGCTTTGAGCCAGACATGGCTTTCAACGTCACCAAAGCGCGAGCGCTGGTGGCCGGGTATCAGAGCGTGCGGCCGTTGGAGCGCCAGGAGATTGACGCGCTTCCGCTTTTGGCGCGCGGTGCTTCCATTCGGTTTCTGGTCACCCGTCTCAACGATTGGCTGAGCGTGCCCGAAGGCGCGTTGGTGGTGCCGAAGAACCCGCAGGAATACGCGACCAAACTTGCCTTCCACCAGGGCGTTTACGATGCCCGTTTTTATGGACTCGACTTTGACTGAGAAGCTCGTTGAAATTTGGACCGACGGTGCCTGTTCCGGCAATCCTGGGCCTGGCGGATGGGGTGCGATTTTGACCTTCAATGGTCATGAGAAAGAGTTGAAGGGTGGCGAGTTTGAGACCACCAACAACCGCATGGAACTGACGGCAGCCATTGAATCTTTGGCCGCTTTGAAGCGCCGTTCGAAGGTCGCAGTGCACACCGATTCGTCTTATGTGAAAGACGGCATCACCAAATGGATGGTGAATTGGAAAGCCCGCGGCTGGAAAACCGCGGACAAAAAACCCGTCAAAAACAAAGATTTATGGGAGCAACTTGACGCTCAGATTCTGAATCATGACGTAGCGTGGCATTGGGTTAAGGGCCATGCGGGCAATGAGATGAATGAGCGCGCGGACGAGCTTGCCCGCGCGGGCATGGCGCCCTTTAAACCCGGATATGATCCGGACGCCTAAGTTTGGTTATGGAAACAGCGCGATCTGTTCCAGGCCCAGCGTCTCGTATAAGCCGAACGCGATGTTGACGTTCTGCATTGCCTGACCTGCCGATCCCTTCACCAGATTATCGAGCGCGGCGATGATGATCGCCCTGCCCGGCAGCCGGTCTTTGAAGACACCGATGTGAACCATGTTCGAACCGCGCACGTTTTGCGTTTTCGGGATTTGGCCCTCGTCCAGCACCAGCACAAACGGTTCATCCGCATAGCGTGTCGCGAGCCCTGCCCGCACGTTGTCAACCGACACGTTGTTGGCCAGTTTGACGTGACATGTCAGCAACTCACCTCGCGCCATCGGCACCAGGTGCGGTGTAAAGCCGACCGTGATCGCCTGACCAGATGCTTTGGAAAGCTCCTGCTCGATTTCCGGCATATGACGGTGATGGCCGATGCCATAAGGCGAAGTACCCTCGCCGGCTTCAGAGAAGAGCATGCCCAGCTTCAGTCCGCGCCCTGCACCTGACATGCCAGTTTTGGCATCGATGATGATATCGTCGGCCTGGATGTGACCATTCGCGAGCGGCGGGATGAGCGCTGTCAGCGCGGCTGTCGGAAAACACCCAGGGCAGGCCACGATCTTGGCGCCTGCGATAGCATCGCGATTATGCTCCGACAGACCATAGGCCGCCTCGCCCTGAAGCTCCGGCGCGCCATGAGGAATACCGTACCAATCGGCGTAGGTTTGAGGATCGCGTAGCCGGAAGTCAGCCGACATATCAACCACGACGCACTCGGGGTTGGTCGCGCGGATTGTTTTTGTCGTGGCCTGCGTGGTGCCGTGGGGCAATGCGCAGATGACCAGATTAACGCCCTTCCAATCCACAACATCAAGCGTGACCAACGCCGGTAGTTCCAAGCCTCGCAGATGCTCAAACACATCACCCACCGGCTTTCCGGCGTGGGTGTTGGCGGTGAGCGCAACCAGCTCGATATGAGGATGGCGAAGCGCCAGCCGCATGGCATCAGCGCCGGTGTAGCCGGATGCACCAAGAATGGCGGTTCTGATGGTTTTGGTCATGATCTCAAACTCTTAGAGCGTTTTGCGTTTGCGATGAATCGCAATTCACTGCCTCTCCCTTTGGTCGAACGCGAATTGCGATAAAGCTATCTCAGATAAAACGCGAAACGCTTTAGACAAACAAAAAAGGCGGGGTGCCAAAACACCCCGCCCCAATACCCCAGTGTGGGATGAGATGTTTAGCGTTTTGAGAACTGGAAGGAACGACGGGCTTTCGCGCGGCCATACTTCTTACGTTCTACAACACGGCTGTCGCGGGTGAGGAACCCACCAGCTTTCAGCACACCGCGCAGGCCCGGCTCGTAGTAGGTGAGCGCTTTGGAAATACCGTGGCGCACCGCACCGGCCTGGCCGGACAGTCCGCCGCCTTTAACGGTGGCAACAATGTCAAACTGACCATCGCGTGCTGCGGCAACAATCGGCTGTTGCACGATCATCTGAAGCACAGGGCGCGCGAAATAAGCGGTGAAGTCTTTGCCGTTGACGGTGATCTGACCGGAACCAGGTTTTACCCAAACGCGGGCAATGGCATCTTTACGCTTACCGGTCGCATAGGCGCGGCCTTCGCCGTCCAGCTTCTGCACGTGCACAGGGGCTGCATCGGTCACAGGCGTTTGCTCGCCTTCACCGGGTGCAACGCCCATGGCGCCGCCTAGATCTTCAAGGGATGTGATTTGTTCGGCCATTATGCAGCCCTCCGGCTGTTTTTCGCATTCAGCGCTTTGACGTCCAGAACTTCTGGCTGCTGCGCTTCATGGGGATGCTCGGCGCCGGCATAGACGCGCATGTTGGAAAGCTGCTGACGGCCAAGTGGACCGCGTGGCAGCATGCGTTCAACGGCTTTTTCCACCACACGCTCGGGGAAACGACCTTCGAGCAGCGCTTTGGCTGTGCGCTCTTTGATGCCGCCTGGATAGCCGGTGTGCCAATAGTACTTCTTGTTCTCGCGCTTACGGCCCGTGAACAACACTTTGTCGGCATTGATGACAATGACATTGTCGCCACAGTCAACGTGCGGGGTGAAAATGGGCTTGTGCTTGCCGCGCAGGCGGGTGGCGATGATGGATGCCAAACGCCCGACCACAAGGCCTTCAGCGTCAATGATAATCCACTTTTTCTCCACCTCAGCGGCTTTCGCTGAAAAGGTCTTCATGAGGTTTGGTCCTGTTCTTCAAACGGCCAAAGCGTGCTTATCAAGTGCCGTGGGGCACTTAGCTTTCGCGCGAAAGGCCGGTTTTGGAAAATACGTGCCCTTGAGCAGCAAGGCTCCTACAAGGCTGGCGGTTCTATACGAACGCGGGCACGCGCGGTCAAGCGGGAAGTTGCGCTATTTTCCTATAGATTTCAGCGCTCTATTAATACGGTATGTAGATACCACACCATGACGGTTCCAAAACCCCAATTGACGTGCGCGAGCGTTCTATATAAAGAACGACCATTCGATATTCAGAACGACCCCTACGTTTTCGCGTGGGTTTAAACCGGTGAGGACCAATCATGAGCGACAAACCCCAAGGATTTAACACGCTGGCCGTCCATGCGGGCGCGCAACCCGACCCAACAACCGGCGCGCGGGCGACGCCTATCTATCAGACCACCAGCTTTGTGTTTGAAGATACCGAGCACGCGGCCAATCTGTTTGGCCTCAAAGCCTTCGGCAACATCTACACCCGCATCATGAACCCAACGCAGGATGTGCTGGAGCAGCGCGTGGCTGCCTTGGAAGGTGGCACGGCAGCGCTGGCCGTGGCCTCGGGTCACTCGGCACAACTGCTGGTATTCCACACCATGTTGCAGCCGGGCGACGAATTCATTGCCGCCAAGAAGCTTTATGGCGGGTCGATCAACCAGTTCAATCACTCGTTCAAAAGCTTTGGCTGGAACGTCAAATGGGCTGATCCCGATGATTTGTCCTCGTTTGAGGCAGCGATCACGCCCAAAACCAAAGCGATCTTTATAGAGTCCATCGCCAACCCTGGCGGTGTGGTGACCGACATTGAAGCGATTGCCGCTGTGGCCCAAAAGGCCGGTATCCCGCTGATCGTCGATAACACGATGGCAACACCTTACCTGGTGCAGCCAATCAAGCATGGCGCGAACATCGTCATCCATTCGCTGACCAAATTCATTGGTGGCCACGGTAACTCCATGGGCGGCATCATTGTCGATGGCGGCAATTTCGATTGGTCGGCCTCAGACAAATACCCCAAGCTTTCTGAAGCTCTCGACGAGTATCATGGCGTGAAATTGCACGAAGCGCTGGGCGGCATTTCCTTTGCCATCGCCTGCCGCGTGCTTGGCCTGCGCGATCTTGGACCGGCGATTTCACCGTTTAATGCGTTCTTGATCCAAACCGGACTTGAGACCTTGCCGCTGCGCATGCAGCGTCACTGCGACAACGCATTGGCCGTCGCCCAGCATCTGCAAAACCACGACAAGGTGGCGTGGGTGTCCTATGCGGGTCTGCCAGGCGACAAGTACAACAAGCTACAGCAGAAATATGCGCCCAAAGGTGCTGGTGCGGTGTTCACCTTTGGCCTGAAAGGCGGGCACGATGCAGGCGTGAAGCTGGTGGAAGGTGTGGAACTCTTCTCGCATCTTGCCAACATTGGTGACACGCGTTCGCTGATCATCCACCCGGCCTCGACCACGCACAGCCAGCTTTCAGACGAGCAGAAGGCCGAAGCAGGCGCTGCACCTGACACGGTGCGCATCTCGGTAGGTATTGAAGATGTGGCCGACATCATTGCCGATCTGGATCAAGCGCTCGCCTAACGATCAAACCAGGTTTTCCCTGAAGACCACCTTTGAGTGGGACCTTGCCAGCGCTTCCTTGGAAGCGCTGGCTTTTTTATGCCGGTTTGGCGGCAGGCAAATACCCGTGACCGACCAGGCGCGCACGGTGCAGGACCGTTACCACCAGGATCACAAACGCCCAAAATTGATGCAACAGCGCCCATTCCATCTCGATCTGGGTGAGCAGCGTGATGATGCCGATCACCGCCTGAAGCAGCAACGCGATCACCAAGGCTGAGGCCATTTTGGCATCCTTCGAGTCGTTGGCGACGCGGCGCATGCGCCAGGCGTGAAAGATTGCAAAACCAAGCAGCGCATAGGCGCCCATACGGTGGACCCACTGCACGGTCAGCACGTTTTCTCCGAAATTCACATACCATGGCGATTGCAGGAAGAGCTTGGCGGCCGGCGGATTAAAATCGCCATCCATCAACGGCCAGGTCGTGTAGGTGAGCCCGGCATCGAGACCCGCAACCAGTGCACCTAGAAAAATCTGCACCAACACGAAGAACGCAAGCAAAGCGGCCATGATGGCGCCAGGCGCCGCCTGCCCTCGCCTGTCGGCCAAGTTAAGTGCAATGGGTTTCATCGATTGAGCAACCCAGGCGATGGAGGCAAGAATGATCGCCGCCATGGTGAGGTGGACCGCTAGCCGATACTGGCTGACATCCACGCGCTCGGTCAGCCCGGATGCGACCATCCACCAGCCAATGAACCCTTGGAGTCCACCAAGGGCAAGAAGCCCGAGCAGTTTGGGCATGGATTTGGGCGGCAAGGCTTTGCGCGCGGCGAACCAGATGAGCGGGACAACAAAGGCCAGCCCGACAAGACGGCCCAGGAACCGGTGGCCCCATTCCCACCAATAGATGAATTGGAACTCAGCCATCGACATGCCGCGGTTGATGCGCTGGTATTCTGGGATCTGACGGTACTTTTCCAGTTCCGCTTCCCAGCCCTCTGCGCTCAATGGCGGGATTGCACCAGTGATCGGGCGCCATTCGGTGATGGAAAGGCCTGAATCGGTGAGACGGGTGGCGCCGCCGACAAACACCATCAAAAACACCAAAGCAGCCACGCACCACAGCCAGATGCGCACCGGGCGATACCGATCATGGGATTGATCCAGCGTGTCAGCGTTCATCGTCGGTAAGGTAACGGCCATTGGCACTTCGCAGCTATGGTTGGAAGCTTGGTTTATGGCGCTACGATGCGGCAGTGCCTAGCCCTGCCCTTTGCGGCGCGGTGCCGCACGACCAAAATTGGGGCTTGCGAGCGCGGTGCATCTGCCTATCTGTGCCCAGAGTCGACGACAGGACAAACATCCCATGGCCCTTCCCATCCGCACGCGCAAATTGATTGGCACCTTCATTTTGCTCGCCTTCATCATTGTCTACGCGTTCGTGACGATGATGCTTGGGCTTTGGGTGCTGAAAGATGCCGCAGGATGGCAGGAAGCGCTGTTTTACGCCATCACGGGGTGCCTGTGGGCATTCCCGGCGATGATCATCCTGCGCTGGATGATGAAGCCCGACGAGCCTGCCAACTGAACCTGATGTTTGAGGTGATGTGTGTGGCGTAAACACCCGTGCGTGGCGCTGCAGAGATCATGTAGACCGCAATGTTGCCGGAGGATTTTGGCGCGCTTTTCGAGAGATGGACGGAAGGCAGTTGTGTGGACAAAGTAAGCTTTCGCTGCATCTGCGCCTAAGTCAGCTGAGCTGTGAATTCCAAATCCGCCGCCTGGCCTCATCGCGGCTTT
>JBKAGZ010000009.1:0-23636 GCA_046290645.1 Hyphomicrobiales bacterium
GTTCTAGCGTGTAATCGACATAGCCGGTGTTTTCCGAAAGGTGGGAATGGAGCCGCACGCCCATCGCTCGGGTCGCTCGGGCAATCTCTTTCAGCTCACCCTCAAGCAGGGAATATGTCGGTGTTGTCGGCGCAAAGGCGACTTTCATCATCGCGTCGGGCGCAGGGTTGTGCCAGCGGGCCACATCGGTTTCTACCGCTTGGAGCATATCATCGTAGGTTTCGGTCGGCAGCGGCACGATGTCGGGTGAATCGAAGGCGCGGGCCTTTGTTGCGCCCCCTCGCCCCAGCATGAACCGGACGCCAAAGCGCTGCGCTGTTTCACAAAGGATGGTCGATGGATCGAAATCGAACCTGTCAGAATAGAAATAGTGATGGTCGGCGATGGTCGTTGCGCCTGACAAGGCAAGCTCTGCCATGCCGAGCGTCACACCGGCCTGCATCACATCGGCGTCAAGCGTGTCCCAATAGGAATAGGGCACCAGACGCAGCCAAGGCGTCAGCGGTTCGTTTATGCCTTCAGGCACGCTTTTCAGAACACTTTGGAAAAGATGGTGATGGCTGTTCACCAGACCCGGCGTCACCACGCAGCCAGAGGCATCAACGATTTCTTCGCCAGGCTCCGGGTGGAGGTCGCCAAGGGCAGTGATCTTGCCATCGCGCACACGGATGGAACCGCTCGCCCGCGCCGTTGCGCCTAGTTGGCCTGTGAGAATGCCTTCGGCGCCTTGAATCAGAAAGCTCGTCACCGCTCGTCCTTGGGTATCGACCAAGGGAAGAAGATGCGTTGAACCAACACAACAAGGTTAAAGAGCGTCAGCGACATCAGCACCAGAAACCCGAGCCCCAGCCAGGCTTGTGGAAGCTTGAAGTTGGACGTCGAGAACTGGATGAAAAACCCAAGCCCTTGCGAGGACGCCACAAACTCCGCCACCACGGCACCAATGACAGCCAGCGTGATGGAGATCTTGAGGCCCGAGAAGATGTAGGGGATCGCATAGGGAATGCGGATCTGTGTGAACTCGCGCCAGGCCGGAGCCTTGAGGCTCTGAGAAAGTTCGATCAGTTCGCGCGGTGTCGCCATCATGCCCGTGGTCATGGAAACGACCAGCGGAAAGAACGTGATCAAAAACGTGATCGTCACGCGCGGCGCATCGCCGGAGCCCAAGATTACAATGATGATCGGTGCGACGGCCACCACAGGCGTGGATTGGATGACGACCAGTAGCGGATAAAGGCACGCCGACACCACTTTCGATCGGGTGAGCGCTATCGCCACCGGCAGCGCGATGCAGATGGAAATCACGTAGCCGATCATCGCCACCCTCAGGGTCGCCCAAACATGGTCAAACCAGCGATCGGCTGGCACGGCATCGATTGCACCGCCGATGCGGGTGGGCGCCGGGAGAATGAAACTCGGGATCGGGAAGATGCGCGTTGCCAGTTCCCAGATGACCAGTAGCGCAATGATCGTCAAGCCCGGCAACAGACCCGGCACTACCATCATCTGGCGGATCAGCGGAACCTTTACAGCTGTGGTAGCCGCGGGCGAGGCCGCAGGGGTGGCCGCCGCTTTGGAGTCCTCAGGCGGCGCGCTTGAGGAGGAGGCTGCGGAGATATCCTGCAAACTCATGCATCACCTTTGATGTGGTGGTTTCAATAGTGCGGGGGCGGTCGAGCGGTACTTTCAAATCTTCAAGAATAGCGCCGGGGCGATCGGTCATCACGATCACGCGGTCGGCCAGCAACACTGCCTCGGCGATGGAGTGGGTTATGAAGAGCACCGTCTTCGGCCGCTCTTGCCAAATGCGTAACAGCTCAAAGCCCATTTCTTCGCGGGTCAGCGCATCGAGGGCGGAAAATGGCTCATCCATCAGCAAAATGTCGGGATCCATCAACAAAGCGCGGGCGATGCCAACACGCTGTTGCATGCCACCGGAAAGCTCATTCGGCAGGCGGCTCTCGAAGCCTCCAAGCCCGACCATTTTCACAAGATCGAAGGCGCGCTCGCGCTCCGCCTTGGAGACGAAGCCTCCGCGATGCTTCAGAGGAAAGAGCACATTGTCGATGGTGTTTGCCCAAGGCAGCAAAGTCGGCTTTTGGAACACGATGCCGATGTCATCGCGCGGATCCGTGACCTCCAGATCAAAAACCTTCACGCTGCCCGATGTGGGTTTCAGCAGGCCAGAGGTCAGGCGCAGGAGGGTGGACTTCCCGCAACCTGATGGTCCGAGCACAGCAACAAATTCGTGCCGTGCAATGCTGGTGGAAACGCCGCGAAGCGCTTCAAGCGGGCCAGTGTCCGTGGCGAACACCTGGCCAACATTTTCAAACGCAATCGCGGCGGTATTGGGCATCGCTTCGTGCCTTTGTTCCAGCTATCAGTTTGTCGGCATGAAGGAGCGATCAACGATCGTCTCTGGGTCGAGGGCTTCGGGGTCGAAACCCTGCGCGGCTGCGACGCGTGCCCATGTGGACGCTAGGCGACCGGGCTCAAACACGCCAAGACCGTCGGCTTCCGTCACCTCATTGAAAACGAGCAACATGGCGTCGTTCACGCCGCCTTCGATTGAGGCGAGGTCGAGTTCGGGCACCACAGACACGACAGCTGCAGCAGCTTCAGCCGGGTTTTCATGCGCGAAGATTACCGAGCGCTGATAGGCCTCAAGGAAACGCCGCGCGACATCCGGGCGTTCTGCCAAGAATGTGTCGTTCGCCATGATGGATGCCGAATAGAGATCGAGGCCAGCGGTGGACCAGGGGATGACGACCAGGTCCTTACCGGCTTCCTCGGCCTGGGTGGTGTAGCGGGTAACGTCGACAACCCAAGCGATGATCGCGTCAGCCTGACCGGTCATCAGGGTCGGCCCAAGCGCGCCTGGGTCCATTTTGTTAAGAACAATATCCTCTTCCGTCATGCCCATGTCGGCCAGGATGAGTGGTAGATAGACGTTGGAGGAGGTGAAGGGCGAAGTTGCGATGGTCATGCCACGCACATCTTCGACCGTCTCGATACCATTGCCCTCAAGCGTGTAAAACGCGTGCGGGCCCTGATTGAAATAAGACATAACAGCCGTCACCGGTACATCTTCGGTGACCGCTGCAGCCATCAAAGCGCCTAGACCAGCGGTACCAATGTCGGAAATTCCGGTGGCCAATTTCGTGACAGCTTCAGAGGAACCACGGCCCCCTTCGATGGTGACTTCAATGCCAGCTTCCTCACAGAAGCCTTGTTCAATGCACACATAAATGGGGGATTTGTCGCCGCCTGGCAGCCAATCCAGCTGGAAGGTCACGGCATCCAACGCCTGCGCCGAAGTCGCGGTCGCCAGTATGGTCATGCCGCCCAAAAGCGCGGCGGAGATTGATTTCAGGCTCATATCATTTCCTTTCCCGGTCGCACACGTGAGTGTGATCCGGCGCCACGCAATGTGTGGCACCGGTGGATCGACCGGATGACGGGGCTTTTCGCAGCATGCGTACGGATAAAGGCGCATCGATCAGCCGGGTGGGAGGAGAGAAGAAACAGCAAGCGGACTCGGCTCCATCGCCGCTTGGCCTGCGACCAAGCGTTGGGGTTGGAAGGCCGAGCAATGTCCCGATTTACAGCTCGTCTCAGGCGCATTTTTTGCCTGCGAGCTGATCCACCTGACCGCTTCTACTCGATGATGATGAAACCACGGGTAGCGCCGTGCGCGCAGGTGCATCAGACGCTTGAGCGCCTCAATAGCATTCAAAAGCTGTCGAACTTGCAGACAGTTTGCCTGCTAAACAGGCATGCTACGCGATTGCCCACATGCTAAGCAGTTGCGGTTGCAATATCCATGAGCTGAGTTAATCCATGCCAATATCACCTGAACGCGATGAAGAACTGATCCGGCACACCATCGAGTTGGCCAGGCAATCCCGCGCACGCGGCGATCACCCGTTTGCGGCGCTGCTGGCTGATGCTGATGGCAATATCTTGCTGGAGGCGATGAACACCTGCGGCACCAAGGGCGACGATACCGGTCACGCCGAGCGCAATCTGATGACCGAAGCCTCAATGGCCTTTGACACCGATTTCCTCCGCACATGCAGCATGTACACAAGCGCTGAACCCTGCGCGATGTGTGCGGGCTCGGTCTATTGGGCGGGCGTTGGCCGCGTGGTCCATGGCATGAGCGAACGCGCGTTAAAGGATCTAATTGGTCCCGACCCGGAAAACCTGACAATGGATCTACCCTGCAAGACCGTTTTCGACTCTGGTCAGCGCACGGTGGAGGTCGTCGGCCCGCTGCTTTCAGAGGAAAGCGCCGTGGTGCATGAAGGCTTCTGGGTGGGGAGCAAGTGAGCCAGGTTGCTATACGATGCTGCACACCGTCTTGGTCTGCAGATAGTTGTCCATGCCCTCGGCATTGTTCTCAACGCCCCAGCCGGATTCCTTCCAGCCGCCTTTCGGCAGTTCTGGCGAAAAGTAGGAATGTCCGTTGATCCAAACGGTCCCCGCCTTGATGGCGGCTGACAGGCGATGGGCGTCGGAAAGGTTCTGCGTCCAGACGCTGGCCGCCAAGCCGTAGCGCGTGTCATTTGCCTGGCGCACGACTTCATCGAGATCATCAAATGCGCTCACCGCCGCGACCGGTCCAAACACTTCCTCGCGCATGAGGGCACTGTCGGCACTCGGATTGGCGATGACGGCGGGATGCACAAAACTGTCATGCGGACCGTCCAGCTCGCCGCCGGTGACGATCGCTGCACCCTCTTTGGCCGCGCCGCTCACATAGTTCGCGACCTTGGCGGCATGGGCCGGATGAATGAGCGGACCCATTTGCGTGCCCTGATCAAGCCCATGCCCGAGCCGCAGGCTTGTGGCCTTCTCGGCCACCCCATCGACGAACCGGTCAAAGATCGCTCGCGCCACATAGATCCGCGATCCGGAAACGCAGACCTGCCCGCCATTAGCAAAAACGCCGCGCATGGCGCCGTCCAGCGCCGCATCCAGGTCGGCGCCTTCCAAGACGATGAAGGGTGATTTGCCGCCGAGCTCAAGCGTCAGTTTTTTTAAGTTGCCCGCCGCCGCTTCAATCAGTTTGCGGCCGGTGGCGGTTGAACCGGTGAAGGCGAGTTTATCGACATCAGGATGATCGGCCAGTCGCGCCCCGGCCTCATGGCCATAGCCGGTTAGGATGTTCACGACGCCCGGTGGCACGCCAGCCTCAAGAAGGAGGTGGCCCAGATAGAGCGCTGTCAGAGAGGTATCCTCAGCCGGTTTCAAGACGACTGAACATCCCGCCGCCAAGGCAGGCGCAAGTTTCATGGCGGCCATCAACAGTGGTGAGTTCCACGGCGTGATTGCAGCGACGACACCAACCGGCTCGCGCATCGTGTGCGCCACCACCTGCTTGTCCGCAGGCTGATAGGTGATCGAAGGCGTGATGGTAAGACCGGAGATCTTCGTGGCAAAGCCCGCGAAGTAGCGAAACTGCTCAGCACTCGCGGGTATCTCGGCAAACCGGCTCGTGCCCCATGTCTTGCCCTGGTCCAGCGTTTCGAGTTCGGCAAGGGCGTCGGCGTGCTGGTCGATGAGTTCGCCGACCCTCCACAGCACCTTGCCGCGCGCAGAAGGCGTCATGCCCCGCCAGCGCTTGTCATCAAAGGATGCTCGCGCGCTTGCCACCGCCTTGTCGGCGTCCGCCGCGGTGGCTTTTGCGAGTTGGGCCAGCGGGTGTAGTGTCGCCGGATCCCGCGTTTCAAAGACTTCGCCACCTGAGGCATCCACCCAAGCCCCGTCGATGAGCAACTGCTTGGGGCCAATCGCAAGAAAGGCCTTGGCCTCTTCGGTATCGGCAGTAGTACGGGTAAACTGGATGGTCATTCGGTCTGACCCGTCTTACCGTGAGCAGCACGCACCCGCGCCGCCGCATTCAAAGCGCCGCGCGCAATGGAATGGTAGCCAGTGCAGCGACAGATGTTTCCCTCAAGTGCGGCGATCACCGCTTCGTCATCGGCCATAGGATTGGCCGACAAGAACGACACGAGCGCTACAACGAACCCCGGCGCGCAGTAGCCGCATTGGAACGCCGACTCTTCGCGCAAGCCTGCCTTCACATGGGCGGACACCGTCACACGATCGATACCCTCGATGGTTGTCACGGATTTGCCGTCCACCTGCCAGGCGAAGAGTAGGCAGGCGTTTTGCGCAACGCCATCAACGAGCACGCTACACGCCCCACAGCGACCAATGGAGCAGCCGATCTTGGTGCCGGTCAGAAAAAATTTTTCCCGCAGCAGATCGGCGAGGCGCGTTTCGGCGCTCACCGTCTCCATGATGGTTTCGCCATTCAGCGTGAAGGACAGTGTCAGCGTCTCGAGGGTTGGCCGGTCGAGCATCACGCCTCCATCAGGTGAAGAAGCGTCTCGGGTGACAGCGGCAGACGGTTCGGCCAGACAGCATCAGCCCGCAGGTTTAGTGCGCGAGCGACCGCGTTGCCGATGGCAGGCGCCGAGCCTGTGATGCCCAACTCACCGACACCACGCGGGCCGTATGGGTCGCCCTCGTCCAACTCATCCAACGCGTAGGTGACCATGCCGATCGGCCGGTCCGCCATGGAAGGCATGATGTAGGTGTCGAAGTTGCCGGTGACGGCGCGGCCTTCCTCGATCAAAACATGCTCGGTTAGTGTCATGCCCATGCCCTGACTGGCGGCGCCTTCCATCTGTCCAAGGTAAGAGGCAACGTCGAGCACAGGCCCCGAGGCCGAATGCTGGGCCATATCGAGCACTCTCACCATGCCGGTGATGCGATCCACCGCAACGCGCGCCAAGGTGACACCGGAAATGAAGAGAAAGCGCGCGTTACCCTTGGTGTAATCGGATTTGGGATAGGCGCAGAATTGGCGTTCGACAGGCCTTTGGTCGGGCGTCATCTGGTCGGCCAATTCGCCAAAGGTAATCAGAGGTTCGCCTGAATTGGTGCCAGCTTCGCCAACCCCGCCAGGCACCAGCATCAACCGGTCGGGCGTGCGTTGCAGACCTGCGGCGGCGGCTTGCAACAAGGATTGCTTGAAGCCAGGCGCCGCCAGTTCGGCGCCTTTCCACACGATGTA
The DNA here is from genome assembly GCA_046290645.1 of Hyphomicrobiales bacterium. Classification (GTDB taxonomy): domain Bacteria; phylum Pseudomonadota; class Alphaproteobacteria; order Rhizobiales; family MH13; genus MH13. Next base: position 7,088 of record JBKAGZ010000009.1, read on the forward strand.
GGTGCCGCGTGATGCCGTGGTGGATCCGCTGTCAGGTGTTGAGCGTGTATCGCCAAATACTGCGCGCACATCCTCGCGTGCCACACCAAGCGCAGTGGACACCGCCGACGCAACTGCAGGGACCAGGCCTTGCCCCATCTCATCCAGGCCGTAGCGCGCCTCGATGGCGCCATCGGCGGCAAGCGCCAGTTCGATCTCGCCCTCATCCTCGGGCAACGTGCCAAGCCCATTGCCCTGGTAGCAAAGCGCCATGCCGGTGCCGAGCCAGCATTGCCGATCCTCAGACAGGCCTTGCGGCAAGGTCCAGAGCGGGCTAGCCGCCGCACTATCCAGCATGGCGGAAAGGCGCTCCGTCGGCGCAACCTTTTGCCCAAGATAACCGGGCATGCCGGGCCGGCGGATATTCTGCCGACGCATGGTCACGGCGTCGATGCCGACCATCTGGGCCAGACGCTCGATCTGGCTTTCAACGGCAAAGGTCATCTCGTTGCAGCCAAAGCCACGGAACGCGCCGCACGTACCATTGTTGGTGGCAACCAAGCGTCCTCGTGCATCAATGTTTGGCACGATGTAGGGGCCGCAGGCATGCTCCATGGCGGTCTCGATCACGCCAAGGCTGAGGCTTGCATAGGCACCGCCATCGGCGATGGCATCCACCTGCTGGGCGAGAAGTTTGCCGTTTTCATCGCAGGCCGTCTTCATGTGGATCTGAAAGGCGTTGCGCTTGGTCCCAGCTTTCACCGATCCGGTGCGCGAGAGCTGCAGCCGCACCGGACGTTTGGCTTTCATGGCGAGCAGCGCCAGTGCTGGCTGGACCGTCAACTCGTCCTTGCCCCCAAAACCGCCGCCGATGGGAGAGGTGACAACCTCGATCTTGTCTTCCGGCATATTCAGAATGCGCGACAGCTGGGTGCGGTCCCGCCCACCGTGTTGGCCACCGACGCGGACTAGGATCCCACCATCATCGGTCGGCTCGACGACGCCGCCCTCGGTTTCCATGAAGCCATGCATCTGGCGCGGCGTGACGTAGAGATCTTCAACAATGTGAGCCGCCCCCGCGAACGCCGCCTCGACGTCGCCGACCTTGTGTTCGACGGTCTTGCGAAGATTGCCGCCCCTATGCAGCGCTGGGGCCTCCGGTGCCAAAGCCAGGATCGGGTCGCTGACTATTGGCAGCGGCTGGTAGTCGACCTCGATCAAATCAAGTGCCGTCTTGGCGATGTCCTTGGTATTCGCGGCGACGGCGGCGATCGGATCGCCTTCGTATAGGACCACGTCACTGCAAAGCGCGGGCTGATCCTGAATGACGATGCCAAAAGCGTTCATCCCCGGCACATCCTTGTACGTTACCACGGCGTGAACGCCAGGAAGTGTCTCTGCCTTGCTTGTATCGATGGAGATCAGTTTGGCATGTGGGTGTGGCGCGCGCAGGATCGCGCCAACAAGCATGGCGTCGCTGCGCGCATCAGTGAGGAAGACTGGCTTGCCAGCCAGCCTGTCCTCCAGATCCGCTCGTATGTGCCAATCGCCATTGGCGGCCTCACGCGAAAGCATACGCTCGCCCTGCGGGGCCGGGACGGGTGACGGCAATCGATCTTCTGTTTGCGTGGTCGGCATCGGCAGACCACGAAGCCCTGCAGCAAGGGCGGCTGCACCAACGCGTTTGCGGTACGCACCAGTGCGCAGCGCATCACCAGGCGCTTGGATTGCTTGCGCGATCCTAGACTGGTCGACGTCGGCACTCGTCTTGCCAGTTAGCATTTGTTCGACGGTTAGTAGCCGTTGGGGAGGCGTCGCGCCGGATCCTGCGGCCAGGCGCAGATCGGATAAAACACTATCCTGCTGCACCCAGACACCAGCCACGGCAATGACGCCTGGTGTAAACGCCGCGCGCAGCCCGACTTTGCGCCACAGCCAATGCGGCGATGTTTGCTTGGGCACGTAAACGGCCACGATGAGTGGATCACTGCTGTTCGCCAGAAAGTTTGACAAGGGTTGAACGCGTCTACCCCCCTCGCCGGCAAGGACCACCTGCGCACCAAGTGCCAGCAGGGCGGGCAACAGGCAACCAACGCCCCAGCCAATCTGGCCGCCAAGGGTACCCATGGTCCGCACCGATGGTCCGGCGACATCGCGCGTCGCACGGACCAGCAGCGGCAGATGCTCGGCAATGAGAGCGTTCTGGATCAGCGCTGCAAGGGGTGTTAGCGCTCCTATATGGATCGCCTCGGCTTGTTCGCTCACCCCGGTCAGTTCGACAAGTTTAGATACATCAACCAACGTCCTGGGCTTCTTTGCCCCCGCTTCCCAGGTCAGTTGCAACGCTGTACCACCTGCGATGGCTCTGGCACCCGGCTGGGCCAGTGTTTCGACTGCATTGCTCAAGGACGAGGGCCGAACGAGCTTCATTAGACAGCCACCTTCGGTTCGCTGGTCGTGCCGTAGGTGAGGCCCTTTTCCTTCAGCCATCTGCGGTAAGCGACAGATGACCCGTCGGCGCGGGTGGGTATCTCATCCTGCGCATGCAGCGGCAAAAGGATCGGGCGCTGGTTCTCCACGATGATCTTGTCCTGCGCAAAGATAACCTGTTCGAACTTCAACAGCGCGGTGTGGCTGCTGTCGGGATCGACCAAATACATAACCGGGATCGCGCGACAGAAATCCTCTTCCATTGGCTGGATGAAGGCGGCGATGGCATCCAATCGCGACGGGTCCGAGGGGCTGACGCGGTAGAGCATAACCGTGAACGGCGTCGGCACGCGGTAGGTCAGTTGCGCAAACGCGCCTTCGCTACCAGCAGTCACCTGCGGTTGGAAGAAGGTGCAATTGGTGGCCCAAACTTCATCCACATCGCGGCGGATTTCGAACTCATATTTGGGCACATCGGTGTGCGGTTCAACGCCCAGAATATCAGTGTGCACGAATGGGAAGTGCGCCATATCGAGGAAATTCTCGACGATCCGCAAACCGGATGCGCGCAGATTGAACCAGCCGCAGGGAACATAGCGGCGATTGGGTTCCTCGCTCTCCGCAATATCGAAGATCGGGGCGTCGGGCTTTCCGAGCGTGGTCCAAAGGCAACCGAACTTTTCCTGCACGGCAAGCTTGGTGCCATGACCATCGGCGAGCACCTCAACGGCTTCGACACCCTCCTCTGTGTCGCGCAAGGCTATGTCCTGGCCAAGCAGACGGGTGCGGTAAGGTTTAGCCGTCACCTCCTCTCGCGAGGCAACGGCGTACCATTGATTCAGTGCGACGGGGTCGCTCGTCTTGGCCATCGGTCCCCCTACCCTGCGACCCATTGGACGGTCCCGTTGCGGTGCTCTTCGAGAAAGGTGGCGCGACGGGCAAACAGACCCGGTGCAAGCGCGCGGACCTCAGCCAGAATGTCCGCCATATCATCATGTGTGAGCGCGCCGTCTTCAGCCACGATCTCGCCGGCGACCATGGTCATGCGTACATCCGATCCCTTCACCGCGTGCACCAGATTGTGCTGCAGGTTGAAGTAAGGCCCATCGGCAAAGAACGGTGTCATGCGCGGTGTGTCGGTGGCGACCGCGATGATGTCAGCCTGTTTACCGACCTCCAGCGAACCGAGCTGGTCGCCAAGGCCGATCGCGCGCGCGCCCTCGCAGGTGCCCATCTTCAGCACCTCCCAGCTGTCGAGCGCGGCGGCGTCATGGTCACGAAGTTTGGCCATCAGCGAGGCAGCTTTCAGCTCCTCGAACATGTCGAAATTGTTGTTCTCTTTCTCGCCGTCCGTTCCCAGGCCAACCGGAATGCCCGCAGCGCGCATCGCCTCAACGGAGGCGATGCCGCTGGCGAGTTTCATGTTGGATATCGGATTGTGCGAAACGCTGGCAGGCTTGTCGGCGAGGAATGCGATTTCATCTTCGGACAGCCAAACCGCGTGCGCGAGCAGGGCAAGGGGCGTATCGAAAAACCCGAAATCGGCCAGTGCCATCATTGGCGCTTTGCCGTGGCGTTTGTGAAACTCTGCCACCTCGATCTGCGCTTCAGAGCAATGGGTGTTGATGCCGGTCTTATAGCGGTTCGCCATATCGACGGCGCGCGTCCACCCCGCTTCGTCAATGTAGAACGGATGCTCCAAGCCAACCCAGACCCGCACCCGTCCATCCGCCCCGCCCTGCCAGCTATTGAGCAGCGCTTCATTGTCGTCGAGGCTCTCAAAATAGTCATAGTCCGGGTGGGCGCCGACATAGGGTACGACGACCAAACGGTTGCCCATGTCGCGGGCGACCTCGCAACTGCCTTCCATAAAGCGCCACATGTCCACAGTTGTTGTCGTGCCGCCTAGCAGGCTCTCGGCGTAGCAAAGGCGGCTCGCAGCACGCGCTTCGTCGGCGTTCAGAACCTTGTGCATGGGGTTGATGTGCGTCGTCAGCCATTCCCAAACCGGCAGGTGCTCAGCTGTCCCGCGTAACATGCCCGAATGGGCATGGGCGTTGATGAGACCAGGCATCAGCAGGGCATCGCCCATCTCTTTGATCGGCACGCCTGGGTAGGCTTGCAGCACGGTCTCGCGCGGGCCAAGCGCGGCAATCATCTGCCCTTCGATAGCAATTGCGCCCTCCAAGATGACCGAAGTTTCGGCATCCATGGTGAGGATTGTATCACTGGCGAGGATATGGGTGCCGCTCATGCAGGAACCGCCTGACTGTTTGCGTCAGCGCTGCAAAAGCCGTGCCGGGCGAGATCATCGATCAGGAACTCAGCCGCCCGTTCGCCAATCATCGTGACAGGCGCGTGCGTGTTGCATGTCGGTATGATCGGGATGATAGAGGCATCGGCGACCATCAAGCCGCCGACGCCATGTACATTCAGGCCTCCATCGACGACCGCCATCGGATCGTCTGAAGCACCCATTTTCGCCGTACCGCAGCAATGGAAAAAGGTCGCGCAGGCCAGCCGGATAAAGTCGTCGATCTCTTCGTCGGTCTCAAGCGACGTTGGTGCGGCAAGCCCGTCATAGACGTGCTCAAATGCCTTGGTCCGCGCCACGTCGCGCGCCAGCCGCACCCCGAAGCGCATGGCCTGCCAATCATCGCGATGATCGAAGAAGTTGGGGTCGATGATCAGCGGGTCGTCCGGGCTGTCACCCAATACGGTGATCGACCCCACGCTTTTGGTGTCCATGACGCCTGGCGCCAAGGCAAACACATCGCCAGAGATGTCATAGGCTTGGCGCAAGTGCGGCCCGCCGGAGGCTTGCTGAATGGGCAGCATATGCACGTCGGGCTGATCAAGTCCCGCGTGGGAGCGTACATTGGCGATCGCCCCGCCGCCATTGTCACGGGTTGGTCCGGAGGACACTTTGGCGCGAAAGTTCACCGCACGCAGCAACGGATGATCCTGCAGGTTTTGACCAATGCCGGGCAGATGAACCTGTGTGTTGATCCCCAGGCGCCGCAGCCAGCGTTCGTCAGCCAGACCGGAAAGCGTGAGCAAACGAGGGGTTTCGAATGCGCCAGCAGCCAGCACGATTTTCGAGGCCGCTTCAACCAAGAAGGGCTGACCGTCGATGATTTGCTCGACCGCAACCGCCTTGTCGCGCTTGATGATTACTCGGCTTGCACGCGTTTCCGTCACGATGGAGAGGTTTGGATGGGCGAGCACCGGCTCCAGATAGCCGGTCGCGCTCGACCAGCGCTTGCCAGCATCAATGTTGTAATTGGCGAGCCCAACGCCATCGTTGGAGGGCCCGTTGGGATCGTCCAGCGTGGCATAGCCAAGTTCCGCCATGCCCTCGATCAGAGCTAACGCCACAGGATGGGGATCGGCCGATCGGTTGATACGCAGCGGGCCATGGCCGCCGCGCAGGTCGCTAGCCCCGCCTTCCCAGCTTTCACAGCGTTTGAACGCTGGAAGGCAGTCTTCCCATCCCCAATTGGGCACACCCCAACGGTCGTAATCCTTGGGGTGGCCGCGATACCACATCATCGCATTGATGGCGCTCGATCCACCGAGGACCTTGCCGCGCGGGATAGGAATGCGGCGGTTGTTCAGCCGCGGGTTGGGCGCAAAGGAAAGACCCCAGTCATAGTCGCCGCCCGCCAGCGGTATCCAAGCGGCTGGGTCGAGCAGAGGTGCGGCGTCATAGTCCGCCCTGCCCGCCTCCACCAAGAGCACCCGCGCATCAGTTTGATCGATCAGGCGCCGCGCCACGACGCAGCCGCCGGAACCAGCGCCCAGTATGATGACGTCGTAAGACTTCTCCAACTGGTTGGGGGCGATGAACGGCATCAGTGATAATCCGGCACGCCCGGCATGCCGATGAATCCCGGCAAGGCACGAATACCGCGCGCCCAAAGGCGCAGGGCTGGGAAAGCGTCCGGTTCGATGCGCAGATCGCGCGACTGAGCAAAGACTGGAAACGCCAGAATGTCTGCGATGCACGGCAAGCCGCCCGCACAAAACGCGTGGCCGCGCAGCGTGGCCAAGCTCAGCCGGTCGTCCAACTGCCGCAGTTTTGCTTTGGCGTGGCGTCTGCCAAGCGCGACGCTCTCGAAGTCCTGCGAACCCGGCTGGCTGAAGAGCGCGGCATGACGTGCTATGTTGAAACCACTCAATGACTCACCGGCAAAGACCATCCAATCGACGCCTTCTGGGGTTTGCGGTTCCCATGGCGTGCCTCTTGCCAGATGCTTAAGGATCGCCGCTGGTTCTGTAAGAACAGTCTCGTGATCCACCAGCACGGGCACGCTGCCCATGGGATTGAGCGCCAGCATCTCGGGCGACAAATGCTCTTTTCCGGGCATCACGTCGACATCGCGAATGGTGAGCGCGCGCGTCATCAGGCTGGCACCAAGCCGCACCGCGTAGCAGCGCACGTCCAAGGCAAAATCATAGAGAACCGGCGTGCCCATTAGCTTTCCGCCTCAAGCCTGGTCCGCAAGCCGAGCGCCCAGAAATAGGCCGTTTCCGCGTCGGTGCGATCCTCCACGCAGATGTGCAGCATGGTCTTACAGGCGCTCACCGGCTGGAGGAAAACATGGGTACCTTCAGGCGTTTCCACGTCTCTGACATCGGCCTCGACCATCATGCTGCGCACGGGAAGCAGCGGCTCGACTTCGACGGCTGATTCCTCGGTGGCAAGCCAAATCAATCCGCCGCTTTCGACCGCGCCAAAGGTGCCCACGGTGATGCTGTCAGGGACCGGAAGATCGGGATGGGCGGGGATCTTCTGGCAAACACCATCGGTGCCATATTCCCAGCCGTGATAGAGGCAAGCGATGCGGTCGCCGCGCACAAAGCCGAGCGACAATTTCATGCCGCGATGGGGGCAGCGATCTTCCCAAACATGCGCTTTGCCGCTCTCATCGCGCCAGACGACATATTCGATGCCCTCCACACGCACGCCAATCGAGGTGCCGAACGGAACATCGCGCGACAGGGCGACAGCGACAGGTTCGCTCCGACCAGCGCTCATGCCGCTTTCCTGGATGTCGCGATAACAATGCTGCCTTCCGGCCCAAGGCTGCACGCCATTTCAAACATGTCGATAAGGATTGCATGGCCACGCAAGGTGACTTCGACGCGCATTGGCGAGCGCTCCAGCACCGTGTGGTCGATCGAAAGTCGTTGGGCGCGATGGGCGCAGAACACCAGAAACGCATCCGGGTCCAGGATCCCATCGAATACCAATATTTGGTGGTCCATCACGCCGTAGTATCCCGGCGACAGGTATCGCCCTTGCGGGCATATGCATAATACTTCATCATGCCTATCAGATTGGCATTCTCGATTTTTCCAGGCAACGGTTAGGCGGGCATGCATCGCCTAAAATCTGTTCACTTGGAGGGCCAATTGCCGTGACACCTGCCGAAAATGCCTTACTTTTCATCAAGAACATCGACGTGTTGGGCACCTTTGATGATGAGGCCCGTGAGATCGCCGACGGCGCGATCCTGGTGCGCGGCAATGTGATTGAAAAGGTTGGCGCGACAGCCGAATTGGCCGGCGAAGCCGCCGGAGCTGACCGCGTCATCGACTGGTCGGGTCATGTCGTGATGCCGGGCATGATCAACACTCATCATCACATGTATCAGAACATGACTCGCTGCATGGTGCAGGACGATGTGCTGTTCACCTGGCTGACGACGCTCTACCCGATCTGGGCGCAAATGGACGATGCGGCAGTGAAGGTGTCGGCCAAGATCGCGATGGCCGAGCTCATTATGTCCGGCTGCACGACGGCATCCGATCATCTCTATATTCTGCCCAACGATTGCACGCTGGACAGCACCATTGAGGCGGCGCGCGAGATCGGCATGCGGTTCCACGCCTCACGCGGGGCCATGTCGCGCGGCAAGAGCCAAGGCGGTCTGCCGCCGGACAATTGCGTGGAGGATGAAGAGGCGATCCTCAAGGACTCCGAGCGCCTCATTCACGAGTATCATGACATGTCGCGCCACGCGATGAACCGGATCATTCTTGCTCCTTGTTCACCGTTTTCCGTCACCGACGGGTTGATGAAAGAGGCTGCGCAGCTCGCCCGTCAGCATGAGGGCGTGCGGCTGCACACCCATATCGCCGAGACGCTGGATGAGGAGACATACTGCACCGAGATCTACGGCATGCGGGCTATCGAGTTTTGTGAGAGTGTGGGTTGGATGGGCGATGATGTCTGGTTTGCCCACGCTATTTTTTTGAACGATCGCGAAATCAAGCTCTTCGCCGACACCGGCACCGGCGCAACCTACTGTCCGTCCGCCCATATGCGGTGCGGCTCCGGGATCATGCGGGCACGCGAGATGTTGGATGCTGGCGTGACCGTGGGTTTCGGCGTGGACGGCTCGGCCTCCAACGACACCGGCAATCTGTTCCTTGAAGCGCGGCTTGGTATATCACTGCAACGGGTCGCGCCGACGCGCTACCTGTCCGAAAAACCCGGCAGACGCGGCGGGTTCGCTGGGTCACCTCAGGCCCTGTCGGCCCGCGAAGCGCTTGGCATGGCAACACGCCATGGCGCCAAGCTCCTCGGACGGGACGATGTCGGCCAGATAGCGCCGGGCTTGAGCGCCGACTTCATCGCGGTGAAGCGCGACCATCTTGGACTATCGGGTTCGCAGCGCGATCCTCTGGCCGCGCTCATCTGGTGCGGGCCTTTCAAGGTCGACCACTCTTTCATCAACGGCGTTCATGTGGTGAAAGACGGGACTTTCACCACCTTCGATCTGGACAAGGCACTCGCCGACCACCAGGCCACGATGGAGCGGCTCTACAACGTCTAAGCCGGTTGGTCAGGCGTAGGTCGCGGTCAAACGCTGGGTCAGATAGTCGGCCGATGTGATCGGCGGATAATGCGCCTTACCTGTTCCCGGCAGAGCTTCAACCACCACATCGGGATTGGGCTGGAAGAAGAAAGCCAAGGAGTAGCGTTCGCGCGCCGGCGGGATCACCCGATGCGGCGTTGAAACGTAGACATCGTTTGTCCAGCGCATCAGCAGGTCGCCAAGGTTCACGACAAACGCGTTTTCCACGTGGGGCACATCCACCCACGAGTCCGAGCCGCGCGGCTTCACCTGCAGGCCTGCCGTGCCGTCGGTCATGAGAAGTGTGATCGACCCATAGTCACAATGGGCACCAGCACCAATGTCGCCATCAACGCCGCGCGAGGCCGGGTAACGCAGCATGCGCAAGATCGCGATGGGATCGTCCAAATAGGGATGAAAATGCGTTTCATCCAAACCGAGATCGAGCGCGATGGCGCGGTGTAGTTCCACCGCCAAGGCTTCCATCGCATCATAATATTCCATCAGCGTTTCACGGAACTCCTCCTTGCCGGCCGGCCACTGATTCACCCCGCGATAGGGCATGGCCGTCTGCACCCGCAAATCATCGGGCATGAGGTCAGCGCCCACGTTGAATGCCTCTTTCTGATCGATCAGGCCGCTTGTCTCGTCCAGCTTTTCAGACCCAATAGCGGCATAGCCGCGGTCATGCTTGGAATTGGCGATGGAAAGGCGGTTCTTCTCGGGCAGATCAAGCGCAAAGAATTCTTCGGCACATTGGAACACCCGGTCGATCAGCGCCCGGTCGACACCGTGGCCGGCCAGCAACATGAAACCGGTCTGACGGCAGGCCTGACCGACATCATCCAAGAACCGCTGTTTGTTTTGGCCGAGAAAATCCTGAAAGTTGAGGACTGGTATCATGGGCTTACCTCCTGGGGGTGGGCGGCGTTGCGGTCAGGGCCTTAAGCGTAGGTTTGCTTGTACATGGCCTGCAGGTGTTCGGAGACTGTGATTGGCTGGTGTGCTGGCGTTTCACCGGGCGCGAGGCACGTCTCGATGCACCGCACTTCATGGTCTGGGTTGCCGGTATAGAAGAACGGGATGGAATAGCGCTCACGGCCAGAGCGATTGATTACGCGATGCAGCGTTGAGCGATAGCGCCCATTGGTCCAGCGCTGGATCATGTCGCCCAAATTGACGTTGAATGCGCCTTCAATGGGTGGGGCCGGAATCCAGCCCTCCTCATCGAGCACCTCTAGGCCGCCGACTTCATCCTGCCACAGCAAGGTCAGACCGCCGAAATCGGTGTGCGCGCCGCTGCCCTTTTCATCGGGTTCGGCGTTGGGTCGCTGCGGCGGGTAGTGCAACAGCCTCAATGTGCACATTGGATCGGCGGTAAAGCCCGCGAAATAGTCACGCGGCAGGTCCAGCGACAGCGCCATGGCCTGCATCAACTTGGTCCCGAAGGCGACCATGGTCTCAAAATACTCATCAGCCGTCTGACGAAATGCCGGCATGTCGGCGGGCCATTGATTGGAGCCATGGTTGAACTTTCCAGCGAGCACGCGCGGGTCGGTCTCAGGAACCTCCACACCGATGTAATAGCCCTCTTTCTGGTCGGGCGAGCCTCCTTTCTCCAACGTCTGCGCCGCGAGCCTTTCATAGCCACGATTGCAGGCGGACAAATCCTTAGAGACTGCCTCTTTCTGGTCTAATGGCTTGGAAAAGAACACTTCTGCCTGCTGGCGGAGCGACGCGATCATATCCGGTTCGACGCCATGACCGACCACATAGAAGAAGCCTTTGTCCTCGCAGGCGTCCCGCAGGGCGCTTGCCACCACCGCGTCGCGAACGGCCTCTCCCTCGCCGAAGCCGGACAGGTCGATAACTGGCAACGATTTGGCAGTTGCCTCGCCAACCGAGACGGTGGCCGTGCTGGGTGACGCCATAAGCGAAAGCTCCTTCTGGTAACGCCGGCGGAACACTTAACTGGCTTCAAATTTGCAAGTTCCGCGCCAAGACACACGCCGCCCCAAGGAGTCTTTCGGATAGGTGGTCCAGGCTTTGAGCTGGCTCACGAGGAGGGACTGGGTCGGCGCTGGGCGCTTTTAAGAGGACCCGGCCTGCCGCTTCTTGCCCGCCTCCATGAACTCTTTCGACCAGGAGTAATACTGGCTCTGGGAAATCCCTTCTTGGCGGCACAACTCAGCAATGCTGTCATCGCCACGAAGGCCAGCAAGCACAATCCTGATCTTCTCTTCTGCGGAAAACCGACGCCGGGTCTGGCGCTTGATATCCTTCACGACCCGATCTGCATCATCGATAAAGCGTTCGTTCTTTCGTCTCATCATCTGCTCCAAGATTAGCAATGATGAGCCAAAATCACTCCCCTAAACAATCAGCACGATCTGTCCATAAGCGCTGACGGGGAACACAATATTTAAGGAAAAATGGTAGCGGAGGAGGGACTTGAACCCCCGACACGCGGATTATGATTGAGGCTGGGATACCAACCACCCTGCCCCAGAAGGCTTCAAGCTAACGCACAGACAGATTGATCCCGCTTGGCAAATGATCGCCAATCCAACTCAGACATTTGCAGCCCACCTCATTCAAGCGCTGCTGTATTGACTCCCATACGACACCCAGTGACCTCACACGCGATGCTAAATGCGGACATACGCGCTGTTCGTCGCGAACTCACACTTCGAGCCCGTCCAAGACCTTCATGCGAAACAGGCCAGTTGTCACATCCGACCGATACTGTTGAAAAAGTCGACAGTGCCAAATCTGCACAAAAATCTTGGAATGTGATTCTGCAATTCGAATGACTGCGGAACCAAATTCTGGCACTGCGCCAAACGCGAATTCAGATTCTACAAATTCAGGCTGCCCCTGCCCGACACCGACTTTTTCAACAGTATCGACCCAAAGCCGCCGTTGGTCACGATGCCGAAGAAGGACCGCTTCGAGGCCTTTAGCGACATCGAACAACGGGAATTTTAAACACCGCATATGTCCTATTTGTAAGCGCGGTCAGTCTTTGCTTGGTCCGATTGCAGGCGGGACTTGCTTTGCACGTTTTGCGCATATTTCTCTTAAAACCCTTATGAATGCATCACGGGCCTTGTGTGGGCGGTTATTGGGCGCGGTGAAGTAACCAAATTCGATGTTCACCCTTGGGTGCCAGCGGCGCACCGCTAGCCCTTGGGCCTCTTCCGGACTGAGCGTGATGGCGTCAGTGAAAGTAAAGCCGATACCCTCCTTCACCAAGCGCCGCGCCGAAAGGCTGGTCGACATTTCGTGAGTAATGTCCAGGCGCTGATCCGTCTTGGCCAACTCATGATCGAGGATGGAGCGCATGTTGGTCGTCTCCTCAAGCGCCACATAAGCCAGGTCGGCCACATCAGCGGGGTGGATGACATCCTTGGCTGCCAGCGGGTGATGTTCGGGTAGCGCAACCAGCATGTCCGTTTGCGCCAGGGGTTGCGTCGACTGGCGTTTGTCGGGCAGCGGTAGCGTGGCTAGGCCGATATCGTACAGGCCAAGCATCACGCGCCGGCCAAGATAGCGGCGGGGGTGTACCTCCAGCTTCAGTTTCACCGACGGTTCGCGCTGCACCAGCTGCGCCATTGCCGGCACCACCAACCCTTCCACCAGGCGGGGGTGGCAGATAACACGCAAGGGCGGTGCTTCCTGTGTTTCGATTTGTCGAAAGACAGCCGGAAGATCATCGATTGAGGCAAGGATGCGCACCGCTTCTGGATAGAAAGCTTCACCCTCATCACTGGGGATTAAGCGCTTGCTCTGGCGGTGAAACAGTTGAACGCCATACTCTGCTTCAAGGATGCGAATAAGCCTACTTGCTGCGGGCTGGCTGAGGTTCATCTTCTGACACGCTTGCGCCAACGTGCCTTCTTCCATCACGTTCACAAAAACTCGCAGGCTTTTCAGGTTCACGCACTTACCCCTCGTTGAAGATGCCCTTTTTGCTCTAACTTCCAATTATTAGATGATCTCTTTTCATAATTCTATTTTTTGAATTGAATTTTGTTCGCTAGGCTCCCCTAAATGACATCAAAACAAGGGTGCCGCTCAAAACGAGTAGGGCCCGCTAGGGAGAAATCACATGACCCACATTGATCGCCGGACATTTCTTCATCTCACGTTGGCTGGCTCGGCTTTTGCCTTGTCGGGCACATCTGCGCTGGCGCAGTGGAGCCCGCGTCGCCCGGTCAATGTTATCGTTCCCTACGGCGCAGGTGGCGGCACCGACAGCTTTGGCCGCGCAATGGCAGAATCTGCTGAAGCTGCGTTGCCCGTGCCTATGGTGATTGTGAACCGTCCGGGCTCCTCTGGCATCACCGGAGCAACCGAAGCGGCTGGGGCACGGCCCGATGGCACCACCTTTATGATGACGTCTTCGGGCTCATTTACGCTGACCTATCTGTTCCGCGACACTGATGTGAACCCATTTGATGATTTCATCACTGTGGCGCAGATCGGCCGCCTCACCACCTCGCTTATGGTGCCCATCAACAGCCCCCATGAAACGCTGGATGATCTGGTCGCAGCGATGCGCGAAAACCCCGGCGCCATGCGCTGGGCACACACCGGGCGCGGCGGATTCCACCATGTTGCTGGTCAGGGCTTCCTAAATGCGGCGGGCCTTGAGGCGCAGGATGTGCCCTTTAGCGGTGGCGGTAACACGCGCGCTGCGGTGATCGGCGAGCAGGTCGATTTCGGCATGATTGGTATTCAGCAGGCCGCAGGTTTTGCTGGCGAGCTACGCGCTCTGGCGCTTGTGTCGGATGAGCGCGATGCGTTCGCAACCGATGTTCCAACCTTCCAGGAACAGGGCTATGATGCACCGCTCATCAGTTCACCCATTGTGGTGTTCGCGCCGCTGGAAACGCCGGCTGACATTGTTGAGGGCATGGAAAGCGCGATCAAAACCATCACCGAGCAGCCGGGCTTCATCGAAAGCATGGCCGAGCGCGGAAATGCCCCGATGTTCCTGCCGGGCTCAGAAGCCTCAGTTGTTCTGGCGGCGCTGCGCGATGATGCAGCACCCATCATTGAGGGCCTGGAAGCAGAATGAACCAAGTCACGTCATCTGGTACCCAAAGTCGGGTTCAAAGCCAGGGCGTGATCATAGCGGTTGTGCTGACGCTATTCAGCATCGCCGCGCTCATTGCCAGTATGCAGATTGAAAAAGACCCCGGCGGTGGCTGGGGTGCCCGCATCTTCCCCCTTTTTGGATCGGGTACACTGCTGATTGTTGGCGTGCTGGAACTGCGTGCCGCGCTGCTAGGCAGGGTCTCGCAAAGCGAACCGGTGAAGCCACCGGTCTGGCTGCTTCTAGCGCTCGCCATTGGTTATGTTTGGCTCATGAGCAAGGTCGGCTATCTGTTCAGCACAGCTCTGGCTGCTCCGCTGGCGCTTTGGATCTTTGGCATACGTCGACCAATCGGCTTGTTGCTGGCTGCAATCCTGTGTCCGGCGCTTTACCATCTGATTTTCTTTGAGTTGCTTGGCGTTTTTCCGCCCTTGGGCGAGTGGATCGACCTGCTGGACATTCTGCAAGGCTACTGACCGTTGGAAATTGTTGCTGCCCTTGGGAGCGTTCTGACAGACCCGATTTTGATGCTTTGGGTCTTTGCTGCAGCCATTGTGGGTATGGTGGTGGGTGCCATCCCCGGCCTCACAGCATCAGCGGCCATCGCGATGCTACTGCCGCTCACCTTTTACATGGAGCCGCTGGCTGCGCTGGCGTTCCTCTATGTGATTGGCAAGTCCGGGCGCTACGGCGGATCAATCGCTGCCATCCTGTTCAACACACCAGGAACTGCCGCGTCTGCGGCTACCCAGATTGATGGCTACCCGCTTGCGCAACAGGGCAAAGCCTCTAAGGCCATGAAGGTGGCCACGATCTCATCGGTCATTGGCGACTACACCGGCGAAATTTTGCTGATAGTCGGCGTCGGAGTCATTGCTGCCATTGCCCTGCGGCTGGGGCCGCCAGAACTTTTCGCGATCTATTTTGCCGCGTTCGTGGTCATCGGCTCGGTGATCGGTAAGTCGATTACGCGCGGGTTGGCTTCGGCCGCACTTGGCGTTCTGATCAACATGATCGGCATTGACCCGATCTCCTCGAAAGAACGCTTCACGTTCGATAATTTCGATCTTACCAACGGTATCTCGTTGGTGCCTTTAATGATCGGTATCTTCGTGCTGGGCGAGGTGTTTTCGCAGTTGGAGGCGCGCGGCAAAAAGGTGGAAATCGTCGATGAAAGCGACGAGGCTGCCAGCGCGCGCAACCGGCTGTCCTGGGCCGAGTACAAACCCTGTTTGCCCCACGTTGTCCGATCGTCATTCATTGGCTCTTTCATCGGTGTGTTGCCGGGCATGGGTTCGTCCATAGCGGCGTTCGTCGCCTATGGCGAGGGCAAGCGGCGGGCAAAAAACAAGGAAGAATGGGGCAACGGAGCGCTGGAGGGCATTGCGGCACCGGAGGCTGCTAACAATGCGGTGTCAGGCCCATCCATGGCACCCCTACTAACGCTGGGCATTCCCGGCTCCACCATTGGCGCAATCCTTGTGGGCGTGTTCCTCATTCATGGCATTCAGATCGGCCCGACGCTTTTCATCACCTCCCGGGATCTTGTCTACAGCCTGTTTGCCTGCGGGCTGATCGGCATCGCGATGTACGGCTTTATTGGCTACTACGGCGCATCGTTTGTCGGGCGCTTCATCACCAAGATACCGACCGATGTGCTCTACCCAATTGTGTTCCTGACATCGTTTGTGGCGGCCTATGCCTCGCGTGGCAGCCTATTTGACGTGTTGGTCATGGTAATCGCCGGTTTCGCGGGCTGGCTGATGAAGAAGTACGACTTCAACCCGGCAGCCTTCGTCATCAGCTTCGTTCTGGCAGGCGGCGCAGAAGAGACGTTCCGCCAGGCCATGCTGCTGTCCGACAATGGCTTAATGATCTTCATCACGCGGCCGGTTGCGCTGGGGTTTCTGATTATCGGCTTTGCCGCCCTCTATTTCCGCGCCCGCAGCCTTCGCCAACAAGCCAAAGAAACGGCGGCCCACAATGCCTGATCATTCCTATCGCTGCGACCTTATGGGTCATGCTGAGCTAGTCTCGGCGGAGCCCGTGGTGGCGGGCAGCTGGACAGATTTTGAACTGGTCTACACCGCGGGCAAGTTTGGTATTGATGATCTGGGTGGTGTGCGGGTGGCCATGCGCACCCACAGCGACATGACACCGCTGCAGACCAATG
>JBKAGZ010000010.1:0-20551 GCA_046290645.1 Hyphomicrobiales bacterium
CTGGTGGACCTGATCGAGGATCAGGGCGGCGAGGTGATCTGCAACGCGGGCGTCGATGAAATCCGCGTGGAGAACGGCACCGCAGTTGGCGTGACGCTCGAAAGCGGCGAGCGGCTGGACAGCGCGGTGGTGGTTTCCAACGCCGATGCAGCGACCACCTACACAAAGCTGCTGCGCAACCACAAACGCAAGGTCTGGACCGACGCCAAGGTCAAACGCCGCGACTTCTCTATGAGCCTATTCGTTTGGTATTTCGGCACGAACCGCAAATTTGACGATTGCCAGCACCACACCATGGTGCTCGGGCCCCGCTATGAAGAGCTGCTGAACGACATTTTCAAGCGCAAGATTCTTGCCGATGATTTCTCGCTCTATCTGCACCGGCCCACCGCCAATGACCCATCGCTGGCACCGGAGGGGTGTGACTCATTTTACGTTCTCTCGCCTGTGCCCAATCTGAAAAGCGGTACCGACTGGAGCGTGCAGGCCGAGCCTTATCGGCAGGCGATAGAAAAACGATTGGAAGAGACCGTGCTGCCGGGCCTGGGTGAGAGCATCGTCACCCAGCACATGCTCACCCCCCTGGACTTTCAGGACCGGTTGTCGTCGGTCAATGGCGCGGCGTTTTCCATCGAACCGAAGCTTTTCCAGAGCGCCTGGTTCCGCCCGCACAACAAATCACCGGAGGCAAAAAACCTGTTCCTTGTCGGCGCCGGCACCCACCCCGGTGCAGGCGTACCCGGCGTGCTGCCCTCGGCCAAAGTGATGGAGAAGGTGGCACCGGATGCCAGCGAGTTTGTGAGGGTTTAGGGAACTCTGCGCGCGCCAACCAACGCTGTCTTTTTCGCCTTGTGCCGCGCGCCCGTTGACCTATAGTCAAGCTCCCTTACCGCCAGGTTCCGGCTTTAATCGCTTTACTTTGTGAGAGGCAGCTATGCCGCAGATACTTCAAGTCGCGGCCATTGCGCTGGCAACCGCCGGCTCGGGTGCAGCAACGCTTGCGGTCGTGAACGAGGATATCCCTGACCTTGCCGTACCTGCAGGCGCATGGACCGATGGCGGCGAACTGGACGGCCTGTCGTTCGACATACTGGGCACCGATTTGGCCAGCGGAGCGGTTCTCGAAGATGAGATCATTTTCCGAAATGGAACGTTCCAATCGGTTGACTGCCAAGAGTATTGTGACTTCGGCTGGTCCAACTACCAGACAAAGATGGTCGATGACGTGCTGCACTTCACGGTGACGGCACTTTGCTCATCCGCACCCCATACGGTGGTTTGGTACGGAACGGTTGTGGATGAGGTTATCAACATCGACGTCACTTGGACCACCCGGCGCTGGTACTGGACGCGCCAGATTGCCATTGAGGCAACCGGTGAACTGATACCAAGCGCCGAAAACCTATCAGCGCTCTGAGGGTATTTGTTGACCTCGACCGGCTCAAGCCTGGGCTCCCTGCTCTTACGGCTGGTTGTTCTAATCGCGGTGTTGGCCCTTGCAACCTGGGGCGCGCACGAGATTCGTGATGCCCTGAACCTGCAAATCCGACCCGACAATGAACAACAGGTCCATCAGGCCATAATGTTTGGCGCGGTGGCTTACATCGGTTTGCTTGCACTACCTTTTGTACCGGGAGCAGAGATCGGACTGGCCATGCTCGCAACCTTCGGGCCCAGCATCGCTCCCTTGATTTATGTGGCCACGGTCGCCTCGATGGCATTGGCCTACACCTTGGGCAGGTTTCTTCCGATTAATATGCTTGAGCGATTATTGGGGTTGTTGCGGATGGAGCGCGCGGCGTCGCTGGTCGCTCGGGCAGCCCCTCTGAGCGGTGAGGAGCGGTTGGCATTGCTGCTAGGTGAACAACCAAGACGCACCCTGAGTCTTGCACTGCGCTTCCGCTACATCGCCTTGGCCGTGGCGGTTAACACACCAGGAAATTCGCTTATCGGCGGCGGTGGCGGCATCATGATGATGGCCGGCCTCAGCGGCATCTTTTCGCCATTACCAACACTGCTGACAATCGCGTTGGCGGTTTCTCCAGTTCCACTTGCCATGATGTATTTTGGCCTGCGGATTTGATTGGAACAAGGGCAGAGTCGGCTAGGCACGCTTACTCCGCAGCCTGCACGGAACTCTCTGGCCTTTCTCTTCGCTTCGGGTTCTTCACCCGATACCACTGGTAGAAGATGATCGAGAGGCCGACGATCAGCGGGATCGACCAGAGCGTTGGGGTTAACGCCGCCTCGGGCAAAAAGCGTACCGCGCCGAAGGCGAAAAACGCCGTGTAGACCGAGATGCCCGTGCCGACGAGCGCCTTGATGTGCTCCATCAGCCAGTCTTTCACCCAGGGCTTGGGCTTGTAGAGAAACCAGAGGTTCGTCGCGACCGTGGCATAACCGATGGTGGAGATGCCGATCATCAGCACCTGCCCGTCCACCAGTCCGTGGTAGGTGCAGTTGATGGTCGCCACCAAAAGCGCCGCCTGCAGAAACAGGTTCAGCGGATCGCGGATCGCTGCACGGTTGACCTTGTGCTTGACCGTTTGCCAACCATACCAGGTGA
This sequence comes from Hyphomicrobiales bacterium, assembly GCA_046290645.1. Taxonomy (GTDB): domain Bacteria; phylum Pseudomonadota; class Alphaproteobacteria; order Rhizobiales; family MH13; genus MH13. The sequence continues at coordinate 2,567 of JBKAGZ010000010.1, forward strand.
GATTGATGGTGAGGATGGCCAGATAAATCATCAGCCAGCCGAAAATATCGCGGATCACGGTGACATCGCCGAAGTCCGGGTGGGTCAGCAAATGCGGGTGCGTGCCCGCCGGATCATAGAGCGTTGTCAGGCTTATCAGTGTTGCAAAACAACCAGTGACAAGCATGCAAACCGTGAAGACGCGCCCGGCGCGCACATGCCACCAACCGCCCTTCTTGCCGGCCACCGGGACCCAGAAGATCACCAGCCCGACGGCGCCAAAAACGATATGCCCCCACACAAAGGCGTGGAAGACATCGATGCTCGGGATACCAAGGATCGTCAGCGCTTGCATGTCCACACTATGCGACAGTTCAGGGTGTCAAAGCCAGTAGATTTGTGGTGAATACAAAGCGATTTTTGCGCAATTGGCCATAATGAACAGTCCGTACATACCCCCTCGCCCAGTTTCTCTGCCCGCCATTGTCTCGCTCATTCGCGTGCTGCGGCAGGGCGATGGCGATCTGCTCAGCCTCCTGCCCAACACGGCCTATCGCGACCCGATTGGTCCGCTTGGCTATTCGCGCCGATCCATTGTGATCGCCAACGACCCAGCCTTGATCCGGCAGGTGCTCAACGATGAAAACGAGATCTTCCCCAAGAGCGACCTGATGGTGAACGCGACGGAGGCGCTGATCGGGGACTCCATCTTCGTCTCCTCCGGCGACACCTGGCGGCGCCAACGCGCCATGGTGGACCCGGCCTTCACGGCCATGCGGATCAACCGCGCCTTCGGCGCGATGAGCGCTGGGGTGGACGAGGCCGAAGCCGTCTTCGACACCTCTATCGCTGAGGGCAGCGCCCTCTCACTCGATAAAGCGATGGGCCATATGGCCGCCGATATCATCTGTCGCACGGTGTTCTCCTCATCCCTAAAGTCGGAAATCGCGCACCAGGTTTTCGATGATTTCGCGATTTTTGAACGCTCGGTGGCGCAGGTTGAGGTGCTGCGGCTTATCTTCGACAAAGCCTGGTCGACGGTGCCGCAGAAGCGCGATGTGCTGGCCGCCTGCGCCCGCATCCGCGCCCATCTGGGCACCTGGATCGACGGCCATATGGCGGCAAACGACGGCACCTATGACGACATTGCATCAGCGGTCATTGCAGCGCGCGATGCGGACACCGGCGAAGGTTTTTCGCGCGAGGAACTGATCGATCAGCTTGGCGTGTTCTTCCTGGCCGGCCACGAAACCACTGCCAGCGCGCTCACCTGGGCCGTCTATTTGCTCGCCATGCATGCGCCGACCCGCGAACGCATGCGCGCTGAGGTGCGAGCGGTGGCTGGTGACGATCCCATCACCATCGAGCACACCAAGAAGCTGACCTTCACCCGCAACATGTTCCGCGAAACGCTGCGCCTATACCCGCCGATCACGTTCTTGCCGCGCGTGGCGTTGGAAAACACGCAGCTTGGAAACAAGCGGATCAAAAAAGGCGCCCTGGTGATGATCGCGCCTTGGGTGGTGCATCGCCACCAGCGCTATTGGAAAGACCCCGATGTCTTTGACCCCGATCGCTTTTCACCGGAACGCGAGGATGAGATGACACCGGGCTGCTACATCCCGTTCGGTCAGGGACACAGGCTTTGCTCCGGCGCGGCGTTCGCCACCATTGAGAGCACCTTGTTCTTGGCGCGGCTGGTTCGGGGCTACGATATCCAGATCGAAAACCCAAATGTGCGGCCTGTTGCCCGCATGACAACGCGTCCCAATGAGCAAATTAGGGTGCGGATGCAGAGGCGCTAACCCCCCTCGTCATGGCCGGGCTTGACCCGGCCATCCAGCTCTCGAACCTGCAAACAAGCGCAGGTGTTGCAGATGTTTGTCTGGATCCTCGGGTCAAGCCCGAGGATGACGCTTGGTGGGTGGTCAGACCGCCTCAAACACTTGCGGCACGTGACGCCCCTCGCCTTCAAGCCAGTGAGGAACGGGCAGGCCCTTTTCGCGCAAGAAGTCCGGGTTGAAGAGCTTGGATTGATAGCGCGTGCCATAATCGCAAAGGATCGTAACGATGGTCTTGCCCGGCCCAAGATCACGCGCAAGGCGCATCGCACCCGCCACATTGATGCCCGACGACCCGCCCAGCACCAGCCCCTCATGCTCCAACAGATCGAAGACAATCGGCAGCGCCTCATCATCGGGAATGGAGTAGGACCGGTCCGGCTTGAAGCCCTTGAGGTTTTCGGTTTCCCGGCCCTGGCCGATCCCTTCGGTGATTGAATTGCCCTCAGCCTTGAATTCGCCGGCCGTGTAGAAGGAATGGATGGCTGAACCACCGGGATCGGCCAGCGCAATCGTCACACCCTTCGGCTGCAAGGCCATGCCGACACCGGCCAACGTCCCGCCGGTACCAACCGCCGACACAAAGCCATCGACCTTGCCATCGGTCTGTTCCCAGATCTCCGGACCGGTCATCTCGATATGGGCTTGCCGGTTGGCGACATTGTCAAACTGGTTGGCCCACACCGCGCCATTGGGTTCGCTCTTGGCCAGTTCCTCGGCCAATCGGGCCGAATACTTCACATAGTTGTTGGGGTTCTTGTAGGGAACCGCCGGCACTTCGACCAACTGCGCACCCGCCAGCCGAAGCATGTCCTTCTTTTCTTGGCTTTGCGTTTCGGGGATCACGATCACGCTCTTGAAGCCAAGCGACGCGCCGACCAAAGCCAGCCCAATGCCGGTGTTGCCCGCCGTGCCCTCAACGACCGTGCCGCCAGGTTTCAGCGCACCACGCGCTACCGCATCGCGGATAATGTAAAGCGCCGCACGATCCTTCACCGACTGGCCGGGGTTGAGAAACTCCGCCTTGCCCAAAATCTCGCAGCCTGTTGCCTCGGATGGTCCGCGCAGACGGATCAACGGCGTGTTGCCGATCATCGAAGCAAGATCAGAATGGATGGTGGACATAGTAGGCTCCTCAAAAACAAGCGCCCGTGATAGGCGCCGCCACCGCAAAGCTCAAGACGCAGCAGGTGGCATTTGCAACGCATGACGCAATGTCATTCGCCACAAACACCATCTAGCGATATGAGGTTGCGCCTAAGACAGCCCCATCTGCGCGCGGCCCAGATCGGTCAGATCGTCCAACGTGGCACGGCCTTTGAAGTCCACCTCGTAGTTTTCGGCCGCAAAGTCCGGCGCGCTTTCGCCAGCCAAGAATTTTTCAGCCTGCTTACGGGCGTAGGCTTCGTTTTTGGCGCATTTGGGCGAGGCGGCGATGTAGATGACGTTCGCATAGTCCTTGCCGTGATGCTCATCGCCCACCGCGTGCACCACATCCGGGTGCCACCAAACCGTGTCGCCTGGTTCAACCAGAGGGATCGAAACAAGGCCGTTCAGCATGTCTTGATGCCAATCGGGGCTGCACGACAGCGCGCGACCGGGCTGCGCGCCACACAAATCATCCTCAGCCACATCGCCCTGTAGCGCTCGCAATAGGGTGTAAGCGATGCCTTTGGCGGACGGGATCACCCGCAGCGTGCCATCTTCGGGCCCTTGCGGCGTCAGGCAGGTCCACCCCTGGAACGTGCGGAACATTGAACAGACCGCAGGAGAAGCATACTCGCGCGTTTGCGTGCGGAACGTCGCCTTCCACGGATCGTAGTCCTGCCAATGGCCCTCATAAATCGCGCCATAGATGCGCTGGTAGGCCGGATCGAGCCAACGCTCATAAGAGCCTGAATCCATATGGGGAGAGAGACCAAGCGTCGTGTCGCCCGGCTCGCGACGGCGGGTGCGGTCGGCATAGGAATAGTCCATATCAGGATCGAACTCATCGCCCATGGGACCATCCACATCCCAGAGCCGGTTGAGAAAACTCTTGGTCGCCGCCATGCTTTCAGCTTGCCGCGCCATCACCTGCGGTTTGGACCAATAAAGGCCGTAAATCTGCGGCGCACCGGCTTTCAGCTGGCTGAAATATTTGTCCATGCCGGCTTTTTCTTTTTGCTTGGTCAGATAGTCGTTCTCGGCGATGTAGTCGCCAAGTTCGGCGTTCCAGCTTTCGGCCTGCGCGCGCGGAAAAACGCCGCGCACAATGGCGGTGCCAGTGCGCCGAATGGCCTCGACGGCCTCGGCAGGCACACTGCCTGCTTCAACGTCGGAGTAGCGAACTTCAGGGATGTTCGCACGGCCCTTGGCGTCGTTGGCAGCGATGGCGTCAACCTCGCGCAGCATCGCCTCGCGCACCGAATCGAAGGCGGCTTTGACATCCTGTAGCCCGCGCAAATGCTGTTTGGTGTCACGAATATACGAGGCTAGGTCAGTGCTCATGGAATAGTCTCCCGGTTCTCTGGCCGCCCTGTGGTTTGAAACTTGCGGCTTCTTTTTGGCATCGGAGTTGAGCACCGCAATCGATTGCAATCAAGTCGAGAAGCTGCGTTGAGTGACACCAAAGTTTCAATCCAAAACGAACGGTCGTCCAAACTTCCGACCGGCAGAATGCAAAGACACACGCCATGAAAGTTCTCGTGCTTCCAACCGCTGATCAGGCCGCATCGCGTGCAGCTAGACTTGTTGCCGATGCCATCGCCGCCAAGAAAAGGCCGGTTCTCGGCCTCGCGACGGGCTCGACCATGGAACGCGTCTACGCCGACCTTATCGCCCGCCATCGCGCTGGTGATCTCTCCTTTGCGACGACCACGAGCTTCAATCTGGATGAGTATGTTGGCCTGTCGCCGGAGCATCCACAGAGCTATCGGCAAACCATGGAGCGGCTGCTTTTCTCCAAGGTAGATATCGACCAAAGCGCCTGCCATCTGCCGCGCGGCGACGCCGAGGACCCGCAAGCCGAGGCCGACCGCTATGAGGCCGCAATCGCGTTGGCGGGCGGCATCGATCTGCAGCTTCTTGGGATCGGGCACAATGGGCATATTGGGTTCAACGAGCCGACCTCCAGTCTCGGCGCGCGAACGCGCATCAAGACGCTAACGCGCAGCACACGCGAGGCGAATGCCCGCTTTTTCAGCGGTCCAGATGATGTGCCACGCTATGCGATCACCATGGGCATTGCCACGATCCTCGATGCCCGGCAGGCCGTGCTGTTGGCGGTCGGCGCCAGCAAGGCGCACGCCGTCGCGCGTATGATCGAGGGGCCGATAGGCGCCGATTGTCCAGCGACTGCGCTGCAGCTTCACCCGCAGGCGACGGTGATCGTGGATCAGGACGCAGCTTCAGATCTGAAGATGATCGACTATTATCAAGAAATCCATCCCGATGGCGCCGAGCCTGTCCTTGACTGACGACGGACACCCAATCGACACCGTTTTTGCGCGCACGCTGTTTGATGGCGTGGGTGACACCCCGACCCTGGATCAGATCATCAGGATAGACGATGGCCTCATCGCCGAAGTTCGCCCCAGGGCAATTGGCGAGGCCATTCCCGGCGGCGCCTTGGAGGCCGAAGGTGTTGCGCCTGGCTTCATCGACATACAGATCAATGGCGCAGCCGATGCACAGTTCAACGAGGATCCGACCGTCCAAACCCTTGAGAGAATGGCAGGCGGCGCGCGCCAGGGCGGCACGGCGCACATCCTCCCGACCTTCATCACGGCGCCTGTCACAGATTACGCCAAGGCCATTGATGCCACCAACCAAGCCTTGGAAGCGCGGGTTCCCGGTGTGCTTGGAATCCATCTTGAGGGCCCATTTCTGTCGCCGGACCGCCCTGGCATCCATCCGGCGCGATTCATCCGCCCCCTGAGTCGCGATGATTTGCACCATGTCCGAAGCGCCAAGGGCAAGGTCCTGGTGACGCTGGCGCCGGAGTGCCAGGATCACCTCCTGATCCGTGAGTTGGTCGAGAGCGGCGTTTCAGTCTTCATCGGCCATTCCAACGCCGACACGGACGACATCGACAAGGCCATCCGCGCTGGCGTCAGTGGCGTGACCCATCTCTTCAACGCGCAGTCACAGATCACCGCGCGCGATCCTGGCGTTGTCGGCAGTGCGTTGATGCGGCCGGAACTTTTCGCCGGGATCATCGCTGACGGGCACCATGTCCATCCGCAGAACCTCGCCATGTCCGCCAAACTAATGCCGGATAGGCTTTGCCTGGTCACCGATGCGATGAAGACGCTCGCCGGCACGACAACAAGCTTCGATCTCTACGGCACGCCGATCACCCTGAACGATGGTCGCCTGACCGGCCCAGACGGCACGTTGGCGGGCGCCCACCTTTCCATGAATCAAGCCGTGCGCAATGCCATCGTGCTGATGCAAATTTCCCCTGCCCAGGCGATAAAGATGGCAAGCCGCAACCCTGCCCGCGCGCTTGGCCTTTCCGATGCGTTGGGCGCGGTCAAACCCGGCTTTCGTGCCAGTCTAACGCTGCTCGATACCGAGCTTCATGCCACCGGCGTCATCGTCGATGGCAGAGCTTTCAAGAACAGCTGAAGTTAGACCACATCGACGGAAAGCTGACCGACACCCTCGATAGTGGCGTTGATCCGGTCACCGCGCTCCACCGGGCCGACCCCGGACGGCGTGCCTGTCATAATCAGGTCGCCGGGTTGAAGCGTGAAATAGCGCGATAAAATGGCGATGATTTCCGGCACCTTCCAGATCATCTGATTGAGATCACCCGTCTGACGTCGCTCTCCATTCACATCGAGCCACATCGCGCCTTCCGAAGGATGCCCGCAGTCAGAAACAGGGGCCAGAGAGCCACATGGCGCGGAGTTCTCAAACGCTTTTCCCACCTCCCATGGCCGCCCCAAGGCTTTGGCTTCGCCCTGAAGGTCGCGGCGGGTCATGTCGAGACCGACGCCGTAGCCGAAAACATGGCCGAGCGCCGTCTCAACGGCGATATCCGTGCCACCTTCGCTGAGGGCAACAACCATCTCCAGTTCGTGGTGCACGTCGGCGGTCATGGTGGGGTAGGCAAAGCGCCCATCGGTTGCCAGATTGCTTGGGCTTTTCAGGAAGAAGAAGGGCGGCTCCTTGTCGGGATCGTGCCCCATCTCGACCGCGTGGGCAGCATAGTTGCGGCCAATGCAGAACACCCGATTGACCGGAAACAGCGATGCCGTGCCGAGCACTGGCAAAGCGGCTAGTACAGGCGGAGAAATGACATAAGCCAAGGCAAACAGTCCGGGTTTGGTTCTTGTTGCGCGGCGGAGCTATCGCAGCGCCGCGAAAGACGACCTATCCCAGTGAGACCGCTGCCGCCAGTGCTGGCACACGCTGACGATCCAAAGCTTGGCCAGAATAGCAATCTACCGTCGGAACCGGACGTTGATCCAACAGATCTGCCAAACTGCGAAACGTGATCAGCGCCCCATGAACCGCCGCGTCCGCCTCTGCCGAGAGCGGCGCGATATCTTCCAGACGTGAGAGCAGCAACCGCCACGCGCCAAGAGTTTCGTGGCAAGGCGCGAAGTACGTCGAACGAACGTCCGGCAAGGCCTTGGCAAGCTGAGCGCCGAGAACACGCCCGCCGAACTGCGCGCCCAGCATCACGTAAAGCGCGCCAAGGCAGCCAGCCTCTGAGGTCGGCAAATGATCGGGGGGAACAGCGGGCAACAACACACAGCGACACGCGGACATCGCTGCCCGGTCGGTCGCCAGCGCACGAGTTGGTGCCACCAGATCGATCGGCGCGCACCAACCAGACCTGGCACGGCGAGACTCAATTGCGGCGTAAAACACCCAATAGTCTGTGATCAGGGTCGCCAAGCCCGTTTCGGTGATGCGGCCTGAGGCAAGTGGCAACAGGCGAGGATGATGATGCAGCGCCTCGTGCAACGCGCGCGTCTCATTGGCCAGACGCGTCCGCAACCCTTTCGGTTTTTTGTCTGTACTCGTTAGCGACCCTTCAGTCGTCATCAGACACCCATCGCAAATCTTCAACTGACAACGGCTTTCGAACGAACCCCTGGATAAAGGTGCTCTCCGATGCCTTTTGCAGATCGTTGGAGTTGCTGGCCGCAGACATCATATAGACCGTCGGGCGTTCGCGTTGCCACCTGGGGATTTTGATCATGCCTTCAACCGTGTCGAAACCATCCATCTGCGGCATACGCACATCCATCAGCACCAAGTCGCAGCCAACGCCTTTTCTATAGCCGTCGATGGCATCCTGACCAGACGAGAATTGGTGGACGTGAACAAAGCCATGGCGTTTCAACAGCATACTGGTGAAGAACAGATCGGCTTCATTATCGTCAACGATGACGACGTGGCGCACCGGTTCATCAAGGCGGCCGTATTGGCCGGCGCCTCCGGCCTCATTGGGCGGGCTGCTGGCAGCCGCCTGCACCCATTGCGAGCCAGCGCTCATTCGAAGGTTGTCTGACCCCAAGCCGACTTGCGAAAGTCGATGGTGAATCGCGCGCCGTCGGTGAAGTCCGGGTCGAGAAGAATGCTGGTTTTGTGAAGTTCGGCAATTCGTTTGCATGTCGCTAATCCTAAGCCGCTTCCAGGAATGTCATCCGCCCGATGCAAGCGATCGAACGGTTGGAATATGCGCGCCGCGAATTCCGGCATTATGCCTATGCCATTGTCTTCTATCGATAAATGCACATACCGCCCTTGGTCAGTGCTGCGCACCTTGACCTTGGGTGACCGGTCCGGTGCTCGGTATTTCATAGCGTTGGAGAAGATGTTCAAAAAAAGGATCGTCAAAAGATCGCGGCTGCCAGCTACAGTCGGCAACGGGTTGCAATCGAACGTTGCGCCATGCTCGCTGACCGCGTGATCCAGCATCTGCAAAGCATCGGCAACCACGTCATCAAGCGCAACCGGCTCCGGCTCGATTTCCCGCCGGCCAAGCGCCACAAAATTGGCCATCTGATCGGCAAGATTGCGCAACCGATCTGACGAGCGCATTGCATAATCGAGAGACTTTTTGACCACCGGATCGCTGCTCGATTCTTCAACCGTTCGCAGAAGGTCCAATGCGCTGGTGATCGTGTTGATCGGATTTTGAATGTCGTGCGCAGCAGCGTAGGCAAACTGCGCCAGCTCTTCGCGCGTTTCTTCCTGCGAGAGCGTCAGTTCTTGGGTCATTCGACGCAAGTTCTGTGCCTGCGTCGCGATGATATCCAGGACGTCCTTGAAGATTTCTCGCGCAGCATTGATTTCAGCATCGGACCATTCACGGCTCTCTTCACGGTGCTCCTCAACCCATTGATCGAATGAGTTGCGCGGCTGCAAGACATGCGTACCGTCGGCACGTGGCACCACTTTTTTTGCATTCGGGTCACCGGCCCAGCGCACCGTCGTGGTGATAGGCGACCGGAACCAGACCAATTGGCAGACCCGATGGATAATCACAGGTTGTACGAGAACGCCGCACGCTGTTTCCATATGGTCTTTGGCTGCCGGCCAGTCTCGGTGCAACGCTTTGGAACGAAAGTAATCATCCGTTGAATCGCGCTCGCCCACCCATTTGATCAGTCTGCGAATAAAGGGCAAAGGCGGTGTATTGCCGACACTGTAGATCTTTCCATCAAACTGAAAAGCAAAACCCTCGGCATCAAGAAAACGCTGAAGCGTTGGGGCGTAATCGGCCAAAACGTCTTCGATTTGACCTTTCTCGCGTAGCTGGACAGCGACACTGGCTTCCAGATCGCGCATCTCTTTGATTTTGGCGGTCGTCTCGGCCTCGCGGCACTGGTTCAGCTTCGCCATCAGCGCTTCGGCGATGTCGCGCACCAGCCCCCAAACATCGAAGGAAACCGGGCTTCGATCGAGACTGTGGCAGGAAATCAGCCCCCACAGCATCCCGTGGTCCATCAAGGAGCAACTATAGGCCGATCCGACACCCATGTTGCGAAGATAGGCAGTGTGCATAGTCGACACCGACCGCGTCAGACACCACGTCATGTCAAGCGAATCGGCAACTTTGCCTTGGTTGCTGACAATTGGCGAAATATCGTTAACGACTGTCAAAGTCGGACGGAAAGGCAAAATCGCGTAGAGGTGGCGGGCCTGTTTGGGAATGTCCGTTGCCGGGAAATGCAGTCCACGATAGCTCGGCAACGCCTCATCACGCGATTCGGCCGTGACCTCGCCCGATCCGTCAGGCAAGAATTTGTAGACTTTAACACGCCCATAACCGGTCAGCTCGCGGATCGCATCTGTTGCCAACTGTTCGGCATCGGCAAAGGTGCGCGCCGACATGATTGCACCCGTCGCCCGCTGAGCGCCTCTGAGCTTAGCTCTAAGCTCGCGCGGCGTGATATCGACGCTCGGCAGAAGTTCAACGAACGCAATATCTTCAGTGCAGCAAACGATTGCGTCATAATCGGCAACCGCATCGTCTGGTCCGGGCCGCGACACTAGATCGCTGAGTGCGATGTGCTGGTGGCGGTTGGCCTCGTCATCGGCCAACGCGATCACCTCGTCCGCAACTTCAGGCAGGACCTCGGCTATGGTTCGACCGGCAAAACCAGCATTCGCATCAGAGCCGCTGTCTTGGCCACTGCCTTGGCCACTGTCGTGTGGCAAGAAACCACGATCGACAGCATTCTCGCTCCAATGGGTGATGTGCCGACTGATGGGATCAAAGGCAAAAAGGATGCCAACGCCTTGTATGGCACCGGATCGGTGGATTGCTTCCAAGTCGCAATTGTTTAGCGTGACCGGTTCGACGTCATCGAAGAACCGCTGCAAAGACTTGGCCTGCATGCTTGGACCCCCGTCCATTCATCAGTTAATGCTTGGTTAATTGGCCTATTCTTCTTAAAGGGCAATCCTTCCGCCAAGTTTTTTTACATCTTGAGGTTGATTTTCCTGTTTGTGGCGCAATGTGCGAAAATTGCTATGAATTACTGCCGCAACGGCATCTTCGGGGGGAAGACATGCAGGCTATGGATCACCAACACAGCGTGGTTGTTCTGGACGATTGCGAAATCGACCAGTTTTTTGCCCGGCGAGCGATCGATGAAACGCCCTGGTTTGATGAGGTTGAGCAATTTGTCGATCCACGAGAAGCGCTGGCATTTTTTGTGTCCAAACGCCTAAACGGCTCGGACAAATCCGTTGATCTTCTGCTCCTGGATTTTCGGATGCCGCACATGAACGGCGTGCAGTTTCTCGAACAGATCAAGTCGTGCAAACTTGGACAGTTGATCAACAGTGTGGCCGTGATGATGACGGTTCCGCTGCTTCAGTGCGACGCCCAGGCATTCAAGAAGCTGCACCCTGATCTGCACTTTGTGGCCAAGCCGTTGGGGCGCGACGCCATCGGGTCGGCCATCGGCGTTCACTGACCACTGGTCTGATTTGGAAGCTCGGCCTAGCTGCCGAGAACGCGCTGCGACAACTGCGCCAGCAACTCATCCTCCGAGGCCGCCATCTTGCTGGCGTCCACCTTGCCATCAATCTGGAGGAACGAATGGCCATGGACGAACGACCAAAGCAGATAGGATCGCCGTTGAACGTCAGTTTCGCTCGTGCCCTCCGGCAGCGCAGCCGCCACCTCGCGCAAAAGGATGCCATACGTCTCCAGACCCGTGCACATGATTTCCGGATCGGCAGCGTGGGTTTCGGTCAGCCCAAACATAAGGCGAAAAACGCCGGGCTCGGCGCGCGCAAAGTCAACATAGGCTTTGCCAATCGCATCGACTTTGCCAAAATTGGTCGCTGAGGCACCTTCCGCCGCATCTCTCATTGCCGCGCCCAGGCGGTGCATCCCCTCCAGAGCGACAGCGCGAACGATCTCCATCTTGTCGGAAAAGTGCTTGTAAGGCGCAGCGCTGCTGACGCCGGCAATGCGCGCAGCCTGTGAAATCGAGAACCCGTCAACACCCTTCTGTTCGACCAATTGGCGAACAGTTTCAATGAGATGCGCCCGCAGATCGCCGTGGTGATACGGCTCGCGTTTGTCGGTGTTCGGTGACTCTGCTGGCACTTTTTTCAATTTTCTCACGCCATGGGGCTTGTCAAAGTAAGTGACGTTTACATATGTGGTCAGCGTTGAAGTAAGCACCACTTACCCAAAAGGCAAGAGAACCCATGCGCCAGACCAAACCCAAATCGCCGCTCGGCTCGCCCATTGTCAAACGCTTCCTTACGCTAACCGGCACAAGCGCCGTCATTCTGCTGGCCGCAGGATTGGTTTTCGGCGGGGTAACGCTTCTCTCACAACGCGCCGATGCCGTCCTTGGGCCCGACCCAGCGCCCTTGACGGTTGTCAGCGCAATGACCCTGTCACCGCAACAAGGATTGAGGGTCACACGCCGTTTCCAAGGCCAAGTTGAGCCGACGCAAACCGTCAATCTCGCCTTCCAACAAGCAGGAGAGATCGAACGCCTCACGGTCGATGAGGGCGACAGCGTGCGTGCCGGCGATGTCATCGCGCAACTCGATACGCAAATCCTTGATGCTGAGCGAGCGCGCCTTGAAGCATCGCGGCGCGCCGTGGAAGCGCAGGTGGAGTTGGCCGAGCTCACGACCCAGCGACAAAGCGAACTGCGCGACCGCGGTTTTGCCTCCGAACAAACCTTGGACACCGCGCGGCTGACGCTCGCCGATCTGGAAGCCCGCATCGCCGAAATCGACGCTGGCCTGACACGCATCGACGTTCAATTGGCGCAAACCCGGCTCATTGCGCCGTTCGATGGCACCATCGCCACCCGGCTGGCCGATGAGGGAACCGTGGCGTCGGTCGGACAACCGATTGTGGAGGTGTTGCAGTCGAGCGCGCCGCTGTTTCGCGTTGGCATCGATCCCACCCTTGCCGATGATCAAGACGCCTTGGCGCAGGTCAGCATTGCGATCAATGGGCTCGACTACGACGCGAGCTTTGATGGATTTCGCCCAGACCTCGACCCCCAAACGCGCACACGCACAGCGCTTTTCCGTCTTGAAACCGACGATGCCGTCTATCTCGACGCGGGCACGCTGACGCTACAGCCGACGCTGGACCAACAAGGCTATCTGGTGCCACTGAACGCGCTTCAAGATGGCGTGCGCGGGCTTTGGACGGTGCTGTCCTTGCAACCCGGCGAAGGCTCCAACACATTCACGGTTGGACGCGAAGCTGTGGAAATCCTGCACATTGAGGGCGATCAGGCCTTTGTCAGAGGGACCTTCGAAGGCGACTTGCTGATCATCGGCGATGGCACGCATCGCGTGGTGCCCGGCGCGCAAGTGCGTTTGGCCGAGCCAATTGCCGAGCCTCTCGCCCAGCCCGGAGAAGGTTGATGGAAAGCCTCACCTTCCGCCAGCCACGGCTCATCGCGCTTGCCTTGCTCGTGGTGATCGTTGCTGGTCTCTCCTCACTTCTGGCGATCGGCCGGCAGGAAGACCCGACGATCACCAACCTCTTTGCCACGGTCACCACCGTCTTTCCCGGCGCTGATCCGGCGCGCGTTGAAGCCTTGGTGACATCGGAAATCGAAGATGTGCTGCGCGAGGTGGCTGAAGTCGATGTCATCAGCTCGGCCTCGTCAACCGGCATCTCGATCGTCTCGGTTGAACTTGGCGTCACCGTTCCAGACGACCGCATCGAAGAGGTTTGGGCCGAAATCCGTGATGACCTTGCCGAACTCTCGACGACCCTGCCCGCCGACGCACTGGAACCGGAGTTCGAGACAGGCGGCGGCAGCGCCTATGCCGCGATCATCGCGATCAGTACAAAGCAATCTGAGACGTCGCCCACCATCGCCGCGCGCTACGCCCGCGACTTGGCGCAAGAGCTGCGCAACATACCCGGTACCGATGCTGTCGAACTGTTCGGTCTACCGGAGGATGAAGTGCTCGTCCGCCTCGATCCAGTGGCAACGGCGGCCCTGGGGCTGTCAGCGACCGAGGTTTCACAGGCCATTGCCCAGGCCGACTCCAAGGGCCAGGCTGGCCGGGTACGCGGCACGACCAGCGACTTCCTGATCAACGTCGATGGCGAGGTCGAGGCGCTCGATCGCCTCAGCCAAATCGTCGTGCGCCAAGGCGATGATGGCAGCGTCGCTTATCTTGATCAGATCGCGGACATCACCCGCGGTCCGCGCCGACCGGTGGCCGAAAGCGCTCTTTACAATGGCAACCCTGCGATCCTTCTCGGCGCTACGCTAGAAGACGGGCTGCAGGTCGATGTCTGGGCGGGCTTTGTCCGTGACACCATCGAGGCCTATCGCCCGACCATGCCCGGTGGTCTCGCTCTCGATCTCACCTTCGATCAAAGCCGATACACGTCTGACCGCCTGATCGAAGTCGGCACCAACATGGCCATCGGTGTTGCACTGGTCGTTGGCGTTCTGCTGCTCACGCTGGGCTTGCGCTCGGCCATGATCGTGGCGCTCATCCTACCCATTGTGACGCTGGCAACGCTCGCCACGATGAACTTCATAGGCCTGGCGATCCATCAGATGTCGGTGACCGGTCTCATCGTTGCCCTCGGTCTTTTGGTCGATGCCGGCATCGTGATGACCGATGAGGTTGGCCAGAGGCTTGCCAAAGGCATGGCACGTGTGGAGGCGGTGCGACGGTCGGTCAGACGACTGTTCGCACCGCTGTTGGCGTCCACCGTCACCACCGCCCTCTCCTTTACGCCGTTGATCTTGCTGCCCGGCCCGGCGGGCGACTTTGTCGGCTCCATCGCCATCGCTGTGGTGATCATGCTTTGCTGGTCGTTTGTCGTTGCGGTCACGCTGACGCCGGCAGTCGCCGGGCACCTACTGCCGGCCAACGGGAAAAGGGGTGGCTTGCGCGGCGGGTTTGTCAGCGCCGCGTTCAAAGCATCGCTGCGTTGGGCTGTCGCCAATCCGGTGCGCTCGGTCGCCCTTTCCTTGGTTTTACCAATCATGGGCTTTTTGAGCCTGCCGACGCTAACGGCGCAATTTTTTCCAGGCGTTGATCGCGACCAGTTTTACATCGAGATCGATCTGCCGCCCGGCAGCGCCATCACCGCCACGCAAGAGACCGTCGCGCGGATCGATGAGCGCTTGCGAACCGACGAGCGGATCGACCAGATCATGTGGGTTGTCGGTCGCTCGGCACCAGCCTTCTATTACAACATCGTTGGCGCTCGCGAGAACGCTCCCGGCCACGCGCAGGCACTGATCACGACCGCGTCCGCCGATGCCACCGAGGCGCTACTTCCAGAGCTTCAGCGCAACTTTGCCAGCCTCGCGCCGCAAGCCGAGGTGCTGGTGCGCGGCCTCGTCCAAGGACCACCTGTCGCTGCTCCCGTTGAGATCCGTCTGATCGGCGACAATCTGCAGACGCTGCGGACCCTGGGCGATCAAGCACAGCAGATCATGGCGAGCGTCGACAGCGTTGTCGTCGCGCGCGGCACCATTGGACCCGGTGCGCCGAAGGCGGTTATCGACGTGGATGAGGCGCAGGCGCGATTGATTGGCCTCGATCTGGGTGGCATCGCGCGCCAACTGCAAGCAAGTCTAGAAGGCGTGACCGGCGGTTCCATGGTCGAGGGCGCCGAAGAACTGCCCATCCGTGTGCGTCTCGGCGATGCCAGCCGCACGGACCTACAGGCGATCCGCGACCTACCGATCCTCCTGCCCAATGCTCCTCAGCGATCGGCAGAGGGCCAATGGCCAGCCATGCCGCTTTCGGCGATCTCCACCATTCGCCTGGAACCCGCCGCCAGCACCATCACCCGCCGCAATGGCGAACGCGCCAACACCATTCAGGGGTTCATTCTACGTGGCGTGCTGCCTGAAGAAGCGCTGGCCGAAGTGCAGGCGGCATTCGACGATGCGGGTTTTTTCTTGCCTGCTGGGTATCGCATGGAACTTGGCGGCGACAGCGACGCCCGTGCCAGCACACTCGGTGATCTGTTGGCTTCACTGGGCCTCATCATCACGCTCACCATCGCCGCCATCGCACTAACCTTCAACGCCTTCCGCCTCACCGCTATCGCGCTTGTCGTGTGCGGTTTGAGCGCGGGTCTCAGCCTGCTCGCGCTGGCTGTCTTCCAATACCCGTTCGGCATCAATGCCATCATCGGCGTCATTGGCTCAATTGGCGTATCGGTGAACGCGGCCATCATTATTCTGACTGGCTTGCAGGCCAATGAAGAGGCGATGCGTGGCGACAGGGCGGCCATGGTCGATGTGCTGATGGGCTCCAGCCGCCACATCGTTTCAACCACGATCACGACCTTTGGCGGATTCCTGCCGCTGATCCTGGCCGGCGGCGGCTTCTGGCCGCCCTTTGCTATGTCGGTCGCGGGCGGCGTGCTGCTCTCCACCGTCGTGTCGTTTTACTTCACGCCCCCAATGTTCGTGCTCGCCTATGCGCGCAAGTTCAGAAAACAGGGTGAGCAGGCCAGCCAAACGGCAACAGACGGGCACAGCGCACCGGCCAACGACATCGGTTTGCCCGCCAATGTTCGGGTGGCCGCCGAATGATCAAGCGCCTAGCTAGGCGGTAGATTTTCGCGCAAGATTAATTGCAATTGCGGCGGCTCTACACGGTACGTTTTGCCATCGACGGCGTGCGCCAGCACATCAAAGGCTTGGCCAATCTGCGCCCGCGCATTTTGATCGATGACCGCATCAAGGGTGCCGGATAGCAGATAGGCTTTGTTCTCCGGCGTAACCTCGTGCGCCACGAACACCAAGCGCTGGCGCTTCGCATCCTCAATCGCGGCGGCAATCCCCACCGTCGCGCCACCGGCATTGTAGATGCCGACCAGATCGCTATGCGTCTCCAACAGGTTTTGGGTGAGGCGAAAGGCTTTCTTGCGATCTTCAAAACTCTCCCGCAGCTCCAGCACGTCAAGCGCCGGAAACTCTTCGGCGAGCACCTGTCGGAACCCCATCTCGCGTTCCTGGTGGCCGCGATAGCCAATCGTGCCGGCAAAAAGCGCGACTTTGCCGGTCGGTTCCTGGCCTAGAAACCGCCCCAGCGCAAAACCGGCCAACCGACCGGCTTGCCCATTGTCGATGCCAATAAAGGCCCTGCGCGGCGCATCAGGAATGTCGGACGCGAGCGTCACGACCGGTATGCCAGCGACATCCAGCGCACGGATGGCCTCACGGACCGCTGGATGGTTGAGCGCGACAACGGCCACGGCATCGGCAGTATCGGCGGCGCGCATTAATCCCTCGGCCAACGCCCGCGCATCCAGTCCGGCGCTGCGCACGATCACCACGTCACTCAAAGGTTTCGACGCAGCCTGTTCCTGCGCCTGCCGCGCCAGTTGGCCGATATAGGCGTTGGTCCCCTGCGGCAGATGCAATTCGATCCGCATGGCCTTGGCCGGCCCATCATCCGGCGGCAGATAACCAAGCTGCCGCGCCGCTGCCATCACCTGGGCCCGCGTGCGTGCCGATACGCCCGGGCGGGCGTTCATCACCCGGTCCACAGTGGCCGTCGAGACGTGCGACGCCTCGGCGATGTCGCTCAGCGTCGGGCGCAAAGCGCGATCTCATATTCCATCTTGATGATGTAAAATGATGGTTCTGGATCGTCAATTGTTCATTCTTGCATCGAAAGGCATCAAAATAGATCACCGCCGGATTGACGTCTGTCCAGGCATGACGCCAAATCTTGCCGCAACCGCAGCCCAGAACCATGGGCACAAAGTCTCGCGGATCGAACAAGGAGGATAGCCAAGCAATGGCCGTCACTGAGGCGCCAAGCCCATCGACCTTTGTCAAACGCGACTACTCCCTTACTGGCCCAGAGCGGGATCGTGCGATTGCGCGTGGGCTGGTTTCGGCAGAGTGGTATCATAGCGACATCCCGCGTGACGTCATGAAAGCGCTGATGGTGCGCAGCGATCAACCGGCCCTGCGCGATACCATCCTTTGGATCGGCTTGATGGTCGCGACGGCCATTGGCGGCATCGCAACTTGGGGCACATGGTGGGCCGTGCCCTTTTTCCTCGTCTATGGCGTGCTTTATGGCTCTGCCTGCGATTCCCGCTGGCATGAATGCGGCCACAACAGCGGGTTCAAAACGCCATGGATGAACAAGTGGGTCTATGTGATCGCCAGCTTCATGGTGATGCGCAATCCGGTGTCCTGGCGCTTCAGCC
>JBKAGZ010000011.1:0-12395 GCA_046290645.1 Hyphomicrobiales bacterium
AAACCCCCATATCTGCCATGCGGACAAGGAATCACAGATCAAGCTTTGTGGGAATCCTGAATCGGAAAGGGCGCAACACGCTCTAGCGTGGTTCTACGAAGAAACCTTCCGATGGGGCCCCCTTGGGCAAGAGATGCTTGGTGCGCCCGGACGCCGGGCCTGGAGAACAAAGTCCTCCGATAACTGTATGCCGCAAGGGAAAACTCTGCATGACATAATGAATGAATGCTGATCAGTTACGTCAGTCGGGGATAAAGCCCGGCTCAAGCTTGGCCAGCAATGGGTTGACTTGCAGCTCACGGCTCCTCTTGCGAATTTCGAACAGCGTTACTGGCTTGAAGTCGAACACATCGACACCGACATTGACACAACCGCGTGAGCCGCGCCAATTGCCATGCACATGCCCGAAAGCGCAAAGCGCTCCATACCGGACGCCAGGCCATGTGATGAGCGGGTAGTGGCAGAGCGTTAGGCGCTGGCCGTCCTCCTTGACCTCGATCATCTCATGCACAGCTTCCCATTCCGGAAGATGCGTGACCCAATGGGGATCATGGTTGCCGGTAACCAGCACCTTTTTTCCTGGAATGGCGCGCAGAAGCTTGCGGACGCGGTCTTCCTCATGACTTTTGGCCCAGACGAAATCCCCAAGGATATAGAGCGTGTCGCGGGACCCAAGAGCCTTCTTGAGATTGGCCAGCATTGTCTCGTCCATCTCTTCAATGGATGAGAAAGGGCGATTTTCGAACCTCAGGATAGCCTCGTGACCAAAATGGGGATCTGCGGTGTAGAAGTTTACCATTCGTGCCTCTCTGATGCAGCCTAGCCAGAATTATGCATGAAAAAGTGGTGAGGGTG
This sequence comes from Hyphomicrobiales bacterium, assembly GCA_046290645.1. GTDB lineage: Bacteria > Pseudomonadota > Alphaproteobacteria > Rhizobiales > MH13 > MH13. The sequence goes on from JBKAGZ010000011.1 coordinate 856, forward strand.
GCATGGCTCATTGGAAGGATGTAATTTTCAGTTGTTGACTTCAAAATTTCGTACGATCAGCCGGAAAAGACCCTTCGTAGCAACACTCCTGATACCGTCAGTGCAATGTCAGAGGACCCTGCGCGGCGGCGCGCGGATCAACACGGGAGAGCAGTGTCGCAATATGAGCGCGGTCCAAAGCCCCGGCGGCGGCCAGCGTGTTGGCGATGGCTTCCAGCACGTGCAGGTTGTCGTACAAAACGTCACGTGCCGTTGTTTCGGCGGCTTCGAGCCGGGCAGCAACTGCGCGACGCAGATGCATGTCGTGGCGCATCTCCTGTACGGCAGCATCAACCGGGGCACGCCACAGCGGCCCGGCCTCACCACATCCGAGTGAGACCTCTGCCGCGGCGGCGAGACGGGTTGCACGCGCAATGTCGCTGTCCGCGTCTCCCCCGGCACCTGGCCCGATGGTGCCCAGCAAAAGCCTCTCGGCGGCACGACCAGCCAGCAGAACCACCAGTTCGTTATCAATATCCGCTGGCTCCAGCATCCGCTCTGTGCTGATGCTCCCATCTTCGCCAGCATCCGGCTCGACGGTCAGCCAGGCTGTCTCCCGGCCACAGAGGACCCTGGCTGCCACCGCATGCCCGGCGCGATGCAGCGCAATCCGGTACTGCTGGTCTTTCGACAGGGGCGGTCGGCGCCGGGACACTGCCTCTTGCAGGTCCCCGAGCGTGAGCGGGCGTCGGGCCTGCCGGGCGTTGGCGCGCGCCATGCGAACCAGACTTGCGATCTCGGCCCCCGACAATCCGATGGCGCGGCGCGTGACCACTTCGAGATCGACGTGCGCGAGATCACCCCGGAGATGCCATCGAAACACACTTGTCAGAAGCTCTGGCGTGGGCAGACGCAACGTCAGCACCTGGTCAAACCGGCCCGGCCGACGGATCGCGGCGTCGATCTTGTCGAGATGATTGGTGGCGCTCATGTGGACGACACCGTCAAGTTCGGCAAAGCCATCAAGGCACTCCAACAGGCCCGCGACGACAAAATCAGTCCACGCCGCATTGTGATCCGGAGGCCGTGTTCGATCACCGAACGCGTCAAGCTCATCGATGAACATGATGCAGGGCGCGTGTGCGGCTGCTCGTGCAAAGTCGTCGCGCATGGCTCTGATCAGGTCCGTTGCCCGGGACCCTGCGGATTGCCAGCGCGCAATCGAACCAGCCACGAGGTTGATCCCCGCCTCACGGGCCAGCAGCCGCGGGATCTCGGTCTTGCCGGTGCCTGGCGCGCCATGCAGCAGCAGCCCGCGCGTGACGTCCTGCCAAGGCAACCGGCCGGCCTGCCAGTCCTTCAACTCGGCAATCATCTGGTTCAGCGGGTGACGCACCTCAGGCGCAAGGGGGAAACCGGTCAGCCCGTGATCCGTATCGCCAGCCCGTCGCAACCGGTGTGCAACAGCGGCGAGGATGTCGGAACGCCGACCGGCGCGTAGTGCGAGAGCGAGGTCCGGCAGGCGCAGTTGAGCCAGCTCTGGATCACCGGGCAGCGCGGCATGCGGGTCTTCTGGCGTATCTTCTGGGTTGGGCGTGTCACACGGCAGAAGCTGCACATGGGCGTTCAGGATTGGTGCGCTGAGCGGAGCAAGCCGGAACGGCCGCGGCTCCAGCCGGCGCAGGCTCGCTGGCAGGGCAACCAGACGCGGCGCGACAAGAATGATCGGTCGTGACGTCTCCAGTGCCGCGCTCAGGGAATGTTGGAACTCGGGCCAGAGCGTCGATCCGCTCTCGCGCAGGGGATCGCGCAAAGCGGCGGCCACTCTCAACACAAGCGGACGCGCCGGATTGAAGAGTTCGCAAGCGCCCAAAAGCTCAGCAACAGCACTGTCAAGGCTGACATCGCCGGTCTCGACAACATGAAGCGCGCCGGGTTGTGACACGTCGGACAAGAAGGCGGTGATGTTTTCGTGGCTTGCGCACAAGCGCAGGATGGCCTGCAGATGCGCGGGGCTCGGTGGCTGCACGGCAGGTGTCACACATGATGGAAAAAGATCGTCAAGCTCCGAGCCGCCCGCCTCCGGCCCGCCTCCGCTCCGGTCTTGCACAGCGCCGGCTTGTCCAGGCTCACCGGGGACGCCGAACACCCCGTCACGGACTGTGTGCGTGCACTTGCCAAGGTAGTCCTCCGCTGGCCGGGACAGGCCCCAGTCGCGGAGCACCAGAGACGGCAGGCGGCTCAGCAGGAGACGGGTGTTTTCCAAAAAGCGGTGAGAGGGAAAAGACGGCTCTGGGGGCAAGATCGGGTCCTCGGCAAGAATATCAGGGTGTGCGCTGTGCGAATGGGGATGCCTGCGCGGCGCAGACGCCGCGCAGGCCATGACCGCAAGCTCTCGTCAGCCGCAAGCGGCGTCCCCGGGCGGCACCAGCCCCAGGGTCAGCAACGCAGCATCAAGGCTCTCGTAAGGGCTGCAGGCCAAACCCCGGAACTGCCGGGAGGTGAGGCTATAGTACTTGCGGCGTTCCGCGGTGAAGTAGACCGCGTTCATATCCAGAGCAGCCAGCGCAATGATGTCAAAATCGCCGGGGATATAATCCTTGGACCCGGATGCACTGCCATGAAATCCGCGTGCAACACGAAACGTGTACCTTCCACCCCGATCCCTGGCGCGGGCCTTTATCTGGATTTTGACAGAGCGGCTGTCGCGCAAGAGAACACGATCGAAATGCTCGCTCTCGGGTGCCGACAGCACGGTTTCGCCACGCCGGATCAGCAGGCTGTCGATGAGATGCTCGGCGGCAAGGCCGATCGCCTTGCCATGGACCTGCAAAGCCTCCGACTGCACCGCAGGGAAACGGTGCAGGTCGGCAAGTGCTGTCGACATCGCAGCGAAAGCAGGCGCGGGAACGGGCGGCATGGACAGACCCGGCAGGGGAAGCTGGTAAGACATGAAAATCTCCATAAAGAGAGAGGGCAGCACAGGGTGGGACATTGGATTGGGTTGCGACAGGACATGTCGCGTCCGGGCTCTGCGCGCAGGTGACAATGTGTGGGCCGGGATGGCCCACTGCTTCGATCAATTGACGTTCTGGATGGAAAGCGCGCAGCCCTCCATCCAAACGACCTTTTGGCGGTCAGAGCTGCAGGATGGGATGGCGGTTGTCGTCCACATTTTGCGGCGCTGGAAAGAACATCGGATGCGCCGGCTGAAGCGGCACGGGTCCGGGCAGATCAATGGGGACGGCGTCCATATCTTCGAGCCAGGCCAGGCGGGTCAGTGAGATGGTGAGCCTGCGCAGGCTCTGGCGTACCGATGCGGGCTCCTCGGAGCACAGGTCTTCGAGCCTTTGAGCCTCATTGATGCAGACCCGGAGCATCGCTGCAGCCCTGACGTGGTCACGGGTGGCGATCGCTGTGTCGATCACGCGCGCCGCACGGGCGAGCTTCATTCCGAGCGCAGTGTCCACAGGACGATCTGCGAACGCACGCGCGGATCTTGCGCAGGCGGTCCAGGCTTGCTCGACCCTCGAGATGATACGGTCGGTTGCAGGGTCACTGCCGCTGCAGTTGGCAAGTTGGGCTTCCTGTGCCAGACACCACTGCAAGCGCCTGATCAGCTGGATAAAAAAGAGGATGGGGTGCGCACTGCGCGTGGACTTGCATGCCGCATCTGCGGCACTTACGTTCGGCTTAGCCATGACGGTGACTCCTAGGTCAACGTTGTGGTCAGGGCGGGTGTGGAGGCTGCAACCTCTGCTCTCGTCCGCGTACCGGACGTCCCGATGACTGATCCCAAGATAGCTGATCCGAATCAGTATTCAAGTGCAAATCTTAAATAAAGCGAGAAAGTCAATGACTTTCTGCGGGACGGGCCGCCATGCGCTGCGGTCAACGTCCTGAAAGACACACCCTTGCCTGTTTATTCAGATGACCAAAGTACATGTGCGGTCCCGTGGCACCCTACACATCAATCGATGAACCGCTGACGCAACAGGCAGATAGCAATACCGATCAGGATACCAATACCAAGCGTAAAGCCAAAAGGCATGCGCGCACTCACAGAGGTCACCTGATCCGCAGCACGGGCCCATGTCGTCACCGGGCGTGGTGCTGGAAGGGCTTCAATCCACAAAGGTAAATCGCAGGCTTTTTGACCTGTCGTTGTCAGGATGTGACCAGGTTGCCCTGGACGGCAATGCGTTGAAATCAGGTTGTCCAAATTAAAATTTAAAGTCTGCAACCTGATCCACGTTGCAGCATCTGCCTGGTGAGCCAATGCCGCGTATTCGTCCGACAAACCTGCCGTGTCTTCCCTGCCCACGATATACCCGACCGCCAAAGCAATCACGCAGGCCAAGGCGGTAGAGGAGAAAAGTCTCGCAGCTGTCCTCCAGTGATATGATCTCTCCCATTTCGGCAACTCAGACTGCAGAACTGCACTCGAAGCCGCTGCGACAGACGATGAAATAGCTGTCATGTCGCGATCACGTTGTTGCCTGTAGGTGCGATCGATATCCGCTGATGTGGCCTCGGCCATTTTTTGAATTGTCTCGGGTACCGCCTCAATTCTGCGCAGAGAATTAACCAACATCTCTTCCATGATCGTGTCATGGGCAATTTGCACGCTGGCCGGATCATCAGCCGACCAGGACGCCCTATGTATGCGGTCCCAGATCCGCTCCAAAAGATCCGGATTAAGTGACTGGAACGCCTCGAGAAAATGCTCCACACGTGTCTTTCGGGTCGAGGATTTCATCATACCAACCCCAGCAGAGCGCGGATGGGCGCTGTCATTTCATCCTGGAAATCCTCCACGAAAATCTGAATGCGCTGCTGATCAAGGAGGGTCAAACGACTGTCTTGAACAGCATCGCTGAACCGGCAGTTGCAATCCTTCAGTATGGACATGGTCCTGTCTTGAAGCGCAGGCAGGCTCATCTCCGCTCCGCCTCCCGCCAATAGCCGTTCGCGTGTTTTGCCACCACACACCGTGCCAGCCGCATTCAAATACCCGAACCAATTTGGAAAATCCTGATCAGATCGATTACCATGCCTGTTCAGTACCGCGACATGGCGTGCATGAGCACTCAACGGTCCCAACTGGTCCGTCAGGTCGAGGTGAAGAGCTATGGATTCTATCGTGCTGATATCCGGCGTGACGAGGTGGTAAAAAATTACGCACGCATCACAAGCCTGTAACGCACGGAAAAGTCTATTGACCGAATTTTTATCGGAGAAAAGTCTCTGCACATCCGACAGAGCACCACCGCCGACATCGTGCACGCTGAGGCGATGGCCCATTTGCAGCGAATTGATCAGCGTAGCCCGGCTCTCGTCACGCATATTGTAGGCAAAAACTCCATCCAGAGACGGCTGATCGTCAGTCAAACGTCCGTCTGCATCGCGGAGCCCGTGCATGTCACTGAATGAACCAACGGCACCATCTGCATCATATGCAGCAGCGATAAAGCCATTACTGCGCAAGTAGTCGAGCAGAGCGCACGCGAATGTGCTCTTGCCTCCGCCGCCCTTAAGGGAGGTGGTCATTGCCAGATAACTCGAAAATTCCTGCACCGCATTTTTCCTGTCAATTTTCACGATCACGTCTCCGCATCAAAGATGGCGCGGGCGAAATGCTGCCTGCGTGGCGCGCGCTCGCCAGCGGCATGGAAGCCGGTGCACGCGGCTCCCGCGCGGGCGGTCTGGACTTCGGTTGCAGACATTTGAAGTGCAGGGCGGCATTGATTTCGGCATCAGTCGGTGATGCAATGCCTGCTGCCGCAAGCCGGTCCACGGCCCGTCCGATCAGCCGCATATAATTCCGCAGCGTACCAGCTGAAATATGCACCTGTTCATGGGCGAGCAGTTCTGTCAGCGCGTCCCATGACAGTCCCTTTTCCCGCTGTTCGGCCAGCACATTGCGCGCCTCAATAACCGAACTAATGGCGGAAACTTTGTGTCTCGCCTGAGACTTCGCTGCGCGTTTCCGCAGCCGCTCGCTCAGTGAGTGCTGTCCGGTGTACTGCTGTCCGGTGTCTTCAGCTGTGTCTGTCATCTGAGTGCTCCTCTCTGCTTCCATGATTACAGATGAGAACACTAGGACGAAAAATCAAAGAAAAATTCGAGTAACGTATTGAATTATATATGATTTTGCTTTTTCATGGATCCGTTGTACCTTTAGCGCAGTTTGGGGCGCAACGGATCGGGGATGACTGCGCGCGCGATGACAAGCTATCGCCCAGCTGTACCTGGAAGGACCTTGGCTGCCGCCGTGCGCTCTTTGGGGTTGTTCAGCCCAGTCCAGGCTCTTCGCAGTATTGAGAAACAATCTGATCCGTGATCGCCCTAATTTCCACTTGTGCATCAGGCATCGTTTTGCGGGTTCTTGAGTGAGGTGAAAAGGTCGTCATCCCACCCCAACGGAGCAACCGTCTTAGCCCGGAAAAACCTTGTTGACGACGGGATGCCCGCTGGACAGGCTGCCACACCATCGCGATAAACCGATCCTGCCAGCGCCTGCGGCTTGCGACGCAGAGCATGGATGACATGGCGATAGTTGACGCAGTGGACGCGTAGACCGTCATCACGACCAGGATGGTGCGGGTGTATGACGACGGGAGTGGCGCCGAGGAAAGCCTCGATCCGGCCGTCGTGGACATGGACCCGCAGGCGCTTGCCAATCAACTGCAAGGGGGCGGAATAGAAGTTCTGGTGAACCAGGCAGCCGCCGGTCTTCGTGACGCGCACGACCATCTCGGTGAAGTCGGTGGGGTCGTGCGTGGAACGGCCTGAGAATTGCAATCTCGGTGCGAACCGCATCCTGCCGCCGTCTGTTACGATGGGCAATCAGTTTGTCGACGAAGCGAGATCGGCAAAGTCGTGGAAACCCCGCAGGATCAGGGCCTGGTCGAGCGCAACCTTCAGGTGGTTGTTGTGAGCCGCGACCGACCCGGTCTCATGGCCCTGCCAGGATTATTGCGGCTCGCGAGCATGCCGTATTGGACGCAGAAGGTCGTGTAGCGCTTGGTGACATCGGCCGTGGCATCGGCATCGAGGTTTCGGTAAGCCGCCGAGAGGCTGTCGTTGCGATGTGCGCCGGTCACGCCGACGAGGGCCCAGAGCGCGTTCGCCAAATTCTCTGTCGGCGCCGTGAAGCTTTCCCTGCCGAGGACCACGGCGGCGTACTCCCAGCCACTGTAGACCAGAACGAAATGATAAAGGCGATGCTCAAGCGGCTGTCCCGCGATCGTCACGCCCAATTCGTTGGCGTCAGTGAAGTCCGACAAGGCCATGCGGCCTGGTTCGGGCGTCGGGCGTCGGGCGAAAGATCACATCGCGCTCCGGCCAATGCATGGTCCGCTAATCACGGACACGCCGCTCCAGCGTTTGACGCACGCGGTTGTCCGGGAATGCCTCCGGATCGGACAACTGCAGGTGCCGCAACCGGGTGACGACCTGAACTGTGGGATCACGCTCGAGGATTGGCGCCAGCGCCGTTTCCTACACCGCCTCGAGGGGGTCGGGCATTGTGCCGCCCCGGGTGGCCTTTCGTTGCGACGGGAGGCGTGGATCGGCGTCGCGCTACAGGCTACCGCGTTCGCTGAACCCCGCACAAGCAGCAGCAGTGTTCCGCGCTTTTGCCCGGCACAGTCGTATCTCCGTGTAGCTGTAGAGAACTCAACCTTACCGGTCTGCAGCGGCCAGCATCTACCCGCCTTGAAGAGAGGCGCGCCGGTGGCGGCCAACTTGGTCTGTCGCTCCTCACCCGCCTTACGGTGTCATCCTGCCCCCAGCCACAACCATATCCCTCGACAGGCAACGCCGCGTGATCGTCAGGTCGCAAAACCATTCGGATGACACGACGGGACACATGCGTGCAGGACCGCTCAACATATTACCATGTAGCCGTGGGTGTCGCGGAACAGCAGGCGTCAAAAACCGGTTTCTGAAACCTTGGCAACGACAACCAGATCACGATCGGCATACAGGCGTGATGCACTGTGATGCAGGCGTGATGCAAATCTGATGCAGCGGTAAGACGTGCATGTGCAGCAGAAAAGACCACATCAACAGCAAGACACCTCGGACCACCGGGGTAAAACGCACCACGCTGAATGTCGGAGCAATGTCATGGCGCGCCCCAGGAAACCCAAAGATCAAACACGCCAGCGGTGGGATGCACTGTATGTGACCGCAGCCGAACGTAAAGAAATTACGGCTGCTGCAAAGGCCCAAGACAACTCGGTCAGCCAGTATCTTGTCGGATTGCATAAGCTCAAGGGCACCTCACGTGGCACGCGGGATGCACGACATTTGGTACAGGCTTTGATCGCCGCAGAGCACCAACTGTCTGCACTGACGCAAAAAGTATCCACCAAAACTGACCCACTCGATGGCCTGATACTTCAGGCAAATCTCTTGGCCATCGAGCGCGCCTTTCGGCGAGAGACCCTGCCATGGTCGCTTGCTTACGATCATGTCGATGGTGAACACTCATGATGGTGACATTCTCAAAATATGCCAGTGACCCAAAGGGCCCTGCTTCCCTGGACGCAGTCCATTACATGAGTGCCGAGAAAATCCCTAAACCAAACGGGGCGAGCATACGGCATTTGATACGCGAACCAGCCCCTGAAATCCTTCTCGGCGATCCAGCAATGGCGCGCGCAGCAATCAGGATTTCGCCGGGTAAGTTAAAATACCGCTCCACCGTGATGTCTTTTGAACCGTCAGACATTGATGTCACCCGGTTCAATGCCGGTGACCGTGAGGCACGCGGAAAAGTTGATCTCGCAGTTGGTCTGTGGTGCGACATCGCCTTTTCCGGCATCCCCCTTGAGTGTCGCCCTCCCCTGTTCGCAACAACGCACACCCATGTGGGACGGTTGGAAGTCAACCTTCTGATACCCCGTTGGGTCCTCAGGTCAGACGGTGCGCTACGCAGTTTCAACCCGGATCCACCCGGGGCACAGAGCCGTTCTGCCTGGGAGGCATTTGAAGACATGGTCAACGGGCGTTTTGACTGGGCAGACCCACGCGATCCAGTCCGCAGGCGTCTTGTCAAGATACCTGACTGGCGATGCAAACAGCGCGCTTTGGCAATCTCTCAAGGAGAGGAATGGGAGCGCGATCACCGCGATCACCTTTCAGATGAATTGATCGCAGTTGCTCAAAATGGCGGGGTAAAAAACCGCGCAGAGGTGCTGGAGTGGCTGACCCCAAAGGTCACAGAATTAGGCCTTACCGTTCACAATGTAGGACCCACGCATATCACCATCGGTCCACCCAATGCTCACCCTCAGCAGCGCCTCCGCTTGAAAGGGTTGCTCTTTGGCGAAGCGTTCTCAAGCGCTGATGTGCGCACGCCGGGGTCATCGATGCCCGACAGTCAAATGACCGCACGCGCGATCGAACTGTCAATAGCCCCAAAGCGGTTACAGTCGATCTGGCAAAAAAGAGCTGCCTTCAATGCCAGCCGCTACGGGCTTGGAGCGTGGCCTGACCTCGCGTTCGTAGCAGAGGACTGGCTCTGCAAACCGATCGAGCACAACCAAAACTTGCTGCCACGCCAACCATTATATCGCCCAAGCACGGAAACAGGAGATCACCCTCATGCTGAGGCCCCCCGCAACCCTCACCCCGATGGAGCGCCAATTGCTGCACCGACTACAGGAAATCGAACAGAGTGTGCAGATGCAATTGGCAGAGCACGCGCGCAAGATAAACCAGCTGGAGGGCGAAGTACGGGCCCGGGATCAAATGATTTACAACTTGAATACAACGCTCAAACGCTTTCTGGGCCCCTTGCTCCAGGACGGCTCTTCGCCATCCTGACAGCACGCTTTCGGGCTGTGCTGCCCCGCCTCTGTGCACGGCAGACGTTGACCCGCGTAGCACAGATCGTGCCAGACACCCTGCCCAAGCAGCTAAGCCACCTGAACGCCACCATGGAGACTTTAAATGCAGCTATCAGACACCGAACTCGGCTCATCTTCGACACAAGACAAGCTCCTCACGGAAACCCTGACAACATTGATCAACTTGGTCACCCCGCTGCACCAGCTTCTGGAAGCTCAGGAGACACTCAAAGAAGATACCAGCCATCAGCTGGAAGATCTCATGGGAACGCTAGGATTGATCGCTTCGAGCCTCGAGACATCGGCCGAAGGACTGACAAAGTTCACGCAAGCAGAAACCTTGGTGCCGGGCTTGATGATCACTTTGAAGAAAATCGAGATCCAGCAGCGCCATCAGATCGCTGGTATGGAAGGCTTGAAGCAAGACCTCCAGAGCCTCAAGCACTGGCTTGGGGCGCCGCCCCGGACGGAAGCAGGGCAGCGTTGATGCGGTCTATTCTGAAAATTGGAAATACAGCATCGGGACGTGCCAGTGTTTCCATATGCAGATTGAGCAACGAGATTTTACCTGCTGCCAGTCTCACCGCCAAGACGGCCCGCTCCGGTTTGGAAACCCATGTTGTCAAACATGGTGAGGAATATTGGCTGTTGTGCGGCTCCGCCCGCGCCCTTGATAAGGCAATCGCCCTCCTCGAGCCCAACGCAGGTCATTCTCCTGTGCCCCGCGAAAATCGGGATGATGAAGGTCCTTCAGTCGACTTTTTTTGATAAACCACGGTATGCAAAAAACCAAAAGATACTTCAGCCGCCGTCATGATAGACGTTATAGGTCTTGGTGATGGTCCGTTCCTGAACCTTGTAGCACCCTGCCTCGGCCCAACAGGCCCGAGCGTGCATATTTGATCGCTTGGCGGAACAAAAGGCGTACATGCTATCCACCTGAATGCTGCAGGTACATGACGACGTTTTCGGCGGGGAACTTGAAGCCTCGGCCATCGGAGACGCGCTCTGCGCTGATCGGGTATTTTGGCCTGTTTGGATTGATGGCGACGATGCGGAAGAGTTCATCCTTCGATCGGAAGGTGCGGCCGTGATCCGCGGGCTCCAAGCCGAAATGAGGCGCGAGCACTTCGAACAGGGCCTTCTCTGGTGAGTAGATCTCGCCGTTCTCTTGCGGGATGCCGACGCGGAAGCTGATCTCGAAGCTATGGCGCAGATCGATATCCGCGAGATCGCCCCCTTCGACAGTCAGCCCGTGGGTTTCTGCCACGGTGAGGCATGCCCTCATCATGTCCCGGCGCAGCCGGTCGCAAAGCTCTGGGGTCAGGTTGCGTGGTGGTGGGACCTTGGCCCGTGTTTGCACAGGCTCCTTGGGTGCGGAAGGCTGTCGCTTGCGTGGAGGCTTTTTCATGCAGTCGGCCCCTCTGTGATCTCGTTGCCCGTCATCATTTCAGCTTTTGCTTTATAGACAGGCCCCATCGGAAGGTTTGTGCGTAGAATTACTTTAAGGGGGAACTTTCAGAGAACATCTTCGGTCCCTTCGCGATCTGTGTGGATGGGCGAGAAGTGGCGTATCCGCAGGGACACTAGATGTTGTAGTTGCGACATGAGGCGCGTCTGGCGCGGAGACCGTACATATCGCAGCGTCAGGCGCGCCGGATCTGTTGCGCTGCGGGCGGTGTTAAGGGACGGTGGGAGCTT
>JBKAGZ010000012.1:0-10918 GCA_046290645.1 Hyphomicrobiales bacterium
TCGTAGAGAATTTGATGGTGTTCGATCATCGCCAGGACGCCTGGATTGGCGAGGAGCGCCGCCCCCAGATCATCCAAGCCGAAGCGTTGGCCGGAGCGCGATGAGATAAGGCCAAGGGCCCGCGCGCCGCGGACCAACCGGATGGTCGCGTCTTCATCCAGATCGGTAGCCGCCGACAGTTGCCCAAGCGTTTTTGGGCCATCGGCAAACTGCTCAAGCAGTTTGACCCGCACGCAGGTCGTCACGATCTGTGTGTAGACGAACCCCGCCACCAGATCGAACATTTGCCTGGTCTTTTGCCGTGACAGCGGACGCGTCAGCGGAAATCGGGTCGCCCAACGGATGAAATTCGGGTTCTGAACGAGGCGCGCACGCCACTCACGAACACGGTCGCCAAAAGTGTCGCGCACCGTTTCTGTCACACTGTCAGGCCTTCAGATGCGTGGAGTTAGGCAGCCGCCTGAGAGAGGCTTTTCGGCTTCAGCCGCTTGGCTTCGCTCATGATCAAAGCCTCCAACGAGGCCCGTCCCCGGCAATCGGGAATGGCGGCAATCGCGCCGGCCACATAGCCTTCCAAACGGCCAATCGTGTCTTTGATCCCGCACTCACTGACCAGGCTTGGCCGGTCATGCGCGTCGTCCTGATGCGCCGGCTTGCCCATCTCCTGGGAAGAGCACAGCGCATCGCGAAGATCATCAGCCGCCTGATAGGCCGAGCCCAGCTGATCGCCGAGCGCGCGCCATGGCGCTGGATCAGCGCCGGCTGCAACTGCACCGGCCATCGAGGCACCGACAAACAGAGCGCCCGTCTTGGCACGGTGATAGGTATCGACCGGGACTTGCGTTTCGCTTTCCCAACCCTGACCGGCAACAATGCCATGCGGCATGCCGACGGCGCCTGCGACCGTCATCACCAAGGGTGCAAGGCGGTCGGGTGCCTGGGCGGCAGCGCGCGCCAAGATCTCAAACGCCAAAACGATCATCCCATCACCGGCAAGCAGGGCCAAAGGCTCACCATAGGCCGTATGGACGGCTGGCCGCCCACGGCGAAGATCGGCATTGTCAAAACACGGCATGTCGTCGTGCACGAGCGAGGCACAATGCAGAAGCTCAACCGAGGCTGCCGCCGCATTCGTGAGTTCCGGACGGTCATCACCACAGGCCGATGCCACTGCCAAGCAAAGACGGGGGCGAACACGCGCGCCACCGGGAAAGACCGCATAGCGGATGGCTTCGGCCAGCTGTGGAGGAGAATCGGGACCGCCAGCGCGTTCTATGGCCGCCTTAAGGGCATGGTCGATACGAGATTTGATATCCATGGGGACCATCCTTTTTATCAGCGGACCGGCGACCGCTCCGTTATTGTCAATCTACAACGACTTGGTTTAGTGTCAACAATAATTGACACTTCGAACGGGCATTGCCAGTGACCACCCACCATGCCGTGATTGTCGGCGCCGGCATCGGCGGCTTGTCGGCGGCGCTTTCCCTGGCCGGTCAAGGCCTCAAGGTTACCCTCCTGGAGGCCCAACCGGAGGTCGGTGGAAAAATGCGCGCCGTCCCTGTTGGTGGCAGCGCCATCGATGGCGGTCCCACCGTCTTCACCATGAAATGGGTGTTTGACGAACTCTTTGACGAAGCCGGACTGAACTTCGATGACTCCGTCGGTCTGACCAAGGCTGAGTTGCTCGCACGCCACGCATGGGACGACAGCGGTACGCTCGATCTGTTTGCCGATCTCGATCAGAGCGCGGATGCCATCGGCGACTTTTGCGGAGCGAAGGAGGCGGCCAATTTCCGGCAATTCGCGCAAGAAGCCGCAGCCATGTACGCCACGCTGGAACAGCCCTTCCTGCGCTCGTCCAAGCCATCCATGCTGGGTATGAGCGCGCGGCTCGGACCCAAAGGGCTGGCGGTGAAACCCTTTTCGACCCTGTGGCGCGCGCTGAACGGGCGTTTTGATGACCCGCGCCTTGTTCAACTCTTTGGCCGCTACTCCACCTACACCGGCGCCTCACCTTTCATGGCTCCAGCGACGCTGATGTTGATCGCCCATGTCGAGCTTGATGGCGTTTGGCTGGTGAAAGGCGGGATGCGCGAACTGGCACAAGTGATGCGCCGCGCCTGCGAAGCCAAAGGCGTCGTCATTCAGACCAGCGCAAAGGTCGCGCGCATCGAAACCGACAAGGGCGCGGCCCGCGCGGTGATTCTAGAAAATGGCGAGCGCCACAGCGGCGACGTGGTCGTCGTCAACGCGGACGCATCGGCGATCGGATCTGGTCTTTTCGGTGCAGACGTTCAGCGCGCCGTCGATCCTGTGAAGCCGACGAAGCGCTCGCTGTCAGCGATCGGATGGACGCTCAAGGCCAGAACCGACGGCTTCCTCTTGGCACATCACTCGGTCTTCTTCGGGCAAGATTATCCTGAGGAATTCGACGCCGTCTTCCAGCGCAGTTCTTACCCCGGCGATCCAACCGTCTATATCTGCGCCCAAGACCGCGCTGACACTGGTGGGCTGGCCGATCCGGACAAGGCCGAGCGTATGCTGATGGTGATCAACGCCCCGCCCAATGGCGACCAGAACCCGGACCAATCGGAGATGGAACAATGCATGGAACGCAGTCTGGCGCGCCTGGAAGCTTGCGGCCTGAAGGTGGAGGTGGAGCCAGCGATGAGCGTGCCGACAGGTCCGAAAGGCTTCAACCGGCTCTTTCCGGCGACCGGGGGCGCGCTTTACGGGCGGGCGAACCATTCGCCGGTCGCCAGTTTTCAGCGGCCGGACAACCGGACCAAGATTCCGGGGCTCTATCTGGCGGGGGGCAGCGTCCATCCGGGTCCAGGGGTGCCGATGGCAGCCCTTTCGGGCCGCCTGGCGGCAGCGCGGATCGTTTCCGACCTTGCTTCAACACGCCCGTCGCGCCGGACGGTTACCGTTGGTGGTATGTCGACGGCCTGAGCGATGATGGCCGCCACGGGCTCTCGGTCATTGCTTTTGTTGGGTCGGTTTTCTCGCCCTACTACGCCTGGTCGGGGCGCAAAGACCCGTATGATCACATCTCGATCAACGTCGCGCTCTATGGCCCCAAAGCCCGTTGGGCAATGACCGAGCGCGGCAAAGGCGCGCTCGACGACGGGCCCGACCATTTTGCCGTTGGCCCAAGCGCCCTGCATTGGGAGGGCAACACGCTGGTGATCGACGTCAATGAGGTGACCGTGCCGTGGCCCTCGAGGCTCAAAGGCCAGATTCGCTTCACGCCCGATGTCAGCCAGCCAACGCCTTTCGCCTTGGATACCTCAGAGCGACACCACTGGTGGCCTTACGCGCCATTCGGTCACATCGAAGCGCATTTCGACAAACCCAACCTGTCGTGGCAGGGCCACGGCTATGCCGACTCCAACACCGGATCGGCCGCGCTTGAGGCGGACTTTTCTGGTTGGACCTGGTCGCGCGCCAGTGTCGAAGACGGCGCCATCATATTCTACGAACCGCAAGAGCGGTCAGGCGCGCATAAGAGCATTGCAATCCACGTGGACGCGCACGGAACCGTTTCGGAGATTGACGCGCCACCCCGCGTCGATCTGAAAAGAGGGTTTTGGGGCGTTGCACGCGACACACGTTCCGAAGACCCGAGCCAGACTCGGATCACCGAAACCTTCGTCGATGCGCCCTTCTATACCCGCGATGCGCTTCAGATGGTCCTTGGCGGCAGGCCTTGCCCAGCCGTCTACGAGAGCTTGAACCTTGACCGGTTCGCCAGCCCAGTCGTGAAACTGATGCTGCCTTTTAAGATGCCACGCCGCTCCAAATGGTCCGGCTAGCAACCCGGCAGGAACAACAGAACGGGCCCGTTTTAGGCCGGTTGCCGCGGGTTAAGCCGCAAGATTGTCAGGTTAAGAAACGCCGCGAAGCTGACCCAGGCTAGATACGGCACCATCAGCCAGCCTGCGAGTGTGCTGATAGGCCAGAACGCGATGATGGTTCCGACAATCGCCAGCCAAAGCAGCGCGACGTCGATAAGCGCCAAATCCATCCGCTTCATGCCAAAGAAAAGAGCCGACCAGAGCGCGTTGAGCACAAGCTGGACTAGCCAAAGGCCAATCGGCATCAAAGCCGCTGGCCAGCCGACGGTTTCCCAGACCAGCCACGCCGCGACCGCCATCATGGCGTAGAGAATTGTCCAGGCGATCGGAAACAAAAAGTCAGGCGGGTTCCAGCTAGGCTTGGCCAGGTTGCGGTACCAATCACCGGGACGAAAATAGCCACCAGACATCGCGGCAGCAAATGTCACCGCGAAAAACGCGAGCAAAGACCAGGAGATTGAAAAATCCATCAGTATCCTCTTTGAAAACCCACCGTAACACAGGCGCAACCAGATGGCAGACCAACGCACCACTCATATGTGCGTTCAAACCAGAACAAGGTCAGTGAGATGTGTTCAGGAGGAACGTGGACCGGCCAGTTGCCGCCGCTCGCGCCGCTCCATTTGCTCAAGGATGTGGACGATCCGGCTCATCGGCCGCGCGTCCTGCGGCGGCGGACTTCCACTCAAGGCATGATCAAATGGCGGCACGGCATCAACCAGGAAGGCCGTTTCGGGCAAAGCAGGCGCCGGCTCGCTATGCGGCGTCCAGACGGCCGCATTGCAGGCCGTACCCAACAGAACGAGTTTACGATGCTTGGAGACCACCGCCCGCTGATCGATCGAGTTGCAGCCATTGTCGGCGACTTTGCGGCCGATTTCGCGGTAGATCAGCCGCGCGGCGTGTATGGCAGGGCGGCAATCGCCTGGCAACGCAGCAATGCCACCGATGGCGCGATCGTAGAGCGTGTCCGCTGTTTCAAGCAGCCGCTCGACACAGGATGCCAGGCGCGCATCGAATACTGGGTTGGCAAGAAACGCTTCTATGTCGACCCCAGCCTCGACCATCCAGTCGCGCGGCAGATAGATCCGGCCATTGCGCGCATCCTCGCCGACATCGCGCGCAATGTTCGTCAGCTGCATGGCAACGCCAAGATCGCAGGCGCGCGCCAACGTGTCGGCATCGCGAACGCCCATGAGTACAGTCATCATGGCGCCAACCGCCGCCGCAACGCGGGCGCTGTAGGCATAAGTGTCAGAGAGCGTTTGCGGACCCCAACCCTGGCTGTCCCATTCCAAACCTTCGAGTAGGGCCTCAGGCAAAGCACGTGGCATCTGATAGCGCTGCACCATCTCGGCAAAGGCACGATCAGCCGCAATATTTTTCGGCTTTTCCGCATAGGCCAGATCAAGGCGCTCGCGCAGACGGTCCACCGCATCCTTAGGCGCATCTTCGGCGTCCACGGCATCATCAGAGAGGCGGCAAAAGGCGTAAAGCGCGTAGGCAGGCGTACGGATACGCTGCGGCAACAACAGTGAAGCGGCGTAAAACGACTTGGACCCTTGGCGGATCAAGGCGCGACAGGCCGTTTCATTCCACCCGCTTTGCAGACTGGCTTTAAAGGTTGGTGTGGGCAGAGCGCAGAGCCTTTGTCTGGTGTGAAAGCGGAGCATAAACGCCGGAAAGATCAGGCGGCAACATCAATTCTGCGTACGTGCTGCGGTGGCGTTTTCCAGGACACCGACTCGGCGCGCGAACTCGACAATGCGCGCCACACACTTGTCCGGCGCCTCTTCGTGCGTCAGATGGCCGAGACCCGGCCAAAGTTCAATTGAGGCCCGTTCGCAACGATCAGCGACATCCTGCGAGACCCTCGGCGGCACGGCCCGGTCGTTTTCGCCGGCGATGAGAAGCATCGGAACCTGCATCGAAGGCAGCTCCCGCATCAGCTCCGTGAGCTCCCAATGCGCCATCATGCCAAGGACGCCGGCGATGTGGCCCGGCGACTGCATCAACACAGAATAGTAGCCAAGGCCTTCATCGCTGATCTTCGATCCTGTACCTTCGATCAAGCGGACGACACGCGATCGGCTGCGCCCGCCAAGCGCAAAGAGGCGCGGCGTTAGCGGATTGACGAACAGAAGCTTGGCAAGCGCTGGAAATACGGCGCCCGCGGCGCCATCAAACGGCTGGAATGCACCGTTGAAGCTGACAAGGCCAGCCGGTGCGATCCGGTGATCGAGCGTCATGCGCGCCAGCGTCGCCGCTCCCGCCGAGTGGCCAACGGCCAGGCGAACGTCGAGCCCCAGCATTTGGATCAGTTCGCCGAGCAGAGCGGAAACCCGCTGCAAGGTCGGGCGATAAAAGGCCGGTGAGTCAGAAAACGCATGGCCAGGTAGATCCACAGCCACAACGCGGAAATGTTGCGCAAGCCCCGGTATCAAGTCCCGCCAGCTGTGCGTGGAAGCGCCAGCACCGTGGAGAAGAAAAACAACAGGACCCTCCCCCATCTCCTGCACATGCCATCGCACGCCGCCAGCGTTCACAAAGCGACTATGGGTGTGGTGAGGCCAAGTGCGGCCAAGCGCACGCCACGACAAGGCAGCGCCAGCGCTTGATGTGGTTGGTTCCCCCGACATGATTAGCTCGCCTGCAGTTTCGGCAGGCCGCCATCGATCAGGTCTTTCAGGCCGGCTGCATTGGGATGGGGCAAGGCAAGGTGGATAGCGTGCATGGCGTTGGCGATTTCAAGAGCCTTGGAAGGCGCAGGGCTCTGCTTGCGCTTTCCTCCACGCTGCGGGCTCGTATCAATGAACAGGCCGGCGATCCGGTACCTGGCAATGCGCTGCGCAGAACCAAGCGCATCGGCATGAGCGCCAGCGCGACCCGTTGCTGGGTCGTGTCCGACATTGGCCTGCGCGTCACTCATCACAACCAGCCTTGGGCTGCGTCCAATCCTCTGGCATTCCAGCGCAACTTCAAGCCCAGCATCAAGCCCTGCAGCCAAAGGCGTGCCGCCTCCGCCCGGCACACCGGCCAAACAGCGTTTGGCCCGCACCAGGGAGCGTGTCGGCGGCAGGACCATCTCGGCCCGGTCACCACGAAAAACGATCAACGCAACATAGTCGCGGCGGGCATAGCTTTCGGCCAACATCATCTCGACCGCGCCTTTCACCTCCGCCAACCGATGCAGTGCGGCAGAGCCGGACGCATCGACCAGAAAGATCGTCACGCTTTCTTCGTTTTGCTTGAATCGGCGCACGCGGATGTCATCGCTTGCGACCGCTATGCGCGACGACAGGGTACCGGACTGGCGCCGCAACGTTTGCCAGGGGGCAGCAGCGCGCAACGTGTCGACGACATGCAGTTTGGATCGCCCGTCAAGGCGACCACACCGTGAACCGATAGGCCGTCCACGCATCAAGGCCTGTTGCTGCGCGCCCTTGCCACTGGCGCTTTGTGCGTTGGATTTGGCCATCGCCGCGCCAAGTTTCAGTTGCTCCAAAAGGTGTGCTGGGATCGCGGCTTCGACGGCGTCGAGCACTTGATCGTCCAAAGGATCCTCCGGCAGCGGTTGATCGTCCGTGTCGCTATCTGGCTGGTCTTCCGGCTCCAGCGGCGGCTCATCATCGTGGTCTTCGGGCGGGATCTGGTCGGGTTGCTGCTCTTCGGGCGGCCTCTCTTCGGTTGGCAGGCGCGTCGCCCGCGGCGCGATCACCAAGCGTGCCGCCAGTTCGATGTCCTGATCCTCCACCGATGCACGCTCATCCAGTGCCGCCAGCCCACGGGCCGCGCGGATCGCGAACAGGATGGCCCGTACCGAGGAGACGCCAAAGGCCGTCGCCAGGGCGGTCATCACCTCAAACAAGCGGTCATCCTCTGAGACGGCCTCAATCCGATTGCGGGCAGCCGCGACCTGGTCCGCGTCAATCGGAGGTTCGACAATGTCGCGGATGGAGAGATGGGTAAGATCGGCGTGGAATGCCAACCGGTCGGCAAGTGCGTGGGACAGAGACTCGTCGCCCAACCCCTCATCAAGCGCGATCACGCCGAGCCTTGCCGGCAGTTGGGCGGTGATGCCATCGCGCTCCAAGGCGACTTCGCCCGTGTCGAGAACAGCCGTCAGCCGCGAAGCGGTGAGCGCTTCCATACGCTCAGCCATGGGCACCAGGACCAGACCGCCATGGGCTTCGGAGAGCAGTCCGCGCTGCGTGACCGGTTTGCCGGCCTTCAGTGTTGCTGCCATGTCAAGGCCGCCCAAAAGACGTTCATCGGCAATGTGGCTTGGCAGTTTGCGAAACGGCATAGACGGCGGCAGGAGCGCGCGAAGCGCCGCGATCAACGCATCGCGCACCGGCCCCGCATGCGCTCGAACATGAAGACCACCAAAGGTGACCGGATCAAGCGCGACCAACGTGGAGGCGGTGAGTGCATCGGCCCAGACCTGTGCTTTGGTGTGGGCCGAAAGATCATCCTCGATGGAGGAGAGCTCGGTCACGCCATCAACTCGTCCAGTGCGCGCTCAACGCGGGTCGATGCGCGCGCATCATCAAGCGGATTACGTCGCAAGCGATGGCTGAGCACCATCGGCGCGACCAAACGCAGAGCGTCCTTGGTCACCTCGTCCTGCCCTTCAAGCGCTGCGTGAGCGCGCGCCGCCCGCATGAGCGTTAGTTCGCCGCGCAACCCATCGGTACCGAGCGCCATGCAAAGTTCTGCGGCCTGTTCCAGGATTTCGTCCGAAACCGCAACACCGTCCAAGCGGTCACGCGCACCGACGATCTCGCGGCGGACGGCACCATCCTTGCGTTTCCATTTATCGACAAAGGCCTGAGGGTCACGGTCAAAGGCATCACGCCGGCGCACAACCTCGATCCGCTGCTTGATGTCTTCTGGGGTCGAGACGTCCACCGACAGCCCAAAGCGATCCAAGAGCTGCGGTCGCAGTTCGCCCTCTTCCGGGTTGCCCGAGCCAATCAGCACGAAACGGGCTGGATGGCGGATCGAAAGCCCTTCACGCTCCACGACATTCTCGCCGGACGCCGCCACATCGAGCAGCAAATCGACCAAATGATCTTCCAGCAGATTGATCTCGTCGATGTAGAGAAAGCCGCGGTTGGCCTGCGCCAGAAGCCCCGGTTGGAAGGCTCGCTCGCCTTGCGTCAACGCCTTTTCGATATCGAGCGCGCCAACGACCCGATCTTCCGTGGCGCCCAGCGGCAGATCGACCACCGGCACCGGCACCTGCCGGGTTTTGACGTCCGGATCGTCCACCTTGGCCGGGTCGATATTGTAGGCCGATCCGGCAACCACCTTCATCTTCGGCAGTAGTTGCGCGAGCGCGCGAACGGCCGTCGATTTGCCAGTGCCACGATCGCCGAAAACCAGCACACCGCCAATGGTTGGATCAACGGCAGAGATCAGAAGCGCGCGCTTCATCGCCTCCTGCCCAACGATGGCGGAAAAGGGGAAGTTCACACGCGTAGACACAGGAGGCAGCCAATCACAGAATTCAGGAGTACCAGTCCTAACAGCGCCGAAGCGTCATGCAAAGTTGACACTTGTCCCTATCACCTTGGATCTACGCCGTTGCAGACCGAACCAGCCGATGTCGTTGATCGCGGCTTCGCCAAGCGAGCGCCCTTCGAAGATCGCCTGACGCAGCAAGGGCCACGTGGCAGGCGTCATCAAGGCAAACGGCAACGGATCGCGCCAGCGCCAGGTGACATCGCGGCTGGTCAGGAGCGCCTTGCCGATCTGGCGATAGCGCGGCCAGTTGCCAATCGCGCCCCAAAGCAGGGTCAGCGTTGGATAAGCCTGCTGCATCCGTCGGTGTTTGTTGAGACGCGGGACAAAACCGGGGTCGAAAATCGCCGGCGCGATATCCTCCGTCTCAAGGAAATGGATACCGCTATTGGCGCGCGGATTGCACTCAAACGCCGTGACCTTATCCCCATCGACCATCATATCGAATGACAAAAACCCTGTATGGCCGCTACGAGCGGCGATCTCGGCCACGTAGGCTTCGACGGGCGGCGCTTCGATGCGCTCAAACACCGTCGAAACCGTGCCGTCGCGGATGACCGGCTGATAAACAACTGTCACCGACACCTTGCCACCGTGGACGATGGAAAAGCTACTGACTTCCTTCCCCGTCAGACGCGCCTGGACCAGGGCGCCCTCATGGGTTGGAAGCGGCTCACCTTGGTCCAAGAACGTCACGTGCGATCCTGACGCGCCCCAACGATCTTTGACCACCACGAGCCCAGCGGACGCGATTGCCTGCGCTTCGTCTGTGTCGAGCGCCGCGGTCTGTGGCGCAGCAAACCCCTCTGCGGCAAGCCATTCAGCGAACTGAAGTTTGTCGTGCAGCGCCAGGACGCTTTCCTCCGTAGAGGTGAACAAGCTCACGCCATCGGGAAGGCGGTCGGACAGGGCCGCAACATGCATGGTCTCTTCGGAAATCGGCATAACCAGAGAAACGTGCTCGCGCACGATCAGCGCCAGCAAAGCCTCAAGATAGGCCTCGCGATCAGTGTTCGGCGCGGGCACACGATAAGACCTGGCGACCGACCGCGACAGACCACACAAATGCCAACCGAACGGCTCGGCCACCAGAACCCGCCAACCGGCGGCATGAAAGCTGCGCGCGATGTCCAGGCCCTTGGGAAGCCGCCCCAGCGTCAGCAATACAGTCTGTGTCCCCAATTCGGCGTCCCCTGCGGCTGCGCATCGCGTTGCCCGCGATCAGCCAAGCTGGTAGCGTCAAACAAGTTAGACACACAAGAGGCCGCACATGCTTGACACCACTTCGGATTCCCGACCTCGGGCGATTGTGGTTGGCTCCGGCTTTGGCGGTCTGGCGGCAGCCGTGCGGCTGGGCGCGAAGGGCTACCGCGTTTCAGTTCTGGAAAAGCTCGATAAGCCCGGCGGACGGGCCTACACCTACAAGCAGGACGGCTACACCTTCGATGCCGGTCCGACCATCATCACCGCGCCGCAGGTGTTTCACGAACTGTGGGAGCTGTGCGGCAAGCGCTTTGAAGACCATATCGACC
>JBKAGZ010000013.1:0-10031 GCA_046290645.1 Hyphomicrobiales bacterium
GGTGTGCGGGTGGCCATGCGCACCCACAGCGACATGACACCGCTGCAGACCAATGACCCCAAGGCGCCTGGCTATCTGACGGTGGAAGCCTCTAATGGTGCGCCCATTGAGTACGGCTTTACCTATAAACGTAACATCCGCCCCTGGGGCAACTGCATCACAGTGCTTTGCAAGGGGTTCCTGCGTCCCGAAGACACGCTCACCTTTCGCATTGGCGACCCGCGTGAGGGCGGCCCCGGCGTGCGCATGCAGACCCATTGCGAAAGCGCCTTTCAGTTCCGCGTGACCGTGGATGCATTTGCCGCAGTGGATTATACCCCGATCCTTGAGGAGCGCCAGCCAACCGTTCCCATCGTTGCCGGGCCGCCGGTGATTTGGAAGGCCTTGTTGCCGACACTACGCCGCCCCGGCCAGCCGTTTCGGTTGATGGTTAAGGCCGAAGACCGCTGGGGCAACCCGACTGACCAGTTTGAGGGAACGCTGGCTTTGTATGCCCGCACAGCCATTGCTGGCCTGCCTGAAACGCTGACGCTGCAAAAAGGCCAGTTCAGCGCCGTGGTGGATGGGCTGGTTATCGACACCCCAACCGATGTGACGGTTGATGTGCTGCACGGGCAGACCAAACTCACTAGTTCCAACCCGCTGCGCGTTACTGAAAGCCCGTTCGCGCACTATTGGTCGGACATGCATGGCCAGTCCGGCGAGAGCATCGGCACCGGCACGGCGCGGGAATATTTCGCGTTCGCCCGCGACAAAAGCTTTGTCGACATCACGGGCCATCAGGCCAATGATTTTCAGGTGTCTGACGCCTTTTGGGATGAGATCAACGCACTGGCAGATGAGTTCAATGTGGAGGGCGAGTTCCTGTGCCTGCCGGGTTATGAATGGTCGGGCAATACCGGTCTGGGTGGCGATCACAACATCTGGTACCGTAGCGAAGGGCGGCCGATTTATCGCTCAAGCCGGGCACTGATCAGTGATACCAACCACCCGGAAAATGACTGCCATGATGTGAAAGATCTGTTCGCCGCGCTGCAGGGCGAGGATGTCATTGTGGTGCCCCATGTGGGCGGGCGGTTTGCCGATGTGTCCTACGCTCATGATGCTCAGTTGGAGCCATCGGTAGAGGTGCATAGCTCCTGGGGAACGTTTGACTGGATCGTCGAGCAGAGCCTGCAAAACGGGCATCGGATTGGCATTGTTGCAGCCAGTGATGGGCACAAGGGGCGGCCGGGCGCGAGCTACCCAGGCGATGCAAAGTTCGGCTCTTACGGTGGCCTGACCTGTCACCTGCTGCCAGAGCTTACGCGCGACAGCCTGTTCGAGCAGTTCCGGCGCAGGCACCATTATGCGACAACCGGGGCGCGGCTGTTTTTGTCCGCTGATATGACGTTCGATGTGCCCACTCGCATCTACCATCGCAACCCCGACTTTTCTCCCGATGCTTGCAAGGACAGCAAGCATGCGATCATGGGCGACATTGTACGCACTGCAGCTGTCGAAGGAGCCTTCAAGCTGGTTGTGCTGGCCCATGCGCCGGTGGAGCGGGTAGAGCTTTTCGATGGTGTGAACCTGCTGGAAACGGTCCGCCCGTTCACAGCATCCGACCTAGGCCAGCGCTTGCGCATCATGTGCAAGGGGCAGGAAACACGCGGTCGCGGACGGCTGGTAAAGTGGCAGGGAGAGGCCAAAATCAGCGGCGCGCAAGTAGAGCTCATAAAGGCCATCAACTTCTACAATCCCGACAAGCAGCCGCGCCTCATCTCGCAAGAGATTATCGAGTGGACCAGCATGACAACCGGCGGCTTCAGTGCGATTGATGTCTGGCTGTCGCGCGAAGATGAGGATGCGCACATCGCCATCACCACCAACCTCGGTGAGCTTAATCTGCCGCTCCCAGACATTGGCATTGAACCGGCGGTGCTCGCCTGTGGTGGCATCGACAAGACCCTCTCTGTCCAGCGTCTGCCAGAGCGACTTGATCAGAACAGCATGACCGTCGAGCGGACCATTGCGCTGGGTGATGGTAAGGAAAAAGCCCTTTACGCACGGGTATCCTTTGAGGACGGCCATGTGGCGTGGTCCAGCCCAATTTACGTTACGTACGAGGGCACATGAGCAGCCCATTCGCTAGCCTTCGCGTTATCGATTTCACCCACGTGCTAGCCGGGCCTGCCTGCGCCTATTACCTTGGGCTTCTGGGTGCTGAGGTCATTAAGGTTGAAAGCCCGAGTAAGGGCGATGCTATGCGCCATCGCGGCGGAACAGACCAGGCCCGCGCAGCAGACGGCATGAGCACGGCCTATCTCACACAGGCTGCTGGCAAAGCCTCTGTGGCTTTAGACCTGACATCGCACAAAGGTTCCCAGGTGATGTGCGACCTGCTCGCGTCCGCGGATGTGTTTGTCGAGAACCACAGGCCGGATACAGCAAAAGCCCTGGGCCTAGATGAGGTGAGCACCCGCGCCATCAACCCTCGGCTCATTCACTGTTCGATGACGGGCTACGGGCGTGGTGGACCTCTGGAAAATGCCCCGGCTTATGACGTGAACATACAGGCGGCATCGGGCATTATGACGCTGACAGGCACGAAGGAAACGGGTCCCTTGCGCACCGGCGCGCCTATTATGGACTACTCGGTTGCTCTCGCTGCTGGCTTTGCCATCAGTGCAGCGCTTTATGAGCGCGAAAAAACCGGGCTTGGCACCTTCATCGATGTGTCGATGCTGGAGACCGCCTACACGCTGATGAGCTCGACCATCACCGACTATTTGGCGACCGGCAATGAACCCAAGCCGCGCGGCAATGCAGCCAACAGTCGAAGCCCTGGGGCTGGTAGTTTTCTGTGCAAACAAGGTATTTTGAGTTTGGGCGTGAACGAAGAGGGTCAGTTTCGTGCGTTGGCTTTGGGCCTTGGCAAGCCAAACTGGTTGGAAGACCCACGGTTCGCGCAGCGCGGTAAGCGGCGCGAACATTCAGGCGAACTGGAAGCGGAGATCATCGAAGCCCTATCGCAAAAAAGCGCCGACACCTGGGAACAGGAGTTGACCGCGTTGGGCGTCCCAGTAGCGAAGCTGCGCAGTCTGCCCGAAAGTCTGGATCATGATCATACCAGGCAGCGCGGTTATCTTCACACCGACCTCAATAGTGGAGTGAGCGTGCCGGGTCTGCCTTTCCGTGTCGGCCAACCCCATGCGCACAACCCAAGCGGCTCTATTCCAAGGCTCGGTGAAGACACTGAGGAGGTCCTCGCCAAGTTGCAGAAGATCAACAATGGCGGCTCCAAGCTCTGATGGAAGAGGGCCTTCTCGCCTCGTTATCCACCGTTGAAATTATCATCATTGCGGTTGGCGCGCTGGTCACCTCTTATATTCACGGAGCGACAGGGCTTGCCGGTGGCATACTTCTGGCGGCATTGTTGGCCCCGATCATTGGGGTGATGCCGCTTGTGCCTGTCATGAGCGTGACCCTGCTGATGAGCCATCTTTCACGAGCATGGTTCAACAAGCGCGACTTTCACCGCGGCGTCTATCTGTTGATCGTTGTACCGGCTGTACCTGCGCTCATCGTCTCCACCAACATCTATGCCTCGCTCAGCGCAGCATGGATTTCCGGCATTCTGGGCGTGGTGGTACTCATTTCCATTCCTTACCGCCACTGGGCGGCTCGCAAGCAGTTCAAGACCCGCAAGTCGGTGATGGCAGCAGCTGGTTTCATGCATGGCGCACTGACTGGCGTTTCCATCGGTCCGGGCATGCTGCTGGTGCCCTTGATGTTCGGCTATGGTCTGACCAAAGAGGCCTTTGTGGCAACGTTTGCTGCCATCGCCCTGACGGTGAACATCACGCGCGTTGGGTCCTTCGGTGCGATCGGCCAGCTACCTTGGGATTTTTTGCTGCTGGGTTTCTTGATGGGTTTGCTCACCATTCCCGGCAATTTCCTGGGGCGGATGTCGCTACGCAAAATGGGATCGTCAAAACATAGCTTTTGGGTCGATGTGCTGACCTTGATCGCCGGCGGCAACTTCCTTTGGCTTATGATCAAAGAAATGACTTAAGAGCTGATCCAGCGCCGCGCATCATCCAAGCAATATGTGCCTTGATTCCAGTGCCGACGTTTCGGATTTCTAAACAGATGTCCGCTTGGTCCGCGTTGCCGTCATTCAGTTATGTCCGCAATGCCGCCAAGTGCGGAAACCCGTTCACCTGGTACAACCAGTCAACCCAATAAGGAGCCGTGGCGCGGATAGCCAAACATCCACGCGTTCCTTCCCGGTCCGCCATGTGGGTTGGCTGCAGGGTGATTTGAACCTGCGAAGCTAAGTGATTGATTTATTGAGACGGAATAAGAGGCCCAATCAGCGCGCGCCGTTTAAGCCTTTGATTCATATGCCTTGTTTGAATAGAAGTGGTTGCGGGGGCAGGATTTGAACCTGCGACCTTCAGGTTATGAGCCTGACGAGCTACCGGGCTGCTCCACCCCGCGACACGGCACGGTGATAGGTCATGACAAAGGCCTGATCCATCGTGCGAGGGCTTGATGTACGAGCCTTGCGCCATGAATACAAGGGGCAAATGCATGATTTGTGACAGATTTTTTGCAGGGCAGCATCAGCAGCAATAAGCCTGGCGCTAATGGCTCTGCGTGTCTTTTTCTTCCAGCGCCTTGGCGATGCGCAAGGTGCGCAGATAGGCGGTGTTAAGCGCGAAAACAAAGCCCTTCCAGCCACCCAACCAATGACCGCGCAAGAAATAGTTCCGCAGAAATTGCAAAGGCATTTCAGTGACCAGGCGTACCAACAGCTCCCAACGCGGTTTGGCAGCTATTTTACCGATCTCGTGGCTGGTGAAGCGATTGGCCTTATCCACCATATGGAACCAGCTGGTGACCGAATGGTGATAGATCGGCGAGGAAAGCTGTTGAACTGAAACACCATCTTGCAGCACCACCCTGTCGTAAACCGGATCATCGCGATAGCGACCAGCGGAGCGATGGTAGAGCCGCACAACATTGTAATCGGTCGCGAAAGGGCGCGGCTTGGTGTCCCCTGGATAAAGATTGCGGATGTGCACCTTGTAGGCCCCAGGCTTGAGAGCATCAGAGGCAAACAGAGCCTTGATCTCTTCAATCAAAGCAGGCGTCACAACCTCATCGGCATCAAGGTTCAAAAGCCAATCATGCTCGCACTGATCTTCAGCGTAGCGTTTCTGCGCGCCGTAACCAGTCCAGTCGCGATGAAACACGCGTGCGCCACGCCGTTCGGCAATATCTATCGTGCCATCCGTTGAACCTGAATCAACGACCACCAAATCATCGCTGAGGCTGGCAACGGCCTCAAGCACCTGGCCAAGCCTGGCCGCCTCATTGTGGGTGATCAGAAAGATGGAAAGCGGCATGCTGGCACTCAAGTGAACGTCAGCATCCTATCTCCGGTAGATTGAGCCCAATTGCAATCGCATAGGCGCGCACGTCATACGCGTCACCCAGTCTGTGTGCGTCGACTGCCGATCAATGCTTCCAGCGTGTAGACCAGGATCGCCATTCCAATGGCGCCCACCAACGCAATGCCGAGCAGAATGATCACATCGACGGGGCCGCCAATGTCGGCGAACGAGGAGTCGGTGACCGCTTGCACGAACAGAACCGCCAGAATGGCGCCGACGGGCATGGAGAGCTGGGCCAAAAGAAATTTCTTCCAACTCACTGACCGGTCGCGGATCAACACAAAAAGATAGGCTGCGGTGACAACAACAACCAGCGCCACCATCGCCCAGAACAAGCCAGCGCCAAAGATTTCCTCAAAAACGGCAAGCAGCGTGCCAAGTGTTAGCTCTTTCATAGGTCTTACCCTCCCTTAGGCACGTCCGCGCAGCATGGCGTTGTAGGTGGCTTTCAGCGCCACCTCTTTCATCAGCCAGCTGATCCAAAGCTCTTCCAGCGGAGCGATGACCCCTGGGAAGGATGGGACGAGATTGTTCTGGTAATCGAACTCAACCAGCATCGCCCGCCCAACACGAGTGATCAGCGGGCAAGACGTGTAGCCATTGTAGACTTCAGTGCCATCACGCCCGTCGATGGCCGCAACTAGATGGTCTTCCACCACCGGCACCTGCCATTTAACGCTGGCGGCTGTCTTACCCTTCGGCACACCAGCCACATCGCCCACCGCAAACACGTTGGGGTAGCGACGATGTTGCAAGGTTGATGGATCAACTTCCAGCCAGCCCTGGCCAACCCACCGGTCGGCCCATGGCAAATCCGATTCCAGTACAAAGTCCGGCGCACGCTGCGGTGGGACCACATGCAGATAATCATAGGCCATCTCAGCATCGCCACTGGGCGTGATGAATGTCGCGCGCTTGCGACCGGCATCAACCGATTTCAGCGTGTAGTTATGCACCGGCGCAATATCGCGCTCGCCAAACAGCATGCGCACTTTCTCTGCCACGATCGGCACGCCAAACAATGATCCTTGCGGCGCGGCATAAACAAAGTTCATGCGCGAGCGGTTGCCAGCTTTCTGGGCAAGGTCTTCGATAAGAAATGTGTGCTTGAGCGGTGCACCGGCGCACTTCATTTCCGTGGCTGGCCGCGTGAAAAGGCCGACGCCGCCCTCGTCGATAAACTGCGAGGCAGCTTGCCAGGTGCGCGCTGCATAGTCCGGCCCGGCATAAAGCGCGCCGATGCCGTTCTGGCCGACCATATCCAGGGAAAAGCCTTCAATGGCATCATGATCGAGCACCAAGCCCGGTGCGACAACCAGCCAGTCATAGCTGTGGCTTTGGCCATCGGCGGTATCGACCGTGCGGCTGACCGCATCGACAGCCACAACAGCCTCGGTGACCAGCGAAGCATCTGACGGCAACCAATCGGTTGTCTCGGACACGACATAGTCGGCAGGTTTCAAGCCCGCTGCCACCAGTGTCAGCCCCGGTTGATAGAGGTGATTGGCACGCGGATCGATGATGGTGATGCTTGCGCCATCGAGGCGGCGCACCAAGCGATTGGCGAGAGCCGTTCCAGCAGCACCAGCACCAATGATGATGATCCGCGCATTGGTCGAAATAGGCGCGGTTTGGGCCACCCCAGCCGTGGGCGCCAACCCAGCAGCCATACCGGCAAGCGCGGTTGCAGCCAAAAATTGTCGTCTATCAAGCATGTGTCCACTCCCGATGTGCGCAATCGCCTCGCTCTGTTGCGGTCATCGCGACACAGGCGACGTCCAAGCCAGAATCTTTTTGGTAACGGCGAAACGAATGCGGCACAGGTTGCACAGTTGAGTTCTGGTAACCGTGACAATGTCACCAAGCAGAACTCAACTTGCGAACTAGTACAGGGGGAGAAGGAGCGGGCTGATCATTGTCAACGCATGATGATTTCAACCCGTCGATTGAGCGCTGCTAAACTGGGCAGCAATCAACAATCAGATCAGAGGATACCATAAGGCGGGCAATCAGCGCGTGATAGGAAGCACACCTGTTTGCGTCTTGGCCAAGACGGCACTGATCAAGGCTGGCAATGCTGCTCAGCGGGCAGTTGGGCGTAGGCGGCCTCACCCAAAAGCAACCGGTTGTAAGGCTCATCGGTCAAAAAACACTGCTCAACACGCGTCAGATCGCCTGCTGAAAGACGGGCCGTGGTGACCGGCAAAAGCTCCGCGATACGCGATTGCTCCACCGGCAAGGGCCGCGCCTCGTCATGCTCCGGCCACGTCGCCTCGGCGCGCAGCAAAAGCATGTGAAGGATGTCATCGGCAACCGCGATGCCGTCCAGCTCCAGCGCGAGTTCGACAAAGAGAAGGCCAGCGGGGCCGTAACCTGCCTCAGTGCTCCGCGTCGCCATATCGATGAGGTGCCAGAAATTGCTGTCCCGCGCCGTATGTATGGAGCCAAGAGCGGCAATAAGCTGAGGATAGGATACAAACGGTCGTGTAATCGCGTCGTCATCGGCTCTTCCTGCCCAATCTAAGATCAAGCGGTCGATGAACTGCGCGTCCTCGAATGCCAGACAAGCCGCAAGATAGCGGTGGTCGAACAGGTCCGCTGGTAGCAACCAGTCTTCGGGCAAACCGGAAAAAATATCAGCGGAAAACAGTCTCCATCGTATTTCTTCTTCAAGCCGATAATCGCCTCGCACCCCCTCCAGATAGGGTAGCCCACGGACAGCTTGATCCCAAAACAGAGAGAGGGCCCGATCGCAGTCATTGACGGCAATCGCAGCATCGTAGGCGTCCCTCGCATTTAGCGACCACGAGCTGACGCTAACACCACTAAGCGAAAACCAGATGTCCTTCAAAATAGCGTCATACGTCCAGTTCTGAGCGCCCGAGAACGGTCGCAGTTCTCGTGCCAATTCATGCGAGCGCTCAGCAATCCAGTCACGCTCGGGAAAAAACTCAGGTATGACAAATGGGGAGGGTTGGTCGCCATTGAAGTAGGCTCGCACTTCAGGCGTCAGCCAAGGCGACGATACGGCAAGAGTACCCGTCAGCCCGCTCACGAAAGCTGCGCAACACGCGCCAACTCTTATGAACTTTAGCATTGCTAGGCATACCTTTTGCGCGCGACTGCCACGCCCTTTCAAGAAACAAGCGGCGTTGTGATCCAAAAGCGTAGGCTACCTACCAATTGCAGCCAACCCCGTTGAAAGCGCGTTGTGCTGCTTGGAGATTGTCAGTTACTCCCCGAACACCTTCGCGCGCATCGCGCGCCGTCGTCTCAGTTGCTCGCAGTCTTTCCAGCAAAGTGTCGATCACGCGCGCCTGAGCATCCTGCGCCGCAGCGAGGCTGGAAACGCCCAAGTCCCGCATAATCTGCAACACTACCCGGCTGGCCGGTACGCCTCCTAGCAATATCTCCGCGTTACGTAAATCTCTTGCGCGAGACTCAGCTTCCCTTATCTCGGAGCGCAAACGGCCTTGGTCGGCATCCGCCTGTCTGAGTAGACCTCGGAACCGCCCAAGTTCACCATTGACGTGTCGAATGTTGTCTCTGATCCTGGGGCAATCGTTTTGATCCAGCATGGCCTCTCCTAGGTCAGAGAAAAGAGAGAAGTATGGCCGAGATCAGATGAACGTGGATAAATGTCGTCACAATGCCCACCGCACGCTGGCCAATGGCAACAATTCACATCTCTTATGAAGAAGGACAGCTTGCGCACTTGGCAGGCATACTTACATCATCGATTTTCCAAGACGTGGTTTTCGGCACATTGATTTCGCGCCAACCACACAACAAAAAACCCGCCCTGGCGAACCAGAGCGGGTTTTAAGAAGTGATGATGAGACGATAACCCCATTCTTTGCAGGCCTGGCAACGACCTACTCTCCCGTGCCTTAAGACAAAGTACCATCGGCGCTAGAGAGTTTCACGTCCGAGTTCGGGATGGGATCGGGTGCAGGCTCTCTGCTCAAGCCACCAGGCCGGCAAAGAATGGGGTTGTGATTTTGGTCTATAACCTGATCGGCAGATCAGGAACTGTTCAGTGAGTGATGATCAGCGCGGGTAACGCTGAACCATCGGATATTCGTACATGTGTATGGTGTAATGAGAGCAATCAAGCCAATCGAGCAATTAGTACCGGTAAGCTTCACGCATTGCTGCGCGTCCACACCCGGCCTATCAACGTGGTGGTCTTCCACGGCTCTCAAGGGAGTACTGGTTTTGAGGCTGGTTTCCCGCTTAGATGCCTTCAGCGGTTATCCGTTCCAAACATAGCTACCCTGCAATGCGGCTGGCGCCACAACAGGTCCACCAGAGGTCTGTCCATCCCGGTCCTCTCGTACTAGGGACAGATCCTCTCAATATTCCTACGCCCACAGCAGATAGGGACCGAACTGTCTCACGACGTTCTAAACCCAGCTCGCGTACCGCTTTAATTGGCGAACAGCCAAACCCTTGGGACCTGCTCCAGCCCCAGGATGCGATGAGCCGACATCGAGGTGCCAAACCTCCCCGTCGATGTGAACTCTTGGGGGAGATAAGCCTGTTATCCCCGGAGTACCTTTTATCCGTTGAGCGATGGCCCTTCCA
>JBKAGZ010000014.1:0-2319 GCA_046290645.1 Hyphomicrobiales bacterium
AAATTCTCTACGAGGATCTGCGCGATCCGGTGGCGCTGTTGAAAGACCAGAAGAGCCCGACGGCTCTTTCGCGCTATTGGGCCTATGCGCAGAGCGGCGCGCCGGACGATCTGCCCAGCGGCTCGGTTGCCGACTACAGCCGCCTTATGGCCGCTTCGCAAAGTTTCATCAGCGATGAGGTTCTCGATGCCTATCCGCTCACCAACCATCAGCGCCTGATGGATGTGGGCGGCGGCGAGGGGCGGTTCGCCCAGGCGGCCCTTGAGCGCACGCCGAGCTTGCATGCAACGGTGTTTGATCTGCCTGCTGTCGCGGAGCGCGCCAAGACCCGCTTGGCAACCTCCGCGCACAACGCCCGGTTCGATGCGAAGGGTGGCGATTTCTTCGCCGATTCTCTGCCCAAGGGTGCAGACATCATCTCGCTCGTGCGCATTCTTCATGATCATGATGATGACAAAGCGCTGCATCTGCTGCGGCAGGTGCGTGCTGCGCTTGACGTCGGACAAACTCTTCTCGTCGCCGAACCGATGGCTGGCACGGTGGGGGCTGAGAAAGCTGGCGACGCCTATTTCGGCTTTTATCTGCTTGCCATGCGCAGTGGGCGTCCGCGCACGGAAGCCGAGTTACGCTCTTTCCTGGAACAAACCGGTTTCGGTCACATTCGAAGCCCGCGCACCGACAACCCGCTGCTCACCCGGGTGCTGGTTGCCCGTACGGTGTAAGGGAAAAACCGAAAGGTGAGTGTCAAACGTACTTGACAGATTGATGTGTCAATCTAGAGTGTCAGTATGTTGAAATGACCTCCAAACCGAAAACATTGACCTCGTGGCCCTAACTCTTTCCACCAAAGCCGTTGTTCTCCAGGCTCCTGAGACGTTGAGCGTCCGTGAGCTGGCGCTTTCTGCGCCGGGATCAGAGGATCTTGTGGTCGATGTGGATTGGAGCGGAATCAGCGCTGGTACCGAAAGGCTCTTGTGGAGCGGGCGGATGCCCGATTTCCCTGGCATGGGCTATCCGCTGGTGCCCGGCTACGAATCGGTTGGCCGGGTGGTCGATGCTGGATCGGACGTCACCAATCGGATCGGCGAGACGGTTTTTGTGCCGGGTGCGCGTTGTTTCGGCGATGTGCGCGGCCTGTTCGGCGGCTCAGCTGCCCGTGTGGTTGTCGCCTCTCAGCGAGCACCAACGATCCATGATCATCTCGGTCGCGAAGGTGTTCTGCTGGCACTGGCCGCAACGGCCTATCACGCACTCGCAGCCCCTGACGCCGTGCTCCCCGATCTCATTGTCGGGCATGGCGTGCTCGGTCGTTTGTTGGCGAGGATCGCTGCCAACCTTGCCGATGAGGCACCCATTGTTTGGGAGACCAACGCCAAGCGTGCGGAAGGGGCAGAGGGCTATGCGGTCGTACACCCCGATAAGGATGAGCGGCGGGATTACCGCGCAATCTACGATGTGAGCGGCGACAGTACGTTGCTCGATTCCCTTATCGAGCGCCTGTCGCGCGGCGGACAGATTGTGCTCGCTGGCTTTTACGACAAGCCGCTGCAGTTCGCCTTTCCACCCGCCTTTATGCGCGAGGCGCGCTTGCGCGTTGCTGCTGAGTGGCAGCCTGGCGATCTGGACGCCGTTCTTGGCCTCATCGATGCGGGCAAGCTCTCGCTGGACGGGCTGATCACACACAATGAACCGGCAGACGCCGCTGATCGTGCCTACCGCACAGCCTTTGGCGATCCCGATTGCCTGAAAATGGTTCTCGACTGGAGGAATGCCGCATGACGTCTATGCTCGAAGACGCCAGCCAGATTTCAAGTGTTGAGGCCGCCGACGCGCCGACCCAGCACACGCTGATCGATACGCAGGCTTCGGTGCGCGCTGAGGCGGCGCAAGAGCCTGACGACGTCCACACCGGGCCGGTGACCAAAGAAACGCAGATCATCGCGATCTACGGCAAGGGCGGAATCGGTAAGTCGTTCACGCTCGCGAACCTCTCCTACATGATGGCGCAGCAGGGCAAGAAAACGCTGTTGATTGGCTGCGATCCCAAATCCGATACGACCTCTTTGCTGTTTGGTGGGCATTCCACGCCAACCATCATCGAGACCTCGTCGAAGAAGAAGGCTGCTGGCGAGGAAGTCGAAGTGGGCGATGTCTGCTTCAAGCGCGATGGTGTTTACGCCATGGAGCTTGGTGGCCCGGAAGTGGGTCGCGGCTGCGGCGGACGCGGCATCATTCATGGCTTTGAAACCCTTGAGAAACTCGGGTTCCACGACTGGGATTTCGACTACGTTCTGCTCGACTTTTTGGGCGACGTTGTCT
>JBKAGZ010000015.1:0-2246 GCA_046290645.1 Hyphomicrobiales bacterium
TCGAGAACTAGCATCCGACTGAGCCCTCCACGACTTTTTTGGTTTTGGAGGCAACGCGCGCCGCGTACTTCTTCTTAAAGTCCGGGCGCACATTCGGCATGCCTTCCCAGACACCCGCCGTGTCACCTTTGCCGACACCCTCGAAGAAGGCGGTCATCGTGTCGAAGCGCTCTTTGTTGGCGAGCGCGGCATTGATGACGGTCGCCAGGGACCCGGCACCGGCCGGTCCCATCAGAGGACGGGCAGAAATCAGATTGGTGAAGTAAAGTGCGGGGATCGAAAGCTCTTTGGCCTTTTGCACCACCGGGGTCGTGCCAATCGCCAGATCAGGCTCGAACTCTGCCATCGCCGCCAGATCCTGTTCCAGCGAAGCGCGGAACTGAACGTGCACGCCCTGGGCTTCCAGCCATTCGCGATCGGGATCGGAGAAGCGCGTTTTGGGGAGTGCCGTGCCGACATAGCGAAGATCAGCACCGCTTTCGACCAGCAGACGGCCGACCAGCAGTTCGGAACCTTCATAGCCAGAAAGCGTGATGCGCCCGTTGATCGGCATCGCCGCAAGCGCGCCTTCAATGGCAGGCATGATGGCATTTTGGGCGGCGCCGATCGTATCAGCCGACACGCCGCAGGCGCGGCCAATGGCCTGCAACCAATCAGCCGTGCCATCACGGCCCACCGGCGCGGACCCGATCACAGGGCGGCCGGCAGCTTCGAACTCACGGAACGAAGCGGTGTAGAAGGGGTGGATGCCAGCAACTGCTGCGCAGTCGAGCGCGGCATAAAGCTCGCGCCATTCGCGCGTCGGCACGACAGGCCCGGCGGCCAGCCCCATTGGCGCCAGCAGCTGGCTTATCACCACGGGGTCAGCGGGGAACATCTCGCCCACAAGCGTGACCGTCGGCTTGTCGGACTTCGGCGTATCAGGCGCTTGAACAGGGCCGCTCATGACCTCGTTGCGCGCATATTTCAGCATCGCGCCAGCCAGAACATCCTTGGCTTCGGCGTGGGTCGGAATGCCGAAGCCCGGCACATCGATGCCGACAATGCGCACACCATTGATCTCTTTGGGCAACAGCCGCAACGGTACTCCGGAGGCCGACGGCACACAAAGATTGGTGACGACAATCGCGTCATAGTCCTCAGGCTTCGCCATCTCAAAGACAGCCTCGCGGATGTCTTCAAACAGCTTGCCGGTCACCAGGGTCTCGGAGTTGAACGGCACATAGCCGACCGAACGGCGAGCCCCGTAAAAGTGCGAAGTGAAGGTGAGGCCATAGACACAGCAGGCCGAGCCGGAGAGCACGCTGGCCGTGCGCTTCATCCGCAGTCCGACCCGCAAAGATCCAAAGGCCGGACACATGGATTGCGGCTGATCGTGCGGTCCGACCGGATAGTCCTTTGCGAACTGGTCAAGCATCTCGCTTTGGCCTGCCTGCTTGGCAGCTTCCAGCATGGTGTCTTTGCCGGCATGGCAGCCATCGGCTGCAGCAGTCGGCGCGATATCAACAGGCTCAGCCGGAGTCGGGTCAGACGGTGCGTTATCGAGCGGCACATTGTCGATCAACACCTGCCCGGCGTCATCATAAACCACCTCGTGCACTTCGCGATCACCGGCGGAAAATCCGCCCGCAAGACCCTCAGTGTCAGAAGGGTTAGACCGGTCAAGATGATCGATGGCACTCACCCTCAAACCTCGTCGTACACAACTTCAAGGGAAGGTTTTTCGACGTAATTCACGCCGCACATATCGGCATAGGACGCCGGTTCCAGCGTATACCCATTGTCACTCTCTTTGCCTTTGAAGAGATCGAGCAACTGTTCATGGGTCAGTGGTGTGGGGTGCTTCGGCGGTGCTTCGGCAACGTTCTTGCCGAGCTCTTCAAACAGAGGACCCCAGTCGCCACCGGGCTTGCCGATAATGTCGTAGTTGGCGCTCTTGCGACGAATGTCATCATCAGCCGGGATCGAGGCCAGCACTGGAATACCAACGCTGTCGGCGAAGGCCGATGCCTCGCCGGAGCCATCATCCTTATTGATGACCATGCCTGCGACACCGACATTGCCGCCCAACTTGCGGAAATATTCCACCGCCGAACAGACATTGTTGGCCACATAGAGCGATTGAAGATCGTTCGAGCCGACGACGATCACTTTCTGGCACATGTCGCGGGCGATTGGCAGGCCGAAACCGCCGCAGACAACGTCGCCCAAAAAGTCGAGCAGAACGTAGTCGAAATCCCAGTCGT
>JBKAGZ010000016.1:0-1135 GCA_046290645.1 Hyphomicrobiales bacterium
GCGCGGAAGTCATCTTCTGTTTTGACGGGGATGAGGCCGGTCGCAAGGCAGCGTTTCGCGCCCTGGAGGCCACGCTGCCCTGCATGGAGGACGGGCGCCAGGCGAGATTTCTGCTCCTGCCAGAAGGAGAAGACCCGGACACCGCAGTGCGCAGCGGTGGCGCAGAGCAGTTTGCTGAGTTGCTCAGGCATGCGCAGCCGCTGGAGAGCTTCCTGTTCGACGCCATCGCCCGGGAACTGGACACGGACAGCCTCGATGGCCGCGCCCGCCTCAGCAAACTGGCCCTGCCCTACCTGCGACAGTTGCCCCAGGGGGTATACAGGGAACTGATGTTTAAGGCACTGGCCGACCGAACCGGCATTGAACTGGCTAGCCTGATGCGCCTGGAGGCCGCGATACCAGCTGCTTCGGGCGGGGCACCCGATTCCGGGCAGCGCATGGACTCCGCGCACAACGCAGACAGCTCGCCTTTCCCCGGGGCTCCGGAAGAGGCTCCGCAGCCTCAGTTTGGTGATTTCGACGACTACCCCGAGCGGGAACACGAGCCGTCACCGCCTCGCCAGCGAGCCCCTTTTCCCACGACGCTGCCGGGCTACTCCAATCTGGCGCAGAGCGCTATTGCGCTTATCCTGCACAAACCGGAAATCGCGCGCAACGTCCAGACAGCCGGACTGGACTGCCACAATGGCGAGGACGCCAGGCTCCTTCAGGCACTGATAGAGCTGGTACAACGCCGTCCCGAATCGAACACGGGCATGCTGCTGGGTCATTGGTATGGCACTCCCGAGGGCGACCTGCTCAATCGCCTGGCTGGCCAGGAGCGACTGATTCCCACCGAGGGGATAGAGCAGCAGTTCACTGACATCATGCACAGCCTGGCACACCGGCTGCCACGGGAATCAAAACTTGCCGAGCAAGTCGACAAACTCAAACTCACCAACTACGCTCAGGTGAGCGATTTGGAAAAACAGCGCCTGCGGGAACTGCTGCAGGAAAAACAGCAGCGAGACGAGGAGCGCAACCGGCGCGGTCGTTGACCGCTATGCCCGCGCATGCTTCTGATAGCATGGTGTGAGCGCATGGAAGTGCGTCGTGGCCGCAAGGTCGACACCGAGCGCAAGTTCTTCCCTGGCTA